>NZ_JBIOTD010000003.1:0-105042 GCF_051715125.1 Enterococcus sp. AZ048 | reverse complement strand
CAAAATCATCAGAATCTAAATAGTAATCCGATTTTTTATCCTTAGCGAGATCGTACATGGATGTAAATTTGTACTCGTCACCTTTGGTATTATTCATCGATTCCCAAATGCCATTTAAATAATCACCATACGTCTTGAAAGAAAGGATATTCGTTCGCTCATCGATGGTATAGTCTTCAAAGCGATAATTCATATAAAACATTGTTTCATCAGGATTCGTGTAGAATGAATACGTATCATCGGAACGATCCGCATCCAGTTTCGTCATATGATTCCATGAATCGGTTAGATCGAATTCGTCTTGTTGGATAGGAAGTGGTGTAAATAGCGGGAAAAACATGAATATCGTAGCAATGAACATCATAATGCCGCCGATTATTAATAAATTTCTTCCCTTAAAGGGATTATTCAATACACGAATAATGGAGCTAACAAATCCTTGCGTTTTTCTTGCTGCTTGGGCGGCTTTGCTGGCTTGAAGTCGATTCCTAAAGTTCCGCATTCTTTTAGCTGTCTGTCGCAATTTCGAATATTCTTCAGGTGTCGTTTGAAACCCCCGTCCACGAATGAAATTATAGGAGCGATTGGACAGGCCATAAGCGCCCCTAGTCAATTTCATATTTACTCGATGACCACTTTTAACTAAATATTTTGTCGATTGATATGTGTTTGTTCGACGTCGGCCATCTTGTCTGAGCTTCACTGCTTCAGCTAACGTATCATGCTGATTCATTGATTCTTCAGCCTTATTTTTTGCAGCTGATAGAGCTTGCCGATTCACTTGTTTTGAAAGTCTTGAAGGGTCAGCTTTTTTGGTCTTTTTCAATACTTGTTTAGCAGTTCCGGCCTCTTCTTTGGCATTTTTTACGTCATTACCTGCTTTTTCGACTTCTTTTTCTAGCTTCTCTCTAGCAAATGTTTTCGCTCGAATCTCTTCAGCCGTTTTTCCACTTGATAGAGAATCTAATTTTTTGGATTCATCTGTATCCGCTGCTCTTTGTTGATCTGTAACTTTGGATGAATGCTCTGCATTCAAAGCATCGAGCGATTGCTTCAGCTGCTTGTGTGTCTGAACTTTTGCTCGATACTTTTTTTGTGCTTCCTTGTATTCTCCCCTGGTATGCTTCACTTGTTTTCGTGAAGATAGATTGGCATTTTCTTTCATCTTTTGGTTTACGATGACTTTACGTTGCTTTTGTGCCGTTATGGTAGAACCGATCAACGTTTTCGGCTCTTTCTTTTGGGTCGATTCAGTGTCTTCTTGATACCTGTTTTTCTTTGAAACGGAATCAACTTTTACTTTTTGCTGAACATTCTTATTTTTCATAGGCTCATGCCCTTACGCCGCATCAGTATTCATCAGCTCAAACAGCTTCGTATTTTTGGGAATGATGTTCTCAAAAGGAACGATATTCCCACCGGCATAAATCAAACCTGTACCTTTTGGCACCTTCTCACCGGCGTATTTTTGTAACGATGGTGGAATCTTAACCACTCGTTTCAAGTGTTCCATATCGACTAATTTTTGGCGCAACAACACAATAAATTCACTATTTGAAATCATTTTCTGTCCAGCTGATTTTTCTAAAAGCGTGCCAACGTTTTGAGTTATTCCTGTTGTAACAGCTCCATACTTCCGAATCCGTGACCATAATTTGAAGAACCATGAAGCATTTTCTTCAGTATCAAAATTCAGCTGCAATTCATCAAAGTATAGATGGATCGTCAATTTATTTTGATAAGAAACGACTTGTTTCCAGACTTGATCCAAGATCACTTTCATAGCAAATGATTTCAAACGATCGTCTAAGTGCTTGATATTAAAAATAATAAATGGTGCTGTAAGGTCAACATTCGTTTCGTGAGCAAAAATATCTTGCGAACCAATTGTATAAGGTTCTACCTTAATGACCAGTTGTTGGGCGAAATCTTCCGGTTGTTCTTTCAAAATGCCATACCAATCTACTAACGTAGGTTGGCGATCGATTGTTTCAAACCGTTGGTAAGTTAATCGTGTTACTCGGTCAACCATGCTGGCCTCTTCATCCGAAAAACTTTTCAAAATGGACTCAAACAAACTTACTAATAAGTTGGCCTTCTCTTTTACTAGATCCACTTTTTTATCCTCACCATCAAGCATGGAAGAATCGGCCATATCTAAGATGTTTAAATGGTGATTCGTTCCTGAAGAAATATCCAATATCTCTGCTCCAAATGCTTTCCCAATGGGGGAATATTCATCCTCCGGATCAACGATAATGCAGTGTTCTTTCTTACGACCATCTTTCGTCTTTCTCATGATCGTAGTAAGCAAATCATAAATAAGCCCCCACTTGACGGTCATACCTTTTCCTGAACCGGATGTACCCAAAATCAATCCGCTAGGCGTGTTCAGATCGTTCTTACGATCGATCGTAATGATATTATTACTTAGTTGGTTCTGGCCGTAATACTTACCCGTTTCAGATTGAAGCTCCACATTCGTAAAGGGGATTTGTGTTGCTATATTACTGGTTGTCATATCACGCATATACTTCTTCTGAACATCCAAATAAGGCTTACCAATTGGTAAAATCGTATTCAATGCTTCTTCTTGCATTTGATAAATATCATCGAATTCAACACCTAGAGCCTGGGCTTGATCTTTTACGTCTCGGACAGCCTGTCTCAATTTGTCTCTGCTCTCTTCAACCAACATGACCGTAAAGACACCTGAAAACATCCGCTGCCCGTTCTCTTTCATTTCAGCAGCCAATTCTTTGGTTGTCTTGTCTACTTCATTGGCCAAGCCGGAAACCATGTCTTCTGAAAGACCTTCTTTAAAGTTTTTCTTCTGTTGGTTTACAATATCTGATTTATTTTGCAATTGTTTCGAAGTGAGGTCTTTCTTCGCCTGAACAATGTCGTAAGGGCTGGCATGAATAGAAATCGCTAATTCATGGCCACTCTCACAAATTTCGTTGATCAGTCGGTCTTCTAGGTTTTCGGGATAATCCCGAACATACATGACTTTTCCAAATTTATCATCGATCTGAAAATCATCATCAAAAAACTTCAAGCGGCCTGGTGCAACGAAGGCTTTACTCGATAATCCTGATAAGGCAATATCACGATAGGTTGTTGAGAAGTGTTTGCCTGGTCTTAAAATGCTGCTCATGACCCGCATACGTTCCTCACCACTGCATTGAGTGAAATCTAAATTATTATCTGAATCATTGAATCGTTTTTCATAGTTTTTACCAAGTGTATTTAGTTGTCGATCCGCTTGTTTCGCTGTTTTCGACTTAGTGGTAAAAATCGCATATCGTTGCGTTTCGAAACTCTTTTGATCGTGCAAGAACCGGCTGCTAATAATATTGTTGATCTCTGCTCTGTAAATGTCGTACGGATCACCTTGTGGCTCTAATAAGATATTTTCTAATAAGCTTGATTTAACACGCTTATTTAAGACTAAAAGCTGGTATTTCGATTGCTTATCCAATGAATTTAACGCTTCCGCATAATTGATCACAACATCTAATTTATCGTCTTCACTAGCGACTTCATAATCTAAATTTCCCAGCTTGAACATCTTCGAATACTCATTATCTACAATGTGCATCAAACCTGACTCAAAGTTACTGGTATATTTTAATGTGTTTTGTGTTGTTGCGGCATTCTGAATCAACCGTTTCTTCTTACTTTTTTCCGATTTTGTCTGCCTCCGAGACATTTTTCTTTTGAACAAACTCATGCGCTGCATACCTCCGTATCTGGCCGGTCTCATAGTACCGGTCTTGTTTCTTCATAAAAAAATCCAGCTTGTTTTTGTACTCTTCCCATACACCTAAACCTTTTAATACCGGCGGAACAATTAAAAAGAACCCTGTCACGAATGACAAGATCCAAAAAGTAAAATCGTTCAAATCTAAAAATGCTACAAAAAGCATAATGATTGATAATCCTGGAATTATTTGTAAGATCATTTTCTTTTGCCGCTTATTTAGGCCAGATTTACCAACAGGTTCATACTTTGATAGATCCATATGGAATTTCGATTGAATTGCCACAAGTTATCCCCCCATCCATTCTTTTGCTTTTCTTTGTGATCCAACCAACACCATGATAAAGATCACGCCTTTGCATATCGTCAAGAACATTGCAGACAAGTTCTCTAGCCAATCCCCTTTAACGACCAAATCTAGCATGTCATTTGTTGCGACTGCCGGATAAATGGATAGGATTATGATGATCAATATCCCTTGAAGTGCTACCGCAGTGAACATTTTGATGAACTTCATTGTAATTGGCCGCCATTCGTCATTAACGAAAAAGGCCACTAACAAAGGTGCAGCAGCCTTAAAGATATACAATTCGATTGCTCTGAAGAACACAAGTATTTTGGTGACAATCTCCGCAAACCAGCTGACAAATTGTGCCAAAGCGCCCATACTACTAACAATCATTTTTTGAACGCCTTTTAACTTTCCTTTTATTTCTGGAACTGAAAAGTCTAAATCCGATTTTTTAGTAGAAATATGACTAATGATATTGCCAGCAGCATTCACTATCCAAACGATTGAATCAAAGAATTCATCTGTAAACATGATCAGACAGAATCCTACAAAATATTTCCAAGTAACGGAAATAAACAATTCTAAACCTAGACGATTCTGTTCTACTTGCATTCTTCGAGTCGTATTATTCAATTCGATGTACATGAATACTCCAAGAATGACCATTGCCACTGGAATGATTCCTTTTGAGATTTTTTCTACTAATTGATTCACGGCTGGATTGTATTCATCAAGACTGGATAGCAGCTGAGTTAGCGTTGAGCCGTCTATCTTCATAAGCTACTTCCTCTCTCTTAAAACCTAATTGCCCCAACTGCGGCGATAATTGCGGCTGTGATCCCTCCGGATATAGCTGCCATTGCTCCGCCCATGATCATTGATTCGATCCCACTATCCATCTTTTGAGGATTTTCATTTTTTCTACCAGAGAAAAAGTTTAACGCACCTGTCAAAACACCAAATAATCCGATTACCGTCATGATTCCTCCGATAACCCCAATCATTTTAATTACAATATCCATTTACTTTACCTACGCTTTCTTAGATTTATTCTACGTCCTCTTGATCTAGGATCGTGTCGTATTCTTCCTGGCTTAAAAAGCTTTCCACGCTGTATTGAATTTCACCGTTATACTCGCCTTCCTTGATCTTTATATACACTTCTTTGCCTGTCATAAAGTTGGCTGTCTGTTCGTTGTAATCGAAATCAATATCGGGGATCTCGCAGCCATTATCTTCAATACTTGATAGAATGTAGCCCAAACTCTCTTCCGTAAAATCATTGCCGAATGTTAAAAAAGAAAGGCTACTCTCTTCATTCGATCCGGCAACAAAAATCATGAACATATCGGCCCCTTTTTTGGATCGCTGCATGACAACTTTCTCAATCACTGCTTCATGAATCCCAGGAGTAAAGGGGATCTTTTCTTCTCGATTTCTTTCGGGCTTTTTATACCTCATTTCTGAATTCCTCCATTACCGTTTATTGTGTAACCTTTGCACGAACGATCAAGCGATTCGGCGTGTTTTGATTGCTGCTATCGCAAGTGATCAATGTCAACACACCCTTTTGATTTTTCGTGTCTTCCATGTAGTGTGTCTCACTTTTGGATACAACTTTTATTTCAGTGACTTCATAGTCAGCTTGTTTCCCCTGGTAGGTCACTTTAATGCCGTTGCCTTTTCTTAAATATTGAATCCCTCCAAATAGCAACCCTCTATTTGTCATGTAATGCCCTAATAGAACGAAGTTCTTTTTCCCAGGGATCTGTCCTTCTTTCGCTGTACCGGCACCAACACTTAAATTTGCTTGCGTTGGCCCTTCTAAAATAGGCAATGCCATAGAAATAGCTGGTATTTCTAATAGACCCATTCCGTAATCATTTACTTGCTTGATCGGATCAACTTTTTTTAAATCTCTTGGATTTAAGGTGTGTACGTCAGCAGCTGAATAATCTGCTGCTACATCCTTACTAGGATTCTCCTTAGTTTTCTTTAAAACGTGTTCTGTCGCTTGTTTTTGTGCGGCATAAACATCTTTTTCAAAGTCTCGCTGTTTGAAAAATAGCATTGAAAAAGTAACAAATGCCGCAACGCCTAATAAGCAGCAAACAATCAATACACGTCGTGCGATTGGAGAGTTTGCAAAAAATCGCTTCAAAAGTCGGAATTTTTTCCGAATAGTCCTCACTGCTGCACCTCCTCATAAATAAAAAAAGAAGGAGAATTAACTCCTTCTTTGAGTGACTATCTAGTTAAAAATCGCTGAAAAGAATTCTTCAAACGCGTTGTAACTTCCTGTTTGCGGAATCGACTTTTCAGATTTCGGTGTCTCTTTTGTTGCAGGCGTTTCTTTTTTCGGTGTTACTTTCAAAGGTCGAATCGTTTGCTTCTCATTGTTCAAGTCGAAATGATCCGCATACTTATCGGTATGTTTTTCATCGTTAAAGACTTCATGAGTCACAACCAACTTCTCGCCTTCCTTCAGATTGTATTTCTTCGCGTAATATTGGAAGTCCACGTTGAACTCTTCGTTGCCTTTTGTCACTTTTCGAGAATCATTGATCGTTTCCAACACTTCAGAGTTGCCTTCTTTTTTGGTAGAACTTTCAGGACTTGTTGTACTGTTAGAAGTTGTGGTACTTGTCGTCGTCGATGTTGTTTTTGTCGTGCTTGATGTGCTGCTTGTTGGTACTGTTTTGGTTGATTCCGAAACTTTATGCAGCTTATGAACCCAATGCTTCGTTTGACCGACTTGTGATTCAGGAAATTCTTGATTCACTTTATCTACAAGTTTTTGATCTTTCGTCGCATCAATCTCTTGCTTGCCATCGACGTTGGCGAACAAGGTTTCGATTTTCGGTTCTTCTTTTGGTGTTTCAGGAATTTCAGGTGTTACAGTTTGCTCTTTGTTGGTTAAATCCACGTGCTCAGCTGCTTCTTTTTCTTTATCTGATTCATCTAGTTCAGCCAGTTTTTCAGTCCACACATAAGACGTATTTTTATCGTCTTTCGATGTGTCTACAAGCGTTTCAATGACTTTTTCCATTGTCTCTGATTTAGCAACAAAATCTTCGTCTGCTTGATAAACTGGTGTAGCATTCTTAATATCACCATTTTGGATTCTCCAAAGTGTAATCTCTTTAAGGCGATACTTCTGTCCTACCTCAAGACCGGTCAGTTTTGCCACATCTTTCATTGGTGTATCTTTCCCTGGTGTGAATGTATCCTTACCGTTGACTGTCGCTTGTGTAGAGATTTCAGGTGCTTTGACTAAATTATTCGTGATCATGAGTTTCCCTAAAGAAATTTGATTCGAACCTTCGTTGATCTTGCTTTCTTCAACGGTCAGAGTTTTGATTGGTTCTTTTTGACCTTCTTCAGTCACTGTCATGTTGTACGTACGCTTTTCAGCATCAAAAGTGGATTTAAGAATCAGATCCTTCATCTTTTTGTAGCCGTCAGGCGCTGCTACTTCAGAGATTCGGTAATCGCCATAAGGGAACTCTTTAAAGCCCCAATAGCCATCATAGCCGTTCGCATCTGTTTGTGTTTCAACTTCTACAACGTCACCCTTTGTAGGATCAATAGGCGTCAGCGAGAACTTGATCCCATTGTAGCCAGAATTCACGTTTCCTGATTTAGACTGCAAGTATTTGAAGCCATCGATCGTTAGTTTGATCACTTTTTCTTGTGATGTCACATCAGAGGCAACCACTTTTGTGTCTTGATCCTTGTACTTCAGTTCAAATTCACGTTTTGTTGAATCAATTTGGTACCCTTCGGGGGCTTTTGTTTCTAACCAATAGTAGCCGTTCAACGCTAAGTGTTTCACCCCAGCCGTTTGATCTTTATCGTCAATACGAATAACAACAGAATCATCTTCTGTCTTCACTTGAGTTCCGTTCGTCAACTCAGGTTTTACGCGATCTGTCCATTTCACTGGTTTGCCGTCTTTATAGAACAGTCCGTATTCAGCGCCTTCAAATGAAGCTCGCCCTTGTGTGTCTTTCTTCGTTTCTGCATCTTCTTTCGTCAAAACAGAAGATCCCGTCACTTCCTGGTTTGTTCCCTTGTCGTTCACTACAACAACCGGTGTTTTTTGATCTTTGTATTCGATCTTTACGGTCACTGGTTTAAAGGTGTTCGCAAATCCATTTGCGGCCGTTTTTTCTGATACATAATACGTTCCTAAAGGCAGCTTGTTGCTAGAAGTAGCAATCCCTTGATCGTTCGAGGTGATTGTTTCTACTACCTTCCCGTCTTTATCTTTTTCACGAATCTCAAACACGTTTCCAGCACGAGAATAGTTACTATTCCACGGTTCCTTTCCACTCTCAACGCCGGATTTCTCAATGACGATCTGTCCAGTAGCTTTGACGTTTTTAGCTGTTACTGTCGCTGTTTCGCCAGCTTTTACAACACCTTCATAGGTGTCGCTTTCACCAATCGCTGAAGCAAGTACATAGGGACTAGGTACAGCTGTTTCAGTGATCTTATATTTCACCCCACTTGGAATATCTTTGATTGTAACTTTACCATTACTACCAGTCTTCACCGTTTTCTTTGCTGGGGCATTGGTGCCTTCAAATAAAGCGTCAAAGCTTGTGTTTGGTAAATATTCCCCACTATCTTTATCTACCTTACCAATCTCAATCTCTCCATATAAATCAATATCCCATTTAACAAAATATTTTGTTGGATCGGCAATTTTTGGCGACACAACTGTTTGCGAATTTTCTTTCGTCCAGACGATAGGCGTTCCATATGCATAGTTTTTAATTGCTGTATAGGTTCCTGTTGCTTTCGTCGGATCTGTAGGGGTTGCATTTGCTGACATACCATCTGAAGCAATTTCAAACTTTACATTCGCATCATTTGAAATAATACTGTCAAACGCACGTAGATCTACTCCACCACTATCTAATTTTTTCGTTTCACCATATTTTAGTTTAACCGTTTTATTGTGAAAATCGGGTAGTTTCTTGTAGTGATCTACTGCATCCATTAATTTTTTTTCTAGTTGAGGATACTCGGGAATCCCATCAATCGAGGTGATATCCAGGTTGTATTTTTTGATATATTGCCAAGTTACAGCTCTTGATGCCATTTCTTCATGTTGTGTTTTGTTTGGAAAAACTGTTTGCCAAATACATGACGCAATAAGTGCGTCCCCATCAACCTCAGTTGATTCAATCCCCTCGTACCCATCTGTCCATTTACCACCAACTAAAGGTACCCCTGGTTGAATACAGAAAACCATTTCATTGCGGCCGTCAGGATAATGAACTGCAAGAGAAGCAGTCGTATCCGTCCATGCAGCACCATTCTTTGTACCCCTCATAGTGTACAAATTATCCGTGTCGTAAAACACTCTCCCTGGCAGCGATTGACTTGTTGTTTTAATTTGAACGTTCTTATCTTCTTTTGCTTGGGCAGTTCCTTGGAATAAAAAGCTGCTTATTCCAATTAAAATTAAACTAAGTAATCCTGCTAATTTGAATCTCTTATTTTTCATCTCTTTCCCTCCAAATAAAAAAAAGCCACCTCTTTTGAGTTAGCTTAGTGTCAGTCATAAATATCCTTTATGAGCTATCAAAATAAATTTTATTGTCCATCATTATTCCTCCCTATAAAATATTTATATAAAAAAGACCTTGTAGAATAATTTCTACAAGGTCTGAATTATCGTTTGTAATTAGATTTGTCTATAACCAAAGCCTGTTGATCCGGTTGGTGTCTCTCTTGCGTATTTATCAATAAACGCTTTTGCTTCACCTTCAGTTGCAAATTTCTTTTGTCCTGGTTTCAGGGCATAGGATTGATCTTCATCAGCAGGAACGTTGTACCAGACGGTCCAGGTTAATTGTTGTGATCCGCCACCGTTTCCTCCATTGTTACCGCCAGTGTTAGGAGCATCTTTCCCTGAGTAGAAAGCCACACCTTCATATCTCCAGCCAGCCCTAACCAAGTTGTTTTTCTCACTTGCTAATATGGTGAAATGATGGGTACCTGATTTCGCATTTGGGTTATATAAACGATAAACCGGTGTCGAACCACCAGATTTCCACGATTCCCCTTCATAGCGCCAGCCTTTTCCTTTTAACATATTTACTTCGTTCATGTTCAAAGTGTAATGATGATCTCCCCCGTTATTCGGGTTAAACATCCGATAAACTCTTGCTCCTTGACTAGGTGCTTCCCATGCTGTGCCTTCGTTGCGCCACCCTGCGCGAACCACGAATGGGATCTCGTTGCCATTTTGGGTATACAAGTGTTCTCCTGTGTTTGGGTTATACGCACGATACAACGTTGATGCCTCAACGTCTGTGGTACTTGCCAAAGCAACCCCTGTAAATCCTAATGCCACTACTAAACCAACAATCCACTTACCTAAACGACTCATTTTCATTTTGAAATCTCCTTCTTAACTATTTTTTTGAAACACGGCTCTTACTTTTTTTAAAAGTTCGATCACAAGCACGTCATTTGCCTTTTCCAAGAACAAACACTCTCTTGCTTCATAATCAATCGTTGTTAATTGATCCAGCATTACCTTACCTGTTGTTTTCATCCCTAGCTCTTTGGGAATAGCCACGTAAAGTGGATATACCCGCTTTGTTGTAGTTATTGGCGCAACGATGACTACATTACTATTTGCTGCAACAATATTGTGACTTAGAACAATATACGGTCTTTTTCCTGTCTGCTCATGTCCAGCTCTCGGCGCTGCATTCAACAACAATATGTCTCCCTGTTTAGGTACATTTACCATTTCTCATTACCTACGGCTTCTCCAAGATCTTGTAAATCAACTTTTTGTCTTCCACCGTGATAGTTTTCAAAGAGTTCTTCAATAGTTGGGTCTTTCGCTTCGTTTTCAGATTGAATCACTAAACGTCTTCTACCGTCAACCACTTCAATTTCCATCTGAACCTGATCGTTTTCGTGGAGATTCATTGTTTTCATAATGCTTTTCGGAATTCTCATTCCACTACTGTTTCCCCACTTGAGAATTTTTAGAACTTCCATACACGTGTCCTCCTTTGTTGATACTTACAGTGTATCATAAACAAAAAAGATTGTATAGCCATAATTATACTTTATTGAATTGTTACCGCACGCCCGTCGCGTTCGGCATTGAATTGCCCCATCGTAACCCAGGCTCTTGCGCCTCGATCGTATAACATATTTTTACCACCACTGCCTGCGCCTGCATTTGCTGAATAATACAATGGATCATAGACTAAGAATTTCCCGTTATTGTACCCAGCGATCACTTTTGCATGATTTCTATTCTTATCGGAATTCTTCTGGTACGAAGAAAAGCCATAATATAGAACGGGTTGACCATTCAACACACGATTAATAATTTGTACGGTATTTGATCCTGAAATATCTACTGTATTTCCGCCATAGGTTTTACCATATGCTGCTAACGCATTCGGTTTGATCACCCAACCGAAGCCAGCGCCAGTATACACATTTCCTTTTTGGCCATTCGGATTACTTGGATACATTGGCAAGCGGTCTTGCATCGTTCTTAGGTTTGGTCGGATATTCTTTGATCCAAGGATCATTGCTAACGAAGCAGACGCACATCCCCAAGGCGCCTTCACAGGTGTGTATTGGCTAACATAAGGAACACTATTGATGATGTTCGTTGATTTAGCAGGAACCGCGCCACCAGTGACAGACCAAGAAACGCCTTCGTACCGCCACCCACGTCTGACCAAATCACTTTTTTCAGATTCTAACAACGTATAATGATGGCTGCCAGCGTCTTGTGCATTTGGATTGAACACGCGATAAACTTTTTGGCCGCCGTTTGGTACTTTCCAAGCGACACCTTCATAGCGCCAGCCGGCACGTTTGATTTTGTCGATTTCCTTCGAATCTTTGGTATAAAAATGCTCGCCTGAGTTCGGGTTATAGGCACGGTACAGATTACTACCGCTGCCATCAATTTGCATACTAATGCCTTCATAGACCCATCCTAATGACATTAGATTGTCTTTTTCGCCACCGTTTAACGTGTGTAAGTGTTCTCCTGAATTCGGATTGTACACGCGGTAAACAGGTTTTAGACTTGCTGCTGCATACGCTTCGACAGGAAGTGACGCGTTGCGTGCATCTTCTTCGGCAATCTCACCAGTTTCTGGATTGGGAGCCATAACCTCTTGTTCAGGTACCGCCCTTACAGCAGGATTGAGATTGGTCACATCTGGAGTTTCGGGTTGTTCAGCTTTCGGCTGGTCGCTTTCTGACTGGCTTGATTGCGTTTGACTTTCTTCGGTTCTATTTTTTCGAGTTTCGCTTGTTTCAGTCGTACTGGTTTCTGATTGGACTGTTTGAGACGATTGTTCAAGGACATTTTCCGCCTGAACAATTCCTCCCAGCCCTAAGGGAACCGTTAACAAACCAATAACTAATAACTTCCAACACTTCTTTTTCATATTCTCCCTCTTTCCTAATACCATGACCTTACTGATCGTTATTTCAAAAAAATCTTTTTATTCAATTTGTTACTTTCTTTTAGCTTTGAAGTAGAAACTACCGATCACGCTAGAAGCTATCACTCCTAAGAAAGTACACATCAAAGACTCTCTGAAGCATTCACCTGTCTGAAAAGTAATATAGGATAATAAACCACATAAGCTTGTA
Source organism: Enterococcus sp. AZ048 (assembly GCF_051715125.1). Lineage (NCBI taxonomy): Bacteria > Bacillati > Bacillota > Bacilli > Lactobacillales > Enterococcaceae > Enterococcus > Enterococcus sp. AZ048. Next base: position 92,323 of record NZ_JBIOTD010000003.1, on the reverse strand, counting down.
AGAATTAAAACTTTTCTCAGGTTGGTGTTAGTATCAAATCTTAGACAACTTTTCGTGGAGACAGAAATAAATTAAACTTATCTACGAGAGGATGAATTTTATGAACCGATACGAAGAAAATTTCAAACAGATGATTGTTGATCTGAATCAAACTGGACGTTCTGTTCGAGGGCTAGCGAAAGAATATGGCTTATCTGAAGCAACGATTTACAAATGGAAGAATTTATATTTACCTAATCAGTCCACAGGACTGACTGGAAAAGAAGTGGCTGAATTGAGAAAAGAAAATGCTCGTTTAAAAGAGGAACTTGAAATCTTAAAAAAAGCCGCAGCCATATTCTCTCGAAAGACCTAAATTCGCTTGTTCAATTTATAGAAAAATGGTGTAAGGATTACACTGTTTCTTTGTTGTGTCGGTTATTAGAAATTCCCAGAAGTGTCTATTATTTCTATAAAAATAAACCTTTAACTGCTACGCAAATAAAAAATAATTTCTTGAAACGGAAAATTACTGATATCTTTTTTGAAAACAAACAGCGATATGGTGCGACAAAAATCTATCATGTATTGCTCAAAGAAAACATTTCAGTTTCACTTAGACACGTACAAAAACTAATGCGACAACTGAGTTTACGTTCTATTACTATTAGAAAATACAAACCACAAAGTAATAAACAAGCAGTGGTATCCAGAGTAAATATCTTAAACCAAGATTTTTCTACTAAAACGATTTGTGAAAAATGGGTGGCTGATATCACTTACATTCCTACCAAGAAAAATAGTTGGTGCTACTTGTCTTCAATCATGGATTTACATACTAAAAAAATTATTAGCTATACATTTTCAAAACGAATGACTGTAGATTGTGTGATCCAAACATTGAATAAAGCAAAAAAGCATTATCCCATTCCAGAAGGAATGATTCTACACACTGATTTAGGCAGCCAATATACAGCAATTGACGTGGAAAACTGGCTTAAATCCAACAAAATAAGACATTCCTATAGCCGAAAAGGAACGCCTTATGATAATGCGGGAATCGAATCTTTCCATGCCTCATTGAAAAAAGAAGAAGTATATACGACTACTTACTCAGATTTTGAAGAAGCAAATCGGTCGTTATTTAGCTACATTGAAGGATTCTATAATCGAAATCGAATCCATAGTTCGATTGGTTATCTAACTCCACAGGAGTTTGAAGATCTGTCAAGAGAGGAAATGGCATAGCCGTCTCTACTAAAATTTGTCCAAGATATTGACTCAAATCCATATATTCATGATTATTTCCAATCCAACCTCTTTATCTTGTCTATAATTTTTCGTTAGAATATAGTGATAACTAATATATGAGACAAATATTGCTTGCGTTAATGCTGTTGTTCCGTTATTTTGAACCACCTTAATGCCTCTATTTACTAACCAATTGTTGAAGTCCTTAAAAGTAAAACTCTTACCAAAGTGATTGCTGCAATACTGATCTATTAGCCTTGTGTACCCTCTGCTATCTGTTTTGATTGTTTTAACAGATACCTCGTCTTTGGGATTAACCATTAATACCCTTTTATCATTTAGTAATTCATTATTCGATTGGACAATACTTTCTTGTTTCATTCTTTCCCTCCTTGAAGTTTTACGCTTGCTAGCTAAGTTGATAATTCATCTAAGTTTTTCAATATTTTTTCCTCTACTAAATCAATTTTATATCCAAGTAACTGAATTATCTCTACAAACTCCCTATCTCAGCCTTCGGGCATCAAAAACTGTTTACGATTTTTGTCGATAATTCCGCTCATTTTCTCTATAATCTCTTGTCTCTTAATTTCATCTCTAGTTTGCTGATACAATCGGTAGTAACCTCGTAAATAGAGTAATGGATGACCCTACGTGGATCCAACTAGACTTTTCATTGCTAAATCTCCTTTCCTCCGTTAGCGGACGTATCCTCTCTGAACGTTAAAATTCCACCTCAAAACTGTGTTAGACTTAAGATGTACGAAAACAGCCTCATGAAACATTTCTCTGAGAACAAATCTATACAAAAACTAAAATTGAAATGGAGTTGGAATTATGAAATTAGGTTTTATAAAGTCAAATTTTCCAAATGAGCGTCGCGTCCCTTTGTTACCTGAACATATCAAGCAATTCGCCAATTCAATTTATATCGAGAATGGTTTTGGTGACTCGCTAAGTATCCCTGATGATAATTATCGAAAAGCAGGTTGCACTATTTTAACCCGTTCTGAAATTTTTGCCTCTTGTGAGGGAATCTTCTCTCTCAAACTCCTCCAACCATCTGATTACGACTTGATTCGTCAAAATCAGATGATTATTGGTTGGACTCATCCACTGGGATCAGGTAAAGAATTTATGGAGACTCAAGCAATTCCTAAAAATCTCTATATTCTTGATATCGATAATCAAAGACCCATGATGTACTATCAGGAAAATGCTTATCCTACACAGTTGATTCCTAGAAACTTCGTTTATCAAAACAGCTTCTATGCTGGTTATGCCGGAGTATTACATGCTCTCTTGAATTTTGGCTTATTACCAAATAGTAATTGTGAGATTGCTATTTTAGGGTCCGGAAATGCAGCTCAAGGTGCTTTCCATGCGATCTCAAAAATTTCTTCTTCTGTCCGACTTTTTTATCGAAAAACACTTCCGCAATTCAAACAACAACTTTCTAAATACTCGATTATCATTAACGGCATTGAAGTGGGCGATTCGGGTAAGCCCATTATGACTATTGCAGAGCAAGGGCAGTTAAAAACGGGGGCCTTTATTATTGATATAGCAGCGGACGCTGGAAATGCAATTGAAGGAAATCAGACAACGACCGTACCTGATCCGATCTATCAAAAAAATGGTATTTATTACTATACTTTACCTAACACGCCTACCTTCGCTTACCGAAATGTCAGCCAAATCCTAAGCGAACAATTTAGTAAGTACATTTTCAAAAATGATATTTCAGTCTTCATTGATGAAATTGAAGACAAATAGTAATGTTGAACAATAGTTCAACTCCACTGGCAATATTTTTCAAATCTTATTTCAGATATTATTGCTAGGTTGAGTAGCCGACTCATCTGATGTTCGTTAGAACATTTATAAACTTCTCAAAAATATACGTGTTATACTAATGCAGAGCTAAAGAAACAGTCGAAGTACATCATTTTAGCTCTAAGCCAGTTGCGGAAACAGCTGGTTTTATTCATCCTTCATGGTCCTTATTACGTTTTACTTACGTTGTTCCTCGTATTCACATTAAAGGGCTTTTTAATGTTATGGTTATTGAATACCACGAGGATGTGAAAACAATGATTAACTTTTATCCTGTACACGTTTATGTTTCTAATTACCGAATGTACTCTTCCCTAGAAAAGGCCCACTTCAATAATTCTAAATCCAAAAATATTACAAGTATATTTGCCGTTTTAAATTTGAAGGAAATCAAATCAATGAAAATGAATCTGTTTATCTACGACATTGATATCAATAGTTTTGATACAATGAAAAGCGCTGTGAATAATTGTAAAAAAATTATGAATAAATAGGTCCTGTCTTTTACACTGAGTTAACTGCTCAGTGTTTTTTCTTCAATAAACTGAGTTAGTTGGTTTATTAAAACTATCTTTTTACCCCTTTAAAAAAATTGCTTGTGGTAAAAATAATTCGCAGAAGGTGAGTATCTGTGTCCATTGAATTAGAACGTTCTCTTGAATTAAGAAAGATGCACTTAGAAAAAGAAGATCAAGAGTGTAATCATGAGTATGAAAAAGAGGTTTTTAACGATATTCCCACTGGAGATTACGCTTGTAAAAAATGTGGTAAATCTATTTCTAAATCCTTTTACATTGGACTAATGAAGGTTAAACAAGCACTAGATTAGTTTAATGCTTCTTCTTTATTGACTTGGGTTACCGGATAGTTCCAGATAGTTCTATTCAATTATGTTACACTCAACAGAAGAGGTGATTTTTATGTTAAGAACACAAATTGATGTTATTTCTTTAATGAAATCAGTTTCATTGCGCGTAGCTGATTCTTTCGACAGCGCTTCTGTTATTGCAGAATTTAAAACTCCTGAAGAATTGCTAGCATATTCAGAAAAAAATTTTGATTTCTTTTCTGAGGAATTTCTAAAGTCCTTCCGTAAAGATTTTCAAGACGCTTATGTCACTGAGATAATCAAACAATTAAAAGAACAAAGTGTGTCCTTTAATTAGACTCTAAAGCAGAGTCTTTTTTATTTATGCAACTTCTGCCTTGATTCCCGTCGTTACTAGACTTTTTATCCTAATTTGTATAACCTTATTTAAAAGGGAGTGATTCCGTGTTAAAAAGAGTACTAACATCAATTTGGGTAACATTCATCTATCTTTTTGTCTCCAACCTTGGCAATTTGTTCTTCGGAGTTAGCAAAACTTTCAGTTGGACGACAACTCTGTGGGAATCTCTATTTTTCTTTATCTTTGTATTTTTACTTTTGCAGTTTAAAAAGAAGTGATATTCTCCTATTCTCCGTTAGCATACTTTCCATTTAATTTCTGATATCATGTTAGTGAAGGTGTCAATGTGAATTTTTTTTATGTTTTTTTCAGCTTCTTGACTAGTTTAGGTATTCTACTAATGATTTATGCTTTTTATCGTGACTTCAAAAATTTAACTTTACTTCAAAAGATTTCACTCATAATCATTACTATTGGCGTGACAACTTTCCAAAGCTTTGACACTAAATCGTCAAATCGTTCAATCAGATACGCTTCCGTATCGTTTTCTAAAAGCCAATCAATTTCTATTTTCCAAACTGCTCCTTTTTTCGCTGCGTTAAAGATGTGCCCTTGGAAATCTTGTGGAATAGCTATGAAACATTCTTTGAGCTCAACAACAATCGCTGTAAAAACTGTTTCATCTATACCGCAATTCTGTTCATAGAAAACAATTCTGATAATGTCTCCTGACTTAAGTTGTTCACTCTTCGTTAACGCCTGCTGCATCATTCGATTTTCTCCCTCAAATAAAAATCCGTAATTTCTAATTGTAAATGTTTCTCAAACTTCAGCTGAACATAAATCTTGTCAATTTATTTGTGATCTCATAAGAGCACTTTCGATAATCTTTGCGAAAATATAGGACAGGATCGTACAAAAAGCAGAAACTATATAACCCGTGCCGACAAAATACAAACCAATAGTTAAAACAGCGCTAAATACTGATAAAAACTTTGCGTTTCTCAAATCTTTTCTTAACTCCCTCATAGAAACACGATTGATCATTTGAACGAGTTCATGTCTTTCCGAAGGCTTTTTGTATGATGTATGCATTTTCTATCAACTCCTCTACAACTTCATATGGATAAACTTTTTTCTTTGAATTCTTATTCTGTTGATCTACTAACCAATCAAGCTTTTCGCTCGTTCCTTTTTTGAAGACAAATTTCCTTCGCGGATTCTTAGTAGGCAAGGTGGGCCCTCCTTCACTATAGGGTGGCCCCTACTTTTTCTTCTTCATACGAGGTAACACTAATTCGCCACGATTGATATTCACGTCATCAGTGACGTAGCAGCGATAGCTGCCGTCAACTGCTAAAACAACCTGCTTAATAGGGATTTCTGTTTGCTTTTTGTACTTTGTAACTAAAACAATCCTCTCTAAGTTATAAATGGATTGACCGTCTAGTACCTCATTTTCAAATAGTGACAAGCTCATGTTTGGCATGACTTTGATTGCTACCATGATATTCTTTTTATCCCAAATCGGATCGACTGTTTTTCCGATTGGAAGTGTGATCGTTTTTCTTTCTCGCATTGGTATGCTCCCTTCTTAGTATCCTGGATACATAGTGTCTAGTTAAACGTTTATTGTTTACTAAATAATTGTGTATTCGTAGAACAAAAAGCTTTCGCAGATTTTTACAACCGGAGAAATCTAACTCCTATTGAGGCCGGATATTCGCTCAGTATCGATTATACGTCTTCGCAAATCCTCAAATGTTTGGTGGCTCACCATTCCTTTTGAATGGTTACTCCAAATCCCTTAGTAGCCATGCTGATTAATTTGGAGGGGGTTCTACTTCCCGAACTTCATCTATTCAGTTTTGGTTCCGAAAGCCCTCGTCATCAGCGCTTTTCGGATAATGTGTTAGAAAGATAATTGCTAGTGGTTATCTAGCAAACAATAAACGTTTAACCTTGATTCTTTAATCTTGTTAAGCGATCAATCATTTTTTACTGTAATAATGTGCTAGCATTTGCTTTGCATACTCCGTATCTTCAATCCGCTGGATCATTTGATAAAAATACAACTCACGATTGTTTCCAGAGCCATTCCCTACTGAAAGCCACTTATTTTTTCTAGTCGTTCGTAGCCTTGTGTCTGGACAAGCTCTCTCAGCGATCACTTGATTCTTTTGATCAAAGATAAAACGAATCTTGGGAAATATTTCCTCGACGCTCACACGATCTACCTGAACAGGTACTTTCCGTCCATGTTCAAAGAAATAGCAATACTTCACCGCAAATCCTTCTTCCAAAAACCAAATTTGATTATTCAACAATTTAATTTTTGTACTGACTGTTTCTAAATCTTTTGCTCGTACCTCAATCCCAATCGCACCCATAGGACACCTCCAACTATTTTTTATTAAGAATCAGCTCTTGTCTAAAACAACAAAAAAAGGGATACGTAGTCTACACTACGTATCCCTTACTCGACTCACGGGGGCATTTATCCAACATTCGCATTTAAAAAATATCAATAAAAGTCCTATTACTCGATAATTCGTTCCCTTTTGGGGTGAAATATTCTAACAATACTATTCTAATTTTGATATAATGACGAATGTCTGGAGAAATCCATGACAGCCGAGGGTTAACGTAGTAAGGGTCTTGTCTTACTACCTCAGCTGATCGCTGACGGAGCCTGAGAAACTCCCGAGATCAGTTGAGCCTTTGGTTATTTTTTTCAAACAATATAGCATCCTGCTTGAGAGGCAAGAACTAATTCGCTTTCAGTTTAAGCCTTTCATTCCTGTTAAGTCAAGAAGTAGTTCTAAAAAAGAATCATTCTAACAAACTCTCAAGTATAAATTACTTAGCAAAGCATACTAATTCTCTGTTTTTTTATCCCCTTTCTTTCTGTTCTCTTATTCGATACTTCACATGATCAATTCCTACATAAAACGGCATATTCATCCAATCAACTAGCAAGTCAACGTTATTTATATTTAACCTCGTAACTATATTAAGCACAATAAGAATTTTGAAAAATAAATTGTCAGAATAGTTGCGAATCAGAATATTTTTACATAGACAAATAATCAAAATAGCTTTCAAATGAGATAGACGTCTTAATCTCACAGATAATTATAACAGAGTTCTAACCGAAAGTGAACACATGTTCGGTTTATTTTTTTACCTTTTAGGATTGAAAAACACCCGTTCATGATATTTTTGGAATATCCACGCAAAATGTGCTAAAATCCCGCCTCTCAAAAAAGAGTTATCAGATTCAATTTCACGCCTAATCTTTTCGTTTTCGAATCACAAAATCGTGGACTTCTCGATTGAACTCTTTATCTGCTCCGTCCCTGGCTTTTCCTTTTTTAACGGATTCAGACTGTCTGTTCTCCTTTGGCATGGTTGGCGATTTTGTTTTCTTGACTTCTTTATGCTCCTTGACTACATCTGCGTATTTCATTTTCTTATAGCCCTTTTCCGTCTTTTTATACAACCAACTCACGGGTCTTCGTCTTGTATTCATGAATCGCTGTTTCTGTGACGCATTCTCAATAATCCGTTGAACTAAAACATATAGTTTCTCTTTCCGGCCGTCCTTCGTATGCAATATGATAGGCACAATATCCCCTTTAGAGATCTTGTCATTGATCTTCTCTGAAGACTTGAACTTTAAGTTTTTGTCAGTCCGTTTGAATTTCTTATCAACCAATTCAACAATAATTCCTGTATAAACAACCTTTTCAAAAGCTGACCTTTTTTGCTGCTCGATGGCTTTTTCACCTGACTTTATGGCCGGATCTTCATCAAATATTTTCGTCAAGACCCCAGTGTATGCAGCTTCTTCTTCAGGCGTTCGATCATCGATTACTTCGAGAACGTAAACAAGCTGTCCATCTGAAGAAAAAGCGAGCATTCCAGGCTTTAGATCCTCTGAAATTTTCTGCTGATCCACTCTAAAATAATATTCTGTATTTCTTAATTTAACAGCACCGCTGATCTTTCTCTTTTCAAGAACGACATGTACAGTTTTTGCTAACACTGAATTCACTTCCCATAAACTATTTTTAAACCACTCTATCAGAATTTCTTAACCCTACCCTAGCGATCACCAACAGTAAAGCTTAATCAATGTTCACAGTATCGAAAAAAAAGAGGAAACTTCCTTGAGCTCCGGCCCAAATAGAAAATGGTAGAACTAGATAACTTCTATCAATTCGACCTTTGATAAGGCAGCGAGCATTAAGGTACTGTATAAAACAAGCCAACGTATCATGGATAGAATAGATAAGCACGTTGCGGATTTAATTCTTATTTCGATTCTAAGCTGAATAGTTCTATTCTTTCGCGGATTCTTTTCTTGAGTGATATCTCACGCACTCTTTACATTCCTTCTAGTATTTTTAACATCTAACCACCACTTAGTTTACCCAGTTATGCAAACTGATGTTAGGTAAGTTATCACTCTCTTGTGCAGCTTTTTTGGCTTGGATTGGATATTCGACAAACCAATTTTTTACATAAGTAAAAATGACATTCTGCATGTCTTTGATTTCTTCATTCTTTTGTTTCTGATAGGCACGTAAGACAGTATTGTATAACCCTTGATCGGGGTTTACGATATAATCATCCATTTCCTCGTAAACCATTTTTATTCCAGCAATCTGCTCAGCTTTGTTTTTGGCATTATGAATTGTCTTAACTGTTGTCTGTGCTACGCTGTAGCTAGGAGAGAATGTTTGAATTAGTTTTAAAACATTATCAGGAACAAACGTCGCATTGACTCGCTGGGAGTTGCTATTGAGTTCTACAAAATTCTCTAAAAGGAGTTTTTCTTGTAGCTCGTCTTTGTCTGAGTCTATAAAGTGTCTATTAGTGTCTAGAGTGTTAGAAGATTTATATAGATTGTGTGTGATTTTCCCACTTTCGGAGAAATGCTGATTTGATAAAGAATTTCCCCAAGATGGTTTATTCCCACATTGGGATAAGTCCTTGATTTTATCGGTTTCTTCTGAAAGTGTGATTTTCCCACTTTCAGAAGATCCAGCGTTCTCACTCGATTTTTTATCGGTGTAAACATCCGTTGCAGTTAGATCTAGTTGTCCTAAATACAGTCTAGCTGGTACCCCTTTTTTACTGCCATCAGGCAATTTTTTTGGCGGCATTCTTTTTGACAGCAGTAAACCAAAAGAAGCTAGTTCTTTTTTTATCGTTGCAACTTTATTATTACCCACATGCAATAGATCCATTAACTCGGCGGTAGTGAAGATAAAATATATATTTCCGTCTTGATCAACCCAGTCATTTTGTAAGGAATACTCACAACGATCTTTTAACATTGCGTAAGCAATTTTTGAGTCATTAGACATTTTCATGTATTTATCACTTTCGAAAAGGACTTTTGGTAATTGATAAAAAAGAGCTTTTCGAGTTTCATTTGCTGAAATAAAGTTAAAGTCTGTCATAAAAAACCTCTCATTTTTTTAAGTTAGGTCATCTCGAAATTATTTAAGCGGAACTCCTCTAGCTCCTCATCTGAATCGATAGACTCTAGCTGTTCTTTTATTTGATTTAAATCGTATTCATGAACTTTTAGTAAAGGCTCATACTTACTGAAAACTAGTTCTTCAAATTGATCTAATGCGGTTGCTCCGAAAGAACGAGTTCCATTGTCAAATTCTCTGACAAAACTTAAAGTAAGTCCGATCGCTTTTGACAGTTCTGGTCTGCTGATATAGTATTCTTTTATTAAAAGTTTTAAGATATATCGATCGTATTCATTTCTAAATTCTTTAGTTCCATGTTTCATACAAGAACCTCCCACGATGCGTTGTTACATGCAACAACATTTTTGCTTGGTCACAGTTTATCACTTATAATCCCCAGTTTCAACTACTATCAGTAGAAATCCCTACGCAATCATACTAGTCAGAATAAGGCTATATAAAGCTGTTTACCTTAATTACTATTAGAAATGCATTACTAATAAAAGACCAATATATTACTATTAGTATTTTATTACTATTCCTTTCATAATGCATTAGATTGTTTTTATCTGTGTATTGTTGTTGCAATCGACTACATACTATGTTACCTTATAGTCATAGAAAATGATATTCATGAATTGCTTTAAGTATTATTAAAGTAATATAATGCATGACTATTTAGGAGGAATGGAATATGGCGTTGAAACTCAGTGTTTCGGCAAATAAAGGTGGCGTTGGTAAGACGCTCATTTCAATAAATTTAATTGGAGCTATTCGAAAATCTTTTCCTAGTTCTAGAATACTTGCGGTTGATACTGATGCCCAAGGGAATCTAACAAAGTCTTTTAGGGTTAAGGTAGGCAAAGAACAAAATACAATTTATGATGTTTTTATGGGTCAAGCTAAGGTTGAAGAGACTATTGTTCCAACCTATGACACACAAATAGATGTGCTACCTGCAAACTCTGATAATAACTTTTTAGAGTTTGATAAGATGGAAGAGTTTCGAGATAACATCCTCGAATGGTTCGCATCATTAGTAAAAAAATCAAAAGATAATTTAAAAGCAATATCTAATGTTGCCGGACTTAAAAAAATCCTAAACAAATCTATAGACCCTAGTTCAAACTATTTCAATGCCCTAGAAGGTTACTTTGATAGTGTTGAGGATAAATACGATTTTATTATCTTTGATACTCCACCAGAATTGAAGCAAGTAACATCATCAGTTTTGACAATATCTGATGTAGTGATTATTCCTTATGAACCTGATATGAACGGTGTTGATGGAGTGGTTCATTTGATTTCTAGAGTGAATACTTTAAAGGAGAAATTCAATCCTAACTTGAGAATTGGCGGTGTTTTAGGGAATAAAGTATATAATACGAATGTTCACGCTAAAATGATCAACGCTATGATGAAATATACGAATAGAAATGGATACCACTATTTTGATACTGAGTTACCACGCTCTATTAAATTTGCAGATAAACTTATCAGAAGTGGTATGCCAATCACTATGAGCTTCCCAGATAATCCATTTGCACAACATTTCTATAAGCTACTTGATGAAATGAATCGGATCGGTTTGTTATCGGCTGAGGGTGAAACCCTTGATATTCCTCATAACCTATTTAAAGAAAGTGAGGTCGAAGAATAATGCCTAGATCTAATAAGAAACGTCCATCAGCGGATTTTCAAACAGCATTTGATGATGATTTGGACGAAATCGAAACACCAGAGGATTCTCTGGAATTTGATGCATCAGATCAGTATGAAGCTGATCCAGAAGAAGAGGTCCAAATTGTTGAGAATACGTCAAGTAATTCTCAAGCTCAAAAGTTTGGTTTAACTGCTGCAAAAGAAAGTGATTCAGTTGAAAGTATTAACAAGACGTACAAACTAAACGAGTACACTGTGAGAAAGCTTGATAGTCTAATTCATAAGGATAATAAAAATAGCAAAAAGCTTGCAGGAACTAAGGGGTTTCTTTCCGATTTTTTAGAGAATGCAATTTGGCAACACTTTTACCAACTAGGACTAATTGATGAAGATGAAGCCAATGAACACATTAAGGATTATGGCAAGTACCCTCTTAATGTTGAGAACTTTAAAAGCATAAAGAAATAAATTATACGACTAAAAGTAATATATTGCATTGCTTTTAGTCGTATTTTATATTGCTTAAATTATTACCACATATATCCTAATTTTAAGAAAGAAAGACAATACGATAAAATTACTAATAAAATGGTATTTTATTAGTAATTTAATAGTAATATAACGCCATTAAACGGGACTAACTAAGGAAGATGAAGCCAATGAACACAAAAAGAATTATTGTAAGGTCATTTTTTTTTAAAAGATTTAAATGCATAGAAAAATTTATACGACTAAAAGCAATGCAGTATATTACTTTTAGTCGTAGTTCATATTTCTACAAGTATTACTATAAACATTTTAGTTAATTTAAGAATTACCAATACAATACGATTAGTAATAGTAAAGCGTTTTATTACTAATGTAATAGTAATGTATTGAAAATATATTATGATTCTATTGAATTACAAAGTGTATAATACTGGCCTGAATGAAAAATAAATATCGCAAATGAAATCAATCATAAAACATCGAGATGTAGCATATTCATTTATTGGAATTAAAGAAAAAGTAGCAACCAATTTTATTTTTTGATTGCTACTTTAATATGTCCTACTTAACCGGTAACAACCACTGATTGGATTAAAACCATGGAGTTGATTGCCAGCTTTATTATAGCTGTCTTAAGTGACTACATGATTATTATTTGCTGCGACTTCAAAACTCCAACTGGGTAATAGTACCGGATATATAGCTTAGAAGGTATAAGAATTTTCTACAAAGGCGATCCAACAAAACAATTATTAGGATTGTCATTAGGTGATTTTAGAATAGCATTAGAGAGGAAATCAAGCTCTAGGTAGTTAATTTTCCTTTGTATCGAAGTGCCTTCGCAGCCGTTTTGCGCACCTAACGCGTATTGAGTATAGTTTCGTACATTGAACAAGCGATAATCTTCATGATTCTTTGAACCGTTTCCAACTGTATACCGAGTGATACCTTCATAACACCAAAAAATTTTTCTGAGTTATCTCACACTGCTCTTGCTTTCGTAAAACGGCATTAAAGCTCAAAGAGAATACTATTATTTTGCGTACAGTATTTCTGAAATTACAGTCATGATAATCGTTACCCATGGAAGTTTCGAAACTACTTCAGTAACAATGATCTCAATTTCAAATAAGGTATGGGCCGCTTGCTACACTTCATTTGGTCGTTAAGGATCTCTAATTTTAATAAGGGCAAACTTTTCTGAATAAATCTTCTCACCCTCATGAGCAAGTAGACCGGTTGAAGAGGGGAGAGTTTGAATCGATTTGTATACCAGACTATAGCTTGGAGGAACAAAAGTCACATAACTATCTATGAATAGTTGCAACACTCATTTTTCTATGGGCAATGAGTAAGCTTTTAATTTCACTGATTACATCATGGGCTAAACGAGTTTTGCTTCTATCAAATCTTGTTTTATGAACTAATCCAATTAATCAATCGTCTTGATAGTGTTTCTTCCAACGTAGCAATGTCCGAAGTGGTATTCCTTCATCTTCAGATATTTCAAGTAAGAATTTTTGATAAGCTAAATTTGGTCGAATTACTTTGTACTTCCTCATTGCTGCTTGTCTTTTATTATGGGAATAACTAGATAACTGATCCTTTCTGTTTTTCATTATCTCTGGCCTCCATTTTATCGAGATATCGGTAAATTGTTGTTCTAGAGACATTCCATTTTTCAGCAACAGTTTTAATTGGCGTACCATTATCAATTAACATTTTCATTAGGTCTAAATCGTTAGTATTCAATTTTTCTGGTCTTCCCCCAAATCGACCACGAGCTCTTGCTGCAGCTCTACCAGCCGCAGAACGTTCCAATATTAAATTCCGCTCGAATTCTGCGAACGCAGCAAACAAATGAAACATCAACTGGCCAGTAGAACTTGATTTGTCCATTGTTATATTTTCTTGCAGGCTATGAAAACCGACTCCTCGTTCATTTAATCTATTTACAATAGAAATTAAATCTTCCATATTTCTTCCCAAGCGATCTAATCGCCAAACAACTAAAATATCTCCAGCTCGAACAAAATCAATTGCAGTTTCTAAACCTGGGCGATTACTTTTTGCTCCACTCATATGATCGGTGAAAATTTTATCACAACCAAATTTTTTAAGACTATCTTCCTGTAAATCCAAATTTTGCAATCCTGTAGAAACCCGGGCGTATCCTATTTTCAAAAAAATCACTCCATTCTCAAAATTATTGTAACATAACTTTATGTAAGAGGTATTATTTGAACATAGATTTTGATACGGGTTTATGAACATAAATTAACTACTTTTTATTTGATAAAAGACAAAAAAAGAAAGTGTACAGAAAGGGACCATTTTCTGTACACTAACTATTCATGTTTCTATCTATTGCGATACATAATGTTACTTAGTATAATTTGGTGAGAGAGGTGATACTATGTTAATTACAAAATCTAGATTACAAGGGAGTTCCGTTGTAATAACGCTGCCATCTGATAACGGTAAAAAACCTGAAGAGAATCAAGAATATATTGTAGTATATTCTGATGATGGAACGATCACCTTAGTTCCAAAAATTGAAGATCCTTTCAGTGGCGGAGAAGAAGCAGAATACTATGAGAAAGATGAATGGTCAGATGTATCTCCGGAAGGGAGAGAGATTATTTTATGAAAGAAGAAAATAATTATATTCCTAAAAAAGGAGATATTGTATGGATTGACTTTGATCCTTCTTCTGGAAAAGAAATTCAAAAAAGACGTCCTGGATTAGTAGTATCTAGATACGATTTCAACCGCAAAACAATGTTTGCGGTTGTTTGTCCGATTGCTTCTACGATGAAGAAACTTCCTACCCGCTATTCACTACCCGATGAATTAGATACAAAGGGGCAAGTGCTGATCTCCCAATTGAAATCACTCGATTTCAAGGTAAGAAAACTAAAAAAAATCGAAAATTTGCCACTACAAGATATGTCCAGAATTGATCAAGTTATTGAATATATTTTTTAAGGAAAGTGGCCTAACGGTATACTATCTCGTCTATAAAAAATAAAGTCATTAAATAAAAAAAGTACTGTTGCTCATACACTTGGTCCGTATACTGCTACTGTTTGGAGAAATATAAGATTACTTGATTGCGAAATGTTGCATCAATAAGATTTATATAGCAAACTAGATATTATTTACCATTGACTTCAAACTAATAATTGAGCGTGCTCTCTTTTATTAGTTTGAAGTTTTTAATTAAAAAATACTAAAACAAAAAATTACAAGTGGATTTGAGTCAATATCTTGGACAAATTTTAGTAGAGACGGCTATGCCATTTCCTCTCTTGACAGATCTTCAAACTCCTGTGGAGTTAGATAACCAATCGAACTATGGATTCGATTTCGATTATAGAATCCTTCAATGTAGCTAAATAACGACCGATTTGCTTCTTCAAAATCTGAGTAAGTAGTCGTATATACTTCTTCTTTTTTCAATGAGGCATGGAAAGATTCGATTCCCGCATTATCATAAGGCGTTCCTTTTCGGCTATAGGAATGTCTTATTTTGTTGGATTTAAGCCAGTTTTCCACGTCAATTGCTGTATATTGGCTGCCTAAATCAGTGTGTAGAATCATTCCTTCTGGAATGGGATAATGCTTTTTTGCTTTATTCAATGTTTGGATCACACAATCTACAGTCATTCGTTTTGAAAATGTATAGCTAATAATTTTTTTAGTATGTAAATCCATGATTGAAGACAAGTAGCACCAACTATTTTTCTTGGTAGGAATGTAAGTGATATCAGCCACCCATTTTTCACAAATCGTTTTAGTAGAAAAATCTTGGTTTAAGATATTTACTCTGGATACCACTGCTTGTTTATTACTTTGTGGTTTGTATTTTCTAATAGTAATAGAACGTAAACTCAGTTGTCGCATTAGTTTTTGTACGTGTCTAAGTGAAACTGAAATGTTTTCTTTGAGCAATACATGATAGATTTTTGTCGCACCATATCGCTGTTTGTTTTCAAAAAAGATATCAGTAATTTTCCGTTTCAAGAAATTATTTTTTATTTGCGTAGCAGTTAAAGGTTTATTTTTATAGAAATAATAGACACTTCTGGGAATTTCTAATAACCGACACAACAAAGAAACAGTGTAATCCTTACACCATTTTTCTATAAATTGAACAAGCGAATTTAGGTCTTTCGAGAGAATATGGCTGCGGCTTTTTTTAAGATTTCAAGTTCCTCTTTTAAACGAGCATTTTCTTTTCTCAATTCAGCCACTTCTTTTCCAGTCAGTCCTGTGGACTGATTAGGTAAATATAAATTCTTCCATTTGTAAATCGTTGCTTCAGATAAGCCATATTCTTTCGCTAGCCCTCGAACAGAACGTCCAGTTTGATTCAGATCAACAATCATCTGTTTGAAATTTTCTTCGTATCGGTTCATAAAATTCATCCTCTCGTAGATAAGTTTAATTTATTTCTGTCTCCACGAAAAGTTGTCTAAGATTTGATACTAACACCAGTCTTTTTTCCAGAACCGTTTGGGGCAATTGTATAGGAAAAACAAGGTGTCAAAATGATATAGAAGCTAAGAAATGAATAGAGCGTTCAGTCACTATATGATAATCTAATTATAGAATCATTTAGCAATGATTTTAAGGAAAGGGTTAAGAACGTAAACAGAAAAGAGGGGAATAGCAAAGTGAGATTAATTGAGTATGACGATCAAATAGGATTGATGAAACAGATAGATAGCTATAACTTACTTAAAAATCAAAGAATCTTTTCAGCGCTTCCTAAAGAATCCATAGTTGATTCATCTAAGAAAAAAAATAGACACCCTATTGTGTTAGTGACAAATAATGAAATTGTGACTACTTTTTTTATCTTGCAAGAAAAAGAAGGTATAGAAACCTATTCTGATAATAAGCACGCTATTTTATTAAGAAGTTTTTCTACAAATTCAAAGTATCAAGGGAATGGTTTTGCTAAAAAGGCTTTACAATTACTTCCTAGCTATATAAGAAGCCATTTTGAATCAATAAATGAAATCGTATTAGCTGTGAATTCAGTAAACAATGTGGCAATAACTTTATACAAGAAATGTGGCTTTATAGATACTTCCCGAAGAATTAAAACTGAATACGGTTCATTAATAGTTTTTAGTCAAATAATAGAGTAAAGATTGAAAAAAAGTAAATATTCAAAGAATCGGATACATAATGTGGGGAAATTTTTTTCTCTTAGAACCTTGAAATAGGTATAGTCCTAAAATGATATAATGGTAGATAATATTTTGGGCTATCTAAGTAATAGCTTGAGGTTTACTATGCTAACGGAAGAACTGGAGAGAAGCAACCTGTCAGAATTCATGGTTTCCTATAGTGTGGAAAAAAATCCAAACAGAGTACTCAATTCAGATTGCGACAATCAAAAGTCATTGAAACACAGAATGAAGACAAAGCCAGGAAGAAGCTCTATGAAATAGAAAAGCGAAAGATAAACTATATTTCTTCAGTAACAATTTTCGCATGGATGGAGAATACTAGTGAAAAATAATCACTGTTAAGATTAATCAAGTATGTAGTGTACTTGATTTTTTGTCATCCTTTCATAACTGTCACTTTTAGGTATAGCCAAAGGGAGCATATCCGATATTTATTGTATCAGGGTTACTGCTCTAAGAATATGTTAATTTTGAATGGCGTATAAACAAAAACACCAAATTGTGACAAAGTCTGACCTCAATTTTGTACTTTCATGGTTCATTTTTTTGTAACAACTATCGTAATGAGATACAGCATTTTTAGCAGCGACCCATCCGATGGGAAGAAATTTTTTGACTTTATTGTTTTGCGAAGTTGCTGCTGAAATACCTCAATCACACTAGTTGTATAAATGATGCGGTATAAGGTTCTGTTGCAAAGCATATCTAGTTAAAGGCTGTTGTTTTAAGTTTACTATCGATCAAGCCGGGATACCTAGTAATCCTTTTGGAGTAAACGTCATGAATATTTTTAAATACTTAACTGCTCATTGATAGATGGACACGATCTATTAATTAGGTTTGATATTGATTATAGGTCTATTGCTATTTTGACCTATGAAGAATTGATTTCATCCCAGACTTCGTTAGAATGGTATAGAGGTGGTTGGGATGTCTACATTAGAAAAAGCAATTTTGGAATTAGCAAATGAGAAGTGTAAGAATCTGCAATTAGACCAATTAGAGCGATTTTTCTTTGACACACCTGAAATAGAGAAACTACTGAAGGTAAGCAGGACCCAAGCTAGTCGAGCAGCTAATCGACTTGTTGAAAATGGGTTGCTAGTTAAAGTGAATACGCGACCAGTTTTATTTTTAGCCAAAAAGGTCTTTGAAGAACATTTTAAATTGGAATTGAATAAGGAATATGAACGAGTGCAGGAAATCGTCGAATTGATAAAAAAGCTACCGGCGGAAAGAGTGTTTGAACAAATGATTGGTTGGGATAAAAGTCTCTCTGAGGCATTGGAACAACTAAGGACAGCAGTCTTTTATCCAGAAAATGGATTACCGATTATGCTGATGGGAGATACAGGTGTCGGAAAAAGTTATTTTGTTCAGGTGATGCATGAGTATATGATCAAAGCAGGCGTGTTACCCTTTGATGCGCCTTTCAAGGTGCTAAACTGCGCGCAGTATTACAATAATCCAGAACTATTGTCAGGACTTTTATTTGGATACGCGAAAGGTGCATTTACTGGAGCTTATGAGAGCCGGGCTGGATTGTTGGAGGAAGCCGATCAAGGATTACTTTTTTTGGATGAAGTACACCGGTTAAATGCTGAAGGCCAGGAAAAGCTTTTTACGTTTATGGATAAAGGAAATTTTGTAAGAATTGGTGAGACAAAGTCGCGTAAAGCTAAGGTGCGTTTGGCTTTTGCAACGACGGAAAAACCTCAAGAATTTCTACAAACGTTTTTAAGAAGAATTCCAATTCATATTTACGTTCCCAATATGGATGAACGCGGAATCATGGAAAAACGACAAATGATTGAGTATTTATTTGGTAAAGAAAGCCGCAAACTGAATCAACCGATTGAGGTAACACCGCGAGTGTTAAATATTTTACTGCAGACATATTACGAGGGGAATATTGGAGAAATTGAGAATACAATCAAATATGCTTGCGGCAGCGCCATTGCCCGTAATGAACAGACTCAAGTGAAAATTCAGTTGCGTGATTTGCCACAAAAAATCTATGCTCATAATATACAAAAGGAACAATGGTCGACCTTTGAGGGTTCTAATCTTATCTTTTCAGGCTCCTATGAGAGAAAGCAGGTTTCTAGCCGAGCAAAGGAGCTGACTGGTTTTATTTCTAGAATGATACTTCTTCACGAACATTATGAGAATGGTGAAGAAACGTTGCATGAATTGAAAAAGCAATGGTTACAGCAAGTGACTCAATTCATGGATGAGTTAGTGTATCAGGATAAATATGCTAGCCATATGTCATTGGAAAAATTTATTTTTACGACAATGCAAGAGATTTTTAGGGAACTAGATTATCAAACAAAATTCCGATACGATGGCAATTTTGTTTTGTTCTTTTCTCATTACATTTATCGTTATGTCTTGAAAGGCGAAACAGATCAGTTATTTTTTCCAGAAAGTTTAAAACAGTTGATCAATGAGAACTATCGATTAGCAAAAGGCGCGATAACTACACTTTTACCAGAAGTAGAAAAACGATTAGACTTAACCTTTAATGATGTAGATCGTAGCTTGTTTATTCTTTTCTTATCAACACTAGAACAGACTGAACAAGAAGCAGATTTGGATGCCATCATTTTAGCGCATGGTTATGCCACTGCTAGTAGCATTGCCAATGTGTGTAATCGAATGTTGGGTAATTCAACGTTTGCATCCATTGACATGCCGATCGAGGCTACATTGGACGATATTAGTGAAAAGGTTCGTCTTTATATAGAAGAAAACCAGGTCAATCGTGGGTTAGTAATTTTAATTGATATGGGCTCTTTGAATATGATTTATGAGCAGTTGAAGCAGGATATTGAAATTCCAATTTTATTTATTGATCAATTAGGAACTTTAATGGCTTTAGAAATTGGTAATCTAATTCAGCAAGGTAAGGATTTAGCAGAGATCGCTGAACAAATGAAAGAAGTTACCGTACCGAACATTCAGCTCTTTCAACCGGAACGTAGTAAACGAAAAGCAATTATCACTACCTGTTTTACTGGGCTTGGAACAGCTGTGCAGATCCAAAAGTTATTGTACGATTGTTTAGATGGTATGGTGGATATTGAAATAATCCCAACAGAATTCAGTGAGTTGAAGAAGAATGGCATTAGCCCCGCGTTAACAGCCAAGTATGACCTTTTGGCAATTATCGGAACAGATGATCCAGAAGTGCCAAAGGCGAATTTTGTTCTTCTAGAAACCATCATTTCCGGTGATGGCTCCAGCAAAATCGCGGAAATTTTTCAACGAACCTTGGCTGAAGATGACATTATAGAAATCAATAATCGACTGGTAAAAAACTTTTCGTTAATTCGGGTGATTGATTCTTTGACGATACTGGATACCAAGAAAATTATGGAACTTGTTGAATGCTGTATTCAACAGTTGGAAACTCGCTTATTTTTAGAATTATCTAATGCTCGCAAAGTTGCGATGTATGTCCACGTCAGTTGTATGGTGGAACGTTTGATCCGACATTCTGAAATTATGGACTTTCCTGATTTGGAAAAATTTTCATATGATCATCAAAAGGAGATTAGAGTGATCCAGGAAGTGTTTAGTGTGCTAGAGCAGACTTATAGTGTGACAGTTCCTCTCACAGAGATCGGATATATCTACAATATTCTTTATAATCCGTAGCGTGCCACTAGTTGGCACGCTTTTTGCTTTATATAAAAGCGAAGGAGGGATTTAGTTGAAATATTTAATTGCGACACATGGTGAGTTTTCAAAAGGAGTCATTGATAGTGTTCAACTAATTATTGGAGAAGATATAGCGATTGATTATTTCTGCATGACAAAGTCAAAATCTTCTGAAGAGGCTTCCAAGGAAGTAAAACGGTACTTAGCAAGTGTAAAGGAAGAACCGTTAATTGTTTTAGCAGATGTGTTTGGAGGAAGTGTCGCAAATCTTTTTACAGAATTTTTATTAGAGGGATATGATTTTCAATTGGTTACGGGAGTGAACCTACCCATGTTATTGAACTTATTCTTGTCAGAAGGTTCAATAGAGGAACGAATAAACAATAGTTTAGAAGAAGCTAAAAGAGGAATCTTACATGTAAATGCATGTATTGAAAGTAAAGGGGGCGTACAAGATGACAGTATCATTATTGAGGATTGACGATCGTCTGATTCACGGACAGGTAGCTTTTGGATGGACTTCATCATTAGGGGTCAACACCATTTTGGTCGTAAACGATGAAGCCAAGAATGATCAA
Organism: Enterococcus sp. AZ048; assembly: GCF_051715125.1. Lineage (NCBI taxonomy): Bacteria > Bacillati > Bacillota > Bacilli > Lactobacillales > Enterococcaceae > Enterococcus > Enterococcus sp. AZ048. The sequence goes on along the minus strand of NZ_JBIOTD010000003.1, from coordinate 70,997 downwards.
ATGAAAGCCATGGCACTAAATTTGGCAAAGCCAAGCAATGCAAACTTATATATCCGAAGCGTTGAGGAATCAGGTGAAATTGTCGAGAAATTTAGCCATTCCAAAAAAAGCAATGTCTTAGTTCTGGTAAAAAATACAGCTGATGCACGCAAGCTGATCGAAAATGCTGGTAACGTCATTAAAGAAATTAATATTGGCGGGTTACGTTTTTCCGAGGGCAAACGTAAGTTGACGGATCTAGTGGCCGTTGATGGGGAAGATATTGAAAACTTGAAAGCGATTCATGCATCTGGAGTGGAAGTCGAATTTCGGATGTTGCCAAGAGATAAACGAAAGACGTTGGAGGATTTTGATTTGTAAGAAAGGAGAAAATAGAATGGTAGCACAAGCATTAATGCTAGGGTTGATAGCAGGAATCGGAATTTTGGATGGCCGTATTTTTGGACAAATGATGTTTGATCGACCACTAGTAACGGGCCTCTTTGTTGGCGTCGTTTTAGGCGATGTTACACAAGGGATTATTATCGGGGCTCAACTAGAATTGATCTGGATGGGTATTGCAGGTATCGGTGCAGCAACACCGCCTGATGTTGTAACGGGAGGCATTTTAGGAACAGCATTCGCAATTATTTCTGGTAGTGGTGTTGAAGTAGCTTTGGCTTTAGCAGTACCGATAGCTGTATTGGCTCAAACTTTGGGTGTTGTAGTGAGGATTGCTAATACTTATTTTGCTCATAAAGCTGATACGTATGCTAAGGAAGCAAATTATAGAGGACTGGCCATTTCAATGTGGATTCCGGTTTGTCTGTTTTTCTTGAGTACATTTTTACCTACATTTTTAGCCATTCTTTTGGGAGCAGATCAAGTTTCTACTCTTATTAATTCGATTCCTAAAGTAATTTTAGATGGGATGGGTGTTGCAGGGTCACTGTTACCGGCAATTGGATTCGCTTTATTGATGGACATGCTCTTTTCGAAAAAAATGGCACCATTCTTCTTCGTCGGTTTCTTGGCGGCAGCATATGGTGGCTTGAATATCACAGCGATCGCTCTGTTTGCTGTATGTCTAGCTTTTATCTTACATTTCTATATCGAACCCAAAAAGGAAGCAACTGACTTGGCTCAAGATAATTTAACGGAGGGAGAGATTGACTTTGACTAAGGTAACTAACAAAGAGCTTCGAAGCGTATTCTGGCGTTCATTTGCCTTACAGGGAGCGTTTAACTATGAGCGAATGCAAAATATTGGTTATTGCTATTCAATGATTCCGGTAATTCGACGATTATATGGCGAGAAAAAAGACCAATCAGCGGCATTAATTCGGCATCTGGAAATTTTCAATACTACACCGGCAGTAGTTCCGACTATCATGGGAATAACTGCGGCGATGGAAGAAGAAAATGCTAACAACGTTGACTTTGATGAACAATCGATCAATGCCGTTAAAGCGTCACTGATGGGACCGTTAGCTGGAATTGGAGATTCGATTTTCTGGGGAACTTTACGAATTATCGCTGCCGGTATCGGAGTTTCAATCGCCAAAGACGGCAGTATGTTTGGACCTATTTTATTCCTGTTGATTTACAATATCCCGAATTTTCTTGTTCGAATTTTTGGCCTGAAATTAGGTTATCAGGTTGGAGTAAGCTCACTGGAACGAATCCAAAAAGAAGGCTTGATGGACAAGATCATGTCTGTAGCAACCATTATTGGGTTATCAGTAGTGGGTGGTATGGTAGCCACTATGTTATCAATATCCACACCATTGGAATTAAAAATCAGTGGGGCTGAAATAGTTGTTCAGGATATTCTGGATCAGATTTTACCTAACATGCTTCCGCTGATATTTACCTTTGTGATCTATCGTTTGATCAAGAAGGTTAGTATTACTTGGTTGACTATTGGAATTATCATATTTGGGATTTTAATGCACGCTATTGGAATTTTATAAAAAAAGGAGAATTGACAAATGGCTACAATTGAAAGTTACATGTTGGAAACACCGGAGAAAATGGAATTAATTATTGAGAAATCTGCGGAATTGTTTACAGAGGTAAAGAAAGCTTCTGTAAAACGAATTATCATTACTGGATCAGGAACAAGCTATCACTCAGGATTACAAATGAGTCAAAAAATGCAATCCTTACTAAAAATGGATGTCCGGGCAATGTATCCATTTGAGATTACAGAAACGACTTTTTTAACAGATAATGAGCAAACTTTAGTCGTTGGAATTTCCCAAGGAGGAAGTAGTTACTCCACTTATAATGCAATGAAGCTAGCAAAAGATCATGGCTGCATAACGGCCTCAATGGCAGGAGTAGAAGAAGCCTATATTGATGAGGTAGCGGATTATATTTTAACCGTTGACTGTGGTGAAGAATTAGCAGGGGCCAAAACTAAAGGATTCTATTGTACGAAGTTGAACTTATTGTTGTTGGCATTGTCTATTGGTTTAGAGAAGAGGACAGTCTCAGAAGAAAGGTTCAATAGTGAAATTGCTGAAGCAAGGGAAGCAGCAAAACATTTCCGTTCGGTCTTCGATGCTTCTGAAGCGTGGATTGAGGAACACAAAGAATCATTAAAAGAGATTAAAGATATTCGTATCACTGGCCCAGCTTCATTATATGGAGACATCCTAGAGAGTGCATTAAAACTATTAGAAACCATGCGTTGTCCAGTTACAGGTTATGAATTCGAAGAATTTATTCACGGAATTTACAATGCAATCAATGATGAATCGACTGTGTTCATTTTAGATGTCGGAGACGAATCTCGGTCGCATAAAATGAAAGAAGTCCTATCGGGATGGAGTGAAACAATTTATTTAATTACTAATTATGAATCGGATAATGCGAACCTAGTTTTACCTACCGCTGATAATAATGAAATGTTGACTTTTAACTTCATTATTCCATTACAACTGATGTGTGCAAAAATTCCAAATTTGCGCGGAGTTGATCCATCCACACCAAAAGATCCACAATTTCATATGAAATTAGGAAGTAAGAAGTTTAACAAGTAATAGAGCAAGCATTGTATAGTTTTGTAAAATGAAGTTAGACCCAATAGTTAGACCATATATCGACTAGAAAATCTGGTCGGTATTTTTTATGCTGTCATTCGTTCTCGATACTGTACTGGACTACAACCAAGCCGTGTCTTAATTCGGCGATGGTTGTAGTAATCAATCTACTCCTCAATTGCTCGTTTTAAACTTTCAAGACTAGTATATTCGACACCATGGTATAATTCCTGATTTAATAAACCGAAGAAATTCTTTATCAACGAGTTGTCAAGACAGCTGTCCTTTCGCGACATGCTTTGGAATATGTTCTTATTCAATAATGGTTTTCTATAGTGCTTCATCTGGTAAGCCCACCCTTGGTCTGAATGGAATGTCCGATGGTATGGACAATCTGCGGTGCAGTCAATGGCTTCTTTTTGAGCAGCGAGAATAGGCTTTATAGTTGGGTTTTCTGAAATTCGATAGGACAAAATTTCCCCATTAAACATATCAAGAAATAGTTTGAGGTACAGTTTTTTAATTCTTATCTTTCCTGTATTGTCCCGTTCGTAATACTTGAATTCAGAAGTATCTGTGGTAATTTTTGATGCGGAACCGATGTATAAAAACGTCGGCGAATACGATTTTTTGCTACTCAACCAACGGTTCCTTTGTAAGAATAATATCTACGAGATTTTCGTGTGAACTTTGCGCCCTTCAATCCAAGCTTACGCATCAATCGGCGGATTTTCTTTTGGTTCACTTTTAGTCCACGCGCATTCAAGGCAATTTGAATTCGACGATAGCCATAATTACCATTATTTTTTCTAATTCTGCATCTGGATTTTCACGATCGAACCGCTGTTGCCAAGACATATACGTTGCTTTAGGAAATTTCGTCTCCTCAAGAATAATCGCTAATCGGAACTCTTTTCGGAGTTCGTGGATGATTCGTGCGTCTCGTTCTTGAGTCGATCCGGGATAGTCATCCCTAAAGTCCGGAGCTTTTTTATGAAAACCAGTTCAGCACGAAGCAGTTCATTCTCTCGTTCCAGTTCCTGCTCACGCATCAAGGGTTTCTTTGATAGCTATTTCTTTTTTTCTTTGGCATAGAAGGTCTTCTTTTCGGTTTCGGTGAAAGACCTCTCATGACTTCGCGCAGAAATGCTTGATGCCAGTGCAGGAGTAGGTCTCCAGATGGCAATCCATAATTCAACGCAACATCAAGGTAAGAGTCACCGCTAGTCAAATAATAGTGTAAGACATCTTGCTTGAATTGAGAAGAATAAGATTGTTTGCCCTTTCTTCGATTTAGAGCACTGAAACCGAGCTTTTCAACGGTTTTCACCCATTTTTTTACTGTCGAAGCAGCCGGAATACCAAAGCTACGAGCCAACGTTTGAAAACCACCTTCACCATTCTGGTAAGCTTCAACAACGACTTTTTTAAATCCGTAATCATATTTAGACACTAAAAAACCCCCTAAGTTAGATTTTTTGGTCTAACTTAAGGGGCGCACTTCAAATCTTTCAATGGTACTTGTTTTCTTTTCAATAGTGATATGGTAATATTTACTTAAATTAATATAATGACATTTGGGGTGCGTAAAGCTGAGATTATACCCATTGAACCTGAAACAGTTAGTACTGTCGAAGGAAAATGTATAATGCTTTTTGTTGAACTAAAAAAATCATCGGATGAAATTTATCTTGATAGTTTTTTTGAGTTGTTTAAAATGAGTAGCAAGTTTAAGTTTGCTAACCCCTTATGCCTCTATTTTTAATAATAAAGGAAAAGGGGTTTTTTTATGGAAAAGTTTAAATGGGCACTACCTGATGTAATTTTTTTGGCATTCTTAGCTTTCTTATTTGGTGCAGTATTTATGGGGACAGGCGTTTTGTATGCATTATTGGTTTCTATTCTTACACCATTTGGATTAACAGCATTTGCTAACGAAATATTATTTGGCATGTGGACGATTGCGGCACCTGTGGCGGGGATGCTTATTCCTAAGGTTGGAAGTGCACTGTTGGGTGAAGTGTTTGCAGCTTTAGCAGAAATGTTATACGGATCATACTTTGGCGCAGGTGTGTTGATTTCTGGATTCATTCAAGGTCTAGGCACAGAAGCAGGTTTCTTCATTACTAAGTATAAGCGTTATGATACGATAACACTAATCTATGGAGCAATTGGAACAACGATATTTAGTTTTGCATATGAATTCTTTAAATTTGGATACGGTACTTATGGCGTAGTTATGATATTGTCTTTATTTGTAGTTCGTTTTATTTCCGTAGCCTTTTTTGGAGTTTTTTTAACAAAGCAAATAGTTTTCATATTTAATAAGTTACAGAAACAAAGTGCTTCCTAATGAGTAGAGGTATTAAAATTCAAGATTTGATAGTAAAAAAATTCGGGGGCTTTCATTTGAATAAAATTTCCTGCGAATGGGACTTAGGAGAGTTTATTTTGCTTACCGGAGACAGTGGAAGTGGTAAAAGTACGCTTATTCATACTGTAGCTGGTTTCAACGGTGTGACATTTGAAGGAAATATCTTAGTTGATGGACTAGGTATTCATAAATACTCTATTTCAGAAAAGGCACAAAAAATTGGGCTTATGTTTCAGAACCCAAGTCAACAATTTACTATGCGAACATTAGAACGAGAATTTGTATTTGTTTTAGAAAATTGTGGAGTTTCTTATTATAATGCCAAGAGTAGGATACAAGAAGCTGTTGATGAAATGGGAATTTCACATTTAATGTATCAGGAACTGACAACCTTATCTGGAGGAGAAAAGCAACGCGCAGCGTTGGCAATATTGATTGCAGTAGATGCACCTGTTTTTTTGTTAGATGAACCATTTGCGAGTATTGATCCCGAATCAAGAATTTTCTTAATAAATATGTTATCTAAATTAAGAGATAAGGGGAAGTTAATTGTAGTTGTTGACCATGATATGACACACTATAGACAGCTGATAGATAGGCTTTTTATCATGAAAAATGGAAGTTTAACGGAATCTCAAGTGGAAAGTTTACCGGAAATAACAGATGTACCTAAGTTAAAAAGTTATAAGGAAATCGATTCTGCGATTTTCACCTTGGATAATGTAGCAATAGGGCAAGGTGGTGAAGAGTTGATAAAGAAACAAGATTTTACTTTTTACAACGGGGTATCCACTTTAACAGGTGATAATGGTGCAGGCAAATCCACCTTGTTGAAAGCAATGGTTCAATTATATCCGTATAGTGGGAAAATGTTCTTTCAGGAAAAACGAGTTTCAAGAATTTTTGGGAAGAAACGATTATACAAATTGCTGACCTTGGCTGTTCAAAGTGCTGAACAGCAATTTGTCACCCTTGAAGTTAGCAGTGAGTTGAATTTTCCTAAAAAAATAAGTAATGAAATAAGTAAGCGACAATTGCAAGCTCTAGAAGAATTAAACATCACACATTTATTAGATCGTAGTTTATTTCATTTAAGTGAAGGTCAAAAAAAGATGGTTCAACTCATTAGTTTGTTAAGTTTAGATCATAATTTTTTAATATTAGATGAGCCTTTTTCTGGACTAGATAAAAAAACTTGCGATTACTTTGTTCGATGGATTGAGGAGAAGAGAACGCAAACAGATTTTCTAATAGTTTCACACCGACTTGATCCATTAGATGAGATTAGCGACTATCATTTACACTTGTCAAATAAATCGCTAAAGGAGGTATGATCTAATATGGAAGAGAGAACTACTTCTATTCCAGCAATATTTGTCTGGGTATTCTTTTTTACTATTGAAGTTTCTTTTACACATTCGGTATGGTTAAATTTATATTTAGTAGTTGTAGTTGTTTTTTATTTGGTTTATAAAAAAATGATTGGAACAGTATTGTTTTTGATTAGTCTTCCGTTTATTCCAGCAATAACAACTTTTTGGTCTGTATACATTCAAGGAAGTGGCATTACTGATGCGTGGATGTTATTTACAAGAACTTATGCCTTTGCTGCTTTAGGGATAGGATTTATGACTACTATAGATTTTCAAGATTGCTTACTTGTTTTTGAACAATATAAAATACCTTCTATTTTCATCTACGGATTGATGGTTGTTATACATGCAGTTCCTGATATACGTAAAGAAATAAAAAATATGTATGACGCAAGTTTATTACGGGGAAAGCGATTGTATCCATGGTCATCTTTTTACTATGTGAAGGTTATTTTTCTTGCTCTTAACTGGCGTGACCATTACACAGAAGCTATGTATTCAAGAGGATTCTCTGAAACCAATCCACGGGTTCATTATATAACTTGGAAAATATCTAGAGGATCTGTAATAGTGTGTGCAGTCCTAATAATATTAGGAGATATTTTAATTAGACTGGAGAGATTTACTTAATGGAAAAATCATTTACCGAAATAGTACGTGAACAAACAACTCCTTATTGGGAGGGAAGTTTCAAGCATCCTTTTATTGTCCAATTGCAAGAAGGCTCTTTGCCTATTGAGAATTTTCGTTATTACTTGATACAAGATTCATACTATTTGATTCACTTCTCAGAGCTGTATAGGAAAGTAGCTGAAAAAACAAGTGTGTCTGAATTGCGGACACAGATGATGAATAATGCAGCAGATTTAGCAAAGGGAGAACTTGCTATTAGAGCTAACTTTTTTAAAGATCTGGATATCACAGAAGAAGAAATAAACCTCACTCAGATTTCACCAACAGCATATCACTACGTATCGCACATGTATCGTCAATTGGTTGCCCATAACGCTGCAATTGCAGCTGCAAGTTTGTTGCCTTGTTCTTGGCTTTATTTCGATATCGGTCGCAATTTGAAAAATGAAAACGTGAAATCTCCAGTATCTATCTACCAAAAATGGATTGAAACCTATGGAAGTGAGGAAGCGAGTGAAGCATTAGAAAAAGAACGTGCACTGCTAAATAGATTGTATGCTGAAAGTAAAAAAGTAGATCAAGAAATGATGATTTCAGCATTTGTAATAAGTGCAAAAATGGAGTTCAATTTTTGGGAAATGGCATATAAATTGGAAAAGTGGCCAGAAGGTATAAAAAATGACAATTAAGGTCCGATTAAATAAATAGGATTATTTTTACGAGAGGTTTTAAATCGTTAAAGCTTTTCATTCAATTAATTTGGAGATAAATATGTCAGTGAAAATTATTTCGTTAGACTTATTTTTTCTTAAAAGATTTCTTAATAAATTGAACCTTTACCTTCATATTATTTGATTGTGCTAACTATTAAAGAAAAGAATAAGGACTAATTTATAAAGTAAATTTGAAAAAAGTGTTGACAACAATAATAACAAGGTGTTAAGATTTTTATTAAATTATAGTGAAAATCGTAGAAGAGAAAAGTATGAATTGACATCTTTAAACAGAGAGACTTCGTTTGGTGAAAGAAGTTATAGAAGTTAATTCAGAAAATGGCCTCTGAGATAGTTTGCTGAGCTTAATTGCAAAGCGAATTCGGGAACACCCGTTATAGTGTCAGAGTATGCAGTATTAACTAAGTACTTGGTAAGGCAGGTTTTGTGAAATCCCTGTAAATGTAGAGGTGGTAACACGTTCAGTCGTCCTTTAATGCGTAAGCATTAAAGGACTTTTTTTGTTTAAAAAGCTAGTTTAATTTTCACTATTATTTCAAATTTAAAAGGAGGAGAATATTAATGGTAAAAAAACATTTTGAAACAATCCAACTACATGGGGGGCAGATTACAGATATTACATTAGATAGTCGAGCAGTACCTCTCTATCAAACAACGTCATACTTATTTGAGAACGCTGATCAGGCAGCAGATAGATTTAATTTGAATGATACAGGGAATATTTATACAAGGATTACTAATCCTACTACAGCTATTTTAGAGGAGCGTCTTGCATTGTTGGAAGGTGGTATAGGCGCTTTAGCAACATCATCTGGTTCAGCTGCTATCACATATGCAATTCAAAACATTGCAAGTTCAGGGGACCATATTGTTTCAGCTTCTACAATTTATGGAGGAACCTATAATTTGTTAGCCCACACCTTGCCAGAATTTGGAATTAGAACAACATTCGTTGATGCAGAATCATTAGAATCAATCAAAGAAGCGATCAAGGAAAATACAAAAGCAATTTTTATCGAGTCCCTGGGCAATCCAGATATCACAATTGTTGATATTGAACAAATAAGCCGAATCGCCCACAAAGCAGGTATCCCACTAATTGTGGACAACACATTTGCTACCCCTTATTTATTTAAGCCAATAAATTATGGAGCCGATATCGTTGTCTATTCTACTACTAAATATATAGGAGGACACGGTGTCTCGTTAGGTGGAGTAATTATTGATTCTGGAAAATTTAATTGGGCGAATGGTAAATTCCCAAAAATTGTTGATCCTGATCCTAGTTACCATAATCTCTCATGGATAGAAGCTGTTGGAAATGCTGCTTATATTACACGAGCAAGAACTGTATTACTTCGAGATACTGGCGCAGCACCGTCTCCATTTAATTCATGGTTATTATTACTAGGAATAGAGACACTTTCATTGAGAATGGAACGTCATGTAGAAAATGCGCAAAAAATAGCTGAATTTTTAGAAGGTCATCCAAAAGTTTCATGGGTTAGCTACCCAACATTGAAAGGAAATTCTTATAATGATCGTGCAAAAAAATATTTTCCTAAGGGTACTAGCTCAGTATTTTCTTTTGGTTTAAAAGATGGTATAGAAGCAGGAAGATTACTCTGTGGTGCAACAGAAATATTTTCTCTAGTTGCAAACGTCGGAGATGCAAAATCATTAATTATTCACCCTGCATCTACAACTCATTCTCAATTAAATGAAACAGAATTGCTTGCTGCAGGAATTAAACCCGAAAGTATCCGACTATCCGTAGGGCTTGAACATGCAGAAGACTTGATTTCTGATTTGTCACAGGCTTTAGAAAAAGTATAAAAAAAGTTACTTGCTCAGTTCACAAAAACTAAAAATTGGAGGAACTTTATAATGACTAAACAAACAACATCGCCATTTCACTATGATATCGTGGGAAGTTTTTTACGCCCAGAAAAATTAAAAACGGCTAGAAAAGAATTTGAAGATGGAGAAATATTAAAAGAGGAATTGGACGCTATTGAAGATGAATCTATTATTAATTTGATAAAGAAGCAAGAGGACGCAGGACTAAAAGCTGTTACTGATGGAGAGTTTCGTCGTAGCTGGTGGCATTTAGATTTCTTTTGGGGTTTTCAAGGTATAGAATTTTTTGTTCCAGAACATGGCTATTTTTTTCACGGAGAAGAAACACGCCCGGGAACAGTGATAGTTACTGAGAAAATATCTGGTGAGAACCACCCCTTTATAGATCACTTCAAATTTACGCGAGCCCATACTAGTAAAGGAGTAGAAGTAAAACAAACAATTCCCGCACCGGCGCAAATTTTAGTGGAATTATTAAGACCAGATGTTATTGATAAAGTTCGAAAGATCTATCCTACAAACGAGAGCTTGATTAAAGATATCATTAAAGCTTATCGTCAAGTCATTAGCGATTTCTACGATGCAGGAGCTCGTACGATACAGTTAGATGATTGTACTTGGGGTGTTTTAGTTGGGCCTCTACCAAAGGGGTTTATGGACGAACAAAATAAGGATGAAAGAGATGTTCGTAAAGAATTAGCTCATTTATATTTAAGGATTAATAACGAGGTTTTAGCGGATCAACCGGAAGATTTAATATTAAATACCCATGTATGCCGTGGAAATTATCATTCAACTTGGGCATCTTCCGGTAGTTATGCAGATGTCGCTGATCCTTTATTCACCTCAGAAAATGTAAATGCTTATTACTTAGAATACGATACTGAACGTTCGGGTGGATTTGAACCGTTAGCAGAAGTTAGTGGCGAAAAGAAAATTGTTTTAGGCTTAATTACCTCTAAAGATGGAAAATTAGAGGACCGCCAACAAGTCATTAAACGGATTAATGAAGCCACAAAATATATACCATTAAATCGTTTATACTTGAGTCCTCAGTGCGGATTTGCTTCTACAGAAGAAGGAAATATTTTAACTGAAGAACAACAATGGAAAAAAATCGATCTGATTAAAAATATAGCAGAAGAAATATGGCCAGAAAAGTAGGGGTATCGATGGAGGACGCAAGACAAACAATAATCAAACTGCAAGACACAGTAGTCACCTTCAAAAGGAAAAATGATTTGATCACTGCTGTGGACCATGTTTCTTTGGAAATTAAGCGCGGAGAGATCTTTGGGATAATTGGTTATTCAGGCGCTGGGAAAAGCACTTTGATACGATTGATCAATCATTTACAGTTACCAACCTCAGGTAAAGTTATCGTGGATGGTGATGTTCTTGAAGATTTAGAACAACGCCAGTTTCAAGCAATGCGAAAAAAGATTGGTATGATTTTTCAACATTTCAATTTAATGAATTCTCGTACAGTTTTAAATAACGTAGAATTTCCTTTACTTGGTGAAAAATTGAGTAAATCTGAGCGGCGAGCGAAGGGAATGGATTTATTGCAATTAGTAGGGTTGACTGAAATGGCGGATGCATTTCCTACACAGCTTTCTGGCGGTCAAAAGCAAAGAGTAGCGATTGCTAGGGCACTAGCGAACAATCCTGATATTTTAGTTAGTGATGAAGCAACTAGCGCATTAGATCCAAAAACAACATTATCTATCTTAAAATTACTTCAACGCTTGAATAGGCAATTAGGAGTGACAATTGTTCTTATAACCCATGAAATCCAAGTAATTCAAACAATCTGTAACAGGGTAGCTGTCATGGAACAAGGGAAAATTATTGAACAAGGAAATGTTACTGAAGTATTTAGGAGACCCAAAAAGCAGTTAACCAGAGAATTTATTGATACTTCAATTAATATCCAAGAAGCATTAAGTCGTATTCAGAAAAATAATGATCGACAAAAGCTTTATTTCCTAAAGTTTGTAGGTGAGACGACTAATCAAGCGGTAGTTACTGAAATGGCTCAAAAATTTAATATAAGTGCCAATATTCTCTTTGCTAATGTTGATCAGATTGATAACTTGACCGTAGGTGTCATGATATTAGACTTACATGGCTCAGAAGTTAACGCAGGAATAGATTTTTTAAGGGATCAGAGTGTCGAAGTAGAAGAAGTTGTAAAGAGGGTGGACATATGAAACACCTATTTCCTCATGCAATAACGATGCAAAATGACATTTTACATGCTACTTTGGAAACAATATATATGACAACTATCTCAGCACTGGTTGCTGGTTTAATAGGCCTTGCTGTTGGTCTGGTTTTAACTCTGACACAACCTGGGGGGATTGCTGAAGATCGCATTTTTTATAATATACTTGATAAGATAGTTAATCTTTTGCGAAGTATCCCTTTTATTATTTTGCTTGCGATTATATCTCCTCTTACGAGTTTCCTTGTCGGAACAACTGTAGGAACGACAGCAGCACTAGTTCCTTTGGTAGTAGGTATATTTCCATTTTATTCTCGTCAAATTCAAATTACTTTGCAAGAAGTTGGACCTGGAGTAATTGAAGCTGCACAGTCTATGGGCTTGAACAATATAGAAATTGTTTATCGAGTTTTTTTAAGAGAGGGTTTGGCAGACATCATTCGAGTAACTACTTTGACAATTATTAGCTTGATTGGATTGACTACCATGGCCGGTGCAGTGGGGGCAGGTGGATTGGGAAATGTAGCTATTAGTATAGGTTACGCACGGTTTCAAAATGATGTCACTTTTGTTTGTATGGTTATTTTGTTAGCTATGGTATTTTCCATTCAATTTATAGGGGACCAGATGGCAAATTACTTTACTAAGTTTTAAAACTAGAGAAGGAGATAGAATATGAAAAAAGTATTAGTTCTTTTGGGAGTATTAGTAGTTATTGTTGCTGCGGGGTTTGGAATACATGCAATGAGCAACTCGAAAAAGGATAACTCCAAAACTATCATTATTGGATCACAGGGTTCGGATTATCAAATTTGGAAATACATTGCTAAAAGTGAGCAGGCGAAAAATGCTAACTTAAATATTCAAGTTAAAGAAATTACAGATGGTGTTCAATTAAATAAGGCGACAGCGGATGGCAGTGTCGATGTCAACGCATTTCAATCATATGCGTATTATAAGGCTTATAATTCGCAAAATAGTAAACAACAATTGACCTTGCTAGGAACGACTTATTTAGAACCATTAGGGATTTATTCTGAAAAATACAAATCATTGTCAGATCTTCCTAATGGAGCAACGATAGCCATTGCAAATAATCCTGCAAATACAGCACGCGGATTATTACTCTTGCAAACTGCAGGACTGATTAAATTAGGTGATGGGTTTGGTGCTTTAAGTGGAGTAGAAAAAATCGAAAAGAATCCTAAAAACCTCATTTTCAAACAAATTGACGATACTACTGGACCTAGAGTTTTAAAATCTGTAGATGCAGTCTTGATTTCAAATACTGTAGCTCTAGATGGTGACTTAAATGTTCTAAAAGATTCATTATTTCATGAAGAAGTAAATCAAAATACGAAAAATAATATCAACATCTTAACTACTGCTGAAGGAAAAAAAGATGATAATAACTTTAAAAAATTAATAAAGATCTATCATGATCAATCTATTCAGCAATATATAGAAAAAGAATTTGGTGGGACCAAAATTGAAGTTGATAAACCAATAAACTATTTAGAAAACTAAAAGGAGAGTTGCAATTATGGCAGAGGTAGAAAGTTTTACACTTGATCACACAAAGGTGAGAGCACCCTATGTACGTTTAATCACTAAAGAAAATGGTCAGAAAGGTGATATTATAACAAATTTTGATTTACGCTTTGTCCAACCCAATGAAAGTGCAATTCCAACTGCTGGGTTGCATACCATAGAACACCTATTAGCGGACTTATTGCGCGATCGTTTGATCGGGGTAATTGACTGTTCACCATTTGGATGTCGGACAGGTTTTCACTTGATTGTATGGGGGGAACCTACCGCTCATGAAGTTGCTGTGGCTTTAAAGGAGTCTTTATGCGAAATTGCTGAAAAAACTAAATGGGAAGACGTTCAAGGAACTGATATCATAAGTTGCGGAAATTATAGGGACCATTCTCTGTTCTCAGCAAAAGAATGGTCAAAAAAAATAATTTCTGAAGGAATTAGTGATGATGCTTTTAAACGTCATTTGGTTTAGGTGATAGAAATGTTTCCAGAATTAAAAGATAAAATCGTATTAGTAATTGGTAGCAATCAAGGAATCGGGAAGGCGATTGTTGAGACTTTTCTAATTAATAAGTCTATAGTAATCGCTGCAGATATATCGTATAAATCTAGTGAATTACAAGCTGTGTATGAAAATTATTTCCAGATTCATTTGGATGTCAGTAAAGAATTAGAAGTATCCAATTTAAGCCATTTATTATATAAAAAAAATTGGGTTCCAGATATTCTTGTTGATGTAGCTGGGATTTCGACAATGGATTTTCTTGTGGATAGCCAAACATGTGACTTTGATAAGAACTATCAGATTAATGCTCGCGGGACTTATTTAGCAGCAAAATATTTTACACGGGCAATGATTGCAGGTGGTAAAAAAGGAAGAGTAATAGCGATTGCATCTCAAGCCGGAAAAAACGGATATCGCGGAATGTCGGCATATGTAGCGTCCAAACATGCAGTACTAGGTTTGGTCAGAACATTAGCAATTGAGACAGCAGCTAATAATATTTTAGTAAACGCTGTTTGTCCGGGAATTATTGAAACCGAAATGAAGCAAAGAGAACGAGTTGAGGGTGGTTTATTAAGAGGGATAAGCGCAGAAGATATTCGACAAGAGGATATAAGTCAAGTGCCACTGGGGAGAACAGGAACAACCCAAGACGTTGCGAATGTCGTATTGTTTTTATCAAGCTCTTTATCAAGCTATATGACGGGACAAGCAATTAATGTCACTGGTGGAATGACAATGCATTAAAAAAAATTAGAAAGTAACAAATAAGAATGTTTCATGATTTTTAAGAGAAGGATAAATTCTTCTCTTTTTTTTCCAAAACTTACGGTAATTACATGTGTAAATAAGTATAAATTTAAAATTGAATTTTAACCTACAGCATTACTATCTTCTTAATAAGATTTAATGGTAGATTGGGATGTAGCAAATATTGGTATATATTTTTATTCGCTAAGAAATATGCAACACTTAAAAAAATATTATTAAAGAAAATTTTCAAGCTAATAATACTAATTAGAATGCTATTGTAATCGCTTTAGTACAAAGGTATACTTTTATGAGTATTATCTTATTGGTATAGGTAATAGGAGGCGTTAATATGAATATACATCATGAATGATATTGAGTAGAATTTACTCTTAGAGGTACTAGGATAGAAGTTCCATTTTTTATAAATATAATAGTGAAAACAATCACTAACGAAGCTGCTAATCTATTTTGAAAATTTCATCTATAACTACCAATTAGATATACTTAGAGTTAAAACTAAATAAATAAAGATTAAGGTAAAAAATATGCAAAACATTGATTGGTCGTTTTTCCTGAATACAATTCCAATTGCTTTTTCAGGTATTTATGTAACACTTTATGTGTCAATAGTTGCTTTCCTTATAACTATTGCTTTTTCCACTGTCATATCTTTGATTCGTTTTTTTAATATTTTTATATTAAGCAAAATCACAGGTATTCTCATTTCTTTTTTTAGGGCTACTCCTTTTATTGCTCAACTTTTCTTTTTGTATTTTGGTTTGAGACAAATATTTCCAATTTTTCAAGGATTATCTCCAACATGGGTTTTGATAATAGCTTTAACACTAAATACAACGGCTTTTATGGCTGAAAATTTTAGAGCTGCTATTGAAGCAGTGGATATAGGTCAATTTGAGGCTTCATTTTCGATGGGATTGACCTATTTACAAACGATGCGAAGAATAATTTTGCCTCAAGCATTCAAAATAGCTTTACCATCTATTGGTAATAACTTTGTGATGCTTTTTAAAGGAGCTTCTATGGGATTTACCATCGGTGTAATAGACATTTTGTCAAAGGCCAAAGTTGAAGCGTCCTTAACAGGAAATTGGTTCGAGGCATATTTGGTAGCTATGTTGATATACTGGGTAATCATATTAATTTTTGAACAGGCACAAAAATTAATAGAAATTAAGTTATCAAAAAGTTGAGGAGTACAAGTATGATTAAATTGAAAAATCTTAGTAAACATTTTGGAGAAAGAACTATTCTGAATAATTTAAGTATGACTATTGATGAAGGTGAGACAATTTCTATTATAGGTCCTTCTGGTGCAGGGAAATCAACTTTTTTAAGATCCATCAACTTGTTAGAGATGCCCGATAAACTAGAGATGGTTATAGATGGCCTATCTGTATCAGCTCCGGGTATTACTAAAAAGCAAACATTGGAGGTTCGTAGAAAAACTTCGATGGTATTTCAACAATACAACCTATTTAAAAATAAGACAGCTATTGAGAATGTCATGGAGCCTTTAATTACTGTAAAAAAGCTATCAAAAGCAAATGCTTATAATGTTTCTTTAAAGGCCTTAAAAAGTGTAGGGATGCAGGATAAAATAAATTCTTTCCCGAAACAGTTATCTGGGGGACAGCAACAAAGAGTTGGGATAGCCCGAGCGGCAGCAATTGAACCTAAAATAATGCTGTTTGATGAACCGACTTCTTCACTTGACCCAGAATCAATTAATGGAATATTAGGTTTAATTAAAGAACAGCGGAACAAAGGTTATACCATGTTGATTGTGACACACGAAATGAATTTTGCAAGACAAGTATCTGATAGAATATTCGTGATGGAAAATGGTTCATTTATTGAATCGGGTAGTCCTAAAAAAATATTTGATGGATCAGAAAATTCACGCGTTAAAGAGTTTTTAAAGCAAGTAAATTAAAGATAATGGGGGAGTTAGAATGAATAAATATAAAAAAATAGTAAGGACAATACTTGTTGCTTTTATGATGGTATTTTTGTTATCAGGTTGCCAAAAGAAAGATTCAAAAGAAGCTGAATTACCTAAGAAAAAAGAGCAAGGGACAATCACTGTTGCTATAAACAATAATGTTCCTCCGTTTTCTTATATGAAAAATGACAAAGTTGTCGGAGCAGAAGTAGACATCTGGAATTATATTGGAAAAAAACTCGATAAGAAGATAGAATTTGATCCTGCAGGATTTGATGTACTTTTTGGGAAAATTGATAATAAAGAAGTAGATTTTTTATCTAGTTACTTAGCTATTAATCCGACAAGAAAGGAAAAGTACAATTTTACTGCGCCTTATGCTCATGGTTTTATGAAATTACTTGTTTTAAATAAGACTAAAGATATTTCTGGACTAGAAGATTGTGGTGGTAAAAAAATTGCAGTTACTGCTACAAGTAATGCGAGAGAGTTTTTAGAAAGGTATATTGAAGAAAAGAAAATTAATATTGAACCCGTTATTTTTGAAGACAAAGATACAGCAGCAGCAGCGTTAAATAATGGTGACGTAGTTGGATTCTTTGAGGGAGCAGGGACTAATATAGCATTGATTCAAAATAAAGTAGTAGATGGAAAATTTGTAGGAAAATCTGAGGACATTACTGATACAGCGTTCTTATATAGAAAAGGCAATAAAGAGATGGATAAGTTAGGAAAAGAAGTCTCTGATATTATTGTTGAAATGAAAAAAAATGGTGAGTTGAGTAAGATCTATGAGAAGTGGGTAGGAGTAGATATCACTAATCCTTCAGCAGATATGAGCTATATTTCAAAATAAAAAAATACACTACTCAAGAGTATTTCTTATAAATTCATAAAAAGATATGGAACAATTTGTTTTTTTTTTGACATTTATGCTCCACCTAATAACGTATATTACTATAAGGTGGAGCATCACTATTCATGTTACGAAAAATACTCGTTATAAATTAGTTTCAGACTGACAACAAAAAGACAAATGAACTATGGTAATCTTTAGACCTCTCAGAATCAAGTCTAGGAGAGTCCATTGTGAAAAATAATTTTTAAAATTTTAGCAACTTATCGAAATGACGATATGAGCGTTAACTTATATCTTCAAAAAAATATGGATAAATGAAGAATATCAATTAATCGAGAACTAATTTAAAAATGCACTAAAACAGAAATAAATTTTACAACTAATAGAAAAAAATATTAGACGAGCCAATAAAAGTAGCAAACTTCTAATTTTAAGCACTAGTGGAGATCGACGTGAAACTGTTAATTCTAGTGTAATTTATTTTTTTACTTCGGACAGGGGGGACCTACTACTTAGAGTCATTTTGTTAAATCGATAAACGGTAATGAACCATCTGTATAAATATGATCACCGCCACCGTTTCTTCCATGGTAACTAGAAGTAAAATTCTTTACGGTTTTAACAGTCAATTGTTGGTGATTTTTACTTAAAGTTTGAATGACAAAGTCTCTTTCCTTATCTATGTTCGATGAAATTTTATGAGTTAATTGTCCAGTAAATAAAGAAAGACCAACTTTCTTATCATAAGTGGCAGCTGCCAACCAATCTGTCTGAAATCCACCAGGTAAATACCAGTTCTTTGGTGTTTTCCAAAAACGAATATGGTGCCTTTCACGAGGATTTCCGGAAATTTCTTTCTCAAGAGCGAATGATTGTTTTTGATTAAACAAAAATAGAGAACTTACTGGAGCATTTGGGTAGGATTTCTTCATAATAGAACTAAAAGTAATTCGTATACTTGATTTTAGAGAAATTGGATCTGCTAAAGTCCATCTGACTTCTAGGAATAGTTTCTTGATATCTTCTTCTGAACCAATGAAGGCTAAATTAATTGGATCTCCCAGCAATCCATCTGTGGTGCGTGCACGTCCAATAAAATAATTAGGTAAGTATTGTTTTGATACAAATTTATTGAAAATTGGTAAAATGATATATGAACTAAAAAGCCAGAAAATGATGTATGCTACGATATGATAGCCTTTAGTTAAAATATCAGTTAGTAAGGTTTGATAGATTAGTAAGCCTAAAATGCTAATAAACATAAAACGAATAGTACGAAAAATAAAATTTAACACTTTTTGTCTAAGCATAATAATCATCCTTTCTGGAATAATTAAGAGATACAGAATGCCCCCAACACTCTTTGATTACTGCCTCTATCATATCACATCTTTGTCTTTTTCTTAGTCTAATCAATGGATTTGAGTCAATATCTTGGACAAATTTTAGTAGAGACGGCTATGCCATTTCCTCTCTTGACAGATCTTCAAACTCCTGTGGAGTTAGATAACCAATCGAACTATGGATTCGATTTCGATTATAGAATCCTTCAATGTAGCTAAATAACGACCGATTTGCTTCTTCAAAATCTGAGTAAGTAGTCGTATATACTTCTTCTTTTTTCAATGAAGCATGGAAAGATTCGATTCCCGCATTATCATAAGGCGTTCCTTTTCGGCTATAGGAATGTCTTATTTTGTTGGATTTAAGCCAGTTTTCCACGTCAATTGCTGTATATTGGCTGCCTAAATCAGTGTGTAGAATCATTCCTTCTGGAATGGGATAATGCTTTTTTGCTTTATTCAATGTTTGGATCACACAATCTACAGTCATTCGTTTTGAAAATGTATAGCTAATAATTTTTTTAGTATGTAAATCCATGATTGAAGACAAGTAGCACCAACTATTTTTCTTGGTAGGAATGTAAGTGATATCAGCCACCCATTTTTCACAAATCGTTTTAGTAGAAAAATCTTGGTTTAAGATATTTACTCTGAATACCACTGCTTGTTTATTACTTTGTGGTTTGTATTTTCTAATAGTAATAGAACGTAAACTCAGTTGTCGCATTAGTTTTTGTACGTGTCTAAGTGAAACTGAAATGTTTTCTTTGAGCAATACATGATAGATTTTTGTCGCACCATATCGCTGTTTGTTTTCAAAAAAGATATCAGTAATTTTCCGTTTCAAGAAATTATTTTTTATTTGCGTAGCAGTTAAAGGTTTATTTTTATAGAAATAATAGACACTTCTGGGAATTTCTAATAACCGACACAACAAAGAAACAGTGTAATCCTTACACCATTTTTCTATAAATTGAACAAGCGAATTTAGGTCTTTCGAGAAAATATGGCTGCGGCTTTTTTTAAGATTTCAAGTTCCTCTTTTAAACGAGCATTTTCTTTTCTCAATTCAGCCACTTCTTTTCCAGTCAGTCCTGTGGACTGATTAGGTAAATATAAATTCTTCCATTTGTAAATCGTTGCTTCAGATAAGCCATATTCTTTCGCTAGCCCTCGAACAGAACGTCCAGTTTGATTCAGATCAACAATCATCTGTTTGAAATTTTCTTCGTATCGGTTCATAAAATTCATCCTCTCGTAGATAAGTTTAATTTATTTCTGTCTCCACGAAAAGTTGTCTAAGATTTGATACTAACACCATTACATGGCGACGCAGTTAAATCCATCACATGTGACCACGGAACAGAGTTCGCGAATAGTCTATTTATCAATCAAATTGAAAATACTTACCAGTCAAAAATCTACTTCGCACATGCATATACGCCGCAAGAACGTGGTACAAACGAAAATACAAATGGACTGATACGAGCGTTTTTACCAAAGAAACTGACCTTTGAAAGCAAAACTCAAGCTGATATGATATTTATCGCTAACGAGTTAAACACTAGGCCAAAAAAGATTCACGGCTTTTCAACATGTAAAGAGATTTATGAACGAGAATGCGCCGCCTTAAACAACAGTCCTTGATAGTGAATAAATACCAATCAGAACGTTTAATTTTTCGTTAATTCGTTGCGATTTTACTTGACATCCGCCTTTTTTATTTTAGTTTACATAAGATACATTAAACAAAGTTGTATAGTATAGGCGAATGTTAGGATTAAGTGCAAAATATGGTTGTTTTAGTACGACTATCGTTCGTTATTTCCCTTTAAAAATCTTCCTTGGCTGTAAATTCATTCTTTGAACTGCTTAATCAATTTTATTTTGAAAAATATTTTTAAATTAGATGGTTTTGGAAATTATTCTCTGAGCAATCTATTATGGTTTGCATTTGATCTGCGTTCATGTGGTGCATACAATGTTATTAGCCCATGGAATCAAAAATAAAGTATAGAGAAAAGCGAAAGTTTTCTGTACACTTCAATTACTCATTCTCGTTAATTAATAATCACCCAAAACACACAATTCAAAATAACCAAGAATTGTCTAACTACGCAATTTAATTATAAAGTTATTCTGTCACTTTTGAGTATACATAGAAAGGGACATCACTTCTCGCCTCTTAGGGCTCTTTATTTAAAGTTTGATCACTTATTCGAATGGGAAGGAAAAAAATGAATAGAAGAGATTTTCATATTCAATAATTTTTTATATATCGAATTTGATAAAGGTGCTTCAGTGTTTCCATGATAAATATAAGCGTAATACCTAATTTATCAATTTAGTCTAAAATATTTTTAATAATCTGTAAATCTAGGTTATCAAAATGTTCATCTAATAGTAATATGTCTGGTTTACTTATTACGGATCGAATTAATTTAAATAAACAGTGAAGTATACGTACTTCACTGTTTACAATAGAACTGACTAGTTTCAATTAATTACCAGGATTGATACAAGTAATTGAATGTAGTCCGCAACCAAGCCAGCTGAAATGGCTTTGTTTACTTAAGTTTGGTTCTGTATTAGTGGTGTTTTTTTCTGACACCTTTTGCAAAGCTAAAATTTCCTTCATTCCTTTCCCCCCTTTCAAAATCATTTTTTATATCTCTTTAAAAAGGATAGGTAAACTATTTAAAGGAATCGGAATCCAATTATAGGGATTCTTAGTAAGAATGCTATTAACAGCCAACATCATTCCACTATTTCCACTAAATATATCCCCTGACAGTCTATAACCACAATCTCCAAAAGTCATGTTTGCTCCAGACGTATCCTTTTGTATAAACATTTGCAAATTTTATAAAAGTGATAGCAAATTTTCAGAATCCTCTATAAGATCGGCGTTGTTTAGTAACGTATATAACAATACGTATCCAGAATACCCTCTAAACAAACCTCCATTGTAGCAACAGATTGTGCTTAAATGCAGTTTTGATTCTTTTATTTGGAATTTTGTATCCGGTAAAACAATAAATAACCATTGGGATACCATTGATGATGTTCCTGCTTCCACTGAATTGTCTGACAAGATAAGCAAAGAGCTGAAAAAGAAAAGATTCAAATTTCTTGGTACAACATCCGTTTATGCATTCATGCAATCCATAGGACTTGTAAATGATCATATGGACTACTGTTTTAGAAAATAGGAATCCCTTGTTTAGATACTGTGAAGTTAAACCACAGTGTCTTTTTTTAGTATGTGATAGCCCCAAATAATGGTTTTTTACTGTTCTTCAAATTCTACAATGCTGCGACGATACGATGTCTTTCATTGGGGTAATCGTCCATTCTTTTGTCACTTCATTAAAAGTTCTTATACCTGTTAACTCAAATTCCGAGTATAATTCTTTCACCATTCTATTGGCTTCTTGTGTTGTTAAAAGTTGCAACTGCTCCTTTATTGGAGTAAAGCTATAATGTGAAGACGCAGTTTTTTTGATAAGAACACTTTTAGTGACGCATCCTAACGATTGAGTTCAGAAACAGTAGTATCTCTTGGTTGGCGGATTCAATACTTATAACGTTAGTCATAAAAACTCCTTTCACCATTTGTATTTTTAAGTATTTAAAATAACTTTTCCGATCGAAAGGCTCGCTGGTTTAAAGACTTTAGGTTCTTTCGTCCGCTGATCGATGCCAATAATTGGCTCCTTTCGATGCTGACCTGTTAGATCAGTGACGATTCTATTGGCTTCTACTTCAGAGATTCGCTTCATTTTCTCGGTGCTCATTGTAAACGCGTAATCGCTGTCGGTGCTTTCATTCGAGAGTATCTCTAGTAAATCATCCTTTTCTCGTCCTAAAATTAATACGGTTGCGTTTTTCTGACGTTTTACATCTAAATCAATTATTTTTGCATAAAGAATCTCTTTTCGCTAGAGACCAGTACGGAGTAAATACGTATTATTTCATTTGCGATATTACTATTTCCCTTTACTAACGAAACTACGTTGACAATCACGAAGCCTATCATATTCTTTTTCTATCGTCGCTGGATATACGGCTGCTGGAAAATACCCGTTTCTTTCGATCAATATGGTTTCAATTTTGTGAATCGTTCTTTTCGCTAACTTCAGATTGTCTTTATCTAATTGATCGATTTCAGTTGGTTTGTGATGCGCTTTTTCTTTTAGCTTTCTGCTCGTCCCTCGAGCCAAGTCGAGATACTTCAGTAATTCGATTGTCTTACATTTCAATAAATCTTTCGTTGTGACATATTGGAAGAAAAAAGGATCATTGGATAGTTCCGGTAGTTGAACCAATTCACGCCGTGACTTAATGACTTCTGACTCTTCATAATACAAATCACACTCTTTACAGTAATAGCCGCTTAACCCATCCATTATCAACTTTAAATTGCAGTATTTACACCGATACATTCCTGTGTCCTCCTTTATTTCCCTTAGTCGCGGTCTTGTCTTTTGCCATTCATTCGGCCAATCATGTTGTTTAGTTCTTATATGCGTTCTGAATTTATTTCCCTTTTTAGTGCTTTATAAATAGACGGTACTCCATCGGCCGCCTGTTCCAATTACTTGTTGTTCGGTGGGCCGAGAAAGAGTTATTGTAGATCTAATTTGGCCGCCACACCTAGTAAGTCGCTCACTACTACCAATTTATCGTAGGGGTAAATGGTATAAGTGACCATTATAAAACTATTCTTAGTGGCTCTTTCCTTCACTTGAGATTTCTCCTGAATGTGACATAACCAACAGTGGGTCAGTAGTATGTTGCGGTCAAAACGCAAGAAATAAAAAGCGACAAAAGGAAAAATAAAGTTTCCTTAGAGCCGCAAGGGATAGATTCATTTTGTCCAATGTAACACAATCGGTTTGTGTTACATTCGATAGAGTATCAAAAAGAGATAAAGAAGTTGGATATTCTTTCTCTCTAATATTTTCAAAACTTATTTAGCAGATTCTTTTTTTATTCTTTCACCATAGATTTGTTTAATTACATAAATTGCTATAAACAAAGCAAACATACTCAGTAAGCCAAACATAATTTTTTGACTATTACCTGTTAAATTACTTCCAACATACGAGTAGACAATAGTTGCTGGCAACTGCCCCAATCCTGTAGCAATTAGAAAGGGGATAGGTTTGATCGCTGTTAGTCCAGCAGCATAACTGATGAAATCAAATGAGATAAAGGGCAACAATCGGCAAACAAGTATCGTGTGTTCTCCATAACGATCAAAATATTCATCTAATTTCTGCAATGAAAAATTTTTATTTAGTTTCTCGACAAAATCTCTTCCAGCAATTCGAGCAATGTAGAAGCACAGTAACGCCCCAGCCATTGCGCTGCTCCAGGAAAGGATTGCACCTTGCCACCAGCCAAATATCGCTGCGTTTGCGAACGTAATCAGAAATGCTGGCAGAGGAGCTATGACGGATTGAAACATCATTAGTAGAAATGAAATCAGAATTGCCCATGCACCAAATGATTTAATATAACCAATGATACTCTCCACACTCATAGATCGGAACAGCATTAATACCTGAGTAAGCTTTGATTTAATAGCTGGAACATATAGGAAACACACGATACCTATCACTATCAATAAGACTAGAATAATTCTAGCTACTTGTTTTTTACTCAGTTTTTTCATTGTTTCTCTACATCTTCTACTTTAGCCCAACGATAAAATGAGCCATCATAATTCTTAACATTTTTAAATCCGCACATATCCATGACCAATTGTGTATAAGCAGAACGGATACCCGCAGTACAGTAAGTGACAATTTTATCATCTTTCGATAATCCAGCATCTTCAAAAAGTTTAGTTAATTGGTCATTGCTTTTAAGTGTGCCATTTTTATTGAATAGATCAGTATATTTCACGTGAATCGCGCCAGGAAGGTGCCCACCTTTTGCTTCACCATATAATACTTCACCATCGTATTCTTTATCCTCACGAACATCTACGACTTTGTAATCATCGTAATCCGCCTTAAGTTCATCTGTTTTGATCATATGATCTTGATTAATTGAGTCGATCTCAACATCGACAGGTTTTAGTTCTGTACCGCCTTTATTCGTTTTAACTCCGGCATCTTTAAGTGCAGAGAAGCCTCCATCAACCATTTTTACATCTTTATATCCAGCAGCAAGAAGCTCCCATGCAATCCGACCATCATCTCCCCAGCCTTCTTGAGCAGAAGCAAATAATACAACCTCTTTCTCCTTTGCAATTCCTTTCTCACCTAGATGTTCAGCCAGCTTTTTAGGCTCTAATACTAATCCCCAATTCTCATCACCAGAAGCACCATTCTCCACATCCGATAGATATTGCCATGTCATCGGAACAGCTTCTTTCACAGTCCCTTTTTTAGCCGCATCTTCACCGCGTGCATCGATTAAGATAATATCATCTAAATGGTCCTTCACATAATCTGCATCGACAATGTAGTCTCCTTTGAAGCGAACTTCTTCCTTCTTAGATGATTCTTGTCCTGAGTCATCTGTCGCATTATTTGAGTTCCCACAACCAGCGATCCCTAGACTTAACGCGATTAAAGACACTGCTAACAATTTTTTCATTATAATCCTCCTGATATGGTGATTTGAGTATTCAAATCAGCCAAGAATTTTTTCTAATCCAATATGACAAAGAAGCAAATGAAAAACAGTTCCTTCCCAAATAGAAGACACCCCATATAATCTTGCACGCAAAAAAGAAACATACCAAGTAGTATGCTTCTCCAAACTTATCTTCTGAAAGTGATTTTTTTCACATTAATAAAGAAGATAAAAGTGGAGGAATGCATTCATTTACTCTCTTAGAGCCTCTAAGTTTCTTAGACACTCATAGTCATAGATGCAATACAGACATTCCTCTCACCTCCAACTAAATACCACAATGGTAGTCTTCAGTTAAAAGTATATTAAAACGTTTACCACTTTACAATACTATCTAGGTAGTTATCTATTTATACATAATCAATCGAATCTATGCATTGTCTTCTCATAATCTTGTATTGAACAGAGATATGGTGTAACAATAATTTGTAAGTGATATTCTTCAGTAATTTTTTCCTTATATAATTTGAATCATGATATCTAGATTTAATCATGCTGACTATTGATTTCAAGAATCTTTTTCTTAATTATATCTCTGGTTTTCCTAAATTCAGAAAGAATATCCTGATCACTTCCTATTGCTTGTGCAGGATCTTGTAAATTCCAATGATCATGAACAACTCCTTTAGGAATGGTAGGGCACTTATCTTTTGCGTCTCCACAAAGAGTAATGATCAAATCTGCATTCTTAAAATAATCCATGTCTATTAGATCAGACGTTTGATTAGAAATATCCACGCCATCTTCCGCCATTACTTTTACAGCTCTAGGATTTAATCCATGGGTTTCAATACCTGCACTTCTGACTTCGAAAGCTGATTTGGGTAGAATACTATGAGCATAACCTTCAGCCATCTGGCTGCGGCAGGAGTTCCCTGTACACAAAAAGTATAGTTTTTTCATTGCTATTCCCCTCCAATATGTGTTAAATTTGCTGGGCTTTGCATAAACCATTTTTTGGTATTGTTAGACACTTTAACTAAGAGTAACATCACAGGAACTTCAACTAAAACGCCAACGACAGTAGCTAAGGTAGCACCTGATTGTAATCCAAATAAGGAAATGGAGACTGCAACAGCCAGTTCAAAAAAATTACTTGCACCTATCATACCCGCTGGTGACGCTAAATCATGAGGTAATTTCCAAAGTTTTGACCAAGTATAAGCAATCGTAAAAATTAGTAATGTTTGAATTGTTAAAGGTACAGCAATCAACAGAATATGAAGAGGGTTAGCAAGGATTTTTTCCCCTTGGAAAGAAAAAATGATCACCAGTGTAAAGAGTAATCCTATGATCGTTACAGAATCAAATTTCTTTAAAAAGACATTCTCAAAGTAGTCCAAACCTTTATTTTTAATAATTAAGATCCGCGTAATAACGCCCAAAAGTAAGGGTACTACAACAAAAAGTATAGTTGATAATACTAATGTAGCCATCGGTACCACAACGTTATCTACACCTAATAAAAGGGCAACGATTGGTGCGAATAACACGAGAATGATTAGATCATTTACTGCAACTTGAACAAGCGTATACGCTGCATCTCCTTTAGTTAAATGGCTCCAAACAAAAACCATTGCCGTACATGGAGCTGCGCCAAGTATAACAGCGCCGGCTACATATTCTTTGGCCAAGTCTAATGGAATCCAACTCTTAAATACAACATAAAAGAAAAAGGCTGCAATACCATACATAGTAAAAGGTTTAATCAGCCAGTTAGTAACACAAGTAACGATCAGACCTTTCGGTTTTTTTGACACGTTTACGATACTTCCAAAATCAATTTTTAACATCATAGGAAAGATCATTAACCAAATTAAAATGGCTGTTGGAATAGAAACATTATAATACTCAAATTGACTTAGTGTGTCCGGTACTATCGGTAGAAACTTTCCAATTAAAATGCCAAGTACCATACAAATTATTACCCAAAGAGTTAGATATTTTTCAAAGATTCCCAATCCTTGTTGATTTTCATTTTTTTTCATTTGAATCCTCCATCATTAAGAAATCAATACATAGATGTACATCTATGTATTGGCAAAAAATTATACCCCTAAAGGGCTAAAGTTCGGTTGCCATTCTTCAACAGCAAATTTTCCTTTTGATAGTTCAGATACTTTTTCTATCCATTCTAATTCATTGAACGAACGTGCTTTTAATACTTTATTTTGTGTATCAGCCGCAAACATACTTTGATTTACTAACCACCAGGTATGAGCGATTTTTGCACGATCCAAATCTTCATCTAAACGCATCGTTTCATAGACTGGTGTCGTTTCTGGTAATGTGACCATAAGCACTTCAGTTTCTTCTTCATTTTGAAGCCGAGGTAACAATTTTTGAATGGAAACAGGAACTTCTCCGGAACTTCTTTCTACTTCTTTTGCATAGCTTTGAGTAGAATCCAGTAAAAGTAATGTATGACCTGTTGGGGCTGTATCGATCACAACAATTTCATTTTCTGATTTGTCTACAATATCCGCAAATGCCCGGAAAACAGCAATTTCTTGCGTACAAGGAGATCGAAGATCTTCTTCAACATAAGCGACATCATCTGCATTCATTGTTTCACGAGCCTTTGAAAGAACTTCCTCTTTGTATGTTTCTAATTCCTTTTCCTCATCGATATGACTGATTGAGATGGGTAAATCACTAGAAATAAATAAGTTTAAATGATCAGCAGGATCAGTTGTAGCTAAATGAACTTTTTTTCCAGATTGCGCTAATTTTTCAGCAATTTTTATTGCAACGGTTGTTTTTCCTACACCGCCTTTCCCCATCGTAAAAATAATTTTCTTATTTGTTCGGATGAACTCATTAACTATTGAATCTAAATTAGGAAAATCAACGCTTTCTTGTTCCTGTTCTACGATAGTAGGCTGTTGATTGTTCAATAAAATTTGAAGCTTATCTACCCCAGTGACATTGTAAGGTCGGAGAGGAATGTAGTATGCTTCAAATTTAGTTAATGGTTTAGGCATGTTGTTCAAGTCACTTTGTTGTTCAGAGTGTATTTCCTCTGAAATAGCATCATCATACACTTCTAGCAAACCATTGACGACTAATTTTTGGTTCTCAATTCCTAATTTTAATAATTCTTCAGACGCTCGCTCTGATTCAACTAAAGGTGCTTTTTGTGGTCGAGTAACTAAGATTAACGTTGTCTGTTTTTCATCAGCCAAAGTTCCTACTGCTTTTTCATACATATTTTTCTTGTCACCTAAACCTGATAATTGACCTAAACAAGAAACGCCAGTAGTATTTTCGTCAAGAAAATTATTCCAGGCAGAGGGTAGCTGTAACATTCTTAGTGTATGGCCTGTTGGAGCCGTATCAAAAATGACATAGTCAAATTCTTCTGCAACTTCTTTATCAGTTAGAAAGTTTGCGAACTCATTGAATGCTGCAATCTCTACTGTACATGACCCTGACAATTGCTCTTCCATATTTACAAGGGCACTATCAGGAAGTATGCCACGGTATGGCCCAACAACACTCTCCTTGTAATCTTCAGCAGCCGTGATCGGATCAAAATTAGCTACCATTAAGTTATTGATTCCATTTATTGGAGTAGGTTTATTAGTCAACGTTGTCTGAAAGACGTCTTGTAGATTTGAGGCCGGATCTGTACTAACCAGCATTACTTTATTTCCATCTTGTGCTAAAGAAGTGGCTGTCGCACAAGCGGTAGTTGTTTTCCCTACGCCACCTTTACCAGTGAAAAATAGATATTTAGTTAAGCCCATCTTTTGGGGCATATATTGTAACATTTATTCTCCTCCTTACTTAAACTAGAAAAGAGGCTGTTAACAACAGCCTTCGCTTCCATCATTTCCTCCACAGCATCCACCAGAGTTATTAACCGGCTGAGCAACAAAGTGAATCGCACCATATTTTCCAAATTCTTCTAACGTAGGATAAGATCCTTCTTTGACAATTTCTCCGTCTAGCAATGTAACTGGTAAAATATCATTTCCTTTTTCTTGTAACAACTTTAAAATCGTGGAGTTATTAACAAAAGCATCTGGATCACTTGTAAGATTATGACGTGAAGCTTCTACTGAATCTATTCCCTCAAATGTCTCAAAAACTGAAGTCACCATGAGTAATTCTTCGTCTACAGAAGGTCCACACACTCCTGTTGAGCAACACATTGCTGGTTCAAATAGTTCCAATTTTTTCATCTTCTTTTTCTCCTTTACAATTACAGTTTGATGTATCACAAATGCAATTCTCTTCATTAGAAAATAATTGCATCATTGAACCCATAAATTGATCTACAAAGCTATCTGTCAATTGATATCTGTGCCATGTTCCATCTTTGGTAACAAGCACAATACCAACTTTTTCTAATACTTTCATATGGTGTGAAAGGGTCGGTTGAGTAAAATCAAAATGATCTAAAATATCGCATGCGCATAAGCTGCCACAAGACAATATATCAATGATTTTTAACCGTTTTGGATCAGCAAGTGCTTTAAGCATTACTGACATTTCATCATAGTTCATACTTAATCCTCCTAAACATAGACGCTTATCTATGCATTAATATAGATGAATATCTATAAATCGTCAATCGTTTCTGTATTTTTTATGCTTGATGAATAATCAATAGAACCAAAAAAGCATTAACATCGATAATTTTCTTTATCAATGTTAATGCTTCATATTGGTATATCGATCTAATAGATTTAATTCATCAAATGTAACACAATCAGATTATGTTACATTCGTTGATGTCTATCTTTAGGATATTTTCTGCATACATTTTTAATCATTGTTTTACCTCTATTCAATATTAAATAGGGGAGCTCATCAACCCAACATGATTATTTCCTCGGGATATTTTATTTTTGCCTCTTGTTCATTGCTCTTATTGTTTAAAGAGGCTATAACAGTCAAGCTTCCTACTCTTCCGATAAACATTAAGAAAATAATAACGAGTTTACCTACTATAGTTAGCGTAGGCGTTATACCTGCGGAAAGACCTACGGTGCCTAATGCGGATATTACCTCAAAAGTTATCGTAATTAAATTCGACTGCTCGGATACTTCAGTAATAGATAATATGAAAATACTAGCAGTACATATGATTAAAGATAGCGCAAATAAGGTCATAGCTTTTGAAATGGTTGCTTCATTTATTGATCGATAAAATATATCCGTTCTTTCTTTCCCTTTAAAAACACTAAAAACTTTTAGCATTAAGATAGAAAACGTCGTTGTTTTTAATCCACCTGCTGTTGATCCAGATGTTCCCCCAATAAACATTAAAACCATCGTAATCATTAATTCGTACTGTTTAATTGTTCCGTAATTTAAAGTGAAGAAACCCGCTGTTCTTGGGGTTATCGCTAGGAAAAAAATATTTGAAATATTATTGATAATGGAGCCTTGATATTCAATAGTCCTAGAAAAGAATGTACATCCTATTAGGATTAGCATGATTGTTGTTGCTAAAGCTAATTTACTTTGTAAACTCAGTCTCTTTCTTCTTATTTGAAGAAGATCAATCCAAACGATAAAACCTAACCCACCAAAAACTATAAGGAGACTAATTGTCAATAAAACAATTGGCATTTCAGTAAATGAAATCAGACTATTCCCAAACAAATCAAAACCAGCATTACAAAAAGCGGATATAGCATGGAAAATGCCAAACCAAATTCCTTGGGGTATTCCATATTTAGGAATAAATTGAGAAGATAAAATTGTAGCTCCTATAAATTGGATGAGAAAAGAAATTTTGAGGATTGATAAGGCTAACTTAAATTCACCAGACTTGGTTTCTAAATTCATTGAGTCCCTTAATAAAATTCGGGTACTAAAATTGATTCTTTTGCGTCGAATAGAAAAAAACAGTACAGGGATAGACATGAAACCTATTCCCCCAATTTCAATCAAAAATAAAATAACTATTTGACCGAACGCATTGAATTGGTTGTGAATAGCAAGAGGAGATAACCCAGTAACGCAAGTAGCGGATGTTGCAATAAAAAATGAATCTATCCAACTAATGTTTTGTCCGTATTTAGAACTTAGAGGAAGTTTTAATAAAACAGTTCCTATAACAATGATACAGGTAAAAATCATCGTAATTGTTCTAGCTGTAGAATTTTTTTTTCTGATTCTCTTTTTTTTATTAGTTCTCATTATTATCCTTCATGTTTAAGAAACTAGGTACATCTAAATATTAATACAAGTATTTTTCACTTATCTACTTTCTATGAAGTATGATTAATACTTATGAAAAGCGTACCATATTTCTGATCAGTTTTGGAGTTAAAAAACACAAAATATCTAGGTAAAAAAGCAATATACTCCTATAATAAGATTAAGAATAAAGTTTCTGCAATCATATTATAGGAGTATATTATCACTACACATAGTTAACTTTAGTAGAGTTTTTTTGTGAAATGCTTTAATAAAAATGGGGAGCATAGTGTTGTAAACAGGATTACCAATATAAAAGCAGAATAATACTCTTTGCTAACTAAATGAGCTTGAACACCCAATTGAACAATGATTAAAGCCATTTCTCCTCGGGAGATCATCCCAGAGCCAACCATCAAACTACTATGATTATTGAATCCTGCTAGTTTCCCTCCGAAGTATCCTCCGAACAATTTTGAAATAATCGCTAAAAGGGTCAAAAACAGGATTAATATCAGTTGCTTTCCAATTCCTGTAAAAGTAACTTCTAAGCCAATACTCACAAAGAAGACAGGAATAAAAACAGCATAACCTATCGCTTCAATATTATATTGAACTTCTTTCCACACCTTTGTTTGCCCAATAGCAACACCTGCAAAAAAAGACCCTATAACAGAACTTAATCCAATAAGATTGGCTAAATAGGACATGCTCAAACACAAAATAAGAGAAACAATAATTACTGAAGATTCAGCTAACAATTTGTTACTTAATCGCATTAGATAAGGCGCGCCCCAACGAATGAATAAATAGATTCCTATAAAGAAGAATACTTGTTCAACTAGCATAATCCCTAGTGTTTGATTGTTATCTCCTGATGCTCCTAAAAAAGACATGCTTAGACTGACAATTAAAACTACTAATATATCATCAACCACAGAAGCTCCTAAGATTGTAGATCCCTCTTTTGTATTAACAACATTTAATTCTTTCAATACTTCTACTGAAATACTAACAGACGTAGCTGCTAAAATCAGACCTAAGTAAAAAGATTCGTTTAACGCAATATGGGAAAAACTACCACCTAATGTTCCTAATATGACCGGAAACAAGATACCTAAAACAGCTACATACATTCCTGGACGAAAATATTTTCGCAGTAAAGAAAGATCACTTTCTAACCCCGCTAGAAACATTAAAAGTATAACTCCGATTTCGGAAAAATCTTCTACTAAAATATCTGGATGAACTATTTTTAATCCGGCGTTACCTAACAAAATGCCCACTAATAACTGTCCGATAACAGCAGGAATGCCCAACCGCCTTGAAAAGTGCCCCGCTATAGTAGTGCTGACTAAGATCAGACATAAAACCCCTATGAACTCCATTATTTTTCATCCTCTTTCTTCTTAAAGTACTCATACTTATTTAGGATATATGATTTAGAATAGGAAATAAAATGTTGTGATTGATCGACTTTTAACCTCAAAAAGGAATGCTTTGTAGTTGCCACTTTTATTTATATTGTAATTTTAGTAAAATCTTTGTTCACCATATCTTAATATTAAATAGTTCCTTAATTCCGGACAATATTAGTGTTGGTAATGCAGGAATAAATAAGACTAGTAGATATATAGGAGTGCTTAAAGGCGCGGTCCCCATAACAATATTAAAAAATGGAATTATCGTAACTAAAAATGATGAAATCGCTGCAAAAGATACGGCCAAAATCAAACGTTTATTGCTGAAAGGGTTCCTTCTAAATAAAGTTTTTGAACTTCTTGCATCAAAGACATGCCAAAGTTGACCATAAACAAGAGTTAAGAAGGCCACTGTTTGCGCTTCATTACTAGACAAACCAGATTTGGCAGCAAGCCAAAATCCTAAAAACACCATCAGTCCCATTACTGTTCCTCGTATTAGTACTCTAGACCATGTATAATTAGCCAAAATTGATTCGTTCAAATTACGTGGATGATCTTTCATGATATCAGATTCAGCAATATCATATCCTAAGGAAAACGAAGGGACTGCATCACTAACCATGTTAACCCATAGTACCATTAGAGCTGTTAATGTCGGAGTTGCTCCTGAAACATTATCGATTGTATTAGTAAAGAAGAATAACCCGATAAGCAGGGATAAAACTTCAGCAACATTTGTTGTTAGCTCATGGCGCATAAAGTTTTTTATATTCCCATAAATAGTACGCCCGCTATGGACTGACTTTTCAATTGTAGTAAATTTATCATCTAATAGAATCAAGTCAGCAGAATCTTTCGTAACTTCTGTCCCAGCAATCCCCATAGCAATCCCAATATCAGCTGCACGAAGCGCTGGTGCATCGTTCACGCCATCTCCTGTCATTGCAACAACTTGGTTGTGAGCTTGTAATTGTTTAACAATTCTTTGCTTGTGCTCTGGGGAAACCCGAGCATAGACATTGGTTAATCTAACTATTTTAAATAGATCTTCATCAGTCATGTTTTCTAATTCTATTCCTTTAATTACTGGAGCATTTTTATCAATAACGATCCCTAACTCGTAGGCAATCGCACGGGCAGTTTTTTCGTGATCACCTGTAATCATTACAACTTCAATATTCGCTTCATGAAGCGTTTTTATTGATTCTTTCACTTCTTCTCTAGCTGGATCTATAATCCCCGCCACACCACTAAGGATTAAATTCTGCTCTAATTCTGTAACGTCGGCATTCATAGCTTCTTCTTTAGTTAAAGTTCGATGTGCTACCGCTAAAGTACGTAATGCTTGATCAGCATACTTTTCAATATTATTATTAAATGCTTGTTTAGCTTCTTCCGAATAATCAATAATAGTATCTACTAATACTCCCTTACTGTTTGTTAACAAAATATCTGGGGCACCTTTTGTATATAATTTGTATCCTTCTTCGTTTTTGACAATAATACTCATCATTTTACGACTACTTGTGAATGGCAATGTACGAATGACCGAATACTCTTCAATTAGATCTGATTTTTTGATTCCTGCCTTTTGCCCTAATACCGTTAAAGCAACTTCTGTTGGATTTCCCAAAGGTTTAAACTCTCCCTCGATTTCTCTAACAATTGAATCGTTGCACAAAATAGCACCATATAAGAATTCCTCTGTCTTAGTTATTGGCTGATCTATTTTACTTCTAATTGTTCCAATAGGTGAATACCCTGTTCCGCTAACCTCATAGTCGTTGCCATTCGCTGTAAATTTTATTACAGTCATTTCATTTTTAGTCAGCGTCCCTGTTTTATCAGAACAAACATAGGACATGCTACCTAATGTTTCAACACTATTTAAAGATTTAACCAGACCTTTATTTTTAGCCATTTTAGCAGCCCCTATTGTTAATACAATAGATAAAACCGCTGGTAAAGCATCAGGTATAGAGGCAACTGCAAGTGCAATCGATGTCGATAATACAGAAGAAATCGCTGTAATGTTAAATTCTCCAGCACGAATTATCCCTACAATAAAGGTTAATACGACTATACCGCCTGAAATCATCATAAGAATTCGTGTCAACTGATTTACAGTACTTTGCAACGGAGATTTTTTTGATTCGACAGATTGAATCATGTGTACAATATTTCCTAATTCTGTGTTTTCTCCAACTCCAACTACAATACCTAACCCTTGACCATTTGTAACTGTTGAACCCGAAAATCCCATATTTGTCTGATCTGCGGGTTCAACTGTCTCTTCAATAACGTCCGTCATTTTCAATATCGCATCCGTCTCACCAGTCAAATGTGATTCGACTACTTGTAATTCTTCAGAAACTATCCAGCGTACGTCAGCCTCTACAAAATCCCCTACTTGAACCCTAACAATATCGCCTACGACTAAGTCGTTTGCCAATATTTTCCCCCACTTTGAATCTCGTAGAACAGTAGTTTGTCGATTATTCATTTCTTTTAAAGCATCTAAACTTTTTCTAGCACTAATTTCCTGCCAAAACCCTAGACATGCATTAATTAAAATCAAAAACAAAATCGCAATTGCCTCGTAAAGTGCCTCAACTCCATGATGCTTATCGCCTTGTATTTGAAAAGCATAATACGAGCTTAGAAAAGAGAGGGCGACCGCGCCCAATAAAACAATAACGATGGGTTCTTTAAAACTTTTTAGAAAAACTTTCAAATATGAATCTTCAGTTTCCTCAGGGAGCTTATTTTCTCCATACAGTTCTCGGTGATTTAACACTTGCTCTTTAGTTAATCCACGATTTGATTGAACAGAAAACTCATTTAAAATTGACTCTTTCTTTTTTTTATAATAGTTCAAAAAATTGTCCTCCTATTTTTACAAAAAAAAAGCGCAAACTTAAAGACCCTTCCTCACCCTTGGAAGACTTGTCTTGAAGCATACGCTCAACCTTTTAGTTATTCTATTAATCTAATTAATATACCATTTTCTAGAAAAACTTTCAACTAATATGGTATTCAGTGTTTTTATTGTTCAATAAATCATTTGCCTTTATTCTCTTTAAAACCATAAGGATAGACGTCTTTTTTCTAAAAAAATACAATCCGTTTGTGTTACATTCACTTTTATAAATTTATGAAAAAAAGGGACTAATTGAATCAGTAATGTTTCTTAACCTCATAGGATAAACCATTCGATTCTCCCGTTCATACGGATAATCTATCAAAAACATTTGTGCATTCCGTAAAATTAGAAGCTCGTATTCATAACGTTCACATCCTTGAATTAAATTTACATAAGCTCCAACTGTGTGTTTATCTACATGAAGTTCCAAAACATTTTCATAGTTGAAAAATTCTTTATCCTTAGGATCAAATAGTAACCTACAGCTCATGAACCCGTTATCTGTGTAGTGACGACCAGCTTTATTTTCTTTCAAGACTGCTTTAATAACTATATCGGGTACATAGCGATACACCACTACATTTTCAGGAATTCTAGGAGCAAACAGCAACAAGGTAACTAATGCGTCATTATAGTTAGACTGATCGATAAAGATTCGAGATGTCTTTCTCAAATACCCATTTAGCTTTAACGATCCATAACCACAATAGTTTCTGATAGGATCATGCGTCCAAAAGTTCTCCATATAATTGATTAAATCATTCGTATTTCCGGGTCCATAAATATCTTCGTATTTTCTAGACCAATCACTATAATATTTTCTTGCCCATTTAATTGCCATGTCAATTGAAGTAAAGTGTTTGTATTTTGATTGATCACAAGGATCATACCTTTTCCCGTAAGGCTTTTTATGCATAGCAGCAAAAATCAAATTATCAAGAATAATTAGCACCTCGAATCCTTATTTTTTAACAGGTAGCCTTTTTAGTTTCTGTGTAAACATTAAGCAATTACATATACTTCTCAACAAACATCTTTACTACTGCTTCAAATTCATCCTCAGTAAGATTTTCATAGTATCCGCCCTTAAAATAAGACAATCCCATGGTTAATGCTTGTATTGGTGTAAATTGTACAGACTTTAACTGATTTTTCATTGATTTGAATGCGGCGGATTGCTCTTCATTCATATAATCACCTTCCAAAATAGTTTTTGTTACCATCATATCAACAAAACGCATACATGAAAATCCTTAGTTAATTCTGATTGACTTTTTTGTAGTACCATGATTAAATCTAACCGAACGCATGTTCGTTTCATTCTTATTTAGGAGGTGCTTATCATGGATTGGAATGATAATCCAAAATTCATTTATGAAAAAGAACCTAGCCTCGATATTTTGTGTATCGACTGTAAAAGTTTTTATTCTTCAGTAGAATGCGTTGAGCGTGGTCTTAATCCTCTCACAACAAAGTTGGTGGTTATGAGCTATCCTTCAGACAATCCAGAAGAGAGGGGAAGTGGCTTGATTCTGGCATCGTCACCGGCTGCAAAGAAGGAATACGGCATTTCTAACGTGTCGCGTGCCAGAGATCTCCCTTTTCCTTATCCCGATGATTTGATCATTGCAGCACCTAGAATGTCTTACTACATGAAAAAGAATATGGAAATAAACAATGTTTACCGAAAGTATGCTGACGAAAACAATCATTCTGTGTTTTCCGTGGACGAATCATTTCTTGATGTCACCGACTCGTTGAAATTATATGGCTGCCAAACAGCGGACGAACTTGCTCGTCTTATTCAAATTGACGTCTGCCAAACAACAGGAATCTACACGACTGTCGGGATAGGCGACAACTGTTGGCTGGCGAAAGCAGCTCTTGATCTCTATAGTAAAGCAAGCCGCAATATGCGTGCGGAAATTCGCTATGAAGATGTTCCAGAAAAGCTCTGGACAATCACCGATTTGACAGAATTTTGTGGCATAGCCAAGCGGACAAAAAAGCGTCTGCAACAAATGGGTATTCGAACAGCTTATGAGTTTGCTCACGCGGATTATTGGCGCTTGAAGACACAACTAGGTGTGATTGGTACGGAACTTTATGCAAAAGCCTGGGGCATCGATCGTAGCTTCATTGGTCAGAAATACACGCCTAAATCTAAATCTATAGGAAACAGCCAGGTATTGAATAGAGACTATACACGACGAGACGAAATCGAGGTGGTTATTAAAGAAATGGCCGACCAAGTAGGTACTCGTTTGCGTCGATCAGGAGCCAAAACGGCCTGCGTCTCTCTTTGGGTCGGCTATTCCATGGGGTACATAGACTATCAAAATCCGGATAAAAGAGGATTCCATCAACAAATCAAGATTCCTCTAACGAATTCCAGTAAGGAGATTGCGGAAGCGCTGCTGATTGTCTTCGCCAGGCATTATCGAAGACAAGACGTGCGAAATATCGGTGTGAACTGCTCGAAACTCACCTTTACAAACACGCTGCAATTGAATCTTTTTCAGGAACCAGAGGAGCAAATCAACGACTTTAAAATCGATTTTATTGTCGATACGATCCGAAAGAAATACGGGTTTAAATCCATCGTGCATGCGCATAGCTATATGCCTGGATCAAGGGCAATAGAACGTTCGACCTTAGTCGGAGGGCATGCCGGCGGGATGTCTGGAATCGAGAGTGAGTCAAATGGTACACCGAACTAAAAAAGAATTCAAAGACTACAAC
Organism: Enterococcus sp. AZ048; assembly: GCF_051715125.1. Classification (NCBI taxonomy): domain Bacteria; kingdom Bacillati; phylum Bacillota; class Bacilli; order Lactobacillales; family Enterococcaceae; genus Enterococcus; species Enterococcus sp. AZ048. Next base: position 31,906 of record NZ_JBIOTD010000003.1, on the reverse strand, counting down.
GACTTTCACGATCGACCCTTCGGGCTAAAGTGGGGAACCGCGTACGCCCTCGATGATCTCATGAAAGGTGTTCGTGCCAATGAAGAATATGCGTTAAAAAGCAATGACGCACGTCCGCAAATGACACGAGAGCGCATTGATGCGGTTTTGTCAGAATCTTTTCTTAGTAATAGGGAAGTAATTGTACAACTTAACTTGCTAGATGAATTTGGCCGCCTTTTGGATGAGTTATCCGGTTATTTCAAAGGGGAGGCCTACCAAGATTACTTTGTTTTTAACGATCAAATAATCTACTGGGAAGACGTGCGACACGTAGTAATCAATGAAACAAGCAAATGGTTTGAGACAGATATGTTTGCGGAAGACAAACAACGCATCGAGAATCACCAGGCTTCAGCGGAAATCGAAATGGAAAAAGACGAGTTCTATCAAGCTTTTTATGATGAAGAAGGTGAGACTGATGGATGATATGACGTTAATCAAACTGTACGAATTGCACTATATTGATCGTGCCTTCTTTTTAGAACAGATCCTCGGTTGCGGCCAACGTACGGTAGCAGAAGAAGGGATCGAGCGCTTCTGCTTCTACATTGAGCGAGCAGCAGAGCGTATCCACTATGATTACTTCGTGATTCCGTATCAGGAATAATTAAAAGCAGCAATCCCCTTGACGATGGGGATTGCTGCTTTTTTGTTTACTTTTCTTTTGTCAGTATATTATTTGAGTTTCTCCCATTCCATGTAAATAGGCTGACTGAAGAAATATAGTTGACCTTTCGAGTTTCAACTTCATAGAGCTTTTTCTTCGCATCCTCTTCACTCTTCGCTTCGATCACAAGTGACTGCCGCAGATCTGAATTAAGTACTTTATTTGGTTCCTCTTGAATACTGTAGTGGACAATGAATTCTGTCATATTCTTGTTCCTCCTCTGTCTCTTCCGTTTGATGACTTTTTCTAAAAGCATTAATCTTGCTGTGATAGCTTATCCTTGATATATTCCACATATACCTAGCGGAAACTGGGTTCCCATATATGTCCGTTACCAGTCGTTATTGTGGCTGGTAATTTTTTTTGATAAACTATCTTTGAGTTGATACATTAAAAATGTATTCCAATCAGCTCACTGACCGTTGGAATAAATCCAGCGGTCTTTTTGTATTCAATTGCCCCAGCATGCGGAACTTTACTATAAAAATGGTGCATCAAACAGCATTCTAAGCTCATTTCAAAACTCTGAACGAGTAAGTTTATAGATAAAATCGCTCTATTTGCTTGAGATTTCCATCTATGTAGCTACTCTTTAGATTTTAGCGGATAAAATATTGTGTAACGCATTCCTGAAGCAATAAACGTAACAATCAACGTCCAAACGATACTCCAAATCAAACTGAGTTCGAATCCCTGGGTCATGGTCAGATATGCCAGGTAGCCAACGAGTAAAACACCAGCAACTTGAAATACATATATACCTTTGATGTGGACATATTTTGCTAGTAAATAGTAACCACCAAGAATTAGAACTATGAAGCCCACTCGAAAGGCGACATGCAACGGTAATATATGCTCATGACTAAATTTGAATAAAGGATAATACACTTGAAAAGGACTAAATTGTTCCGCTCCTTGTGAGGGGTCAATTCCAATTAACCAAGGTTTCGGAAATAGAATCCCGAATATAAAACCCAAGAATATACTGACCTCTGGAAAAGCGAATAAATACAAATTAATCTTGATTATTATTATTCCAAAAAAAACCAACAACCCAATCATTCCCCAACACTTCCTTTCTTTATTTCAAGATAAATCATCTACCTAACCATTTCATAGGTAAACATTGTTCCTTCTTTAAGAATAACTCGGCACTTTATAGGATTCTTTTGATACTTATCAAATGTCACTTTAAAGGAAGAGTCTCCTAATTCTGAATGGATTAATCGTATTATTAATTCCTGGGCTTCAGACTCTGAATGAACCGTTTGATCAAATGTAACGATCGTTCTGTTCCAGTGCCTTTTAACTAGCCATGAACCCTGATTTGCTTCGATCTCCGATTGCTTCATCAAATACTCCATACCCTCTCGAGTAATGATAAACGTTTTTTTTGTTCCCATGCCAATGGCAGCAGTAGATCCTTCAAGAAACTTATGCGGGTATTTTGCATACTGCTGTGTAACATAGGTTCTTTCTTTCCGCCACCTAACACTTGCTTCTGGAAACGACATAAGATCCAAATCATCTAAATTTATATCCACTATCTAACCTCCTCGTACATCATTTATGGTATAAATTCATTATACATCATCTATTGTTTTTGTTACATAGACAAAATCATTTGCTTTCAGAATGAGCTCTCATTGATAATAATACGAAAAAAACACAACATAAAAATAAGGGTTCTGTTGCAAAGTTTTAAATCTACTATCAAATAAGGTAGAATAATAGAAAAAGATAGCAGGAGGAATGACGATGAATCATTTTAAAGGAAAGCAATTTCAGCAGGATGTGATTATTGTAGCCGTGGGCTACTATCTTCGTTATAACCTTAGCTATCGTGAAGTTCGAGAAATCTTATATGATCGTGGCATTAACGTTTCTCATACGACGATTTATCGTTGGGTGCAAGAATATGGCAAACTACTCTATCAAATTTGGAAAAAGAAAAATAAAAAATCCTTTTATTCATGGAAAATGGATGAAACGTACATCGAAATTAAAGGAAAATGGCATTATTTGTATCGAGCCATCGATGCAGATGGTTTAACCTTGGATATTTGGTTACGTAAAAAACGGGACACACAAGCAGCCTATGCTTTTCTTAAGCGGTTAGTGAAGCAGTTTGATGAACCGAAGGTTGTAGTCACAGATAAAGCCCACTCTATTACAAGTGCCTTTAAGAAACTAAAAGAATACGGCTTTTATCAAGGGACAGAACATCGTACCATTAAATACCTGAATAATTTGATTGAACAAGACCATCGTCCAGTAAAGAGACGCAATAAATTCTATCGAAGTTTACGCACTGCCTCTACCACGATTAAAGGCATGGAAGCCATCCGAGGATTATATAAGAAAACCCGAAAAGAAGGCACTCTCTTCGGGTTTTCGGTCTGTACTGAAATCAAGATATTATTGGGAATCCCAGCTTAAATCATAGATACCGTAAGGGATTTTATTCTTTATTTAAAACTTTGCAACAGAACCTTTTTTTTCAAGAACTCAAAAAAGCGGAAAATCCCAGATTTAAAAATCTGAGTTTCCGCTTTTGTCATTTCAAGGATGGACTATTGTCTCAGCCTCTTCTAATTTATTCTTAAGATATTTTTACTTTCTCTGCAGGTGCTGATACTTCTTTTTGTTCTTTTCGACCTTTCAACTTATACTTCATTAATCTCATGCCATTGAAAATTACCACCAAGATACTACCTTCATGAACCAACATTCCGATAGACATATTCATCCATTCGCTGAAGAAGACGCTGGTCAACAAGACCAACACTACTCCAATTGAAATCACGATATTTTGTTTCATATTATTTGCGGTGGCTTTTACTAATCCTAATGCGTGAGGCAAGTTGCTGAAGTTCGAGTTCATTAAAACGACATCGGATGTTTCAATCGCTACGTCCGTTCCGCTTCCCATTGCGATTCCAATGTCTGCTAAAGCTAAGGACGGACTATCGTTAACGCCATCTCCAACAAAGGCTACAATTTGACCACGTTGTTGAAGTTTTCCGATATAAGCCGATTTGTCTTCCGGCAACATGTGGCCGTGAGCTTCGGTCAAACCAAGTTCGCCGGCGACCACATCAACGGTTCCTTGGTTATCTCCTGAAAGAACGACTAGATTTTTCACGCCCAAGTCTTTTAATTCCTGCAAATTAGCTTTCACACCCGGACGGACTTGATCGCGAATGCCCATCAGTACTTTTAATTCACCGTCGACCGCTGTCAAAACGAGAGAGTTCCCTTGTTGTTCAAACCGTTTGACATCTTTTTGCACTTTTTTGCTGAGAGTGACATTTTCTTTTTCCATCAAGGCCACATTCCCAACAGCCACTCTATGTCCAGCTACACTTGAAACGATTCCGCCGCCTTTCACGACTTCAGTTCCTTCAACAGGATAAAAATTTGTTTCTCCAATTTGATTTAAGACCGCTTTTGCTAATGGATGATCTGATTCCCGTTCCACACTGGCCAGATAGCCAAGCGTTTCAGCAGAATCTTTTTCATACAGTTCAGTCGCTGCAACGGTTGGGTTTCCGACAGTTAAAGTACCTGTCTTATCAAATACAATTGTATCCACATTGCTGAAGTCTTGAATGACTTCACTCCCTTTTAAAAGAACACCGTTACGAGCACCATTCCCGATACCGGCAACGTTTGAGACAGGCACTCCGATAACTAATGCGCCTGGGCAACCTAGAACCAAGATGGTGATTGCTAACTCAATATTTTGACTGAACGCCCATACAACAATTGCCAGAACCAAGACAGCTGGTGTGTAGTATTTAGAAAAGCGATCAATGAACCGTTCCGCTTCGGATTTAGAATCTTGTGCTTCTTCCACGAGTTCAATAATTTTTCCAAATGTGGTGTCCTCACCAACTCGGTCAGCTCTGATTTGAATCGTTCCGTTTTCTAAAATGGTTCCTGCAAAAACTTCTGCATCAGCTAGCTTGTTGACCGGAACAGCTTCCCCTGTAATGCTAGCTTCATTGATATGCCCTTCGCCCGTAAGGACTGTGCCATCCACTGGAACTTTCGCACCCGTTTTAACGAGCAAGATATCCCCTTCATCTACATCATCCACTTCTACTTCTTCAAATTCGCCATTATCCATTTGTTTCAAGGCGCTTTCGGGTGCCATTTCAGTCAATTCTTTGATAGCAGATCGCGTTTGGTTCAATGTTCGTTGTTCCAAGTAGTGTCCGAATAAGAATAAGAACGTGACAATAGCCGATTCTTCATAATTTTGAATAAAAAGCGCACCAATCGCTGCAATACTGACTAAGACATCAATACTGATGACTTTGACTTTCATTGCTTGAAGCGCTTGAATGGCAATTGGCGTAATCCCAAAGACAGAGGCGATGATCAAAGACCACTCTGAAAGTCCTACGTTTTCTAAAACAAAGTGACTGAAGAAACCGAGTGCGATTAACAATCCACTGATGACGGTGATAACATTTTTCTTGCTTAATATATATTGTTGCATGCTTTTTCCCTCCAAATTTAATTTCTCTTTTATTGATAAACACAGTATAAGATAATTGCCTAAGTAATTAATTGACTGACATCAAGTTTTGAAAAAATACGTGTCCCTTCTCACTATTTTTTTGATCTAACAGCCTCAATGACACTTATTCCTCTTTACAGTTATAACGATACCCTCTTTTTATCGAATAAAAATTTACGGCTATCAAGTTTAGAAAGTTCTCTTTTATCGTTTCTAAGCACCTCGAATCGGATTGCAACAAAAAAGCAATCCCGGAAAAATAGCTTTTCTTCCAGAATTGCCTAGTTCATTTAATCTGTTAAGCGGCCTTGACTTTTGCTTTAAGGACCGGATAGCCTACGTTTTCGATAGCTTTTTGAATCTCTTCAATCGAAGTGACAGCTGAATCAAAATTGGTTTTGACTTTGCTGGAGTTGAATAATACTTTAATGCTGTCTTTATCAATACCGTTAACTGATTTCAAGGCACCTTCAATTTTTTGCATACAACTTGGACAAGACAACGTTTCTAATTGCAATATAGCTTTTTCCATAATTCCTATCTCCTTTATGTGTTTTTATTTTATCCGCAGCAGATTAATGAACACTGCCTTTTCCTCTTTACAACTGTAGTATAGCTCACTTTTAGCAAACGAAAATTGACGCATATCAAGTTTTGCACTTCTTTTTATCTTTTTGCTCAATTCACCATCTTAATAGTCTTTTTCTGCCCCCTATTGCCATCAGAATAATAAGAAATTGGTGGATAGTCTTGTCTGCGTATAAACCATACTACAATCGCGCCAATAAACAGGGCCAGAGACAAGGCTTGCGAAACGCGGATCCACTCGCCAATCCATAAACTGTCCGTTCGCATACCTTCAATGAAGAACCGACCCACTGAGTACCACAAAACGTAACTCAAAGCGACTTCTCCTTGACGCAAAAGCTGTTTTCGGTTCCGTATAGTGACGATGAGGACAAAGCCCAACAAACTCCACAATGACTCGTATAAAAAAGTCGGATGGTAGTAGGTACCATTGATATTCATTTGTTCAATGATAAATTCAGGTAAATAAAGATTTTCCAAGAATTGACGAGTAACCGGTCCACCATGAGCTTCCTGATTCATAAAATTGCCCCAACGACCAATGGACTGGGCTAACAATACATTGGGCGCTAAAATATCAAGAACGAGTGCCAAAGAAGTACCTTTTTTCTTTGCATACCAATATAGCGTACCCCCTCCTGCAATCAATCCCCCATAAATCGCAATGCCGCCATTCCAAATCGCAAGGATTTGTCCTGGATTTTGCAGATAATAACCAAGTTCAAATAACACATAATAAAGCCGAGCGCCGAGGAGTCCAATCGGAATTGCCCATAAGGCCATATCGATAATGGTATCCTCTTCCAGTCCTTTTTTCTTTGCTTCCTTGGTGCTCAACTGGAGAGCCGCTAATATGCCCGCTGCAATAATGACTCCATACCAATGAATCACAATAGAACCAATCTCCACCGCATGGGGATTCAAAACGCCTAATACGAATTCCATTCTATTTGCTCCATTTCTTCAATTTTTCGCGTCATTCTAGTCATGGTGATGCTGAACAAGATTCCGGCTAAGCTCCATGGAAACCAAACAGTGAATACACTTTTATCTCCCTGGTCACTCGCTTCGTAATACGCCACTTTTCCGTGTCCGATTACGCCGGCTCCTTTTACAACTTCCTCTTCTTTTTCCATAGCTAACCTATCTGCCTCAACAACGTTAGACGTTTTTGCTTCGCCGCCAATCGTGTTGTTGGTGAAAGGGACGACAAAGAATGCACCCGCTGCTGACAACGTGATGGCAACTATCACCCAAAAATAATGCACATTCACCCCTACTTATTTTTACGTTTTGTTCGACAACCCTATCTTAAAGAAAAATAAAACAAAAAAACTTGAGGGTTATCATGTTTGTGCTTTTATTTTTCCAATGAATGAAGGTCGTTCTGTCTTAAAAAAGCCAAAAACGGACAGATGGAAGCAAAAGCACTGAGTTCTGTCCCGTTGTTAATGAAGAGCGACAGAACACCAACGTGTAGAAAAAAGTGTGTCCGATTATTCGCTGTAAAGCAATAAATCATCTAAATCCTGAATCTTGATCCTTTTCCCAGACAGCTGTTGAATCAATCCCTCGTCCTCCAATTCTCCAAATTTGCGACTGATGGTCTCAGGTGTCGTTCCTAAATAGGAAGCAATGTCCTTTTTTTCCATCGGCAGGGTGATGGTGGGAGAGTTGCCCATTTCAGGTTCCACATTTTCTGCCAAAAACAAAACTAAACGGGTAATGACACTCTCCAAGGCTACTTGTGTCGTTTGACGTTCTGAACTTTCTAACCGTTTAGACATTTCCGCCAATAGTTTTAAAGAAATAGCTGGGTATTGTTCCAGAAAATCTTGGACATCTTTTTGCTGAATCATACAGACAACGGTATCTCGGGTTGCTTCGGCATATTCCTCGTGTACTGCATCCGGGTTGAACAAGGTCCATTCTCCGGTGAAATCACCAGGGTTCAAGATCCGCACTAGCTGCTCTTTGCCAGAGTCTGCCAATCGATAAATACGGATTTTCCCACGATTGATAATATATAAAGTATCCTCTTTTTCTTGTGAACGAAACAGAAACTCTCCTTTTTGATACTGTTTCGTGTGGGCTTTTTCAGCAATGTAATTCATCGCGCTATCCTCTAAGTGATTGAATATTGGAACCAAGCGGATACAGGCTGCGTGGTCGCCAATTTCATGATGGATATGTTTAGTCAATTCATTCTCCCCCTTTATTTATTTTGTTTATATTCGCTGCTTTTATTATATAAGTCTCTTACTACAAAAAAATTGATGCACATCAAGAAAATGGAAAAAGGACTGGAAAGAATTCCAATCCCTAAATCAGCTTCTACTTTTACCTTAATCTTCATCCTCATCAAGAGCGTCATCATCTTCTAATGCTTCTTTACCAATGAACGCTTGCAGCATCCAAATGTTCTTGTCTAAGTCATTTTTAAAAGCAATCAATGTATCTTCTAAAGCATCGTCACCCTCGTCTTGAGCTAAACGAATCGCGCGAATAGTTAGGTCACGAGTGCTTCTGAAGTCCTCGATAATATTTTCAACCATGTCTTCTGCTTTAGCGTATTTATTAACTGCATCTTCCGAAAGCATCGAATATTTTTCAAATTCAACCGTTGTCGAAGCAGGTTTATGCCCAGAAGTAATTAGACGCTCCGCAAGTTTGTCGAACCATTTTTCATTTTCGTTATACAACTCTTCAAATTTTTCATGCAACGTAAAGAAATTGGCTCCTTTTACATACCAGTGATATTGGTGCAGTTTCACATGTAATGTATGCATGTTGCCTAAAAGATGATCCGCAATGGCCGCTGCATTAATTTTCGTATGATGAACATGTTCCTTGTGTTCTTGTTCTTCTTGCAATCTTTCTTGGGGTGTTCTTTCTTGAGTAGCTTTATTTTCAGTCATGATTTATTCCTCCTATAATTTTGGTTTGTTTAAAATAGCTTTCTTTGATTCCTCCTTTTTCTTTACTGAATTTAGTATAGGATAGATTTCCGTTAAAAAAATTGACGCTCATCAAGAAAAGTATTTCTTAATAGACGCCAGGCTTCTCTATTAAATTCAACTGAAATAATCAAAGGAATGAAGTCGTTCCCTCCAAACAAAAATTTCATTAAAGTAGGGCCTAAAAAAAGAATAGCAACTATACTTTGTCAAGAGACCTGACTGCTATTTTTTTGCTTGTTATTCTTCAATTACCAAATGTCTTGCCTTGCAGTATATTTAATGCTCTTTCTCACTAGTGTTCCATGCAACACTAGTGAGAAAGAGTATTAATAAGATTAACCTAGAAGAATAACTTTACTTTATTTATGTCATACCATAAATAAAAATTGAAAAGAATTTTTTATTTATTTTTAGTAGATCGATTAATAGGAGTTTTAGCTTGGGAGCGTCAATAATTTTGTGTAAATGGTTCTTTCCTACTGTAGATTGTTTCTAATTCTCCATCGGTTGACTCAGCATTTGTTCGAGCTCGCCTTCGGCCTGTTGGAAACCTTTATGACTGCGACCTAGGAATTTTTGGTTGTGAGTATCAAAAGACGAGACTAAGAAACGTTCCATCGACTCTTCATTTTGGAACTGTTCCTTGCGGTGGCTGTATTTCTTGATTTGCTTATTAAAGGATTCAATCAAGTTCGTAGAGTAAATAGTCTTGCGTATGGCTAATGGGAAATCATTTCAGCACTCGTTAAAAGGTGCTGACTTTCAACTGCCTGGCACAATAATTTTCCTTTTTCAGTTACAACAAGTTTATTCTTAATCACTTGGATATATTCTTTTTGTTTTAACGCTTCAATAATACTTGCTCTTGTTGCTTCTGTTCCAATCCCCTCAACTTCTTGTAAAATTTTTATTGCTTCTTCATTATCAACCGTTTTATTCGCCGTTTTCATAGCGGTTAAAAGTGTACCCTCTGTAAAAGCTTTTGGCGGTTGCGTTTCTTTTTCAACACTCTTAACATCAACTTCGGCACGTTCGCCAATGATAACGAGTGGTAACGTTTGAACGTCCTCTTTTTCTTCTTTGGTTTGTTGTTTGAAAAGAATTTTCCAACCTTCTTGTTTTGGTGTCTTTCCGATCCATTGAAACAGCAAATCAGCTACTTTCGTTTGTATCTTGGTTTCTTCATACAAGTAATCAGGTAAAAACATGGCAACGGTCGTTTTAACGACTAAAGCATATATTTTTCGTTGTAAATCGTCCATTTTTGCTAATGCAGATTCGTTAGGTACTTGTTTTGTTGGAATAATGGCGTGGTGTTCCTGTACCTTACTACCGTCCACATAACGCTTTCTAGGCTCTGTTTGAACCATTTCAAGATCAAGTCCTAAACAACCGCTATATTTGCCAAAATTCGCTTTTAAATAAGCAAATTCGTTCTCTGTAATAAATGGTGTATCTGTTCTTGGATAACTCAATAATTTTGCTTCATACAGTCCTTGCATAGCTTTTAAAGTTTGGCTCGCTGTCGCTTTATAAAGCTGATTGACTTTTGATTGCAAACTACTTAAAGAAAACAAACTCGGACTATTCGTTTTCTTCTCTTTGGTTTGAACATCAGCAATTATCCCCTCTTGATTGCCTATTTTAGCTTGTTTAGAAGAAACAAAAGCTTAAAAGCTCCTCTTGGGTTTTAAAACGCTGTGTGGGGCTTAGAACGCCCTTAAATGACCCTTGGATTACTTTTATACTAGCTTCCACCTCGAAAAAAGGTTCTTTTTTAAAATTCTCTGTGGCTTCCTGGCGCTGAAAAATAAGGTATAAGGTGGGCGTTTGAACACGTCCTAGTGAAAATGTATCTTGTACGCCCTTCTGTTGTAAATTTAACGTATACAAAGGGCTTGCGTTCATGCCAATCAACCAATCGGCAATTTGGCGTGTTTGCGCTTCTTGATAAAAGGGATAGTAATTCATTCCTGGTTGCAAATTTTGAAAACCGCTTCGGATCACATCTTTTTCTAAGCTATTGATCCATAGTCTTTTAAATATTTTATCTTTTGAAAAGGCATTTGCTTTATGGATAATCGACCAGGCGATATTTTCACCTTCTCTGTCGCTATCTGTTGCAACAATAATTGTATTTGCCTTTTTGAGAAGTTCTGCAACAATTTTAAACTGCTTTCCTTTATCTTTTGCGACTTCAAAATCGTATCGATCAGGTAAAATCGGCAAAGATTCAAGTTTCCAATTTTGCCACTTTTCGTCATAATGACCTGGTTCTGCTAATTCGACTAAATGCCCAAAACCAAAAGTGATAAACGTTTCATCTGTAAATAGTGGGTCTTTGATCTCAAAATAACCGTCTTTTTTGGTGCTTTGTTTTAAAGCACTTGCGTAGGCTAATGCCTGGCTTGGTTTTTCAGCTAAAATAACCGTACTCATTAACTATCCCTCTTTTCTTTGTTTTTTCTTTGATCTACTGTCACATTATATCTTGATCGATACCTTCTAAACGTTCGGCGATTGATTCCAGTTTTTTCTTCAACTTCTTTATCGGAACAACCGTTCAAAAATAAATCAAAGGCATGTTGTAGCCGTGGATCGTTTTCTTTAAATTTAAATTACTTTCCTTTGAATTTCCCTTTTTCCTTTGCTAAAACGATACCCTCGGCTTGTCTTTCTTTAATTTTTTTACGTTCTGATTCAGCTTGATATTTATAAATTTCAATCACTAAATTATTAATCAATTGCCTTAGATGCTTCTGTTGCCGCTTGGAATGATTTAGTTGTTTTAACTTCATACATAAAGTTCACTTATATTCCTCCATTTTTCATTTCATGTATATTTTGTGGAATCGACTTTTTTAGAATCTGCTTTGAATATTTTATCTATTAAAGCTTCTTTGATAATAGTGTCCATGATTTGGAATTCTTATTGGATAGAAATTTCTTTCTAGAACATGATTTCGTCGAAAGTTCTCATTGGTTGAGGATAGGCATGTTCAAAACAATCAGTCCGATATCCTTTTAATCCAGTTGCTGCACTATATAAAAAATTTCATCATAGTTTCGCCCTAGTCGTTCCAAAGATTCGATGACAAAAATATCCTTCTTCCTTAAAAAATGAAGTTCTTTTTGCAATTATTCTCGTGAGGTCTTCTTTTAACTACATAAAATTGTAACCACTGGTTTTAAGAGTAGTGTATCATCCCAAATCATATAATTAATTGACTGCGATTGTTATAAAACTCACGGTAAGCCATATAACTAGCAATAAACGAAGAAATCGCAGTAACTGAAATCAACATAAACATCACAACAATTTGGTAACGAATCGCTTGAACAGGATCAATTCCCGCAAAAATCAACCCTGACATCATACCTGGTAGGCTGACAAGTCCAACCGTTTTTGTTCGGTCAATAGAAGGAGCCATGCCCGTTTTGACGCTTTCTCTTACAATACTCATGGACGCTTGTTTTTTATTGGCTCCCAATGCCAATTTTTCCAATACCTGTTGGCGTTGGTCCGTAAATTTTGAATTCAAAGACCGATAGGTCACTCCAATCGCAGTCATGGCGTTGCTGGCAATCATGCCTGTAATTGGAACGATTTGGGAAGGGGACCAGTCAATGACTCCTGAAAAAACAAGAATGAGTAAGGACAAGGCTGTTCCTACTCCAATAGCCGTCGTTGAAATTTTAAAAGAGCGGTTGATCCCCTCACTGCGTGTATGGGCGTTATAAGAAGCGTTGAACACAATGAACAAAACCATCGCTAAAGTGAGAAAGTTGTTATCCACTCGTAATACGTAGCTCAATACATATCCAATAAGGAATAATTGAACGACAGCGCGAATTCCCGCAATAAAAATGTCGTTTCCTAATCCCAATTTCTCTTTGTAATCAATCAACAAGGCAACTATCAAGAGGACAGAGGATAAAAGCAAAGAAAGATTACTGATTTCCAAATTGTTTGTCATTTCGATTCCTCCATTTTTCCACCTTTGATAGTAATCAGACGAGAAGCTTGGTCGATTTCTTCCTGGTTGTGAGTGACGGCCAACACCGTAGTTTGTTGGTCTTTCATCATGTCTCGGACTAAATCAAGGACAATCGCTCTGTTTTCTTGGTCCAATGAACTGGTAACTTCATCCAGGAGCAACACTTTCGGTTGATACATCAAATTTTGGACCAATGCAACCCGTTGTTTTTCCCCTCCTGATAGTTCCTTGACCTCTTTCGATAAGTAAGTTTCAGGTATTTGAACTCGTTCTAACAATTTTTTTGCACGTTCCCGATCAAATCCTTCTTCTCTTATGCGGGCAGGAAAAGACAAGTTCTCTTGAACTGTCTCATCGAATAGAGAAGCGTTTTGAAAGAAATAAGAGACTTCTTTTCTATACTCCACAGGATCGATTTTTTGCAGATCCGTACCTCGATAATAAATTTTTCCGGAAGTTGGGGAAAGCAGCGTACCAATTAATTTCAAAAGGGTACTTTTTCCACTTCCAGAAGGACCAGAAAAAACAATCACTTCCCCTTTGTTTACTGTAAAAGAGATATCTTGAAGGATTTGGTTTCCGTTTGCCTGAAAACCAACCTTCTCTAATTTAAACAATGAATCACTCATACCACTTCTCTCCTTTATAAAAAAGCCCTGCACCAGTGGACCATCCATACGGGTGCAGGGCTTTTGTTTCATCCTAGTGTACCTCAGTGTTCGTTTGGATCGTTTTTGGCGTCTTCATGAGTAGGGTGAACCGTTCCTTCAAGGTGATCTGGACCAGCATAAATGGTATACAGTCTGAGCGGCTTATCACCGGTGTTTTCGATGTTGTGCCACATGTCCGCCGGAACAAATACGGCGTCATCATCCATCACTTTTTGTTGAACATGTAAGTTATCTTTAGAAGGCCCCATTTTACACACGCCTTCTCCTTCTTCAATACGGATAAATTGGTCAATGCCTTCGTGCACTTCCAAACCGATGTCATCGCCCGGTTGAATGGACATTACGGTGACTTGCAGTTTACTGCCTGTCCAAATGGTCGTCCGGTAATTATCATTTCCTGTGGTGGCGTCTTCAATATTAATGATATACGGCTTCTTCCCATGATCCTTGTAGTCTATTTCCATCTTCCATTCCTCCTAGTCTTTTTACTAAAACAATGATACCTACTTCTTATTTATAATAATTCTAATTAATGGTACCACATCTAAAATTCTATGCAAAAAATTGGCTTTTTGGAGAGCGATTCTAAACAAAGACCATATAACGCGCAATTACAATTGGTACCCCTTAATCCTCAGCACATAAAGGAAAAAATATGGAATCAAAAAATAACCGATATGTACTCTGGTTATGACTTGAATCAGGGAGAATTTCAGAGACGACACATCATACTTTTTTAGTTTGCACTTGTAAACTAACTAGCGTACATTAAGTTTATGCTCACTATCAAGCGTTGTCAATCCTTTAGAATCTTATCAATTTCGAAAGAAAGTAGCAAGGTTATTGATTGTGACTGTAAAAGTGGGGTGTTCCTATAAGCACATTAAACTATCTTCTCTAATTTATCATGCTATTTAAATTCTGTTTTTTCATGAGAATTTTTGTCCAAAACTTGTTAAAATGATTTTAAAAAATACTTACATACACAATCCCCAAAAAACACTAATGTCATTTCAGTCAAAAAAGATACCGCAGAAAATTTCCACCTGAGATTCAATACGATATTACTCTCTTGACAGCCAGCTTAATTCCTTAGTTGAATAGATTATTAAAGTGCACAAAAAAACAATGCGGCGTTTGTTATATTTTCTGGTATAAGCGACGGTGCTATAAACTTTTTTGCAGATTAAAAATCATATGAATTTAACTCCAGTAATAAGAGTTTAAGTGCCAATGCATGCATGATTCTTTCAATTTCCGTTTTATGAGTAGACAGAGCGATTCCTTCATTGCATTGGAAAATGAGTTTGTTTCTCGTAATATGTATGCTCTCATTTTTGGTTGCATAGTATTCTCTCCATTCGTCTTCATACATAAGAACGCCTCCTTTGATCATCCTATATTTAAGTCCTTCGTTATTAATATACGTAAAAAGTTGGTATTTTATTTTTATTTTCTCTCTCTTTAAAAAAACTGAAAAAAGAGCGGTTTACAGGCATTTTCATGGATAGTTACCCATAGATCAATCTGAAATGAGCGTAGAACTTCCCTCTCAAACACTGGTTTTTTAGAGAAATACGAAATATTAGGGTTATTTGCAGAATAGCTACTTATTCTTACAAAGCAACAAGCGAGCAAAAGAAAAATTCCTTTCAAGCGTTTTTTGGCGGTACACTATTTTAGCGACAGGCAAGATAGCAAATATTTTTTACAACTGGTTTGACTGTCGGCGACGACAGCCCACAGCCAAAAATAAAGAAGTCAAGGACTGTGAGGGTGGAGATTTTTTGGTGGTCTGCCAAAAAATACTTACCCGTTTCTTGACTTATTTAAGTGTTATTCAGTTTTAGGCTATTACAACTGGGTGACTGAGACGATTTTGGGGGCTTGCCCCTTTTTTCCAAAAGGGGCAAGGTCTAGATCTTGTGTTTTTATTTTTTTGGAAATTCAAAAGCTAATTTCATTTCGTCATTCAGCGTTAACTTTGCCGAGAAATTGCTTCCTTTTTTACTTTTGAACCCTTTGATTAAACTCGTTTCTCTTTTGCTTAATAAATCTTGGACATTTTTCTTTGTGAGTGCTTTTTGGCTCCATCTTTTAGGAAGCGTAAATTTGCAACCGTCTTTGTAGCCCGAACAGCCATAAACTTTTCCTTTGTCTACTACGCTGTTTTGACATTTCGGACACGTACCCATCACATTTTCTTGTTCCATATGACCGGCTACATCTGCAATGTTTTCTTTTTTGTCTTGGAAGTTTTGTGGCACTTTTTCAATGAGGTGCTGCACAAACCGCTCGATACTGCCTAAAAAAGCTTCTTGTGTGCCTTGTTGGCTTCGGATCTTTTTCAAATAGCATTCCCATTGGGCAGTCATGCCGGCATTGGCGATTTCGTCCTCTGCAATTATGCGGCACAACAATTCGCCTTTTTCTGTCACATAGATTTTACTCTTACTGATCGTGATGTAGTCCTGTTTCTTCAAGGTTTCAATGATACGGGCTCTAGTGGCCTCGGTTCCAATCCCTTCGGTTTCTTTAAGAATGTCTTTGCTGTCTTTATCGTCCATTGCCCGTCCGACATGTTTCATGGCGGTTAGCAGTGTGCCCTCTGTATAGTAATTGGGTGGTTGGGTTTTCCCTTCCTTTGTTTCAAGGGCGAAAGCCACTGAATCATTGACGGTTACTTCTGGTAAAAGTGGGTCGTCCTTGTCTTTTTCTTCCTGTTTATATAGTCGTTTCCATCCACGCTCTTTTTCTGTCTTCCCTTTTGATTGGAACAGAACCTGATTGATCGCTGTATCAATGGTGGTTTCGTCATAGATATACGGCTTTTCAAAAATTACGAGGGTACGATACAAGACCAGAAGATAAATGTTTTTTTCGTCTTTCGTTACATCACTGAGCTTCGGCAATGTCTTCGTTGGAATAATCGCATAGTGTTCTTGTACTTTTGCTTCCATCTACATACCGTTTATTTTCGTTTAGCTGCGGTTCGGAAATGCCCACTCCTGCTAGTTCGAGATACCGACTGAGGTTGCTTTTCAGGTAGTCAAATTCGGGGATAGGTTCTGTTGCAAAGTTTTAAATCTACTATCAAATAAGGTAGAATAATAGAAAAAGATAGCAGGAGGAATGACGATGAATCATTTTAAAGGAAAGCAATTTCAGCAGGATGTGATTATTGTAGCCGTGGGCTACTATCTTCGTTATAACCTTAGCTATCGTGAAGTTCGAGAAATCTTATATGATCGTGGCATTAACGTTTCTCATACGACGATTTATCGTTGGGTGCAAGAATATGGCAAACTACTCTATCAAATTTGGAAAAAGAAAAATAAAAAATCCTTTTATTCATGGAAAATGGATGAAACGTACATCGAAATTAAAGGAAAATGGCATTATTTGTATCGAGCCATCGATGCAGATGGTTTAACCTTGGATATTTGGTTACGTAAAAAACGGGACACACAAGCAGCCTATGCTTTTCTTAAGCGGTTAGTGAAGCAGTTTGATGAACCGAAGGTTGTAGTCACAGATAAAGCCCACTCTATTACAAGTGCCTTTAAGAAACTAAAAGAATACGGCTTTTATCAAGGGACAGAACATCGTACCATTAAATACCTGAATAATTTGATTGAACAAGACCATCGTCCAGTAAAGAGACGCAATAAATTCTATCGAAGTTTACGCACTGCCTCTACCACGATTAAAGGCATGGAAGCCATCCGAGGATTATATAAGAAAACCCGAAAAGAAGGCACTCTCTTCGGGCTTTCGGTCTGTACTGAAATCAAGATATTATTGGGAATCCCAGCTTAAATCATAGATACCGTAAGGGATTTTATTCTTTATTTAAAACTTTGCAACAGAACCTTTTTTATTTTTTCACTCACTAGCTCCCACCGCCCCCGCCGCTTAGTGGTTCAAAAATAAACGGGCGGCTCGCCCTGGCTGAACGAAAAAGAAAAAGCTGCTGAAAGAGGCCGGGTCATTTGTTACTTCTTATTCACACCATGCTCAGGACGATTCTTCTCTTCTGGTTTTTCTGCCACATATCGGATTTCACGATACGCTTCAATCTCTCCAACGATTTCTTCAAAGCGATCATTTAGAATTGACCGACTCAATTTTACTGAAGCAAGCTCCTTCTGAATCGTTTGATAGTCTCCTGATGTTTCAATCTCTTCAGAGTCAGGATCTTTACCCAACAACTGATCCTTCGCTGCTTGATTCAGCTCAATGATTTTCCCATCAAGTTCAATCAGTTTATTCTTTGCTTCATGCAGCGCACGATCCAATTTGACTTCCAGCTGCTGAAGCTGCTTTCCGTTACTAACATCATGATCCGCAAGAAAGTTGATTGCCGAAATAATTTCATTTAATTCTGACATGACCGGCTCTTTCTTCAAAGGTACGGTTCCATTGTAGAGACTCAATTGTTTGACCAACGTCTCTCCTGTCATGTATTTATTCCGATTGGCATTCTTCTCGTTCATGAAGTAAAATATATCTTCCTTTTTTACATAGAGATTAAAATCTCCGTTTTCTAATTGATCAATTTTAAATCCCCCAATGAACAGCTGACCATGATCAGCGACACCAAAATCGACATTCAAATAAATTCCTTTTGTGGTCACATGATCGACTTGCCAGCTTTCTATTTTTACCTGGTAATCAAAATCATTCTTGATCTCATTTTCTTTTTCCTCGTAACGATCGACAACTTCCTCAACTGTAAATGTTGCAGTGTTTTCCTTTAATCGAGTTTCAATTCGATCAAGATTATATTTTTCTGGATCTCTCTTCGTGAAACTCCGACCCCGAGTGTTTTTGATTTGTGGATGATCTAGCAAACGATACGTTGCCCATTTTTTTGAAAAATCTACATGCAAGTACAACGCATCTGCTTTCTCTTTGAAGTCCTCAATGCTGGAAGAATGATCCAAAAGAAAGTCCAACCTCGACTTAATTTTACTTTTATAAATCGATTCCGTTTGCCACATCGTATATTTCTTGTGAGAATTCTTTGGCGACTTCTCTATAATTTTAGCGCCTGCTTTTGCTGCGTGTTTGTCTGATATTTTCTCCAAAGTTCTTTTTGTACTCTTCAGCCAACGGTACGAATTTCCATCCATCATGTTTGTTGAATTAAACAAAATGTGATTATGAATATGTTCGCGATCAACATGAGTCGAGATAACAAACTCATGTTCATTACCAGTCAATTCTAAAATCGTTCTTCGTCCTAGCTCATGAATTTCTTCGGGCGACAAATTGTCTTCTGGTGAGAACGACTGGATAACATGATGTGCCAAAATTCTATTTCCCGATTCAAGCTGCTTCAGTTCTAGCGACTTAGGTTTTCCCGTTTTTAAATCGATCTCGACATCAGTTCCTCTTTCGATTACTGCATTCAACTTTGTTGCGGAGAATTCATCCGCCGCATTTTCGACTGAAGCAATGCCAAAAGTAGACACCAGTTTTTTACTCATTGTTTTATCTTCGTTGATCAGATACGGAAATAAATTTCCTAAATGATCGTTGTCTTCACTTTTTTGAATGGTCGTCTTGCCGGCATTCTTTATATAGTCCTCCGCTTGCTTCAAATGATCAAACGACCGGATAAAGAAATGTTTCGTATAAACCATCTTATCTCCCTCTCTGCATTTCCTTTTTCAATGCTGAAGAAACCATGATTTGTAAATTTTGCACATCAGTAAGCAGCTGTTCAACATCATCGATGGATATTTCTTCGAACTGATTTGCAAGTCTAGCCATTTGATTGACGTTGTTTCCAATCCGGCCAACTTCCTGGTTCAACGTTCGCAGCTCCGAGTAATCGACATGGACGATCTCGCCGGTAATCAACATGATTCGAGCAAAATTTTGAAAATTATTGTACGGACTTTGGTCTATTTTATTTTTCAGATAGCCCCATTCTTCTTGACTAAAGCGGACTTTTTTTTGAATTGGTCTTTTGCGTTTAGGTTCTTTTTCCATCTTCAGTTCTCCTTTTCCTATTGACTCCGCAAATCTAGGAACGGTAGACTAACCCTTTTGCGAGCAGAGCAAGTGGGTACCCACTCGCTATATTTTACAAAAGAGCCGTCAATTTTGACGACTCCTTTCTAAATGTTTGGGGGTTCCCCCAATCCCCCTTTTGCTGAACGACTGACTTTCACTGACGTTCATTTGACCATTTTTGACGTATTTTTCCGCTTCACTGAAGCGAGTGTCCATTCTAAACAGACGACCGTTTACTTTTTTGTTTTTCTTGTGACTCGATTTCTTCCTTTTTCGTCATCTCTTTGACGATTTTCAGTTCGTTTTTCCGTTCGATCGTTACACCAAAGTCCGGATCATAACTATCGACGACTTCTTGAATCAACTCATTGTATTCATGAGTCGCTTTAATTTTTTTCAAGTGTGCGATTGTCTCTTTATATTCAGTAAGATCGATTTCGATTTCTAATTCTTCCATTTCTTGAACCAGCAACTCTAATCTTCGAATCAATTGTCGCTTAGAAATAGATTTCCTTTTATTATGGATTCTCGGTGTTTCACTTGCAGGATCAACTAATAAAATTTGCGAAAGCGTGTGTACGATCGTTTCGTTTTTCATTGGCATTTTTTCTTAATTCTCCTTCTCAGGTTTCTTTATTTTGTCTAAAAGCGATTGGTTTGTCGTCCTCAGCCGTCCATTTAGCGAGTCAGTCGAAGACTCTTTTCTTTTGGGTTCGGCGGCTCGACCTCCTTGGTTTCTTTCTTAGCCGGCACTTTTTCAACTTGCTTCTCTTCTGCTTTTTTAGGTTCCACAAATCGTCCTTGTGCCCTGGCAATTCGTTCTTCAAACTTGTTGGCTGGTTCTGCCATTGCGAAAGATAGAGCTAACGACTTGTCCAATGACTCGATGATTTGTTGCGCTTCTTTTGTAATTCTATCCAACGACTCAGTAAAAGAATCAATCGTTTTTCCTTGTTCCGTCCATGAAGCTAGATAGCCAAAGGAGTAGCTGCTTGTGTCGATTCCCAAATGGTTGCTGACGATATAGGCGACCGATTCCGCTTCGAATTCTTGTTGGCTATACGTTGGATCTCCAAACGAACTTGTTGAATCTGCATGAAGTTTTGCGTGAGTGATCTCATGAATCATTGTCTTCAATGTCATATATTCGCCTAGTCCAGTATTGATAACAATTTCCTTTTCGACCTTATGATAATAGCCATTCGCACTGCTAGGGAATTCCTCAATTTTTAGCGGCACCGGTGAAATAGCCTCAACCGCTTTGAACACCTTGACGAATTGCTCCGGCGTTTCAAAGTTGCCTTCCAATTCATGAATCGGTTTTGGTATCGGTTCGCCGCTGGTCTGGCTAACATCAAAAACCGGAGTAAGAAAGAAGTAGGTTTCCTTCACAACTTTTCCATTTTCATCTTTGATCGGCTTTCCATCTTTATCTTTCTTGATTGCTGAAGCCGGAGCATAAACGTACAACGCCTTTGATCCTTTCTTAACTGTTCGCCCTACTTCTTTCCACTTATTGAAACCAGCAACACGAGAAACAGCGGGATTCTGACTAAGCAATAAACGGACATTCTTTTGAGAATATTTATGGAATTTCGAAACGAAATTCAAATAGTTTTTGAAGAGATCGGTTTCTAAATAGGAAGAAACCCCCTCCTTCAAATGAGCGGACAGGGCTTTGTAATCTTTTGCTTTGATAGTCTCTTGAATTGATTTTTCGTTTTGAACATCGGGGATCTCAACAACAGTAGAACCATTTTCTTCTTTCTTCGCTGCCACATCATTCAAATGATTGAAGAGTGTCTCTTGTTTCATTGTTCCTTTTTCTGATGTATTGTTCATTGATTTCTTCACCTCGTCTTGCATCTTTTTGATTTGTTGTATCCCCTCCGGAAAAAGCGGCACGGTTGAAAATTGATAGTTCGTAGATTTTTTATCGAGCCGATCCAAGCTTAAAACATATGATTCGAACGACTCTCTAATTTCGTCTTGCTTCGAAAAAATGAGAGCAGATTGTTCTTCTGGCAGCGTGTTTCTGATCTCTATCGTGTACTCAGCTGGAACAAAAATCGACTTTTGATAGTCTAATCCCGGTCGCTTGAAGTGAGGATTGTTAGTGGGGAAAGGTGTTTCAAAGTATGCCCCTTCAGGTTTTTTGTTTCCCAAATTTGCCCGTAAAGGAATGTACCAGTTTTCATCCTGGCTATACAATCCAACAAAACTTCGAGCGACTTTATCTAGTAATTGCTCGCTTCCAGTCCGAGCGATCGTCTCAGCGATAAACCGCTGATTAATGGTAACTAGCTGGTAAATTGACATTGTTTTCTCCTTTTGCTATAGTTAGGTTGCTGAAGATGTACAGGCAGAACAGGCCTTGACTGTTCCATTAGGTAAGGCATCTTCGGGAGCGAACCTTTTAGGTTCGCTTCTTTTTTTTCTTTAAATCCAACAAAAAAAGTACGCGTGAGAGACACACGTACTCATGAATAGTTTTAGCTCATTGTCCTTATTTTATGTGATAAAATGAAGCGTCGCCTTCCTACAAGTCTTAGCGACTGAAGGAGGTGTTTTGAATGTTCGACGTGTTCGTTTGCCCCCTTCTTGTCGGAATAATCGTTTCCTTATTCAGTTATTGGCTGAATAACCGAAGCAAGAAGTAAAACTAAAAAAGGCGACATCAGCCCACGAAAAAAGCCCTGGAGAATCCTACCTCTCCAGGGCTTACGTGTTTCAAATGTTCGATCGTTTGCCCCTTCAGTATAGCACGAATGTAGTTAATTCTCAATTATAGGATTTCTATTTCATCCTTGGGCTTTCATTAACCGCTCGTTTGTCTGTTGACTTCTCAACGTTCTTTTCGATCAACTTATTCAACTCAGTTGCTTTCATGACTCTTTCTTCAAACTTATTCTTAGGCCTAGAACTTTGTTGTTCATGCGGCAAAGGTTCGTCTGAAGGAGGACGTGTAAGCTCTTCCGCTGGTGCCTGTTCATTATGAATCGGTTGTTCCTTTGCCCCAACTTCATTGGTCAAATTTTCTTGCATGGCTTTGGCCATATGATCATCATAAAGAGTCTGAAATTTCTCCACTGCTGCTTCTGTATATTGTAATGGCGTACCATCCTTTTTCATTGCATCGTATGCTTCTTTTCCGCCTTCGTAAAAGAAATCATAGTATTCTTTCTCCCAAGTTTCGGTAAGTTCTGAACTTCCAACAAGTGACAAATTATCTTTTATCCCCCAGGCATCCTTCAGAAAGACTTCCCAGGCTTTATCCAAATCTTCCGTTCCGAACCGCTTAGTATGTGCTTCCCAATTATGCTCTGGATCGGCCGCTCGTTTATTGAAAGCAACTTCAGCGACATGACCAAAATCAAATAGCCTTTCCGGGCTCTTTGAAGAATTTTGTGTTTCTTCCTCTTTAGCTTTCTCATTATTCGTGAGATTGATGTCTTTTTGACTAATGCTCTGGTTATAAATTTCTTTTACGCTCTCTACATCGATATTGAAGTGGCCCTCGTACTCATTGTCTTCAACTACTCTCTCTCCATCCATTTCATACTCTCGTTCAACAGGTTCAAAATCCTTTAATGTTTGTATGTTTCTTTCTATCACTTCGATTATTGGTGTTGTGACTTCATTCAGTTCTATATCCTGTTTATTATTTGAGTAAAATTCTTTCAAGTTAGCAAATTCAATATCGGCATAATACCCGACTGCATTTTTATCCCAATCAATATAAGCATTTACGACTTTTTCTATTTTCCCTACAAATTCATTTGTCTTGCTGGAGTTTTCATTTCGAACCTTTTCAACTTCTTGCTCTCCACTTTGTCCTCCTTGTTTAGCAACTCGTGGATCTACTCTGACAACTTTTTCTTCGATCGCAAAACGTTTGTCGATTTTAGCACCTAGATTTTGCATTTTCGCACTAACATTCAAGAATTTTTGGTTGATCCCGTTTTTGATAGATAGGCGTATATCGTCCGTTGTGTCTGCAATCAAATATTTCACAACAGCATTAAATTCACTAAATGCTTCCTTTATTCTAGTTAAGAATCCGTTGGACTTCTTTTCAAGCTCTTCTTTTGTCGTTGCTTCAGGCAGTCCATCTATCTGCTTCTCATAGTTGCCAATAAGAGCCTCGATTTTAGAAAAATGGGAAGCTAAAATTGAATCGATTTCCTCTTTCGTCACATATGTTTTCGGTTCTTCAGCTGTCAGATTGTCAATCGGGGAAGCTTGCTGCTGAACCTCTTTTTGCTCGATGACTTTGTTTAGTGCTGACACACACTCTGAAGCTGCTTCCATATACTCTTTTTGTTTGGGTTCCATAGTATCGCTCCTATTTTTACTTATTTCATTCGAACTGAACGAGTGATTCTTTCTGTTGATTCTGTCTCTCCACGAGGCACAGTCCGGTTGATTCTCGGCTTCTTTTTTTCCCTATTCGCTGTCACTGCTTGTTTGATACGAGCATTAAAGATTTTCTCTTCAGGCTTTTTTATCCGTTGCAACACCTGGTTCCAATCCGATTTCGTTTCGCCTTCCAGCAGCGCCGGCACCTGTGGCGTAACTTCAAATGACTGAACGCCAAAATCAGAAATGAAATTCTTGCCGGCTCGATCATTATCGACAGCAAGCACAATCTGTATGAGTTTATTTGGTTTACTCTTCTTGCTTAAATCATCCAAAAAGTCCGGTTTGTCTGCTTCTTTCATTTCTATTCCTAATTGATTGACTATACATTTTGATATTGTGCCTTTTCTTAACCCGTTCATTGAAACCAAAATCGCATGATCAATCGTGTTTTTGAATAGCTCGTAATAACTCATTAAATCTATCGGCCCTTCAAAAGCGATTACTTTTAATGGGCGTTCTTCAGACAATTCATTCGCTTTCGGTGGCTGGCCAACTTTCATGATGAAGCCTGAAAATCCGTCACCATGAGTTCTCTTTAAATAAGGTCGTTCTTCACCTTTTTGTTCCCAAACACCTTGAACAGTCATTCCTTTGATACGATTCTCTTGATCCATTGATTTAAAAACGATCACAGGTTGAATTTTATTCGTTTTGAAATCTCTGTAAGTTGCTTGAGCGAGTGCACCAGCGGACAGGAATTGATCAATCGTTTCGTTTGATAGCAAACGTTCTTCAGTAAGGTACTTCCGGCCAGTCGAAAAGGTTTTATGATCCTTTAAAAAGTAGCTGAAGGGTTTCTGTGGCGAGTTCTCAATCTTCGCCGCTGCTATATCCGTTCCAGTAAGATAATTGACTGCTTCTTTAAAGCTGCATTCTTTAATCGTCTCAACTAATTTGATAGGATCTCCACCAAAACCTTGCGAATTCCAATAGAAGAAATTTTTCTTGGTATCGATCATAAAACTATCGTGTTGATCCCAACAGTAATTTCTTCCTTGCCGCACTAGCCCCATTCCTAAACTTGTGGCCACATCGACAATATTTTTCCCTTTCGCTTCAGCAAATAGTTTTTCTCGTTCAGCATGGGATCTCATAATTTGATTTTTCTTCATTTAGTTCACCTCTGCTTCTACAAAATTAAAAAGCAGCTTGTTTAAGCTGCTTTCTAATATGTTTATGCTGCATCAGAATAAATCACTCCGTGATCGATGAGTTGGTCTGGTGTGATCTTATCCAACAATTCTTCCGCTTCGTTTCTATATCGCTTGTAGTTATACCAGTTAGGATCTCCTGGTTTATCACCTAGCAAATGTGCTTTCGGATGATTTTCCAACGGATATTTTCTATCCTTAAAAACGTATTCCTTAGATACAAACAAAAGACACTCCATACCATTCATTCGGCCTATTTCGTCCGGTGTCAACAAATCTCGGCCTTGCTTTTGTTTACTGATCGATCCGCCAGATGTTCGGCTATTTTGTTCTGTCGTATTTCTGATCGTGATCGTTTGTTTTCCGGCTCGTTGGGAAAGATACTTCATTGTTGCTTCCTCTTCTCCGCCCAGGAACAACAAGCTCGCACAAAGTGTAACCATCGAAGCCCAGCCTTTCTCATACATCTTCTTCAGCTGATCTAACGCTTGAAGAATGATCACGATTGACATATTCCGACTCCGGAACGTTCCCAGGGCTTTATCAATATTAGGAATCCTCCCAATATTGGCAAATTCATCTAAAATCCAGCGTACATGCAGCAAGGATTTACCTGGTGCCAAAGATTGCGCGCCGGATAAAATGTTATCGACTTTATGCCGCAGAGTTTCCATTGCCGTAGCAAGGAAAATAGCTGACAGGAAGTTGTAGGAATCGCTGGTTTCTGGAATCGTGATAAATACTGCTGTTTTCTCTTCGTTCCAGCTCTCAATATCCATCGTATCTTCTTTAACCATATCCACGACTTGCTCGTGATCAAATACGGAATACCGAGCCGCAGCGATTGCTAGAACGCTGGCCCTTGTTTCTGATTCGTACAAGTCATTAAATAGTGACCATTGCTTGTAAGCATAGTTGTTCGGATGAAGTTCATTTTGTTCTTCAAACCATTGTTCGACCGGACTAGGTATTTTAGGGTCTTTACGCTTCGTAAACCGCAGCATATCCCCGATCATTGATAAGTTGGGTAAATATTCGTTGTCTTGGCCGTCGAACCACAGATAGGCAATGAACGCCCTTGAAAGCAGCGCTTCCGCCTTGACCCAAAAATCCTCACCTTGCTTATCTCCTTTTTTGGTTCCTTCAGTTATTGCTTCTAGTACCCTATCAACATCAAGCTCCGTTTTAATGTATTTAAACACGTTAAAATGATCACTGTTAGCAAGGTTAGCTAGATCAAATATTTTTATCTTATATCCGGCATCCTCTAACGCTTTCCCCGTCTCACGAACAAGCAGGCCTTTAGGATCAGTAGTAATGTAACTGCCTTGCATTTGAAGCAAGTTCGGCTTTACATAAAAGCGTGTTTTACCGGAACCTGGATCTCCGAAGATACAGGTATTCTTATTTCGTTGAACCGCAATTGGAAGACGTTCATTCAAGATCCCCATACGAGCGTGTTCAGTTTGGATGATATTGTATTCCTCTTCTTTATCAGCGTATTTTTCCATATCTTCAACCTTGGCAAATCTCGCTGATCCGTGTTCTTCCTCGTTTCGATAAATACCTTTATCATTCTTGTAGACGTAACCTAGCAGACCACAAAAAAATCCCGTTAAGCCAGCAGCTAACGAGATTGGTTTAAACATCAATAGGTAAATATGGAAATTACTAGCGAGATCATTCAAGCCATCTAAAGAAAAAGCAAAATTGATCACTTCAATTATATCAGCATTCGTAAAGGAAAACAGCCAATTACTGATTGTATAAAAAAGAACGAACAAAACTGCGGATAGGATCAAATAGGGGGTTAACGACTTTTTATATGTTTGCATATTCCACCGCCTTTATTTTGTGAACTTTTTCAACATTCATTCAACGCTATGGCTTTTGTTATTTCCTTGCATGGGAAACAATTTGTTCCATTCTCGTCAAAATCGTTCGTAATATATATCGGAGTAAGATTCCCATTTTCTTCATGAATCGTAAAATAATCCTCTTGGTTTTCTCTACACACAATGTAGACACCCAGCGCTGGATTTTCCCTAATGAAGAATTCATCTGATTCAAAACCCTCTTCAGACAACATTTCTCTGATTCTAAATAAATGATCTTTTTCCAAACAATAAGGGATACTATTAATTCTTTCTTCAGTCAGTGATCCCTCAATCTTTCTCCAATCATCTAAGTAATTCTTCATTTAATTCCCTCTATTCTTTTTTTAGTAGTTACAATATTAGATCCTTTTATTCCAATTTTTTGAAAGTCGATGAATCAAACCCTAGATTTTTGATTCTTTCTCGGTAAAATCTATGCACTTCCGCATTTCGAGACATTTCTAATAAATGGTTCGTTTGAGCAACCTCATAAATACCAGTAATAGAACTCTCTACCTTATTAGGTGTATCACCTTTCTTTTGTAGCAAATCAAACCCGTCTAGCAGCATGGCTCCTTTTGGCGACTCTGATTCCACTACACTATATTTCTTTTCATTGTCTTCAATGGTTTCAACGACAAATAGCATTTGTTCCCCTTCTTTCTATAGAATTCATTAAGCTAAATGTGCCATCAGCTTTTTACGGGTGCTTTGACTGTAGGTGCTTTCTTGATTGATCCCTGGTATTTTGATTGGTGTTTTTGTGCGTAAGCTACTTTCTCTTTGAAACTCATAGTTCCTGGTTTTTTCAACACCTTCTTAGAAAACGAACCTAAGTCAGCAGCTGCTTCTTTGATGATTGGCTGTAATGCCTGGGCGATCATCCGTTCATCTTTCACCTTAAAATACAGCCGGACACCGTTTGGATCTTCTTCAAAAGCAAATGAGATATTGTGTTTCCCCAAATGCTCTCTTACTTTATTCAAATCAACTTTTTGGGATAGAAATTGAACACTGATAGGATCTTTTTGATTCAACAATTTGTATAATTTTGTTTCACTAGGTGAATATCTCTCATGGATTTGTTTCCCCATGTACTCCACTTCAGAGCTTACTTTCAGTAACGTCTCTAGGAGTGTTTTCATCGTGCTTACACCATTTATATATAATGAATGAACTAATTCTTTTTGATCCATTCGTCACCTCCAAATAGAAAAAGCTGCCATTGCTGGCAGCTCTATAGGACTAGCATCTTCAATTATTCTCCAACTCGAATTCGTTGAAAATCGGTAATATCCGGAATTTCTTCTTTTTCTTTCTTTTGTTCTCTTGGTTCATCGATGTTTAAGTCTAACGAGCTGAAGCTTGATTCGATATTCTCCATCATCTTAGCAGACAACTCTTTTTGACGTTCTTTCAGTTCCGTCATCCGCTTGTCGTATATTTTCTTTAGGGCTTCTGTTTGTTTATTGTACTCGGTGCGGATCTCTTCTTCCGCTTTATTCTTGTATTTTTCATCTAAAAGAAGCGCTTTGGCAGAAATTTGATTATCATAGTCTTTTCTAATCCGTTCCATTTCTAAAGCATGACGTTTCTCTTCTTGTTCGATTGCTTTGGTTTGTTGATCAAATAAATCAAATTCCATTTTACTAACCGCAGCGTCTTTTTCAGCTTGTAATTTCGCTGTAATTGATGACTCTATGATTGAACGTTTGTCGGCTGCTACAATCTCAGCTTCAATCTTTTTCTTTTCGTCTAGCATGAACAGATCCATACGTTCTTGGAAGGTTAAATTGGACGCCGCCGCAGATCCGTATACTGCTTTTCCTTCCCCTGGTACCCCTAGCTGAACCGCATTTTCTTTACCTTCTACAACAGACTCAATCACTAACCCACTTACTGTAGGCGAAACCGGCTCGCTTGTACTATTTTTAGCTTCTTTTTCTTCTAATTGTTGCCTTAATCGTCGGATTTCTTCTTGTTGCTCTTTTTGAAGAGCAATCAGTTCTTGAATGTCGCTTGGTTGATAAGTAACTTGTTCCTTTTCTTCTTCAACCGGCTCTTCAGTTGATCGAATAGTAGGAACAGCTGCATAGCCCGCCTCACTATCATTTTGCTCCACGTCTTTTAGAGGCGGAAATGGTGGCGTTGGTGGTGCAACAAAAGCCGTTTCTTTCTGATTAGAACTACTTAAAAGTGTTTGATCGAACGGAATTACTTTTCGCGTATAAAAGGATTCCATCAACGAATCAAAATCAGTTTCTAAATCCATCGGAAATTCTATACGTTGCCCGTACAACACAACGCCTTTTTTATTTTGTTTGATGATCACTACTGAGCCGGAAGTATCTTCTTCTAAATGACGAGCATTTTCTTCTTCAGCCCAACAGATAAGATCCATAGCATCTTTCATTTTTTCAGGTGTTTCTAC
This sequence comes from Enterococcus sp. AZ048, assembly GCF_051715125.1. NCBI lineage: Bacteria > Bacillati > Bacillota > Bacilli > Lactobacillales > Enterococcaceae > Enterococcus > Enterococcus sp. AZ048. The sequence continues at coordinate 2,547 of NZ_JBIOTD010000003.1, read as the reverse complement.
ATTATAATCATCTGAAAATTCAAAACTATACTTCTTTTTAACGATCGAAAGGGGATTAAACTTCATCTGATTGTCCTCCTAAATTTGAATGGTTCTCCTCATTAACGACTTTTCCATTTGAAGAGGGTGACACCGCAGCGTTGTTGTTTCCAAGCATATTCATTAAGTCCTTCATATCCATTCCCTTATCAACTAATAGTTGGGAAACAATATCCATATCCAGCTGTTCTAACGTTGCCCGTTTTGTTTTGCAAATCTCGTTTTGCTTTTTAAGGGTTTGTTCCGCTTTTTCTAATTCTTTGGCCAGACGATTACGTCTTTTTTGTAGATCTTCAATTTTACCCAAAAGATGACCTCTCCTATTCTGTTTTTGATTCTTGTGTTTGAGAAGCCGCCGTTGATTCTTTTGTAACCGCTTCGGTTGTCTCTGAAGAGTTGTTCGTTGATTGACTGTCTTCAGTCTTAGAGCTTTCTTTTGTCTCGTTTTCCTCTTCATCTTCATAAGTATTCGTTCTCGCCGTTTCGCCGGTAGTTGTCAAGAAAATACGATTAATATTATTGACTTTAAAACGACCGTTTTCTTTAATAAATGTAAGCTTCAGTGTTTGCGTTTCAGGCGTATCTACCAACGCCCCTTCAGTCGTTCCTTTTTCCACTAGCTGGGTATTATGATATTTAACGTCAACTAATACAACCAGGTTCTCACTATCGATATAAACGTCTGCTTCATCAAACACTTGATTGACCACATAACCCTTGTATGCTTGATTGATGGGTAGATCCTCTATATCGGTTTCTTGTGTATACATCGATTTAGTCATGAAGGGTTTATACCTTGAACGATTTTCTGACAAATCCTTTTTCGTATAATAAGCGATCAAGAATGCCTCTACATCCTTTGTATTGAGTTGATTCTTTTTCGTCTTCTCTTCAATCGTATTTTTGGCAGTAGACGAAGCTTTTGTTTCTGTTTTATTCTCAGATTTACTGGTCAGCTGGCCGATGCCGAAACCTGTTAAGATTCCGGCAACCAGCAAAGCAACAATCGCCAAACGACTAATAATTTTGACCTTTTTTTCGTTATACATATCTCTTTCCTTTCTTACTTATTGATTCCTAAAACAACCGCCGGATCAAGTAAGCTCGCGACTGATAAATCAGTTGATTTTGAAATTTCTAAGTGTAAATGCGCACCAAAACTGTTACCGGTATTCCCTACTAAACCAACGATATCGCCTTGTTTCACCTTGTCGCCAACTTTTACTTTTAATGCAGAACAATGAGCGTAAAGACTTGTTTGTCCGTTATCGTGTCTTACTCGGACATGATTTCCCCAGGAGTAATGGAATTCTGCTGTGATAACAGTGCCCCCATCGATCGCTTTGATTGGTGTGCCCTGTGGATGTGCAAAATCAAGTCCTCGATGGTAATCTCCCATCGATCGCCAGCCAAAACCAGAACTAATATTTGGTGGACTAATTGGTAGAATATATTTCCCAGTGCTTCCTCCTGGATCGCTATCTGGATTCTCTTTGAAATACTTGTACCACTTTTCACCTGCTTCTACTCGTGCTTGCAGCTTATCACCAGGATTTCCTTCCCAACGAACTAAGAAGTCGCGGGTCAATTCAGCCACGCTGCTTCCTGATTCTCCACTCAATATTTGCTTGAAGATCGTTCGATATGCTGGAACGTCACCATTTAACATGAAGTCCATCTGTAAGCCTAGCGAGTACCACTTTTTCTTTTTTTCTTTGGCGAAATTCACCAGCAACGTATGTCGTGTTCCACCATCGGCCGTATCTGTCCACTGCCCTAGCCCTAAGCCTCGATGGACTATGTTTGGATACCGGCCATAAATTTGCATACCGCCAATCGCTAACCATGCGGGATCATCCCAGGAGTCTTTACTCGCTCCAACAGGGGGCGACAGGTAGTCTCCTTCCGCTCGCTTGGGATTGATACTGCTCTCAACAGAATAATTACCTAACATAGCGCAAATACCTTCTAATTTGTAGCCTTGTTCTGTGAGTTTACTGTAAAGGAAACGGGCATTTTCTAACTCGCCGCCTTCAGGATCAAAAGGTTCAGAAACGGTTGTTTTTTGTCGATAAGAAACACTGGGAAAATAAAAAGCGGGGTTCACCCGCCGCATTGTCTTTTTATCCTCGTCATATTTTTCGTAAGAGATCGTCAACTTGCTACCTGTTGCTTTGGCGACCAACTCTCCTTCTTGAACGACCGAACCGCTCTCCTGGCGTTTACCATAGACCCCTGTCAAAATCAGTCGAGAACCACGCTCGCCCTCTTCAGTGATAATGACTTTCTTTTGGTCTTCATACCACTTCACGTTTCCACTCATAGGTGCTTTTAAATCTAAATCTTGATTTGTTTCAACTTCAATGCTGCCAAAATGAACGGCTTTATCATTACTGACCTCATAGCCAAACCTTCTAGTGATTGGCAAACTGTCAGTTTCAAAAGGCTGGCTTAACTGGCCATCTAACGTTGAATAGCCGTATTCATCCACGTTTTCCTTCATTTCTT
>NZ_JBIOTD010000002.1:0-986195 GCF_051715125.1 Enterococcus sp. AZ048 | reverse complement strand
TGGTAAGTCCCCCTTTCTTCTATTGTATCGAATGGAGGGTCCTTTTGTACAGCGTTTATGAAGCGCTTTCTTTTTTTAGAACGGCTCATTTTTTAGAGAAAAGAAAAAAGCACCTTGAACGTCAAGGTGCTTAAAGGGGATGCTAGTCAAATACTACTAGCTAAGAAAGATTGAGAGAGGTCTTCCTCATATTCACATTTTAACAGATTTATTTCTTCTTTTGGCGATTTTATGAATTGTTTTTTTAACATTTTCAAATTTATTCTGAATGTTACTAAATATTTTTATTTCGAAAAAGTATTCATTCTATTTAAATACTGTCAAAAAAAATTATTAAAGCTATTATTTTATCGATATTCCACCATTTTTAAAGGGGGGGCTTCCCCCTGGTGTCTTTGCTTTCTTAAGAGACACTTTTTTCACTTTGATATATTTTTCACAAATACAGGTAAAAAAATTAGCCTTTTACATATTCTAATTCAACATTTTTTGTATCGTTTTTCTTAGCTACTTGGTACGCGGTCGCTAATGTTTCCAGTGTTCTAGGATCGAGCGCCAATTTTACGAATGTCGGCAGATCCAATCTGTTTACATCCACTTCTTTCTGGCTCACTATCGGCTGCATCATTTTAGCGAAGCCGCCTGTGATTGAAATCGATTGTTTCTCACAACGAATAGCATCTCTTAATTCCATAGGATTCGCAACTACTTTTGTCATTCCCATCACCTCTTCTTTTTTTTGATAATAGCATATCCGATTCTTAAAATCAATCATTTTGTGAAATAAAACACAAAATTATCGACGGTATTTTTCTGGTATACTTCTTTAAAAGGAGTTGCTGATATGAACGAAGATCTTCAACGAAGAGGCCGAGGATGGATAGAAGAAGCCGATTTATCCCCGTATCGGGGGTTGTCGCGTAGTGACCTGATTGCGTTGCTTGCCTCAGCAGATGCTTGCGAACGTACGGTTGCCGCACGATTATTGCCTTTAGATTGTGACGCGACACACATTTTATTAAGAGCGCTGATTCATGAGCCTGCTTTGTATACCCGATTAGCGATCACCGCAAAGCTGGAGAGCGGCGGCGAAGCGACTGCACGGGAGATGATTCCGTTGCTGAATAACATCGGTCACAACCAGCATCGAACGCCAACCGCCCCGTCAAAGAAGAAATCCTATCCTTTGCCACGGGATTTGATTGCTCGTTCGTTAGGTCGGATGTCGCCTGATATTTTCCCGATGCTGCTTGATTCTGCTGAGCAACTGTCGCCGTTTCCCTTGAGAGAGTTGATCGATGCTCTTGGGTTCATGGCCTTTTATCATCCCTCGGTAGCAACTGACACCCATTACCAGCGGCTTTTATCGTTAAAACATACCCATCGAAAAGATGCGTTGATTCCATGGAAAATGCTTATTTGTTTTTCCGCTTTTCCCCAAAGTAAGGCTGTGCTGCTGCAAGAAACGGTATTCTTGGCGGAAGCACAGCGCTCATTACGTCTGTTGGACGCAAAAAAGGATTGAGCCGAAGCACAATCCTTTTTTGCTATGCGTAATACTGAATGATTTGATACAATGCCTCCGCGGCGCCGACACCGCTTTTGCCATCGTAATAACGGGTAAACCGTTCATCTGCAAGATACATTTCGGCTACTCCCTTGTGTGCTTCGCCAAAATACTTCTTCCAGCTAAATTGCAGCCAAGATTTGTGCAGCTCAAACACTTCCTTCGCCAGCGGGCTTGGCAGTGTCTGTTCCTCTAAAAAAGCAGACAATTTCTGCGTCAGCTCTCCTTCAATCGCGGTCAACTCGCCGTACTCTTTCTCGCCCATGTTCTGCCATTTTTGATTGGCGTAAGCTACGGCGTCTTCTCCGTATTTTTCGCGGACCTCTGTGCCGTAATTCTCTTCATTTTCCAGTAGTCGTTGCTGCTTGAAGGCGTCAAATTTTTCTTTATTTGTCATTCGAATCTCTCCCTTGTAATACCCCAAGGTGTCCTCAAGGACCTGCAGCAGACGATCCAATTCTCCGCGTTTGCGGATCAGTTCGTCTCTTTGCTGAATCAAGGTATCTTGGATTTTTTCGTCAGGCCGGTCGATCAATTCTTTGATTGTTTTTAAAGGAATCCCCATGGATCGGTACAATAAAATCTGCTGCAGCCGATCAATTTCTTTGTCCGTATACATCCGATACCCAGCCTCGGTTAGAAAGGCGGGCCTCAATAATCCTCGTTCGTCGTAGAATCTCAAGGTCCGTGCACTGACGCCTGAAAGTTCTGCGATTTGTTTGATGGTGTAACTCATTTGATCCCTTCTCCCCTTCGTGAATGTGATGACTTCTTCCTGACAAAACCAATCCTACACCTTTACGTTACGGCAAGGTCAAGGAAAAGCCAGCATTAATTTGCTGGCTGTGGTTTTTCCTATTATTTCACCACCATCACATTGCATGGCGCGTTGTTAATGACATAGTCTGTGGTTGATCCCACCAGCACTCGTTCGACCGCGCCTTTCCCCGTGGCGCCTATATAAATCAGGTCGATGTGATAGGTTTCAGGTAAATCGAAGCATAGGGCTTTTTTAGGACTGCCGACACACGTGATCAACTGCTTGTTGTAGTAATCAATCTTCGCCGCCTCTTCTTCCAATTCGTTAAGGGCATACTGCTTCTCTTCTTCAAGGATCTGGGACACAGGCGTCGCACTATTGAGCATGATGCCGCTGTTATTGATGACTCGTGCGATGTACAAACGTGCATTGTTTCTTCGTGCGGCCTCGACCGCCTCCATCAATGCCTGGTGCGCTTGCGGAGAGCCGTCTACTGCTGCTAAAATGTTGCCATAACGTTCTTTCATGATGCCTTCCCCCTTTTCTTCTAGTATAGCAAGGTGTGACTGTTTTGTACGCATTTTTCTCCTAGAGAAGACAAAAACCACTTCCCTGAAAAAGAAGTGGTTTCGCGTTAGATTTTTTCCAGATAAAGGGATTGCTTGTCGGTTTGATCATAGATTTCTTTCAGGTCGTCCCATGGAACTTCACGGTTTTGGTACCCGTATGGATCGTTCACATACACGACTTCCTTCTCTCGATCGAAGCCTGTAATGACTGCGGAGTGAATCAAAGGCGTCACATACATGCTGCCTTGATCGGTCTCCCAAAGCATAAAGTCGTTATCGGTCGGCACTTGAAACTCCACCGTTGCGACGATCCACACCGGTTTTCCGCTGCCAACAACGTCAATAATCTTATCAAAGGAGGTTTTGCTGGAGCTCACGACGCGGTAGTCATCCCCTACGACCGACTTGGCTAATTTTGCGATTGGCTCGACCGCGACCCCCATCGCCTCATCGCCTCCAGTAATGTCTCCGACAAATCCTAAATGAGGATCGCCGTAATTGCCAGATTCTGTGTACAGCGGTTGATAATCCAGTTCGTCTGCCAGCTCATTTTTCGTTGTGTCAAAGCCATAATAACGCAGCAGCATGGATAACGCCGTCACTTCACACCCATTTTCCAGGGCATCCCCGTCAAATTGATTTTCTAACGGCACATCTAAAACGAGCTTCTTTTCCTGTTCTGTTTGGTCGATCAGCTCGGTCCAATCATTCTTTCCTTTAGCAATATAAATACCGCCGCTGATTACTACAAGCAGAATCAGCACTACAGTTATTCTTCTTTTCTTCATGTCATCACCTATCATTAGAGTCCACTTGGAATTATACGGATAAATAAGGTATATACCAACGATAACCCCTTAAATCAGATGATTATTAAGTTATTTTAAATGTTGTGAAGGCTTTCTAAAATGAAAGTTAAGGATTTAATAAGTTTAAATTTTTTGATGGCGTTTACAAACTTTTTGTTAGTAATTCGCCCCGATTCGTGTTATATTTATAGGTGGAATTTCGTTATCAGCGTAATAGTTGCCTTTCGTGACAAGAAGAAAGGAGAATGATTATGACATTCGATAACAAAAATGTGCAATACCGTGTCACGTTGGATACAGAGTTGAACCTTTTTATCGTTTTCGATAAGAACGACAAAAACCATGTAGCAACGGGTGTAACGATTGAAAAAGCGGTACAAGAATTGCAAAAGAACTAAGAGAACCGTTTGGTAGAAACAACCTCTATGCAACGGTGATCCGATTCATTTTTCGTGGTTTTGGAAAAATGATCACTTAACTAACGCATTAGCCTCGTCTGATGCAACGGTAAAATGATTTCCTTAAAACGAATGAGGAGTGACATCTCAGTGAAAGACACGAAATTGCATTAAAAGCACCTGCTGTGAATCCACGGTAGGTGCCTTTTTTTGTTCATAAAAAAAGGTCTTGACGAAGACGCATTCGCCAAAACCTGTTGTTATCTTACGACCATCACATTGCAGGGGGCATGATTCACGATATACCCGCTGGTGGAACCTACCAATAGCCGTTGGAAACGGCCCTTCCCCGTAGCGCCGACATAAATCAAGTCGATCGCATACTGCTTAGGCAATTCTTCTGTTAACGCCTTTTTCGGATTCCCAATATATTGCACGATCTCCATATTTTGGTAGCGGCCTCGCTCCTGCAGCTTTTCAAGGTACTTTTTGGCCTGCTGAGACTCTTCTGCTAAAATATCATCCATCGGCTGCGCACTGCTCATCAAAATACTGGAATCATCAATGACCTGAACCACATACAGCCTCGCATCGTTCCGTCGCGCAGCACCGATCGCTTCAAAAAACGCGCCTTCCGACTGGTCGGAACCATCCACGGCAACCATAATATTCTTATATCTGCTGATCATACTACCTACTCCTCCGCTGTTCATATTCTATTGACTTTTGTATTGGATCGTTCTTTCATAAAAGATAGGTTCTCTACCGAATGACGGTTACACTACAGGGGGCATGATTGACGACATAGGCTGCGGTCGAGCCGATGCGCGAGAGACGAATCTCCCCTTTTCCCGTCGCACCCAAGTAAATCATGTCACTCTCATTTTCCTTCGCAAATTCAACGATTTTTTCTTTCGGATTGCCCAACTCGACAAAAGGCTCCACGTTTTCAAGGTCCTTAAGGGATGCGTCGTGCACTTTTTTCAACAGCTCTTTTTCAACCTGTTCTTTTTCTGCCGCGTAGATTTTGCTAAAGGAAAAGGCGCTGGTGGAGAGTTCATTGTCATTGATGATTGAAATAACACTCAACTTGGCTCCGTGGCGTTTTGCCGCTTCCACCGCTTCATCAAACGCGTGTTCAGAGTGATTCGACCCGTCGATCGCGACCAATATATTCTTGTAGTGGCTGATCATTGTAACCGCCTCCTTTCTTAAATTATAAAGGAAAAGCGACGATCTGTGAAACGAAAGAAACTTTGTCGTTGATAACAAAAGTTATCGCCGTGAAAAGCGGATAGCTTATTCGCAGCAGTCTTTTGGACTAAAATAAATAATCGATTTCTTTTTTGTAGATAAGGCAATTTTTTTACAAATTTGAAAATTTTCGGTATGTTTCTCTCCACACCTCTAACGCCTAAAATTAAAAAAAGGATGTTATTCAATTTTCAAGAATAATCTGCACCGCTCTGAGCATTTTTCTTGTATCTCTTTGTGCTATCCGTTAAGGTAACAGTAGTTCATTTGTTTATCCGAGTTCCTTCCCAGGACTCCAGCCGTCGTTGCCCTGCGACGGCTTTTTCTATGAGCAAAAAAGTTGCCTAGAAAGCCTTTTCTATTTATAGTTAACTGTGGGTATACACCCATCCTTTATAGAATTTGTTTTTTCACTTGCGGACCGTTGCCTACTAGGCCGGTCTTTTTTTGCGTGCTGGGAAACGAACGCTTTTTTATTTCCCAACTCTTATCAACATCCCTTCCTACTCCGAAATTGGAATTTGTCCGAAAACAAAATCCCCCCTGTTCATTACCTGTTTATATGTTAAACTAGGTACGTTGAGATAGCGTAATTGGAGGAAAGGATATGTATAAAGCCAACTTAAAAAACATCCTCACCCGAAAAGAAGAATGTTCGATCGACCTTTCTATGATTCCTCATGTTGGTGACACCTTGCAATTGAGACAACCCGATAAGTTTTTATTGGTTCATGGCGTCACGCACATGATTGAAAGCGAGTCCACGGAGTTCGAGATCTTTGTTGAACCGATCGACCGTACCTATTGGATGAACGAAATTTAACGAAAGCGAGGATATACAAATGATTGCACACAAAAGAGATGCACTCCATGTAGTTTAAAACAAATACAATTACATGGAGGAATTTATAATGACAAACATTTATGATAACGAAGAATTTTTTGACAGCTATAGTCAAATGGCCCGCAGTAAGCAGGGCTTGGATGGTGCAGGCGAATGGCAAACGTTAAAAGGATTATTGCCGGACTTTGAAGGAAAACGCGTCCTTGATCTCGGCTGCGGTTACGGCTGGCATTGTTTTTATGCCGCAGAGCATGGTGCCACATCCGTCGTTGGCGTCGATCTATCGGAAAAAATGCTGGCGGTTGCCCGCGAGAAAAACACCTTTTCCACGGTCACCTTTATAAAAGACAGCTTTGATACGGTTGTTTTCGAGCCAAACAGCTTCGACATCGTGATCAGCTCACTGGCGATCCATTATATCGAAGACTTTGAAACGCTAGCCAAACACATCGGCACCTGGTTGGTTCCAGAGGGTCAGCTTGTCTTTTCCGTGGAGCATCCGATCTTTACTGCGGAAGGGTCACAGGATTGGACCTACGACGAAAAGGGACAGATCGCGCATTTCCCAGTAGACAATTATTTTTACGAAGGACAGCGCACCGCCCATTTTCTCGGCAGTGATGTGACGAAATACCACCGAACAATGACGACCTATCTAGACAGCTTGTTGACGAATGGATTCCAGATCCAACGAATCGTTGAACCTATGCCGCCTGAAACGATGATGGCAGTTCCTGGTATGAAGGACGAAATGCGCCGACCAATGATGTTGATTATAAAAGCAGAAAAACAATCTTAATACGCCCAGAAGTCTGAATCACAGGAAGCGACCGCCAAAAAGGAAATCTTTGGCGGTCGCTTCAAAGCTTCTGGGTTTTTTTGCTAGTTTATTCGTTCCATTGTTTCACAAATTTGTCGAATCGTCCGCTCTAGCCTCTCGATCTGCTTCAATGAACCGGTCAGCTCGTCAATGGTGTTCAGGTAACGGTCTTCTCGTTCGTTGTTTTGTTTCATTACCCACACCAATAACCCAACAAAAAGGATCGGGAAACCGATGCTCTCTGGATTCTCAAGCAATGAAGAAAGAAGTGCATCCATGCTGCTTCACCCACTTTCCGAACTGAAGCCCCGCGCATCGGCGGCTCCCAGATTCCCTCTTTTGACAACGCTCACGTGTTCCCTCTCTCATAAGAACCCTTCCTTTCTCTTAGATCTATCTTTAGTATACGCGAACTTATGTTCGTTTTGTTGCCAAAAAAAAGACATTAGATTCCTAAATGCTCGGCTAACACTTCAAAAAATTGGTCTCGCAAACGAATCACCTGCCGTTTACTTAGAAAAACATCCTCCGCCATACGGTCCAAATTTCTTTTTGGCTGCTTTGACATGTACAGACCCTCAATGATCGCTATCGTCTCACCGGTGGCTTGTTCCAAACAATAAGAAATGATCTTTTGGTTTCGTTCGAGATTGATCAACTGCCGATCCAATGAAATGGAGATCAACAGATCCTTGCTTTCTGGGTCAGTATTTTCCACCTTTGTTGCTTCAGTGGGATGTAATAGCAGCTTTCCCCTTCGCTCTAAATAATAATCCTGCATGTTCGGGTAGTCCTGCAAGATTCCTTTCAAATAGTCTTTCTTCCATTTTTCCATCGCTAGCCCTCCTTAAAATAACTCAAATACACTTAGAAGATAGGCATCTTCTGAATGAGTGAACACCTACCTTTTTTTAAAAGTAGGTTGAATTTCTTTTTTATAAGTCAATGGTAATACATTTCGCGTACACTGTAAATTCTTTTGTCCACATTTCGTCTCTTTTTATACGAAAAATAGGCGTAGTTATGGTATGCTGTTTTAGAAGGGAGTGACCACCTATGTTTGCTCAACAGTTGAAAGCCTTGAGAAAAAGAACACCGCGACTCACCCAGATGGACATGGCAAAAGAGCTCGGGATCGCCAAAACCACCTACGCCTCCTATGAACAGGGAAAACGAACACCCGATATTGAGACACAAAATAAGCTCGCCGATTTTTTTCATGTTTCTTTGGATTATTTGCATGGCCGCGAAAAAAATACGGCCTTTTCTTCCAAACAACTGACCGTTGCTGCGCATATCGATGACGAGGTCACAGAAGAACAAATGGAAGATATCTTAAATTACATTGATTTTATTAAGCTGAAGCATGCAAAGAAGGATTGATGAGATGGATAAAGCAGAGAAATTGATGGCTGACTTTCAAGGGATCGATTATACTTTTGAGCCTGCTATGCCAGACGGATTGAAGGGCCTATGCATTGATGATCAGGTTTATTTGAACCCGCGACAGTCGTCTGAAGAATTGACAGAGACAGTCGCAGAAGAAATTGCCCACTATTTGACGAGTGTTGGTGATATCACCAGTCAAGATACGAATGAAAAACGAAAGCAAGAGCAGAAGGCCCGCGACGTCGGTGCCACATTGGTCGTCACGCCACAGGATATTATTGACTGCCATAAGGAACATTTTTCGGCGGTCTGGGAATGCGCCGATTACTTAGGGATCACGAAAAGAGCCTTCGAGCATGCTGTCAGAGTCTACGCAAGAATGTATGAAGAAGGCTTGTCCTATAAAAATTACCGCATCCTTTTTCGCGCAGATGGCACGATAGGCGTCTTTGAGTTTTTTGAATAGAAAAACACCGGCCTTCACGTTTGCGAAGGCCGGTGTTTATTTACATAATAGGTTCGACGAGATCACCGTAACTAATGACCGTTGTGAAATCAATTAAATCTTCTGTTTCACTTTTAATTATTTTTACGATCGCAGAATTGTTCAGCTTGTTCTTTACAATCCCTAGTTGCGTTTCCTGGTTATATTCGAAAAATACTTCTTGACCGATCGAGAAGCGTTCCCCTAACGATGAGGGTTGTGGAGATTTGAATCCATAGGTGCTTGCCATATGTGAATATCCTCCTTCAAATAATTATAGAAAAAAAGAAGACCGTTTCCGATCTTCTTCGTTATCTGTCGATTAAACAAATTAGTCTTTTGTGATGTTTGTAGCTTGTAAGCCGCGTTGGCCTTCTTCTACATCATAAGAAACTGCTTGGCCTTCGTCCAAAGTTTTGAATCCGTCGCCTTGGATAGCTGAGAAATGAGCAAATACGTCATTGCCATCTTCACCTGTAATAAAACCAAAACCTTTGTCTGCGTTAAACCATTTTACTGTACCTTTATTCATAATAAAGTACCTCCAATTACACATCAAGTGTGTTTATTTGTAATAAAGAATGACGTGTAAAAAAAAGTATCTTAGAAAAGCTAGATAAACAACTAGTCACATATCAAAGTATTACTCAGTTACTATATCACGGATAGATAGTAAAAGCAAAAAAACATGAACATTTCCTGAATTAACTGTTTCAAACATTAAGTTTTGCTTCTTTTTCTTAAGAACTGTTCCCAAACACGACAACGTATCTTTCCTCATCCAAACGAAAAAAAACGTTGACGTTTCTCTCTGTTTTTAGTCCTTTTACCGTAAACACGAACGATTAATTGAGGAAGGAAAATAAAAAAATCCGACGTCCCCCTCGACAGATCTTCTCTGCAATAGCGTTCGTCGGATGTAGCGTTTATATTGGCGGGAATGTGTGGATTTAAATGTAGAGTTTAACCGGATTTATCATGGCTTTAAAAATCAACAATTCTTATTCAATTTCACTTAACTGTGAGGCGTATTTCAATAAACTCCAAACATTCAGTATGATAAAAACAAAGAAAAAAAGCCGGACGCATCCGACTTTTTTAGGTGCAAACCGAAGTAATACACCGCTATTTGGTATATTAATGGTACCATGAGCTATTTATAGAGTAAAGTAAAAAATTCTTCTAGCCGTTTGAAATATACTCTTTTAACCCATTTATTTTCTTCCTAGCATCTGTTCCTAATATCTCACTATATGCTTTCATCGGAATAGATGAATATAGTAGCTCTCTTTTTTTATCAAACTGTGATACTACGCGGGTCAGTTCCGTTTTTGTCGTATGCTGCTTTTTCATTAAAAATATAAGCAGTATTAAAAAGTCTACTATGCTTTCAAAATCAATGTTTTTTATCCCTGTAGTATTTTCTAAATAACTTATAAGTTGAGAAGAAAAATTACTGTTATTAAATCTGCAATCAAAAATCATAGAATTATGCATTGTTGCATTTCTAATACCTGTTAAACAGAAAATAATATTTTCTAACATTCTACCATTTTGATTAAAACCAGTATGATGCATATTCATATTTTGAGTAAATTCAATTCTATATGAAACATCCATACAAGAGATAAAATTTCCAAATTCCCCCATAGTTGTTACTTCAAAGTATGCCCACAAAGGAAGTGGCTTACTGCTATGAAAAAAATGCTGAATACATGGATGTCCTTTAGAATAGTTGTACGCAATAGTACTGTCTATCTTGTTCCTCAACTCCAGTTTTTTATTTAAATATTTTTTATAATCTTTATTTCCTACAGGTTTGGCCTCATAATCATTTAATTTATTTTGGTAAATACTTTCCAAATCTGAATCATTATCCTTTACCAAATAATCAATTAAACGATTTTTTAATGATGTTTCAATTCGTACTAGCAATGGATAGAATATTGTTTTTACTTCTATATCAAAATCATAAATAGCTTTTACTTCCTGAAAATTGTCATAATTTTGTAAATTAGTGCTCTTTTTTATATACCTACTCGCTTTGTAACCATGATAATATCCCATATTTAAAAGAGCCTGCTTCTCAGTACTGCCATTAATATCTACTCCATGAGTATTTCTAATATGTCTCATTAACCCATCAGTACTCTTCCCTTTTTCCACCACTCGCTATGACTCCTTTATAAATCAATTATTAAAATATTATATCATTACGCTTTGACTCTTTACAATGTAGTTTGACCGACACACACGCATAGACTCCACAATGCATAAGTACATTTTTTCCAACATTTTGTGTATCTTTAACTACAAACAAATCTATCCCATATTTGAAACAGGCTAAAATGTTGCCGAAAAAAATTATCCCTAAAACAGAATTGATAATTTTCTCGCTTATATCCTTTTTGGCACGCTCTCCAATGCTTTTAGAAAGTGGACTAGCTTTACAAGATGTTAAGGATCATTTAGGGCATTCCTCTATTGAAATTACTAGCAAATACTATTTACGCCTCATCGAAAAGCGTAAACATGAATCAGTCGAAAAAATGATGCACTATCTTGAGAATTAAACTAAATGCAGCGGAAATCAAAAAAATCCGACAAACATTTAACAGAAAGCGCTCTGTATCAATGTTTATCGGACATAATAATCATATTGGCGGGAATGTGTGAGAATCGAACTCACCCAAGAAGCTCTTAACTCCTCATACTGGTTTTGAAGACCAGAGGGAACACCAGAACCCATCCACTCCCGAAACAAAACAATCATACCATTCATTCAAAGGGGAATCAATAACAATTTCATAAGAAAAAAAGAAAGAATTTTCCCTCTCTGAGAAACTTCTTTCTTTTAAAAAATGACTAACTAATTGGTTTAAGCCTTTACCGCTTCTACTGCTGCTGCTCGGAGAATTCGTTGATTTCTTTGTTTAGGAAGTAGGAGATCGTGGTCCGAATCAAAACGATCAATCCTAACTTGAGAATGTCTTGGAATGTCGGATTAATGATTGTTTCAATAATATCGGCGACGATAAGAAATTCTAAACTTAATAGTATATAGCTGCCTAAATAGGCTTTAATGTATTTGATCTTGTGTAGCGCAGATAACTGGCTGGATTCTTTTCCTCGTTGCAGCAGTTTCATAAATGAAAAAACCGCCCCGTACAAAATAATGCAGATCGATAATATATCCAATAACAGCACGATTGGATGAAAAATAATTGGAATCAACTTTTCCAAGGTTGCCATAGTTGCCTCACCTTTCTTTTTTTGCTCCTCTTTAGTTTACCAAAGGCCTCCCTAACTTACCTAATTATAGCCTTGCGGGGATTAGACTCCCTCTTCTTTAACGAGACAAGAAAAAAGCCAAACCCTGCGGCACTTTCTTTTTGGAAAGTTTTTCAGCGTTTGGCTTTATATTTGTAAAGTATTTTTTGATTTTTCTTTACAGTTGGAAACTATTGGATCGGTGGATAAAGGGCTGTGGTCGTTTTATTGCCGTTCTTCGAGTAAAGGCTGGTTGATTGGCCGCCCTTCTCTTTTTCGATCTCCGCGTTCTTTTTATCCAGATCGTGATAGTCGTATTTCTTCGGATCAACAGGCGTGAACCCTTCTGGTGTATAGAAGCGCAGCAGATTTTCTTGGTTCAGCTTGTCGGACAGGCTCAGCGCTTGCTTGACTTGCTTTTGTTCCTTATCGATCTGAGGTTGGATACCCAAGGCTTGAGGATCAACCTTTTCACCCGTCTTCGTATCGTAGGTGTCGCCGCCTAATTCCGTATACGCAGGTGAAACGAAATCACCATTACGGAAAGCCACGGTTTGATCGTGTTTTGGAGAAAACAGATCGGTCCCGAATTGAATGTATTTTTGATTGTCGATTCCCATCAAATGCAAGAGGGTTGGCAAAACGTCGATCTCCCCGCCGTACTGATGTTGGATACCGCCATTTGTATAGCCTGGGATATGGAACATCAATGGCACCCGCTGCATTTGAGAATCGTCAAATTTATCCCAAGTCGTAGGATCTTTTCCGATTGCCTTTGCGAGATCTTTATTGTTGCTGTCAGAGATCCCAAAGTGGTCGCCGTAAATCATAAAGATCGAGTTTTGATAAATGCCTGACGCTTTTAGATAGTCAAAGAATTGGCGCAGCGATTCATCCAAGTAATGTGCCGTCCGAACATAATCATCGACAGTGCTGTTGCCCGTCTTCAATGCAGGGAAATTAAAGTTCTTTCCATCCGTCAAATAAGGCGTGTGATTGGTAACGGTCAAGAATTTTGAGTAAAACGGTTGTTGCAAGTGTTCTAGATGCCCTACCGTTTCCTTCAGCATATCCTTGTCCAAGATCCCGTAGCCTAGATTTTCATCCGACTGATTGAAGTAGGAGCGATCGAAGAAATTTTGATAGCCGAGATTTTTATAGACGTGGTCGCGATTCCAGAAGCTGCCGACATTTCCGTGGAACACGGCGCTGGTGTAGCCTGCTTGCTGCTGTAAGATCGCTGGAGCGGCCTGGAACGTATTGTCCGAGCCTAGTTGTGTAAACAGCGAACCTTGCGGCAACCCAAACGTACCTGTTTCCAGCATATTTTCCGCGTCACTGGTTTTCCCTTGGCCGACTTCATGGAAGAAATTATCAAAGGCCAGCGTTTGTTTATTGTCGTTTTCTAAGCTGTTTAAGAATGGCGTTACTTCTTGTCCATCCACTTTCATATTGATCAAAAATTGCTGGAAGCTTTCCAAATGGATCACGATGATATTTTTTCCCTTCGCGATCCCGTACTTGCTTGGATCAGGCGCCGCATAGTGGGACTTGGTATATTTCAAAATATCCGTTAATCCGTTGCTTGAGGCGTGGGCACGCACACTGTTCGTTTGCTCCGTCTTGATGCCGTCATACACGGTAAAGGCGTCCAATCCCAAATATTTTACAATATAGGAACGGTCAAAGGTCCGTTGCAATAATTGCGGCCGATCGGCTTCACTCATGGATAGGTTGATCGAGAAGGTCAACGCGGCCAAACAGCTCACAGCGATGGCAACAGTTTTTTTGGCAGGCTTGCTGACGATTTCTTTGCGCTTGGCAAAGAGGTAAATCAGAATCCCTAAAAATACTGCCAAATCGATCCAGTACAACACATCATGGGGCTTCATCAAGGCAAAGGAGCTGCCGGAGATGCCTTGCGACACTTTAGAAAAGCCTAAAATCGATTTGATCGTCACAAAATCGGTGAATTCACGATAGAAGATCACGTTCAAATAGAGGATCACGGTGTTCAACAGATCCATCAAGAACAAGACCACCAGAGCCGGCTTGAACTTTTTGACGTACAAAAACACGCCAAACATCAACAAGGTCGTAGCGATTGGATTGATCCACAAAATGAAGGTTTGAACGGACCCCTCTACACCTAATGAAAAATCTACGTAATAGGCTAAAATCGTTTTCGCCCAAAAGAGCATACTCGCTGTCAGTAAAATCACCCAGCGGTTGCTAAAAGCTTTTTTTACCCGGTTCATCCGGAACACTTCTTTCTCTATTAAATTGTCCGTATCTACTATAGAGCAGATTTTAAAAAAATGCATTTTAAATTAAGCTTCATCGCTCAATTTTACATTTTGAACGTAAATCGTTTTTTTACGTTCAAAATGCAAAGAAAAATCCCGATATACTTGCTTTTTGTAGCATCCCTTACCCACTTTCCAAGACATAAAAAATTCACATTCTTAAGAAACTGGGATAAAATAACAAAAAAACCGGCATTGCCGGATTTTTGTTACCCCTCGCGTTTCATCACGATTCCTGTATAGATCCACACTGTCAATAAATAATAGACAAAGTATAGCACGAAGAAAATCAGGAATGGCAGCCAGAGATTGCTGTAGGGATCACTTAGGAGCGTGTTGAACATTTGCAGTCCAAAGAGCACGTGGGTCACCCCTAACAGTCCTGGAACTAGGAAAAGAATGCCGATCTCTTTGCGAATAGATTGTTTCAAGAGCTTTTGGCGTGCGCCGATTTTTTCCAGCATGCTGTATCGTTGGATATCGCTTTTGGCTCCTGACAAGATCTTGAACATCAGGCAGCTTGCCAGCATCGTCAAAAAGGCGATCCCTAAGAAGAAGCCCATAAATTCAAAGCCTGAGAACAAGGCGTTGTATAGCTCATAGACCAAAGCTTTCTGGCTCATCCCACCCATATCCTTGTCTAATGTCGGATTTTTTTGGAAGTTCTCATTGGCTAATTTTGTCAAGGCGTCTCGGTCTTTCTCGAAGTCCTTCACCGTGATTAGACGTAATTCCGTTGTTTTTCCCGGCAACGCCGCAAATTCTTGATTGGAGACAAATTGATGCTTCTTGGCACTTTGTTCAGGCAATTCCAAGGTTCGGAGCTGGTCTGACGCAGTGACATCGCTGGCTAATTTCTCCCCATCAAAGCCAACCGTCTTTGTTTGGCGGTTTGAGGTAAATATTTTGGTTTTGAAAGGTGTTTGATTGAATTGTTCCCGATCGTAATAAACGGTATCCTTGTCTTCTTTTTGCTGATACGCCACATCGGAAGAAGTCGAGAGCCCTTTTAAATCAGACGCGGTGAATTCTTGCCCATTGTTCAGCACAAGATCATAGGTTGAAGTGGCGTCCGTCATTTTCATGATCTCATTGTGAAAGCCCAACCCAACGGTGATCGCTCCTAATGCAAGAGCAAAGAGCATCGCCACCATGGATAAAATCCTCGTGTAATCCTGGATACGGAAACTTAGTTGCGAGAGCGTGAAATTGTTCAATTTTTTCAACGCGATACTGTCCCGACGTTTCAACAGGTCTAAAACGAAGATCAAGATCGAATGGAAAACAAAATACGTTCCTAAAACAATCGTGATCAGGGCAGTGATCAAGG
This sequence comes from Enterococcus sp. AZ048, assembly GCF_051715125.1. Classification (NCBI taxonomy): domain Bacteria; kingdom Bacillati; phylum Bacillota; class Bacilli; order Lactobacillales; family Enterococcaceae; genus Enterococcus; species Enterococcus sp. AZ048. The sequence goes on along the minus strand of NZ_JBIOTD010000002.1, from coordinate 970,395 downwards.
CGAAAAATGCCAAGGTCATGACTTGTGACATCATGAAATAGCCGATAGCCAGAAACGCGATGCCCGCAATTACCTCTAGCAGCAGCGTAAATGGTTTGCGATTTGCCGGCATCGGTGTCTCGCCTGCTCGCAGCAATGTCAGGATCGGCTTTTTCACGATCGTCATGGCGTTGACAAAGGCTGCCAACAGAAAAATGACAGTGAAAAAAATCAACGTAAACAGCGCTGCCGACGAACTGACGGCCGTAAAGTGGGTAATCTTGATCGCCAACTGTTTGACCAATAATTGCTGGACGACACTGCTCAATCCAATGCCCAGGACGGTTCCAACGATGGTGGCACTGACGCCAACCACAAACGTTTCAATAAATATCAATTGAGCGATCTTGCGTCCTTTTGCCCCAAGCATCATGAACATCGCATAGTCCTTCTGGCGCATCGTCATCAAGAAGGAATTGGCATACAGAATGTAGACAAAGGTAATGATCGACAGCAAGACCGTTCCTAAATGAAAAATGAACACGATCGATTTGACCATGGAGTTGCTTTCTAGGAAGGCCGTATTTGTAGCCAAACCTTCAAACATATAAAAAATTCCTGAAGCGACGACTAAGCCGGAGAACAAAACGATGTAATCACGCAAACGTCCCTTGATCCCAGTAAGTGATAATTTTAAAAGCATCGAACGGCACCCCCTACTGTTCCAAGTTCCCGAGAATACTTAAAATCTGACGATAAAAAGCTTCCCGCGTTTGATTTTCTCGTTTCACCTCTTGATAGATCACGCCATCTTTAATGAAGAGAATTCGTTGACAATAGCTGGCTGAGAAAGGATCGTGGGTCACTAAGAGAATCGATACTTGGTCCTTTTGGTTCAATTCCTCCATCGTGTCCAACAGATCCCGGGCGCTGTTTGAATCCAATGCTCCTGTGGGTTCATCCCCAAGCAAGATCGTCGGCTGTGTGATCAAGGCACGTGCTGCCGCCACACGTTGCTTTTGCCCGCCAGAGATTTGTGCAGGATAGCTGTTTAAGATCCCGTCAATCGACAAACGCTGCGCGACTTCTGAGACCCGTCGATGGATTTCTTTAGCCTTCACGCCCTGCAAGGACAAGGGCACAGCGATATTTTCCGCCGCCGTTAGATTTTCTAATAAATTAAAGTCTTGGAAGATGAAGCCGATCTCGCGGCTCCGAAAATCTGCCAATTGATTGCCAGACAATTTAGTGACATCGTCTTGGTTGATGCTGATTTGTCCTTCTGTCGGCTTGTCTAAAGTCGCTAATAAATTCAACAGGGTGGATTTTCCTGAGCCTGATGCGCCCATGATCCCGACGAATTCTCCTTTTTCTACTTCAAATGAAATGCCTTTTAAGGCTTCCGTTTTTTTCTGATTGCCTTTGCCGTAGGTTTTCTTTACGGCATCGACGGTTACGATTTTTTCCATGCTATCACTCCTACATTCATTTAAAAAATAACTTTCAGCACCGAAATGCTGAAAGTTTATACCTGTTTTCTGACAGAATATTAAACGCCTAGTTTTTCTGCTGCTTTTTTGGGCAGTTCCTTTTGTTGGACCTCTTCATAGGAAGTGACCCCTTTGCTCTTGTTCCACGTTACTTTAAGAAAGGCCTCGCGTCGCAATGGACGATCTTTGTTGGCGTTGAAATCCAAGTCCTTTTTCTTGCCTTCCTTGTCATAGCCAGGCAATTCATATTTATAATCGACGAAGTCATTGCCGCTATCGTCTTTCTCGTTGAGACGTTTCCCGTCTGTGGTGATCTGAACGTAGTAATCATCCCCGCTTTTCACAACTTTATCTGCTATTTGTAAGCCTACATAGGCGAGAACGATTAAACTAATCAAACCAATCAAAAATTTTTTCATCACTGATTGCTCCTTTTTTCTTTCTACGCCTACTATACAAACTTCCTGCAAAATCAACCATTGATAGAGCCTAAAAACACCTAACAGTTTTGTCATTTCAGTCATTTCCCGCAAAAAAACCAGCAGCCACGCTCCATGACTGCTGGTCCAACGCTATTGTATAACTGGCAACGTGTGCTTGCAAATGCTTCCATCCGTTATTGCCAACTGCCCATCCGTGACCTCCCGCAAAAAATACCGGTCGTGGGAGACTACTAAAATCGTTTCTTCATAAGCGGCTAAGATTGTTTCGAGTTCTTCTTTGCCGGCAATGTCTAAATGATTCGTCGGTTCATCTAAAATCAAAAAGTTGATTTTCTGTTGCAAAAGTTTCAATAGATAGATCCGCATTTGTTCGCCGCCAGAAAGGTCTTGGATTCGTTTCGTCACATCTTCCGCAAAGAAACCGAATTGCGCCAGTGTTCGGCGCGCTTTTTGTTCTTCTGGCAGCACGTCTTGCACATAGGCCAGCAGACGTTGCTTGGGGTTGGCAAAAAATAGTTTTTGGGGAAGGTAGCCGATCTTCACATTCGCACCCAATCGAATCGTGCCCTCATCCAACGAAGTTTCTCCCAATAGACAGCGGATCAACGTGGATTTGCCGCTGCCATTCGCGCCTGTCAACGCCAACCTTTCTTGCCGATAGATCATGAAGGTTGAATCTGAGAACAACAAGCGGTCGCCGACAAACTTGCCGATTTCCTCAGCCACAAGAACTTCTTTTCCTGAGCGATTGGCTTGCGTGACCTGCTGCAACCGATTCTTGCCAGATTCTGGCGGTTTGATCAACGCGTGTTTTAATTTTTCTATTCGTCTTTCGATTTCTTTCGCTTTACGGAAAAAATCTTCATTATCGCTTTCCTGACCCCATTGGCGATACCGGCGACTCATCCGCTGCAGCCGTTGGATTTCCTTTTGTTGCAGGTCAAAATTCTTTTGCAGCAACACGATTCTTTCGCGTTTGAGTTGTGCATAGTTGCTATAATTTCCCGGATAGCTGACGGCTTGCTCCCCTTCAATCTCCACAATACGCGTCACGACCGTATCCAGAAATACCCGATCGTGGGAGATCACCAGATACGCCTGTTTGCTGTGGCTTAAATAATTTTCTAACCAATGAATGCCGTCAATGTCCAGATGATTGGTCGGCTCATCCAGAAGCAAAACGTCTGCTGGTTCTGTCAATACTCTAGCTAATTCAACGCGGACACGCTGCCCTCCGCTCAATGAGGAAAGGGATGCCTCAAGTTTTTCCTCAATGCCTAAGCCCTTCATCGTAGCAGCGATCCGATCCTCTAATGTATACCCGCCGGCTTCTTCATAGCGCTCTTGCAACTGCCCATATTTTTGCAGCAGCACCTCGAAATTTGCCTGCGGATCGGTCATGGCTTCCTCGATTTTTCGCAAGCGTTGGCGTAAAGCGGCAACTTTTTCAAAGCTGTTGAACAAGTAGTCTTTTACACTCGTCTCGCTGTAGGCCAATGTTTGAGGAACATACCCGATCGACACTCCTTTTCGCCGCGCGACAGTTCCAGCTTCGATCCCTTCTTCGCCTGTCAATATGCGCAGCAGCGTGCTCTTGCCACAGCCATTCATTCCTACTAAGCCTATTTTATCGCCTGGATAAATCGCGAGCGTCAACCCTTCAAAAACAGGGCTCGTACTAAATTTTTTTGTGATCATGTTTGCTTGAATCAACATCGTGTTTCTCTCCCTTAGTCGAGACCACGGGAAAAATAAAAAATCATGTTTGGATATTCCAAACATGACCCTGTTATTATTTAAACGTCTAAAAATTCAGGATTTTACCACATGGTCATGTATTTTCTTTTATTGTCAGTGTTTTTGAGCATACTTCTCCCTTGACCACTGATTTAAAAGCAATTGCATGACAAAAGCTGATATGAAAACGTAAGCGATCTTCATTCAACGTTATTTTTGACACACAGACCATTGATAAATTCCCTCCTTTCGTGTGTTTCGTCCACTAAAGAATACCATACCTGAAACCGGCAACAAAGAATTCTTTTCTAACCAACAAAAAATGAGCAAGCTTCAACTAATTCCGTCGAAACCCACTCATTTTAAATGTTCTAGGCTAAGTCCCTCAGCCGTAGAAGGTATTCACGCTCATTTGACAGCAAAACGCTTCATCTGCGGCAATTTGATAAACCATGCGACCAGTAAACAGGAAACGATCTTGTCGACGATATTTCCCATGACTGCGCCCCAATAGGTGGCACTGATCATTTCTTTGCCAGACGCCCTGAGCGCCATAATGACCACGTCCGTGCCTGATCCGGTAAAGCCGCCGAACAACGCCAATCGGATCGGTGCACCGATCATCGGGCAAATAACGGCCAGCAATATCCCTGCGATCAATGCTTCCTTATAGCCAAATCCCTTTTTCGCCAATAACGCTACGACGATAGCGACCGCAACATTCACTAAAGCGAAGGGGATCGCCATTGGTCCGCTAAACAGTCCCATCAGCAAATTCGTCGTTACTCCGGTCAAAATCCCGTAGCCCATCCCAAAATTCGCCGCAATATAAATCGTTCCCATTGTATCTAAAAATAATAGCGGAATCTTCATCATGGAGACAGCTTCACCCAACACAACATTCAACCCGACCGCAATGGCACACATGGCGATCACTTTTGCCTTACTATTCATTTCTTCACTCCTCTTTCTAAAAACACCTGCAACGAGTCATTAAATTCTCGTTGTTCCTCTTCTTCGTACCACGTGGGTACTTCTAAATAATTGTTCGCAATCTGTCTTTTTTGACATTCTTTAAAAAATTCTTCCATTAATACGCCGCGTTGTCCGCTGATGGCGCAATTAGGGCTTTCATTTATACCGATCACCCCTAGATATTCATAGCCTTCTACTTGATAGGCTTGAATCTGCTGGATGCACGGGGCCAGCAGCTCCTGACACGTCTGGCGAAAGTCCGGCAGCTCGTGGTATTCCTCGTAGGTCATCGGTGGACGGTCGCCGCCTAAGACGATAAATTCTGGACACGGCAATTGAATGAGCGCGATGCCGCGACGCAGCAGTTCGATCGCGAAGGGAAAGGCGCCCCGTGCCCGTTCCCACCCATGGATCACGGCATTTTGGTTCAAAACACAATGCGACACGACGACCAATTGTTTTTGTGGTTGACTCATGTTTACTCCTTTATGCTAACCCAATACACTATCCGAAGATTTCCTGCAAGCATTCTTGGATCATCGGGAATTCTTCGACAGCGATGGTTCGCATATCTAAGAAATTGCAGTTGTCCTTGATGCGGCTGATGATCGGGGTGACAGCAAATCTTAATTTCTCTTGCAGCTCGTCTGGAGAGAATTTCTCACAGCTCAAGACCACCGCATACGTTGGCAACAAGTGTTCTGGATACGAACCGCCGCCGATCGTGCTGCTGTCTTTTTCGATTTTTATACTCAATTCAGTGATTGGCTGAAGCATCGCCGCAAGCTCCGCGGCTTTTCCTAAACAGTCTTCTTCACTTAAACTGATCATTTGCAGCGTTGGAACTGTTTTTAAGGCTTCTTTTTCATCTAAATACAGCGCCAAAGTGGCTTCTAGTGCAGCCAGCGTCATCTTGTCGATTCGCAAAGCGCGCAGCAGTTGGTTTTTCTTCATCTTTTCGATGTATTCTTTTTTCCCAACGATGATCCCTGCCTGCGGTCCGCCCAACAGCTTGTCACCGCTGAAGGTCACGATGTCGCAGCCTTGATCCAGCACTTCTTTCACCGTCGGTTCATAAGGCAAGCCGAATGGCCGCATATCCATCAACAGCCCGCTGCCTAAATCATTGATCAGCGGCAAGTCGTTGGCATGAGCAAGCGTTGCTAAATCCGTCAGCTTCGGCGTTTCCGTAAATCCGACGATTCGATAATTGCTCGTGTGGACTTTCAAGACGGCACCCGTCTCTTCTGTCAGCGCGTGTTCATAGTCACGCAAATGGGTCTTGTTGGTGGTGCCGACTTCCACGATCGTTCCGCCGCTGGAGGTCACTACGTCAGGGATTCGGAAGGCCCCGCCGATCTCTACTAATTCACCCCGTGAGACCAAGACTTCCTTGTCCTGCGTCAGTGTACTCAGAACCAGCAGGACAGCCGCTGCATTGTTGTTCACGACCAAGACATCTTCTGCGTCTGTGAGCTTCTTCACGATAGAGACCAAATGGCTGTAGCGCGAGCCACGCTTGCCGCTCGAAAGATCCAGCTCCAGATTTGAATAATTAAAACTGGTCGCCAGCAGTTGTTCTTGGATCGTTTTACTCAAGGAAGAACGTCCTAGATTCGTATGGATCACGGTTCCTGTCCCGTTGATCACCCGCCGCAGTGAAAATTGTTTTTCCTCTAGCTGCTTGTGGATCATCGCCAGTACCTCTTCTCGGTCAATCACGGTTTTCCGTGTGCCCTCCACCACGGATTCCCGCAGACGGGCAACGACTTCTTGGGTCGCCTCCTTCGCTTTCCCATGAGGATAGACGGGATCGATCTGCTTCAGTAAGACATCCACTGAAGGCAGACTAGCTAAAATAGTTTGAATTTCTTTTGACATAGGTCACCTGCTTTCCTAGCGTAACGCCAAATTTTGAATCGCTTCTAAGACGGTGTCGATCTCAGACTGCGTCGTAAAGTGAGACAGCGACAAGCGAACAGTTCCACGATCCGCCGTTCCCAACGCGTCATGCATCAAGGGCGCACAGTGATACCCCGGTCGTGTCGCGATGCGGTACTCTTCCCATAAAATATCACTCACCAATGCTGATTCTGCGTCCTTGATGTTGATGGAAAAGACAGACACTCGCGGATCAGATAACGCACCATACACCGTCACACCCTCGATGTTCTGTAATCCTTTGGAAAAATAATCCCCTAACGCTCCGTTGCTCTCGTTGGTTTGGAGCCACTCGACACTCGCCGCCAGTCCTGCCAAACCGGGAATATTCAACGTGCCAGCCTCCAGCAACGTCGGTAATTCCTTCGGCTGAACTTTTGAAAAGGACTGCATCCCGTCACCGCCTGTGAGAACAGGTTCCAGCGGAAGATTTTTCAACAGGCAAACCCCGCCAGTCCCTTGTGGCCCGTACAAGGATTTGTGCCCTGTAAAGCACACTGCCGCGACTTTTCCGTCAGTCAGATCAATGGGAACGACCCCAGCAGTTTGTGACGCATCGAGAATCAGATAGAGTCCTCGCTCTTCACAAAAGGTCGTGACCCATTCGAGATCCATCAGATTCCCTGTGACATTACTGGCCTGATTGCAGACCACCGCCTTCGTTTCAGGGCGGACCTTTGCAACAAACTCGTCGTAACGTAGACGTCCGGTCACGGCTTCGCTGGAAACCACATCAAAACGTGCGCCCTGCGCCTCCAATTGGTACAGCGGACGCAAGACCGAATTGTGCTCCCAAGAAGTCGTGAGTACATGATCGCCGGGTTGGATCAAGCCCTTTAGGACTTCATTCAGAGCCACCGTCGCATTATTGGTAAAGGCGACCTCATACCGCTGATCGGCGTGAAACAGCGCTTTGATTTGATTGCGTGCCTTCTCTGCCACACGGTACCCTGCTAAGGAATACCCGTGGGCACCGCGGGAAGGATTCCCATAGTCACCTGTAAGGGTCGCTGTCATCGCCTCTGCCACAACAGACGGTTTTTGCGCCGTCGTGGCCGCATTGTCCAAGTAAATACCCATTCCTCTGCCCTTCTTTCTTTCTTCGTTCTCTAACTCGTGTCCTAGCCTAATACGCGGTAATTTTCCACTCGTTTGGTGATCCCTTGTTTATCCATGTACTCTAGGATCAGCATTGATGATTTCCGGCTAGAATCCGTCAAATCGCGAAAATCTCCCAGCGTCATTTGTCCATGAGCCGTGATCGTGTCTTGGATCACCTTCACCGCTTGGTCGAATACCGTGCCTAATAGCACATATTCATGAGTCAAAAAGACGACCGTATCTCCGTTCAACGCCTCCAAGACTTCCTCCGCATTTTTATCTAAGCCAAACAAGTCTTCTTTTTTCACCGGAGTGAAGCCATTTTTCGCAAGCGTTTGTTCGATTTTTTCTTTCGCCGCTTGCTGGTAGCTGTTAAAGACAACATCGAAGGTCTGCAAAGCAAGTCGGTCGTTTGCTTCTTTGACAAGATCTGCTTTTAATAAGGCGATCAAGGTAGAGATTTCCTTCTCGGCAAGAACCCCTCGCATCCGCGAACGGAATTCTTCGATCGGCATCCCAAACCGCAGCCGGTATTGCTTATGATACGACGACAAAATCTCCGTTGCCTGCTCTGCAAGCTTTTGATAACTCGCTTGTGCCAGATAGCCGACCTTCGTCTCCATCACCCGATCGGCTGCGACCATTTCTGCTAGGATGGGCTGAATTTCTTCTTTTCCAGCGCCTAAATATTCTTGCAGCTCTTTTTCCTTTGTAAATGGCTGCTTTTTATTGACCATAAAATCGGCGATCAATTCATCCAAGCTGCCGTCTTCTTTGGCCTTCAGGCTCTCAAGAATCTCTACTTTGAAGCGGCGGTGTTTATGAGGCGCCGCATCGAGAACCTCCCCGCCAGCGATGGTATGCATCGGCGAATACGACCGCAGAATGAACCGATCGCGCTCTTTGACAGCTACCTGCTCTTCCAAGCGGAGCTGTAAGAAGCCGTCTTCCCCTGGCCCGATCCAATCAACGCCTAACGGAACGGTCCGCGCCATCACCTCACGGGTACCGACTAACAATCGAACCCGATCCCAAAGACCGATGCCGGTTTCCACTTCTGGCAAACAGGTGACTTTGACATCCAGCATCCACGTGTCTTCCAATTTCTCTGATACCGACAAAACATCCCCCCGTTGAATCTCGTCGGTGGCGATGTTGGCTAAATTTAAGGCCGTCCGCTGCCCTGCTTGTGCACTTTTTACATCCGTCTCATGGACTTGGATGTTTCGTATCCGCGTCTTTTTTTGACTTGGATAAAGATACAGGTCGTCCCCCGCATTCACCGATCCATCCAGTAAGGTACCGGTCACGACTGTCCCGAATCCTTTGACACTGAACACGCGGTCCACGTTCAGCCGTGCGGACCCGCTGCCTGAACGCTCCTGAACCTCTTCCGAATGAGCCTGGATCGTTGCCAACAGCTCCTTGATTCCCGTTCCGGTCACCGCATCGGTCTCGATCAGCTCCGCCTCAGCTAAAGGCGTATCCGCCAATTGGTCGCGAATATCCTCGACCACCAGCTCCTTTAATTCGGGATCGACCGTATCCACTTTGGTCAAAACCAACAAGAACTCACGAATGCCCAACAAGGTCAAAATATCGATGTGTTCTTTTGTTTGCGGCATGATCCCTTCTGCCGCATCGATCACCAATAAAACCAAATTGATGCCCGGCAAGCCAGCCACCATGTTTTTGATGAATTTCTCGTGCCCAGGCACATCCACGATCCCGACGCGTTTGTTATTCGGCAGGTCCAAATAAGCAAAGCCTAAATTGATCGACATCCCGCGTTTCTTTTCCTCACTGGTGGTGTCCGTCTCAATACCGGTCAGCGCTTTGATCAGGGTCGTCTTGCCATGATCGATATGCCCTGCCGTTCCAATCACTATATTTGCCATTCCGTTATCCTTTCTGAATCAATTCATAGTCCGTTTTCAAGCCCTCTTGAGACGCATGATAAAAGCCCTCCGAAACGATCTCCGCTTCTGTCAGCAAAAGGGTCAGGGACGCCTCTTCAGCCAGTGGATATTTCAAAGAAAAGCCGCAACTGGCATGAATCTTTTCCGGTGTGGGAATGATTCGAACAGCGAGTTGGGCTTTCTTCGCGATTTCCTCAGCTTTCATGGCCTCACGGGTCGAATAAAACAACGCAACTCCGTATGTTTGCATAAAAACTGCTCCTTCATGATCAACTAGTCATTCTTCCTTCGAAAAATGCTCTTTCGTTTCAACCTGTAGGTTTTTACTATTTGGTAATGCATTTGTTTTGCTTATGGTTTCACGATTTTTGGTGCTTGACGCATCATTTCTACGATTCGGTACATATTTGTGACCTCACCGACAGCCGCGGTCAACTCATAGAAGTTCAGGCACGCGCCGCAAGCGTAGATCTCCACGCCCTGCTCCGCCAACCCGCGAATATCCTCCAGCGAATCAGACCCTTCAACGACGGATTGCACACCGCCATTATAGAAGATGACTTTTTCAGGTAGTACATCTTGTTCCGTCAAGGAATAAATGAAGCCCTTCAACAGGTTTTTCCCTAATTCATCGGAACCCCGCCCCATGACATTGGTGTCCACCACGACGATATAATCGTCAACGGTTGCGATCGCCTCAGCGACCTGCGGCTCCTCGTCATCGATCATATCTGCGTTTCCTTTTGAAATGACCACTTTGTAGTGATTCGGCGCATCCTGATCCATCTGATAAATATAGCCAAGCTGCTCCGCCATTTTTCTTAAGTTTTGTGTCGCGATCTCATTGTCCACTAAGGTTTCCACGACATCGTGTTCTCTCAAAGCTTTCTTTGTTTCAATCACCGGTAACGGACACGCTTTTCCTAATGCATCGATTTTAAACATTTGGTTCACTCCGTTCTTTTTTATCGTTATTGTCTGCTGCAAGCAGAGATTAATAAACAATCAATTCCTTGTCTTGTTTTTCAATGATCGCACCAAAATCCTGTGCGGGAATCCCGGCTGCTTGTAATTCCGCCACTAGCGCTGCCGCTTCATCCGCTGGTACACTGACCAGCAATCCACCAGAGGTTTGCGGATCAAAGAGCAATTCCTCGATCCCAAAATCATTCAATTGAAAATCGATCTTGTCTTCCATATAATTCCGATTGCGCTGGCCGCCAGCCGTCAAGATAAATTCCTTCGCCCCTTGGTAAGCTTCCTCAAAATATGGCAGACGTGCCGAATCGATCTCCGCACTGTACTGACCATTCACCATTTCATGGAGATGCCCCGCCAATCCAAAGCCGGTGACATCCGTACAGCTATTGATCTCGTAGTTGCGGATGATCGCCATCGCATATTTATTCAAAGTCTCCATGCTCGTGGTCGCTTTCACAAACGCCTCTTCACTGATTTCCTCTGCGCTATAGCCCACCGTAATGATGCTCACGCCCAAAGGCTTCGTTAAAATCAAATGATCGCCTAACTGACACGTATTGTTCTGGTAGATCTTCGTTGGATCGATCGTTCCTGTGACAGAAAGACCATATTTGACAGACGAATCATGGATCGAGTGCCCGCCGGCTAAGATCGCCCCTGCTTCTTGCACCTTCTCCGCGCCGCCCCGCAAAATTTCTTTTAGAATCCCTAAATCCTTTTCTTCTGGAAAGGCGACGATATTTAATGCTGAAAGCACCTCGCCTCCCATCGCATACACATCGCTCAGCGCATTGGCCGCCGCGATCTTCCCGAAAAGGTACGGGTCAGTGACCATCGTTGGGAAAAAATCTAATGTCTGGATAATCGCCAGATCTTCTCGTAATTTAATAACAGCAGCATCGTCAGTTGAATCAAATCCCACCAGTAGTTTTTCACTAGTCGCTTTCGGCAAATCTGCCAAGAGCTCCCCTAAATTTCCTGGTCCAATTTTTGCATTACAGCCGCCGCAGACGATTAATTGTTGGACTGTTTCCATCCTCTTCACCATCCTTCACGTGTTCTATTATAACAGTTTGTTTTTTGTTTCTCTATGTAAATTTTCGTCTCTCTTTGTTAAGAATAAGATACGCCTTTTTCTCTCGTGTTAAGCGATTGCATAAAGAATTTTCTTTTATTCTCGTGATTCTTGTCACGTGTTTTTTATACGAACTCTTTTTTGGGGACTTGTTTGCATTTCAGACGGTTTTTTTTCGATCCAATGACCTCTCCAATCATCAAGAAATTCTGAGACGCAACATCGCTGGCCCCTGACGCGCGGGAAATAAAAAACGGCCCGCTGTTTTTATCTTTTTAAACCGGCATAAAAAAACTACCTGCTCGAAAGAAGCAGGTAGTTTTGATAGCAATTACGCTGTTTTTTGTTCAGGTTCTTTTGACAAGCCTTTTTTGATATACGTTGCGCCTGTATAAAGAACAACTAATACGATCAAGAATACTAAAATATCAAGGTTCAAGCTCTTCACAAAGGTAAAGGCGATGAATACACCGACAACGCCGCCGATCCCTAAGCCTAAGCTCAATTTACGGGCATAGTCGCCTGTACGGATAAAGTTGATACTTGCTGCGGGCATCAAGCCTGCACAAGAACCCATCATGATCGGGAAAGCAACCAATGGACTCATCCCAAGCATATAAACCATTGCCATACATGGTGCGTACAAGCCGCAGCCAACAGTCATCAACGCACCGAAGATGAAGTTTCCGACAACACCGATGATCAAACGGATACCGCTCAACCCAGTCGCTGTATTATCAGCACCCAAGATGTCGATCATCCCTAACTGTCTCAAAGCCATCAAGATCGCCGTTGCGATCAACGCAACACCCATATACAATTGGACTTTTTTAGCTGGTAATTTTGTTACAAAGTTTGAACCGATATACGAACCAACCGTCGCTGAGCCAATCAAAGCAACCAACGTCAATGGTTGGACGGCAACTGTCGTCGTGAATAAAATCGCTTGTGTCAATACGGGGATCGCATGTCCCACGTTCAATGTTCCTGGTAAATGACGAGGGTTTTTCAATTGTTTGGTGACATCAAAAAGCAATGTCGTTGGGGCAAAACTACCAATTCCCAATGTATCCAAAAAGTTCGTTACAAAACCAATCCCAAGTCCGCCGCCCCATGAGCCGCCACCGTCGTCGCCTTTGTGTCTCAAGAAGTCAATGACCATCCCAGCCGCTTGTGCCGCTAGAACCACCGCAAATAATGTTACTAAAATCGTTACCATATTACCCCTCCTTCATCTTTATCCTAAAAGGAATCCATCCTTCAAGGAATCTTTCGGATCAACCAAGAATGAGTTGTATCCTGTGACATACGCTGAACCGCTTACGCGAGGAATAATTGCTTTGTATCCGCCAACTTCAGCTTCTTCCACAATCTCCCCTTTAAACTTCGTGCAAAGAATACTTTCATACACGAAGGTGTCGCCGACTTTCATTTCGCCCTTGCCGTATAATGTCGCAAGCTTGGCACTGGTTCCCGTTCCGCATGGCGAGCGGTCTACCTGTCCATCACCAAATACCACCACATTTTGATACGTCGCATCAGGGCTCGTTGCTGGACCATAAAATTCCACAAGGTCTACAGTTTTGATATGCGCCAATGTTGGATGTTGAATGTCAATTTGTTCGTTCACTGCATCACGAATGATCATCCCAAAATCATTGAATTTCGATGCGTTCTCTGGTTTGATCTCCAGACCAACAGATGCGGCTGGCAAGATCGCAAAGAAGCTGCCGCCGAAGGAGATATCCATCGACAATTCTCCGATATCCGGAACATTAACTGTGACGTTTTCTTTATAAAGGAATGATTCCACGTTTTCAAATGACACAGATTCTGCTGAATAATCTTCATCCAGATGAACCGTTCCGTGAACGATCCCGGCTGGCGTATCTTGAACCACTTTGACTTCACGTTCGCCTTCTTTGACCTCTACCCAGCCTTGTTCTACTGCTGAAGTCATCGCTGCGATCGTGTTGTGGCCGCACATGTTCAAATAGCCGCCTGAATCCATAAAAATGATACCATAGTCTGCTTCTTTGTGAACAGGCTCTGTAATGAAGGCGCCGAACATATCACGGTGTCCTCGTGGTTCCAGCATCAACATTCTACGAAGGTCATCTGCTTCGTTTTCCAAATAGGCTCTCTTATCAGCCATTGTTTCACCAGGGAATTTAGGAATTCCACCGATGATCAGACGGGCAGCTTCACCTGCTGTATGTGTGTCGATTGCTGAGATCATTTTTGATACTTTCATGATTATCCTCCCTTGTTCGTACTAGTGAATGATTTTTTCATCCACTATTTCTATTTTTTTAAACAGTTATCGTATTTCTTGATTGTCTTTTCGCATTTTCAATTTGATCGACGCAAGCGCTTTAACAGCATCTCGCTGATTGATCGTATTTTCACCAACGATCTCTGTTTCGATCCCCGCTTCTGATTTGTTGAAATCCAAAACGTGCGTGGTAAAGTCATTTTCTACAACAAACTTCGCTTGTGTACCAATGAACTTGAGTCCAATCACGCTAATCTCTCGGCGGCCGATCTCTTCCAAAGTGTTCGCAAAATCAACATCTGAATTCCCCCAGCCATCGGTCGAAGCGATCACACCATTCGTGCGCATCCCTTCCAGCCATGCAGCCGTACGCTGACCAACGAGGTATTTCATGGCGTTGCTTTGCGGCGTCCCAACGACAACCACTCCTTGAAAATCGATATCAGGATCGTTGCTTAACAGATCCACCAGTGGGTCTTGAAAATGATGCAAAGATGTTTCTTTGGTTGATGGGCCGATCCCCATACCACCACCACCTATCCATTAGTTACGTTAAACCATCGAACGAATCGCCCCATCGCGATACTCATTCGCTGACAAGAAGACGGGCATATTGTTCATGTCGATGATGGAACAGCCGCCTTTGAAGCCGCTAGGTTCATTCGGATAAAGAAGCATATCGTACATCGCTCCTTGCCCCGCCACCTGCTTCACCAAAGCCACTTTCGGCTTGCCTGGATTGGTCTTGTCTTCGTAGACATGGGTCTCACAGGCTTCTTTTCCTTCCAGCATCTTCAGCTTTTCGCGAATTTCTTGGATATAGTCGTCTACGATCGCAAACATTTTAAGACAGAGCTCACGATTAAAAGGAGTCCCCTTTTTCGCTAGAAGATCAATCAAAAGAATATAATCCTCTGCGTTAGGCGTCCCTGCTCGATTCAATACTAAATGATCACGCAATACACCCTCAGAAGAGCCAAATTCATGCATTTGTTCTCCATCCTCAATAGCCCCAGTCATGACGACTGAAACACCGGTAAGTGTATGCGTGATCCCAGACCCCAGCGCGCCCAACACCTTCGTGGAGATCGGAAGGATATCCATGATGGTGTTGGTCTCAACATTATGCTGATGCGGTGGGAGCAATCGAATCGTCAGCTTCTGAATAGCGGTGTCTCCGCAGTCAAAGTCTTGCTTGATCTGCAAACGAGTGGGTTCAAGACGGAAGGTGTCGCCACTGGTGACGTCTTCCATATGAAACACTTTGATTTTTAGCGTTTCGCCTCGCATTATTCACACCTACTTCCAATATAAACGGCGATTGAATAAGCAGCGTCTTAGAAATAAGCGAACAGCCGCAAAAATAGGAGAACCAATTTTTAGGCTTTTCGTCTTATTTCTCGACGCTGAATACTTATTCCATCCGCCTCATGTTCTAGACGTGGGCAATGTATTCATAAGGTAAAGGAACAATTTTCCCTGGCGTTTCGATTGCTACAAGTGCTTTCAGAGTATCTTTCATGATACCTGTCTGCATTTCAATGTTATGTGGTTCACCGGCATTTGCACCCATTGGTACACGCGGAGCAACGGCACGTGGTGTCCCGTTTTGGCGTACAACTGGTGGCAACGCGGCGATTAAAATAGTAGGAATTCCCGCTTCCTCAATAGCTCTCTGCA
Organism: Enterococcus sp. AZ048; assembly: GCF_051715125.1. Classification (NCBI taxonomy): domain Bacteria; kingdom Bacillati; phylum Bacillota; class Bacilli; order Lactobacillales; family Enterococcaceae; genus Enterococcus; species Enterococcus sp. AZ048. The sequence continues at coordinate 954,799 of NZ_JBIOTD010000002.1, read as the reverse complement.
CGATCACGGCAGTTCTATGACAGGTTCCTCAGCCAGCGGTCAAGACGACAGCATCGACGTCTTCTTCTACTAATTTTTGTGCGATTTCTGGTCCAGTTACATCGTGGAATGCGTCCTGGTCTCCGCCGCCGCCCATGAAAGCATAGTGGACAGGTGCAGATTCTTTGATGAATCCTTCTGCCGCTAGTTCATGTAAACGATCTAATGGGAACATCGCATTGATGTCACGGTTTGCATCGGCATTGTCGTACCCGCCGTGAGAAACCATCAATTCCTCTACTTTAGCTGTATCTGGTACTTCGCGGTACGTGGTATCACCCGCTAAGTTGAATCGTTTATCTGTTTTCAAATGTACGCCGGCAGCAGTTGCTAATGCCACACGCATTTCTTTAAGCTCTTTTTTCACAGGGGTAAAGACAGATTTTGGCGTAATCGGCACAAAAATTTCTGACTGTAACCCTTCAAAGACTGTTAAGCCCATGTGTTAATTCTCCTCTCTTGCTTCTTCACGTTTTTTTCTGGCTTCGGCCCGGCGACGCTCGTGCTCATAAATAGCAGTTTTATAATGTTCATCCGGTTCTTCTGCCAAAACTTCTGGATAAGTCATTAAAAACCCAACTTCTTGACCGATCTCTAAATTGTATTCAGAAATGATCATTCGACGAGGTATTTTAAGCTGACCTAATCGACCTTTTAAGTCGATCGTCACACTGGCATCATGAAGTTCAACGATGATCCCTTCAAACATTTGTTCCGTCGAAATATATTTGAGTTTATTCATTCCATCCATTATTTCACCTTATTCTACTTCGTAAATTTCTTGGCGTTTTTTACTCTTAGGCAAGACTTGCTCATTTTCTACAAGGTCAATCTTCTTGCCTGTAGTTTTTTCGATGATCTCAATGTTGTTTGCTTTTACATTCGGGTTCCATTTACGTTCGGCTGCTTTGATCGTGCCGCCGCCCATCAATGTTTTCAACATTGCTAAATCACGAATCGCGTCTTCCTTACATAGTGTGTTGTTCGACAAGATTTCGTTTTCGATCCCTTGCATTGATTTGTTGTTGTCGACCATCGCGACCATTTCTGGGTTCCCAACAACCAACGCACCTTGTACTGCTGAGTAAGAATCTCCGACAACTTTAATGCCGCGTTTGCCGATTTCTTCAATATGCGAAGCAAAATCGATATGATTGTTACCAAATCCTTCAGTCGTAACGATCGCGCCATCAACGTCCATCGCTTCGACCGTCATACCTAAACGTTTAGAAACATAATATTTTTCAGTATTTGCTTGCGGAGAACCTACAAACATTACACCGACTAAATCGATTTCTTCGTCTTCCATCGCTTCACGCACTAATGGTTCTCTCCAATAGTGGCGAGACGTTTCTTTTGATGCAGGTCCAATACACGTCAATGCATGGATACCACCATCTAATACTTCAGTTGGCGCCAAAATAATTGGTAAGTTTCCTAAGTCAACGTTGGGTTTCGCGCCCAATGTTCCAACTGGTTCGATTGGCATGATCAAGTTATCGTGCATCGCACCTTGACCCATGATCTCTTTGATGATGATCACTCGTTTATTACCAAATCGACGTTTTTGTACGATTTCATCATGTTCTACCACTAGAGATTCGTCCGCTTTTTTCACGGCTTCGCGAATTTCTTGTGTGATATAGTCTGATGCTTTATGAGCGGCTAATGGTCCTGGACGTTCCATATTCGCGCCTTCTTTGATCGTTACTTGTGTTTTAATGAAGATTTCGCCTTTATCTGGTGCACCAGGACGTCCCCACATGATGTTGCGGTCCAATTCGCCTTCAGAAGAACCGAATTCACCGATTTGTACACCATTTGCGTCTGTACCTGTAAGAACCATGACTACGCCATCTAACACACGAGTAACGCCATGGCCGATATCTGCGCCATCTACTTTAGCAGCGATAGGTTGTACGTCCATGATCGTTTCACTATATTCGTTATATTTATCTGGTGTAATGATTTCAAAAGTCACACTCTCAACTAGTTCTTCTAGTTCCGCTGCTTCTTCGCACATGTCTTCCATTTTGCGCAGAACCAAAGTTGTTCCTTCGATCTTTGTTTCCTCACCGAAGACCACTTTTTCAATCTTCATGTGATCACGACGAACGGAACGAACCACTTTTTCTTCTACTTTTGCTTCAGGAGCTGGTGCTGGCGCTGCTGCTTCACCTGGAGCCGCTGGTGCGACTGGTGCAACACCCATTTGACCAGCGATAGACATCGGTACTTCTAGATCGATCCCGCGTCCTTCTGCAATATGGATTTTGATTGTTTGTCCGCCCATTGGCGTAACAGGTGCGACTGGAGCGATAGGAGCCACCGGAGCTGGCGCTGCTGCTTCTTCTGCAGGAGCTTCCTCTTCGGCTGCTTCTTCCGTGACTTCAGAAACACCATCTAATAATTCTCTTGTCAATGGAACCAACGCATCCGTTGTTTCTTTCAATGTCGTACCAAGTACTTGTTCGATTGTTAGAGTCGTATCAGGTAATTCTAATAAGCCTGAATCCTCTAAATCTGGGAAGATCGCTGGATCTTCTAAATCATCTGGTGCGATTACTTTGCCCGCTTCCGCGCGGCAACATAATACGGCAGGGTCTTTGGCATGTTCCTTAGCAGTTTCTGCTGTAATAGACATTCGTTAAATCCTCCTAATTTTTAAAATTAATTTGTAGGTAATCTACGATATAGTCTATGCCCATCTGCCCGCAGCACATGATCTGTATGATGATAAACCGGAACTCCTAACCTAGGAGCTACACCCATAACGGTGTTCGTTCAATCGGAACAGGAGCCAGTCAATACTACTTCTGCTCCTTGTTTCTTCAAGGACATGACAGTTGCAGCTTGGCCTGGACAAATACCTGGCAGGGCACATCTATATCTTCCATTTACTTCTACCATCCGCTTGCATCTTTCAGCAGCGACAACTTCCGCGCCCATGTTGTTAGCAATCTCGGTCATGCGTTCGGCAGAACCGCCGCATTCACAGATCAGCAAACCGACTTTCCGGCTTTCTTGTGGAAATGGCATGGCGACTAACACACCGCCACTTGTTTTCGTGATCGGTGTCATTTCATCGCCGCTTCGTCCCGTCATAGGTCCGCCGACAACGATCTCGCCATGTGGTTCGACGTAACCGCCGACATTGTTGATCAATGTCTTGACTGGTGTTCCGATCGGTACATCCACGAAGACTGTTTCTTTTTGTTTTACGCGACCAGAGACGGTCACATCTTTGTCAATGAACGGCTTGCGATCTTCAATAGCTTCCGCGATTCGTTTGATCGTTTCCACATTATCGATCACTGCACCAACTTCTGTTGGAAGCTGGCCTGGTTCCAGCACAATGTCCATTACTTCACGAACGATCATTCGCTCATCTCCTGCTGGATAGATATCCGGCAATTGATACACGTCAATCGTTGGCTCGCTGTCCACGGCCTTCAATAAGCGTGTCACTAGCATCCGATGCTTGCCTTTTACAGCGATCACACCTTTAGGAGCATGGATCATTTCCATGGAATACTTCATCCCGCGGATCAATTGATCGATGTGCTCGCTCATTTGTTTCACATTATGAGCCAGCAATGCTTCACATTCCGCACCGTTTGCGATAAAGGTTCCTTCTGGAATATCACACGCCAGTTTTAAGAATGTAGGGAAACCTGCTCCCCCAGCACCAACGATCCCCGCAGCCTCGACAGCTTTCGCGTTGCTCTCTGTCTTAGGGATAGGCAGATATTTCGAGAAATCCTGCTCCTCATCGATCATGAGAACAATGTTGTCACCGTCTACATCAACTACTTTTCCAGAAAAGCTCGCATGGATATTTGCGCCTAACCCGTTCGGCTCAGCGATCAGTTGTCCGCGTTGGACATGGTCGCCTGCCTTCACGATTCCTTTACAAGGAGCGCCGACATGTTGTTTTAATGGTATAAGAATTTGTGTCAAATTGTTTCACCTCCTCGCTTTTTCGTTTGTTCGAACTTGAGCAAATCAGCCACCCGTAGTTCATGTAAATGATAGCACAATCATCTAGCTTATTAAAGGTCGTTTCCTGTTTATTTTGATATTTTCTGACAAATATCTTTATGGATTGTTCATTTTTTTGGTTTCTCTAATTGAATTTTCATTAATCTGAGACGATCAACTAAAAACGCTCACAATTATTGATTTCACAACTTTTATCAGTCCTTGTAGACAGTCGACAATCAACAAATAGACTAAAAAATTACCATTTATACTCAGTTATTTCACAAAACTAAGTGTTTTATTAAATCGTTATTTAATATAAGGAATTTGAATCACTTATTTCCGTTATATAGACATTTTTTATTGATCAACCTTACTTTCATTCGATACATTTATATGTATAGGACTTCACATAAAACACAAAAAAACGCTCACCCCTATTCAAGGGATGAGCGTTTGATCACATCACGCGTTTTATTCTGCGCTTTCTAATTTGTCTAATGATTTACTACCAAACCATAGGATGATTCCCAGCACAATTACTACTGCGGCTAAGACCCCATACCCCATTTGGAATTTCGCTGGATCAGCGGTTTCCAAAATTGCATAAATCACAGGATAAATCATTTGTGAGAAGAACACCGCGATGGTCCAAACACCTAATAACAGTCCCATTAATTTAGCAGGAGCTAATTTGGCAATAAATGAATTTCCCAGTGGAGAGAAAACCATTTCGCCGACCGACATCAATAAACTAACTAATGCCAACCATAAAATACCTGTATGACCATTTCCGATGATATCAGCAAGTACCATTACCACATACGAAACACCTACTAACATCATGCCAAGAGCTGTTTTCTTAAACATACTCATATCGCCTTGCGGACGTGCAGCAAGCTTCGTCCATAAACGACCTAAGAGTGGGCCTAATACGATACACGTCAGTGCGTTCATTGAGTCAAAGTAAGACGTAGGAATCTTGAAGCTTCCAATAACCCAGTTGGCGCGCTCGATAAATCCGGCACCATCACCGTATCCGAAGTAGAAGTATGCTGGCATATATGCTAAATACCAAACGGTCCAAAACGCAACTGAGAACAATGTTACTAAAATAATTGCGACAATACGTTTTTTGTCTCCAGATGTTAATTTTGTATCTACGGCACCTTCTGCTTTTTTACCAGCAGAATCGAATTGGCGTTGATCCACTTTAAATGGTTTTTTACCAGCTTCGCCTAATGAGCGGCTGTTCAAAATAAACCACAAAGCATCAATTAGCAGTAACACACCGCAAATCATAAATACAAAGTTAAAGCCGTAATTTTTAATTAATAATACTAAGAATGTTGTTCCGATAAATGACCCAATATTTACAAATGAGTATTGGATCGAGAAGGCTTCGTTCAATTCTTTTTCATCACTGAAAAGCAAGGCATTTACACCTGATAGGTTCCCTTTAAATAATCCGGTACCCAGTGCTACCAAAATAATCATTAACCATACCATGCCCATTGAACTTGCTTGCCAAGCCAACATGTAGCCTGCACCCATCATAACCATTCCGGCTGCCACACATAAGCGAGGACTTAGCCAATAATCGGCGATGTATCCGCCAAAGGTTGGTGTGATGTACGTCGCTGCAACGAACCAAGCAGATATTTGCACACCTTGTGCACTGGTCATACCTAAGCCGCCAGAAGCAGCCGTTGTTGCGATCCAAATCGCCAACATGTATTTCGCGGTATAAAACGCACACCGCTCAAAGGTAAAGCCAAGTGCGCAGACATAAAACCCAAAAGGCTTCTTATTTTTTACTGGAGTTGTTTCCACTATCATTCCTTCTTTCTCTTAAAAAATTAATCGTTCGCGTCTAACCATTGCGCTAAAAGTTTCATATACTTTTCACGTTCTTCCACAAAAGGCATGTGTCTGCTGAAGGCAAACAGCTCCCATTTTGCTCCTGGAATCGCGTCGTACATCGTTTTTGCTACTAACGGTGTACACAAATCGTTTGTGCCGCTCGTAACAAGTGTTGGAACAGTGATGTCCGTCAGCTTGTCGGTATAATCGTACCCGTGGAGTGTTCCTTCTGGAGAATACTCATTCGGTCCCCAAGCTGTAACGTAACTTTCCGTCCCTGCGACTTTTTTCCGTCGTAAAGGTTCTGGGTCGTTTTCAGTGAATACAGGCGCAGCATGGCGAACCATGTAACGGTCATTGGCTGCAAGATACGCCGGATCATCATAGACCCCTGTTTCTTCTGCTTTTGCGATCGCTGCCTGATCCTCTTCGGACATGAATTTGATCATCCGATGTTGTTCTTGTGCCCAAAGCTTGGCTGAAGGCAAAGTGCTTGAAAGGACCATGCTCTTGATGCCTTTAGGTGCATAGTCACACACATAAATGATCTCCAGCATGCCGCCCCAAGATTGACCTAATAGATGGACTTCATCCAATCCTAGATGTTCTCTTAATGCGATTAATTCATTGACCCATGTTTCAGCCGTCCAAAGCTCGGGCTGAGAGGGCACCGCAGATTTCCCGCAACCTAATTGATCATACATGATGATCTGGCGGCCATCGACCGCCATTTCATCAAGGACTTCAAAATAGTTATGGGTTGATCCGGGGCCGCCATGCATGACAATCAATGGTTTCTTATTTCCGCTTTGTTCACCAACGATGCGGTAGTAAGTCTGATGCCCTAAATAAGGCATGTATCCTTCTTCGATTTTCATACGACGTCTGGCCTCCTAACCGATGACTTCTAAGTCTTTCGAATAATGATTCAAGTTTTCGCATCCGTCTTCGGTCACGATCACTAAATCTTCGATCCGCACGCCTACTTCGCCTGGAATATAGATTCCTGGTTCAATTGAGAAGACATTTCCGACTTCTGCCACGTTGTCGTTTGCGCCTGAAACATCTCCAGTTTCATGGCAATCGATTCCAATGAAGTGGCCTAAACGGTGCGTAAAGTATTCGCCATAGCCTTTTTCAGTAATGTAATCGCGGGCTGCCTCGTCGATATCTGATAATTTTACGCCTGGTTTTACTAGATCGATCGCACGTTGGTTCGCTTCTTTGACTGTTTCATAGACTTCGCGCCCTTTGTCAGAAACTTCTTTGTAGAAGAACGTACGGGTCATATCAGAAGCATAAGAATTCTTGATCCCGCCAATGTCCAAGATCACTGAATCCCCTGGCTTCACTTTTGAATCATCCGTTTCGTGGTGAGGATCGGCTGCATTCGCTCCATATCCTACGATTGGATCAAAAGAGAACCCTGTATTGCCTAATTCTTTGTAGATCTCACCTAATTTGTCCGCCATTTCAGCTTCAGTAAGCTCTTCCGGCAACAAATTCTTCAGGCGATCGATCGCAAGCTCGTTGTCCGCTTGTGCGTCACGCATCAATTGTTTTTCTTCTTCGTCTTTGATTGCGCGAACGGCATCCGCTACTTCAGAGCCATTTCCTAACTTGGCATTTGGAACAAGCTCTAACAAGTGCAGTAAGAAATGGGCAGGCCAATTCTTGTCGATACCGATTTTTTTGTCCGTATCCACATATTCAAGCACTTTCTTCACAGCATCGTCTGTATCATCAATAAATACTTTTTCGACACCTAGATCTTCTTCGATCGGGAATAACTTGTTGACGATCAAAGTATTCTTGTTCTCTGGAGTAATCACTAATACTAGTAGACGTTCACCAGGATGAATCCAGCGACCAGTTAGATAGAAAATAGTTGTTGGATCTGAAACTAACAATTGGCCATAGTCTTGCTCATTCATTTTTTCGATGACTCTTTCAACGCGACGTTCTTTCAAAATGTTCCACTCCTTTTATTGATATTGTTTGCCTGACGGCATTATTAAAAACAGCTCTGTTCTCACGTAGCTGTTAATAATTGATTTCGAGGACCTCAACTGCTATGCAACAGTTTGAGCACAAGGATACTAATTTGTGTAACTATTCACCTGTCACTAGTTTTAAAATAACCATAAAACTATTTAGTTTTCAAGCTTTCGACAAAGAAAATCGAATGTGTCACAGCGTATCCGCTTCCACTAGTTTACTATATCTTTTACCCAATTTAAACATTTCTTTAAACATTTTTTTGAAAAGCGGTTTCTATTTGGAATAATTCGAAAAAAAATCCGCAAAATTCTATTATATCTCTGGTATTTTTATTTTGTTCACCTCTACCAAAAATTTGGATTCCCATTAAAATAATGGGTTTTTCAATAACGTTTGTCGACAAAAAAAGTTAAATTATCCAATCAAAAACAAACAAAAAAGCCGTTCTGTATTATAACAAAACGACTTTCTACCATATTCATCAGAATGAATTTTTATTCTTTTGCATTTTATGATAAGAATAGAAAAATTTCGGTGATAATTCGTACCCCGCGGTAATCCCGACAGCGATCGCGATCGCAATTTTCAATACCTGTACGCCTATTTGTGCAGCCTTGATCGAGTCGCCAATAAAGAAATTATACGTAAAATTGTAAATTCCCATCCCAGGAACGAGGCAAAAAATACCACAAATCAAGAAGATCGTGACTGGTGCCTTCAGGGCAAACGAGGCTTCTCGTGAAAGATAGATCAACACAAGAGAGGCGATAAAGGTTGCCGTGACTGGTGCCACCCAAAATTGCATGATCAGCAAATAGATGAACCACCCGCACGCACCGATCATGCCGCAATAGACATAGTAGCGTCGCGGCACTTCAAACAGGATCGCAAAAGAGATCGTTCCTAGAAAGCCTGCTAAAATTTGGAACAAAATAGTGATCATAAGCCGCTCCTTTCTCCAGAAAAAAATCATTTTATCGTTTACAGCATGCTGAAAACTCTTAGAACCAGCCCCACGCCGACGGACACACACAGAGCCGTGATCAAAGCGTTGATCATTTGGCCCCAGCCGGAGCTGTAGTCGCCGTCAAATAAATAGCGGATGCCGTTCACGATGGCTACCCCCGGCAAAAGCGAGATGATGCCGCCGGTGATCAAGCTGGTCAATTGCAAGATCGGCACGAAATGAACAAAGATGCAGGCCAGAATGCTCACGAAGCCGCTGCTGGTGATGGTCAAGATAATGTCTGACATGTTGAACTTCGGCAGCAAATACATCGTAAAGCAGGCGAGTATCACGCCTAAAAGCAGCGCCCCCATCGTGTCCCAGATACTTCCGCCAAAAATAAAGCAGAAGCTGGCACTCCCGAAAGCATAGGCGAAAATTTTTAACGGATTAGAGGAAAAGGTCTGCTGCTTGATCTCCTGCAGCCATTGGTTGGCTTCCTCTGGACTTAGCCGCTTTTCCGCGAGTCGTCGAGACAGTGTATTGATCTGCTCGATGCGGCCTAAGTTGATAGGCGAGATCGGCACGTCCCGCACACGGGCCTGGACCGTTTGATCCTTCAAACGTGCAGTCATAAATATTCCGTTGATCAAAACAAAGCTGTCAAACTCTTGCAGTTCCAATGCTTTTGCAATATGGTGAATGGTCGTTTCGATCCGTTTGATCTCCGCCCCGTTTTTCAGCAGTGTTTCGCCAATATCGTAGACAAGATCAAATGCTTCCCGTTCATCCATCGGTCTCCCCCTTTTTCTGATACGTCGTGATTGGTTTGCTTGAATGTTTCCACAAATCCTATACCTATGGGATTTGCGAAACGTTTTTATTTTTTTACGGTAAAAAACGACGACAGCCGCTGCCGTCGTCGTCTTAGTATAGCTTATCTGATGCTTATAATTCAATCAAATCATGGGAAAGACGAATCATATTTTCATAGCCGTCTTCGGTGATCAGCACTTGATCCTCGATCCGCACGCCGCCCCAATCTGGAATGTAGATTCCCGGTTCGATAGTCATCACCATGCCGGTCTCCAAAACATCGTCATATTGTTCATCGATGTAAGGCAATTCATGAACAAACAGGCCGATACTGTGACCAATATTTCGATACGTATATTGCGGATAATCCGTTCCCTCCAAAGGTTTCAAAGAGGCTTGATAGATGTCCTTCACCGCCGCGCCGTTTTTCATCACTGCTTCTGCTGCTTCGAGGCTTTGTTTTTCCAGCTCATAGACTTCCCGCTGCTTGTCAGACGCTTGACCGACGACCACCGTTCGAGTCATATCAGACATATAGCCTTCGTATTGACAGCCAAAATCCATAAGGACGAAATCGCCGTATTCGATCGCTTTTTTCGATGGGATACCATGCAGCAGCGACGTGTTGGCGCCAGAAATCAGGATATTGCCGTAGGGCTGGGTGTCTGCCCCTTCTTGCACCATGTACAAGGAAAGCTTGGCCGCCAACTCTTTTTCTGTCACGCCCACACGAATCTCAGGCAATAGTCGTTCCAATGCGCGGCAAGAAATCTCGCAGGCATTGCGCATGTATTGAATTTCCTTTGGTGATTTGATCGCCCGCATACGGTCGATCACGCCCCCTGCCTGAACAAATTCCGCAGGTGTTTTCGCTGAAAAATCCGCATACATATCGTAGGTTAAATAATCCGCTTCAAAAGCGATCGTTTTTATTTTTTTCTCACTGGCTAAGCGCGCCACGGTGTCCCCCACAGTCATTCCGGGCAAGCGCCAATTGATGATCTCATAGTCCGGTACTTCGATCGCCGCTTGTTCGGTATAGCGTGGATCGGTCAAGAAATACTGGCCTTCTTGTGTGAGCAAGATGAATGAATCGTCTCCTGTCCAACCGCTAGTAAAACGAACATTCACTCTTTTGGCAATAAAAAAAGCATCCAATTTCTCTTTTTCCAAATACGCACGGATCTTTGTTTCGTTTAACATTGTCACACGTTCCTTTCTATTTTGAGGTTCTCCTCTTCTATAACATAGAGTAGCAGTCAGAGGAACGTTGGTCAACGCTTTCAAAAAAAGGACAAAAAAGAAAAGGGCAGATCGCCCCTTCGACGGTCTCCCCTTTTCGCTATTTTCTTTTGTGACGACTCGAACGTGTTCGCGGTGCGTCCGTAAGCTCTCTTGTACGCGGCGAAGCTTGAGTTCTCGGGGTCTCACGGGACTTCCGTTCGCCCTTTTGAACGTCTTTGCGTACCAAGAGTTCTTTTTTCGGTTCTGCTACTTTTGGTTGCGTTTCTGTTGCCGCAGCCTGTTTACGTGCCGCCGCTTTTCTTAATTCTGAAACGTCTCTTTTTGCCACAGAGGTCTCTTCTTTTTTCTTTTTAGGTGCCTTTGTCCGCTTTGGAAGCTCAGGCAGCTTGAAGGTATTGATGGTTTGCTCTTCGTGGAAAAAAGGCAGCCGCTGTAAAAACAGATTGCCTAGATACCCTGCCAACCAGATCCATAGGAACAGCTCCACAGGAAACAGCAATAGGAACAAGCAGGCCGTCGCCAACGGTTGCTTCAAAATCACGGCACAGGCGCTGGCGGTAAAGACAGCCACCAATAAGCCCGGCGAATAAGGAAAAAGATTGGCAAAAGCCAAGCCTACTGCAATACTGGCAAAAATCATGGGGAAGATCGTTCCGCCGCGCCAGTTGCAGGCCAAGCAGAACATCGTGATCCCGACTTTTCCAAAACCGATCAGCAGCAAGATGAGAAAGCTCATCGTTTCCGCCTGACGAGTAAAGGACAATAAATTATGCTCCCCGGAAAACAAGAAATAAGGAGAGATCATTCCTAAAACACCTAATACGATCCCCGCAAAGATGGCTAAAGGAATCGGATTGCGAATCCGCTGGTTCAACTGGTCGCTTTTGTCCTGAAGCACTAGGAAGAACTTTCCGAACAACGCGCCCAATACGATCATGGGAATAACGAGCAAAAGACCTTGCCACGTAAAGCTTCCTTCCAGCCTGCGGATCGCGAAGACCTGCTCCTGATTCGGAAACAGACCATACGCCAAAAGGTACCCGATAAATCCAGTAAACGTCGTAAAAATATACAAGACATATTTCTTCAGCTTGCTTTCTGTCACGACCTGCCAATCGTCACGCTCCACCGAACGTCCGACCCCAAAGAGCGGCGTCATAAAGATCACCCCTAAAGAGGTGCCGATCCCAAACTCGATCAGATCTGTGCGCTGACTCTCTGCGATCTTTCGCCTGTCTGCAACATATGTCACCAAGCCGCCGATAATCGCGATCAACGCCGCCTCAGGTCCCAAGCTTGCGCCAAAAAGCAAGACGATCAAGGAACCCAACAAATTTCGGACGATCTTTCCATCATGATAATCAATTCGTTGTGTTTCGTGGTATTCCGTAAAGGATTCCTGCAAGGTGCGCGGGTATCGCCCAAATGCTTTCACAAAAAAGCCGATCGCCACACCCCCGATGGTACAAAGGATCAAAGGATAAAAGCGCGGATTCCCGATCAACGCAGGCAGCTTTTGCCATAAGAGCTGATGCCCGATCTCCGCAAATCCCATAAACAAAGCTACAATGACCCCCACCGCGAGGCCTAAGAGCCCACTGTAGCCAAAAAGTGCGAGTTTAAACTTATTCATAACATTAACCTTTCTCTGATAGACTCCGCTACATTATAACAAAGGTTGTGGCTCTTAGGAGACCTTTTTCACTACTTTTTCTGATTTTTGCAGCAAAGAAGACGCATTTTTCTTCTGCAGCGTCTGTTGAACAGAGGACAGGGTCCGATTCAAGTCTGGCGTCAGCTCATAATGATCGACCAGGTATTGGCGTGTCTTTTCCGTAAAGAAGCCCTTCATGAAGGCAAAGAAGAAGCCTTCAGGGTTTCGGACGGTCTTGTAGCGGTACATTTGCTCGATGGCTTTTGCGATCGCGTCACCGATGTCTGTTTTGAAATACGTATTGTGTTCAAAGGTCAGAACCTCTGCCTCTGCCGGCAAGCCTGCCTGAATATATTGTTGCGTGCTGGCATACTTCGCCTTGAAGATCGTGTCGACAAACCAGCGTGCCTTGCGGTAATCCCCGTTACAGAAAGGGAGAAACCGTTGGAACGCCTGTTGCGGCAAGACATGGGCATAGCGAGCTGCCAATCCGTCGATCAGATTTTGATCCAACGAAACAACGTCATTTTTTGGCAACGTGCCTGTTACATTTGTTGCTCTTGTGGTTTGTTTTGCTAATTGTTTTTGTGTACTTGTAAGCAAATCTTGCGAGCTCGGAGACGCAGATTTTGCTTCTCTATCCACAGTGGATAACTCCGCTGCTTTTTTCGGTGTGTCGTTTTCCACAGGTACGATCGTTTTGCTGCGGGTATAATTCTTGAAGGACAATTGAACGACGACATTTTTTTCAGGTGCTTTGGGATTAGAAACGTAGATCCGATAATTTTTCAGTCCGTGACGAAGAACCTGGATCAAGCCAGCCTTTGCCAAGTCTGTTTTCAAATTAGTGATCTTGCGTTCCGATACCCGCAACAAGGCTGCAGCCTCTTCATTGGAGAAATAGATGTAAGGAAGACCAGCTTCATCAAGCCAGCTTCCGTCTTTTTGTCCATTATAGATACTGCACGTCATGCGCATCGTGTACAAGGCATGAAGCATCATCGCTTCAATAGAGAGCGTTTTATACTGTGGATTATTGATTAAATTCAAATCGATGGGGATATAATTGCCGTTGGGCAAATTGTTTGCGGTCATGGTATTGTCTAAGTTTGTGGACATGACAAAGAACCTCCTATAGATACTTTCAAATGCGTAGCGAAAGTTTTAAAGGAATGGGTACTGTCACCAGATAGAGGATTGAGAAAGTTACCAAAATATGGTATACTTAATAGAGGTTAGGCAAACACCAATTTTTCTAACCCTTAAACGTTTATCTAAAATGTGACAGGCTAATTCGCCAAAATTAGCTCAAACCTTTGAGTTTAAAGATCGCCAAATCTTTAGACTCTTTTTTTTCGTTTTTTTCTACATGTCTAGAATAATGGATTGAAACCCTATTGTAAAGCGATTTCCAAACAACATTTTTTAGAGTAAACTTTTAATATGTTTATAAAGAATTTTAAGGTTTACTATAATACAAGAATAAAAACTATTTAGGTTTACTTTATTAAAGGATATAAAAGTAGTTTTGGTAAACTCTAAATAAGGCAATCGCCTCCCCTGTTCAAAACAAGAATGTGGATAAAAAGTAATGTGGATAAGGCGTTTAATAGTTATCCACAGCTCGCGGAAAGAAGCGATCCGTTTTTCAAAAGTAAACTTTTAAAGAAAACTTATGATAATAAAGGTAAACTGAAATACTGAATAACTTAAAAAAAAGTAAACCATAATGCAGGAGATAAAGAGCATTACGGTTTACTTTTTTTGTATTTAATTCTCATTGTTTTCTAATTCTTTGAATAATTTCTGATACTTCGGCTTCTCTTTATACTCCTCCATAGAGGCTTCTTCAAGCTGATTCAGGAAGTTTCGGTCGTCTCTGGAGAGCCCTTTTTCAAGATAATAGTCGTATAAAAAGTCGATCATCTTGTCTGGCGTGTAGCCGTCAAACTTCGCATTGATCAAATTTTGCATCCGAATCTTGGTCCGGGCCGAGATTTTTTGCATTTCCAAGGCTTTCAGACGAGGATCGTAGTATTGACGCTTCCGTCCCCTCTTCCCTGCCTCTGTTTCATGTGCCTGCGACGCATGTTCTTCTATTATAGGTGTTCGTTCATTTAAGTGTCGCGATTCGTCATGGAGTGCGGAGCGCCGAAAGTCCGTTTCTGGACTCAGCGTTCGGTTTGCTAAGAGGTCTTGAGAGCTGGGCTTCTTCTCCTCTTTGTCTTGATTGGAGTATTCAGACATTTTTTCAATGCCCTTATTTTTTTTGTTCGCCGTTAAAAGCGAATCTAGCTTCATTTTTTTCGCCATTCAACGTCTCCCCTACTCTTCACCGCTCAATATGAGGCGGTGTTCATCAATTTCATCCAAAATATTGACGAAAACCTCGTGTGCACGCTTGTCCCACTGCTCAACTTTGCCATTTTTGTTGATATCATAGGTAATACCAGACCCATCATAGCGTTTCAAACGGCTTTGATTTAGCACGACTGTGTCTAACAGATGGGCACCATAGATGTCTCTTGCTGCGGTATAGATTTCTTGGTCAACAGAATCCCGTTTCTGCATCATGAAGGGCACGATCCCTACAACTTCAAGGTCTGTGTCGTACTGTTCAATGAAGAAGTTCATGTAATCAATGTAGTTTTGGGCCCCTTTTAAGGATTTTACTTGTGTTTGCAGAATGACGATAACGTATTCCGCCACATACATCGCCGCATTTGAATACGTGCTGATCGTCGGTGGCACATCGATATAGATCACGTCATAAATGCGCTTCAGCGGTTCGATCAATTCTTCCATGTATTTGAATTGAGAGAGCTTGTCCCCTGGGTAGCGCTCGATCATATAATCTGGAAAATCAGAAAATGAGATATTCGCTGGGATCAAATCTAAATTCGGCATGATATTATAGATAGACGATTGAATGTCCCCTGAACGAACCGCTTCCCAAATCGTCGCATCAAATTCATCGGGCAATTCTTTGTTTCCAAAATTTTCTGCTGTTAAGGACAACACGTCACTGGTATTCCCCTGAGGGTCTAAATCGATCACGAGTGTTTTTCGATCTTTTCGGAAGGCACTCTCAAATGAAAGCATTTGAACGGTCGTCGATTTACCAACGCCCCCCTTAAAATTTCCTACAACATAGGTCTCAGCTTTTTTAGCCATACACATTCTCCAATCCTAATTTCTCAATTAAAGTTTACTATATAAAAATCTAAATAGCAATACGGTTTACTACAAATAGTTAAAATGAGGTAAACTATAAATAAGGTTGGACTAAAGTAAACCGTATTGATTGATATTAGAGTAAACTGCAATAAATAATAAAGGTAAACTTCTTATACGAAATAAAAGTAAACCTAGTCTTTTGATTAAAAGTTTACTTTAATAAATAGAAGTAAACCTTATTAAAATAATAGAGTAAACGTTTACCTCAATCAAAGTTTACTCTATATAGATAAAGGTAAACCTTTAGAATATATAATTGTTGTTATAGCAGCGATTATATCTAAATAAAGTATACTTTAACTCTATTGAAGTTTACCTGATGTTCTATTTAAGTAAACGTCATTGAGAGATTAACCTAATTTAAAGTATACTCTATACGATAAGGTTTGCTGTATATCATTTTATTAAAGTAAACTTAGTATTCAAAGGTAAACCTCAATAAGTGATGCGAAAATAAAGTATACTTCAAATAGAATCTAAATAAAGTAAACTCTATTGCAAACAATAAGGTAAACTTTTTGAAGTTAAATTAAAGTAAACATTAATCCTAAAAAGTAAACTTAAACGTATTTTATTGTAGTAAACTCAAATACAACTTATTTAGGTAAACCTCTAATGTTTAAAGTAAACCTTTTGTCATACATAAATACAGTTTACTTAAAACAAAATATTTAAGGTAAACTGTCTATTGCAACTAAATTAGATAAGGTATACTTCAAAATATGGACTGCAACTAAAGCAATTTAAAGAGAAAAATTTACAGTAAACCTTTGATAAATCAATTAAAGTAAACTGAATTCCACAGCAGCCTAACACATCTAATACGGTAAACTTCAATATAAAAGGTAAACCTAAATGATGAAAAATAAAGTGAACTTTTTAGAAATGATTACTCATACTAAGGTTAACAGTAAACCTTAATTAGCACCTTCAAAAAGGGATTTATTTAAGGTGAACTTTTCATTTCATATAATTAAAAGTAAACTTCAAAATATAAAAGTAAACCGCAAAAAAAGCCTAGAGAGATCTCTCTAGACTTTTAAAGTAAACTTTTGAATAGTTGTACTATAAGGTAAACTTTATAAGGATTCGACGGTTTGAATCGCTTGATAAATGTCGTCAAAGGTGATCGCGGGATCGACCATGTTGAAGGTTTCATTTGCAGAAGCGGCATGATCGATGACAGGAGTCAGTGCTTCTTTAGAGGTATCCAGCACGTTTAATTCCTTCAGTTTCATCGGCAAACCGGCGGCTTCATAGAAGGGTCTCAGAGTAAGAATCTCTTCAATGTCCTTCGTATGGGCTAATTGCACCAAGATACCGTAAGCGACTTTCTTCCCATGAAGCTGCTCGTGGGTACTCTCTAAATAGGAGAGGCCGTCATGGATCGCGTGGGCGCCCGCGGATCGTCCAAAGGATGCAGCAAATCCGCCGGTTTCACCTGCCAGACCAATGATCGCATCGGTAACACGACTAAAGGCAGGGGAGGCTTTGCGGTTTTGAAGGTCATGGATCGCGGGGATTGCGTCTTTTAAAAGCAGCTCCTGAATGGCTTTGGCACAGGCGATTCCAAGACTGACATAAGCCGACTTTTCGTCTTCTGGCAGTCGTCGTGTGATGCCTTCAATCTCGTACCATTTCGCCAAGGTATCACCGACACCTGCCACAAAATAATCCTTCGGCGTTGCAAGTAAGAATTTTGAATCCACAATAGTCAGGAAGGGCGCGCGCGTCATGAAGCCCATCGCCTTGAAGGTCCGATCGGGACGGTAAACCGCAACGATAGGTGTAAAGGGCGCACAGTTTGAAATGAGCGTCGGGATCACTAAAAGCTCGGCGTTGAGCTCTTCTGCCACCATTTTAGCGGTGTCGATCACACGCCCCGCTCCAATGGCGACGATCAATTCGGCCTGCTCGATCTCTTCTGCGAGGGCGACCGCATTTTCATGGCTAGAGGTCCCGTCATAACGATAGGTAGGATAGTGCAATTCTTGGCGGTAATACTTTCTGAATGCTTCAGAGGATTTTTCCCCTGTGATAATAGAGATCTTTTTAAATCCGACGAAATAGCTGGGAAGGTCTTGAAGAATGCCTTCGCCGCTAACGTAGCGATTGGCGCCAGGGCGCACTTCCGTGGTGATATCCATTGAATCAACTCCTTTTTTGAACGTAGGAAACATGGTCTCCTGAATGGATGAACGTACGATTTTTTCCTCACTTGCTCAAAAATTTGGTAAAAGTGAGATTTCAACTAGTTTATGCTTTGTGAAAATGAAAGTCAAATGTGCTTTTGATGATAAAAAAGTGTTGACAGTTTTCTTTTTGACCTGTAAGATACGATTTATCAATTTGCGAAACAAAGAAACGTGATGAAGAGAAAAGTATAGATCGAAACGCATCAAAGAGAGTCCGGGCAGGTGAGAGCGGATATGTGGGCAGATTTAGAAAATGGTCTCTGAATGGCAGTGCCGATACGTAGGTACTGACGGGGCAGCGCTCGTTAACAACGCTCAAGTATGATCGTACTTGTTGAGGCAATAGTTGTGAGACTGTTGCAAATGAAGGTGGTATCGCGAGCAAGCTCGTCCTTTTCCCGCACATAGTGTGGGGAGAGGGCGGGCTTTTTTTCTTTGGCAAAATGCAGGATGGCCCAGCAGCGATTCGCAGGATAGGCAGGCATTAGACAGCTAAACAGGAGCGTCTAAAGGCGTGTGTAGGTGCGACTCGTTGCGGGAGCATCCGAAACAAACAACTCAGGAGGAAATGATGATGAAAAAACTAGGAAAAGCAATTTTATTAGGTGTTGCGGCATTGACCGTGAGCGGGGTATTGGCAGGCTGCGGATCAAAAGGGGAAGCGAAACCTTTAGATGAGAAAAAGGTCACGATCGGCGTGACTTCGGGGCCCCATCAGGAGATTTTAGAAGAGGTCGCCAAGCAAGCGAAAAAGGACGGCATCGAGATTGATATCAAGAGCTTTGATGATTATAATACCCCGAATACTGCCTTGAATGACGGGGATCTGGACGGCAACAGCTACCAGACGCTTTCGTTTTTAGAGCAGCAGGTGAAGGACAAGGATTACAAGATCGAGCAGGCCTTTAAAACAGTCGCCTTCCCATTAGGGGTTTACTCTAAAAAGATTTCTGATTTAAGTAAACTTCAAAAGGGAGACAAGATCGGTGTCCCAAATGACCCGACCAATGAGTATCGGGCGTTGAAATTGCTTGAAAAAGCCGGTGTCTTGAAGCTGAAGGACGGGGTAGAGGTCAAAGCGACGAAGAACGATGTTGCGGAGAATCCGAAAGACATTGAGATCGTCGAATTAGAAGCGTCTCAGATCCCGTCACAGTTAGGGGAATTGACCGCCGCAGCCATCAACACGAACTTCGCTTTTGGTGCGGGGCTGACGATCAACGACGACGCCATCTACCATGAACCCTTGAAGGACAACCCGAATTACAACGTGTTCGCGGTACGGACAGAGAACAAAGACGACAAGATCATCAAAGAAATAAAGAAATACTATTATTCAGACGAAACGAAGAAATTTATCGAAGAGAAGTTTAAAGGTTCGGTTGTACCAGCGTTTTAAACAGGAGGAGAGGTCGCATGATTGAACTGAAAAAGGTATCCAAGGTCTTTCAGCAGAAAAAACGCCGGATCGAAGCGGTGAAAGACGTGGATTTGACGATTGAAAAAGGGGAGATCTTCGGCGTTGTCGGCTATTCAGGGGCAGGGAAATCCACCCTGATCCGTATGATCAATTTTTTAGAGCCGCCCACCACTGGAGACATTTTGATCAATGGTCAAAATTTACGAGAGCTTAACAAAAAAGAATTATTGTTAACTAGACGAAAGATCGGGATGATTTTCCAAGGCTACAATCTCTTGTCAACGGCGACCGTCTACGAAAATATCGCCAAACCGCTGAAATTGGAAGGAGTGCCAAAGGATGTCATCGCCAACCGGGTGGAGAAATACTTGGACCTTGTCGGCTTGACGGATCGCAAGGAGAATTACCCGGCGCAATTATCTGGCGGGCAGCGGCAGCGGGTAGCGATCGCCCGCGCACTGGCTCATGAACCGGAGATCCTTCTGTCTGACGAAGCCACCAGTGCGTTAGACCCGGAAACGACCGAGTCGATCCTGACGCTATTGACGAAGATCAATCAGGAGCTGGGGATCACGATCTTTCTGATCACCCACGAGATCGATGTGGTGCAGCGAATCTGTGACCGTGTGGCGGTGATGGAGGATGGCCGAATCGTGGAGGCCGGTCCAGTGATCGATCTCTTCACCCGCCCGCAAGAAGAGACGACGAAGCGATTCATTGGAGCAAACGACGGCTACAACGTCCCAGCAGAGGTCTTAGCGGCCTATAAGGGCAGCGGGCGGCTCGTCCAGCTGCAATTTATCGGAGAGGAAGCCACGGAGCCTGTGTTGGCTCGAGTAGCGAAAGACTTCCAATTGAGCCCGAACATCCTTAGCGGCAACATCGGGTATTTAAAGGAAAAACGTCATGGACAGTTGCTGGTGCAGTTTGACGGCGGGACAGAAGCTGATTTTCAGTCCGCCAAAACCTACATCAAAAGCCAAGGGGTCCTAATCGAGGAGGTTATCTAATGAGTGCATTTTGGAGTCAATGGGGGCAGGTCGTCCTTGAAGGGTTGGGGCAGACCCTCGTCATGGTGTGTGTCGCGCTAGGGTTGTCTATTTTGATCGGCATCCCACTAGGAGTTCTGCTGGTCATCGCGCGCCCTGGAGGACTAAACAGCAATCTTCCCCTCTATTCAATCTTAAACAGCGTCATCAATGTGCTGCGTTCGTTGCCCTTTATTATTCTATTGTTTCTGATTTTGCCGTTGACGAAATTTCTGGTAGGGACCACGATCGGAGTGCAGGGGGTCTTGCTGCCGCTGATCATCTACACGGCGCCGTACTTGGCCCGTTTGGTGGAAACGTCCTTACTAGAGGTGGATGGCGGCGTGATCGAGGCGTATCAAGCCATGGGGATCAGTCATTTCCATATCATCCGCGGCGTGCTGCTGAGAGAAGCACGAGGCGGGATCATTCGCGGCTTGACGATCGCCATGATCGGGCTGATCGGCGCTACCGCGATGGCGGGCTTGGTCGGCGCCGGCGGACTAGGAAGCATCGCTTACCAATACGGCTTTTTAAGAAACGAGCCGGCGGTAATGTACACGACGATCATCCTATTGATCGTCTTGGTCCAGATCGTACAGTCCTTAGGTAATACCGTGGCGAAAAGCTTGGACCGCAGTTAACGAGAACGCAAAAAAAGTCTGTCTACACACCGCTTAAGAGGTGGTAGACAGACTTTTTGTTAGCTTCTGAATTGTGCGTCGTACAGAGCGCGATAGGCGCCGCCCTTTGCCATCAAGGCTTCGTGGGTGCCTTGTTCGACGATCCCATCTGCGCTCACCACGACGATGCGTGTGGCATGCTTGATCGACGCGAGGCGGTGGGCGATGATCATGGTCGTCCGTCCCTTTGCCAAGGTATTCAGCGATTTTTGGATCACCTGCTCCGTTTCCGTATCCAACGCAGAGGTCGCTTCATCCAAAATCAAGATCGGCGGATTTTTTAGAAACATCCGAGCAATGGCGACCCGCTGCTTTTGTCCGCCAGACAGCTTGACGCCTCGTTCCCCGATCTGAGTGTCGATCCCATCCGGCATCTGGGCGAAAACGCCGTCCAAATGAGCCATCGACGCGGCAGCCAGAATCTCTTCCTCCGTGGCTTCCAAACGGCCATAGGCGATATTTTCCCGAATACTGCCGGGAAACAGAAAGACATCCTGCTGGACGATCCCGATCTGACTCCGCAAAGAAGCCAGCTTCATGTCGCGAATGTCCATCCCGTCAATCGTGATCCGCCCCTCGGTAACCTCGTAAAAACGCGGCAGCAGGTTGCACAGCGTCGTCTTCCCAGAGCCGCTCTGCCCGACAAACGCCACCGTTTCTCCCGGCTGGATGTGGAGGTCGATGTGGTGGAGCACCTTCTTGCCGTCCGCATAAGAAAAGGACACGTCGTCATACCGAATGTCCCCAGACAGCTCAGTGACTGCCTGCGCCGTCGAACGATCCGCGATGGCTGGCTGCTTGTCCAGCTCCTCGGTCAAACGGGTGAACCCCGCGATCCCTTTTGGGTAGCTCTCGATCATGGTATTGACCTTTTCGATCGGCCGGACAAAGACATTGGCCAGCAGGATGAATCCGACAAACTGCCCATTGGTCAATTCTCCCTGAATCACGTAATACGAACCAAAGATCAGCGTGAACAAATTGATCAAGCGAATCAAAAAGTAATTATAGGAAGAACTGACCGCCATCAAACGATAAAAGACGATCTTCGATTTGCGGTACGCGTCACTTAACCCGCCGAAGCGATGAAATTCATGCTCCTCATTGGCAAAGGACTGCGTCACGCGAATCCCGCTCACCGATGCCTCCACCCCCGCATTAAATTCCCCGATGTCCTCATAGATCCGGTTATTGACCGAGGTCATCTTCTTATTGAAGAACACAAGTGCCAGCGTGATCAGCGGCAATAACGCAAAGGTCGCCAACGCCAGCTTCACATGGCTCTGAAGCATCAGTAAAAATGCCCCTAACAAAGTCATGATGGTGATGAACACGTCCTCCGGTCCATGATGCGCCACCTCGGAAATCTCAAAAAGATCCGTCGTCAAGCGGCTGATAAGCTTCCCCGTTTTTTGATTGTCGTAATATTCATAGGGCTGCGTCTGAAGGTGGGCGAACAATTCCCGCCGCATATCCGTCTCGATATTGACCCCCAGCTTGTGACCAAAAAAGACCACGATGTATTGCAGCACCGTATTCAATACATAAAACAGCAAAAGGGCAAAGCAAGCCAGCAAAATCGTGCGGAACTCCCCTTTAGGCATGATTTTGTCGATCACCTGATTGACTGCGACAGGAAAGGCCAGCTCCAATAAGCCCGCAAAAACCGCGCAGGTAAAATCTAATAGGAATAATTTCTTATAGGGACGATAGTAGCTGAAAAAGCGCGTAATCTGTTTAGACATCTTCTCTCTCCTTACATAGTTTTCTAAGGAGTGGGAGACTCCCGAATCCTTTAGTCCCTCGATTATAACAAAACCCGCGATCGTTTTGTTTTACGTTATAATAAAAGAGGAGGGGATGTCATGAAAGCCAAAGATTTATTGACGGCCATTCAAGTAGATGCGGAAGGCGAATTGAAGCAGTTGTCTTCGTATACCTATGTTTTTATTGCCGATGGGAAAACGCTGACGAATCGGATCGAGGTGAAGGTGGAAGAAGGAAAGATCCTTTTGACGAAGCAGCCAAAGGAACTATTGACCGTCGCAGGGTTGATCAAGGTGTTGAATGAGGCAAAGGAAGCAGAGATTTATGCAGGAGACTTGTTGGTTTTTGGGTACAAGTTAGCAGATAACGGTATTATCTTAGGGTAAACTTAACATCTGGTTTTGAAAACTAGATTGAATTATCTTGTTAACCATGATATAGTATCTTTAATAAATCAACTGAGGTGATAACGAAATGGAGACACAGTACAACCGAAAATATTTAATCACAAATGAAGTATTAAATGCCGTGACCCATGGAGTGGGCGTCGTTTTGAGCATTATTGGGTTTGTTTTTTTGTTGGGGAAGGCCACTAGCGAGCTGCATTATGTGTCCTTCATTATTTACGGGGTCTCGCTGCTGCTGCTGTTCTTAGCATCGACGTTGTACCACAGTTTGATCTTTACGAAAGCCAAGAAAGTCTTTCAAGTCTTCGATCATTGCTCCATCTATTTATTGATCGCAGGGACCTACACGCCTTACTGCCTGCTCTATATCAAAGGGACGATCGGGATCGTGCTGCTGAGTGTGATCTGGCTGGCGGCGATCGTAGGCATCGTCTACAAAAGCCTGACGCTAAGCAAAGTCAAATCGGTGTCGAAGCTTTCTACTATTATATATAACGTGATGGGGTGGGCCGTCGTAATCGCTCTGCCAAGCCTGTATCACAGTGTTGGGCTGAAGGGGTTATTGCTGCTAGTCGCAGGCGGTGTCGCCTATACCGTAGGGTCGCTTTTCTACAGCATGAAAAATCGCCGGTATATGCACGTGGTCTGGCACTTATTCGTGATGCTGGGTGCGATGCTGATGTTCTTCTCGATCTATCTATAAGAAAATAGCCGCCTTCTATTTAAAAAAAGGCAGCCAAAAAATGATGATTCCTGTTAAAGGGATCATCATTTTTTTATGAAGAATACCTGCGGCTATAAGATAAAAACCGCAGGCAGCTTCCTTATGGATCGCGGCCCCTCAGCCAATGGTTGAAGAGGGCAACGATCACGCCCACGACGATCGGGGCGAGTAGATAGCGGGTCAGTTCGCTCAAGCAGATCACCTCCTTTCACAGTGGGGGTGCTGCCAAGAGCGAAGAGCCCTGCGTAAAAAGATGTCCGTTCAAAGAGACGCGCCTATCTTAAATGACGAGTTATTCCCGCTGTTTCTTGCGGAGCAGTCGAGAAAGCAAGCCTCTTCGACTGCGTGAGGGTGAAGGCGGCGGTTCTGATTGCTGTCTTGAAGGGGCCTGTTCCACAGCCACGGGAGGGGGGCATCTGGCTCGTACCAGATGCGAGGTGTTCATTTCCGATGGGTGGTGCAGGTACTATTAATGACGTTTGGCGAATTGGCGAATTAGCCCCCGGGATTGTCGAAAATACAGGTCCTTTCGCAGCAGATGTCTCAGAAGCCGCTTGCTCTTCAGACGTGTCCACGACGTCTGTGCCCTCAGCAGAGACAGACGGTTCCGTTGTTGGTTCCTCAGTCGAAGCAGACGTTCGGTCAAAAATCTCGTGTTCAATGGTCGTCACGATCTTGGCAGTGACAACAGAATCAAATAGTTTTACGCCATTTTGTTCAAAAATGTCTAAGGTCGTCAATAATTCGCAAGCTTCTTTGATCTCTTGCGGCGGCAGGCGGGTGTCGATCTCCTTGAACCGCCAATGGTGCTTTCTGCCAAGGCTATTCGTAAACGTCGCAACTAACTGAGGAGGCATCTCTTTTTTTCCTTTCTTATATGAAGTATTTTACGCAGGGTCAGGTCTCAAGGGTCGTTTGTTTCATCAGGACGGACAGCCGAAACAAGGGAGCGAAGAAGCGCCGCCGCTTCAAGCCCCGCCATTCCGGTGCCATAAAATAATCCTGAAAGTAATAGAAAAATCGTTTCATCGTGCGTGTGGCTTTCGTCGTCAGGAAAAGCTCGCGAATAAGATCCCGCAGAATGTTCTTGAACTCCTGTGCGCCCAACGTGCAGCGCACACGCAACGCCAGCGCATACTGGATCGTCAGACTGCTGTTTTGCGTTTTATAATAATGCTCAGAGATCCGCTTTTCCAGATTTTTAGGGGTCATTGAAAAAAACTGGCGGTGCGTTAACAAGGGGTCATTCATGGTCTCTTCTCCTTCCGCTTTCCTTTTTTTAGAGCAGGCGATGCTCCTTGAAACACCGCCTATCTCCTAGACTAAAAAATGATCGATTCGATCGTTTCGACATACTTCGCACTTTCCACGGTGGCGAACAAGTCAACGCCGTCCTTTTTAAACAACTTCAAATTCGTAAAACGCTGCAGCAGCCCCTCCACTTGAGCGGGAGAGTTCTTCGTATTCGGATCATCCAAGCTCCAAGTCTGAGCTTTTCCTTCACTGTTTCTAAATTTCGCGACAAGTTTCATCATTGCTTTTCCTCCTTTTTCCTACTTATTTGACGTAGCGCGTCTGACTCGTCATGATGACGCCGTCCAGTTCGCTATTCTCGCCGGATAACTCCGTCATGATCTCTCCCAGTTCCAGGACCGCCTCTTCCGTAGGGGCGTCGATCACATGCTGAAAGTTCACTCGTTTCAATTTTTCAAGCCCCTGGTCAATTTGGACCTGCAGCTTGTTGCCTAATTTCTGAATCATCTGTATTCCTCCATTTTTTCTGTTTTGTACCGGCCGGTGAATTAACCATACTGCACAAATCAGAAAAACGTCAAAACCGCCAATTTTGCAAATCGCCCTCAAATTTGCACGAAAAAGCCCCCTCATTTTTTCCCAAAAGCCGATAAATCAACCTTTTGAAAAAAATCACCCCCAAAAAACGTGCAAATTTGAGGGCCAAATGTAATTTTGAGGGAAATGGTGTTGTAGTCGAAAAAATCGAGGACTTTTAGGCAGAAAAAGCCTGTGGCAAAGGCTTTTTTGATAAGAGGATTGAATTTTCTTTTATTCAATGGGATGGGAATGATCGTGGAAAAGACGATAGTAGGTGAGCTGCGATGTTTAAGAATCGAGGAGTAATCAAGGAGTTCTTTATAAAAATAGTAGCGTCGTTGAGATCATTGTTTCTATTGATAAGATACCCGTACCAAAAAAAATTATCCGAAGATCAAGAGGCGCTGTCCTCTTGGTCTTTTTTTTGTTGCAATCCACCCAATCAACAGCAAGGAAAATAACATTTCATTTTTACTATTTATCAAAAATCAAGTCTTAAAAAAACCTTTTTTTGAGTAAATTAAAAAAAATAAGGGTTTTTAGCAACAGATTTAAACATTTATGGAATAGTTTTCATCCCTTTACCCACAACGATTAAGAATTATGTTTTAATTGAATTGAGGACTATTATTAATGTGAAAATAATAAATCAGTGAACGAGGAAAGATAACAAGGCAATGATAAAAAAAGTGATTTGCGAAGACGGATTGGAGGATCTG
Source organism: Enterococcus sp. AZ048 (assembly GCF_051715125.1). Classification (NCBI taxonomy): domain Bacteria; kingdom Bacillati; phylum Bacillota; class Bacilli; order Lactobacillales; family Enterococcaceae; genus Enterococcus; species Enterococcus sp. AZ048. The sequence continues at coordinate 928,241 of NZ_JBIOTD010000002.1, read as the reverse complement.
AGCTTCCTGCAGGAGTGTTTGTGAAAACTATTAACAGACAATCAAATTTTCTACACCTTGACGAGCTAAGGGCGATGGGGCAAAGAACAACGAGACACTGACAACTTAAAATAACCGTTAGAACTAAAGGAGGATGAGAGAGAAATGAAGCATTGGAGGACGAGAGGTTCAATCAAAGACGGCCGCAGACAGCCGCGATTTGTCTTTAAGAAAGTCAATAAGCAGCTAATCAGTGTGGTCGGATCGACACTGCTGTTAGTAGGAAATTACGCCCTTATTCCGATTCAAGTGTTCGCTAACGAGACCCCTGAAATAACCAATGAGCAGCCGATGTCCACAGAATCAGAGCTGCCCACCTTAACGACGAGTGAGTCGCTGCCGGTAGAAACCCCAACAGACACCACCACACCGTCCACGGAGAAGCCAGCGTCCGCGGTCCCAGCACCAGAGGAACCCAAGACAGAACCCACAACATCAACGTCAAAAGACACCACAGACACCACAGACACCACAGACACCGAGTCATTAGAGCCGACGGAAGAAACAAAAGAAAAACAACTCCGAATGCCGCCGCAAGCGCCCACGGATTGGCACGCAGAAGAAGAAAACGGCTATATGGTGGTCAAAAGCTACAACGGAAACGGGGCAACTATCACGATCCCATCAGAAATCGACAACAAGCCCGTACAGATTGATCTGAAAGCGGTACTAGGTCAACATCTGACGGGAACAACCCAAACTTTTGAGATCGAAGCGGCGGGAAATAGTGGACCCGTAAAGGTGACAGGCTCATTTGTCAGTTTATTCAATGGAAATCCTATATTAACATCTGCAACATTTTCAGATGCAGATTTTTCGGAAATCACTGATATGAGCTGGATGTTTAATGGCTGCAGCAGCCTCAGCAGTGTGGATGTATCGAACTGGGATACGGCAAACGTGAGAAACATGAGTAATATGTTTCGTGGCTGTAGCAACCTCAGCAGCTTGGGTATGTCAAACTGGGAAACGACAAGCGTCACAGACATGAATAATATGTTTCATGACTGTAGCAACCTCAGCAGCTTGGATATCTCAAACTGGAATACGGCAAACGTAAACAGCATGATTCAAATGTTTGCTAACTGCAGCAGCCTCAACAGTGTGGGTGTATCGAACTGGAACACGGCAAACGTGACAAATATGAGATATATGTTTTATAACTGCAGCAACCTCACCAGTCTGGACGTGTCCAACTGGGATACGACAAACGTAACAAACATGAATCAAATGTTTACGAACTGCACGAAGCTTTTCGAACTGACCTGTTCCAAGACATTCAAAATGAGTAGCAATCAAGTGTTACGCGGTCTCCCTACTGCGGAAAACAGCGGGAAAACCACCTACCATTGGGTGATGGATGATAGGAAGAAAAGCTACGATTCAACGGCTGATCTGATCAGCGGGCACAATGGCTTGTCCGACACGAAGGCCCATACCTACACCATCCAAAAGAAACACGCGGTCGCCTTTGACACGGATGGCGGAAGTGATGCCCCTGCGGCAACGACCATCTGGGATAAAGAAAAAGTCGTTGATCCTGACTATAAAGGGACAAAACGAGACCATACCTTTATCGGCTGGAAGTTGGGCGATCATCCCTACGATTTTAGCAAGCAAGTCACGGAACCACTTGAACTGAAGGCAGATTGGAAGCAAGGCGAGTGGATCACAGAGGATGCGGGGACGTACACTAGGATCATCGGTTATAACGGAACGGGGGAAACTATCAAGGTTCCATCGATCCTTTATGACAATCCGGTAGAGATTGATCTGAAAACGGTATTAGGTTCATATCTGAGGGGACTTTCTGCGAAAACTAAAACCTTTGAGATTGAAGCGGCAAAAAATGGAGAGAACCCTGTGAAGGTGACAGGCTTATTTGAATATTTGTTCAATACAAATACGAAGTTAACATCAGCTAAATTCGCGGATGCAGATACTTCGACAATCACTGATATGAATGGGATGTTTCAAGGCTGTAGCAACCTCAGTAGTGTGGATGTATCGAACTGGAATACGGCAAACGTAAAATACATGCAGTGGATGTTTGCTAACTGTAGCAACCTCAGCAGTGTGGATGTATCGAACTGGAACACGGCAAACGTAACAAACATGGATTATATGTTTTATAAATGTAGCAGCCTCATTAGTCTGGACGTCTCTAACTGGAATACGGCAAACGTGACAAAAATGACGGGAATGTTTGTTGGCTGTAGCAGCCTCAATAGTCCGGATATCTATAACTGGAATACGGCAAACGTAACAGACATGGCGGGAATGTTTGCTTTCTGTAGTAACCTCAGCAGCTTGGATATGTCCAACTGGGATACGACAAACGTAACAAGCATGAATGAAATGTTTTTTAACTGCCCCAACCTTTCCGAACTGACCTGTTCCAAGACATTCAAAATGGATGCCGGGCAAGTGTTACGCGGTCTCCCTACTGCGGAAAATAGCGGGAAAACGACGTATCATTGGGTGATGGATGACAGGAAGAACAGCTACGATTCAACGAACGATCTGATCAGCGGACACAATGGTTTGTCCGATACGAAGGCCCACACCTACACCATCCAAAAGAAACACGCAGTTTCCTTTGACGCGGATGGCGGAAGTGATGCTCCTTCAGCGACGACTATCTGGGACAAAGAAAAAGTCACTGATCCTGACTATAAAGGAAAGAAACGGGACCATACCTTTATCGGCTGGAAGGCGGGCGATCAACCCTACGATTTTAGCAAGCAAGTCACTGAACCGCTAGAATTAAAAGCGGATTGGGAACAAGGCGAGTGGGTCACAGAGGATGCGGGAGGGTACACCAAGATCATTGGCTATAACGGAACGGGGGAAAACATCAAGGTTCCGTCGATGCTTTATGACAAGCGGGTGGAGATTGATTTGAAAGCGGTGCTAGGTCATCACATGGGGCCTCCTAATGGGAGAACCCAAACCTTTGAGATCGAAGCGGCGAAAAATGAAGAACTCCCCGTGAAGGTGACAGGCTCATTTGCCAATTTGTTCGATGGAAATAAGAAGTTAACCTCTGCTAAATTTGCGGATGCAGACGTTTCAGCAATCACAGACATGAGTCTTATGTTTAATGGTTGTAGCAACCTCAGCAGTGTGGATGTGTCAAAATGGGATACGGTGAACGTGGAAAATATGAGCCAGATGTTTCGTGGTTGTAGCAGCCTCAGTAGTGTGGATGTGTCAAAATGGGATACGGCGAACGTAGAAAATATGAGCCAGATGTTTTATGGTTGTAGCAGTCTCAGCAGTCTGGATGTATCCAACTGGAATACGGCAAATGTAACAGATATGCTATATATGTTTGCTGAATGCAGGAACCTAATCAGCCTTGATGTGTCACAATGGGATACAGAAAAAGTAGAGGATATGTATTCTATGTTTTTGGGTTGTAGCAACCTCAGCAGTGTGGATGTGTCACAATGGGATACAAAGAAAGTAAAAGAAATGGGAGATATGTTTTATGGCTGTAGCAACTTCACCAGTCTTGATATGTCAAACTGGAATACTGAAAATGTAACAAGTATGTGGCACATGTTTAGTAATTGCCCTAAGCTTTCCGAGCTGACCTGTTCCAAGTCCTTCAAAATGGATGCCGAGCAAGAGTTACGTGGTCTCCCTACTGCGGAAAACGACGGAAAGACCACCTACCATTGGGTGATGGATGACAGGAAGAACAGCTATGATTCGACGGCTGAACTGATCAGCGGACACAATGGCTTAGCAGACACAGACGTTCACACCTACACAATCCAAAAGAAACACGCGGTCACTTTTGACGCGGATGGCGGAAGTGATGCCCCTGCGGCGACGACCATCTGGGACAACGAAAAAGTCGCTGATCCTGAATATAAAGGGACAAAACGAGACCATACTTTTGTCGGTTGGAAAGTGGGCGATCAACCCTACGATTTTAGTCAAACAGTCACGCAACCATTAGAATTAAAAGCAGATTGGAGACAAGGCGAGTGGGTCACACAAGACGTGGGGACGTACACCAAGATCATTGGCTATAACGGAACGGGGGAAAATATCAAGGTTCCGTCGAGGCTTTATAATAAGTCCGTGGAGATTGATTTGGAGCCCGTACTAGGTTCCTATCTGAACGGAACAACCCAAACCTTTGAGATCGAAGCGGCGAAAAATGGAGAGAAACCCTTGAAGGTGACAGGGTCATTTGAAGATTTGTTCCGTGGAAATACGAAGTTAACCTCTGCTAAATTCGCGGATGCAGATATTTCAGCAATCAAGGATATGAATGGGATGTTTAATGGGTGCAGCAATCTTGATACTTTGGATGTGTCACAATGGGATACAGCGAACGTAATCAACATGGGGAACCTCTTTTATGGGTGTAGTACCCTCAGCAGTTTGGATGTCTCGCAATGGGAGACGAAGAACGTAACCAACATGGGGCACCTGTTTTCTGGCTGTAGCAGCCTCAGCAATCTGGATGTATCGAAGTGGCATACAGAAAATGTAACGAACATGTGGGGCATGTTTTACGATTGTAGCACCCTCAATGGTCTGGATGTCTCCAAGTGGGATACAGGGAGTGTCATAGAGATGGTCGCTATGTTTTATGACTGCAGCAGCCTCAGCAGTTTAGATATGTCACAATGGAATATGAAAAAAGTAACCAACGCAACGTCTATTTTTTACGGTTGCAGCAACCTCACCAGCTTAGATTTGTCAAACTGGGATACGAAAAATGCGACTGAAATAATGGAAATGTTTAAAGGGTGCAGCGCGCTCACTGAGCTCGCTTGTTCCAAGTCCTTCAAAATGAGTGACTCACAAGAGTTGCGCGGTCTCCCTACCGCAGAAAACGACGGAAAGACCACCTATCATTGGGTGATGGATGATGGGAAAGAAAGTTACGATTCGACGACTGATCTGGTCAGCGGACACAATAGCTTGTCCGACACGAAGGTCCACACCTATACGATCCAGAAGAAACACGAGGTCGCCTTTGATGTTGCGGGTGGAAGCCCTGAACTAGCCGCTAAAAAAGTTTTGGAGAACAAGACGGTCACCAATCCGAACTACCAAGGAACGAAAGCCAACCATCAATTTGACGGGTGGACGCTGGCTGGAAAGCCTTTTGATTTCGATCAGGCGAAAATCACCACGCCGATCCGATTAACCGCGACTTGGCGGTTGAACAAGTATTCGATCCAGTTTGACAAAAATGGCGGTACGGGGATGATGCAAGGGCTAACGCTGAGCTACGACGAAGAAAAAACACTGTTACCGAATGCGTTCAACCGAACGGGCTATACCTTCGCTGGCTGGAACACGCAGGCAGATGGGCAAGGCGAACAATCCTACACCGATCAGCAAGCCGTGAAGAATCTTTCTGCTAAAGACGGTGAGACCGTCACCCTGTATGCGCAATGGCGGGCACATACCTACCAGATCGACTTTGACCCGAATACGGGCGAGGGCACCCAAGCATCGCAAGCACTGCGCTACGATCAGGAGGCGAAGCTGGCAGAGAATCGCTTCACCAAAAAAGGCTATACCTTCAGCGGCTGGAATACGCAAAAAGATGGCAACGGAAAAGCATACAAGAATACTGAAACCGTCAAAAATCTGACCGCAGTTAACGATGCCAAGATCACCCTATTTGCACAATGGACACGTGACACCTACACGATCACCTTTGATAGTAATGGCGGCGAAGCAGTTTCAGATAAGAAGTACACCATCGAGACCGAAAGCTTCACATTGCCAGAGCTGAAACGCAAGGGCTACACGTTCCACGGCTGGTACGACGGCGAAACCAAAATCGAAACGATCGAAAAAGGCACGACCGGCAATAAAACGCTGGTCGCAAAATGGGAAGCGATCGAATACAATGTCACCTTCGAAAGTGCAGGCGGTTCAGACGTTCCCGTCCAACACTATACGATTGAAAAAGGACTGCCCGATTTCACCACGCCAACAAGAAAAGGCTACACCTTCCAAGGCTGGTACGACGGCAAGGATAAAGTCGAAGCAATCAAAGTCGGAGAAACAGGGGATCGTGCGTTGACGGCGAAATGGACCATGGATACCTACACGATCACCTTCGATAGTAAAGGGGCAGGAGATGTTCCTACGAAAGTCTACAATGTCGAGACCGAGACCTTCAAATTGCCAGAACTTGGACGCAAAGGCTACATCTTCCACGGTTGGTACGACGGTGAAACCAAAGTCGATACAATCGAAAAAGGCATGACCGGCAATAAATCGTTGGTCGCAAAATGGGAAGCGATCGAATACACCGTCACCTTTGACAGCGCAGGTGGTTCAGACGTTGCAGCTCAACACTATACGATCGAAAAAGGCATCGCCGATCTCACCACGCCAACGAAAAAAGGCTACACCTTCCAAGGCTGGTACGATGGCAAAGACAAAGTCGAAAGTATCAAAGTTGGAGAAACAGGGGATCGTGCGTTGACGGCGAAGTGGACGATCAACACCTACACGATCACCTTTGACGACGCGGCGCTTGCTCCGATCACCTATACTGTAGAGTCCGAGAACATTGTTCTGCCGAAGAAGGAGCGACTGGGCTACACCTTCTTAGGGTGGCGGGTTTCCGAGGAGACCCTCGCTCGCGCAGTCACGGATCAGGGGGAAATCCTTCAGACGATCCCGACAGGCACCACAGGCAATCTCAGATTAAGCGCCCAGTGGCAGGCGAATTCTTACGAGGTGATCGTTGATCCAAATGGCGGCGCAGGGACGCGCGCCTCGCAGCGGCTCACCTATGATAAAGCCGAGAAGCTGGCGAAGAATACCTTTACCCGCGACGGCTACAGCTTCACAGGCTGGAATACTCAGGCAGATGGCAAAGGCACCACCTACACCGATCAGCAGGAAGTCAAAAATCTCGTCGCTGAAGCCAGCGGTTCCCTCACGCTCTTTGCCCAGTGGAAACCTACGAAGGCCGCGCTGGAAGACGTGATCGCGAAAGAACAAGAAGCCAAGCGCGACAAAAACAAGTACACAAAAGAGAGCTGGGACACCTACGAGAAGGCACTGGAAAACGCTAAAAAAGTGCTGGCAGACGCCAACGCCGCACCCGAGCAGATCCGCGCCGCCCTCGCCGAACTCACGACGGCGATCGGACAGTTGAAGCCGATCGAGACCGCCAGCGGAAAAACAACTGGGAAAACCACCCGCCCAACCGCTGCGCGCAAGACCTATCCGACACGCGCCAAACGCTACCCGCTTACCGGGATGCTGGCAGGATCAGGCCTAACGATCATCGGAGTCGCCGCAGTAAGCACCGCCCTCGCAAGCTGGAAGAAACGAAACAAGAAAGACTGATCCTAGCCCACAAGTCAAAAAGAGGCTAGGAAACGAACAATAAAACGGACACCTCAGGAAAATCTGTCGAAGATTTTTGGAGGTGTCCGTTTTTAATAATCCAGCTTTCAACTGTTTCCCATATGTGATAACTGGCAAACAATAGGTGTGACGAATCGAACATCCAAAAGCACTTTATTATAAGTTTGTACTATTCTTAACGGCGTTTCTATTGTAGATTAGAAGGGGAAACGGAGGGAAAAGACTGGCGTACTGTAAGTTTTTTTTCTTAATGGTGGGAGGTATGGAGATGGAATTGTCAGATCTAAAGAAATTATTGTGGCAAGAAAATGAGATAGAAAGAGAGCAACGACTCGAAGGACACATGGTGAATGATCAAAATTTGCCCTACGGTGAAGTTGAGATTCCAAAGATGCCAAGTGAGAATTTTTTTAAAGAAGGAAACATATTTATCAATAAGCATCATCGCTTTTCAGAAATGCCTAACCATACACATGAGTTTGTGGAATTTAACTATATGTTTTCTGGGAGTTGTACCCAATATGTAAATGATAAGAAAATAGAATTACAAGAGGGCGAAATAATCCTGCTAGATAAAGAGATTGTTCAGAGGATAGATCCGTTAGAAGAGAAGGATATTTTAATCAATATCCTGTTGAAAGACGAGTCGATCTCTACGGACATTATTATAAACATGGTGAAGTCTAATGGGTTAGTGAATGGGTTTCTGATGAATGCCTCAAACAAATTTGGAAAACATGATTCCTTCATTCATTTTCACTGCGGAAGAAATGAAGAGGTTCAATCAATCCTTCAAAAGCTGATTTTAGAGTATTACCAAAAAAAACGGTATTACATGCGCTCTGTAAATCTATTACTCTCCTTACTATTGATCAATCTAACTCGAGCCATAGAAGAAGAGAGTTTAGAAGATCAACAAGAGAAGGATGAAGAAATCATTCGTATTCTCAGATTCATAGATGCGCATTTCACTACTGTGACCTTGAAGGAGCTATCAGACCAGTTTGGCTACAATTCCAATTATATGAGCAACAAATTAAAGAAGGAGACCGGTCAGTCATTCAAAGAGTTGATCAACTCTGCAAGGTATCAAACGGCACTAAAGCTCATGCAGGAGACGGATAAAAGCATAGAGGAAATCGCCTATAGTATTGGATTTGATACGCTTCCGTCTCTATACAAATTGTTCTCGAGATTTACGGATAAAACGCCCAAAGAATTACGAAAGCAAATGTAACTGTCTTATTTAAGGACCCTCTCATGTTTGAGGGTCCTTTTTTTCTGTGGTTTGGATAATAAATATATGGGATTCAGCCATAGTTGAAAATCTGTAAGGCGCTTACAATTGGTTCATAAGATGATCAACGGATCACAAAAAGAAACGGAGTGTTGAATGTGTCAAAAAAAAGTGAGTCAAAAAATGCACTAGTGAAAAGGTATTCTCCTCTGGCGACAGCCGCTGGGATCGGCTCAATGCTAGGCTCAGGCTGCATTGTCGGACTATCCGCAACCATCCCTGTATGGCAAAAAGGATTGGAATTAACGACTGGGCAAGTGGGTATTCTTTCAGGAAGTTTAACGTTTGCGATTGCCTTCGGTTCAATGTTTGCAGGAAACATCAGTAAAGGATTCGGCTTGATCCGATCATTTAATTGGCTAAATCTTTTCTATGCGGTCGGTGCAGCAATCTGTATTTTTTCTAATAGTTTTCTAATGCTGCTGACGGGTGTGATCATTATGGGCGCTTCCTCCGGGGCCGATCTACCAATTAGTTTAACCGTGGTATCTCACGATGCTCCTGACGAGACGACTTCAGCAAAATTAGTGTCGTCTACACAAATCTTTTGGCAAATAGGTGTCTTCATCTCCTATATTTGTTCCTTCCTATTATCAGGGATCGAAGGCGTATTAGGCGCTCGAATCGTATTTGGAATTTTATTTGGTTTCGCCGTAATTACTTGGCTATGGAGAACACTTTCCGCAAAATTCAAAACGTTCCACGAAGAAGGGTACGCACGACAAGCGGCGAATAAATCCGTCGCTGAACAAGGAGAAGAAGTATCCTTCAAAACAGTTCTTTTTGGTCAGAATAAACACAAATACCTTGGTTTCTTTTTAGCGATCATTACATTTTATGTATGTTGGAACCTATTAGCAAATACGTGGGGGCAATTTCAAACGTATGCGTTAACAAATGCAGGAGCTACGCAGACACAAGCGACTGGATTAGGAATCGTTCTTAATATCGTGTCATTAGCAACGACGATCGTATTTGCTTCAATCTCTGGCGGGAAATATCGAAACAAAGCCTTCTTTGTAGGCGCATTTGTTCAATTTGCGGCGATGGTCGGTATGGCGCTTATCGGTGGAGGCGCAGGGTTCATTGCGTTAGCCATGACGATCGCCTTTTATAACTTTGGGAATCCCCTTGCCGGCGAAGCCATTTACAAAGTATGGACGCAAGAATCATTCCCAGCCGAAACAAGAGCGTCTCTTCAAGGATTTATCAATGGTTTTTCAAGATTATGCTGCGGAGTATTTGCCTTCATCACGCCCTACCTAGTCATGCCAGATCGTATTCAGTCATCAATGATCGGGTTTGCCGGGATCGTGTTAGTAGCGACAATAGCTGGAATCATCATGATGAGATTGCAGAAGAAGTATGGAACATCTGAAACCCATGAAGCTGAGGCTCGTTCTATTCATGACGCGGATGTCACGGTGTAATAGTCAACATAAAAATAGTTAGCGAGGAGAATGAACATGGCATTTACTTTTCAAATTAACGAGGATGTTGTTTGGGACTACGATGAGAAGCTGTTAGAGAGAGCAGAAAGAAATAGTCCAGAATTGATCGATACCACTATTAAACCCATCGGAATTGTCGAGTTGATTCCTGAAGAAGAACGCACGAATGATTTTGAATTAAAAAAGAGCAGCAAAAATATGTTGGATCTACCTGAGTATAGTATTGGCAGAGAAGAGTCGCTCATTCTTGATCTAGGGGATCACTATGTCGGAAGATTAAGTATCGATATCCAGTCAGTAGGCTCACCAATGGATGCGCCTTTATTTATGAAAGTAAAATTCGCGGAAGTGCCCTCCGAACTTTATGCAAAATCGGAAGACTACGATGGCTGGTTGTCAAAATCTTGGATTCAAGAAGAATTTATCCATGTGGATGTCCTGCCTACGACGCTCGAATTACCAAGAAGGTATAGTTGCCGATATGTTGAATTGTCCATTATTGATACCTCTCCTAAATGGAAAGTCAGCTTCAGTAATCCAGTGTTTACGGCACAGAGTTCTGTTGCGATGAGCCAATTGCCTTCGGTGGAGATTGAAGACAGTGAATTAAAGGACATTTACAATGTATCCGTAAAAACGTTATTGGATTGTATGCAAACCGTTTTTGAGGATGGTCCGAAACGGGATCGTAGATTATGGTTAGGGGATTTGCGTTTACAAGCATTAGCAAACTATTACACTTTTAACGACATGTCTTTAGTGAAGCGATGCTTGTACCTTTTTGGGGGAATGACAACGGATCAAGGCAAGATTCCAGCGAACGTCTTTACTGAGCCAAAGTTGACTCCTGACGACACATTCCTGTTTGACTATAGCCTTTTCTTTGCAACTTCATTATATGATTACTTTATTCAGACAAATGATTACGACGTTTTAGAAAATTTATATCCAGTTGCAAGAAAAGCGGTGGATTTGGCGTTAGAGCAAGTCGATATCATGGGTCGTTTAAAACTAACAGAAGAATGGCCAGTGTTTGTTGATTGGTCAAATGATTTTGAAAAAGACACCGCGGGTCAAGCAATAATGATCTACACGTTAAGACGAATGATCGCGTTGGCGGAAGTCTACAGTGATCCTCGAGAATTCCATTATAGACAGGTACTAGATTCAATGATCGATTTTTCGAAGAAGTACTTGTTTGATGAGGAAAACGATCAATTTATCATTGAATCTTCTGGTGAGATCAATGTGGCAAGCCAGGTTTGGATGGTACTAGCTGAAGTTTTCGATAAAGAGGAAAACAAAAAGATCATGCAGGAAACGGTCAAGAATCATTTTCCGATTCGAGGGATCGCAACGCCGTACATGTATCATCATGTAGTGGAAGCATTGTTCGTAGCGGACTGCAAAGAGGAAGCTGTGAAACTCATGAAAGAGTACTGGGGAGAAATGATCCGACTTGGGGCAGACACCTTCTGGGAAGCCTTTAAACCTGAGGATTTAGAGTTTTCTCCCTATGGAAGCCCGATACTTAATAGCTATTGTCATGCTTGGAGCTGCACACCAGCATACCTGATTGGGAAGTATATCTTAGACAATTAAGGATGAGCCTCGTTCAAAAATGATGTTCGAACACTTTTGTTCTGACAAAGACAAAAGTGTTCGATTTATCAGTATGCGGATGTAAGCGTTACTAATTATTGTTAGTTAGATGTAAAGGGGTTTTTATTATGGAAACGACACAAGCAAATTCTTCAAAGAAAAAATGGATGATGAAGTGGCAGCAACGAATCGGCTACGGTGTTTCCGATTTAGCCTGCAATCTTATTTGGCAAATGATCTCTCTTTATCTTTTATACTTTTATACGGATATCATGCATCTCGGTGCCGCAGCCATCAGCCTTATGTTCGTCGTGACAAGATTTGTGGATGGGATCACGGATTTATTGGTTGGCTATCTCATCGATCACACTCATACGAGGTGGGGGAAATCTAGACCTTATTTTCTGTTTGGCGCGATTCCTTTCGCATTGTTCGCCTTCTTATGCTTCAATGTTCCGAATATCTCAGCCTCTGGAAAATTGATTTACGCCTATGTGACTTATTTTGGCTTATCTTTTGCTTATACAATCGTCAATGTTCCAATGGCATCCATATTACCAAGTCTGACCAATGATGCGGACGAGCGAACCGCTCTTTCTACATCAAGAAAGTTTTTTGCTTTTCTAGGCGCGACAGTTGTCAGTTCGTCAGCTTTAACGCTAGTCGCCTATTTCGGCAAAGGAAATGAGGCAGTAGGATTTAAGATCGTCATGGCAATTTTCGGTATTTTAGGATGTTTACTGTTCTTCTTTACTTTTGCTAACGTTCGGGAGCTGCCTGTCAGCGGAGCGGATAGTGTCTCCCTCAAAACGGTTTTCTCATCGTTGAAAAAGAATCGGCCTTGGTTGATTTTCGCGGTGAACATCGTGTTTATGTGGACAGGATTCTTCATGCAGTCCAGCGCATTGGTCTACTATTTTGTAGTTGTCGTTGGAAATAAAGGCTTGTCCATAACGGTTGCTACGATCATGTCCATTGTACCGATGTTTGCGAACTTCTTCGTGCCATTTTTAGCAAAACGACTGGGGAAAAGAAATCTATACGTCGTATCCTCGGCGGTACAGTTTTTTGGCTTGCTTGTTATTATGATCGCGAATAATTTCGTGACTGGAATAGTGGTCGGAGCACTTATCTCAGCGGCTGGTTACGGGATCAAGGAAAGTATTTATTTCTCCATGCAGGCAGATCCAGTCGATTACGGGGAATGGAAAACGGGAGTGAATGTTTCTGGCTCATTGTCCGCGATCAATGGTTTTCTGGGAAAAGTAGCGCAAGCAATTTCTGGTGGAGTTGCCGGAGCATTACTCGCTTGGGGAATGTATCAACCAGGTGCAGCGACACAATCAGGTAACGCCGTCTTCGCCATCAAAGCAATGTATTTATATGTTCCGATGCTGTTACTTATCTGCTCTATCTTCACCATGCTTTTTTACAACTTAGATAAAATATACCCGCAAATAAAAAAAGAATTGGAACAGCGCAAAGAATTGAATTGATTCGAACAACCAATTCTGCCGTCTACACGACGAGAAGAAAAGGAGATGTAAAGAGGGAGCTTCATAGTTCAGCTTCATTCTGTATAAGTAAAACAAGCCCGGATTCCTGTTTAGAGGAATTCGGGCTTGTTTTAGTTTCTGCTATTCAAAAGCTATCTCTTCATTCTCGATCAATCTAAGGTGCAATATACCGGCTATAGGTAGGATTCGCAGGTCAAGACACGTAATGAAGCCCCCGTCATTCCGCTATCCAAAACACCTCACGTATATCCTGTTTGAGAGTATCGGCGATCTGGATAGCCAATTCCAAAGACGGGTTGTATAGCTGCTTTTCTAATCGGACGATGGTTTCTCTGCGAACATTCGTAAGGTCGGCTAACTGCTGCTGCGTGAGTCCTTTTTCGATGCGGTATCGTTTGAGGTCATTCTTGATCATCGAGGGTCCCCTTATCATACTGATAGGTCAGAAACGGAATCAAAATGAAGGTCACCGCGACGCTCAGGCTGATCATTGTAGTTTGGAGCATGAGGATCGCTTTGTAATCCGTGCTGAATTTAAAAGAAAGAATCAATGTCAAAAAAATGATCGTCAGTCCTGTGCGGTAACCATACCTCTGCGCTTTGGAAAAATTCTTTTTTAGCCGTTCGTCCGCTTTCTCCTGATTCAGCTTCCCTTCCCAATAAAGACCGAAGAAGCCGAAGAACAGAAAGAACGAGAGAAATGCTGGTTCGCCCAAAATAAACCCTAATACGCCCGCAAATCCAAATACGCCAAATACGCCCATCCACGGCTTTGCTCTCTTGTTAAACATCGTCTCACTCCTTGTGACTTATTTGTATCATGTGATAAATATATCACTTTTAGGAGGGGTCATCAATGACTCCTTTGATACGAAAACAATCAACGGTGAATAGCTGCATAAGTTCCTTCGTTCCTCATCGTTAATCCAACACATTTCCCTAGTCTGTTCATTGATTTTTTTGCAGGACGCTCCTATGATAGAAGTGTTTTTAGAGAGGACGCGAGGAACATGAAAAGTATAGATTTGCATACACATTATTTGCCTAAAGGCTATGTGGCGGCTCTGGAGAAGCATATTCCGGGAGACCCGGATGGCTGGCCAACGCCAAGCTGGAGGGTTGAAGATACGTTGGATTTGATGGAGAAACACGACATTGCGTATTCGGTGTTGTCTCTTTCTTCCCCCCACATCAACTTTGGTTCACGCAATGAAACGATCGAATTGGCGGAAGAAGCCAATGAATTAGGGAAAGAACTAACTCAAAACTATCCAGATCAGATCGGGTATTTTGCGTCGTTGCCATTGCCGTATGTCAATGACACCCTGAAGGCGATGGAGCGGGCAACGCAGGAGCAAAAGGCGGTAGGCTTCACCGTTCCCACCAATACAAGAGGGGCCTATTTTGGTTCAGAAGTGTTTGATGAAGTGTACGAGCAGTTGAATAAGCAAAAAGCGATCGTTGCGCTGCATCCCAATCAGCCGCAACTTCCAATGAACGCCACCATTGATCTGCCGATTCCTTTGATGGGCTTCTTCTTCGACACCACGATGACGATGCTGAAATTATTCCAGACCCGCTTTTTTGAAAAGTATCCAGACATCAAATTGATCGTGCCCCATGCAGGTGCAGTGATGCCGATTCTGACCGATCGGGTAGCAGGGTATTTTCGGAATGTGGAAGGGATCGACGTGTATGAGATCAGTAAAAAGGTTTATTTTGATACCGCAGGGCGCGTCTTGCCGCGGCAACTTCCAGCCTTGATGACACTAGCTGATCCTACACATATCGTATATGGCAGCGATGCGCCATATACCGATGCGCGATCCGTCGACTTGCTGTATCAGGACTTAGCGACTACGCCGTTGCTTTCAGAAGCTGAGAAGCAGCAGATTTTTGATACCAATGGACGTGCGTTATTGGCACGTGCCTTTAAATAAGAAAAATCCAGTAAACGCACATAGTCGTTTACTGGATTTTTTTATGGTTAGTCCACGGATTTCAGCGCTTCTAGCATATCGACGTGCTTCAGTCGTCGATGGATGATAAAGCCTAAGCCGGTAGTAACGATGGTGATGATGACCGTCGGTACGATAAAGGAGATGGCAGCCATCGCTGGATCGAACATGACATCATCCGGTGGAACAGCCGTCAGGATGTACTGATGGAGCCATTCACCGACACCAAAGCCAGCCAAGATCCCGATCAGGGTCAGTAAGATCGTTTCGCGATAAATGTACAAGGTCACCTCTTGGTCGTAAAAGCCGAGGACCTTGATCGTCGAAAGCTCTCGTAGACGTTCCGACACATTGATATTGGTCAAATTATACAAAATGACAACTGCCAGCAGGGCGGCGATGAGGATCAAGACGGTCATGATCTTGTTCAGGGATCGAACGATCGTTTGGATCTGATTCGTCATGGTCGTGTTCTGGACGACCCCGGAAACACCAGCCAGATCAATGAAATTCGCGGCCTGCTGATTGGTGTTTTTCATCGAGGAATCCACGAGATTCACGAGGGAAGCATTCGCTGAAAAATCACGATCAAAGGTGCGCTGATAGTAGGCACGATCCATGAATAGGAAGTGCCCCATGTACATTTCGGTGATTCCGGCGACTCGAATCTTTTTGGGCTGGTCTTCACGGTCTCTGATCGTGATCTGATCCCCCACTTGAACCTTTAATAAGCTGGCTAGTCGTTCTGAAAGGATCGCGCCTTGATCGTTCAAGGTAAGTGATTTTTGCGACGGACGGTTATCTAGGCGAATATAATGATGAAAGTCCTTCGTGTTTTCGGGGACGATCAGCTTGATTGCTTGGGTGTCATTGGCATCACCAGCGACCTTGGTCACTTCTTCATAGTGGATAGGCGCGTACTCTTTTACGGCTGATTGCTCCAATTGCTGGGTGATCTCCGCCTTTTGCTGCGTGGTGGCACCGCTGTTTTCAGCGACGATCATATTGTAGCGGATCAGGTCCCCGAACTGACGGTCATTGATCCCGCCGATAGAATGCTGGACGCTAAAGCCCGCAAAGAGCAGCGCGACAGCCCCAGCGACCCCGAAGATCGTCATGAACATTCGTTTTTTGTAGCGGAAAATATTCCGCGCCGTCACCTTGTGAGTGAAGCTCAATCGATTCCAAATAAAGGGAAGACGTTCCAATAAAATCTTCGATCCCTCTGAGGGCGCTTTTGGCAGCAACAGTGCAGCGGGGCGTTCCCGAAGTTCCTTTTTAGCAGCGATCCATGCAGGGATGACCGCGCTGATAAACGCCAAGACCAACGCCAGCAGGGAGATCTCCCAATGGAATCCAAGCGCGATTTTCGGTACATCAAACCCCGAATGATACGCATTGTAAACCACCAGCGGCAAGACGGTATGCCCAAGGAGGATGCCTAAGATCGCCCCCAACATACTAGAGACCAACCCATAGACCGTGAACTTCTTCAAGATGTCCTGATCCGAATACCCCAACGCCTTCAAGGCGCCTGAGATCATCCGTTCCTCATCTACGAAGCGCGCCATCGTGGTAAAGGTGACTAAGGCAGCGACGAAGAATAAGAAAATTGGGAAAACATTGGCCAAAGCATCCACGATGGTCGAGATGTTGTGATAGATCTTGTAGCCTTCTGCCCCCGGTGTTTCCCTCCGACTATTTACTGCGTACGTCGGCTGTTTCAATGAATCCACGGTCGATTGCGCGTTCTGAAGGGCTTCATCCTTTTCTGCCAAGGTCGTTTCGGCGGCAGCTTTTTGCTCAGCAAACTGCTGGGCTTGTGCCTGATACACCTGTTTCTTTTGAGCCAAAGCCTCTTCTGATTGGCTCATCTGTGCCCGCATTTCATCAGAAATCTGCGGCAATTGCGCAAGCTGGGCCTGTTGCTGTTGGAGCTGCTGCTGCGCGGCGTCAAGCGCCTGACTTGCTTGGTCTAGTTGCGCTTGCCCGTCAGCCAGCTGCTGTTTCTTTGCTTCTAACGTCTGCTGTCCCGCATCAATTTTTTGCTTATACTCTGACTGAATCTCTGCCAAACGCTTTTTCGGCCGATCCTTCAAGTCATCTGAGATCGCATCCTTGTGCGTTTGGATCTTGTCGAGATACGCCGCAGAGTATGGATCAAGCCCTTTGGTATCTTGAAAGGTCATCCGCGCCATCATATAGTACGGAGAATCAAAAGCCGCATCAGTCACGACACCAAAGCCGTCCAATTCCCCCGTTCCCGCGGTGGATTGCCCACGGTTGATAGCCGATAGAATCTCCGTCGAATGAACGAATCCAACGATGTCATACTGAGGATGCCGCAAGACGTCGTTGCCCGCCGCATCCGACTTTTCATTAAACGAGATCGTATCCCCAAGTCTATACTGCTTCATGTAATCGGCATCCAGCGCGATCTCAGTGGCTTTTTCAGGCAGCCGTCCTTTTTGGAGGTCGTAGGTAGAGACGTGTTCCGTTTTTGAAAATAGCCTAAAACTCTGATTGCTTCCTTTTTTGGTCACATCCTTCACGTACCCATAATCAATGTGCCGCAGCCCCTTCGTTTCATCAAGGAGCTTCCGATCCGAAGCCGTGATCCCATAATCGCCTATGACCGTCAGATCCGCAGTACTCTGTTCTGCGAAATAATGTTGACTTGTCGCCCGCATATCCGGTCCAGTTACCTTTAGACCCACGAGGGCGAAGGAGCCTAGCATCATGAGGAGCAAGATAGAGAAAAAGCGCCCTTTTGATTTTTGAAATGAGCGGAAGATGTCCCGCCATAAAGCCTTCTTTTTTGTCATCTTGTTCACCTACCATTCAATCTCTGCAATTTGTTTTGGAGCATCATTGACCGTGACTTCCTGGACTTTGGCATCGTGCATCCGAATGACGCGATCCGCGATAGGGGCCAAAGCCGCATTGTGAGTCACGATGATCACCGTTGTCCCTTGTTTTCGACTCATATCCTGTAAAATCTTCAAAACCTGTTTCCCCGTTTGATAATCCAGCGCTCCTGTCGGCTCGTCGCAAAGCAGGATCTTAGGATTTTTCGCTACCGCGCGGGCGATGGCGACCCGTTGCTGCTCACCACCGGATAATTGTGCAGGAAAATTGTCGATCCGATTAGCCAACCCAACATTTTTTAAGACTTGGATGGGGTCAGAAGCATCCGCGACGATCTCTGAAGCCAGCTCCACATTTTCCTTTGCGGTCAGATTCGGCACCAAATTGTAAAATTGAAAAACAAAACCGACATCTTCTCGTCGATAGGTCGTTAATTCTTTGGCTGAATCCTCTGCGATGTTTTTCCCGTCAATAATGACCTGTCCTTCACTCGCTTGATCCATACCGCCCAAGATATTCAAAACCGTGGACTTTCCTGCACCCGATGGCCCAAGGATAATGGCAAGTTCACCTTTGGTTATGTCAAAGGTGACATCCTTATTGGCTAAAATCTCTGTATCGCCCATCTGGTAACGTTTATAGGTATGTTTCATTTCAATATAGCTCATAGTTGTAAAACTCCTCCCTTAAATGAACAACGTGTTGCTTTAATTACCAGGTTAGTATAAGATGGATTCAAGGAAGGTGCAACGAACACAAGAAGCCAAAGTGTTGAATTAAGGAGGAGAAGGATGGTTCAAAAACGAAAAACAGCGACCAAAAGCCGCATAAAGACAGCCTTTACCGAGTTATTGAAAGAAAAAGGAATTGAAGGATTGACGGTGATGGATATAGCCAGAAAAGCAGGGATCAACCGCGGCACATTTTACGCCCATTATGTCGATAAATATGAACTGATGGAAAAATTAGAGATGGAGATCATTTACGACCTGAAGCAGATTTTGATCCGAAGCGAAGAAGGCGACCCAAATGATCCAGTCGAACTGATTCCCTATTCTCTGATCCTAGAATCACTTGTCTACGTAAAACACGATTTCGCGTTCATCAGCGCCATCGCAGGCAAGGGAGGCGATCCGCAATTTATCACGATGGTCAAAGAGATCCTCTCCGAACTCATCACAACCAAAATCGCGCAGTCGCCAGAGCTGGAATTTAAAAAAGAAAACCTCCCCGAAGATTACGCGCAAGAAATCCTTTTATCGAGTATCGTTGGGATCATCCTGCTATGGATCAAAAAAGGAGCCAAAGAGACCCCAGAAGAAATCGCGCAAATGATTACAAAAGCAAAACAACTTTCTCCCTACGAACTATTGATCTAATGTGTGTGAAACATAAGTAGGCTTCCTTACAGATATACGCTAGCACAGACGTACAAAGATTCACCTATTCTATAGAAGAAACTTTTCCAAATGAGTAGAACTCAAAACTCGATCAACCATCTTTCAACCACATCACCTAAGCCTTACTCCCGCCAGAGCAGGGCTTTTTCTATATGGAAATTCAAGCAATCATCATTATCGGGCGATAGACCGGACGATAGCTCCCAAACGTTGAAATACCGGGAATCAACCGGCCGGGCGATAGACCGGACGATAGCTCAGAAACGTTGAAGCACCGGGAATCAATCGACCGGGCGATAGACCGGACGATAGCCTACAAACGTTGAAACACCGGGAATCAATCGACCGGGCGATGGACCGGACGATAGCTCAGAAACGTTGAAGCCCCGCGAATCAATCGACCGGACGATAGCTCCCAAACGTTGAAGTACCGGGAATCAAGCGACCGGACGATAGACCGGACGATAGCCCACAAACGTTGAAACACCGGGAATCAATCGACCGGGCGATAGACCGGACGATAGCGCGAATATTAGATCATTTTCTAGGAAGACTAGAATTTTTTGTTCGTATTCCTAAAAAGTGAAATTATAAGTTATACTACACTTGATAGGACATTTAAGAATGCGACAATTTCATAGGAGGAATCCAATTGGAAAAACTGAATGAAGACAATAATTATGAGTATAAAGAAGATATCCCTAAAAAAGCGAGCCAACTAAAAGCAGAGATTGTTTCCTTCTTAAATAGTACCGTAGGAGGCACGATTTATTTAGGAGTCCATGATAATGGTGCGTTGGTAGATTTCCCGAGTGAAGCGGATAGAAAGAAAAAGTACAAAGAATGGGAAGAAACGCTAAGTAATTGGGTTGCTAATGCATTCAGACAAGACGTTACCGGGTTGATACAGGTAGATCCCAACAATGAACCATTTAAGATTTCTGTTAGTGCGGGAACGAATAAACCATACTATTATACGGATGGTGAAGGGTTTAACTCGAAGGGCGTGTATGTTCGCAATGGCAGCACGAAAAGACGAGCAAGCGATGCAGAAATAAAAAGAATGTTAAATCGTCATAATGCTAACTTATTTGATAGTCAAAAGATCGAGAAAGATTCTTTGGATTTTACTTATGTGGAGAGTGCGTTTAAAAAAGCGGGGAAAAAATTTGATCTTATCGGACTCGATTTTAAGAAAAACGAAGAGGATCAGTATAATAATGCTGCGTGGATAGTCAGTGATGAGAATCCATTTGTTTCAAAAGCTGCTATTTATCAAGGAGTGGATGTAGCCACTTTTCGAGATAAAAAAGTTTTTTCAGGCTCAATAGCTAAACAGATTGATGATGCCGTTCAATACATCCATTTGAATAATCAGCTTCATATTACTTTCGGACACAACGGGAAGCGTATAGAGAATTTTTCTTATCCGGTAGATGCTGTTCGGGAAGCAGTGATGAATGCTTTTTTTCATCGAGACTATACGATGACTTCAGATATTAAAATTGAATTGTTCGATGATCGACTAGCGATCTCTTCTCCCGGCTCCTTACCAGATGGGTTAACCGTTGAGGACATTAAGCAAGGAGCAAATGCCAAACGAAATCCTATTCTAATCAATGTTTTAGATAAAATGAATTACATAGAAAATTATGGGTCTGGCATTCGTCGGATTTATTCAGTGTATAAAGGATTTAAGCGGCAGCCGCAACTACTCGCTGCGAACAATTTGTTTACGGTAGTTCTATATAATAGGAACTATAAGTTGAACGCTTTGGAATTAAGTGAAAATATGATCTCAATGATTCAATATCTCAGCGATGGAAAGCTGGTCAGTCGACAGGAGATTCAGGAAGCCCTTGATTTACAAAAAAGCTATACACTTGAGATGATCGCAGAATTAAAAAGATTAGATATCATCGGTTCTGAAGGTAGAGGCCCGGCTACTAAATACTACTTGGAAACGCTGGAGAAGCAATGATCCTAATTGAATCGAAAATCGAAATCCTCCTAACCTACTAGGAGGATTTTTTACCATCCATCATGCGCTCGAACGACTTCTTTCTATAGAAGAAACTTTTCAATATTACTAAAATCCCAGACTCGATCGACGGTCTTTCGACCACATCACCTAAGCCTTACTCCCGCCAGAGTAGGGCTTTTCTATATGGAAAACACCGCGAATCAAGCGACCGGGCGATAGACCGGACGATAGCTCCCAAACGTTGAAGTACCACGAATCAAACGACCGGGCGATAGCTCTCAAACGTTGAAGTACCACGAATCAAATGACCGGGCGATAGACCGGACGATAGCTCAGAAACGTTGAAATACCGGGAATCAAATGACCGGGCGATAGACCGGGCGATAGACCGGACGATAGCTCAGAAACGTTGAAACACCGGGAATCAAGCGACCGGGCGATAGACCGGACGATAGCTCCCAAACGTTGAAGTACCGCGAATTAACCGACCGGGCGATAGACCGGACGATAGGCTACAAACGTTGAAGTACCGCGAATTAACCGACCGGGCGATAGACCGGACGATAGCCCACAAACGTTGAAACACCGCGAATCAACCGACCGGGCGATAGCCCCCAAACGTTGAAACATCGGGATTCAACCGACCGGACGATTCCCTAAAACAAAACATACCGCACCGCCTCCAACAGGATCAGATGCAGCGGGTAAAAGGCGTAGAAGCCCCACTTGACCCAGCTAGGAGAGTAACCTCGTTTCCCGTTGTAGTGCAGCAGCAGATAGCCGACTGCTAAAAAGCCAGTGGTGCTAAACAGCTCGATTGCTGAGAGGACGGGAGTGGTGGTGGTAAACAGTCCGATCAAGGCGAGTGTTCCAAAAAACAGGAAATAGGCGAGCATCGTGCGGGCGATGCCTTTTTTTGTGTGGAAGGTGTAGAATGCCCAGATCAGAAGGACGCCGAAGAGGTTCCAGTCTGAGAACAGGGTGAGACCTGCGAACAGAAGAACCAGAAGGACACGCCCCACGGGATGCTTCACCTTGTCGTAGACGATCAGCAGAAGCAGTCCCATGAGAAGGGTGAAGAAGATATTGTTCGGGACATCTGTCAGGGAGAAGGCGTAGTCCGGGCGATGCAGCAGGTAGAAGGGGTAAATGGAGAGCACCCAGAATCCTGCCAAGCGCAGCGCATATTTTTTTACGTCGCGAGTATAATGATAGCCTTCGACTAAGAGGTACGCCATGATCGGAAACGTGAATTTCCCAACAAATTCAGAGATAGCAAACAGGGGAAGGGTCGGCATGCTGCGACTCCATTCAAAGACGATCCTCATGTGATTGATCAGCATACCGGTAATTGCCAGCAGCTTTAGTTGAAAACTGTCGATTTTTTTGGTCATCGAGCCTCGCTCCTTTCTTCCATCCATACTAGCCCCTCTCGATTTGGAATAAATCGGGCCAAAGTACAATAGACCGTTCCCGCTTTCTGAGTCCAACAAGGAGAGAACAGAAGAAAACGAAAGAGACCGTTCCGATCCAGAAGGTGAACTCTTTCTTTGGCTGGAATTACTAGAATCCCCCCCAAAAAAAAAATCCCCTCTTCCCTATCCCTAAAGTCCACGTATAATGAAAGGTGGAGGTGCGCATATGAAAATAGACCGTCTGATCGGGATCATCACCATTCTTTTGCGAAAGGAAAAAGTGACCACAGCAGAATTAGCAGCGCGTTTCGAGGTTTCGCAGAGGACGATCCAGCGGGACATCGAAACGATCGGGAAGGCGGGCATCCCCATCCTGTCCATGCAGGGATATGGCGGGGGGATCGCCATTGCGGAGGGGTATAAGCTGGATAAAACGGTGCTGACGCAAAAAGAAATGAGTGCCATTTTCATGGGACTCAAGGGGATCGACAGTATTTCGCCAGCGCCGTATTCTCAAGGCTTGATGGAACGGCTCACGAAGGAGAAGCAGACGCTCCTGACCGACCACGATCGGGTGAGGATTCACTTGTCTTCCTTTTACCAAGCCGACCTGACCGAGAAAATCGATGTCCTCAAACAAGCCATCAGCAGCCAACAGCATTTATCCTTTTACTATTATTCTGAAAAGGGCGAAGGCGCGCGCACGATCGAGCCGTATGTCATCCTCTTTCGATGGTTCGCCTGGTATGTGTATGGCTACTGTTTGGATCGCCAAGCGTTCAGGCTCTTCAAATTGAATCGCTTCGTCAAGCTGAAAAAATTAGACACTCACTATGAAGAACGGGAAATTGCAGAAGAGGCGCTGGATTTTGACCGGTATATGTGGCACGACGAGATTCAGTTGGTCGCCCTTTTCGACACGGGGGTAAAATACCGCCTGATCGATGACTACGGCCCGGAAGGTATCACCGTCGATGCCTCCTCTGGCAAGCTTCGTTTTGAGAACGTTTTTACGAACCGCGACTATCTACTGCAATGGCTGCTTAGCTATGGCGATGCCGTAAAGGTGCTGGAGCCTCGCGATGTTGCCGAGGACATCTGCGAAAAGGCAAAAAAAATGATGGCGAATTACAACTGATACGACATACAGGTGTCGTCTTGCCTCTGATACGCTATAGCTAGTTCAAAACGAAAGGAGAAGACGTGTATGAAAAAGGAAGTCTCACTGTCCGAGAAACCAGAGAAGCTTGGAGGGTACGCACTGGAGCAATACGCGGCCTATAGCGGGAACCTGTCTTGGTATGATTACGTGACAGCTATACCGCAAGCGGTCTTTGTCGTCACAGGCTGGAAAGCAAATGGGAAGGAGAACGCGTGCCTGCACTCATGGTCCAGCTTTATGGGGAGCGGCTTGGACAACTTCATCTGTATACTGGGAAAAGTCAATAAAGCCGGTCATATGTACCGATCGCTGAAAGAAACGAAGGTCTGCGTGCTGAATTTCCCATCCGCTGACATCTTTGACCGCTGTGTCCAAACGATCCAGAATAATCAGTTCGAGACAGACGAGATCACAGCTTCAGGTCTCACCGCGGAGACTGCCGAGACCATCGATGCACCGCTGATCAAAGAATGCTTTTTGAATATCGCCTGTGAATTTTTATGGGAGCAGCCGCTGTTTGAAGGCAGTCAGGAAGTAGCGATCGCAGTAAGGGCCGTCACTGTTCAGATGGATAGCGAGGCCTACGACCAAACGCAACGGGGAAGATACGGAAAGCACGGGTATCTCTTCAACATTGACCAGCCCACGAATCCAGAAACAGGAGACATCACCCCCTATGGTCCCGGAACGATCGAACCCAGCGACTTCGCGGACGTTTAAGCAAGCCTGTACGCCAGAAGAAAACAAGAAAAAAGAAGGCTGCCACACAGGAACCTCTAGGATATAAACGCACCAATAGGAACGATCCCATACAGCGCCGTTGCCTCTGAAAAAGAGAGCAGCGGTGCTTTTCTTTGCCAAAGAAAGCCGACGACTCCCTACCGACGGCACCACAAAGAAGCCTCGATCCCCACCAGAAACGCGCCTCGGTCTTTTACTCGCAAGGACTTCTTTCTATAGAAGGAAAAAATTATTTAGGCTGCCGTTTTTCTCGCCGTAAGAGGCTGGAGAGGAGCCGTTTCCGCGATTTTGGCGGGGAATCCTTCATTGGATAAGCTGAAATCGCCGCTCTCGTCGCTTCTGTCGGGCTAGTTTTAACGGATTCCGCAGGTGATGCGGGTAAAGTTTCACTAGATGGTAGTTGATGCAAAGAAGCAGTCGGCAGCGTAACAGTCGGAAAGTCGGGTTGGTTCTCGTGATCCTTCGCAAAAGCAGGCACTGCCACAGCCTCCACGCGTTTACTGGCAGCACAGCACGTCGTTTCTGTCGGTTCCTCCGCTTCCTCAGAAGAATCTGTCGTTCGGTCAAAAATCTCATGTTCGATCGTCGTCACGATCTTCGCAGTAACGACGGTATCAAAAAGCTTCACGCCGTCCCGTTCAAAAATATCTAGGCTGGTCAATAATTCACAGGCTTCTTTGATGGTCTCCGCAGGCAATTCGGTATCAATGTCCTTATAGGTCCATTTGTGCTGTTTGCCTCGCTCGTTCGCAAATGTTGCGACTAATTTGTGTCTCATCGTCTCATATCCTTTCTCTGTCGGGTCGGGGGTATACTCAAAGGTCGCGTACTCGAGGCTCGATGTTCTGTCGTTTCATCAGGGCGGTCAGTCGAAAGCAACGAACGCAGCACTGCCACCGCCTTCTCGCCAAAATTCCGCAGCGGAAATACCCGCAGCTTCAAGCTCCGCCATTCCGGTGCCATAAAATAGTCTTGGAAATAATAAAAGAATCGTTTCATCGTCCGCGTCGCTTTCGTCGTCAGAAAAAGCTCGCGAATAAGATCCCGCAGAATATGCTTGAATTCCTGTGCGCCCAATGTGCAGCGGACCCGCAAAGCCAATGCATACTGGATCGTCAAACTGCTGTTTTGTGTTTTGTAGTAATGCTCCGAGATTCGCTTCTCAAGGTTCTTCGGCGTCATGGAAAAAAGCTGGCGGTGTGTCAAAAGTGTCTCAGTCATCGTATCGTCTCCTTTGGTTTCGTATCAATTGATGAATCCACCATACGCCATGAATCGGAAAAACGTCAAAACCGCCAATTTTGCATATCCCTCTCAAATTTGCACGAAAAAGCCCTCTCAATTTTCCCGAAAAGCTGATAAATCAATATTCTGGAAAAAAATACCGCCCAAAACCCTGCAAATTTGAGCCCCAAATGTAATTTTGACGAATTCTCCGATTTTATCTCCTTTTATCGAGGAAAAGAGGGGATTTTGTCCTTAGTTGTCCTCAAGTTGTCCCCCCTTTGGGAGGAATCAGACCCAGTCACACATGCTTTTTCCCCTTTTTAGGAGAAATTTCACCGATCGAGAGACACGAAAGAGGGGAAAGAGGCGAAAAAACCAAAAAATCCCGTGCTTTTTACCCTTTTTTCCCCCTTGAACGGAAAATAAAGTCTGGATGGGGTCAAAAATAAGTCCCTTTTTCGAGAAATTCACCCCAAATTAAAAAAATGTTTCCTCGATTTCTTCCTCCGAAAACGAAAAATTCGACGCCTCACAGGCAGATTTTTCTCAAAAAGGGGTGTTTCCACCAAAAAAATCCCTCAAATCCAAAAAAAATTTCAAAGAAAATCGCGATCATGGAAATTTCAGCAAATCTCAAAGAATGTTGAAAAAAGAACCACCCACACCCACAGAAACACCGTCTCCTCAAGGTTTCCGCTCGCTACACAAAACACCCTCAAACGCTGACCATTTTCAGAACCAAAAATCGAAAAAAGCCGCTATTTTCCCGAAAATCCAAAAAAATGCCCCTTTTCCCCGACCGTTTTCATAACTCTTCGCCCCAAAAGACACCCAAAAACAGCAGTTAAATAACACCCAACCACTCGACAGTCGCCCCGACCCGCTCCGTATCGATCATTTTTCTAGTTATTTTTACAGAATTCTCATCCTCTATCCATAGTAATGATTTTTATTACAAACGCAAAAAGGCGTGTCTCCTAGAGTAGGAAACACGCCTTTGTCGTTACTTGTTCAACGCTTTACTGGAAAAACGGGCTTATGCGTCATGGATCGGCACCTTTAGGGCAGCCAGCTTCTTTAATAGATAGGAAATGCTTGTTTGCTTGATGTGCCCGTGTCGATCAAGGGTATAGGGGAAGCGGATCGACTGGGTGTCATAAGTCAGGCGAATGCTGAAGCCCTTGCCGCTGAAGCGTCTGTCGTGGGTCACGTAGCGGATCGACGAAAAAGGGACCTCGTGGGTACTGCCAAAAACAGGCGTCACCGACAGCCCTTTTTCACGGATCACCAGCTTGAAACGACGGTAAACAAACAGATGCCCTGCCACGAATAAGAAAGTAACCACTGTCATGACCCGCCAAAAGGACAGCCCCGTCAGAAGGTAAAAACCAGCGGCGATGAGATCCGCGGTGTCCATCCCAGAGGCGATCGTCGTTGGACTGTCATAGAAGAAAAGAGGCAGAGACAACAAGAAGAAAATCAGCGAAAAAACCAGAGGATATGCCGGTCGTCGAATCACTCGATCCTCCTCGAAACGAGGGTGCCTCTGTCGTTCTTTTTCCATCTCAAACCCTCCATTTCTTGTTATTAAATGATGCTTTTTCCTCGTAAACTCCCCCGCGCAAAAGGAGCGCTTCAAGCACAGAATACCACGTCAGGCGGGGAAAGTAACCCCCTTCTTAAGAATTTCCCTCTCCGCAAAATAACACGAGAGAAGGCAGTGCCATCGAAAGATTCCGAGCCGCAACGCTACTCTTCCTCCTCCTCCATCGCCTCCCCAAGAGCCTCCCGTCGTCGTCTCAGGATCGCTTCGGTGAGGTATTGCTGCTGAAAATCGCCGCGATTCGTGCGCCAGCTTTGGAGCAGCGACTGTTCTTTTAAGTGGTCTAAAAATGGGGAATAGGGGAGTTGAAGGTAGTCTAATGGCGTGCCGTTATAGGTCAGCGTCAGAGAATACTCCCGTCGCAGATACGCCAGCGCATACAGCGCCCGTTCCGCTTGACCGATGAAGCTCCGCTTTTGCACAGGCAGCTCCAGCACCAAGCCGCTCATCAGCTCCGCGTAACAGACCCCGTCGATCGTCCGCAGCTCATAGACCGCCAGCGGATTGAGCCACGTCGAATTCTCCGGTTTTTCAAGGGGACAGAGCACGTAATGCCAATTCACGAAGGGCACCTTATAGGAAGAAAGCCCGTCGATCATGGAAAAGCACCGTCGCGTCAATGAATAATCAAAAAACCGATGGGTCTGGTGGAAGGTTCGCAAGGTGTGGAACGTCTCGTTCGGATCAAAGGAATGCTGAGTATCTCGCAAGATCACCGTTCCGATCCCGCAAGGCGCGGCTAATAGCGCTGATATCGCTTTCAAATCATAGCGATTAAAGACAGGCGCATCCTCCAGCAGATAGAGCCATTCCTCAGACATTCGATCATTGTACAAAAGTTTTCCCTGTAGCACGTCAGTTGACATATGCATCACTCCTATTACATTTGATGCCTCGAGTATACAGGAAAAAGATCCCTTGTCTCCTAATGAAAAAATTCAATAAATAACAGATAAAACCGAATAAAAATCAAAATATTCAGTAAACAAGAAATATTTAATAAAAATGAATTGTTTTATTACAGCTCATAAACCGCCAATAAACAGTAAAAAGACAAAAAGCGTTGTTATTCATATGAAATTATGCTTTTATCTTAAAGGGAGAAAAAAAGACAGACGGAAAAACCAAAACAACACCGAAGACACCAAAAAACCGCCAGAGAAAGGAATTCCGGCGGCTTTATCAGAAAGGAGAGTCTGGAAACAGGAACGAAAATAAAACGAAGAATAATCATTATTAAATGGTAATTATTCTTTTTTCTTGTTTTAAATAAAAACAAGACATCTAATAATAAATCAGAAAAAACATTTTATTTTCCGTTTACCAAACTCTTTACATTACAAATTATAAGATATAAAAAAATGATTTGCAACGATTAATCAAAAAATATTATTCTTTTTAAATAATTTGGATTATTTAGTTGGGTAAACAAGGGTTTTACATTACAGGAAAGGTCACTTTTACGAGTAGTCAGAATGGCTCGTCAAGCCAACTAGAAAGGATGGTTATTTTATGAATACCATGTTACGTGAAGGAAGGAACATTTATCACAGGAAGGACGGTCGATGGGAAGGACGTTATCCCATCGGTCGAAAGGTCAATGGACGCTTGAAGTACGGATACATCTACGGGAAGTCCTATCAAGCTGTACAAAAGCGTTTGTACCCATTAAGGGAACAATCCAAACGCATGATGGAATTGTACGGAAAAAGTCTGATGACCTACCACGAATGGGTCGTTCAATGGAAAAAATCTATGCAACGAACGGTCAAAGCCTCCACCTATTCGGATTACTGCTACAAGCTCTCTCGTTATTTGCTCCCAAGCTTAGGAAGCTTGGCACTGTATCAAGTCACATCAGAACGTATCCAAGAAGTCGTCGATCACTTTACAGAGATTGGACTTTCACCCAACAGTATTCAAATCATTGTCTGTCTATTGAAGAAAACACTGAATGATGCCAGAAAACAAGCGCTTATTTTTAAGAACCCGTGTGATTCTGTTCACTTGCCAAAGAGAATCAATAAGAAAATCAAGGCATTGACCCTTGACCAACAACACGCCCTGTTAGATGCCGTCGAAGAATGCAAGGATGATAAAGGAAAGGCGGTCACTCTCGCCCTAAATACAGGAATGCGTATCGGAGAGGTGGCTGCGTTGAAATGGGAGAACGTTGATTTTGCTAGAGGGATACTCTCGATTACTCAAACGTGCCATCGAATTAGAACAGGCGAAGATAGGCGAACCACCGTATCCTACGATACGGTGAAAAGTCGCGCGTCTCGACGCATCATCCCAATGAACCATAAAGTACAACAGTTATTAATGAAGCTAAAAGAAAAAAGAACCAGTGAATTTGTTTTTTCAACAGGTACAAGAGGCTGTGAACCAAGAACATTGACCTACCATTTCCATCAACTAAGAAAGAAGGCAAAATTAGGAAACATCCACTTCCACCAACTACGACATACCTTTGCGACACGATGCCTAGAAGCAAAGGTCAGTATCGCCTCCGTCAGTTCTTTATTAGGTCATGCCTCTACGAAGATGACCTTAGACGTTTACGCAGACTCAATGCTAGAAGAACGAGTCACTGCCGTGTACGCCATCGAAAAACTAGGATTCGGTTGACCAACATTAGATAAACAATAGATTTTAATGATAAAACAGTGAATAACGCCATTCACGGGAGAGCCTTTTTTTGCCTTTTTAAGGTAAGCGCTAACATATTGAAAATCCTCATATCTGCAAAAATGCCTCAAAATTGCACGAATTTATTAAGAAAGTATTAAGAAAAATTATTCCAATTTTGTCGTTTTTGTTATTTTTGAATCTTAATAATTTGAGAACGAGCCGTCAAAAATAGCCGTCAACCTAAATATTAGCTAGAAACAAGGTAAAAATAAAGTACCCCTTGTTTTTATTTATAATAAGACACCCTATAACTCAGGAAATAACTCTTATAAACCAAGTTTACCATTTCTTTTCGATTATTTTCTAATTTTTTTGGTATCGACAGTGTGGTGCTGTTTGATATAGAAATCTCAAAAAAAAAATAAAAAAGAGGGAGAGAAAAAGAGATGAAAAAAAGAATTTTTGCTGGTCTATTAGCCAGTGCAACAGTTTTAGGAGTGTTTGTGGCAGGGGGAACCGCATTAGCCGCTGAAAAGGATAGTCACGATACAGAAGTAGGGATCGGGTTCTCAGCTCACACGGTACCACCAGGAACAGACCCATTAACGATTTTATGGGCACCGATCAATTTTGACTTTGGAACAACGAATACAGTGAATACTGCTGCGGCGACCTTCAATGAAACTTCGGCTGCAAATAGATACGTGGTCGTAGAAGATGACCGTGTAGAGTCAAATGCAGACAAATGGGAATTAACAGCGAAACTAAGTGACATGAAAGATGGCACTGTTCAATTAACTGGGGCGACATTGAGCTTTGACGCAGTGAAGAAAGCCTACACGGGAACAGCCGCTCCAGAAGTGTCAGGTTCGATCATTGCACCGACAGCAGGACACACAGCGACAGTACCTGCAACTCAAACATTGGCACAAAGCGCTGCAGCCGTGAAGGTCATGGAAGATGATGGCGCAGGTACTTCTTCTCATAAAGGAACGACCGCAGTGGAAATGTCGAATATCAAAATGAACGTGCCAGGGAATGCTGCTCAGGCAGGCAAACAATACAAAGGCAAATTAACTTGGTCATTGGATGACACGATTTAATTGAAAGATAGAAGAGGAGCAGGAGGCATCTCCTCTCCCCTTTTTTTATGGAGGAGACCGGCATGACGATACGAGAAACAGGAAAAAGAATCGGTCTGATCGTACTTCTAGTATGGCTGACCGTCTTTATCCCGACATCCGCACAGGCAGAGGAGGACGCGCAGAATCCCGCAGGCTATACTGTGGAGAGCGTGATCCCCGACAATCAGGTAGATAAAGAGAAGACCTACTATCATCTAAAGATGGTACCCGAACAAGCCCAGACCATTCAGGTCAAGGTCATCAGTATGCAGAAGGAACCCGTGAAGGTGAAGCTTGCCGTCCACGATGCCGTCAGCAGTGAAGTCGGTGCCATCGACTATGCGGCGGAAAAGCCGAAACTGGATAAAAGTCTGAAAGACCCCATCACGAGCTTCGTGAAGATCAAGGGGGATCAGAAGGAGATCACGGTTCAGAATTTTGAGGAGAAGATCGTCGAGTACGAGATCCAGATGCCAAAAGAAGCCTATGCAGGGGTAAAGCTGGGTTCCTTGCGCTTTCTCCGAGAAGGGGAAGAAGACAAGGAGAATCAATCAGGTCTGATCCCAGAGTATGCCCGCGTGATCGCCTTGATGCTGACAGAAGACGAGGACACCTTCAATCATGGCGCGGAACTGCATCTGAAACACGTGCAGCTTTCTTTGTCTAATGGACGAAAGGTCATCGCGGCGAATATCCAGAACGACCAGCCGAAGGTCCTGCAAAAAATGACGATCAAAGGACAGGTAAAGGAAAAGGGCAAATCAGAGGTTCTCGCCAAGCACGAGATGGAGGACTTCTCTGTCGCACCGAATTCTAATTTCAACTTCGAGATCCCCCTCGGCGTCGAGCGCTTCTTGCCGGGGACGTATGTTTTCACAGGAGAAGCCAAAGGCGACGGGAAGACATGGAAATGGGAGGAAGAATTTACCGTCGGGGAGAAGCAAGCCGAGAAGATCAATGAAGAGACCGTCTTCAAGCTCCAAGTACCGAAGTGGGTACCGTGGGTCGCTCTAGGATTGGTACTTGCACTGATCGGACTGGGGATCTTCCTCAGCTATCGTCAGAAGCAGTGGCAACACCAAGCAAATGAAAGGAAGTGAGGGATGTGAAACATAAAAAATGGGTACTGTTGGCTGTCTTACTGGCGACCGTCGCCCCACTGACTGCTTCGGGAGAAGAAATACAGGGAGAAGTGGGGATCGGCTTCATGGCAACACAGCCCGCGGAACCCGATCCAACACCGATCCCGCTGCCAAAGGATCGCACACCGAGCGACGATATTCTGCCCTACACATCAGGCAGTGGCAAAGACTACCCAAGTGCAAGATCAGGGTCATTACCAAAAACGGGAGAAGTGCGCCATGCGGGGATGCAGTGGATGGGGCTTCTTTGTATCTCCTCAAGTTTTTGGCTCTTTCTCTTTACCCGACTGAGAGAGGAGGAAGACGATGAACAAGAAAGCAGTTTCGAGAATAGGTAAATCGATGGCATTGCTTCTATTGCTCTCGTCTTCCCTTCCTTTTTCTCTCGCTTACGCAGAAACGGTGGAGGAAGTACCGACCAGTGAAACCACCATCAGCACGATGGCAGATGATCCGTTAAAGGACAAGACCGAGAGTACCACCGATCACGTTCCTACTATAGAAGAGAGCGACAAAGAAGCAACCCAAACCACGACCTCTGAGACAGCATCCACAGAGGAAACGAAGACGACCGATTCCAGTACCGAGGACGCCACGAAAAAGAAACCAAAGCCTAAACCTTTTGGTGGTGGGGTTGGACCTCAAACGGTGAATCTGATTGAGGGTGTGGATATCGATGCGGACTTTGCGCAGTTGTTGAGGACGGGAGTAGCAGCGATTGCAGTTATAGGGGGCGGACCTTGGTCAGGATTAGGGAAAGGGCAAGATCAGTTGACGGATGATGATATGGCGGCGCTGAGTAGAATAATTGTAAGTAATAGAAACTTAGCAAGTTTGAAGGGCATAGAGTACGCGGTAAATTTAGAGGAATTAGATTGCTGGGGTAACGCAATTACTACACTAGATTTGAGGTCAAATACAGCATTAAAAAAATTAGAATGTAAATTAAATCAACTAAGTAATTTGGATATAACTGGGTGTACAGAATTAGAAAATATAAATTGTAGTTTTAACAAACTGACTACCTTAGATTTGACATCAAAACCTTCGCTAAAAAAAGTGGACTGTAATTCTAATCAAATTACTGCCTTAGATGCAACTGCAAGTACAGCATTGACCTACTTAGATTGTCATTATAATCTCCAGATGAATTCTTTAAATCTACCTCCAAGTACAGAATTAACCTATTTAAATTGTAGTATTAATCAGATTACGACCTTGGACATATCAGCAAACATTGCGTTGACCGAATTGGACTGTTCTGATAATCAAATAACAGCTTTGGATGTAGGTACAAACACAGCTTTGACAAAATTAAGCTGTAATATTAATCAGCTTACCACCTTGGATATAGCAGCAAACTTGGAACTGAATTATTTAGACTGTGCTGTTAATCAGCTAACCAGGTTAGATGCAAGTAACAATACAAAGTTAGAGGAATTAGTTATCGCCGTTAATAAGATCTCGAGTTTAAACGATTTATCGATTTTAAATTCCTTAGAAAATTTGCACCTCGATTATAATATGATTAGCGATATTACTCCTTTACAAGGGTTTTCGAATTTAACAAAATTCTATGCCAGGTTTCAAGAAATAAAAATCCCTGTTCCTAAGGTGAATAGTGGTCAAGCAAAAGTAGAAGTGTTGAAAACAACTGCACATACTGGATTAACCGCTACTAACGGGGACGTAACACCAGTTCCTACTTTTACTTATAATGGCGATGATATTGTTATGTCGAATGTTTCTCGACCGTCATTGAGTGATAAGTTCATCAACTTTTCATATGATGGAACACAACTTACTGAAGGTGCTTCCAGTGGTATGAAAGAATTCGGAGGTACAATCACGTTTTTCACAGCTAGCGATTTAGAAAACGAGCTTTCTGCGAATAAGAAAAAAGTGAACTCAGGCGATGAAGTGGAGTGGACATGGAAAATCACCAGCTTGAGTGTAAAGAAGGCGGAGGATGTTCATGCGACATTGAATGTACCTGCGGGCTGGGTCGTTGATCCTAGTAGTGTTACGAAGAATGGCAGTCCTGCAACGATTGGTGACATAGACGGGACGAATTCTCACGGAGATATGAATACAGGCGAAGTGATTACCTTTACCTTTAAGACCACGGCTTCTGGGAATGCGGGGGAGTGGTTGGATGTGAAAGGTAGATTAGATTGGAAGGATGATACGATTACCAGTCCGTATGACAATGAATCAAAGGTTAGTATTCAGATTTTAGACGACGAACAGACCTACACACCGAAGGACAGTAACGACATTGCGTTGCAATCCGTCCCGATTTCCTTTGATTATGGGTCTCACCATAATGTCTCCGCTTCGGCGCAGACGCATCATCTAGGTGCGGCGAATTACCAGTCCAACACGAATGTGGTGACGGATGGCTTCTACACGCGGGTGAAGGATGATCGGACGATCAGCACGGGGTGGAAGCTGACGGCGAAGTTGTCGGAGTTTCGCGACAGCGGGAATCAGGTGATGCCGAATGGGGCGGGGACGTCCTTGAAGCTGGAGAACATGACCATCGAGCGGGTGACGGATCGGGATACACCACAGGAAGTGATTGATCCGACGCCGTCTGGGGCAGATGTGCCTAGTAGTGTGACCGCGACGGAGACACTGGTGGCGGGTCAGGCGACGGCGAAGACACTGGTCCATGCGCAGGTGAATGAGGGGCGTGAGACGTGGCAGCTTCGGATGCCTTTTGACAAGGTCTCCTTGAATGTCCCTGCGAATGCCGGGAAGAAGGCGACGCGCTACCGAGCGCGATTAACGTGGTCATTGGATGACACGCTTTAGGAGGAAACGAGTATGACTATTCCCGTGTGGCTGGGGATTTTTGGCGCGATCGCGCTGGGGGGATTGATCAGCTTCCTGCTGTTCTTCATCAAGGACAGCAGGCTGCGGCTGGTGCATGACCGTAAGTCGACGGTGCTATTAGCAGACTGCGGCTTATTGTTCATCATGCTGCTGGCGATCGTGGCAGCGATCTTTCTCTACCTTGATTGGCAAGCGCAACTGAATTACTTTTTAGGAAATTAAAGGAAAGAAGTAGGCGCGAGTCTGCTTCTTTTTACTAAAGGAGGGCGATCCACATGAAAAGCATATTGATTTTGACGAAAAATTTAGTCTTAGAGCAGGCACTACAGGAGCGGCTGCAGCATTTGAGCTACGAGGTCTTTTGTTCGGTGCAATTATTTGAGTGTCTCAGGACCTGTGAGTACCAAGAAGAAGCGCAGATCGAGTGGCTCGAGGAGTATCTGACCAATTACAAGGTGATCATCCTCAGCGAGACCCTCTCAGACAGCGAGATCAAGGGGATCTTACCGACGCTACAGGCGAGAAACGGGGTCTTATTGCGGAAATTAAGCAGCGCCCCCACCAAAGAAGAAGAGGAACAGCTCAAGAGTCTGGGGATCGACGACTGGCTGGTAGGCGACAGCAGCTTGGACTTCCTGCGGGAGCAAATGTCCGAAAAGCTCAAGTCTTTCCACAAAGAAGACGCCAATATCGTCTTTCTTTACCCCGAATACACCAACGACGGGAACCTCAAGAAGCTCCGTGCCAGCCTCTCCAATAGAGAGCTGTCGGCACTGGACTGCCTCATGCAGGCAAAAGGAGAAGTCGTCTCACGAGAAGAGCTGTGCGCCTGCCTGTGGAATGAAGCACCCAATAATTCCCACCTGTCCCAAGCCTCCGTCCTCATCAAGCGCATCAAGGTCAAGCTAGGAGAAGCCGGCTACGACCCCGAGCTGCTGAAGACGATCTGGGGCAAAGGCTACCTGCTCTCGAAGAACACGCTGCGAAACCAGAACCTGCGCCATATGAGATAGCCCCGCGTGTACATACGTTGCCGCGTGTATCGGTGAAAAGAACCTGACGCACAGGTGCGTCGGGTTTTTTCGAGGGAAAGGTCGAGTGGAAGGTCTCGATTTTCCATAACGAAGGAAGAGAGGCAGGAACGACGGGAGACGGGTTTTTCGTTTCTCTTGAATCTTTCATCGGCGGTGGGAAAAACGGGCGGGCGTTCGGTCTTCTCCCGCCCTTACCTCAGAGGAGATTCCTGTGTATCATACAAGTAAAGAGCGTAAAGGAGGCGTTAACACATGATCGAGGTAACGAGTCACTTAACGAAGGAGGAATGGCTGCGGTTCAACCTAGCCTATCTCCGAGCAAGCGTGCGCCCGAGGCGGGGGCTGCACCTATTGACGGCGGGGATGATTGCTTTTTTATTCGTCGTAACGGCTATTCGAGGGATCAATCATTACTTTTTCTTCCAGTGGTACACACTGCGCCTTGGGATGTCTGATCCCGTGATGCTGGAAAAGCTCCTGTTGGTGTTTGTCTTTTTGGTGCTGCTGCTGGCGGCTCTCTATCGGTTGGACGATCATTTTTCCCAGACTTTTGCGAGAAACCGGCTAAAAAAATGGCTGCAACGACCAGAGAATCACGTCTATTACCAAGAAAGTCGGGTACGGATAGACGAAGAAGCGATCGCGACATTTTCACCAGCCATCGACCTGCGAGTCGCGTGGGGGCAAGTAGTAAAGGTGGTCGAGACAGAGGAGGTCCTCGTCGCCTTCGCGACAGAGGCGATGTGCGTGGTGCTGTCTAAAAAAGGACTAGAAGAAGCGACCCTCACCGAGATCCGCGACCGCATCCACGCCCACCACCCGCAGAAAATCACGCGGCTATAAAGGAAGAAGAAGGAGAGAGCCCCACCAAACAAGAACAAGGAACATAGGGAGAAAAATGAAAAAGACTGTGATGACCGAGTATCCACACCCTGACGACGTCCTAACCAAGATCCAAGCCCTCGCCTACACCTCAAGCGAGACACAGGCCGTCTACCTAGAGCGCCTGTCCCAATGCAAGAAGCCCGCAGACTATCACGAGCTGCTCGCCGTGATCGATGCAGGGGAAAGACACCTTCATTTGATCCATCGCGAATACTTCCAGCAAGTTGAGACCTGTGTGTTAAAAATCAATGATTGTAGGCATCTCACATTGGTCGAGAAACGCCACTGGATCGAGCGGCTGGTCGCCTGTGATTTTGTTGAAGATGTTGTGGCGGTTTATGGAGAGGCGATGGAAGAATTCTGATAGGTTTCAATAAATTCATCTAACGGTTCTGGTAATTCTTCCATAAAAAGGGAATGGAAGGACGGCTACAAAATCACTTGAAAATTATGATCAGCTTTGGCTTGGATGACTGGATGTTCCTTTAGATAATCTGCTATTAGTTCGGTCATGTCGACTTGGATTTCTCGCACAATTTTATCAGCGCTGAACATATTGTAATTGCCGCCGCCGATTGCGCGGTATTGATTGGTCACGACTTCAAGTTCTTGGTCAGCGGTGATGGGGAGGTCGTTGAATTTCAGTCTTGTTATTCGTTGTCCGGCGGGCTGATTCATATCGATTGTGTAGTCAATTCCTTCGTACATATCGTAATTATAGTATTGTGGTTTGGGTTGGATAAAGGCCGGATTAAAGATGATTTTGCCATCCTCCACCCCCAAATAATTGGCAGTTTGCTCTAATGCGGCACTCAAGTCTGCGCCGCTGACTTTGATTACTGCCAAAGTGTTTGGATAGATATAGTTTGTAATGACATCCCGCATGGTAATCGTCTGGCCAAACCCTTTTCCTTCATTATTAAAAAGTGCGGTGCCTGATATTGCTGCTCCGCTGGCGAACATCTGGACTCGATTGATAAATTCTACATAAGGATGTTCGTTCAGGCGAGCCTGCATCGGATCATCAATCCGCATATCACCTTCAACTTGCCCTAATGTTTGATCTAGCCAATGTTCCAATTCTTTTTCCATAGGTTCAATTGCGCTGATAATTTGTGGATCGGGCGCGACGTCTTCAACAGAGTGCAATATCGCATGGCTGTCCGTGACAACGAACTGTTCGTCCATTTTTTTTACGGTTAATTGAATTTCTCCGATATGATTGCCTTGGTAACCAGGCTGAACAACCGGAACGCCGTTGATTTTAGTTGCGATTGTTCGATGCTGATGCCCAGTAAAAAGAGCGTCGATGCCCGCCACTTCCTGCAGCAATTGATAACCTTCGTTTTCCCCAGTTAGCGCCTCGGTTGCTTCACCTGTTGCTAGATCTTTTTCAAATCCGCCATGATAGCTAACTACGACTAAATCTGCTTGTTGCTTCAGGAGTGGTACGTATTTTTTTGCAGTCTTAACGATGCTTTCGAAGGTCATTCCATTCAGTGTCTCTGGCTTTTCCCAATGTGGGATGTATTGGGTGGTGAGTCCCAATACCGCGATTTTTAATCCTGCTTTTTCGAGGATAGTATAAGCCTTGCCAAAATAGGGCTGCCCGGCTTGATTTAAAATATTCGCCGCTAGAACAGGCGCCTGATAATTTTTGATGGCTTCTTTTAAATAATCGATCCCATAGTTAAACTCATGATTGCCAATGAGCTGAACATCGTAATTCATCAAATTAATCAGGTTCGTCAGTTCTTTCGCCGAGTGCTGTTCTTTAGCGAGATAATAGCTCAGAGGGGAGCCCTGAATAAAGTCGCCGTTTTCGATTGCAATCAAGGGCCCCTCTGTTTGTGCTCGCAATTCTTTCATTTTAGCAGCAACCTTAGCAACACCGATAGGCGAGTCTGTTGTGCCGGAATAGGCGGTTGGATATACGTACCCATGCATGTCGCTCGTTTCCAGAAGAGTAATGATCACTCTCGTTTCTCCTCCTTTTTGAATCGTTTTTATGATAGTGAAGAGACCGATGCATTAATCCAGTCGGTCTCATTTTTTTTATCTTCTCATATCGAGTGTTTTTAGAACATTGCCCGGCATAAAGTTCTCGGATGTCTGTCGAGTCACTCGGCCATTTTTGAGCTGATAGAGATTGTATCCGTGGCGTTCTTCAAAACGAACAAGGCCATCGCCTTCATCCTCGCCAACAAAGGACATGCTGGAGACGGTGAAATAAGGGATGCCATTAATCTCATCGCTGAAGGTGTGATGAGTATGTCCATTTAGAATGCAACGAATATCATAGGGAGCGATCAATTCTAAGAATCGTTCAGTTCCCGGCCATTTAGGTATCGCGCTTTGCTGCGCCAGCAGGTGATGGTGGGTCACTAAAATAATCGGCTGATTTTTCTCTTGTTCCAAAGCGTGCTCCAGCCAGTGGAATTGCTGTTGGTCAACGATTCCATCTGCATAGCCGTAACTAGAATTATCAAAGGAAATCACGCTGAACTCAGGATAGTTCACGATCCGATTGTAAGGAGCAGAAGAAGCCGCTTCTTGACACCAGCCAACATGAAAATGCTCTTTGATATCATGATTGCCTAAAGTTACAATAATTTCCGTATCAACCAGTGCCTTTTTCAGCCAGTCCTTCAAATAGCGATAATCGTCTATTTCTCCATCTTCAGTCAAATCTCCGCTGATGATCACAAGATCAAGAGCGGTTTGGCTTTGCAAATGGGTTAAGCACTCACCTAAAGGAATGAGAGGATTCTGCATTTTCGCCAACACGCCTTTATAGCCCTCGTTACAGGCTTCATATTCTCTGCGAAAATGAATATCTGATATATGCAATATGTTCATAATTATCTCAATTTCTTTCTTATGATTCCGGTTATTTGATCTAAAATAAACACGGTAACAACAACACCGATCAAAATAATGCTGACTTTGCTCCAAGAGCGTGTCTGGATCGCGAAAATCAGCGGTGCGCCGATTCCGCCAGCGCCTACTAAGCCGAGTGTTGCTGCGCTGCGAACAGCGATTTCAAAATGATTCAATGCTAACGAACAATAGATTGGCATCAAGTAGGGGATTCGTACAAAGAAGATTGTTTGCCAAAAATTGGCTCCAACCGCATGCATATCTTCCACTAAACGTTCATCCATCGCTTCCATTTCTTCGGTAAACAATTTTCCCAGCATTCCAAGCTGGTGAACGCCGATTGCCATGACGCCAGCAAAAGGACCTGGCCCGACGACTTTTACAAAAATAATCGCAAAAACTAATTCAGGAAAAGCCCGTAAAACGTTACAGACAAATTTTCCCAGATTCGTCACCCAAGGATGCGCCTGCCATAAATTTACGGCACTGATTAATGTTATCGGGACAGCCAGAACAGTTGCGATCATCGTTCCTAGACAAGCTATTCCGATCGTTAGCAGCAGCAAGCTCAGCAAATCTTCACCGCTGCCGTCATATAAAAAGCCCCAATCAGGCTGACCTAGGCCGCGCAACACATCCATTCCCCTAGCAGGTGAGAAGGTACTTAGACCAGAGTAGTCTAGAGTTGCTGCTGATAAGACAACTAGGATGACCAATACGGCTAATGACACCAATGCTTTTCTGCTCATTTCGCGAATCATCATAACAGGGACCTCCTTACGCGTTCGCTCATTTTGTCCACGATCGTTACTGTGATCAAAATCGTCATGATAATGATCGATACCCGTTCGTAATTCAACAATGCCAAGGAAGAGTTCAAGATGACACCAATCCCACCGGCACCTACGTATCCAAGAACGATCGACGCTCGAACATTAACTTCAAATGCATAAAAAGCATAGCTGGCAAATTGACTTATTACTTGCGGCGCAATCGACCAGATCGCAATCTGCATCTTGTTGGCACCGACTGACGCAGTGGCTTCGATCGGACCAAAATCAATCGTTTCGATCGCTTGGAACATCAACTGAGAGACCATTCCAAAGGTAAAGACAGCGATCGTCAGTACCCCCGTTGCTTCACCAATGCCAAAAACCGCAACAAATAATGCTGCTAAAAGCAGGGTAGGAATCGTTCGAACCAACCCTAAAAGGAAACGGAAAATAGTAGAGAGCCAGCGGTTTTCAGTGACAACGGTCGTCGCTAAAAAGCTGACAGGAACGGCGAAAATCAAGCCGATCACAGTTCCCAACAGAGACATCTGCAGCGTCTTGATCATCGGTTCCACCAGTTTAGGCAGATAGCTGAAATCAGGATGAACAAAGCGGGATAAGAAGGCGGTCATTTGACTAGAATATTGAAAGACCTGTGAAAAATCGGCCGCGGTGATCCAGACGCTTCCCTGAAAGCAGGCAACTAAAAACAAAAGAATAAGCAGGTGTTTGTACCATTTAAAGTGAACTGTCTCTTTCAAGCTCATCGATTTCGCCTGCCTTTTCTTCAAAAATTGCTTTACCGTAAATTCGATTCAAACGTTCATCGGTCAAAGCTTCTGGTGAGCCGTCAAAAACAACTTGACCGGCATTCAACGCGACCACACGAGTGGAAAACTCACGTGCCAGCGGTACCGAATGCAGATTGACGATGACGGTTTTGTTCATCGTTTGATTGATTTTTTTCAAATCTTCCATGACTTTTTGTGTCGTAATGGGGTCTAAAGAGGCGACTGGTTCGTCGGCTAAAATGATCGGCGCCTGCTGAACCAGCGCGCGAGCAATCGAAACCCGCTGTTGCTGACCGCCGCTCAGCTCGTCACTGCGGGTCTGTAATTTGTCAGACAGACCGACTGTTTCTAAGGCTTGTTTGGTTTGCTGATAATCTTCTTTTGTGAAGAGGCCAAAAATACTTTTCCAAGTCGAATAATAGCCCAAGCGTCCAGACAAGACATTCTTCTGAACGGTACTGCGTTTAACCAGGTTAAAGCTTTGTGAGATCAAGCCTATCTGGCGGCGAATCATTCGTAATTCCTTTTTGTTTGCTTTTGTAATAGAAGTCTCGTTGATCCGAATGTCGCCTTCTGTCGTAGAGACCAACCGATTGATGCTGCGTAGCAGAGTGCTTTTTCCGGCTCCGCTCAATCCGATGATGGAAACAAATTCGCCATCTTCAATAGTTAGATTGATCTCCTTTAGACCTACGACGCCATTCGGGTAAACCTTCGAAACATTGTCAAAAATTATCATTATCGTTCTCCATTTTTTAAAGTGTCAGCAAAGAAGCTTGCTGACACTTAGTGATGTATTATTCGGCTGCTTTTTTCGTGTAATCTCTGATCGTGTCATACGCAGAATCGGCTGCTTCTTCATAGCCTTGATGTCCCCATAGTGACATTGCTTCGGCCCCATCTTCGTCATCCTTCATTTCAAGGAACGTCTTTTTGATCTTCGCTTTCAGATCTTTCGACATATCTGGTTGAACAGCAATCGCGTCATTTGGAATGTCGCCTTCTGTTAAATACAATACTTTCAAGTCTTTAAATAGATCATTATCTGAAAAACTAGAGGCAAATACATTTCGAGCACCTTCAAAAACAAAAGCCGCATCCATTTGTTTATTCAACACTGCGGTAATCTCACTAGGAATATCGTTGACAGTCGTCATTTTTGTTTCGGTCGTTGGATCAACGCCTGCGTCCTTAAGTTCAGCAACGGGATATATATAACCGCTGGCTGAGTTTGGACTTAATGTTGCGATATTTTTCCCTTTAAGATCAGCAAGTTTCGACATATCGCTGTCCGCCCGAACTAAAACTTCACCCTTAAATGTATTCGTCAATTTGTCTTTTAATGGTAGACCAGTTTTTTGATCGTAATCACCTAACTGAGAAGTTAGGATGGCTTCAGCAGCATTTGCATCCTTTGCTTGAACATAAGCAGCGGGGGGCATAATGCCGACATCGACTTGACCTGAAGACATGGCTTCGACAATCGTTGAATAATCAGTAGCTAAGGTAACTTCTACGTCGCGATCTAGTTTCTTAGATAGGTATTTAGCGAAGGGCTTAGTTTTTGCTTCCATGCTGCCGTCGTTGTTCGTCGGAACGAATTGAACCACCAATTTTTCTTTACTATCCTTATCGGAACTGCTGTTTGTACTGCCTGAACCGCAACCCGCTAAAGCTGTAAGTAACATGACTCCGATAAATCCTTTTGCTAACTGTCTTAAATGCATTTTTTTCCTCCTGTTAGGTATGTATTTCTATTACGTCTAAATCATAGCAAGGAATGAAAAATAAATAAGTGACGCACGTCCTATTTTACACAATTTTTACATACAATTTACAAATAATTATATAAATCGTTCGTATTGAGCGAATTTTCAATCTAGGCTATAATAAAGAAAAAACTCTTTAGAGGTGACCTTTTGATGAAAAAGTTTCATGACGCTGAGCAACTATCTGCTTACGTTGAGATGCATCATTTGCAGGATTATATGGACTCGGATATTTTGGCGATGGCTTCTTTACAATATTTTGAAAAGGAAGAGCACCTC
Organism: Enterococcus sp. AZ048; assembly: GCF_051715125.1. Lineage (NCBI taxonomy): Bacteria > Bacillati > Bacillota > Bacilli > Lactobacillales > Enterococcaceae > Enterococcus > Enterococcus sp. AZ048. The sequence goes on along the minus strand of NZ_JBIOTD010000002.1, from coordinate 884,457 downwards.
ATTCGAACGGGAACGACTTCTGATTTTCTATACTTTTTAGTTGATGGAACGGTCATGGTCTATTCCTATTCTTCGGATACACAGAACATTTGTATCGACCATGCAAAGCCCGCGACACCGCTGGGAGAAGCATCTTCATTATGGGGCCTGCTGCCAAAAAGTAGTGTGAAGGCTGTCTCAAATTGTATGTGTGTCAGCATCCCACTGAACCAATATCGGGAACAGTTGCAGCAGGATGTCCGCTTTTTGCAAAATATTTGTCAGCTACTTAGCTACCGGTTGAACTCAGGGGTTAACTTGGCGAACTCGCTAGCAGAACCGGTAGAAACACGGCTAGCTAAATTCATTTTAACGAACCATGAAAATGAAAAATTTTCTTTTCGTCTGACGACTTGCGCCTCTATCTTAAATGTCAGCTATCGCCATCTTTTGCGAACAATGACGAATTTTCGTGATGCGAATATCTTGGAAAAAAAGAAAAATTATTATTTAATCAATGATTTCGACGCGTTGAATGATTTGGCTGAAAATCTTAGCAGTCCGGCAAAATCCTAGAAATCAATCCTAAAGTAAGACGCATTATACTTGAAAATAAAAAAGAGCTCTAATCACCATCGCCCAAATGGATTGCGACGGTGTTTTTTTGAGTAAAAAGAAAAATACAATAGTGTTCAGTATATAGGTATGCTATACTTCGAAGACGTGTCAAGACACGTGTTGCGGAGAGGAGCAAAATAGTGAAGAACGTTCTCGTTTCATTCCTATTTTTAGCGTTATTTTTAACGCTAGTCGGCTGTTATCAAAATCAAGGAGAGGTAAAGACAAGCAGTTAACACCAAAGAAAGACTTTACCTATAACGAAACAAATAATCCTGAAGACAATAATACGAACATAGATCAAGCCATAAAAAACAGTTCACAACGATTATTAGTTTAAGTTATTTGCAGGCAGAGGGATTGAAAAGCGCGGCCTAAGCGAATCCTGAATTGAATTTTGCCCTGGTCGATGGCGATATTTCTTTACAAGAACAACGGGTCTATTGTACTGATCTAAATTTTTTTCAACCTTAATTTCAACTTTTGTGAGCTGATAGAACCCAATAACTACAGAAATTCCGATTATCAATATTAATTGAATAAATGTAGTTATTGTCCAATTCATTGATAGCATGAACATTATTAGTGAGTATGACGGAAGAGTAATTCTTTCAAAACGACTTAACTTTTCGAGTTTAAAAGCTTTGCGACAAAGAATTAAGACCATTAAAATCAATAGTAATAAAGAAAAACTATTCATAGGAATCCTTTCATAAATAATTTATTAAAACTACTGTACCCAAATTTTTCTAACGGAGGAAACAGTCAATATTTTGGAATTCAAGTAGACTTTTAGAAGGGGAAAGATAATAAAAACAGTTCTCTTAAAACTGCTTTTTCTATTTTGAGAACCATCCCTATTGGTAAAAACAATGAGTAGACTGTATTACTGTTTTTTTTGATAGTAATCAATGATTATTTGGTCGAAATCTAAACCTTTAAAAACTAGTAAAAGTAAATTCCATATTTGCTTCTTCATTTAACTTTAATTCCTTTATAAATTATAAATCTAGGTCCCATCGTTCTTCTAAAACCGGTGAACCCCATTCGTTATTTTCATGGGTATCTACCATTTTAAAGCCGTTTTTTGCATATAGATGACGAGCTGGACCTAGTGTGCTAAATGTCCATAAAAAAACCTTTTTATAATGATTCTCCTTGCAAAATTCAATAGCTTTATCAACAAGTTTATTTCCTGCACCAAATCCTCGTAAAGAAGAATCAATGAAAAAGAATCTCAATTGTGCTGTGGAACTGTCTATATGAGTGATAGCAATACAACCTAATGATTGTCCGTTATTCTCTAAAATGTAGATACAATCTTTTCTTTTATCAAAATGTTTTACAAGTTTCTTTACACCATCTTTTATATAGGATTTCCATTCATCAGTAGTTAAACCATATTCAACTTCATAAAGTTTGATTTGACGAGAAATTATAAAATCTAAATCATCGTTAGTGAATTGGCGGATAACAATAGAACTGGTTGCCTTCGTAAAGTATTTCCTTATGGTATCCATGGCTAAACATATTTCTTTGCATTCTTCAATTTCCAACGGATCAATCATTTGAGCAATTTGCATATTTGATTTATTGATAAGCTCGTTTATGGTTTCAATACCCTTCTTAGTTAAACTGATATAATTTGCCCTGTTATCTTCAGAAGATATTTTTTTAGTGATAAGGTCGTTTTTGCTGAATTTTCTGATAATTCTGCTCATATAACTTTTATCAATAGATAGTCTTACAGATAAAGTATTGGCTTTACAGTTCCCCAATTCATATATTTCAAACAATATTCTTGCCTCTGTTAAAGAATATTCAGATTCCAATATATTCTGATCTATTAAACCTAGAATGTTAGTGTAAAATCTGTTGAAGCTTCTAATATGATTTGTTATTTTATTCATAAAAAGTGTCCTCCCGATTAAATTGTTGACAAAGTCTACTATAATCATAATATGAGAAATGGTGGACATTGTCAACTTATTTAGCGAGGTGGAAGAAACTTAAGGAATCTATTATATGATTACGTTCAGAATGGGTGAAGAACAACTTAACGAAGCAATGTCCGGATTATGGAATGATGGAGAGCTTAAACGCTTTAGGCAGTAGACAGAGGAAACAGTCAATGTTTGTGACTATTAACCAAAAAACTCCAACAACTATTTGCTAATCTTTTTAGTAGAAAAATATGGTTTAGGGTATTTATTCTGACTATCACTGCTTGTTTATTCCTTTGTGGTTTTTATTTTATTAATAGTAATAGGACTTAAATTCAGTTGTCGCATTATTTTCCTATAAATTGAATAAGCTAACTTAGGTCTATCGAGAAAGAGGGCTGTAGCTTTTTTTAAACGAGCATTCACTTTTCTCAATTCAGCAACTTCTTTTCCAGTCAGTCCTGTGGGTTGATTGGGTAAATATAAATTTTCCATTTGTAAATTGTTGCTTCAGATAAGCCATATTCTTTAGCCAATCCCTCGAACAGAGCGTTCAATTTTATTCAGTTCAACAATCATCTGTTTGAAATTTTCTTCGTATCGGAGCATAAAATTCATCCTCTCATAAATTAGTTTAATTTATTTTTATCTCTACGAAAAGCTGTCTAAGATTTGATACTAACACCAAATTTTAAATAGAAAGTAGACCAACAATAAATTAGATGTTAGTATATAAACTTATAGAAAGAGGTGATATCGTGAATTTTTATGAATGGATAAAAATTATGATTCCACCATTCCCCGTCAATGGATGTTTTTCCCTAGATTATAAATAATTAGGAGACTTTTTATGGAGAAAAACATCACACCAAAAAAAATATAAGCTTAGCATTACTAGTTTGTCTTGTGGGATTTCCGCAAATTAGTGAGACCATTTACACCCCTTCTTTAATGGATATTGCTGTATCTTACCGGATAACATTAAATCTAGCTCAAATGACTATAAGCATCTATTTTCTCGCTTTTGCATTAGGTGTCTTCTTTTGGGGAATCAGTTCAGACTATATAGGTCGTAGGAAAGCAATGAACTCGGGAATATTCGTATATATTCTAGGTTCATTAATCTGCTTTAATTCAGGTAATATTACATTATTTTTTATTGGAAGATTTATCCAAGCATTTGGGGCAAGCACGGGTTCGGTTACCACACAAACAATTTTACGCGATAACTATCAAGGAAATGAAAGACATCAGCTATTTGCAAAAATATCAGCAGCTCTAGCATTTTCGCCCGCTATTGGACCACTAGTTGGTGGTTTTCTAGGACAATATTCTGGTTTCCGTTCTGTATTTTTGTTCTTAATATTAATGGGTGTTATCCTACTATATTGGAGTCTGAAAAATTTACCAGAAACAAAAGCTGATGTACAAGTAAATTTTGTCACAAAAAATATTCTGATTATTGGAAAAAGTATGCTATTAGACCGTTACACAGTCTCTTTTGGAATCTTAATTGGTATTTTTAATGGTATTTTATTTAGTTTCCATTCAGAGGGACCAACTATCTTTATGGAGACATTTCATTTCAGTCAAAGTCAGTATGGGTTAATAGGTTGCGTGGTTGCTTCGGCAACAATTTTAGGATCATGGTTATCCAACAGAGCGTTAAAAAGGACAACGCCCATTTTTATCATCAAAAATGGAATTGGAGTATCTTTAATGGGTTCGCTTTTACTTTGTATTCTAGCGCTTTTAAAACTACCTTTACGAGCTCAAGTACCTTTATATATATTAGGTATTTTTATTATACTTGCAGGAATTGGCATGTCTCTACCAAACTGTTTAAGTTTGGCGTTATCCAAATTTTCAAGAGAAGTTGGAACGGCTGGAGCAATTTTGAGCTTAGGCTACTATATTATCGTTAGTACAAGTACCTTTTTGATAAGTTTTTTTCATACTGGATCTCTTATCGTGTTTCCTTTATTTTGTGTCCTAATGCTACTAATTTCATTTGTTCTCATTCAATTAGCAAAATAGCTCTAAGTAAGGAAAGTTAGTTTTGAATAGTATGTATTTAATGAAAAAATAAGATCGAAATATTTTATAGATGGTTTTATTGCAAGGTTCTAATTAGTTTCTCTTTTGTAAAAAATGTTGAAAAAGTTAGATAAGAAATGTTAGATTTTTTTTCATTTTACGTTCTGTTTTAACCATAATCAAAGGTATAAAAGTAATTCGATAAATATACAAGAAAGTCGAAAAGAAGTTCATTTTTCGGCTTTTCTTTTGTATACAAATCTAGGATTTGTTAGGGATTTAACGATGAGAGTATCTTCAAAAGACATTCATCATTTTGAAACTTTGATATTAAAAAGCTTACATTGAATATAGATAATTGATACAATTTGCATGTGACATTCATAAAGGAGTAAAAATAGGAAACCCGATCAACGGCTATCAAATAATAGATGGTTTATTGATTTTCATTGGTATTTTAGTTACTTCAAAATTCTCTAGAAATTGACTATGACTTTAAATAGACCTGTTTATTTTGAATGACTTCCTAAATGATTACTAGGATTCTATTTACCAATTAAGAATTACGAAAGATTCTACATAAATATTATAGATAGGATTTAATTTTTATTGATAGGCTAAGAGTTTATATATAAACACATGTCAAAATGAGAGTTTTTAGTTGTCGATTGGTTCTTATGTAAATAATCTCCAAAAAAGGTGAATACTTTCAAAAAAAATTATTTACTTTTAAAGCACTTCATATTTAGAATTGTAGTCTGTAAAGGTAGTTAATCCGTATATAGTGAGTGAAACAATAGAGGGGTGTGTTATGGGAAATAGAAAAATTAAATTGTTAGGATTGTTTCTGGTAACAATAATTTGTGGAATTACGTCACCAATTAATACATTAGCAAATGATAATTCAAGAAGTCATGTAATATATGATTATGTATCTATGGATTCATTAACGAATAATCAAAAGGGACGTATTATTAAAGGAAATCCTAGTGAAATTCATTTATATGACATCGAAAACTATCTATTTATTTATCAAAGGGAGGAACCGATATCTGCAAAATATTCAAATGGAGATATAGAAAAAAACAAACAGGTTTTAGGTTCCAAAGATTACTATTATGAAAAAAATCCAAAATATAAGACATCAGATAATCCTAGTGACTTTAAAAACAGAGGTCTTCCAGAAACTGGAGATATAGGTAATGATATTGTTATGATGATCTTGGGCGTCCTTTTAGTTGCTGGGATTTTAAGTGGCATCATTTTGAAAACAAAAAGATACAAAAATATCTTGTTGATTTTTATCTTTTTTGGAAGTAGTAGCTTTTTCGTCCCCTCAATTTCTCATGCTGTAGAGATAATTTTTTTAAGTAAACAAGAATCTGTTACTTATCTCAAGGGAAAAAAAGAGATGAAATCCCCTGAAGTAATACCAGGATATAACTACATAGGATATATTCATACATTCCAGAATAAGAACAAACCACTCTACCCCAAACTGGGAAATGTACTCGTAAAGTATCAGGATGAAAATGGGAGTACCTTAATTCCTAGCGAAACTATAAAAGGTGCCATAGGAAAAAAATTTGACACGATATTTAAAAATATTGAAGGATATACCTTCAAGGAATCAATTGGTACAACAACCGGTGTCTTCAGTGATAAAACGCAAGTGGTAACGTACGTCTACACTAAAATACCTGTTGCATTAGGAGAAGTACAGGTTAATTATGTTAATCAAGTTGGAGACAAGATACATGAGGCACAAACAATTAAAGGGAAACTTGGGGATTCATATGATGCTTCGACTGAAAAATATCAATTAACACTCGAGGGATATGTTTTAAACTCATCTAAATTACCCAGTAATATGAGAGGAGTTTTTACTGATCAAAAACAAGAAGTAACATATGTATTTAATCAACGACCTATTATAAACGGAGAAGTGCTTGTTAATTATACAGATCAGGATGGAAAAACGATACATGAGTCACAAGTAATTAGAGGAAAACTTGGTGATTTTTACAATGTTTCAACCGAGAATTATCAGTTAAATCTTGAGGGATATGTGCTAGATACTTCTAAATTACCTAACAACATAAAGGGCAATTTTTTAGAACAAAAACAAGAAGTAACTTTTGTCTATACTAAAAAAGAACAAGAGTCTACAATAACTATTAAATTCCTGGATTTAAATGGTAACCCATTTACTATTTACGACTTGAGTAAATATAAAGAAGGTTCTTTGATTCCCATATACCCCAAACTTGATAAGTACAAGGTTTTATTAGACTACAATCAAAAGATCTATTCTCAAGGGGAACAGGTCTCTGACATTCTTTTGTCAGGGAAACTTGGGGAACATTATCAAGTACCAGAGGAGATGAAATTTACGATTATAGATGATGAAGGGAATGAAGTTCCATTGGTTGGTTCTGTAGATAACGACGGAAGCTTTAGTGGTATAAGATATTGGATAAACGATTTTGAAATACCTACTAATCGGGAAGGTGTTTTTGATTCTAAAAATATAGTCATTTATTATCGCATCAATGAGCATGTTTTTTCAGCACCACCTGATAAACAACAGTAATTGAAAAATTATAACGATATAGACAGAATCCTGTAATTAGACAAAAATACTTTATAGGGTTATGTTGCAAACTTTTTCTGATTTTAATTTTACGTTATAACCATGAGTAAATTCAGAATTTAGCATTGGTGTGCATCATACCACGATTCTCTGTACAAGGTAAGAATACTGGTAACCGTTTAAAACGGCTAATTCGAGATTTTTTTAAAAAAGCATGTTGAATTATCAACTTGAAATCAAACTAACTTGAAGAAACTGTTGATTATGACAATCTATGGGCACCGAATGAATGTGGATATAAGGAGAATCTTAATAGATTACTCAGATTGTATTTTACAAAGCGGAACCCTTCTAGATCATTTAAATTCATCAATGTCTATTATAATGGGAATAGGAACAGTAGCTTACCAATTTGCAGCTATAGGTTCTAAAATAGAGATGTAAAAAATGTAGTTATTCCTGCCGCTTCTCAAGGTAAAAGGGCACGAATTTTGTTATATGATGAGAAACCACATACGTCACACTCAGTAACAGTTTTAGCAATCAATTAGTTATAAAATAATTGATGTTAATAATTCACCCCCAATTATTTTTAGGAGATATCTATGAACATGAATTTTAAAAAAATATACAAAAGATATATAAAAGAATTCCTAACGATAATCGTAGTATCAATCTTAGGTAAATATTTACTCGGCAAAGAAATACTAAGTTACAAAGTCCTTATCTTTTTTACTCTCCTATTTTTGATATATGCGCCACTTGCATATATCAGAGATAAAAAGAAATAAGCAGATGTAGAAAAGCAAGACTCTAACATTAAGAAAGCATTTATTTTTCTTTTACCGCTGCTTTAATCTTTATTCAGTTTAGTAAAGGAGTTCTTATTGTTTTCAGCTTTTGCTTAAAGAAGAAATAGTTGCAAATCAGAGTCCATGCTCAATTCGAGGGATGGAGCTCTGATTTTTTTATGTTTTCTAATTTCGTATAAAATTAATTTTTCTTTTCACTACTGTCTTTTCTCATTCTTTCAATTATTAAATCATTTAAAATCTAAAACAATAGGCCCCATATTTACACTCCAATAATTTTCGTATTCACTAACAAAGATTAACTGTATTGAGTGTAGTAAAGTGTACAATAAATGGTATTTTTTTTCGATAGTTCGTACTTAAAGGGTGTGCCATTGAAAAAAATAGAGGAGATTATAGTGTGCGGAAGTTGGTTCAGTGAGCGGTCGCTCTTTACTTTTAGTTGGGACTATTTTTGGGGTTCTTTGTCCTATCGATCGGACCTTTAATCAGTAGTTAGTTGATAAATTAAAAATAAATGTTGACGCTTACTTAAAAACAGCCTATACTTGGGTTAACAAAATATCAGGCGTGTTACTACGTAATAGTAGGCATAACCGAATTGAATCATCCTCTTTAGGGGATGGTTTGATTCGGTTTTTTTGTTAGAAAAAATCGGAGGCGAAAGAAATGGAAGAAAAAACAGTAGCAAAAGAGGTCTTGAAAAATGTTGGTGGCGCAAAAAATGTTTCTCACTTGGAGCATTGCTCCACTCGGCTGCGCTTTACGTTGGTTGATGACAGCAAAGTAGACCAAGCTGCGATAAAAGCGATTCCTGGTGTGTTGGGGGTCACTCAGACAGCGCAAACACAAGTAATTATTGGTGGGGCTGTCGTCGAAGTGTACCGTGAAGTGGAAAAGCTTCTTTCAGGTGTTCAAGCAGACAAGAATCCTGGGCCGAAGAAAAAGCAAAATTGGAAAGCTGTTGTGTTAGATTTTGTCATTAGTATTTTTCAGCCGTTGATTCCTGCGATTGCCGGCGGGGGAATTTTGAAATCGCTATTAATGCTGTTGAACTTAGTAGGCGTATTGGATAAAACAACCTCTACGTATCAAATTCTGACGTTTGTCGGTGACGCTCCTTTGTACTTTTTACCGTTACTCGTGGCGATTACGACGGCTAATAAATTAAAGGTCAATAGCTTGGTGGCAGTATCTGCTGTCGGGGGCTTATTGATTCCGGGATTGACTGCTCTGATTACAGAGGGCACGAATCTGGCTGGCTTGCCGATTCAAAACATTAATTATGCGTACCAAGTGTTTCCAGCTATTTTATGTGTAATCAGCTACTCTTATTTAGAAAAATTCTTCACTAAGATCAGTCCGAAGGTGATTCGCAGCTTCTTCGTTCCTATGATGTCCTTATTGATCGTAGTGCCATTGACATTGCTAGTGCTTGGTCCGATCGGGTTTACCTTTGGTCAAGGCTTTGCGAGTGTGATCATGACGATCTTTGCACGGTTCGGCTGGATCGCTGTAGCGCTTTTAGCAGCCTTCTTACCATTCATGGTGGTAACAGGGATGCACAAAGCGATGATCCCTTATGTGATTACTTCATTAGGCGAGACTGGAAAAGAAATTATTTACAATGCTGCTTCATTGGCACACAATATCTCAGAGGCAGGCGCTTGTTTTGCTGTAACCATCCGTTCAAAAGACAAAGGCTTGAAGGCAACAGCCGTATCTGCGGGGATTTCAGCGCTGTTTGGAATTACGGAACCGGCACTGTACGGGGTGACGATCTTACACAAACGTGTTTTATACGGAGTGATGTTTGGGAGCTTGATCGGTGGTGCAACACTTGGGATTTTAGGTGTTGAAGCGTATGTGGCTGTCGGACCGGGGATTGCTAGTCTGTCTATGTTTATTTCAGAAACACTGCCAAACAACCTTATGTATGCAGTTATTGGTTTAGTTGTATCCTTCATTGCATCGTTCACAGCCGTCTTTGTTCTATGGAAAGAACCTGTAAATGAAGAAACAGAAGAGAACGCAACTAGCAATGAATTGGTATTCCATGCGCCTGTCGAAGGAAAAGTCATTCCATTATCAAAAGTGAACGATGATGTCTTCGCAAGCAAGATGCTGGGTGACGGTGTAGCGATCATCCCGACAAAAGGGGAATTGTACGCGCCGATCAATGGAACGATCAAGATGGTCTACAACACAAAACATGCGTTAGGGATGGAGACCGAGGACGGAACGGAAATCCTTTTCCATATCGGTTTAGATACGGTGAACTTGGATGGAAAGTATTTTGAAAGTTTTGTCAGAGAAGGTCAAGCGGTCACGCAAGGCGAATTGATGATTAAGTTCGACCTCGAAGAAATTAAAAAAGCCGGGTTTGATCCTACGACCATGATCGTGATCACTGAGCCAAAACATGTTGCACTCAACATTGCAGCAGAAGAACAAGTAATAACGAAGGAAGAAAAAATATTTATCATTGAAGGGACAGAAGAGAATGCCATTGCGTAAAGACTTTTTATGGGGCGGCGCCATTGCCGCGAATCAAGTAGAGGGTGCTTGGAATATAGACGATAAGGGAATGTCCGTGGCCGACGTAGCAACGTTCAAACCCCATGTGGATGTAAAAGATTACAAAGCGCATAACACGGTGACTAGCGAGATGATCGCTCAGGCACGAAATGATTCGGAAATCGAATGGTACCCGAAACGCAGAGGAATCGATTTTTATCATAAATACAAAGAAGATATCCAGTTATTTGCTGAAATGGGGTTTAAAGCACTGAGAATCTCCATCGCTTGGACGCGCTTGTTCCCTAACGGAGAAGAGGCGGAAGCTAATGAAGCTGGGATCGCGTTTTATAAAAATGTCTTTAAAGAATTAAAAAAATACGACATTGAGCCTATCGTTACATTGTCGCATTATGAAATGCCTTTGGCGTTGTCTGAGAAATACAACGGCTGGGTCGATCGCAAGCTGGTTGATCTTTTTGTCAACTATTCCGAGGTTTGCTTTAAAGAATTCGGGGAATACGTGAAGTATTGGCTGACTTTTAATGAGATCGACAGCGTAGGACGTCACCCGTTTACCACTGCCGGGATCGTTGAAGACAAGTGCATCGGCTATACGCTAGAGGAGGCGATCTATCAAGCGCTCCATCACCAATATGTAGCTGCCGCACGTGCGACAAAATTATGTCACGAGCTAATTTCAGGAAGTCAAATGGGCTGTATGCTGACGAAGCTGACGACCTATCCAAACACCTGTAAACCCGAGGATGTATTGCTTTCTTTAGAAAGTAATTTGAACAATTATTCTCATGCGGACATTCAACTTTTCGGAGAATACCCAACGTTATACAAGCAACAGCTAAAAAATAAAGGAATCACGATCCAAAAAGAGGCAGAAGATGATACACTGTTAAAACAATATACAGCCGATTATTTAGCGTTCAGCTATTATATGTCTCGGACAGAATCTTCTGATCCTACCTTGGAACAAACTTCAGGCAACACGATCATGGGTGTGAAGAATCCTTATCTTCCTTCAACGGAGTGGGGATGGCAGATTGATCCAGTCGGGCTGAAAATTTCTTTGCTAGAGCTTCAAGACAGGTATAATGTCCCATTGATCATTGTCGAAAACGGGATGGGAGCCAAGGACGAGGTCACATCTGACGGGAAAATCCATGATAGCTACCGAATCGATTATATGAAGCAGCATATCAAAGAAATAAGAGAGGCAGTCGACGCCGGAGTCGACCTGTTCGGCTATACAAGCTGGGCGCCGATTGATCTGATCAGCGTATCCACTTCGCAAATGAGCAAGCGTTACGGCTATATTTACGTTGACCAAGACGATCTTGGAAACGGAACGTTGGAACGGCGCAAGAAAGATTCTTTCTATTGGTATCAACAGGTGATTGAAAGCAATGGTCAAAATTTAGATTAGGAGAATGTGGGATGATTATCAGAAAAATACTAAATCCTAATACGATCTTAGCAGCAGATGAAGACCAGCAAGAGTACGTCTTTTTCGGTAAGGGAATCGGATATAGTCGTAAAATCGGACAAACGGTGGACGACGAGGACATCAATCGTGTATTTATCCCTGTGGACAATCGCCAGATTCAAGAGTATTTACGCTTGTTCGATTCAATTCCAGCTATCTACTTTGACATTACGCAGCAAATCATCAAAAAAGCTGAAGAATTGCTCGATACCAAACTCAACACAAGCCTGTTCTTTACCTTGAGTGACCACTTGAATTTTTCAATTGAGCGGCATAAGAATGGTTTGAATATTTTAAATCGTGTTTTCTGGGAAATCAAAAACTACTATCCAATGGAATTTTCAGTAGGGGAATACGCCTTAAAGCTTCTAAAAAAGGAATTGGGGCAAGTGCTTCCGCAAGAAGAAGCCGCAAATATCGCTTTCCACATCATTAACGCGCAAAATGTTGCTTCCTCTACCAGTAAAGGGATGGAGTACGCCAAGTTAGTCGGTGGTATTTCAGATATCGTCAAGTACGAACTCAAAATAGATTTCGATCGGGAAGACATCCATTATCAACGATTTATTACCCATTTGAAGTTTTTTGTGGAACGGTACTACGAAGGAAAAATGATCGAAGAAGATGATTCCGGTCTCTTCGAGCAAATCGCGCAACTGTATCCGAAGGCATTAACCGTCGCGTTCAACGTAAAGGACTATATCGAGATACTAAACGACGTTAAAGTCACAAAAGAAGAAGTTGCCTATTTGACGGTCCATATCAATCGACTGATGAGCAATAAAAAAATAAGTGATCGATAACCAACCGATACAAAGATAATTAAGATAAAGTGCACAGAAAGGAACCATTTTCTGTGCACTTTATTTATCGTATCGCCTGCTCTATTTTTAAATTGACGCCGTCATACAATAGTGTTGTGAAAGACAAAGGTAAGACATAATGGGCGATCATCTCAATCCAAGTCAGTGAAGAAGAAAAACGCTTTTTAGAAAGCATGGCTAAGTTCAAATAGATACTGTTGTCTTAAAACGATGGATTTTCCCCATAATCGGCAGAGGACAATTCCAATTTAGGATGGATACGATAATGTGGTACGACGAGAATAAATAAAGTTTGCTTTAAAAATATTCGATTTAGGTGAAAATATAAAGTTCGCTTTAATTATTCTTGATTTTCAAGAGGATATAAAGTTAAGTTTAAAAATCAAACAATGAGTGAATAGGAGGATGAACAATTGTTTAGCAGACCCGTTTACTTAGATCAACTGCTTAAATTCAATCGGTAAATACCTGCTGTGTGTGGGTATTTTTTGCTTTCTATCCCAAAAGCCCTCCTACTAGCATTAGGAGGACTTTTGGGTGTGGAAATGTTCATTCTATTTTCGCAAGTCAATTGTAGTATGGCAGCTTAACAAATTCCAAAAAGCGATTGGGCAAGGGGAGATTCATTGTTTTTACCTAAGTCTTTTCCTAACGTTCATTTTTATGAGTAACTACTTATCCAGTTGAAATCAAGCGATCCTTGCTGCTGGTGTTTAATGACATACTCTTGGGCATCATGTGCTTCAAGTGAGGCTTTGTCCACCCAAATTTCCCATAGGAAAATTTCCTTTTTTTCAAAATTACCGGGTGCAGGCGTAAACGCTATACAACCCGGTTCTTTTCTTGCTAATTTCGCTATATCCACTAATTCTTGATAGGCATTCTCGAAATCAGCACCTTCTTTTACGGTCAAACAGACGGTATTAAAAATGACGTTGTGTTGTAAACTTATTTCTTTAGTCATATCCTTCTTCCTCCTTGTATACGTTTAAGCTCTTCGGACAGTTATTCATGCTGTTGACAATAAATCTTAATAAGTATATTATAGATGCATTATGTCGTCAATTGCGAGGGAGCTTGCAATTGAAATTTATAAAAGCTATTAACGTGGGGCTTCAGGTCCTGTTATTTGCACAAAGAGCTTCTTCCTTAGCGAATAATTCTCATGAATGTTTGATTGACGAGATTCGTGAGAATGGGAAAAATCACATGTAGTTGTCTTTTTCAGCAAAATCAACTGACACGTTTTTATTAGTTTTTTTTATTTTAATTAGCGATATAATGACTCTATAATAGATATGAGGAGATGGATAGTTGAGTCAGATGAATCATTTAGAGAAACAATCTATACCTAGATTACTTGTAACTTATTCTTTACCAGCCATTTTAGGATTAGTCATCAATGCTGCTTATACGATGATAGATCGTGCATTTATTGGAAATTTACCCAATCATCATGGACCTCTTGCTCTTTCAGGAATAGGTGTTTCTATGCCGCTTACTACTTTTATTATTGCTATTTCGGCTTGTATAGCTACTGGATCTTTAGCGAATATCTCAACAGAATTAGGCAGAAAAGATTTTAAGAAAGCCCGCCAATTACTGGGAAATGCATTGAGTATATCTATCTTAACGGGTACTAGTTTAACCCTTGCTTTTTATCTTTTTAAAACGCCTATTTATCGTTTGTTGGGGGCTAATAACGAAATATTGAACTATACGGATCGTTTTTTATCTGTATTGATGATAGGAACAATCTTTTCAATTCTAGGTTTTGTTATTCCAATGCTCATTCGGGCAAATGGCAGTCCCTTTGTCTCAGCAATGATCATGATTAGCGGCGCTGTCGTCAATGTTGTCTTGGATTGGTTATTTATATTCAAATTGAATATGGGAATCGAAGGACCTGCGATTGCTACTGTGATTGCGCAAATAGTAGTTACTATTACCGGAGTTCTTTATCTTTTCCGACCACAGTCCGTTTTGAAGCCGCAAAAAGAAGATTATCGTATTCATAAAGACAATTTTTTAGCCATCTTCTCAATCGGTATGGTTCCTATGTTTAATCAACTTTCTGTCAGTGTTGCTCAAATTATTGCAAATTGGGCCTTACAAAATTACGGAGGCACTCTGTATATCGGTGCAATGGCCAGCATTACTTCAGTTGTGATGATTGCAACAATGGTCTTAAGCGGAATCGCTCAAGGTAGTATGCCGATTATCAGTTTTAATATTGGACGAAATAATCTAAAACGTGTACGTGAGACAATTAAATTGTCCCTGATCACTTGTTTTATATTTTTAACGGGCTGCACCCTGCTGATAGTTATTTTTTCTGACACCATCGTCTCTATATTCAGCAACGATAACCAGCTAATACAAATTGCCTCACATGGACTCAAGTTATACGGCGCGTTGATGCCATTAATGGCTGTTACTACATTGCTTCCCGGCTATTTGTCTTTAGTCGGCTATGCAAAAATCGCTGTTAATATAAATATTTTCAAGCAACTTATCATGTATGGATTCGCTATCTCTATTCTTCCTCTATTTTTAGGAAAAGATGGGATATGGATCGCACAGCCAGTTACTGAATTTACGACCTTGCTTGTTTCTATCTATTTTGCTAAACGCTATCTATTCCAAGCGATTCAAGAAGAAACATTATAAGAACGATTTTAAAAGAGTCTGGCAAACAAAATAAAAAATAGCTGTCACTAGGCAGCTATTTTTCCATTCTGAACCCATTTCCAAATTGACTCCCTCATCCATAGACCATACAATGAGGGTGTGAAAGACAGAAGTAAGACAAAAGGAGTGCTAATGATGGCGACCCTCTCGATCCGAGTCAGTGAAGAAGAAAAAAGCTTTTTAGCGCGCGCGGCTAAGTTCAAAGGGTCCTCCCTGTCTGATTTTGTTCGCAGCGAATCGCTGAGTGCGGCAGAGAATCTGATTGATTATCATACGTATCAAGGATTAACAGAAAAGCATACTGAAAAAGACGAAAGTATCTCGCATGAGGATATGCTGAAGGAACTTGGACAGTAGCGATGGGGCTGTACGGGTAGGTAGGAAAAAGAAGCGGGCATGAAGTGCGCCCCCTAAGTTAGATTTTTAGGTCTAACTTAGGGGGTGTTTTAGTGTCTTGAAGGGTCAAACTAAGTGTATAAGTCGAGACCCGCTTCCTAAAAATAAATGCCAAGAAGGGGAAGCTGATGATCAAGTTAAGGAGACACGCGCTGTTTTGGATTTGTTTAAGGGGTGGAAGTTTTTTGGTCGGAAGATCGACAGGGTAGAACTTATACAACTGTTTTACACTTTCAGCTAACAGACTGCCAAGGGAGCAATTCAAGGTATATACAAAAAAGCCGAAAAGAATGAACTCTTTTTGGCTTTTCGGTTTGTACATAGATTAAAAGCTGGTTAGGGATTCCAGCGCAATTTAGGTGAGAAACGAGAGGCTTGTCACTATCTTAAACTTTGCAACAAAACCTTCGACAGAATACAGCCTTACGGTTTATATTCTGTTAAAAATTCCTTTTTATATTAATCACTATTGTTAGGAAAGACATTTCGATTCTCTTAAAAAGTTTCTTCGAAGACCTGTCTATGATTAACACTTTCGGATATAACATTTATCATCAACTTTATTCTTCTTGAATCTTTCCTCCCAATGTTTTATCTGAGCAATAATTCATTTTTGATTGCATCGAATGCCCGATAGTTGAACCTCGAAAAATTCTAATTACGACAATTTTTTCTTATTTTCATTTTTTTTTGGCGGTTTGTCAAGAATTTATGGATGTATACTTAGTTAATATAGGTTTTGTTGTTACAGATAAATTATTGGGATGTCTATTATAGAAAGAGGGATAAAAATGAAAAAAAGTGTAAAGCTAGTTATTATGGTAATGCTTTTGCAAGGAGTGTATCCAATACAAAATGTTTTTGGAGCGACAACGAGTGAGGATTACAATACTCAAGCCGATTCGTCAATGAGTTCGAATAATGCGGATAACAATAAAATTGAATCTATAGATTCTTGGATGCCGGATAAATCGTTACAACAACGTATTATCACGACTATGGGTCTTACTAATAGTGACGAGTTAACAAAAGATAAAATTGGGGAATTAGATTCAATAAATTTAGATCCTTCGATAATAAATTTAGAAGGCTTACAATATGCAGAGAGTCTTCACTTGGTGACGTTTGAACCTTTGGGTAATTTAAACTATTTGTACAATTTAGATTATTCCCCCTTATACAATTTGAGATCCCTGTCTTCTCTCCAAGTGGACAACGAATCTAATCCTTTTAGTGAGCCAATTCATTTTGATAATATATTTAAACGATTTTTCGAAAATACTAAGTCTGAGTCAATTCGTTCCGGGGGAATCGAAATGGAGAGCACTGCTTCTCAACGTGTATTTTCAATTAGTCGCAATAATTATAAAGAATTTTCTATTCCATTAAGTGAATTTTTTGTTAAGCCGGAAGGATTTCCTCTTAACTCACCAGATCGATTATTAGCATTCGGGACTGAATATGAGAGTGATTCGATGTTCAATATAGAAGTGAATGGTATTCCTTTAAATTATAACGTTAAATTTAATTATGAAACGGAATCGTATGATTTTACATTGAAAAACGATGTTGATTACAACTTAATCAAAAACATGAATAGCGGCTATTCTAATTTTGATTCAATTGAGTATTCTGGAGAAGATTTTACTTCTAATTTAAATACTATCTATCATTTTGAATATATAGATTTTGAGTTAGAGAGTCTACTTTCCCTATCCTTTAAAGATTTGTCTACTGTCAAAGTGAAATATGTCGACACGGCGGGGACCCCAATCGCGGGTGTTTCAGAGGAAACGTTAACTGGGGACATTGGAGAAGCATACACAACGGAACAAAAAGTGATCGACGGGTACACATTCAAAGAAGTTCAAGGAAGTCCGACTGGCGTATTCAGCGACCAGCCGCAAACAGTCACCTATGTTTATTCTAAGAACCCCGTGAAGGGTGCCGATGTGAAAGTAAACTATGTCGATACGGCGGGTAATCAAATTGCGGATGTTTCGAATGAAACATTATCTGGGAATATCGGGGAAACATATACGACGGAACAAAAGGCGATCGAAGGGTACACGTTTAAAGAGGTTCAAGGAAATGCAAAGGGTGTCTTCACGTCAGAACCGCAAACAGTGACATATATCTATACGAAAAATCCAGTCATCCCGGTGGCCGGGGGCGACGTCACGGTGAAGTATCAAGATAAAGAGGGAACTAAGCTTGCACCCGACGCAACGAAGTCTGGGAATGTCGGAGAAACGTATACGACGGAACAACAAGCGATCGAAGGGTACACATTCAAAGAAATTCAAGGGAATGCAAAGGGTGCTTTCACGTCAGAACCGCAAACAGTCACGTACATTTATACGAAAAATACACCGGCACCTGTGAAACCGGATCAAGCTCAGAAGGTCACTGTGAACTACGTGGATGACTCTGGAAAAGCAGTGGCTGACGCCATTCTATTGTCAGGAAAAATCAATGAGGCTTACACGTCAGAAGCTAAAAAAATTGAGGGGTATACGTTGATAAAAACACCTGAAAATGAAAAAGGATTCTTCACGGATAAAGAACAAACCGTCACTTATGTGTACAAAAAGAATTCTGCAGCACCAACGAATAACCATGGAAACAGTCAGCAAAAGACGACAACCTTTTATACAGGGGTGTCTAGAGGTGGAGAGAACTACACGGGAAAGTCGTACCCAAAAACGGGTGATCAGGATAATGTGATCTATGCATTGGTGGGATTAATGATACTATTCTTGATTGGCGTATATGAATTCTTAAGAAGGAAGAAAAAGAGTTAAAGCAATTGAAGATGATCGTAACTATTCGTTTAGTTTTATGAACGGGTGTTAGTATCAAATTATAGACAACTTTACGTAAAGATAGAAATGGAATAGTTATACTAAAATGTGTTCAAGTTTGTGTCTCAAATCTAGTAGAAAAGGCGATTCGCGTTTATATAGAAAAACGTAGAGAATTCGCTATTAAAAAAAAGAAAAATGGTACGTTTCTAGAGTGAAGTAGAAACGTACCATTTGTTTGGTTAAAGTAAAAAAAATGTTTATCTATTTATGTCATATTAAAGTGGATATACATTGGGCATCGGTTGATTTTGTATATATGCTTTTAAGTTTTCGAATCCAATTTCAGCAGAATTGCGCATGGTATCGGCAGAAGTTCCGGCAATATGTGAAGTTAAGGTGACGTTATCTAAGTTCAAAAGAGGACTGTCTGCTGAAAGTGGTTCATCATCGAAAACGTCGATTGCGGCACCGCCAATTGCTTTGTTTTGTAGGCTATCAATCAAATCAGCGGTATTGATTAGGCCAGAACGTGCAGTGTTGATTAAATAAGCTGTTTCTTTCATTTGTTTTAATTCTTCAGCGCTAATGTAATGAGTTGTTTCTTTAGTCAAGCGAAGGTGGAGGCTAATATAATCAGATTGTGCGAGAAGATCTGTTTTGGTAACCAGCGTTGCACCGGCTTTACTGACATCTTCAGCTTTAGCAAAAGGATCGGTAACTAATATTTTGCAGCCAAATCCACGCAAACGTTCTACAACGCGTTGACCAATATAACCAAATCCGCAAATTCCAACAGTCCGTGTTCGCAAATCGTGGATATATGCTTGATTGGTATAATTTTTTCTCCAGTTTCCTTCAAGAATGGCATGGTAGCTACGGGCGATGTTTTTATTTTCAGCAATCATCATTCCAACAGTAAAGTCAGCAACTGCATGCGCACTACGCCAAGGTGCATGGATCAATGGAATCTGTTTTTCTTTTAAAAGCGCCAGATCTGCATTTTCTACTCCGCCCCTTAAAACAGCTACTAGTTTCAAATTTTTGGCCTTTTCTAAAACATCCTTGTTGATTGAAGCAACATGAACGACGATAATATCTTTGTCCTCACAAGCACTGAGTAGTGCATCACAGTTAGGTGCTTTGTCAATTCCTTCTTGCTCAAGTAAAAGCATCCGATTAGTAATGGGTCCCATGCTGTTCATATCTTTGTCCTCAATCATGGTGACTTCAGCGCCTAATTTCTCTAGTTCATAAAATTTTTGCATTAATTCAGGGGTGACGCCGCCATCTGCAACAAGTAAAATTTTCGTCTTTTTCATTGGTAATCATCCTTTGCTATTTGGTTTCTTGATTTTAAGATAAAATTCGTTATAATTAGAAAGCGATATCAAAGAAGGAGAATGATCGATGCATACAAACATCTCTATGATTTCTATTACGAATATTAAATCTTTAAAAAAAGCATTAACGATTCGTTCCGTAAACGTCATTCTTTTGGCAAACTGTCATATCGGTAATTTAGATATGTTGGTTAATCAATGTCATAAGAATGGGAAACAAGTTGCTGTAAATTTAGAGTTAATAGGTGGATTCACTGCTGACCAAATAGGGATTAAGTTACTAAAGGACAAGTTTGATATTGACTATGTTATCAGTAACTCTGCAAGTAAATTAAAATGGGCCCAAAAGGCAGGCTTGGTTACCATCCAACTATTAACATTAATCGATTCTCGCTCAATTGATAGTGCGAAGAAAATTATCGCTTCCTCTCCTGCATGGATCTTTGAAATTCGTCCGGCAAGTTATGCCATGCAATTTATCAAAGAATTTAAAGAGATTCGTCAGGATGCTGACTTCCTGATTGGTGGCTTTGTTTGTAGCAATGAAATATTGAAAGATGCACTTAGATCTGGCTTTACTGGTGCCACTTCAAGTGATCTAACCATCTGGTGAATTACTGAAAGAGAAGGAATAGAATACAGCCACTGAAAATTCCTGCTAATACCGCAGAGGCAATAGTAGGAAGACTTTTTTTTAGGCTTTGCCTGTGCATCAGAGTGGTGATAAACACACCAATTGCAACTGCGTTTGCTTGATCAATCCAGATACCGCCACTTTGATAAATAAATGGAACTGCTGCACCATGATTTAGACTCCAAGAAAGCATCACAATCAGTATGATAGCTGCAAGTCCACCGAAAGCTTTCCATTCGTCTACCATTTTCCCCCACATTAAGCGAACAAGTAATGGAAAAATAAAAGCGCCAACTGTTGTTGTAATAGCTTGAGCGATTGTCATTTTTTTGCCTCCTTTTGATCATATTTTTCGATAAAATAAGCAGTCACTCCAGCTAATGTACCACCTAGTAAAACGAAAAATAATGTCGGTAAAGACAAAACGAGTTCATGAGTGCCCTTAAGTAAAAAGTCACGAACAATTCCGGCAATCCCTATAGCCATCGCCATGTCGACAAATGCGGCATTTTCGTGGTTGTGGATTAGATCCCAATAATGGTTTAAGTACCATAGAGACGTAATAATGATCGTACCACCGATGAAAGAAAAGAAAATTCCATATTCACCGAATGTCGACCATACAGAACTCATGACAAAAATTCCAGCAAAAGCAAAGCCAATAAAACTTTTCACATTTTTCATTATAGACCTCCCAAAACATTGAGTTATATTCGTCTGCATTGATTAAAAAAACTGAATGTTTGGGCAATGCTGCAATGATTCAAAACTGAACAAAAGGTAGATTCAATAAAAAAATCAGCTAAGCATCCCCTTTATATTAAAGAGGTGCTTAGCTGATTCTATTCTCTATCAACTAAAAAATATTTTGTTTTATTGAATCTGCTATGATTCTAGCAATAAGTAAATGAGAACGCAAGTAAAAAAATAAATAAATTTGAATAATACATTGAATTGTCGAATCAAGTGAATAAGGATTGGGGGATTGAGGATCTAGGATACAGCTAGATATTCACAAAAAGGAATAAAGGACTATGAAATAATTACCACTACATGAAAAATTTCTTTGTGAAATGTGTTGACAACGTTTTCATTAGAGGATATATTGATTAAGCATTGATTCAAAAGAACTGAACAAAAACCAAAAACAAAATAATCTGGTGTTGAAAAGAACCGTTTATCTACTGAGTAGGGGTCATCTGACCTTTATTCTTTGGAGACGGTTCTTTTTTATGAGAGGAGTAGGGTTCATTGGGAGAAAAAGTTTTTTTAGGATTAGATAATGGGGGCACTACAATTAAAGGTGCATTATACGATAAAGAAGGAAAAGAAATCTATTTGGCAACACAAAAAATAGGTATGTTTTCAAATATTCCTGGCCACACGAGTCGAGATAGTGAACAGTTATGGCAAGCAAACATTAAAGTAATGCAAGATATTGTAAAGAATAGTGGTGTTTCCCAAGAAGATATAGTTGGCGTGGGAGTAACCGGTCATGGTAATGGGTTGTACTTAACTAAGAAAGACGGCACGCCTGCATACAACGGAATTATTAGTACGGATAGCCGAGGAACTAAATATTCTGATCAATGGCTTGAAGACGGTACATTTGATCGAGTATTGCCAAAAACACACCAACAAGTTTGGCATGGTCAACCAACGGCTATTTTGAAATGGTTTTTGGAAAATAAACCAGAAGTTTTAGCTGAGACAGATTATGTTTTTATGTGTAAAGATTACGTGAAATTTCGGTTGACCGGCCAGCCCTATGGTGAATTGACTGATATGACTGCCACAGGTTTAATGGATGTTGAAAATAATACCTATGATCTTGATTTATTAAAAGAGTATGGGCTGGAGTCGCTAATCAAAAAATTACCTGAAAATAAAAAAGCAACTGACGTTAGTGGATATATCACGAAGGATGTAGCAATATTAACGGGCTTAAAAGAAGGGACTCCTGTTGCAGGAGGAATGCATGATATTCATGCAATGACTTTGGCTACAGGAGCAGTACAAGACAAAGTTATGTCTGTTATTGCAGGAACGTGGTCAATCAACCAAATTGTCCAAAGCACACCTGTAGTCTCCAAAAACATCTTTATGTGTACAGCTTTCCCGCCAAATAAATATTTAGTGACGGAAGCTAGCCCAACATCAGCAAGTAATTTAGAGTGGTTTTTACAAGAAATCTTAAAAGATATTGAACTACCTGATGGTCAGTCGATTTATGATTATAGCAATCATTGTGTTCGTGAGACGATACCATCCGAAGAAGATGTTATTTTCTTACCATTTCTATATGGAAGTGAACAGAAATCTTGTTTCCTGGGTATGAAAGCTTGGAATACACGGGCACAACTCATTCGTTCAGTGTATGAGGGAATTGTTTTCCGTCATAAACACCACATTGATTACCTTACTCAATTTGGTGGCGTCGATATTGAGAAAATTCGCTTAGCTGGTGGCGTTGTCAACTCGAAAGAATGGCTACAAATGTTTGCTGATATTCTGCAAAAACCAATTGAAGTCGTGAAAGTTCAAGAATTAGGCTGTCTTGGCGCGGCGCTATGTGCAGGTGTTGCTTCGGAGGTATACAAGAACATTGACGATGCAGTTGAACGAAGCATGCATTTAAACAAAATGGACACTTATTTACCAAATAAAGAAAATCAAGACATTTATAACAAAAAATATCAAAACTATCGAGAATATGAAAATGTTTTACGACCAACTTGGCATTAATAAAATTGGAGGAATAAACCATGTATGAAAATTTAAATGGAATGTTAAAGAAAGCAAGAACAGAAAAATATGCAATTCCAGCTATTGATATTACTGAGAACCATATGATTCGTACGATTTTAGATACTGCGGAATCAGAAGGGTCACCTATTATTTTAATGGCATTAGAAAGCGATTTAGTAGGAAAAGGTATGGATTACATCACTTCGGTTGTGAAAGGTGTTTCTAGTCGGTATCGTGTTCCAATTGCGTTGCATTTAGATCATGCTACTGATTTCGAATTAATCAAACGTGCCATTCAAAATGGATTTAGTTCGGTTATGTATGACGGGTCGGTGCTACCGTTTGAAGAAAATGTTACAAATACAAAACAAGTAGTTGACTATGCACATCAATACAATGTTTCAGTAGAGGCTGAACTCGGACATGTTGCCGGAAAAGAGCTTGGTGGAAATGAAGATGAAGCAGAAATTCAATTAACTTCACCAGAGGAAGTTAAGAAATTTATTAAATTGACAAATGTTGACTGTTTAGCAGTTTCAATTGGAACTGCTCATGGAATATACGAATCTTTGCCAGACTTGGATATTCAGCGCCTTGAAGAAATCAATGCAATTTCCAAAGTACCATTAGTATTGCATGGAGGTTCAGGAACTCCTGAAGATCAATTACAAGAAGCATTTAAACATGGTATTGCTAAAATCAATTTATTTTCAGATCTACGAATTGCAAATCGGCAAGGATATGAGGAGGCTTTAAAGGAAAATCAAAGACTAGACTGTCTGCCAGCTGATTTACATCGATCTATTAGCGAAGTTTTGGGAGAAGCTGTGAAACATAAAATTCATATGACTGGCTCAAATGGTAAGTATTAAACAAGTATACTAGGAGGGATAAATCATTGAGAACGGTAGTCATAGGAGATTTACTGATTTCGAAAAACTGGATGGAGGCACCTTTCCATCGTAAGGACCCCTTTAAAGTTTTTGCCTACCAATGGCCGGTTGAATCCATCGAGGAACTTCAAAAAATTAATTTACTGGTTGAACAAAAGGGTCCAAACCAGGCCTTTCCAGACAATATTAATCAGCAAATTATTGATGCAGATCCAGAACTGTTACTCGTTCATTTTTATCCAGTTAGTCGAAAATTAATTGAAGCTTGTCCAAATCTAAAAACGATTGGAGTTTTTAGAGGTGGCATTGAAAATGTAGATGAGTATGCCGCTAGTCGAGCGGGCATTGATGTAATCAATACTAGTGGACGAAATGCTCGTGCGGTCGCTGAATTCACGATTGGGATGATGTTTGCTGCACTTCGTAATATTGGGCAAACATTTGTTGATCTGCAGACAAATGCACAGTGGCGAAAGAATCCTGAACGAATAAATTCTTCACGCGAGATACAATATTTAACTTTTGGTATTGTTGGATTCGGTAAAATTGGGCAATTAGTTGCTCAATTACTTCGTGGATTAGGTGCTAAAACCATTTATGTCTATGAACCTTATCAGATATCAGAGAACTCAAGTGATGTTTGTTTTGTCGATCTACCGACACTTTTGTCTCAGTCGGATGTGGTTAGTTTACATGCCCGTTTGACAGAAGGAACTAAGCATCTTATTGGTGCAAAAGAGCTAGCCATGATGAAATCAACCAGTTATTTGATTAATACGGCGCGCTCTGGCCTTATTAATGAAGAAGCATTAATCGAAGTCTTAAAGTCTCATCGAATTGCTGGAGCAGCTCTAGATACATTTGATTTGGAGCCCTTGCCTAAGGGACATCCAATCTGTACTTTAGATAACGTTGTCTGTACTCCACATATTGCAGGATCGACAAAAGATGCGTTTCAACAGACGCCAGTTAAATGGTTAGCAAGCTATCTTGCGTTGAAAGAAAACAAAGAAAGTTAACAAAATTGGGAAGATTTTACATTTTTGTGAAAAAAATATGCAAAAACTAGACTACACTTGAATAGGAAAACATTTTGGTTTTGCAAAGCTGATATTATGCCCTTCGAACCTGGTCTAGTTAATGCTGCATTAGGAAATGTAGGTTTTTGCATATAAGCTCTTACCCGTTGATGAAGCAATCATTGACGGGTTTTTTTCAGTGAATATACGTCTGAAAAATGATAGCTACTTCTTATTCCTTATCTATAATCGTAAATTTCATCTCCTCTGGTAATCGATAATGTTCCTCTTTTCTTAAGGATAAAAGATTAAATGAAAAAAAATACAGAATAGTGTAAGAAAAATGAACTAAAAAAGGAAAAATAGAATGGTTAATCGAAAGATGGACCGTATCTCAATTGATCGTATTTCTAGTTGCCAGAATTTTTCATGTAACATTATGAGCTTAGATGCAGCTACTTCCTTGGTCATTCAAGATGAGGAAGTAGTTGCTTTTTTTACATTGAATGACAATTACTCTTTTAATGCAATAGAAGGATTGACAACATTTTATAAGCCGCAACCAATAATCTAACAGGAACTAACGGCTTTTTTTGAGGGGATCTCTCTACAGTAATGGAGGAGTGAGGAATAGTCTTGTAGGTGGGGCAATCAATGACTTTTTTGAAAAATAAAAAAGCTTGCAGAGCAAGCTTAAAGTAATAAATTATTTAGTCGGAAGATTTGAAAAAATGCTTAGTAAATGACCATCAATATCTTTGACAATGGCGTATCTTTGCCCCCAAAAGGCATCCCACGGTTCCTTAAAAGATTCATACCCTGATTTTACAATTTTGTTATGAAGCTCATCAACCTCTTTAGGAGAATCGCATAAAAAGGCTAATTCAATCTTATCGCCTACTTTATCTGGATCATAGCCATAGATTCCAGAGACCATTTTACTTGTATTAAGTGAAATTCTAACACCTTTGTTGTTGAGTTCCACATAGTCGTCACTCGATGTGCCTTGAGCTGTAAATCCTAGCGTTTCATAGAATTTTATTGCTTGTTCCATGTTTTTAGTAACAATACCAACCATATCTAATTTCAAATTGTAATCCCCTTCTGAATTAATAATGAAAATTATACAGAGAATGGTAGATGATAGCAAGGTAGAAAGTCAGCAAACGGAAGATTGCCAGTATGAAAAAGCTCCTAAGTATAGGTCTATAGCATAGAAATCATGAACAATTGCAGAAAAAAAAGAACCAGATGAACTAGTTCGTTTTGCGGTCACAATCTGTTTTATTCTAATTGATAGTGATCAATGTCCTTTTTTCTTTTGAAGCTTTTTATACTGCTTCATTTGAAATCTTAGATTCTGATCCGCTTTTTTATTTGCCTTTGATGTTGATCTCCGCTCTTGTTTCTTGATTTCCTGAGCTTTTTTAAACGCCTCCTGAGCCTTCGTAGAAAAAACGGGTTTCACTTTTTCTTTGTTTACTAACCGTTTCATTCTCTTTGGATTGATCCTTCGAACGGCTACTTTCTCAGTATCAATCGTAACAAAAGGCACTTGCGCTAGCTCTGACAATAAAGACGTGTTAACGAATGCCAAAACTTCCGAATCTTTGGGTTCAGGTCCAAAAATATGCCGTAACACCTGCATTTTTCCTTGTTCCTGATATTCCACCAATCCGCACCAAAAGCTGCCATCAAAATATATTGTTAAATTCATGATGACCCCTCCTTTTTATAGATTGTACGGGACGACCTGGAGGGAAGGTTACTGACACAGTTTTGCTGTGCTCCCGGACTACCAACCGGAATGTGTTTTTGTACTATTTAACTATAGAATAAAATCAGAACAATCACAAGGTACTGAAAATTAAGCAGAATAAATAGATAGAATTCAAAATCTATTTTGGATTCTGTTGAGAGAAACTCATTAACAAAAAAATTTCGGAGGAGAACAAATGAAACAGGATCAAAAAAAGATTCAAGGGATTCCAGTTACTTGTTGGGGGAAGGCAAGTAAGAAAGTGATTCTCGCATTTCATGGAGACCAATCCCACAAAGAGGATACCGTGATTCAGCTTTTAGCAGAATATGCCGCAAAAAAAGGCTATCAAGTCTGGAGTTTTGATTTGCCGGAGCATGGGGAACGTAAACAGGAGACGGATACGTTGAATCCGAAAAACGTTGTAGCCGATGTGAATAAAATTCTGGTTGAATTAAAAGAGCAAGCAGACTGCTTGTCGCTATTTGGATGCAGTATTGGGGCGTACTTTGGCATGTTGGCCTGCCAAAATATGAAGATTGATCAGAGCTTTTTACTATCACCGATCGTTGATATGAAGGAATTGATTGAAAACATGATGTTATGGTCTCAAGTGACTCCTGAGGATTTGAAACGAGAAAAAAGGATCGTGACACCAGATAAAACATTGGATTGGGCGTATTATTCTTACGTCGTCGAGCATCCCATCGAATGGACAGCCCCAACCAAGATTTTATATGGCGCAAAAGATTTTCTGACCTCAAGAAAGACTCTGGAGACATTTTCTGAAGCTACAAAAAGTGAAGTGACGATTTTTGAAGCTGGGGAACATTTTTTAACACACCAGAACAATTGAGTGTTTATCAAGAATGGCTGGAAGCCAGTCTATAAAAATCAATCAAGGAAGCAGCCTGAAATTCAACAGGGGTGTGAAACGGAACCTCCTTACGTCGCATAAAAAAATGAGCCACTACCTGCTAATCTACAGTCGCAGGTAGTGGCTTTCATGTTATCAGACCAAATCAAACGTAATGATTTTATTGATCATATGAACCAAGTATTCTGGGGTCTCTCTCTGACCGTTATTGATCCATTCCTGTAACACGCCAAATAAGGCGTTACTAAAGAATGCGACAAAGTATTCTTTTTCAATTTCGGATTCCAGTTGAATATTGATATGGGAGAGGCCATTTTCCATCGTGTTCTTTTTTATAACTGCTTTTACTTGCGCTTGTATTTCGGAGGACCCGTGATCAGAAA
Source organism: Enterococcus sp. AZ048 (assembly GCF_051715125.1). Taxonomy (NCBI): domain Bacteria; kingdom Bacillati; phylum Bacillota; class Bacilli; order Lactobacillales; family Enterococcaceae; genus Enterococcus; species Enterococcus sp. AZ048. The sequence goes on along the minus strand of NZ_JBIOTD010000002.1, from coordinate 856,086 downwards.
TCAACAGAGCCACTAATTGTCCCTCGTTTTTCAAGTAATTTAGCATGTGCAGCATCAATGTTTCCTTCGTTAGATGGGTTTGCGAAGCACTTTCCAGGAGTGTATTCGCCTGAGTGATTAGTTCTATTTGGTGTTTTTCTACTAGATCGTATTTATCTAAATAATGTAAATAAAACCCGCTGCGGCTGATTTCAGCATAGTCGCAGATGTTTTTGACCGTGATTTGATCGAAGCTTTTTTCTTTCAATAAACGGATCATTGCGTCGTTGATTCGCTCTCTTGTTTTATAAAAGCGAATGTCTTTTTCTTTTTCCATGGGTGTCTCCTTTTGAATAAGTAATCAATTTTTTTTAAGTGTCCATTAAGTATTCAAAATGCTTGCTGTTTTTTTAAATTATTCTATACTACGAAGAGTACTAGATAATAGACACGATGTCCATTAATAATCAAGGAGTGAGCGTGCATGCCAAAAGAGAAACGTATCGTAGCCAACATGACGAATGCGTCCATTTCATTTGATAAAAGAACCGTGCTAGACAACGTAACTATCGAACTCGATTCTGGAACCATTTTAGGGTTGATAGGTCCCAGCGGTGCAGGAAAAACAACCACGATCAAATGCTTGATGGGAATGGAAAAACTGGATCAAGGCTCCGCGGAAATTTTCGGCAACAGGATGCCTGATCGTAAGGTCTTAGGGCGCGTCGGCTATATGGGGCAAAGCGATGCACTTTATGAAGAGCTGACCGCAAAGGAGAATCTAGTTTTTTTCGGAAACTTGATGGGACTCACAGGATCAGCTCTAGAAGACGCCATGACAAAAAGGATGGAATTGGTCAATTTGATGCCCTTTATGGATAAACCGGTAAAAACGTATTCAGGGGGAATGAAGCGACGCCTTTCGTTAGCGATCACCTTATTAGCCAATCCCGATCTGATCATTCTGGATGAACCAACGGTAGGGATCGATCCTAGCTTGCGGGTCACCATCTGGGAACAATTACGGGCATTGGCAGAGGACCAAAAAGCGATCATCGTGACGACGCATGTCATGGATGAAGCTGAAAAATGCGATTATGTAGGGTTGATCATCGATGGGAAGCTGTTTGCTCTGGGTACACCTAGTGAGCTAAAGAAAGCGTTCCATGCTGAAAGTATCGAGGAAGTATTCTTGAAAGCCGAGGTGCGTGTACGATGATTCGTTTCCGAGCCATGGTGACACGAGTAGTCAAGGAGCTGATTCGGGACAAACGCACGTTAGCCCTGATGCTGATTGCCCCGATCATTGTTTTAAGTTTGATGAATGTGGTGTTTGATACAAATGCCGAGACCCATGTAAAGGTGGGCGTTGATAAGACGATTCCTCGTGCATTAGTAGACAGCTTTCCTTCCGACGAGGTAAAAGTGAAGACTTACGATCATTCAGACAACATCAAAGAAAAAATGCAAAAAGATAACTTAGACGCCTTTATCACGTTAGACAAGTCGACCTTCCATATTTCCTATGAAAATGAAGATCCCAGCAATACTGCTAAAGTAAAAGCCTTATTTCAAAATATTTTGACCACCAATAAACTAAAGGAACTAAGCACCGATGTGCAAAAGCTTGCCATGGAGACGGGGCAGAGTGTGCAGATCGAGAATTTCTCAATAAAGAACGCCTATGTTTACGGTGAGGCAGACAGCTCGTTCTTTGATAAAATTTTTCCTATCTTGATTGGCTTTTTCGTCTTCTTCTTTGTCTTCTTAATTTCAGGAATTGCCTTATTGCGAGAAAGAACTTCAGGCACATTAGAGCGTCTGCTGGCGACACCTGTTAAGCGAAGCGAAATCGTCCTAGGCTATCTGACTGGCTACGGGATATTTGCCATCTTGCAAACATTACTCATTGTCTTTTATTCAATCTATCTACTAGACTTGCAAATAGCAGGCAGTTTGATGTGGGTGCTCGTAACGAACGTATTGACCGCACTCGCCGCATTGTCAATGGGCATCTTCGTATCCACCTTTGCGAATTCAGAATTTCAAATGGTGCAATTCATCCCATTAGTTGTGATTCCGCAAGTATTTTTCTCAGGCTTGATTCCTTTAGACAGTATGGCCTCTTGGGTAAGAAATATTGCCTATATTTTCCCTTTGCGCTATGCAGGAGAAGCACTGACGGCTATCATGATCAAGGGCCAAGGCTGGTCGGAGATCTCCTTGGATCTGGGAATGCTTGTCGTGTTTATTGTTGGCTTTACACTACTCAATATCGTTGGGTTAAGACGGTATAGAAAAGTGTAAACAAGGCGATCGATTGAGGCAGGACACCAAAAATTTAGCAAATCTCATTCGTTGACTGCGACGGATATGAAAGAATCCACTCAAAAATAGTTGAGTGGATTTTTTATTTGTCATCAATTGATTTCCTCCAAAAAAACCTAATTGTTTTCTTTAAAATAGTGGTATTATGGAATGATCACTACTGAAATAGCAGGAAGCAAAGAGCGTTTGAATGTAAAAAATGAGGCTATAATTGCCGAATATTTTAGAACAGAGGATGATATCATGGATTATTATTTTGAGAAGGCCTTAGAAGTAGATGTTGCTGGCATAGTTAAAATAATTGAAGACAGAATTGAGTGGATGAACAGGGAAGAGATCCATCAGTGGAACGAAACCAAATACTTCGATGTATACCCTCAATCCTACTTCTATAAACTCGTAAAACAAGGGAAACTATTTGTACTCAGATCAAGATCAGAAGGGACAATAGTAGGAGTTGCGGCGCTGTTTACAGAGGACCCAAGATGGGAAAAGATCAGCAAAGAACCCTCCTATTATGTGCATCATCTTGCAACGGTATTAAATAAACCGGGTTTAGGGAAATTGCTATTGAAATTTATTGAAATGAAGGCGGAAAAAGACCATAGGACTGTTCGCTTAGATTGTGCAAAAGATAATCCGTTTTTGAATACTTATTATTCAGAGTTAGGTTACCGTCATGTAGGAACTTGTGTAGATGGGCTGTACACAGGAAATCTCAGACAAAAAAGGCTTGGATGAATTAAGGAAAATAAAAAAATCTGTTAGTAGACTTCAAGGTCAACTAACAGATTTTTATTCTTAAAATAGTAAGAGTTTACCCTCACTAAATACCGGTTACATCACAGGGAGGATCAAATTACCGACCGTCTACAGTGCATCTGGTTCATTTGATTCCTTCATTTCGATTGTGTGGGGAAACGCTGGTTCATCGCTTCTACATATTTTCTTTGTTCGATCATGAAATTGACCGCGAAAACCGCACACAATGCATAGAGGAAGATGTTGACTTGTTCAGATAAATGAGGCAGCAAAATGTTTGGAATGATCATGATTAGAAATGAAGCAAATGCCCAGATCCAACGATGGATTCGAACTCCTTTTTTTCCCAACTTGTTTAATGAGAACTGACTGATCGTCAACACCACTAAGAAAAATGCAAATACGATAAACCAATACATAGTTTCGCCATCCTTTCTTCGAAAAACGAGTTATTCAGCAGCACTTGTTTCAACTTGCGCCATTTCGTCTTGAACCATCTTTTTGTCATATGCTTTTACAAATGGATAGTAAATGATTCCCGCAACGAGTAAGTTCACCAGGATCAGTACCACGACGCGCCAATCGTTTCCGGCACTCAGAAAGCCACCGATCGGAGCGGGCAGCGTCCACGCTTGGTAGGTGCTAAACCCGTTGACAAGACCGAATTTTATGGCGGAATAGGAGATCGTCGTTAATACTAACGGTACTAGATTGAAGGGGATGAACATGTACGGATTCAGAATCATTGGTGCACCGAACATCATCGGCTCATTGATATTGAAAATCCCGGGAATCAAGGTGAAGCGTCCGACTTCTTTTAAAAATTTTGACCGACAAATGAACAGGAACAACACAGCAACTACGATCGTTGCACCTGCGCCGCCAATGGTCACTGTCCATTGGTAAAATTGTTCCGGTGCGATATAAGGCAGCTCTGTCGCAGGTGTTCCTGAGGCAAGAGCTTTTGCATTATCATCTAGCATTACTAGCCAAATTGGACGGATGACCGACCCGACAATACTCATCCCGTGTATCCCGAATGACCACAATAAATGGATGAAGAACATTGGCAGTAAAGCACCGAACAGGTTATTTCCTAGCAAACCAGTGATTGGTTTGAACATGGCCATCAGTGCAGAATTCACATCGAATCCGATGATATCACGAATGATCCATAACGTGATCAGCACAACGGCTCCGGGGATCAACGCTTCAAAAGAACGTGCGACTGCCGGTGGTACTTGTTCAGGCATCTTGATCGTGATTTTTTTATTGGTGAAGAAACGGTACACTTCAACAGAGAAAATCATTGCTAAAATACCAGAGAACATGCCGGAAGCACCTAATGATGCCATTGGCAAAACGAATCCTAACGGTGCATCTGCTGGCGTGGTCACATTCACGGGCATCTGTAACATGAAGAAGGCACCCAAGGACAACACTCCACCGGTTGTCGGGTCAAGCTTGTAGGATTTCGCAAGGTCAGATCCCATGATAAAGGTTGCGTAGATGGCCATTAATCCCATCGTCATGCGGAAGGGGAGAGCGATGGTTTCACTGTAAGGGGCCAATAAATCTGCGATTGGTTTATAAGGAATATTTACAAAAATTAGAAAGAAGCTGCCGATCAAAATGAGAGACAACGTCGACACGACCCCATTACGTATTGCTAATAGGTGTCGTTGTGTCCCTAATTTAGACATTGGCGGCACAAGTTTTTCTTCAATGATCTTCATGAATCTATCCATGGTAAGTCTCCTTTTTCATTTTAATGTAATTATTTTTCCTGTCAGAAAAATAAGTTTGCTTTTCAAGCCGTATACCATCCAACTAGGAGGGTTCCTGTTTGTCTACTTGAGAAGCGATTGGGATCGTTCTAACTGATAAACTGTGAAAAGTTGGACTGGCATCCTTTTTCATTTTAATGTATTTATTTTTCCTATCAGAAAAATAAGTTTGCTTTTCAAGCCGTATACCATCCAACTAGGAGGGTTCCTGTTTGTCTACTTGAAAAACGATTGGGATCGTTCTAACTGATAAACTGTTAAAAGTTGGACTGGCATCCTTTTTCATTTTAATGTATTTATTTTTCCTGTCAGAAAAATAAGTTTGCTTTTCAAGCCGTATACCATCCAACTAGGAGGGTTCCTCTTTGTCTGCTTGAAAAACGATTGGGATCGTTCTAACTGATAAACTGTGAAAAGTTGGACTGGCATCCTTTTTCATTTTAATGTAATTATTTTTCCTGTCAGAAAAATAAGTTTGCTTTTCAAGCCGTATACCATCCAACTAGGAGGGTTCCTGTTTGTCTGCTTGCAAAACGATTGGGATTGCTCTAACTGATAAACTGTGAAAAGTTGGACTGGCATCCTTTTTCATTTTAATTATTTCAGTTTTTAAACTAGTAAAAGTTGGTCTGGCATCTTTTTTTGCAACGCTGTATTCTCTATTTTTTATAGAAACTTTTCTTATAGTTTTTCACTAGTTTTGACGATTGCTCTAATTTGGAAATACTGGTTTCATAATATCGACTGACATAATCGTAAAAAATAATATCAATAGCCATAAACTGTAACATCAGCGAATCTGTTGCAGCGATCTTCCCCGGTAACTCGATCGGTTGACTCGTGTGAATGTCAATGTCCCCGAGTTCAGAGATCGTGCTGCTGCCTTTTTTGGTCATCGTAATGGTCGCAACATTCTGTTCTTTCGCAATCTTCAGCGCATGCACCGCTTCTGGCGTTTCGCCTGAATTCGATATGACCCACAAGAGATCGTCCTTGTTTGCATTTGCCACTATTGGAAGGATGTCGTTTAGATTATTAAACGTGCTGACGATCGTTCCAATGCTTCCCCACTTTTGGGCGATATCTTGAGCGACTAAATTCGATGCGCCTACGCCAAAAACCAATAAACGCGTCGTCCGAGCAACTAATTGGCTTAGTTGACTGATTTGCGCATCTTCCAGTTCTTCTACGGTTTCAGCTAATGAACTTTGAACGTTTAGTAATAATCGTTCTTTGATTGAATGGATTGCCTCATTTTTTCGCACTTCTGGTTGTATTTTTTGGCTTAATTCACCGCTGCTTAAATCCGCGGATAATTCAATTTTAAGTTGCGGGAATCCATATACCTTCAATCTTTTACACAAACGAATGACTGCCGCACTGCTTGAATTGGCCGCTGTCGCCACTTGTTGCGCGGTCATTTTCAACACTTCTTCTGGTTGATCCAGAATGAATTGCGCGATTTTTAACTCGGATTTTGAAAAAGCATCTTTTTGTTCTTGAATTTTAGCAAAAATCGGCATTCTTGTTCCTCCCATGCTCTCTTACCGTAATCTATTGACCTCCTTCTCTTCATCTTTCTTCTCATTCCCCTTTTTAGAAATTCGATTTCATTTCTTCAATGTTATTGAAATAAAATTTCATTTCAGATATAATGTAAACGTATTCTTATTCCATGTCAAGTTTTTTGGAGGAAAAATTTATGCGGTATAAAATTGGAATTGATAGTGGCGGAACGCACATTACCGCTCAAGCATATACATCAAATAAGGAATTGATCGCCGAAACAACAGCCGGACCTGGAAACAGCTTCGTTGATGTTAACCAGACAAAGAGAAATATTTTGGTTGCTTTGGATAAACTCTTTGAAGAATTACCAGTTAACAAGTGCGAATTGATCTTAGCTGGTGTTGCGGGTAGTCAAAGCGCTGGAAATCAGAAAGAACTTGCTGAATATATTGAAAAAAAAGTACAGCGACCAACTATCGTGCTTTCCGATGCTGAACTCGCACTGTTGAAAGGTCTGCAAGGGTCTAATGGACTATTGGTTATTGCGGGGACAGGCTCGATCGTTTTGGGACGCTTTAATCAGACACCTTATCGAGCGGGCGGCTGGGGACAGTTATTAGGGGATCAAGGGAGTGCCTATGATCTAGTACGGCAGGCGTTTAAAGGGATGTTGAAAGAGGCGGACCGAGGACAGGTGGGGGAATTGACGGCATTGATTTTACCGATTATCGGTGTGAAGGATATTTTTGAAGCTGTGCATTTGTTCAATCGTCTTTCCCGCAACGAACTGGCTGCTTATGGAAAAGAGTTTGCCGAACACGGCGATCAAAACGAAGCATTCCAAGCAATCATGAAAAAATCTGGAGAGCAGTTAGCAGAACAAGCTTTAGATATATTAGATCGGGCGGGGTCATTAGGAAGTCAAAGCAAGATCGCTATCAGTGGCTCAGTTTTGACACACAATCTAGTTGTTCAAAAAAGTTTTGAACAAACAATTAAACAACACTATCCTGAAGTAACCATTATTCCTTTAACAGGAAGTAATGCTTCAGGGGTACTTTATTATGAAGGAGTAGAGCAATCATGACATTCAGACAATTAGGACTCTCGATTTATCCCGACCATAGCGATTTTACAAAGGACAAGCAGTACTTAGAGCTTGGAAAAAAATACGGCTATTCCCGTCTCTTTATGAGTATGCTCGAGGCTGAGGATATTCCTGCAACTAAAGAGAAATTCACTAAAATCGTTGCCGTTGCAAAAGATTTAGGCTATCTGACGATCATCGATATTTCGCCCCGTATTTTTGAAAAATTGAAAATCAGTTATCAGGATCTACGCTTTTTTGCAGAATTAGGTGTCGATGGGATTCGCTTGGATCAAGGATTTGATGGCAATACCGAAGCACTGATCAGTTACAATCCTTATGGGCTGATCATTGAATTGAATATGAGTAATGATGTGGCGTATCTTGAGAATATTTTGAGTTATCAAGCCAATAAACCTTATTTATTCGGTTGTCACAATTTTTACCCGCAAGTGGGCACTGGATTAACTGAGGAATTTTTCTTGGAATGCAGCGAACGCTTTAAAAAGAATGGGATTCATACGGCCGCTTTCGTCGCAAGTCAGCATGGGGAGCAGGGGCCTTGGAATGTCAATGATGGCTTGCCTACCTTAGAAAGTGACCGCTATCTGCCCATCGACGTACAAGCAAAAAAATTATTTGCGACCGGCTTGATCGATGATGTCATTATCGGAAATGCGTACGCAACGGAAGAGGAATTGAAAGCCTTGGCAGATGTCGACCGTTATCAACTTCAACTGAAGGTGGATTTTTTAGAAACTACGACTGAGCTAGAATGGAAAATCGCTTGTGAGATGCAGCATTTCCGTCGTGGGGACACCAACGCTTTGGTCGCCCGGTCTACGCAATCACGTGTTATTTATAAGGGAGAGGCGAATCCTCCTCACGACGCCGATGGAGAATTTCAATTTGGAGATGTCGTGATCGGCAATGATCGTTTTGGTATCTATAAAAATGAACTACAGGTTGTTCTGAACCCGCATAAAGATGACCGCAAAAATAAAATTGGGCGGATTGCAGAGAAGGAACTGGCACTCCTTAACTACTTGAAACCTTGGACCAAATTTAAATTTAGCTGATTGGTTCTTGAAGGAAGCCATTAAATGATACGAGCTATTTAGGATGCCGTTTTTCTCGCCGCAATAGACTGGAGAGGAGCCGTTTCCGCGATTTTGGCGGGGAATCCTTCGCTGGATAGGCTGAAATCGCCTCTCTCGTCGCTTCTGTCGGGCTATTTTTAACGGAATCCGCAGGTGATGCGGACAAAGTTTCGCTGGATGATAGCTGATGCAAAGGAACAGTTGGCAGTGTAACAGTCGGAAAGGCGGGCTGGTTCTCGTGAGTTACCACAAACGCAGGCACTTCCACAGCCTCCACGCGTTTACTCGAAGAACTGCACGCCGTTTCTGTCACTTCCTCCGCTTCCTCAGAAGAATCGGCACTTCGGTCAAAAATCTCGTGTTCGATCGTCGTCACGATCTTCGAAGTAACGACGGTATCAAAAAGCTTCACGCCGTCCCGTTCAAAAATGTCTAAGCTGGTCAATAATTCGCAGGCTTCTTTGATGGTCTCCGCAGGCAGGTCGGTATCTATTCCTTTGTAAGTCCAATTGTGCTGTTTGCCGTGTTCGTTGGTAAATGTTGCGACTAATTTGTGGTTCATCTCTTCGCTTCCTTTCTTTATTAGGTCGGGGACAGAGTATATACGTTCATCAAGGTTCGTTCGTTTCATCAGGACGGATAGTCGAGATAAGGGAATGAACTAACGTCACCGCCTTCTCGCCAAAATTTCGCAACGGAAATACCCGCAGCTTCAGGCTCCGCCATTCAGGCGCCATAAAATAGTCTTGGAAATAATAGAAGAATCGTTTCATCGTCCGCGTCGCTTTGGTCGTCAGAAAAAGCTCGCGAATAAGATCCCGCAGAATATGCTTGAATTCTTGCGCGCCTAACGTGCAGCGGACTCGCAAAGCCAGCGCATATTGGATCGTCAAATTGCTGTTTTGTGTTTGGTAGTAATGCTCCGAGATTCGCTTTTCAAGGTTCTTCGGAGTCATGGAAAATAGTTGGCGGTGTGTCAAAAGTGCCTCAGTCATCGTATCGTCTCCTTTGGTTTCGTATCAATTGATGAATCAACCATACGCCACGAATCGGAAAAACGTCAAAACCGCCAATTTTGCATATCCCTCTCAAATTTGCACGAAAAAGCCCTCTCAATTCCCCCGAAAAGCTGATAAATCAACCTTTTAGAAAAAAAGACCGCTCAAAACCCTGCAAATTTGAGCCCCAAATGTAATTTTGGCGAATTCCGCGATTTTCTATTTTTTCTCTTTAAGAGGAGGGTGTTACTTTTCGACCGAACATTTTGTGTCTAGTCAATCAGCTTATGACCATGTAATTAGTTTTTCTGAGAACTCCGTCGTAAGATAGGTGTCGCTAGGTAAAGTTTTAAGTACGACAGTTTATGGTAATCTAGTGGAGAAGTTAAAAAGGGTTCAATTGTTTTAAGAAACTTTATATAAAAAATGCGGCTAATGATTGAAAAGTAACGAATCTGATATTTAATCAAAAAAACTCAAGAAAGTAAGAATTCATACAGAAATTGACAAAATATTTTTTATCATGCTATTATGTGCTTATGGATTGTTACCGCTTTACGTGGGCTAGACCTAAACTTTATCTTGAAGGGTAACCATATGTACATTGCAAAAGTAATCAACAATAATATTGTCATTTCTGAAAATGCTGATCAACAAGAAATTGTTGTGATGGGAAAAGGCCTAGGTTTTAAGAAGAAGGCTGGTGACATTATTGATGAAGCGAAGATAGAAAAAGTCTATCTCAGCACTAAAGAGTGGAACGTCAATAAATTAACCCAGTTACTTGCTTCTATCCCAATCGAGTATATTCAAGTGGCAAATGAAATCATCAGCTTCGCGAGAGCATCATTAGGCAAACGGTTGAGTGATAATCTAAACCTAACTTTGACCGATCATATTAATTTTGCAATTGAACGTTACGAACAAGGCATGGAAACTAAAAATGGCCTGCTTTGGGAAATCAAACGTTTTTATAATCATGAATTTTTGATTGGAAAAGAAGCGCTTAATATTATTCAACAACGCTTAGGGATCAAATTTTCTGAAGACGAAGCTGGTTTTATTGCTTTTCATATCGTTAATGCCGAATTAGATATGAATCAGATGAACCAAGTTTCTGAGATGACCAAAATCATTCAAAATGTCTTGAATATCATTAAGTATCACTTCAAAATAGACTTAGATGAATATTCGCTGAATTATGAGCGTTTTATTACGCACTTAAAATTTTTTGTACAGCGCTTGTTCAACGGCACGAAGTTGGATGACAGTGGTACAGCAAGTTTCATGTTTGGCTTGAAGGAACGCTTTCCCAAGGAATATGCTTGTTCACTAAAAATTAGTGAATATGTGAGTAAAGAATTCGGCCGACCATTGGAAGAAGATGAATTGATTTATTTAACTATCCACATAAAAAGAATAACTACCGAATAGGATTGTTACTGATAATGCAGGCTATACCTGAATGTTCTGAAAAGGGACATTTAGGTATTTTTTTATGCTCAAATTGAAATATTGCAGATACGTAGTTTAAAAAATAGGAGGAAAACCATGAATTACCAAGACTTAGCTACAATAATCGTCGAAAATATCGGAGGAAAAGAAAATATCAAATCACTTACCCATTGCGCAACTCGTCTGCGTTTTGTGTTGAAAGATGATAAAAAACCTTCAGAAAAAGTTTTAAAAAATACGACTGGAATTATGGGAGTTGTCAATAAAGGTGGACAGTACCAAGTAATTATTGGCAGTGATGTGGGAAATGTCTACAAGGAAATTAATCAAGCGTTTCATTTGTCTGAAGATTCAAGTGAGACAGAAGGAAAAGATGATCGCAGTAAAATTGCAAAAGTGATCGATACTATTACAGGTATTTTTACACCGATTCTGCCAGCAATTACGGCAGCTGGGATGTTAAAAGCAGTCTTATCGCTTCTTGTAGTTTTTAATGTATTGTCAATAGAAGGACAAAGTTATCAGATTTTAAACTTTATGGCAGATGCAGCCTTTTATTTCTTGCCTGTTTTATTGGCGGCTTCTTCAGCCATTAAATTTAAAACCAATATGTATTTAGCAATCATGGTCGGGGGGATTTTATTACACCCAAATTTTGTCAACATGGTGACTACTGCAACGGAAGCGGGGGGCTCAATTAGTTTGTTTGGCCTGCCAATTACGGCAGTGAGTTATTCATCATCCGTTATCCCGATTATTTTAGCAGTTTGGTTTATGTCTTATGTGGAACCAATTGCTGATCGTGTATCACCAAAAGTAATTAAATTTTTCAGTAAACCTTTGATTACTATTTTCGTAGTAGGAATCGTCACATTAGTTGCCTTAGGTCCTTTAGGTTATTTGATTTCTTCAGGGATTTCTGCAGCAATCACTGCATTAGAATCCGTGAGTCCTTGGATTGTACCATTGCTAATTGGGACTTTGACACCACTGTTTGTTGCTACAGGAACTCATTATGGTTTAGTTCCGATTGGAATTAATAATCGAATGACTACAGGCTTTGACACGGTAATTTATCCGGGAATGTTGGCATCAAACGTCAGCCAAGGGGCAGCAGCAATTGGCGTGGGTGTGAAATCAAAAGATTCTGCCATCAAACAGTTAGCATTTTCTGCTGGTTTAACCGGACTTTTTGGAATTACTGAACCGGCTTTATATGGGGTCAATTTGAGATTCAAAACACCTTTGTATGCGGCTATGATTGGCGGCGGCGTCGGCGGTCTATTCATGGGAATCATGCGAGTTCGCAACTTTTCAGGTGGTTCACCAGGTTTATTAACTTTACCAAGTTATATCGGTGACAATACTTTGCGCTATTTTATTAGTGCTTGTATTGGTGCTGGGATTAGTATTGTAATTACATTTATTGCCACTTTGATTTTGTATCGGGACACCGTAGAAGTGGAAGAAGAAACAAAAGAATTAGAGCAAGAATTGGCTAAAGATAAAACAGTTAATATCAATGGCGCACAAATTGTGGCACCAATTAAAGGGCAATTAAAGTCATTGAAAATGGTTGATGATGGCATGTTTTCTGAAGAAATTTTAGGTCAAGGGGTAGCGATTCAACCAGAAGAAGGAAAAGTCGTTTCGCCAGTTGATGGAGTAGTGTCTGCTTTGTTTGATTCAAAGCACGCCATTGGTATCACTAGTGATGATGGGTTAGAAATCTTGATTCATGTTGGGATTGATACGGTTCAATTAAACGGAGAAGGCTATGAATATCATGTTGAAAAGGGTCAAAAAATTACCGTTGGCGATGAATTGATCACGTTTGATTTAGATGGAATTCAAGAAAAGGGCTATAAAGTCATTACACCAGTTGTTATTACGAATTCTCAAGAAGTTGGCGACATTCTTACAGCTAATGAAGGTGCCATTGATTTTGGTGCACAAGTCATTCGGATTATGAGCTAAAAAATTAGACGAAGGAAACTAGGAGGAAGTTCATGAGTTTTAGAAAAGATTTTTTATGGGGTGGCGCTACCGCAGCCAATCAATGTGAGGGTGGTTACAATGAGGGGCAGCGAGGCTTAGCGAATGTCGATGTGATCCCTACTGGAGCTGATCGTCGCAAGGTGATCACCGGTCAAAGAAAAATGTTAGCCTTTGAAGATGGCTATTTTTATCCAGCAAAAGAGGCCATCGACATGTACCATCACTATAAAGAAGACATTGCGTTATTTGGCGAAATGGGTTTTAAAACCTATCGTTTATCGATTGGTTGGACGCGGATTTTTCCTAACGGTGATGAAGAACAGCCAAATGAAGAGGGGCTTAAATTTTATGAGGACTTATTTAAAGAGTGTCATAAATATGGGATCGAGCCACTAGTAACGATCACTCATTTTGATTGTCCTATTCACTTGATCAAGGAGTACGGTGGCTGGCGAAATCGTAAAATGATTGATTTTTATGAAAAATTGGTACGAGTATTATTTGATCGTTATAAGGGGTTAGTAAAATATTGGTTGACTTTCAATGAAATCAATATGATTTTACATGCACCGTTCTTAGGAGCCGGTTTAGTTTTTGAAGAAGGCGAAAATCAAGAGCAAGTAAAGTATCAAGCAGCCCACCATGAGTTAGTAGCCAGTGCACTAGCTACGAAAATTGCCCATGAAGTGGATCCAGAAAATCAAGTAGGCTGTATGTTAGCTGCTGGTAGTTACTATCCGTATAGTTGCAACCCTAAAGATGTCTGGGAATCAGTGAAAGGAAATCGCGGCAATTACTTCTTGATCGATGTGCAGTCGAGGGGTGCTTACCCGCCATATGCCCTAAAAGAATTAGAACATAAGGGTGTAGTCATCGAAATGGAAGCCGGTGATTCAGATATATTGAAAGACAATACAGTGGATTTTATTTCTTTTTCTTATTATGCTTCTCGAGTAGCTGCGGATGAGAATTCTGGGGTTGAAAAAACAGCAGGGAATCTTTTTCCAACTATTAAAAATCCATATTTGGAAACGTCAGAGTGGGGCTGGCAAATTGATCCTCTAGGTTTACGAATTACAATGAATGACTTGTTTGATCGCTATCAAAAGCCATTATTTATCGTGGAGAATGGGTTAGGTGCTGTCGATGAAGTGATGGATGATGGTACCATTAACGATGATTATCGAATCTCTTATTTGAAAGCCCATCTTCAGGCAATGAAAAATGCTGTTGAAGAAGATGGTGTCGACCTGATGGGTTACACTTCTTGGGGCTGTATCGATTTAGTATCAGCAGGCACAGGCGAAATGAAAAAACGCTATGGTTTCATTTATGTTGATCGGGATAATGAAGGCAAGGGCACGTTGAAACGTAGTCGTAAAAAATCTTTCGAGTGGTACAAGCAAGTCATCGCTTCCAACGGTGAAAACTTAGATTAAGCGATGATGTCAGCAGGTAGATAAAATTGTCAAAAGTAGTTACTAAAAAAATATTAGTATTTTTAATAACGAGATGTAGAAAATAGCTGAGACAATTATTATGAAGGGGAAAAACCGCTCATAATAATTGTCTCATTTAGTGATTTTGAGAAAGATTTGACCTAGGGAAGAGTATAAACAGTACGTTGCTTTCCCACCGGCAAATCATCAGGAATAAAAATTAGGAGAAATTATAAATGAGTCATTTTCAGAGTTTATTTTTGTTTAACAAAAGTAAGGATACCTTTTTTCGCCCGTTAGGCTCGGGATTGTCAATTGCCATTCCGATACTGCTTTCCTTTTTTCTAAAGGACATTCAAGTTGCTTCATTAGGTGTAATGGGGTCATTTGCGTATTTGTCCTTTCAAAGGAGATCCATTTTATATAATGTTCAAGCAATTTGTGTGCATGGAATTCTATTATTTCTTTCTTTTTCATTAGGGCTGTATGCCGCCTCTATTTCTTGGGCAATTCCTCTCATTATCAGTGTTATTTCTTTTACAGCATTTATACTAACGAAAATGTATCAAATCCCTAAACCCAGTTATTCTTTCATCATTATGCTATTTGCTACAGGAATTACGTTACCTGAGACACATCATGTAGTGCAAACCAGCTATTATTTACTTTTTGGAATTGTTGGAGCCATTATCTCTGGTCTTTTGGTTTCTTTCATCGAGAGGCTACCGTTAAAGACGAGTGTTAACCCCCACGAGAGACTGAGTTTCAAAGATAAATATTATGTGACTATTTATGAGTTTCCAGATTTGTTTATTAAAGCCATCAATTTTTCGACGATTCTTTTTCTAACGGCCTATATTTCATATTTATTAAGAGATTATAGTGGTCAATGGATACTAATATCTGCCTCTTCCGTACTTGCTGGAGAATATACACAGAAAATAAAAGAACGCTCACTCCACCGAATTATTGGGACAATCCTTGGACTAATGGTCGGGTTTTTATTGATTGCTCTTGATTTTCCAAACTTTGTCAATCTTATATTATTGATTCCTTTAAACATTGGTGTTGAGTACTTCATGTCACGTAATTACGCTGTTGCCAATGTATTCATTAATCCGCAAGTCCTTCTTTTAGTCAGTTTAGTATCAACGGCAGACAAATATAATTTTGTTTATTATCGTTTTATCAGCTTAATTATAGGGGTTAGCCTGACAATTGTCTTAGTCCTCATTTTCGACTACAGCTTGAAAATCTTTAGAAGGGATTATTAAGAACGATTGACTACGAAAAGGAACTTTAGTAATTATCAAAGGGAGTGGACATAGTATAGAAGGCTTTTCAAAAATAGTTATTACTTATAGATAACTCATGCGAATAGTTTAAGAGATAAATTCAGTCTTTGAGGAAACACTCTAAAAGCAGATGCCCAATTGCTTCAGCCATGATAGGAGATTTGGGATAACCAATTTTACATAATTGATACTTTGTATGACCTCTAAGGAAGGGATGTTTTATTGTTTTCAGCTTTCGTTTCAACTTAAAGAAGAAGTAGCTGCAAATCAGAGTCCATGCTCAATATAAGAGAGTGGGATCTGATTTTTTTGGTTTCTAATTTCGCACAAAATTAGCTGAATTGATTTTTCACCACTAGCTTTTCTGTTGATAGTTCTACGCATAATGAGCGTTAACGTTGACAAGTGTAAACGTTAATTATAAATTAAACGAAACAGATTACAGTTGTAAACGAAAAAAGAAAAAAACTAGACAGATAAGGGAGAAAATAGATGGTAAAAATAGCAGTGGTCGGGGGTCACGGCCAGGTCGGGCAAGGAATCGTCAGGGAATTAACGAGTCAAGGACATTCTGTTGTTTTGATGGGAAGAAATGTACAGAAGATGGAGGCATTCGCAGAACTTTTTTCACCTGTTTTAGAGCAGCGTGAAGTAGACCTGACCATAGCGGTCAGTCCTGAAGCACTAGCAGATCTTGATATGGTAATTGTTTGTTTGGATCAAACAGACACGCGATTTATCGAACAGTGCCAACAATTAGGCATTGATTATTTAGATATCAGTGCAAATAGTGATTTTTTGAAGAAAGTTGATTCACTGCCCACTCCTAAAAAAAGCAAGCGAGTCCTTGGGGTAGGTTTGGCACCCGGCATTACCAATTTGGCCGCCGCTGCGTATGTTCAAAGAGAACCGGCAGCTCAAACGATAGTAATTGATGTCCTTTTAGGAATAGGCGATCGACATGGGGAAGCAGCAGTAAAATGGACCTTTGAGCAGTTGAATCGTACGTATATACATCCTCAGTGGTCACCAACAACTGAAAACTTTGTCTATGGTCGAAAGACGGATTTCGGACCGTCGCTTGGGACACGCCGCAGTGCCAATTTTGATTTTGCCGATCAGCATATGCTTTTTGCGGCAGATCCTTCACGCAAGTACGCAACATTTCTTGGTTTCGATCAAAATTGGTTGACGGCATTGTTACAAATAATAAAAAAAGCGGGACTAGCAAAGCTTTTTAAAAATCCAAGGGTATTAAAGAGCCTCGTATGGTTTATGCAGCGGGGAATGGTCGGGGATCGTTCATTCGTTGTAAAAGTATCCAATGGGCACGTTGAAGATCCTAAAAAGATCGTTCTTTTCGGAGAAGAAGAAGCAAAAATGACGGCAGAAATCGCGGTATTTGCGGCGAATAAACTTCTACAAGGAACCTTACCCAATGGGCATTATCACTTAACGGACGTAACGACTTTGTCAGAAGTACTGGCGCAGCTGCCTCGGTTGTCGATTCCAGCATAAATTAAAAAGAGCGGATGTGTTATACATTCGCTCTTTTCGGTTTTTCATTCTGATCCAATGACGACTCAGGTTGCTATAAAATTTCACGATATACGCGTTCAACATTCTTATGGAAAATCTGTTCACGCGCACTAGAAGAAACGCCTGCTGCATGTAACCCATCATCAAGTTTTTCAATTGATCGGACATCGGGCAACTGAGGATTTTCTTCAATACCATCAAAATCGGTCCCTATTCCTACGCATTCAATGCCACCAACTTTGATAAAATGTTCGATATGATGAACGATTCCTTCCACAAGGGACTGAGGATTGTCTGGTGATTGAATAAAGGATTCAAAAAAGTTTATGCCAATAACTCCACCCCGAAGAGCGATGCCAGTGATCAATTCATCTGGTAAATTACGTGGATGATTGTGTATCGACCGTGCATTCGAATGACTGGCTACAAAAGGTTTCTTGGTGTATGTCAGAACATCCCGAACTAATTGGTCTGATCCGTGGGAGACATCGATGATCATTCCAAGTTCCTCCATGCGTTGTACAATGGCGATCCCTTGTTTTGTTAGTCCTTTTTGGTCAGGGTCTAGTTTTTGTTGTTCATTGTCCCAATAAATCGAATTAGGGAAGCCGATCTCATTCCTAAAATTCCAAGTGAGAGTTAACATTCGTACGCCCAAATCATAGAATTCCTGTAGTCGATCTAATCGACCAGCAAGTGGCGCCCCCTCTTCCATGGTCAAAAGAGCACTTAAACGCTCCGCAGCGAGATTTTCTTCATAGTCTTCAATAGTAGAAATTGGTTGAATCAAATCGGTATTTCTTTTCATTTCGGTGTAATAACAAGCAATCATTTCTCGACACACACGATAAGGATCGTCTACTTCATCTAAAGGAACAAACATCGCAAAGTTCTGCAATTTCGTTGGACTTTCCTTCATACGGAGCAGATCAATTTGAAAGTTATTTTTTCTTAGGTTAGTGCCTGAGGATTGGTATATTTTCATGATCGTATCACAATGCATATCAATGACGTTCATTTTTTCTCCTTAATGAAAAAGCCTCCTATAATAGTTGCCTTTTCTCCGTTTATTTTTATTCATTTGAAGCAGGGGTCATTAGCAGCTACAATGACAGTATATTGAAAAGATGATAACAAGTATACGGAATCAGAGTCAATAGAAGAGCTGCTATTTGCTGGAGGTTTTCATTCCGGTGAATAAACTTGAAGGAATCTATGATAGACAAACGAACCTATTTTTTCTCTTTGAAGAGCTTCAAAAAGGGAGACAAGCATTGAAATAGGAAACCCCATCTTCATTGCTCATGAGTAGCTTTCATAAAAAAACCGTCGTTTGAATTGACCCTCAAAAACCCAATTTTTTTCTATTCCTAAAAATATCTGTTGATCCTCAAAATAGATTTAGCTGTAAACTTAAAGGTAAGAAGCAGGCGCATTTAAGGAATAGGAGGGAACTCATGGGATCAACCAAAGCACCATCGCAGAAGCAATCCATGTTTCATCGAGCAGTCAAAACGAACGCGTTCAGTATTGTCATGGGGATCTATCTTGCGTTCAATACAAGAATCGTGCAGCTAGGTCCAAACTGGGACGGCCCCCTTTGGGAAATTCATCCGATCGCAGCGATTTTGAAACTCATGTCCCTTTTAGCACTTCTTTATGTTTTAGCCATGAAACTAGAAGAAAACGGCTACAAAAAATGGCAAGCGTTGCTATGGCTCGTTCCTCTTTTAGGCCCCATGTACGTACTCTATCTAGCATTTTCCAATACCTTTATGGAAAGTAAGTAGAAAACAGAATAACTGCTAGCACCAGTCTAAGACAACGGGTTGCCCGTTGTCTTTTTTGTCTATCTTAAAACCCACTCGCTTTCCCGAGTGGTTATAATTTGAGTAGGAGAGCAGGCATCATTTTTCAGATGCTTCGATTACCGGAGTGATTCGCTAAAGTAGGGCTCATTACTGAGGCTCCGTTTTAGTTTGAACCTTTTCACGCCTTGAGGGGGGGGGCACTCGTTTTAAAATAACGAATGGATAAAAATGGAAAGTAACGATCTTAAGATGATTTATAAGAAATCCTATTCTGTTTCTAGGAAAAATCCGATTTGTATAGTATTAAGATAGGAGGGCTGCTATCATTATATAAAGTTATTTATTAAACAATCAAAAGTTCGGTACACTGTTTTGAAAAAAGCAAAAATAAGTTGTGCCAAAGTTTTGTAGCGCTTTCTTAGGCGAGGCTATATAGTATAAGTGGGGGTAGGGACATGATAGATTATCGATTAAGTTATATTATTGCAGGTCCAAAAGAGAAACATCTGTTTGATCAAGCAGCGGAAATGACAGAAATGAAAAAAACGGAACTACTACTGGCAATCGAAAAAGTAAATCAAGTGGCTTCTGAGTTATATGAAACAGAGCTTTTAATAACGGATAGAGAAATCGAAGTTCCAAAGGTTATTTCGCAACATTGGATCAATATCTTTTTTAACCAACGGCGGGAAGACCTTGTTTTTCTTGAAGAAGAGCGGCAGGCGATGATTTTCTTACTTGCCTTCGCACAGTTTGAGGAGCTGTCTGTTTATTATTTTCAGGAATTTCTTTTTGTTAGTAAAAATACGATTTTGAAAGATCTGAAAAAGCTTCGGGCGTTGTTGTCAGAGCGGAATGTGACGCTCGAGTATTCGAGAAAAGTCGGCTTTTTTCTAGATGGAAGCGAGGCGTCTATCCGCGGAGCTGCGTTCCATTTATTAGGAGTTTTAGTTGCTAGTCCCAATGGCAAACGTTTGTTGTATGAAGGTCTATCATTAAAATCCCCGAACCTGTACACAGATGTTCGCTCCACCTTTTCAATGACGATCGAAGAATTTGATCTGTTGTTTGTACCTAGTCGTTTTGATGAAATGGTCTACTTCATTTCATATGTGATTTGCCGGACGGAGTACCATGAGATGGCTTTTTCAAAAGCGGATCAACGGGTATTAGAGCCGCTGATCGCACATAAGGCGAGTGATCGCTTCTTAGAAGAGTTTCCAAAGATCAAAAATAAAAGGATGGAATCCTACTATTTCACCATCATGTTCATGACCGTTCTACAGGGTGAGATACAGGATCGATCGCTAGAATTTCTTTTGCAATGTGCGAGTGAGATCATCCATGAGATCGAACGGCTTTCTGCGATTGAATTCAAAAATTATCGCAAGCTGTTGTTGGATCTTTTCCACCATTTAGTTCCAGCATATTTTCGAATCAAATTTGACTTTAAATTAAGCAATGTACTGATCGATGAAATCAAGGTGCAGTACAAAGAAATTTTTGAATTGACCAAACTAGCCCTGTTTCCATTAAAAAAATTGGTTCAAAAAGACATTCCAGACGAAGAGATCGGCTATTTTACGATCCTGTTTGGTGGAGAAATCAGCAACCAGCGGCAAAAGAAGAGGAATGCCCAGTTAAAAGCATTGATTCTATGTCCTAGTGGGATCAGTTCTTCATTGATTATGAAATCTGAGCTGCAGGAGCTGTTTCCTCAGATCGATTTTTCTGAGACGAGCTCCGTTGAAACCTTCAATAATCCAAATCTAGACAGTGAGTTTGATTTGATTTTTTCCAGTGTGTCAGTGAAGACGGAGAAAAAGCTTTATGTGATCAACCCGATCATGAGTCAGCTAGAAAAAAATGCACTAATGAGACGTGTTCAAGAAGATTTTCTCTTTCCGAAGGTATTGATTCCATCGGTGAATGAAATTCTAGATATTCTAATCCCTCATATTGATTTGAAAAGCGGCATCACAAAAGAGAAACTTTACAGAATCGTACAGAAAAAAATGAATAAAGAGATGAAGAGAAGGGAAGATGATCGACCGATGCTATCAGAATTATTAACGCCTGATATGATTCAATTAACCGACCGCACAATGGGGTGGGAAGAGGCCATCGACGCAGCCGCGGAACCATTGAAGAAGAAAGACAAAATCGAGTCAACGTACGTTGAAGCGATGATCAATAAAGTGAAAGACTATGGTCCGTTCATTCATATTGGCAGAGGGGTCGCACTCCCCCATGCGCGACCAGAAGATGGCGTGAATGAGCTGGGAATGTCCCTGTTAAAAGTCGAAAAGCCCGTGCTACTTTCAGATGATGAGAACCATCCGATTCAAATTTTCATCTGTTTAGCAGCGATCGACAATGAAATGCATTTAAAAGCATTAGCAAGTTTGACCAGGATTTTGTCAAACAAGGAAAAGTTGAACACACTATTAGAAGCAACAACCAAAGAAGAAATTTTAGAAATCATGACTGAAGGAGAAGATGAATAATGAAATTTGCAGCGGTATGTGGATCAGGCTTGGGATCAAGCTTTATGGTAGAAATGAATATTCAATCGGTATTAAAAGAATTAGGGGTAGATGGCGTAGAAGTTTCTCATTATGACATGGGAAGTGCAACGCCAGAGTTGGCAGATACCTTCTTTGTTGGCGGCGATTTAGCAGACAGTGCGCAGCATTTAGGGAACGTCATTGTCTTAGACAGCATCATTGATATGGATGAATTGAAAGAGAAAGTCCAAGCAGAATGTGTAAAGCAAGGCTTACTGTAGAAGGTTTCTGTTTTCGGGAAGAAATAGGAGGATAAAAAAATGAATGGATTTTTAAGTATTTTAATTGATATCGCCAGTACACCGGCGTTGCTAGTCGCATTGATCGCGATTTTAGGAAACGTATTACAGAAGAAAGATATCGCGTCGACCGTGAAAGGCGGGATCAAGACCTTCGTAGGGTTCTTGGTCGTGACAGCAGGAGCTGGGGTGATCGAAGGGTCATTGGCGCCATTTGGCGAGATGTTCCAAGCGGCTTTCAATATGCAGGGGGTCGTCCCGAACAATGAAGCCATCGTTGCGCTGGCATTGAATAAATTTGGTACGTACACAGCACTTATTATGTTAGTCGGAATGGCTTTTAATATTTTGATCGCTCGCATCACCCGCTTTAAATATATCTACTTAACAGGTCATGCGACCCTTTACATGGCATGTATGATCGCCGTGATCCTGAGTGTGACGGGAATGGGCACTGTGCCATTAGTATTGTTTGGCGGGTTGGCGCTAGGTTTAGCCAATACCATCTTCCCAGCAATCGCACAACCATTTACGCGTCAAATCACGAAAAACGATACCGTTGCTTTAGGACATACAGGGAACTTTGGGTATGCACTGAGCGGCTTGATCGGTAAATATGTCGGAAACAAAGAAAAATCCACCGAAGACATCAACTTTCCGAAAGGCCTATCCTTCTTACGTGATTCAACGGTAAGTATCACGATCACGATGGCAGTCGTTTATGTGATCGTCGCGTTGTTCGCAGGGAATGCCTATATCACTGAAAACTTGAGTGGTGGAACAAATTACATTATTTACTCATTGCAACAAGCCGGATCATTTGCGGCTGGCGTATTTGTTATCCTCGCGGGTGTTCGCTTGATCTTAGCGGAAATCGTCCCAGCCTTTAAAGGAATCTCTGAAAAATTGGTACCAAACTCTATTCCAGCATTGGATTGCCCGATCGTTTTCCCTTACGCACCCAATGCCGTATTGATCGGCTTCTTGACTAGCTTTGTCGGCGGGATCGTAAGCTTGGTCATCATGGTCTTAACAGGAACGACCGTGATTATTCCGGGTGTCGTCCCTCACTTCTTCTGCGGAGCAACAGCCGGTGTCTATGGAAATGCGACGGGTGGTTTACGCGGAGCATTGGTTGGATCATTCGTTCACGGTGTCATCATCAGCTTCATGCCGATCCTATTGATGCCGGTCATGGGTGAACTTGGGTTCCAAGGCTCTACCTTCTCGGATACAGATTACGGAGTGACGGGGATTTTCCTAGGAAACTTGGCGAACTTTGGCGGACAGATCGCCGCGATCATCGGAATTTTAGCGGTATTAGGTGTTCTGATCGCGCTGACCGCAGTAGCTAAAGGGAAAAAATCAAGCGCGGCTGCAGAATAATCGAGGAGAGATCGAGGAGAGAAAAAGTAGAGATGGACAAACAAACAATTTCTAAATTAGAAGTTTTAGCAGCGACTATTCGTATAGACACGATTGAAGCGATTCGTAAAATCGGCGCCGGACACATAGGCGGCTCCTTATCCATTGTTGAATTGTTGGCGGTATTATATGGCAAGCAAATGACCTATGACGCGAAAAACCCGAATTGGGAAGCTCGCGATCGATTAGTCATTTCAAAAGGGCATGCCGGCGTTGCATGGTACAGTACATTGGCTGAAGTTGGCTTTTTTGATAAAGAATGGTTGATGACAGTGAATCAGGGGGGCACCAAGCTGCCCTCTCATCCAGATAGAACCAAGACCCCCGGCGTGGATGCGACGACTGGTTCATTAGGACAATGAACCTCTGTCGCGGCGGGAATGGCTACAGGACTAAAAATGCAAAAAAATGATGCCTATGTTTACTTGATCGTTGGCGATGGCGAGCTGAATGAAGGCCAGTGTTGGGAAGCATTCCAATACATCGCGCATTTTAAATTGAACAATTGTATCGTGATCATCGATGAGAATAAGAAGCAACTGGACGGCTCGACTGAGGAGATTATGAATCCTTTTGATATTGCTGAAAAGATGCGTGCGTTTGGCTTCAAAACAAGCAGAGTCAAAGGCAATGATATGGCAGCGATCGATCAAGCCATTGAGGATTGTAAAGCGGTTGAAGATCAGGCAGTTTGTCTCGTTCTTGATACCATCAAAGGGCAAGGCGTCAAGTATTTTGAAGAAATGGCTGCGAACCATTCTGTAAAATTTGACAACGAGGCCATCTTAGAAGAAACAGATAAAATCTTAGCTGATTTAAGAGAATTAACGAAGGAGCGTGGATAAATGTTTACATTGGTAACGAATAAAGAAGTAGGCAAGGAACTTCGCGTTGCGGTTGTTGATGCTCTTAACGAGGCGATGGGCGAAAATGAAAAGCTAGTAGCTTTAGACGCAGACTTAGGCGGCGCTAGTAAATGGACGGACCTCATCAAGTCAAACCCCGATCGGTTCATTAATGTCGGGATCGCTGAAGCCAATATGGTGGGAGTGGCTGCTGGGTTAAATCTTACCGGCTACGTTCCATTCATCCATACGTTCGGTCCCTTTGCGACCCGTCGAGTGTTAGATCAAATCTTTTTGTCAGGAGCCTATTCGAAAAATACGATCAATATTTTCGGTTCCGATCCTGGTTTTGCTGCTGGACATAATGGAGGCACACATACCACGTGGGAAGATATGGCGTTGTTACGATCAATCCCGAATGTTGTTATTTGTGACGCCGCAGACGCTGTCCAAATGGAATGGATCGTGAAAGAATTTAGCAAAATGACCGGCGTTCATTATGTACGCGGCACTCGAAAAGGCGTGCGAAAGGTATACGAAGAAGGATCGACCTTTGAAATTGGAAAAGGAAATCTTTTGCGCGAAGGTCAAGACTACTTGATTGTTGCGACAGGCCAATTGGTCTCAGAAGCATTGGAAGTCGCGGATCATCTGAACCAAAAGGGAGTGACCGTCGATGTCATCGATATGTTCACGGTCAAACCTTTAGATCAAGAGTTGTTACTAGAACGCCTCGTTGGCAAAAAAAGAGTTATTACCATTGAAAACCATTCGATCACAGGTGGGCTAGGCAGTGCGGTAGCTGAAGTTTTAGCGGATAATGGCCTAGCAGTCCCCCTCAAGCGAATCGGTGTGGATAATCGCTTTGGCCAAGTAGGGACACCAGATTTCCTACAGGAAGAATTCGGCTTAACGACGGAAAAAATGATCGAGCAAATCGAAGACCGTAAGATCTAATGGATCAAAATTTGAATTTGCATGCATGAGAGGCTCTCAGACGCTAATCGAAAAACGGATACGCCAAATAAAGAATATGTGAACATGGAACCCCTAGAGTTGTAGGATACTCTAGGGGTTCTCTTTGGTTACTATTGCCATTACGTTTTATCTATCCAAGTAACTAATCGAGCGATATCTGAACAATTCTCCCGTGCTGCTTAAGACGCAAGCTTTCAAACGTTACAAGAGCAGTGCAAGGCGTAGTTTATTTAAGCTCTTGATGTTTCGCAAATTTGTATTATCACCGAAGGGAGAGTCTGCGTACTTCTTGCTGTAAAAATGAGCAAACTAGCTAAAAGATATTGAGCATGATGCGTAGAATATAACCGAAGGCTCATCACTTTATTTTGTTCAGATGAACCAACCAGTCCGTCGAGCGACAGTGTAATTTTAAGGATTTTAAATATGACACTAACCAACCGTTAATGCTTTGTATCATGTGTTTTTGCTATCATATGATAACAAAATACTAATCATGGAAGGTTGCTCTTATGTTACTTTTTTTCATTCGCTTAACTCCTTATTTTTTCGGTGTTCTATTACTCGTGTATTTTTTTAAATTGATTATTCTTCAAGGAAAGATTCGCAGCTTGAACTCAGAGCAAGAACTGAGATTGAGAGAGAAGTACCCAGAAATGACGGAGAGTGATTTAAAAGCTCGTCGTTCTGAGATCAGTAGTTATTTATCTCACTACCTAATGAAAGGCTTCAAAAGATATATTTGGCTGAGTGCAGCGATTGGGGCGATTGTATTTTTGATAGCTGCGTTTGTCTTTTTGTTTATGATGGAGGGCTACATTTTTGGTGTGCTGTACGCATTTGTGTTCTATTCAGCAGCGCTTTGTTATAAGTGTTATCCAAGTTACACGGAACAAGCCGTTTTCTGGAAGGATTATTTAGAAAAAAATCCAGAAAATCCATTAAAAATCGATCCAGCTCCCGAAGATCCTCAGACGATTATGAAGTCGCAAGCCAAATTGCCAAAGTATGCATTTGCCGTCGCAAACTGTACCATTGGTCTGACGCTTGCACTGAAAATAATCTCGGACGGCTACTTTTTTTTCTAATGAAAGGTAGAGATAAGACGACAGTAGACTAAAATTTCAGATCATAGGTAGTGAAAAAATCTACCTTCCGAAGTGCGGTACGTTTATCAAAAAAAGTGAGCTTTTTCTTTTGGTATAAACAAAAAACATAGGCAGGGAAATCTGATCATTGATCAAGATTTCTCTACCTTGTTTCTCTAAAAACCATTTGGATTTTTCGGATGTTATTCTTATTTTCAATTTTACGAAGAAGCTCATTATTTGTTCAGTTTAGGTAGGGTAATAAGCTTTGAAAGAGCAGGGCGCTAGAGGCGGCACCTGGATCAATGTGTCCAATTGAACGTTCGCCCAAGTAAGAAGCCCGGCCTTTTTTTGCCTGCATATCTTTGGTTTGTTCTTTGGCGGCTTCGATATTGTTTTTGGATAGATCAGAATGTTTTAACTGTTCTACGACAGGCTGCCAAACATCTACCATCGTCTTATCGCCCGACACTGCTTTGCCGCGTGCTTGAATCCCTGATAGTCCAGTCTCAAAAAGGTCTCCTAATTGCTTTTCGCTAGTAATTTCTGTGAGATCTTTTGAGGCTTTGGTTAGGTTCATAAAAGCGGAGCCATATAGTGGGCCAGAAGCACCGCCGACTTTTGAGATCAGCGCCATCGAAAGCACCTTGAAGGTCTCGGTGATCGTTTGTGGTTGTTTTGCTTCAAAGGCCTTTTGATATTCGCTCATCCCGCGATTCATATTGTTTCCGTGGTCGCCATCGCCGATCGGTGTGTCCAATTCGCTAAGGTAATCTTTGTTTTTCTCGATGGCTTCAGTATAATCTGACAACCATGCTTGAATTTCTTTTACTGTTACTAACATTTTGCTTACTCCTTTAGCTGTGTTTTTTTACCAAGAGATTGTTGTGACGGAGCTGTTCAAAGCCTTTTGCCAGTTTTCATCAGCCAAGTCGATGAACGTCAACGATATTCCTTGCATGTCAATCGAGGTCATGTAGTTTCCGACCTTGCGGAAAGCAACGTTGATTTTTTCTGCGTTCAGCAGATTCAAGACATCATGGATGAAGACGAATTGTTCCATCAAGGGTGTTCCGCCCATACCATTGACCAAAATACCAAGTTTCTTTGGGCGTTGATCGTAGGCAGCGAGCAATTTGCTGACAAGTTCTTTCGCAAGTTCCTTTGAGGGTTGGAGTTTTTCGCGACGGTAACCGGGTTCACCATGAATGCCGACACCAAATTCGATCTCGTCATCCTCTAATGAAAACCCTGGTTTGCCAACTTCAGGTACTGTTGCTGCTTTTAATGCAACACCAATCGTCTTCGTCGCGGCAACGATGCGATCGCCCATTTCTTTCAGTTCCGTCAAACTGGCACCGTTTTTTGCGGCGTCACCGAGTATTTTATGCACTAAAATGGTGCCGGCAACACCACGTTTACCAGCCGTATAGGTACTATCTTCGACTGCGATGTCATCATCAACGACGACGATCTCGGTAGGAATATCGCTCATTTCGGCTAAATCTTTTGCCATTTCAAAGTTCAAAATATCGCCAGTGTAATTTTTGACGATCAATAGGACACCTTGCCCTTGGTCTGCTTCTTTAATCGCAATCTCAATCTGATCGGGGGTAGGAGAAGTGAAGACATCCCCTAAAACAGCCGCACTCAACATGCCATCGCCAACGAATCCTGCATGAGCGGGTTCATGGCCGCTTCCACCGCCAGAGACGAGACCGACTTGTTTAGCGGGCGCATTTTTCGCTACGACACGAGAATCCTCCACGCGGTGAACCAGACTAGGGTAGCTATTGACGATGCCGATCAACATTTCTTCGATGATCTCTTTTGGCTCATTGATGATTTTTTTCATATTATTCCCAACCTTTCCCAGGGGCATTTTTTGCTTCTACTAAAATATGCTCGATGTCGTCAGAGACGCTTGCAGTGATCCCGGCGGCGAAGGCACCTTCGACTAAAGGTGCATCGACGAGGATATATTTTGACTGTTGCTCGTCTTCTAACATATCGAAGGCCAATTCCGCACTTAAAACAGCACTGCCCAGATCAGCAAAAACGAAAAAGGTATCCACTTCAGCCGCTTCATTGACAGTATCAACGATCTTAGTTGGATCACTGCCCAGCTCACCTTCCGAGGTTCCGCCTAAAGAGAAGATTTGAAGGGATTCGCTTTGAGCCATTTGTTCGATCATTTCCTTAATTCCGTCCGTGATTTTTAGGCTATGAGAAACCAATAGAATTGCTTTTTTCATAAAACTACTCCTTTATACATAAAATCCTCCATATACATGATGGTGGTTTCACTAAAAAGCAAACCCACCATCATGAAAAGTAAGGGACGTTTCTGGTGGTTATTGATGAAGATCCTTGTACGCTTGACCAATCCGATCAGCCACAATGATCGAATTAGCAACTTCTTCTTCCACGATCGGGAATGGCATAGAATGAATCGATTCTTCAGGGATCGAAGCAATTTTTGCGACTTTTAAAGCTTCTTCAAAGGTGATTGATTCTACCCCAAGATCCGCCAAAGTCAGCGGCAAGCCAACCGCGCTCATGAAGTCCATTACGGCGTTGACTTCGGCTGTTTCAGCATCTTCCAAGACCAATTGAGCCAATGTCGCAAAGGCAACTTTTTCTCCGTGAAGGTAATGATGCGTTCCAGCAAGGACAGTCATCCCATTATGAATGGCATGAGCTGCGGCAAGGCCACCACTTTCAAACCCTAAACCAGAAAGTAAAATATTCGTTTCCACGATCTTGTTCAATGATTCTGTTACGAGATTTGCGTCACAAGCGATTTTGGCATTTAGGCCATCTTCTTGCAGATGTTCCCAGCAAAGTTTTGCCATAGCAAGTGCGGCATACGTTCCACTGGCGGATGGAGTCAAGCCTTCGCGTGAACCCATTGGTAAGCTGGCATTTACTTGGGAATAAGAATTATGGGTCGCACGTGCTTCAAAATAAGTGGATAAGGCGTCGCCCATCCCTGCCACAAGGAAACGAGTAGGGGCCTGTGCGATGACTTTCGTATCAACTAAGACGACGCTAGGACTTTGTTTGAAATAGGCATAATCATCAAAAGAGCCATCTGCATAATAAAGAACAGCCGAATGGGAAGTTGGTGCGTCTTGCGCTGCGATTGTAGGGACGATGATCAAGTGTTCACCTTCAGCGACAACCTTTGATGCATCTATCGCTTTTCCGCCGCCTAGACCGATAATGCAGTCAGTTTGTTTTTCTTCAGCGACCGCTTGCAGGCGTTTGGTTTCTTCACGGGTAACCTCACCGCTGAATCCGCCTTCAATAAATGAGATCCCAAATTTTTCTGCTGTCGCCTCAAGCTGTGGGCGAATCCGATCTACATCGTCAGGATTGGCGATTAATAAGGCGGACTTGCCAAAGGTGGTAACAAAATACCCTAAGTTTAGTAATTCATCTTCTCCTTGAACATACTTCGTTGGTAAAATTAGTGCTTTTCTCATGTGTGGTGCCTCCTTGTTTTTATTTACATGATTATCATAAAGCGTTATCATCAAATAATCATTGAACTTTGTTACCGCTTTCTTTCATGATAAGATTGAATTATTTTATGAAATGGGACTATTTTGTATTTAATTGAAAAAGCTTTATAATGCATTCGAGGGGTGATCCTGTGGGAAAGACACAGTTTGATATTGAAGAAGTTTTAGATTTGGATAAATGGGAAGTCGTCCAGGAAAGCATTGCATCAGCGACACATTTAGCGATTATTTTAGTTGATTATCGCGGAAAACCCATTACTAAGCATAGTCAGGTCCAGCCGTTTTGCCAGTTCGTTCGCCAGCATCCAGCGCTTTCATCGTACTGCGAAAAATGCGACTCGCGCGGCGGACTAGAGGCAGTTCGAACCGGCCAGCCATTTATTTATCGCTGTCATTTCGATATTGTTGATATGGCGATTCCAATCATGATCGACAACCGTTACGTGGGAGCGATTATGGCAGGAGAGATTTTGCTGGAAGAAGGCCAAGAAGACTTAGAACAAGTGTTGCAACTGGAAGATCAAGCATTTTTGAAAGCGTTTAAAAATGAACATCAAGCGTTAATTAGTCAGTACCCACGCTTTAGTAAAGAGGATTTGAAAAAATCGGCGGAAATGCTAGAAAAAATCAGTGAATACATCGTCACTGAAGCAATCAAAAAGGATTACTTGATCAAAGCGTACAAGCAAACCTTGCGTATTTCCAAGCGGAAAGAGCCGCTAAACGAGGAATTGTTAGACCTAGAATTTATTCAAAAAGATATCCAGCACTCAAAACTGGAAAATCGACTGCAAGAGGAGAACGGCATTTATTTAGCGAGAAACCAAATCTTGCAGCCTGCGATTGATCTTGTGTTCGAAAATAAAGAGCAGCATGTTGATCTCAACACTTTAGCTGCGATAACAAATATTTCGCCAAGCTATCTGAGTCGTTTATTGAAAGAGGAATTCGGGGAACCATTCAGTAAAATCTATGGGAAGCTCAAAGTACATTGGGCACAACAACTGCTCGAAACCACTGACTGGTCGATCACGGAAATCAGTGATGCCTTGGGTTTTGTGGAACCTAGTTATTTTGTCCGCACCTTCAAAAAAATTTCGGGAATGACCCCACTGACTTATCGAAAGGAGAAATTACGCAGGCAATAGCAATACAAAGGACCTCCGTTGGTAACCGCTATCCTGCTTCAGGAAAAGAACGCATTGGAAAATAGTTTTTTCTAAAAGGAGCATAAATGCTTGTCCGCTCTTCATAAAATAACGAACATACTGTTTTAACTCGTTTATCATCTGAATAAAAGTAAAACCCTATTGCGCAAGAAGTAACAATTACTCATAATAAGGGAAACGATGAAAAGCAGGTAGTAAAATGAAACGACTTCTTCTCTTTTTCAGCTTTCTTATGATGGCCTTGATGATTGGCGGCAAGGTCCATGCAGAGAACATTTATGTTGAAGACCACGCAAATGTCTTATCAGAACAGACCAAGGGAGAAATATACCAGTACAATCAAACGTATAAACAGCTCGAAATTCAGCCGCAGTTGGCGGTAGTGACAGTAAAGAAACTGCCTGAAGGCGAAACGATTGAAAGTTATGCCAATCAGAAATTTCGAGAACTTGGTGTTGGGCATAAAGAACACGACTCGGGAATCATGTATATGATCGCGATAGAAGACCATCAGCAACGGATTGAAGTAGGCTACGGCTTAGAAGGCGATATTCCAGATGCGTTGGCGGCCAATCTGATGACAGAAGAGTCTAAAGAAGATTTTCGAGCGGAAAACTATGATGCAGGGGTCCGACTTGTTGCATCGAATATTGATCAGGTCTTGAGAAAACAAAAAGCAATTGCCGACTTTCCAGACGCATCCAAATCGAGTTTTTCGCTGGAAAGTATTCGAACATTTATTGTAAATAATGCATTTAAGCTCTTGATTCTAGTGCTTGTGCTAAATAGTTTTTTTGGTAAAACCGTGCAAAAAATCTTTATCTATTGGAAAACCAAAAGAGACTATGCGAAAGAATTACGCAGTGTCTTATTAAGCAACAATTATCGGTATAAAAGTCCCTTCAACCAGCCTTTGATCAATAGTCAAGCACCGGAAGTAGTAGAAGCGAAAAAAGAGTTGCAACAACAATATCAATTTTACCTTAGACCACAAAAACCTAGTTTTTATGATTTTACCTTTGCCTTTGGCGAGTTGACTTTGGGTGATCTTATCCATAATGATCGAGAAACGATGGAAGAATATTCGATCTATTATCATCATCAGCGTTTGTGGGAAACTCGTTCATCTGACAGCAGCGGAGGTTTCTGGGGCGGTGGAAGTTCCGGCGGCAGCGGCGGCTCAGGTTCTTCAGGTGGCGGTTCATTTGGCGGCGGCTCATCCGGTGGTGGCGGAGCCAGTTCTGGTTGGTAAAAGAAGACCGATCGCTTTAAAAAAATAGATAAGGAATCCCTCCTTCTGAGCAGCATCAGCTAGGCATCAGAAGGGGAGATTCTTTTTTTATATTTTGAAAACTATCGCAGCAGCCAGGGATGATGATTCAAAATTTGGTCTAATTAAAAAGGAGGCGATAGAAAATGATGTTCATTTCTACTGTCTACGTCTTTTCGATCACTTTCCTAAGACAAAGGCTTCGCCGGCAGCTAAGACATGGATTCGTTCGGGATTAATGACTTTACCAAAAAGATCACTTGGATCGCCATTAAGGTCGCTAACTTTTTTGCCATTTTCTTAATGACTGATCAAATAATTGGTTTCTTGCACTAAGATATTAAAAAAGAGACCTTCTTCACTCAATGATCCGTCTCGAATGACACTATAAAATTGTTATCGATTGTATAGATGATTTTCGTGCGATTAGGCGTTACAATCGTGTTTTTCTTGAGAAATATCTAGATCGATAAAAAGAACAAGTGTAATTTATATGCGTTCTTTTGAATTTTCTGACAATTATGGCTTCCTTCGTGCCGTAAAAGAAAACAAGAAAATTAAGTGTTTTCTGGAGCGGCGGATCGTGTTACTATTGTGGCGCAAACTTAAGGGGGACTATGGTGAGAGTATCAGATTCAGTTGAGGTTGGGTTTACTTACGAATGTCATGCGGTCGGGATCAAGAACATTGTTGTTGGCGTGGTGGAGCAGCTTTATGGAAATACAGTAATGATCAATGTGCTTCGTTGCCATCAAAGCGACCGAGCTGCTGTGATCGAACGTCAGAACAAACTATTAGTAAGGTATAAGAACGTCTATACTTGCGGCGAAGCAGCAGAAGGTCAGGCTTGTTTCTAAAAAATCATGTGAATTATTTCTTTTGATAAAAAAACATTTTTTAATAACTAGCGTTCTAATTGATGTTTCAGAATGATTATTATAATCTTATTATAGATATTCTAATCTAAATGCAATCAAAAATTAAGGGAGAGCAAATTTATTATGAAAATGACTGCAACTATCAAGGTTCCAGAAGCAGCAAGGATCACTGATGCACACAGAGAATTGGTCGAGCGCGCGAGACAGACGTTATTGGATAAACAAAAAGCAACGCCCATCGCTTTACTAGGTACTCAGCCGGTGGTAGGCATGTATTATTGGATTCTTTGCGAGGTAGAACTGCCAGAAAATCGCGGAGAAACATTAACGGTCTATAAGATTTATCAAAGCCCAAGAAATGAAGTGGCTTTAATGGAAGCAAAGGCCTATGAGTACCCACCATCAACGATAGACCAATACAAAATTTCAGCATAAAAACGACGAGCAATGGAGTGGCAAATGCCAACAGGAATCCATTGCTCTTTTTTGATCGCGTAGAACACGTTCAACA
Organism: Enterococcus sp. AZ048; assembly: GCF_051715125.1. Classification (NCBI taxonomy): domain Bacteria; kingdom Bacillati; phylum Bacillota; class Bacilli; order Lactobacillales; family Enterococcaceae; genus Enterococcus; species Enterococcus sp. AZ048. Next base: position 822,502 of record NZ_JBIOTD010000002.1, on the reverse strand, counting down.
GCACAGACAGATAGAAAATGAACAGTCTTGAGTGCCCACATTGACAGGAAGAAAGAATGCATAGTATAGTTACTGAGAAGAATTTAAGAGTTAAGCAAAGTTTATGTCATGAACGGGGTTGTATTTTTGAGCGTAACAATGTCTATGTAGATGAATTTAATAGCCGATAAGCAATTGTTTATTTGGCGTGTCTATAGATATTCTTACATTCTCAATCATCATTCATATGAACTTGCTTATATCGAGTGTCCGTTGAATACGACTATTGAGAGCTAGGAGAAATCCTAGCTTTTTGCGTGCTCTATTTGACGATTCTCACTTAGACATAGACAAAAAAACACACCATCGATCAACTCGTTGGTGAACATTGCGTGAAGGCTCATCCGATTTTATTTTATAGGAGGTTTTCACTTTGAAAAAGAATAAAAAGCGTCAATGGCGCATGAATGTTCAATTATTTCTCATGAGTCAATTTTTAACCGGTATCACGAGTATGACCGTCCAATATGCGATTATCTGGTACCTTACTGAACAAACGAAGTCTGCAACGATCCTAAGTTTTGCGACATTATTAGGTATGCTGCCTATGGTTGTATTGAGTCCTTTCGTGGGTCCCTATGTGGATCGCTTGAATAAAAAAGGGCTGTTGATCGTTCCAGATTTGATTGCGGCTTCATTCGCGATTCTTCTATCTGTGACGGGAATCGTAACCGGCACTTTTCCATTCTGGCTGATTTTTGTCTCTCTATTCATGCGAGCGGTGACTCAGACGTTTCAAACGCCGACGATTCTAGCTATTTTACCGACCATTGCTCCAAGAGAAGAATTGACAAAGGTGAATGGGCAATTAGGTATGGTTCAATCCGCCAATCGAATCATTGCTCCAGGCATTGGCGCGTTTCTTTTTTCGCTGATGCCCTTGCATTTATTGTTACTTTTGGACGTTTTAGGCGCATTATTGGGTCTACTGTTGTTGATTTTCGTAAAAATACCGAATACTTCGGAGCATTCTGGGAATACGCTCGCATTAGAAGATACGAAACAAGGGATCAAAGACCTGCGAAGTAAACATGGCTTATGGATCATCGTGCTGATCGGCGCGCTGTCGTCAATCTTTATTATGCCTGCCGCCAGCATGTATCCGTTAATGACGATGGGTTATTTCGATGGCACGGTCAGCAACGCAGGATTTGTGCAAATTATTTATTCTATTGGAATGTTGGTAGGGGGCTCAATTATCGGTGTGTTTGGAAACTGGAAGGATCGAATCAAGCTGCTCCTATTATCGTATCTAGTGATCGGTGCAACGTTAGCTGCTAGTGGACTTTTACCAGCAAATAGCGCAGGCTTGGTTTGGTTTATTGTCTTAAGTGCTTTTACAGGGGTCGCTGCGCCTTTTTTTGATACCTTATTAATGGCGATGATCCAGCAGACCTTTCCAGTCGATCAGCTCGGACGAATCATGGGTGTCGTGATGGCATTATTGAGTTTACTAGCGACATTGGGTTTAATTTTCGCAGGCCCACTAGCAGATCGCATCGGGGTAGAAAAACTATTTGTCATTGCAGGACTCGGTATTATCCTGTGTGCCATTCTAAATTGGCTCATTGTTCCAGCCAAAAATTACGACAAACAGTTACAGGCAGAGAACAATCCAACGATTTCTGAATAAAAAACGACTCTATAGAAAATGTCGTAGCTTTAGACAACACCTAGGAATCGCTCGTGAGCTTTTTGTGACCATAACCTTAAAAATTAGTCAGTCAACACCCGCGATCGAATTGATCGGCTGCGGTTTTTTTGTCTGGATTCTTCAAGCGAATCCGTCCTCTTTTTGCGTAATTTACCCATAGAAGAACTTTGATAGTGCCGCAATTTCCATGCTATAATGAGGGCGAGAAAAGCCTTTCATAGAGCGAAGCGACGCTGTCTGAAAGGTGGGAAATCCATGCCGAATTATTTGCCGACGAACGATCTGCTGTTTAAGAAAATCATGACCTCCGAAGATTCCCTGTATATCCTGAAGGCCTTTGTGAATGACCTGCTGGGGACCAATTTCAAGACCCTGCGTCCACGAGAAACGTACCATATCGACAGCTACAAACGCACGCTCCAAAAAGAAAACGGGGAAGAAATCTGCCGCACAGAAGTCGACATCCTCGCCACTGCCGAGGACGGCAGCCAAGCCACCATCGAGTGTCAGATCCATGCCCACGATTATTTCCACGAGCGTGCGCTGTTTTACCTCGCCGAAGCCTACCGTTCGCCTTATGGAGACATCAAGAAACAGAGCGACGCCAAGCCAAGCAGCTACGCCAGCCTGCGCCCTGTTTACGGCATCAATATTATGGGGTATGACCTGTTTAATGAAAAAGAGCACGCACTGCAATTGTTTCAGCTGCTAAACGCCAAGACCCAGCAAGTATTCGTAAATCGTGCAGGCAAAGAACTCCTTCTCCTGTGCTTTTTCAGCCTAAAAAATCACGTACGCGGACGAAACACCGCGCTGTATCATTGGCAATATTTTTTTACCACAGGCGACGCCGCAGAGGATGCCCCAGAGTACATAAAAGACGCCAAAGCCAAAATCGATTACCTATCACTAGAAAGCGAGGAAAAAGAAATGATCATGCGAGCAGAAAAAAATCGCGAAATACAAGCCCTCGAAATCAGCACGGCCGCAAGAGTGGCGAGGGAAGAAGGGGAGATAGCAGGAGAAATAAAAGGTGAAAGAAAAGGGAGAATGGAAGAAAAGAAAGAAACAGCAGTAAGTTTACTCAAAATAGGTCTTTCTTTAGATGAGATATCAATGGTGACAGGCCTAAGTCTTTCTACAATTGAAAAACTGGCGGCTATGAATAACAAATAATCTTATTGAAAAAAAGTGAGACAGTTGCGGCTTGTCAAAAACAAGGCAACTGTCTCACTTTTTTTGTTAATAATCGTCTTCTGAAAAACCGGTGTTGCGATAGGCGCCTTCATCAGAAAAGTACTTGTTGTAGCGCTGTTTGAATTTGCGGAAGGTGAAGACGACGAGCAGCTTGATCATAGAGTAGATCGGTATTCCGAAGATCACGCCGACGAGTCCCAGCAAATCTCCCATGACCAGCAAAACGACCAAGATCGTGATCGGATGGATCTTTAGGCGGTCGCCCATGACACGGGGAACGACTAAATCACCGTGAAGTAATTGGACCACGAACCAGGCGATCACGAATTTCACCACCATAAAGGACGAGTCCTGAAAGGCAATAAATAACCCGGGTAAGAAGGCTAAAAATGATCCGATGTAAGGGATGATGCTCAATATTCCCGCAGCAAAGGCGATGACGGTTGCGAACTGCAATCCTAATAATAGGAACACGACCCAATAAATCACACCTAGTAACAAAGAAGCGATTACTTGTCCTTTTAAGAACGCGCCTAACTGCTGATTGGCGATGTTGATCAAGGTGCTAGAATCTTTTCTAAAGCGCGGTGGGATCATTTCGATGACCGCATTGTACAGCTTGTGGGGACTCTGGATCAAAAAGAAGGCGATGATCGGTCCGGTAAACAAGGTGATCGCGGTGCTGGAAACGGCTGAAAAGATCGTGCCTAAGCCTTTGGCGCCGTCTTGCCAGTTGTTGACTAAATAATTCAGCCCTTCTTTGGTCAGCTTGTCCAAAGAATTCAACGCTTGATCCGAAGAGGCAGCAAAAGGTGTCGCATCCAAAATATTTCTGATGGCTTGTTGAAAATCATCCATATATTTAGGGAATTCTTTGATCAGATCCTGTGTCTGCTCTTGGATGACGGGCACCAGACGAGCGCCTCCGAAAAAGAGGAATCCCAAAATGACCACATACGTCAAGACGATGCCGATCGTACGGGATACACCCTTTTTGTTAAGAAAGTTTACGATCGGATTAAGCAGGTAATAAAGCAGTAACGCAAAAATCATCGGGGGCAAAACAGTGGTAATGATCACAAGGATCGGCCGGAAAATAAAGGATACTGTATTTAACAAATAAATGGCTAACGCACTTAGTATGACCAGCCCGATCATGTAATAGGAAGTTTTACCGCCAAAAAACTGAACGAGTTTTGAAGGTTTTTCTTTTTCCATAGTATGACGCTCCTTATAAGATAGAATAAAATGGAATCCCCGCCGCGCCTTCATGGAGTTGTCTGCGAAGAATGGAACGGAAATTCTGTATAGAACAAGTATACCGAATGTGCTTTCTGCTGTATACTTTTCCGAATTTTTGAAAAAAAGCGTCGAAGATGGGATAATTCAAATGGAAAGAATAAAATTTGAAAACTAGAAAGAGTGATTTTTTGACTGAAGCACGAACATGCCGCGAATCCCGCGTCATCCAAACCCACCGTATTTTCCCGTTTGACTTAAATCCATTTGGGTATCTATTCGGCGGGAAGCTGATGACCCTGATTGATGATGCGGCGTCCATCGCCATTTCTCGCCATTGCCGCAGAGGCGCCGTGACGGCATCGCTGGACAACCTGAATTTCTTGAAACCTCTGCACGCCAATCATTCTGTCTGTGTGAAGTGCTATGTTTCCGGCAGCCACAATAAATCGATGGAAGTCTTTGTGAAGGTGATCGGTGAAGACCTCGCTACAGGAGAACGCTATTTGGCGGCGACTTGCTTTACCACCTTCGTCGCTGTTCCGTCTCATATGAATGAAGAAAAACAATTCACCGTTCCTCATGTCGTCCCCGAGACAGAAGAGGAAAAAATGGTCTGCGGCGGCTACGAGAAACGGCGAAACCATCGCTTGAAGGAACGCACCGAGTACCAAAATTTCGCCGCCCTGTTGTCCACGGATCTGCCATGGTCCGATGAAGGGACAGGCGATTAGAGTTAAATTACTGAAAGAAAGCCTGCATCCGGTTGGTTGCAGGCTCTTTGGTGTGCGTAAGGATGGTATGTAGGAAGACCTTTCTTTACTTGTCCTCTGTGGGAATCTCTGTGAATTTTTCCATCGCCCACAGATTCATACCTGTCTCATTGGCATCAATTTGGCTAAGCAGGATCTTCCGTTCCTCGATCGTCGCAACAAAATCCGTGCCATCTTTTGGGTGATCCAACGATGAAAGATGCAGGATGTTTTTTCCATTCATAAAATAAGACCCGTAGTCAATCTTATACAATTTTTCTTTGCTTCCGGGATAGTCGTAGGCATCGATGGTTCCATCATCATTGAAGGTCAAAATAAAGGACCCATTGTACCATGAGAAAGACCGCAGCAAATGGGTCAAATCCGTCGCAGGGTCGATCCATTCTTTGTGTTCCTTGTAATAGTCGCCAGTCGTAAAGGATGCCTGTGAAGTTTCTGTCGTGCTGGCGCTCTCCTTTTTCGTTGCCATCGTTTCCGAGGAAGTCTGGTGTGGTGTTGCTTGTGCACAGCCGGAAAACAGTAGACTTCCTGTCAGCAGCCATCCAAGTATAAATTTTCGCATCGTTTGTCCTTTCGTTTCTTTTTAAAAAAGTATAGCACGCACAAATAAAAGAAAAAAGCTATTAAATGGAATTTAGTGAAGGATAAAATAAAGTTTTCTCATATTTATAGGCGACTCTTCTTGTTATTATTATACTAAGTTCAAATGAACTGAAATGCAGGTGACAGGCAAGATGTATCACGCGTTGAACAAAAAATTTATTCGATACATTTTAGAAATCATGCTGGCGGCAATCTTTATTAGCGGGCTCTTCTTTTTATTTTTCATGGGCTTCACGTATCATTTTCATCCGTCTAGCCACGAATGCTCGAGATTATTTTATCGATCCTTCGATATTGTTCCAGCGATAGTAATAGGTGCGCCGTTTCGTCGCAAGCATTATTTCAACGGCGCGATTCGCGAAGAATTGGCTTTGCTTGAGCTGGATATCGACGCGCTTACGGAGGCGCAGAGGGAGAAGCCTATCTATTTTGTAAAATGGCGGAAGATCCATGTCAAACGAAAATACCAGAAGGCGGTCCTCCACGAGATCGAACGACGGATCAGTCAGCAGGACGGGCATAAAATCCTTTCAAAGCGTTATGAATAAAAAACACTGAGTAAACTTTTTTCTCTGATGAAGGCTTACTTGGTGTTTTTTTAGTTGATTCGGACGTTAGTATCAAAATCTCGCGCTATTCGTGAAAGCAGCGAGGAGGATTGGAGGTATGAACAGGAGATTCTTCTAATTAGATGAAATCTTGAATGTACTTCCAGTGACAAAGAATCAAACAAATAACAGCAATCATCAGACGATTGTATCTTGCGAATCAGACCTGCAAAAATTTTTTCGGAGTTATCCATTGACAATGATTAGGTACCGAAGTATACTAAATTCAAATAAAGGTTAGGTACCTAAAATATAGGTGCCGAAACAAAAAGGAGAATGAGAACGATGAGTGAATACACAAAAGAATTATTGAAGCGGTTATCGTATGTCGGATCTGCGAGTCGTCGTTTGATGGATACAGGCAATTGTCAGAAAAGTGCACCGACCCAACAATTGGTTTTGGATATTTTAGCAGAAGAAGACGGCGTGACCTCTGGCGTCTTGGCGGAGATCTTGGATATGCGGCCAAGTTCAGTAACAGAAATTTTGAACAAATTAGAAAGTCGCGGCGAGATCAAGCGACAGGAAGATGAGAATGACAAACGGATCAAGCGTATCTATATCACGGAGGTTGGTCGTAAAAAGGCGAACCTCAACAAGCCGAAGGAGCGTTCGGAAGAATTTTTCGCCGGCTTGACTGAAGACGAGCAGCAAACGCTGGATCAATTATTGAATAAGGTCATTGATGGTTGGACAGAAGATTTCGGCGGACGGCCAGAATTTCCGAATGATCCCTTTGCAGCGATCGAAGCATTGAAGGCGATGAAGCTGCAATTCGATCCCCACATGGAAGAGTTTGGACGGATGTCGCCAGCCGATCGCCGCAAATTAAAGCGCGCATGGAAAGAGCAAATGCGCCAGCAATTCGGCAGAGAAGGCTTTGGCCCAGGTTCCTTTGGTCCAGGCCGCGGTCCTATGGGTCCAAACGGCGGACCAGGAAAGAACCGTCCCCACGAACAACCACACGATAGTGATTGGGAAAACTGGTAAGAAGGAGGTCGTTGTCAATGAGAATTGAAAAGGCTGAATTATTTAGCAAAGCACACACCGGTGCAGTCAAATTACGCAAGCAGGTGTTAGGCGGAAAGATCGATTGGGAGAAAGAGAAACGTCTCCACGTCTTTGTCGCCATCGAGAATGAGGAAGTGGTCGGAACAGCATCGATCCAATTGTATCCTTTTGGGATCGCCCGTGTCCGTCAGGTCGCTGTTTCTCCAGATCATCAAGGACACGGAATCGGGGATCAGCTGATGAGCCGTTTAGAGGATTTTGCTCTAGAGGAAGGCCATTTTCGCCTCTTTTTGACGGGTCGGAAAAGCGCCCATCTTTATTACATGAAACGGGCATACCGCCCGATCCTCGTTCCCTTTACGAAACACGACCTCTCATTTATTTGGATGACCAAAGCGTTGTCCCCTGAAGAAGTCCCTGCATTTTCGCAGCAATAAAGATGTCCCTGTGCTCCCAGAAAAAGGAGGAATTAACTATGAAGGAGTTATTTGACCCAAAAAGAATGAAACAAACGGAAAAGAAGCATGCCATCAAAGATCTGGAAAAGCTACGGATCGAATTCGAGGCGAAATCTCGGTTATTCGCGACCTCGCTAGGAATGATCAATTATCAGAAATACCATAACCTTTATGATCTTGGATAGTCAAAAAAACGTTGAGAAATTCCTTCTCAACGTTTTTTTATATCCTTAATTAAGGAACTGCATAAGCAACAATAATCCCGTAATAATCATCACGAAGACAAAAAGGACGATAACCATATTTTTGAGAAATTTGTTTTCTAAAGAGCGTGCCTTGAGAATTTCCAAGAGAGAAAAAAACCCGATCAAGAATAGAAGTCCCTTGGATACATAAGGATAATACTGAAAAGGCAACGCGGCATAAGCGGCGACAAATGGAAAGAGACAAAGTGCGCCGATCAGCGACAGGACCACAAAGGCAAGCAGCAGCATCGCCCGCGCCTTCTTGTTTTTGATCAAAAGGACCGCCGCCGTCCCTCCAAAGAGGCTGATTAGAACAGAAGATACACCAAATAAAAGAATCGGCAGAAGAATAAAAATCAGAACAAGTGGCAAGAGGACTAACACGACATGAAACATGGCCTCACTCCTTTTTTAAATGCCAGTTTCTTCTATTATCTGTGAAACAATCCAGAGAAACAATAGCAAGTTTTGGCTGAGGTAGTTGAAGCTGCCTTTGGGCAAGCACCAGATATGGAAAGCGCAGATTTTCCTGCATGTAGACTTCATTTGCTGCATTTGCTAAGGTAATGTTGAGAAGAGGAGGAGAAAAGATGAAACAAAGTATTGTACACTTGGCGCTGGTGGTAGATGATTACGACGAGGCGATTGCGTTTTATACGCAAATGCTCGATTTTGAACTCATTGAAGATACGTATCAACCTGAACAGGACAAACGCTGGGTCGTAGTGTCTCCCAAAGGATCACAGGGGACGACGATTTTATTGGCAAAAGCATCAAAACCCATCCAAAAAAAATTCGTTGGCGATCAAGCGGGGGGACGGGTCTTTTTATTCCTCGGTACCGATGATTTTCAACGAGATTACCACAAAATGCTGGAAAAAGGGATCGTATTCGTCAGAGATCCGAAAGCTGCGGCGTATGGCACGGTGGCGGTATTTGAGGATTTGTATGGGAATCTGTGGGACTTGATTCAATTTTCCGACGACCATCCAATGAAGCAACGAATGTTTTAACAGTCATTCACGACTGCCGCTGAGACGCGGCAGTTTTTTACTCTTAAATAAGCACAAACGAAGAAGATAAAAGCCGCATCGGTTTAAAAACGATAGGAACCTTTTTTCAAAAAAATATTTTGATTGTAATTAATAGAAAGTATCGCTTAAAAGGTATTAAAATAGTAAAATTTAAGTATAGGAGGGGTTTATATGAAAAAGAAACTTGGGTTAATTGTGTTTGGTATGATGATTAGTATGAGTTTGGCGGCCTGTAAAGGGGACGATTCGGCGTCTGCACCTGAGCCGGGGTCGACGGCAACGTCCTCGAAGGTGAAGAAAGAAAAGGAATCTTCCGCTTCTTCAGAGGTCAAACAATCCAGTGAATTACCGAAAACGGCAGATTCGACAAAATCAGCAACGAAGCAGGATGATTCCTTTTATTTTGATTTGATGATCGAGGCGGCGCAATCTCAGCTCCCTGCTTTACAAGAGCAAATGGGAGAGATGTATTCGGACATCACCATCACAGCAGGGGAGAACCACACCATCGTCTACACCTACACGTCTAGAGAACATCTGGGGTATGACATGGATATGGAGGCGCTCAAACCGGTTCTGATAAAAGGAATGAAGCCCGTAATGGAATCTGTTAAGGGAATGTTTCCAGATGCCAAGATCCAAGTCATTTATTTAGCACCGGATCAAACGGAGATCGGGAATATCACCATTACGCAAGAAGACATTGACGCAGCCGTAGGAGACGAAGCAATTTAGGCAGTAAGACAAAAAACTATAAATGAATTCAAACACTCATCACTGAACGGTCATTCTTTAATCATCGTTCAGTGATGAGTGTTTTGTGTTTTATATAGATTACTTTTAAACAAAGAAGTTTGGGTACTCATTAGTCAAAAAAGCAGATAACTGATTGGTTGGGAGCGCCTCTATTTTTTCAGCAAATGTTTCGGCTACCAGTTTTCGGTGAGAATTAAGAGAGAAATTCAGCTTTGTTAAATATTGAATATCTTCATCATGTAAATAGTAGTTCAGTTTGATATTTGGATACTCTTGCTCATTTAAAATTGAAGAGATCCGATTCGAAAAGGTAATAAGTGTATCAAATTTCAACCCTTCAAGTTGATGGATTTCTTGGATATTGATGTAGGAGACCACCTCGGTATCAAAATAATACGTCAACTGTTGCGCGAAAAAATCACTTTTTTCTTTCGCTGAATTTGTGACGAGTACGATTTTTTTTCGATTTCTTCCAGAGATTTTGTTCTTTAGAACGTGTTCTCGAAAAAGCAAAGTGAGAGTGCTTAGCTGATAGGTATCTAAAAATACGTACTTCGACAGTGTCGTTTCATAAAAATAGTCGACTAGCTGATAGAGAAAAGAAAACTCCTTTTTGACATCGTCAAGCTTGTTGTCATAAAAATCGAAGCCCAGTTCGTTGCGAAAAAGGCACTTGTAAAGATAGTTTTCGATCGACTGCGACAAGGAGTGCTTGGTATAAAAAGTCGTGATGATCCGCTGCTCAATAAAATCGATCAGTTGTGTAGAAACATCTCGTAGCTTCATGTCTTGGTGATAAAGGGTCCGAATACCGCCATCAAGACTGGCTAAAACGGCATTGAACGTCCGATTTTCTTCGCCAGAGGCAAAAAAAGGATAGTTGGGCGGTTCGGAAAGAAAGTCTGTTTTTTCAATAATCCTTTGTTTATTGGAAATTCGAAAACGGCTTAACTGAACATAGATGTAGAGAAACTTAGTTCCAGTGTAATTAAAAGCAAGGTCATTTTCCCCTAAGAACTGAGTTAATTCATCGCTTGTCGTTTCGTCAAGGAGTGTCTGTACTTCTTCGTAAATGAGATTTTGTAAAGGTGTATTGGCCTTTCTTGCAATAACCGCATTTTCTTCGTTGATTTCGATGACTTTGCTGATTATATGCGTAGCCTTGATGCGCAAATTTTCCTCATTCCCGTTGATGGTAATGCCTTTTCCACGAATGGATTCAAGCGACAACTCATTCTTGACTAGTTCCTCCAAAAAAAGTGAACGGTCTCTTTTTTTTGTCGATTGACTAATCAGCAGCGTGTCATAAATATTGGATAGGTTGATGGAAGTATTTAGTATACTTTTTGTTATTAAATAATCTAGGCGTTCCTCTACAGTGGTGACGAAATCCGAAAGGGTCAGAGACTGGATAAATTGAATCAGTGTTTGGTAGCTAAGTTGACTGATCACTGCAGATTCAGTGATAATGAAGTGAGCATCCGTTGGAAGGTAGTCGTTCAATGAGTGGATCGACCGACGGATTGTAGCAGCAGATCGCTGCGTTTTTTTCGCAAGCTGATCAATAGAAATGCGTTTTTTTTCTTGTATACGATTAGCTAAGTAAAGGTCAAAAGAATTAACCGTCATAATATCGCCCCCTAGTCATTTTAAGTATAGCATGGTCCGATCTTGAAAAAAATACGAAGCAGAAGCGGACCTTGTTGGGGAAACGCTTGCATACTACACTACAAGTGTATTCGAATTACTGAGGAGGAGAAAAAATGAAAGACGATATCAAAAAAGGAATTCAGAAGTTTGGCCGTTCGTTATTGCTGCCAATAGCAGTCATGGCACCAATCGGAATGGTGATGGGGTTAACAAATGCCTTATCTCAAAGCTATATGATTGAGCAGGTCGCATTCTTAGGAAATCCAGCAGTACAAGCCATTATTAATAGCCTAAAGACGATTACAAGTGTCGTATTTGAAAATATTCCCTTGCTGTTTGCGATGGGGGTTGCTTATGGGATGTCGAAAAAGGACAAAGGGATCGCAATTTTTTCAGCGGTTTTAGGGTATATCACTTTACTAGTAGTCGTAAATGTCTACTTGACGCTGACCGGAGCACTTGCAGATGCAGAGACAATGGCCGAAGTTGGACAGGGGATCGTGTTAGGAATTCAGACATTGAAGCTAGATGCTGCTGGCGGGATCATTGCAGGCTTAGTTGCTGCGAAGTGTACCGATAAATTTTATAAGACACAATTGCCACTGGCCTTCGCTTTCTTTGGCGGAAAGAAGTTTGTTCCGATCGCGACGTTTTTCTTCATGATTCCATTAGGGTTTATTATCCCGATCGTCTGGGGATTATTCACGCAGCTATTGATTTTCATCTCACCAATCTTTATGAACGATACCTTTGGTGTGGGAGCGTATTGGATCGCACACCGGGCGTTGATCCCATTTGGGTTGCATCATGTATTGGCCTCTATCGTCCGCTTTACTGAGGCTGGTGGTGTTTATATGATCGACGGTGAACAGTTTATCGGCATCCTAAATGCAGCAAATAAAGTCTTGTTTGACTTAGGACCGGATCATCCCGCGTGGAGTATGGCGCCTGATCTGTTTAAATATTTAGCGTCGGGTCAAATGCTGACTACCCTATTCCGTGTACCTGCGATTGGATTAGCGATGTATCATACCTCGTTTATTGACAATAAGAAAATTGCAAAGGGCGCGATCTTGACTGTCGTATTAACAGCCTTTTTAGGGAATATCACAGAGCCTTTGGAATTTTCATTCCTATTCATCGCCCCACAATTGTATGTAGTGTATGCCTTATTGTGTGGTGTTATGGCTATTCCGTTGAACTTCTTAAACATTGGGATTGGCTACATTCGTGGAACGATCTTTGATTTTGGAATCTTCGGGCTGATGTATGAGAACACTAATTGGATCAATTTGATTCTGCTTGGTGCAGTGAATTTTGCGGTCTTTTATTTCGTTTTTAAATACGCGATCAAGAAATTCAATCTTGAGACGTTGGGGCGTGAAAAAGGATTGAAGAACAATACGTTGCTGGCGGAAAAACAATTTGGAAAAATCGCAGACATCGTGTTGCCTGCATTGGGAGGAAAAGAAAATATCAAAAATATAGATAATTGTGTTTCTCGTTTGCGAATTGATCTCGTTGATCAATCGAAAGTTGATGTGGAAGGGTTAAAAGACTCAGGCACATCCGGCATCTTTTTCCCGCAAGAGAATCATATTCATGTAGTTTTTGGACCGTATGTTGAATTTGTGAGAAATGCGGTTGATGACGCACTGAAAAAGGGGTAGGTGAAAAGTATGCGAGCATTGTATGATTCAAAAAGCAAAACATTAGATGATCACGGCATCAAACAGCTTTTAAGCAATGAGACAAAGTATCAAGCGTGGCTGAAGGTAGAAGCAGCTTTGGCGAAAGCGCAAGGGGAACTAGGAGTGATCCCTAAAGCAGCTGCACAAAAGATCAATGAAAAAGCCGTTATCGAGAATCTGGATTTTGAAAAGATGGAGGAAATCTATCGTAAGGTGGGTCATGGATTTGTTCCATTTTTAAAAGTATTCGTGCTGGCGTGCGATGAAGAAAGTGGGAAGTTTATCCACTTTGGTGCGACAACACAAAATATCCAGCAAACCGCACAGAATTTGGTCATGAAACAAGTTCACGAAGGCTTCTTGGACTATACCTTGACTATATTGGATAATTTGAACGACTTAGCCACAAAGCATGCAGGCACCGTGATGGCAGGACGTACCCACGGAAAGCACGCCATTCCAATCACTTACGGCTACAAGGTTTCTGTCTGGATATCGGAGCTGTTGATGTCTTTAGAACGAATGCAGGAAGTCGAAAAGCGTGTGTTCACAACGATGATGGGTGGAGCAGTCGGGGCTTTCAATTCTACAGGTGAGATCGGATTGGCCGTGCAAGATCGAGTAGCGGAGATTTTGAAATTAGAGCCAATGATGGTGCCTTCTCGAAATATTAGCTCGCCAAAAATAGAATACCTTAATACACTGCAGCTCTTAGCCAATAATTTGCATAAAATCGCAGAAGAGGTATTTCAGACGTCCATCGAGGAATTCGGCGAGGTGGCAGAAGGATTTACGAGTGGGACAGTCGGCAGCAGTACGATGCCTCATAAGATCAATCCTAAGCTGTCAAAAGGAATCATTGCAAACGCGCAAATGATGTATTCTTTGTCCACCGTCACTTATTGTTCAGCCGCAAGACCTTTTGAGGCCGACAGCACGTCAAACATGCTTCTTGATGGTGTAATGATGCAAGCGTTAGAATTAATGACAGAAATTTTGATGCGAGCAGAGGAGTTGACCAGGACCTTGACTGTAGACGAAAAGAGAATGCAGGAAAATGCACACATCAACGCAGGTTTAGACAATAGCGAATATATCATGATGCAGATCGCACAGCAACTCGGAAAGGACCAAGCGCATGAACTGGTCTATGAGTTGGCGATCGAAGCAGAGCTGACCCATCGAAGCTACAAAGAAATTCTGATGGAAAATAAGACCATCACACAATTGTTCTCAGCTAAAGAAGTAGAAGAAATGCTAATGCCTGAAAACTACATCGGACTGTCAGCGAGAATTGCAGAAGATGTTGTGAAAAAATCTAAAGAAGCGATTCAATTAACCAACGAGCGCTTCCAACAGGAGCGAGTCTATGTTTAACGTATTTAAAAAGAAAGCTTTAACTGAAATTTACGCCCCTGTGGCTGGGGATATCCTTAATCTTGAAAAAGTGAGTGACCCAGTCTTCTCCTCGAAATCCATGGGGGATGGATTTGCCGTCATACCGAAAAGTAACGAACTTTATTCACCAATCAAGGGTAGCGTCGTTTCCATTTTTCCAACGAAACACGCCATTGGATTAGTAGATGAAAGAGGAAACGAGGTATTGATTCACATCGGTATTGACACGGTTGCTTTACAGGGTGAGGGATTCACGATTTTTGTCACAGAAGGGCAATCTATTGGGCCTGAGACGAAGCTTGCAGAAGTGGACTTTTCTTATCTAATGCAAAAACAAAAAGAAACAACAACCATGGTGATTTTTACCAACCTGGCGGAGCGAACGCTTACGATCCATCAAGGAATGACTGATGCTGGCGTAGTGATCGGTAAAATAAAATAACGAGGAAAAGTGTGGCGTGATTCACGTGCCACACTTTTCCTCGTTAGAAGGAGTGAAGAGATGATTCAGATGATCGCGGTAGATATGGACGGAACTTTTTTGGATGATCAAAAAATGTATGATGAGTCAAGGTTTGCCAGACAGTTCAATCAAATTAAAAAACAGGGGATCAAATTCATCGTGGCTTCCGGGAATCAGTACATTCACCTAGCCAATTATTTTCCAGGATATTTAGAAGATCTCTGTTTCATTTGCGAGAATGGTGCATTGATTGTCGAACAAAAGCAAGTAATTTATGAGTGTCCATTAGATCCGATTCTGATAAATGAACTTTTGAAACTTTTACTTGAGGACGAGCGAATAGCTCTCGATCGATTGATTTTATCTGGAGAAAAAGCCTCTTATATCCTCAGTCATACGAAAAAAACGTTCATAGAAAGTGGAAAATTCTTCTATCATAATTTGAGATTAGTAGACTCCTTATACGATCTGCCGGATAAGATTTATAAAATCACCGTCAATTTTAGGCCAGATAAAAAGGAAGAAAATCTCGAGACATTAAAGGCTACTTTTCAGGAGCAAGCAAACATATTGACCAGTGGTGTTAAAGCAGTGGATATTGTTTCTCGCAACGCAGGAAAAGAAAAAGCCATTGACTTTTTACAAAATAGGATGGGAATCTCAGACCGTGCACTTGCTTGCTTTGGCGATAATATGAACGATTTGGGAATGATAAAAAAGGCAGCATATGGATTTGTCATGGGAAATGGCAAAGAGGCATTAAAACAGTACGCGTATAAAATCGTAGGGACCAATAATGAGCAAGCGGTTTTACAAGAAATTGACTGGATTTTATCTTTTGGGGATTAAGAGTATTATTTAACTGGCTATCGCTAGGAACATTGTTTTGTAATACAATGAAGAAAATACCTTAACGAGGTGAAAAGCAGTGTCTATTAAAACAGAAGAGCTAGTTAGTAAATATTTTTTTGACCTTAATGAGAATGATCTAGCAATCTGGAAATACATTTCTAACAATAAAAAAGAAGCCTCAGAATCAACATTAGTTAATTTGGCAAAAAAATGCAATTATTCCAAATCTAGTATTCATCGTTTTGCTCAAAAAATATCATATAAGGGTTTCTCTGAATTGAAGTATGCACTTAAAGCAGAATTAGAAGCAGAAGATTTGGAAGGAAACTTAATTGATCAGTATGTTTCGATTATCGCTAACTCTATGAATGAAATGAAGTACCGGGATTTCTCAACGATTTTTCAACTTATTCAAAGTAGTAAAAAAGTCTTTATTTATGGTACAGGAACTCTGCAAAGGGCTGTCGCACAAGAGATGCGTCGGGTCTTTCTAGCAGGTGATGAACATTTTTACGTGGTTGAGGGGGTTGATGAGATCGGTTCCCTAACGGATACGTTAACGACAGAAGACTTGGTTTTTATTATTTCATTGAGAGGACGATCAGACAACGCTCATTCCTTTGCTAAAGACTTGAAGGTGAAGGGTGTCCCATTTGTTGTGATTACGAGCTTCTCAGAGAATCAAATCGCCCACTTCAGTAATGAAAATATTTTTGTTAATTTGGAGCAAGTTCCTATTGGTAATTGGAAAAAATACAGCGTGTTAGATCCCTATTTTATTTTAGTAAGTATTCTATTCTTACGCTATATGGAATATAAACAAAAAAAACTCTCTAATTAGGGAGTTTTTTTCTTTGACTATCTGGGAAAAATTTCAATTTTTGGGAAAAGAATCTAATGCTGAATCATTTATTTAAGTTCACAGACGCTATAGGCAGAAAAAAAGGATTCGCTTATACTTGAGTCAAATTTAAGAAAGAGGTTTTAACAAATGATGAAAGCGCTAGTAATTGAAGATATTAAAGTAATTACCACGGCTCCAGAAGGCATCAACTTAGTAGCAGTTAAAGTGACAACGAATGACCCAAGTATTTATGGAGTGGGTTGTGCAACATTTACACAGAGATATGAAGTAGTCGTAACAGCGATTGATAAATACTTAAAACCATTTTTGATTGGTAAAGATCCGCAACGGATAGAAGATATTTGGCGCACGGCTTCGGTGAGTAGCTATTGGAGAAACGGTCCGGTATTGAACAACGCTTTGTCAGGAATCGACATGGCACTTTGGGATATTAAAGGGAAGCTGGCGAATATGCCGCTTTATCAATTGTTTGGTGGAAAGGTTCGTGATGCTGTTCCAGCCTATATTCATGCCGATGCACAAAGTGTCAGTGATGCTGTTGAGTTAGTGCAAACGCGAGTCGATCAAGGCTGGAAACAGATTCGTGTACAGATTGGCGGGTATGGCGGAAATAATCAGGCGATGCATTTACCTAAGGAGAGTACTCCCGGTGTTTACTACGATCCAGATGTTTATATGAAGACAATGATTGAAGGGTTTGAAAAATTGAGAGAAAAATTTGGAGACTCGATCAAGCTTTGTCATGATGTGCACGAACGCTTATCTCCCAGTGAAGCGGTAAAATTTGCTAATCAGCTGGAGAAATTTGACTTGTTGTTCTTAGAGGATGCATTGCCGCCAGAACAAGTCCAATGGTTTGAGCATTTACGAAGCCATACCCATATTCCGCTAGCAATGGGAGAACTGTTTAATAATCCCCATGAATGGACGGGGCTTATCCAAAACCGGACAATCGACTATTTGCGATTGCATCTGAGCCAGGTGGGCGGAATTACACCAACAAGAAAAATTATTTCCTTGGCAGATGCTTATGGTGTGCGAACTGCGTGGCATGGCCCAGGTGATATGACAGGGATCGGGCATGCGGTGAATACGCATTTAAGTATTACTTCCACGAACTTCGGTATCCAAGAATGGAGTTGCAGCATTAAAGAGAATACGTACAAAGTATTTCCGGGAACACCGGTTGCAAAGGATGGGTACATTTATCTGAATGATCAACCAGGTATTGGTGTCGATATTGACGAGGAAGCAGCGGCGGCTTTTCCAACACATGATCGGATGGCTGACTGGACATTGTGCCGTTTGCCAGATGGATCTGCAGGAAGACCTTAAGGAGGAGTTAAAAAATGAATCAAAATAAAGATGTTATGGTAGCAAATGCAATCATTGAAGCGATTGGCGGAAAAGAAAACATTCGAGCTGTAGGACACTGTTCCTCACGCTTGCGTTTGACCTTGAACGACAAAAAAGTAGTTAACGAAGCTGAGATTGAAAATATTGATGGGGTAAAGGGACAATTTTTTGCTGGAGAGCAATACCAGATTATTCTTGGAACGGGATTTGTTGATCGTGTGTATGCTATTGTGGTTGGAAATACGAGTACTGAGTTAAATACAGATATTAAAGGCGATCTATATGAGGGGATGTCTTTACCTAAAAAAGTATCGCGAATTTTAGGGGATATTTTCATTCCAGTTATTCCAGTTTTGGTTGCTACCGGATTATTTAGCGGTTTTATCAATTGTATCAACGCTTTTGGTGTAGAAATGAACCCAAATGTTTTGACAATCGCAACTATTTTGATGAAAACAGCTTTCACATTTTTGCCTGTACTGATTGCATGGGCGGGGATGAAGCAATTTGGTGGAAGTCCAGTGTTAGGGATTGTTCTGGGTTTGATGTTGGTCAACCCGTTGTTACCAAATCCTAGCGATGTCGCTAAAGGGGTAGCAGACGCAATTACATTTACGTTTTTCGGATTAGATTTGAATGTTGTAGGTTATCAAGGTTCGGTATTACCGGCCCTAATGGTGGCGATCATAGCCGCAAAAACGGAAAAAGCACTAAAAAAGAAAGTTCCTGATGTTCTTGATTTGATTGTCACACCATTTACAACGATTTTAGTTGCTGGATTATTAGGTTTGATTATCATTGGTCCAATTTGCCAATACATTGAATTGCTTGTTTTGGGTGCTGCAAAAGCAGTAATTGGTTTACCCTTCGGATTAGGCGGTTTGATTATTGGAGGAACGCAACAAGCCATTGTTGTCACTGGAATGCATCATATATTTTTGGCTTTGGAAACAGATTTGTTAGCGAATACGGGCTTTAACCCATTTAATGCAATGATTACTGGTGGAATTATTGCACAAGCAACTGCGGCCTTAGTAACTGGATGGAAAGTTCAGGATAAAAAGAAACGTGGCTTTTTGATGTCGGCTTCATTGCCAGCTTTCTTGGGGATCACAGAGCCAGCAATCTTCGGAGTGAATCTAAAATTTGGCAAACCGTTCCTTTTTGCCTTAACAGGTGGGGCAACTGCGGGTTTAGTTGCAGGATTGTTACATGCTAAAAGTACTGGTATGGGTGTGGCAGCTATACCCGGAATTGTTACTTATTTGTATAGCGCAACTGGTATCAGAGATTATTTCATTATTCATTTAACGGGAATGATTGTATCTGGCGGATTGGTCTATTTCTTTTTCGACCCTAATGAAGCAATGGAACAAGAAGAACAGAAGAAAGGGATTGTCAAAGAAGCTGGACATGAAAAGATATATAATCCAGTTCAAGGATATGTTGTAAAAATCACAGATGTTAATGATCCCGTTTTTTCAAAGAAAATGATGGGTGAAGGATTTGCGATCAAGCCAGAAAATGGACAGGTGTATGCACCGTTTAATGGAACGATTATGTCAATTTTTCCTACAAAACACGCCATAATCATCAAAGGTGAGCATGGAGAAGAAGCATTGATTCATATGGGGATTGATACCGTAGAATTGCAAGGTAATGGCTATAATATTCTAGTAGAAGAAAACGAAAGAGTCACAAAGAATACGTTGTTAGCAGAAATTGATCTATCTCTTTTGAAGGAAAACAATAAGGATACTTCGATTATGGTTGTTTTTCCTGAAATGAAAGATCCTCATTTAACTGTTCAGTATGGGATGCAGATGAATGGAAATGAGATAGGAAGTATCGTTTGAAAGACGGAGAAGGGTGCTGAAGAATGAAACGTGTAGAATTATTAACTAAAATTGAAGAAGCAGGGGTCATTGCGGTAGTTCGCGGAGCTTCTAAAGAACAAGGAAAACGATCCTGTGAAGCATTGATTCAAGGTGGAATAAAGGGAATCGAAGTTACTTTTACATTGCCTAATGCTGCAGAGGTTATTAGGGAATTACTTTCGGAGAACTTGGATTCTAGCGTAGTAATTGGTGCGGGAACAGTTTTAGATGTCACAACTGCCCGTTTAGCCATAATGGCAGGAGCTGAATTTATAGTTAGTCCGACCTTCGATCAGGCAACAGCAGAAGTTTGTAACCTGTATCAAATACCTTATTTACCAGGGTGTCTAACCGTAACGGAGATAAAAGAGTCTCTAAAAGCAGGCGTAGATATCGTAAAATTATTTCCCGGATCGGCATATGGTCCAGCAATCATATCTGCCTTCAAAGCCCCCTTGCCACAGATAAATATTATGCCAACCGGAGGGGTGTCGTTGGAAAACATGAAAGACTGGTTCAGGGCAGGTGTGGTAACAGTCGGCGTCGGGGGCAATCTGTTGAAGCCCGCTAAAACCGGAGACTATAAAGGTGTCACACGTATCGCTAAAGAATACATGACAGAATTTAAAAAGATTAAGGATGATCTTTATGACTAAAATATTGACACTGGGTGAGATCATGCTTCGCCTTTCCACCTGTAACAATGAACGTCTAAGTGACAATAATTGTCTCTTAGCCCATTTTGGCGGAGCAGAGGCCAATGTTGCAATCTCTTTAGCAAATTTTGGTCATGAAACGTATTTTGTCAGCAAAATTCCTGACGATGCATTAGGTTTTGGAGCAAAGCAGCATTTGATGAAATATGGAGTAAATGTGAATCATCTATTATTTGGCGGAGAACGGTTAGGCACATATTACTTAGAAACTGGATCAGGAATTCGTAGTTCTTCTGTTATTTATGATCGAAAATATTCAAGCTTCTCTCAGATGACTGAATTAGAATGGGACTTAGATGAGTTGTTTTATGGGATTGATGTTTTACATGTGTCGGGCATTACGCCAGCACTTTCCTTGAAATGGCAAGAGTTCGTCTTACTTCTATTAAAAGAGGCAAAAAAAAGAGAGATTACAGTTAGTTTAGACATCAATTATCGTGGAAAACTATGGTCAGTGTCGGCTTGTAGAAAATATATTCAAAAGATTGCTCCTTATATCGATTGGTGTTCAGCAGGGAAACTTGATGCTATTAATTTCTTTGAGATTACTGAAACTCCTAATGCGGACATTACTCATTATTATAAAAAAATCAAAGATATTTACCCCAATATTAAGGTTTTCTACTCAACAACGCGGAAAGTAATATCCGCTCAATACAATCGCCTACAAGGAAATCTTTTTATTGACGAAGCATTCGTTCGTTCAGATGAGATACAGCTAGATTCTATTGTTGATCGTGTAGGTGGTGGAGATGCGTACGCTGCTGGGATTTTACATGGATTATTGAGTAATTTGAGTCCTCAAGAAACCGTTGAGTTTGCGACTATAGCTGCCGCGCTGAAACATACGATATATGGAGATAGCAGCTCAATAAAACTTGACGATATAGAACGAACTCTGACTCAAAGAGATAAGGACGTTATGAGGTGAAAATTTTACTTAATATTGTCTTTTAGCAAAGTCTCTACAAATATAATTTTACCCAAAAGGGTAGTTTCTAGAGATTAACAAAAAAATTTTGCCGCAGAACATCTTTAATTCAGTAGTTTGCTTCAAGAATACTTATGATTAATATTTTTACTGAATGGGATGTCAAACACTTGTCTTTTCACTCCATTAAAATAATTTTCTCAAGTAGGAGATACGTCTGAAAAATGCTATCATAAAGGAATAAAAGACGATAGTTGGTCGTCAGCCGTTTTTGGTTGGCGGCGTTCAGATAGGAGTTGCAGATTCATGGAAAAAGGAAACGAAGAAGGGTCGCTTATTTTTTTGCCGCAAGCGGCAACTGGGAAACCGCAGCATTTAGGATCGGAGAAGGCGGGCTGTCCGTTTTGCGACTATGCGGAAGAGGAAAATATCCTGAGAGCGGAACAACAGATGTTTTGGATTCGCAATAAATTTCAAACGTTACAGGACACGGTCCAAACTCTGATCATCGAGAATCCGGATCACAATAAAGATATTTCTACCTATACAAACGAAGAAAATCGCGCCTTGTTCCATTTTGCCTTCGAGTGCTGGGCTGAAATGACCCGTGATCCGCGATTTGAATCGGTGCTTTTTTACAAAAATCACGGGCCTTTTTCGGGTGGCAGCTTGAAGCATCCCCATATGCAGATCGTTGGATTAGATGTGCTTGACGGGGAGGGGCAGATCCATGACGAAAACTTTACAGGTATCGATGTATTTTCCGAAAAAAATATCGCCATCAATTTCTCTACAAAGCCGATCATGGGGTTTCTTGAGATCAACCTTTTAGTGAACGCGGAAGCACCGGAAGCCATTGATTTACTGGCAGATTATGTGCAGAAGACCGTCAGTTATGTACTGAATACCTATCATCACGGGCGGTGCGACAGTTATAATTTGTTTATTTTTGAAGAAAAAAATCAATACAGGATCAAATTAACGCCGCGTTTCATCGTTTCCCCGTATTTTGTCGGGTACCGCCTGTCACAGAATTTTTCGGAGGAGCATTTGCTGGCTTTGAGGGAAGAATTTCGCAGGAGTTTGCTGGATGCGTAAACGATTTCGGTAATTGTTAAAAATAGACTGCTTCATATAGGCAAAGCGAGGATCAAGAAAATTTTCTTGATCCTCGCTTTTTATGCTTATTATAACCACTTTTGCACGATCTTTTTGAACACGTCTTCGAGCTTTTTCAGATCAATTTTTGGCAAATCAGATCTTATCACTACAAAATCTTGTTCCGCCGAGAGCTGAGATTCCAAATAGCTGGTGGTACTTATCGCTAAATCAGCGTCCTGTATGTCGGATACATAGTCGATGGTGTACTGATTTGAAAAATTAAATATAACACTATTCATCAAATAATTATGGTGGAGCTGTGAAAGATCAGAGTAAAAATAAATGCTTATTTTCGGTAAAAAATCCTTGATAGGTATGACATACATACATAACAATAAACTGCTTATTTTAAACTGAGACGTATCGAAAAAACGACTGTTCATTTTGAATGACGTCCAAAATTCGTAAAATTTCTGCATGTAGAAGGGTTGATTGCACGCAATTTTATCTAAATCAATGTTGAGAGATTTTTTTATTAAGTTTTCATCGATGTAAAACAGATGCTGCATGAGGTATTGCTTAAATAACTTTTCTTTGACAAATTGCTTGTTCTGATGAGAAAGCGGCACAAAAGAATATTGAAAGAGGGTCAGCCACAGCTCTGCCTCTTTGACAAATAACGGCAACGCGTCATAATTTGAATGCAATTCCATGCGAATGTTGTTGAAATCGTAACAATAAACAGATAGTAAAAAAAAAATCCAATCTCTCTGTGTCCAATCCATCAAAAATGATGGCTTATTCGTTACGCTTAAGAGATGAATCATTTGAGTTTGCTGTTCTGTAAATAGGATGTGTTTATTTTTTGCCGCTGCAGTACAATTCACGAATAATAGCACGGCCAATATTTCCCTCTGTGTAGGGATCAAATCAAACTGTAAAGCTTCTTCGATGTCCTTTGTCCGCTCGTAACAGCTTGTTTTTTGTTCAGAAGATAATCGAGGAATCCCTGAAAGCCTGCGATGGATAGAAAATAGAAATAAAAAAGTAAAATTTCTGATGGCTACTTCGCTGCCATTGATTTTTAGCACGCTGGAGAAAGAAATATGCAGCTTGTATTTATGCAGGTAATTGTTCAAATGCCGGACTTTTCTTTGCAGCGTGGATTCGCTGACGAAATTCTTTTTGCAAAAGACCGTCGTGATGATAAATCTTTCAAAGAGAATATCGGAATAAATATTGTAGGCTAAATCTTCTAAAAAGATATATTCAGTTATTTTTTGCAGATCATTATTTGTGGAGCACGTTAACTTGATTCCTTTATTTCTTACCATACTTAGTTCAACTTCGCCGTTTAAATAACAATGATTGGCTATTTCTCTTAACTCCTGACAGTTTTTCTTGACCATTTGGCTATTTGAGTAACCAAGCAGTTCAACAATTTTCTCACTTGATACATAGTCTTTTTGTTCATATAAGATACAAATAATTTCTTGCTTTAAACGCGTAGAGGAACTTAACCCAAACATATAGAGACACTCCCTGATAGCTTCTAATGGAACTCCGCATAGTGAGATACTAGCATACAAGAATTCCATTGTTAAATTAATATAGCAAATACTATAAGTCATATTTGATACTTTATTAGTTAGAAATAAGACTATAAATAGTTGTATGATAACCATTCTTTAAATTATAAAATAATATTAATATATATTTTTAATATATGGATTTTATTAATATTATTTTTAGAAGGAGTGGTTATAGTGGATAGGGAAGTGAAGATAAAGAAGTCTGTTATTTTGTTAATCGTTTTACTTTTAAATACGTTTGTTGGTCCTATCGTTGCGATTGCAGAAACATCTTCCGAACAACCGATAGAGAAATTAACTATACGTAAATTAGAAATAAGCCCAGCAACAGAGGGGGAACAGTACGCAGAGGTTCAAGTGGGAGCCGCTGTCGATAACCCGACAGATCAAGAGAAAACTTTCGTCCTGTCGTTGAGCGAGCCGGTTGAATTGATCAACGACGCTCAAAAAGAATTTTCAACGCTCTTATCTGAGGATAAGAAACAGGTGACGATTCACGCACAACCGAAAACGACGGTGGAAGGAAATATCCGTCTCCGCGTGAAAAAAGGGGAAAACGAACGTTCATTTAAGGTTCATTCTGCGAATCAAGAGCAAGAAGTGACGATTCCACCACTGACGATCCCTCAAAGTACGTCCTCTTCAAAAGAACCAACGAAAGAATCGTCAGAGTCAACGACCGTAACTTCCGCAAGCACAAGTGAACAAACAACTACGACCAGCACCACGACTCAAGAGAGCAGCAAGGAGAAAGAGAAATCTGTTGTTAGCAAGAAGGCAGCAATGTTAGCTGAAAGAGAACCGGTAGATATCAAAACGTTGTTTAAAGGAAATGAAAAATTTTTATCTGATGTAAAGATCGAGGTTTTCAATGGCAATGTTCCGATCGATTACGAGCACGAAACCGTTCCCTCTGACGCCACCATAAAACTCTCTTACAATTGGGAAATCCCGCAACGTCTGATCGACGAGAAGCTGATCAAAGGCGGGGATTATTACGAGACGAAGCTGCCAGATAATCTAAAAGTGAGAGCTCAAAGCGGAGAATTAAAAAACAGCTCCGGGGTTGTTTATGGGAATTACACCATCAGTGCAGAGGGCAAGGTGCGCTGGACATTTAACCAAAAAGTCGAGCAGGAAAATGACATCTCAGGAACACTGTTTTATGCGGAACAATTAAAAGAGGAAAACAATGCGGGAGAAACAACGATCAAAGTCCCTCTCGATGAAGGGACTAAAGAGATCAAAGTCACCGTTCGGCCAAATGGCGGCAACTCAATAAGCAAATTGGGCACCAAAGGGTCAGACAATCGCTCAATTCGCTGGGATGTCTCCATTAATACGAATTTGAATGTATTAAAAAATACCACGGTGACGGACCCTCTGCCGGAAGGGTTGAACTTAGCGGATTTAAAAATCTATCCTCAAGAAATAAATCTAAAGGGAGAGGTCGTAAGTGTAGGAACCACTCCTTTAGTTGAAGGAACCGACTACACACGTGAAGGAAATGTCGTCACGTTCATCGGCAACTATGCGGAGACAGCGAAATCTTTCAAGCTGGTCTATCAAACGACAGTTGATGAGAATAAAATCCCCTATGAAGGCGGGGAGCTTTCCTTCAAAAATACAGCAACAATAACCAACGGGACAGATGTAAAATCGGCAGATGCGCAAGTGAAGCTCCAATTTGGAAAGCTCATTTCTAAATCGAATGGCGTACGAGATACCACTGAAAACGGACAAGTTTACAAATGGAAAATCGCATACAATCAAGGATATAAAAAGCTTCCCGCGGGATCGTATGTGAAGGACACTCTTGTAGGAGACTATGCAGAGTTTGTCAAAGGGTCCGTTGTTGTAAAAACAGTAAGTGGGACAACTTTAGTCGAAGGAACCGATTATTCCCTTGTTTTTGATGGAAAATCAATGACAGTCACCTTCTTAAAAGAAGTCTCTACAGCTATCACCATTGACTACAAAACAAAACTGACCGTTATCGTTGACGATAATTTTGATGGAAGCACGTTAAAAAACGAGGTCATCACAGATGGCGGATATAAAGGGTCTGGTAGTGGAACGATTGAAAAAAATGGTGTCGTTAAGGACGCTTCTGTGGATTATCAAAATCGAAAAATCAATTGGACGATCACGGTCAATCGCTTCAACTATGACATGCTTAACTGGAAGTTAGAAGACACGATGTCTGAGGGGCTGGTCTTCAATAAAGAGAGCTTCAAGATTTTCGAACAAGGCTCAAAGATACCCTTGCAGCTTGGCGTTGATTATGAATTTGTTGGAGAACCCACAGATAAAAAATTCAATGTTCAATTCATCGGGGCTTTGGCTGACCCCGGGACCAATAAAACCTATGTGATCAGCTACGCGACCGATTTTGCCAGAGAACAAGAGAAATTTACCAACACGGCTGTTTCAAAGTGGAAGGATGCGGATGGCAAGGATCATCAAAATACCGGGAAAAAAGATCAAACAGTTACGAAAAATTACGTGGTGGACGCTTCAAAAGGCGGGGAATACAATGCGCAAACGAAGCGGATCAAGTGGACAACCATCGTTAATTACAATCAACAAACGATAAAAAACGCGACTATCAGCGATCCGATCCTCGGAGATCAAACCTATGTACCGAACAGCGCCAAATTATATGAAGTTACCATCAATCCTGATGGCTCCGTAAAACTTGGAACAGAAGTGGCAAACGCAGCCGCGGAATCGGCGGAGACCGTCTCTGCGAATTTGCCAGATGGCTCAACCAAAGCGTATGCGCTGGTCTTCGAGACAAGTCTTGAAGGGTCATTGATCACAGACAAGCCATATTTGAATAAGGCAACTTTTCAAAATGATGGCAAAAGTAAGGCAGTGGAAGCCTCTGTCAAGGCATCAAATGGGGGAAGCTACGCTGTAAAATCAGGGGAACAAGACAGCGGAAATATGAATTATGTGAACTGGTCGGTCGTGATCAACCCTTCGCAATCCACCCTAGATGATGTGGTCATCACGGATGAGCCTTCAGTAAATCAAGTGATCGACCAAGCGTCTATAAAGATTTTTGAAACCGTCATAGATGCGGCAGGCAACATTTCAAAAAATACGAATAAAACGTTAGAACAAGGAAAAGACTATTCTGTCGATGTACAGACGGACAATGAAACCGGCAAACAAGTAGCAACAATCAAACTGCTGAAAACGATCCACACGGCGTATATGCTAGAATACCGGTCATTAATCAATTCAAGTCTCTTGACGGATGAAGTCACGAATAAGATTTCGATCAAGGGAATGAATGAAAAAACGATTCAACAGGAAACGACTACTAAACAAAAAGTGATTGTTTCTGGTGGAAGTGCACAAGGCTCAGCGGCTTCTGTTACACTCGTCAAAATCGACAAGAACAAAGGCGATAAGACACCTCTAGCTGGAGCAAAACTGGAACTGTGGACCCGAGATGAGAAAGGAAACAAGGCACAACTCGTTCGTTCAGGAACCACGGATGAAAAAGGAGAGCTGAAATTTGGAAACTTGCGTGCAAATTACGATTATTTGCTGATTGAGACGCAGGCACCAGATGGTTTTACAGTCAGCCAAGAGCTGCGGGATGGAAAAGTCGTGAGATTTAATCCAGACACCGAGACGGCACAATTTGCGGAAATGTTCGTTGAAAACGATCTTCCGAGAATTTCGTTTAAGAAGGTCGATGGAGAGACTAAGAAGGGGTTGTCGGGAGCCGTCTTCGCGATCAAGAATGCGAAGGGCGATTATTACAATGGAGTCACTGCCGCTAACAAAGTCCAATGGGTCAGCAGTGAAGACAAGATCTCCGAAGAAGTGGCGAAGTCACTAACTTCTGATGCAACAGGAACGGTGACCGTTACAGGCCTAAAGGAAGGAACCTATTCAATAAAAGAAATTTCCGCGCCTCCCGGCTACGATCGAGTGACGCAGGAACATTCTTTTGAACTCATTAGCGATCAAGGGGTCATAAAATTAACGCAGCCCATTCAAGATATCGCCAATGAAAAAAAGCAGTACGTCAATGTGCCGATCAAAAAGATTTGGGATGATGCCAATAACCAAGATGGCAAACGACCAGAAAAGATTGCATTTACGCTGGTAGCCAATGGAAAGCCAACCAAAAAAACACTGACAGTCACTGCTTCCGCCAACTGGTCAGGAGCGTTTGAAAACTTAGAAAAGTACGATGAGGCAAAAAAAGAAATACTATATTCGGTCAAGGAATCTGACGTTCCAAACTAT
Source organism: Enterococcus sp. AZ048 (assembly GCF_051715125.1). Taxonomy (NCBI): domain Bacteria; kingdom Bacillati; phylum Bacillota; class Bacilli; order Lactobacillales; family Enterococcaceae; genus Enterococcus; species Enterococcus sp. AZ048. The sequence continues at coordinate 794,121 of NZ_JBIOTD010000002.1, read as the reverse complement.
GAGCCAACCAGCATCTCTCCCGATGGAAAAGGTGGGTTTGAGGTTACCAATTCCCATAAAGCTGAAGTAATCTCAGTTCAAGGAAAAAAAGTATGGGACGATGCCGACAATCAGGATGGTAAGCGGCCAGAAAAAATCACGGTAAATCTTTTGGCAGATGGCAAGTCTGAACAGTCTCAGTCTAAGGATGTATCCGAAGAAACCAACTGGGCATATGAGTTTACCAATTTGCCTAAATTCAAAGATGGCAAAGAAATCAAGTATAGCGTGATGGAAGGCTCTGTGACAGATTATACGCCGACGATTACGGATTTCACGATTACGAATAAGTATATACCAGGAAAAACCAGTGTCTCTGCAACCAAACACTGGGACGATGCTGATAATCAAGATGGACTGCGCCCAGAAAAAATTCACCTCCAATTGTATGGAGATGGATTGAAAGTCGGGAAAGAAGTGGCGCTGAGCCAAGAGAATCACTGGTCAACTACCTGGAACGATTTACCCGTAAAATCGAAGGGCAAAGAAATTCAGTATACCGTTGGTGAAGTTGGAACGATCAACGGGTATAAAGGAACCGTAGAGGAAATAGCAAAAGGGACTTTCGCCCTGACCAATTCCCATACTCCTGAAACAACACAAGTTACTGGAACAAAAACTTGGAAAGATAAGAACAATCAGGACGGGCTTCGACCTGCGTCGATTCATATTCGATTATTAGCCGATGGAAAAGAAGTTGCCGAAAAAGAGGTTCGCGCTGAAACGGGCTGGACATACCAATTTACAGATCTTCCGAAGTATCAGGATGGCAAGAAAATAAGCTACGCCATTCAGGAAGATCGCGTTTCTCATTACAGTACGACGGTCAACGGCTTCAATCTAATAAATAGCTATACACCTAAAAGAACAAGTATCAATGTTTTGAAAGTGTGGGACGATTTTGGAGATCAGGAGGGGCTTCGACCAGAGCGCATCCGTGTTCAATTGTTCGCTGACGGAAAACAAATGGACAAGGAATTGGTTTTGACCAAAGCGACAAACTGGCAGGGAGATTTTTCAGACCTGCCGCTAAGCAGTCAGGGAAAAGCGATCCACTATACGATTAAAGAAGTTTCTATCAAGGGCTATAAAGCAACAATCACTGGAAATCAGGATCAAGGCTATGTTTTAACAAATACACATGTGCCTCCTGCTCCTTCCTCACCTAAAAATCACGGGGGAGGCGGCCATTCATTTAAAGGAGACAACAGTGCAACCAACTATAAAACAAGTCTTCCTAGAACAGGAGAAAAGGGATCGCGTGCTCTTCTAATCCTGGGTCTGGTGCTCGTTGTAGCAGCAGGGATATTTCGTTACCGGATACGAGCTAAAAAGAGTTAATCCTACGTTTCTTTTTAAGAATAAAAATTGAGGTCAAGAACGTGGATAAGCGTTGTGAAAGCAAGGAATGATCCTTTAAAAAAAACAAAGTCGGTCCCTGTCCCATTCAACAGATTACTGATGAATGGGACTTTTTTAAGGAGAGAAAAGAAATGATTTTAATGTTAACCAGAAATGTAAACAAGGAAGAGACCCTCAAGTCGCTATTGGAGACGCTAGGCTATGATGTCTTTTGTTCGGCTCATTTATTGGGTGCACTACTAAATAGAAAAAAAGAGACAGACCTACTCCACTTTTTTCCTATTCTCTTTCTCAGCGAGACAATTTTTGAAAGTGAAGTCGAGCAAGTCATAAAGCTGCTGGGAGATGCCCCTCAGTTTATCGTTAGAATAACAAATAATGTGTCAGACGTACCAAAAAGAACAAGCGACGAACGGGTGTATCAGCTTCCCGTTTCGGTTGGTTTGGAAGAGCTGCGCGATACCTTGGATACAATGTACGTAGCTCGTTCGCAGCAGAATTATGAAGCCAAGGGGGCAAGAATATCTCTGAGCACTTTGGAAAAGAAAATTGTCCGTCAATTGTACGATACCTTTCCTGAAACGGTGACACGTGAGTATTTGATTTTGCAGCTTTGGGGAGACGAGGAGACCACAAAATCGAGATTGTCCAGCCTGTCAAATTGTGTCCATAGTATAAATAACAAATTTGAGCAAATCTATCCGTTGGAAGACGAAAAAGCCGTCCGAACCATTTGGCGGAAAGGCTATTATTTAGACGAAACAATCTATTCCGCCATAGAAGAAGGCCGTTTGACCATTATGTGAGTCATAGAAGGAGCTTCGTTTGGTTAAACAACGTGTAAATAGAGCGAGATATTCAATTTTTTATTTCTAAGTTCTTTCAGAACACGGCGGATGAAAAAATACAACGATTCATTATCTTTCAAAAAAAGATCTATTTCTTACAAAAGTAAGAATAGATCTTTTTATTTGTATAGAGAATTACTTGTTTATCTCGTTAATCCTTCTGTGGCTTTTGAAGAATAAAATGAAACTCTGCTGTTATGGTCAATTTTATAAAATTATTTGAGAAAAATTGAAATGAAGGCGATTTTCTGAGCAGTTCATTATCCATTTTTTAGTTAATTTACTATGATGATGCCGAAGGATTGCTTATTTTATCATTAAATTTTTCTTTTAAAAGAGGGGATCAAATGTCAGAAGCAAAAAGAGATTTTTTTGAGGAACTCTTCGATCGCACGACTTTTCACCAGCGACGGATGGTTCTGTTATTAAATGAAACGAATGGGCATTGGGTAACGGCAAAGTGGTTGAGTGAACAATTGTCCATGAGTATGCGTACAACGCTAAGCGTCATGAATGAACTCGCGGATAAGATTAATGAGATCGATCCTGAGAAATTCCATTTTGAGTTTTCTCGAGGTCGCGGTGTACGTTTGGTGATCGAGCGAGACGCAGATGTCCATCAACTGGCTGCAGAAGTTGTTCGGAGCTGTCATACAGTCAGGATTTTTGAGGCTTTACTTACAGAAGAATTCGATAGCGTTAGAAATTACGCTCTGGATCATTTCATTAGTGAGTCTACCGTTCGAAGATGCCTCGCAAGAATTCAAAACCTTCTGGAACGCTACCATATTTCGTTGGGAAGAGAGAATAGTCAATTGGTTGGTGAGGAGCAGCAAATTCGGATGTTCATGATGACCTTTTTTTGGAGTATTTATCGTGGCAGAAGCTGGCCCTTTGCCCACGTTAACGAGCAACGAATCGAACGTTATGTGGATCATGTGTTAAATAGTGAATTCACCGTTTATCCGAAGATTCCCTATGCTTATAAAAAACAAGTCGCGTATATTTTCGCCGAAGGAATTATTCGCGCGCGAAAGGGAAAGCGGGTTCGTTTCGATCCAGAAGTCGAAAGGCAGATTACAGACAATGTATTGTATCCGCGCTTTAAAAAAATCATGAGTGAAGTCGATGGTGTGGTGGATATCCAAATAGCTGAAATACCTTTCTTTTTTTTGGTTTGGTTGTCGATGTCCAAAACGATCGAGATTTTCACCGAGTCGGTTCTGAGTAAATTGATGCAGGAGCAAGCAGAAAAACAAACGCAGATTTACTTAGCGACGGAATTGATGCTGACGCGTTTTCAAGAAGAATACTTTACTATTCCTGAAGAAAAGCGCTGGCACTTTCAAGCGTGTGTATTAGCGAACAATTGTTTTGCCTACTATTTTAAAGGGTTCAATACGGATACTACCGGAAATACCTATAAGGAGATTTTTTCTAAAAATTTCCCGTGTCTGATCGAGAAAACAGCGCGTTTTATTGACGTGTTGTATGAAGAATCAAAAAATCCGATTTTTTTGGAAAAAGAGTATTTATTGATTCCGTATTTAAAGAATATTTTATTTTTGGATAATCCCTGCAGATACGAAGTTCCTATTTCAATATTAGTAGAGAGTGATATGCCAAATTTATTAACAAACAATCTGATCCAGCAACTCAATGGCTATTTTCATTACCTTTACAACATAACGGTCGCAAACAGTCTTGAAGCGGAAGCGAAGGAAGTGGATATTCTTGTAACCACGGGAATCTTGAAGGACATCGAAAAGACCTATCCAGAGGCGCAGGTCGTTGTCGTCGGAAAGAAATTATCGGTGGGGGATATGGAGAAAATTTCACAAACACTTGGGGAAGTGTCTGAGAAAAAACACATCGATTGGGTACTTCAGAAAAGGAATCTGGAAGATGCTTTTTTTGAAAACTAAAGCGAAAAGAGTCTGATATAACTAAAAACAATAAGGAGGAGTTAAAAGATGATGAATAAGAAACTGCAACAAGGGATGTACGGATTTATGGCCGTTTTGATGTTGCTTAACGCGTTCGCACCACTCAAGATATTTGCCGAAGCACGAGATGTTTCTGGCTTACATTTAGAAAAAATCACACCAGGATCGGACAGCGACTCACTGGATGTCACTGTCACGATTAACGAGTTGCAGGAAGAGGCGGAGGTCTATGCATCACAGCCTATTATTCAACAGGCTGCCTTCGATCAAGCGGGTCACTTAACAGAGTTGCCTGTCAAGAACAATCAAGTGATCACTGTTCCCAAAGATATCACAAGGTCAGGAGTGATTCATCTAACACTCGGAGAAACGAAAAACCTAACGTCGATCGATCTAAATTATGAAAATCAAAAAATCAGCTATCCTCTAGAATCCGCTGAAGAACACTCAGAAGAACCAATGACCTCACCTTCGGAGGAGAAGCAGGTGCCTGAGACCGGCAGTTCGGAAGCAATTTCTGAGACGACCACTTCTGAGACGAGCGGTACACCTAGCAGCTCTACAGACGAAACACAAACAAGCGACACTCCATCTTCTACGGATACAACAAAACCTGCTAAAAAAGCAGTTGTGAAAGATAATACGAATGGTCCAACAGATATTCGCAGCTATTTTCCAGACGGGGCAGGCACGATCATCACCCATTCGAAATTAACCTTCTTAGATGAGAAGGGAAATGTCATCGAACCGCCAGTTAAAGCAGACACCACCGTGCGTATCGCCTACAACTGGCAAATTCCTGAAGCAGTTCGCCAGAAAATCCAAGCTGGAGATTATTTCGATTTTCATTTACCAGAGGAATTGAAGCCTAACCGTGCTACTTCTGGGGAACTGAAAAATGACGACGGGGACGTGTATGCAACGTATACCCTTGATACCGAAGGAAATATTCGCTTTACTTTTACCGAAGAAGTCCAAAACCAAAGCGATATCGAAGGTCGCTTTCGATTCGATACGACGATCAAGAAGGAACACATCGACGGTCCTGGAGACATTACGATCCATTATCCTGTCAAGGATGACCTGCCGCCAGTGAAGGTCGAGATTCGTCCAAACACAGAAACCTCGATTGATAAGCAGGGGCATTTTGACCGTACGCCTAATCCTAAACAGGTGGAATGGACAGTAGATGTCAATCAGGCGATGAATGTATTAGAAGACGCGACGATCACGGAAAAGTGGCCGACAGGAATCACTTTTCAATCCGCGAAGGTCATGGAACTAATAATGAATCTTGATGGGACGGTTAAAGAGACGGGCCGGGAACTGTCTCCAAGCGAATATACCGTAGATGCCAATGGCAACATCGTGATTCCAGGAAAAACGAGCAGCGCCTATCGCATCCTCTATCAAACGACCATCGAGGATTTCGCAAAGCCTGAGAATGGCGGGAAAATCAGTTTTACGAACACAGCGAAATTGACGGACAAAAAGAACGACGACGGTGTCGATGCGAAAGCAACCGTGACGACGAATGTTGGAAAGCCCCTCGAGAAGAACCGGACCGGCTACGATGCTGCCAAGCAAGAATTTAGCTGGGGAATCAAATACAATTACAATGAGAAAAAAATTGCCAAAGACAACGCTGTTTTGACAGACACCATCAGCAAGAATATGACGCTGGTGGATCGCTCTGTAACGGTTTTCCCTATTGCCTTTAACGAACAAGGGGCGGAAGTCAAAGGGACTCCCTACATAGAAGGGACCGACTACGTCTTAGAGCCAGATGCTTCTGGGCATGGATTCGTTCTTCGGTTTTTGAAAGACGTGGAGCGAGCGCTGCGTGTCGAGTATAAGACGAAAGTTGACGGCATCGTGACAGACCCCACGCAGGTGACCAACAGTGTGGCCGATGGAACCGGTCAAAAGGGCGGAGACAAAGGAACAGCCCAACAGCAAAATGTCATTAAACGAATCAGCGACATCAACTATAACACCAAAGAAGTCGGCTGGAAGATCGCGATCAATAAAAACCATTACGAAATGAACGAGTTATTTTTGAAAGATCGCTATTCACCCACACCTGGGTTGATGATGGCATCTGACGGCGGCACGTACAAATTCAACATTCGAGATGTCACGAAGAACGTTGTGCTGACGCCAGGTAAAGATTATGACCTGACGATCGTCAAAGATAACGAAGGCAACGAACTAGGCTTCAATGTTCAATTCAAAAACGACTATAAGCAGACGTCTTCCGAGTTTGATTTGGCGTATTATACACACTTTGAAGTCAATCAGCTAGACCCGAATGACCCTGCAAAAGACCGCTTTAAAAACAATATGGCGGCTGAATGGACATCGGAATTCGGGAAGAAGCATACATCTAACGACAACCAAGACTTTCGTCCAGTCGTTCCATATCAGCTAAACGCCCAAAAGAGTGGGAAATACAATGCGCAAAACAAGCATATCACGTGGACGATCGCGGTTAACCACAGCCGCAATCCATTGGTCAATGCAGAGCTGACCGACACGATCAAGGACAATCAGACCTATGTAAAAGGCTCCGTTAAAGTATACGAAGCGTCGGTTCAAAAGAATGGAACCGTTGTGAAAAAACAACCAGAAATACTAGTGACTGGAGATATGAAGAAGGTAGCTGAGCCAGACAGCCGCAATAATCAAACCTTAACGATCGCTTTTCCAGAAGGAGCCGAACAACTCTATTTGATTGAATTTGAGACGTCTCTCGAAGGAAAGATCATCGAAGATTCGAAACAATATATAAACACTGCTCAATACGAAAACAATAATCGAAAACGAGAGGTCGTTGGGGAAGTTGGAATCACGAATGGTGGAAAATATGTTCAAAAAGCAGGAACCCAAAACAAGCAAAATCCCGATTATGTGGATTGGCAGGCCATCATTAATCCATCACAATCAACGCTGAAAAACGTGGTCATCACAGATCGGCCAACGGAAAACCAAGTGATCGATCATTCATCGATTCGCCTATATGAGACGAGTGTGGCAGTAAATGGTACGATCACACCCAATTACGAGAAGCCGTTGATGCTGGATACGGACTATACTGTCTCGCTGGACACGAACAATGAAACAGGAAAACAGACGTTAACGATCAACATGTTAAAAGATATCCACACAGCTTATCAGTTAGTCTATAGCAGCTACATCACCTCAAGTGCCAGTGGCAGTAAAGACACGGTATCCAATAAAATATCAGTCACTGGGGACAATGACAAGGTGATCGTTGGCGGCGAAGGCAAAGATGTCACTGTGGAGATCCATCACAGTGAAGGCTCCGCAAAAGGAAAAAAAGGAAAACTGATGATCCAGAAGACAGAAGCCGAGACACAGAAGAAGCTGAGCGGTGCTCATTTTCAATTGTGGAATACAACAAAGACACAGCTTCTGCGTCAAGGAGAAGTTTCTAACGAAGGACAATTAATATTTGGAAACCTGCCTTACGGAGAATATTTATTGATTGAGACTGATGCACCTGAAGGGTTTACCATTTCTGATGAGCTGGCAGCAGGTCGGAGGATCACGATCAACGACGACACCTCTTCAGTAAATGCGCAGCCAATGACTATTCCAAATGAACGAAACAAAGTCATTTTGCAAAAGACCGATGAACAAGGCAACCCGATTACTTTCGGTGGGGCGATTCAAAAAGGTGCGCGCTTTAAATTGGAACGTTTCAATAGACTGTCGCCAGAGGGATCGTTATGGGAAGAAGTTTCCTTGAAGCAAGACCGATTGGACAATAACGGTGTTCTGGAAATCGACAGCTTGCCGCTGGGGCTGTACCGATTAACAGAGCTTGAAGCGCCAGTCGGCTATCTACTGAACACAGATCCGGTGCATTTCCAAGTCTTTCGGAATGGGGACCACCAGCTTCCGAAGGTTCAATTGACCTTCAAAAATTATCAAGGCGAAGCCGAATTAATCAAAAATGGAAAGGACGGCAATCCATTAGCGGGTGCGACCTTCGATGTGCTAGACAGCAAAGGCACGAAAGTCAACACGCAGCCGCTTGTTTCTCAAGCAGATGGGAAAGTCGTTATTTCAGGATTGGCTCCCGGCGAATACACCTTTGTTGAAACGAAGGCACCAGCAGGCTATATCAGAAATACGAAGCCTGTGCCTTTTTCGATCAACGCAGAAGAGCACAACAAACCGGATCGAGTGACGACACAACCAAATGGCTCCCCCTTACAGTTAGTCAATGAACAAGGCGAAGCCGAATTTATCAAGAAAAACAAAGCCGGTGAAACATTGTCCGGTGCGACGTTTGATGTTTTAGATGAACAAGGAAAAAAGGTCAATCCGCAGCCAATCACGTCGGATCAAAAAGGGAAAGTCCGCGTTGACCGCTTAGCTCCGGGAAACTATACCTTTGTGGAAACCAAAGCGCCAATAGGATATCTGCTCAATAAAAAACAACAGAAATTTACGATTAAGGAAGCAGCCAAGGGCTCTGTATCCGCGGTCGAATTATCAGACTTTGTCAACTACCAAGGATCTTTCCAACTCGTGAAGCGAAATACCGCGTATGAAGCGTTAGCCGGTGCGGAATTTACGCTGTATAATCAGCAAAAGCAATCGTTAGGCAAAAAAGCGGTCAGCGACAACGAGGGAAAGGTCACCTTTGACCATTTGGCTCCCGGAATTTATTACTTCAAAGAAACGACTGCACCAAAAGTATCGGAAGGCGCCGACTATGTCGTCAATCCCGCGCTGATCGAGGTAAAAATATCGGAAGCAGTCGAGGGCGAACCACAGCAGATCGAAGTAGGGGATTTCCAAAATTTTCATGGGAAAGCCCAGATCACGAAAGTCGGCGATGGGGGTTCCATCGCCGGGGCCCAGTTCAAGCTGACGCGGATCGTGGATGGCAACGAGCAGTTCGTGAGAACAGTCGTTACACCTGAAAACGGCGTCTTAGACATTTCAGGCTTGGGGGCGGGAAGCTATAAGTTAAAAGAAACTCAAGCAGCTCCTGGGTATATAAAGAACGAGCAACCCATCTATTTTGTGGTTCAAGACAATGATGACAAAAATCCAACCATTGACAATCTAGATTTCAAAAACTACCAGGCTGAAGGAAGCGGAAAAAAAGTCGATGAGAACGGAAATGCATTGGCCAGAGCAGAATTTCAGATATACAAAGCAGAAGATTCGAGTCGCGTACCTGTGAAGGTGATCAACCGCGACGGCAAAGAAACCGAAACGATAGTATCTGGCGACGATGGCAAGATCTATTTCAAAGGATTAAGTGAAGGTCACTACGTAATAGTGGAAACAAAAGCACCAAAAGGTTATATCCAAGATACGACCCCGCATCCATTTGAGGTCAAAGAGCATCAAGGCAAACCAGAAGCAATCGAGCTAGGTAACTTAACGAACGCTCAAGGAGCGATTTCCGTCGTCAAGAAAGATGAGCAAGGGCAACCATTGAAGGATGCTGAATTTGAAATCCGTGACCAAGATGGAAAGATTCAAACCGTTCTTGACGCTGATGGAAACAAAACAGAAAAACTTGTTTCTAGCAACGATGGAACAATACAAGCGTTCGGTTTAGCTCCCGGTAAATACAAATTGATTGAGACCAAGGCACCAAAGAATTATCTACGAAATAAAAAAGCAATGCCATTTGAGATCGCTGCTTCAATTGAAGGGAAACCAGAAATTCTTCAACTAGAATCCTTCATTAATTACCAAGGTTCAGTTCAATTGAAGAAAGTATCTGAATCCGGTCAAGGCTTATCTGATGCCGTCTTTGACTTATATCATGAAGATGGAACGAAGATAGAAGGTTACACAACGGATAAAGATGGGGTGCTTACTATCGAAGGGTTGGCGCCGGGAAATTACTATTTTGTGGAAGCCAGAGCACCGAAAGGCTATGTTCTTAGCAAGGAAAAACGGGCATTCACGATCGCCGCCGCTGCCAAAGACAAACCCAAGCCAACAGAGGCCGGAGAATTTGTCAACCAAGCAATCACCAAACCAAAAGAAAAAGAAACACCAAAACAACCGCCCAAAAAAATAGGGAAATCAGTGCTTGTCACAAACCGAAAAGGAACTAAGACATATTCAAGCGCCAGCAGCTATCCTCAAACCAATGATTCGAATAGCCATTGGCTATTCGTGCTGGGTGTAGGAATTATTACTGGAGCAGGACTGATTTATTTTAGAAGAAGGAAGTAACAAAAAGAGTTCCACTGCTTTTTAGTAGTGGGACTCTTTCATTTTTTTAAAACCGATCCCATTCAACTAGAATAGCTTACTACCAATTCGGAAATAAATGTATGATTCGTCTGTTTGATATACAAATTTATATACTCTGATTCGCGAGTAATTTTTTTAATCGTATTTAGCCCAATCCCTTTATGACCAATTTTTGTTGTAAATCCTTTTTTTAAAAGAGCATCTAACTCAACTTTTTTATCAACTGGATTTGTAATAGAAAAGCATAGAGTATCTACTCCGTCATTTTCTACAGTAAGTTGGATTATTTTTTTCTGATTGTCGCCATCCAGATCGATTGTCGTTTCAAGAGCATTATTTAGTAAAATGGAAACACATCTTACGAGATCGACACTGTCGACGCGTAAATTTTTGGGGATTGAGTCAAGTTTGAGTTTGACAGAGAGGTTATTTTTGGAGCATTCTTTTAAAAAATTGAGGATCAAACCTTGAATGGGCAGATTTTCTAGGCGATTAATCTGCGCGTATTCATTTGATGAAAACATATCTTGGGAATCTGCGATGATTTGGTTCAGTAAGATCCGCGCATCGGTAATCGAGTTTTCTTTTAAACAATTATCCAGAGCTATAAGCAGCGCCTTGAAATCATGCTGAAACTCATTTGAGATTTCACGTTTTTTTTGATCAATGAGATAAGCCTCTGACAGTATTTCTAACTCATCATTTTTTTTCTGATATTCAAAAGAATTATGAGTGATGACCGTTATCAATAAACAAAGAATATCTATGTATAATACAGTGTAAAGTAAGATTTTAACATTTTGATCAATCGTTGCTTGAATATACAAGACAATAAGTGCGATAAAAACTATTAAAATCGCAATGGAAAGAAAGCGGAGTTTTCTATTCTGATAGACAAAAAAATTCCAAAAGTGTGTTTTCTGATTTATCAATTTTAGAAAAAAATAGCACAAAACCAATAATAAGTTTTGAACAATAAAAAGCGTCAAAACTACATAGGAACTTCGAGTTAAAAAAGGAAAATCAGGGATTAATATTCTTGGAATATCAACGGTCAGAAACCAAGTATTCATAATCAAACAGAGCTGCATTACAAAAAAAAGTGTAGGCAATATCCAACTGTTAAATTTTTTAGTTATCATAAAGAACTGAATCGTACCATATGGAAAAATAAAATATGTGATATAAGCATCTTCAGTAAATAGACCAATCACACTGCAGATGAGAAGAATTAACATTAGCAGAGCTGCATTTCTTTTGCTGTAGATATTTATTTTTTTTCCGATGAGAACGGTTGTTAATAAATTGCTGGCCAACAACCCGGCTCGAATATAACTAGCCAAAGCCTTTTCCCCCAATGTTTTTAATAAGAAATCTCCGTGATTGCTTTTTTTAATTTATCGATGGATTTTACTCCTAACTCTAAAATATCTCCATTAGCAAAACCGACATATTGTTCTTCTCTACTCCATTCAGTAATCGTATTTAGATTAATAATGTATGCTCGAAAGCCTCTAAAAAAGAATGGTTGATAGAAAACATTCTTGAATTTCTTTAAGGTTCCATCAACGATCAAATCTTCATCCATCGTTTTAACCAATACAGAATTTTTATATCCATTTATACTCTTTAAGTAAATTATGTCTTTAACAGGGATCACGATCTGTTTGTTTTGAACGGAAAAGGACGTGAAGTCGGACGACTGCTGCCTCTTCATTTGATGTAAAACAATCTCCTCCAGTGTGCGAGTCAAAGACTCATTGAAAAGTCGGTCATCTATTTCTTTGACAATATAAGCCCAAGGATAAATATTTTTATTAATAATGGAAATGGCGTTGTCCTCCAAACCAGTGAGGTACAGAATGTAGCATTTTGAGTTTTTTGAGCGAATGGTTTCTCCAATATCTATTCCTGTAAAAAAGGCGTTTAGATCAATATCAAGGATAAAAATATCATTATCTTTGATTTCCATTTGAGAGATTTTTTCATAAAATCGTTGTGGATAATCAACAATGATAGGGTTCAGATTTGAATATTTTTTCTTCTGATTGAGTGAATCAATGAGGGCCGAAACTTTTTTTTCAATCACAAAGCTATCATCCACTATATATATATCCATCACAACACACCTCTATAATTGTTTTATACAAATTTAAATAGCAGTACCTGAAACTTCACTAACGGGTACTGCTATCGAAGAAGTTAGTTAGAATTAATCTAACCTAAGAAATCATATAATTCATAGGAATAATTCTCAATATACATAAACCGTTTACAATGACTTTGGTCGATTTTTTTCCATTTTAAAACGTTTAAACGGATTTTTGTGAAAAAATATAGGGAAAGGATCGGTGAAAACGGTTCTTTCGACCTTCCTAGGTTTGTTAAAAGAAACTATGATAAACACTTAAAAAATGGAGAGTCATTAAATAGGCAAGCATTCGAATTAGGGGGAACCATCATGACTGAAGCGGAATATACCCGTGCATTATCTGTACTAATTAAAGAAAGCAAGGTGGATTTTCACGAAGAGGAAGAACTAATTTCCTTTTTAAAAGAGGCATTGGTCTTTTATAGTATCTGACTTGAATGAGACTATTTTATTAAAGAAAGGAGAACAGGAAAATCAGAATAGGTATTTTACTGTTTCTATTTAGTGTTTTCTTCCTATTATCTGCTTGTCAACGCACGCCAGATACAGCTGATCAACAATATGAATCGTCAGTAAGTTCAGAGGAGTTTGATCAGCAGGAGCCTGATTGGGACCAAAGATTTTCTGAATCATCTCTTAAGAAAAAAGAGTATTCAGATTTGGGAAAAGAGAAAGCTAACTATTATAGAAATAAATATAAGAGGCCATAATTAGTTGAAGAATAATCAAAATCCACGATCATGATCGTGGATTTTTGCCGTAAGCTTCTTTGTAAACGGTTTAATTTTCATTTTTTCTTTTATACAAGTAAGTAAAATACGTTTAAGCATGATCGATGAGAGGACAGTACTTATCGTATAAATGCAAAACGAAAGGAAGGAGATTGAATGATCCGTATTTGGCTGAAGAGACGAAGGAGATTTGAGCGGCTAAAAGTCTCATTGAAGAATGCTGGATTCAAAAGTGTAGTAAAGGTATGAAAAAAATTCTATTAGGGACGATTTGTTTATGTGCGATTTCGGGTTTTCTAATTCACGATACGAGTTATGCGAAGGCTAATAGTTTCGAGTACGTATCGGAAGAGAAGATAAGCGCACCTACTTCAACAAACAATGCGCAATCATCAACAACTCAAACAAGCGAGGAGCATCAAGAAACGCAGACGAGTTCTTCAGAGGCGAACATACAGGTAGAAGACACGTTGGAACCAGCAAGACAGGAAAAAGCATCGGTAGTCACTGATTCATGGGGGACAACCACATGGGTATTTGATCCTGCCAGTGGAAAGCTCTCATTTACCACTGGAGGAATGCTGGGCGAGACCGCAAGCTCTCCTTGGAACCGTACGGATGCGAAAAAAATTGATCCCACTCAGGTAAAAGTAATTGCGTTTACCCAACCGATTGAAGCACCAGTAAATTCATCGTTTCTATTTTCTAAAGAACAAGAGACTAATGCGGCACCTGTAACACTATCAAATTGTAGTCGTTTCGAGGGGATAGAGAACCTTTCTACCAGTAGGGTCAGTTCGATGAAGGGGATGTTCTACAATATGAACAATCTTGAAGCGCTAGACGTTTCGCATTTTAGAACCGATAACGTAACGAATATGAACATGCTTTTCAGATACTGTTATAAATTAAAAAGTATGGATCTTTCTAATTTCGTGACGACTAATGTGACAAATATGGCGCAAATGTTTGATTTCAATCAGAGTTTAGAAACAGTCACTGTCAGTAGTTTTGACACAAGCAAGGTTTCCGATATGCGCTGGATGTTCTACAAAAATTTTGCGTTGACCACATTGGATATTTCGAATTTTGATATGCGACAGAAGCCAAATATGCACCGTATGTTCGTCGAAGATGCCAGTCTGCGGACGTTTATTCTAGGCCCAAATTTTCGAGTGAACGGCAATACGACAGATTTGCCAGCAATCACGCAATCTGGATATACAGGAAATTGGAAAAAAATTGATGGACAAACAGTCGGGACGACCTCGGAATTTTTAAACAACTATGATGGAACGAATCCGGGCACCTATGTTTGGGAAACCTCCGTTGACCCTCTTGATCCATCAGATGGGAATCAGCGAAGCCTAGTATTGACAGCTGTTCCCACTGCTTTTGATTTTCAGACAGAGTTAAAACCAAAATCGTATCGTCTTTCGCAGAATCTAACAAACCAAGCTGTTGAAATCTACAATGATCGATTGGCACGTGATTGGAGTGTAAAAGCTTCCATTTTAAATAATCAACTAACACTTGAAAACGCGTTGAACGAATATTTGCCTATCTCTTCTTTTAAGATCAATCAAGTAGAACTAACGGGTACAGGAAATCAAGGAATCATTGTGCAGTCAGTGACGGATAAAACGTTGTCTAACAATGTAGGTGTGATGAAGCAGCCGATCTCACAAGCTTCTATTGATTTCCAGGATGAGAATGGCCGGTTAAAGGCGTCGAATACGTTGAAAGCCACAATTAATTATCAGTTATACAATACGCCAAATGCGGATTAAGGCGAAGAAGAAAATGAGAAGAAAGAAATTCTGCCTATACCTCGGAGTGCTAATTTTTCTATGGGTGACTACTACTGCTGGATATGCGCAAGAACAACCTATTGATGACACTGGAAATCAAGAAGCGACCTTAGTCATTACCCGCCCATCAAAGGAATCCTTTAGAAATACACTATACGAAACACTTCCCAAAACCAATGAAAAACAGTCAAGATACATCCAAAAAGTTGGTCTGATGCTGTTTTATTTAGGTATAGCAAGTATGTGCTATCGAGGGTGGCGAGGAAGAAAATATGAAAATTAAAAAAATACTTATCAGTATTTTTTTACTAGGATCATTGGTTATGCAAATAACTGTTTTCGCTGATGGGTCCTTAGAAGAAAAAAGTACCCCGATAGAAGTAAAAATCAAACCAAAAGAGCTTTATTTAACAAAGATAGCCCCACTAGATTTTGGGAAACAGGAACAGCAAACCGATGCATTTGTTTTAAGACCCAAGGAAGACTTTACTGTTCAAGTGATAGATAAACGTGGCTCGAAAGGCGATTGGTCTCTATACTATCAATTCGAACTGTTTAAAAATGAAAAAAAACAAGTGTTGCCGACGAGGGTGATTCTTGGGGCAGGGACATTGACCACAAAAGATCAGTCCAACAAAACAGATATTTATCGTTCCTACAAGGCAGATAGTAATAGTCAACAATCAAAAGCTCTTTTAGTCAAAACAAAGGTTTCAGAGCTAAATATGCAGTATGAGTATCGGATCAGAAAAGAGAACATTATGTTGAATGTACCGAAAAACACGCCTGTAGGCAGTTATCAAGCAGAACAAAAACTATTATTGGTAGAAGAACCAAAAATCGAGTAGCAAGAATGGAGAAAAAAATGAAAACAACCACAAAATTATGGACAGGATTACTTATCGGCACTATTTTAACGGGAGGATTTCAAAGTATCGCGCTAGCGGATTCGGTTACAGGGCAAACAGGGTCAAGTCCTGCAAATGTCAAGGTACTTGATAATGATACCCCTGTCGACCCGCTAGACCCGACAAAACCTGATCAAGATGAATTAACATTGGAAAGTGTTCCAAATGCATACAATTTTGAAACAACTGTTAAAAATGGCAAGTACACGATTGATGGCACCTTAAAAGATCAAACCGTCGATGTCTTTAACAATCGTTCTAGTAGAACTTGGTCGGTGAAAGCGAATGTTGTCAATAACTCGATCACAGCAAACAATTCAGCAAAAGATACTTTTTCTATCACGAACTTCAAAATCAATGACATTGCGTTGACTGGTACTGGCGCACAAGGAATCATTGCGAAATCAGATGCTGCTCCAACAAAAGAAAACAATACAGGATTACTCAAAACGGCTGTCGATTCCGCATCTATTGGATTTACAGACACGAACAATGTGTTAAAGGCAGGGGATACATTAACTGGGACGATCTCTTATCAACTATACAATACGGCAGATGCACAATAATACAAGTGCGATAGGTAAAAGAAGCTTTCGCTAATTAAAGGATAGGTTGAGGATAAATGAGAAATAAATGGAGTAAATTTTTCTTTTTGGCAGCGGTCATTCTTGCTGCAATGCTTGTAGGAAGTGCGACAAAAGCAGCTCAGTCGGAAGATGTAGGATTCAACATTCAAATGATACCAGCAACGAATCAAATCGATCGTACACAATCTTATTTTGATTTACGGATGCAGCCAAATCAGAAACAAACAGTGTATGTAAAAATCACGAATACCTCCGCTGAAGAAGCGAATTATGCGATCAACGTAAATCAAGCATATACAAACGATCAAGGCTTTATTGACTATACGACTAACAAAACACCGTCAAAAAAGAAGACGCCTTTTTCGATTGATAAGATTGCGAACTACGACAAAAAAATTTCATTGAAAGGGCAATCCTCTATACAAGTACCCATTACACTTACGATGCCTAAAGAAAAATTTGATGGTCAGATTCTATCCGGTATTCAGGTAACACGCCTAGATGAGGATAAAAGTGGACAAATCAATAATCGTTATGGGTATGTGTTGGGGTTAAAGCTCACAGAGACAGATACTCCTGTCAAACGCGACTTGCAATTGAAAGAAGTGTTTCCAAAAGCAATGTTCGGAAAACCTACGATTGTAGCGAAATTGTCAAATCCGACAATGGATGCGTATGGTCATTTAAAGTATACTGTCGAAATCAAAGATAAACAGACTGCTAAGAAAATTATCCAAAAAACCTATGATAGCGACATGCAAATGGCACCTAATTCGACTTACGATTTTGCAATTGACTACAAGGAAAATGATCGCTTACCTTCAGGACAGTATGTCTTGGATCTGACAATAACAGACGCAAAGAAGAATAAATGGACGTTTAACCGATCATTTGAAGTATCAGATAAGCAAGCGGACAAAGTAAACAGTCTTTCAGTTGGGGAGAACCAAAAAACACCTATATGGATCTACATCATCGGAATTTTGATAGTACTTCTTGTAATTGGTGGAATCATTCTCATAATGAGAAAGAGAAAACAGAAAAAAGGAATAGAGTAAAGGCGAATAGGCCAAAGAGAAAAGCTTCCCGCGGCTTTTCTCCTTGCCTAACAGCCTTTTATTTCTATATCTAGAGAAAGCACGCGTGATTTTACGAGTGTATTGATGATGGAGGCATGAATTAAAATGAAGAGAGTCAATGATTGTATCTTAGATGAATTGCTGGAGATATTGACCCATGTTTCTGAGATTTCTTTATCGCAATTTCGATCCGTTGTATCAGTTACATTGGATGAGCCTCTAGATGCACACCAGGTCTTGATTTTAAACTCAAGGATAAAATTTTCAGACCAAGTTAAGCAATCCTACTCACCAGAAGGAGAAACGATGTATATTAAAATGGCTGAAATGAGAAAAGAAGAGTGTATGAATAGAATGGATAAAACGATGTATCTGAACAAAACGCTTCGATAAAAAAGAAAAATAAATAGTAAAAACGGTCGAATAAGGCACAAGCTAGTTGCTTTGTTCGACCGTTTTTACTGTTACCTAGAGAATAATAAATTTCCCCTTCCACAAATTATGATGCGCTCTCAGATGGAGTAATGAACAAAAAACTCCTCTACGTCGAATAGTAGACGTAGAGGAGGAAACAACCGCTCATTCAATGAATAGTCCCTGATCCTGTTCGTAAAAACAGTGAGGAAAACTCATCATGTGTCAGTATGATGCCGTTTCCGTATGTATCAACTACTTTATAGAATGAATGATCCATTTTTTTCATGTATTTATAAAATTTTCCTTTTTCGATTCGAATGATCCCAGAGTTATTGAAATAGATCCGAGTCATGTTTGATCGTATCATTTTTGGCATAGCACCACCTGAACTTTCCTGTTTTGAAAGAATAAAGAATAGGGGTGGCTAGAAAGAGCCACCCCTATAACTGGATCTAAGCTGTTATGCTTATTTCTTTAGTTTATATCTAGAAATAGAGATCCAAACAGCTGCAACCACAAGGACTAAACCAGCGATGATCACAAGTGGATTTGAAGCTAAATCATTTGTTTGAGGTAGATGTTTCTGTGTTCCACTGTTATCTGGGTCGTAATTGCGTCCTGTTCCATTACCCGGTGTATTCGATCCATTACTTGGAGTCTTAGGTTCCTTAGGTGTGTCTTTTGGAGGCACCACTTTTGGAACTTCTGAATGGATGACGTCTTTTCCGTTACCAAAGACTAAGTCGGCTTGGTTTGGAATCCCACCATTTTTAATGTAAGGAGCTAGCTGTTCATTGGTCACGTCTTTACTGATGACCGTGTTGATGGTCATGGTATAGGTATGACCGGCTAGGTAAGCGAAGCTACCATCTTTTTTGATTGCGTTAAAGACGACTTTGTTGCTTTCGGTTGAAATCTCACCGTTTGAAGTGACATCTTTTCCTTTTTCATCAAATACTTTGATGCTGCTGATGGTAAGCAGCGGATCAATTTTGTCTACGATTTTTGCTTCTTTCCAAGAAGCAGTCGTGTTTCCGAATGTGACATTTACATGCCAGTTAAAGTCTTGATCACGGTTTGTTAAGGTCAACTGTTGCTTGTCTTCAACGTCTTTATGAATATCTGGTACTTCTTCTGGCGGAGTAACCGTCGGAATTTCTGAATGGATGACATCGCCGTCATTGCCGAAGTTCAAATCGGCTTGGTTCGGAATGCCGCCATCTTTGATATAAGGGGCCAATTGTTCATCTGTCACATCTTTACCAATAACTGTGTTGATGGTCATTGTGTAGGTATGACCGGAAAGATAAGTGAAGCTGTCGTCTTTTTTATTGATATCAAAGACGATTTTATTTTTATCGGTTGTAAGCTTGCCATTTTCCGTTACGTCTTTGCCGTTTTCATCCACGACTTTCACCTTGTTGATGGTAAGAAGTGGGTTGATTTGGTCCACGATGCTTGCTTGCTTCCAAGAGGCAGTCGTGTTGCCAAAGGCTGTTTTAACGTGCCAATCAAAGGCTTGATCGCGTTTTGCCAAATCCAAGTGTTGCTTATCTTCTACATCTTTATGGATGTCTGGATCTTCTTTCGGTGGAATAACAGTTGGAACTTCCGAATGGATCACATCACCCTCGTTGCCGAAGTTCAAGTCCGCTTGGTTAGGAATACCGCCGTCTTTGATATAAGGGGCTAATTGTTCATCTGTCACATCTTTACCGATGACCGTATTGATCGTCATGGTATAGGTATGACCGGCAAGATAAGTGAAGCTGTCGTCTTTTTTATGGATATCAAAGACAATCTTGTTTTTATCTGTAGTTATCACACCATTTTTTGCGACATCCTTGCCGTTCTCATCCACAACTTTGACGCTGTTGATGGTAAGAAGTGGGTTGATTTGATCGACGATGCTTGCTTGAGTCCAAGAAGCGGTCGTGTTACCAAATTTTGTATTGACATGCCAATCAAAGGCTTGATCGCGATTAGTCAGATCTACATGTTGCTTGTTTTCCACATCTTTGTGGATATCAGGCACTTCTTTTGGAGGAGTGACTGTAGGAATCTCTGAATGGATCACGTCGCCTTCATTGCCAAAGTTTAGATCGGCTTGATTCGGAATGCCGCCATCTTTGATATAAGGGGCTAATTGTTCGTCTGTCACATCTTTACCGATGATCGTGGTGATCGTCATGGTGTAGGTATGTCCAGCAAGATACGTATAACCATCATCTTTTTTATTGATATCAAAGACGATTTTGTTCTTATCTGTGGTTAATGTCCCATTTTCTGTGACATTTTTACCTGTTTCATCTTTGACTTTCACATTGTTGATCGTAAGTAACGGGTTGATTTGATCGACGATGCTTGCTTGAGTCCAAGAAGCGGTCGTGTTACCAAATTTCGTATTTACGTGCCAATCAAAGGCTTGATCGCGTTTGGCTAAATCAAGATGTTGCTTTTCTTCGATATCTTTATGGATATCTGGATTTTCCTTCGGAGGAATCACTGTTGGTTTTTCAGAATGAATCACATCCCCTTTATTCCCAAAGTTCAAGTCCGCTTGGTTCGGAATACCGCCGTCTTTGATGTAAGGGGCGAGTTGTTCGTCTGTCACATCTTTGCCAATGACCGTGTTGATCGTCATCGTATACGTGTGACCAGCAAGATAGGTAAAGCTGTCGTCTTTTTTGTTGATGTCAAAGACGATTTTGTTTTTATCTGTGGTCAATGTGCCATTTGCTGTGACATCTTTGCCTGTTTCATCTTTGACTTTGACACTGTTGATTGTGAAGACAGTATTGATTTGATCGACGATGCTTGCTTGAGTCCAAGAAGCAGTCGTGTTTCCAAACGCTGCATTCACATGCCAATTAAAGGCTTGATCACGATTTGTTAGGTCTAAGTGTTGTTTGTCCTCAACATCTTTATGGATGTCTGGATTTTCTTTTGGCGGTGTCACTGTTGGAATTTCTGAGTGAATGACATCTCCTTTATTCCCAAAGTTTAAATCTGCTTGGTTAGGGATGCCGCCGTCTTTAATATATGGTGCTAATTGTTCATCTGTCACATCTTTACCGATGACTGTATTGATGGTCATCGTATACGTATGACCGGCAAGATAAGTGAAGCTATCGTCTTTTTTATTGATGCTGAAGACGATTTTATTTTTATCTGTGGTCAACGTGCCGTTTGCTGTGACATCTTTACCTGATTCATCCGCTACTTTTACACTGTTGATTGTAAGAAGTGGGTTGATTTGGTCAACAATGCTTGCTTGAGTCCAAGAAGCAGTCGTATTTCCAAATTTCGTGTTTACGTGCCAATCAAAAGCTTGATCACGTTTTGATAGATCTAAATGTTGCTTGTTTTCAACATCTTTATGAATGTCGGGGGTTTCTTCTGGTGGGATCACATTTGGTTTTTCTGAATGGATCACATCACCCTCGTTACCAAAATTTAAATCTGCTTGGTTAGGAATACCGCCATCTTTGATATAAGGTGCCAACTGTTCATCTGTGACATCTTTACCAATAACAGTGTTGATCGTCATTGTATACGTATGACCAGATAGGTAAGAGAAGCTGTTCTCTTTTTTGTTCAAATTAAAGACAACTTTGTTCTTATCTGTTGTTACTGTACCGTTTGCTGTGACATCTTTGCCTGTTTCATCCGCTACTTTTACGCTGTTGATAGTAAAAACAGGATTGATTTGGTCGACGATGCTTGCTTGTGTCCATGCTGCTGCACTGTCACCAAATTCAGCATTCACGTGCCAGTTGAAGGCCTGGTCACGATTGGTCAATTCCAAATGTTGTTTATCTTCAACATCTTTATGAATAATTGGTTCTGTTGCATTTACGACAACACCTACACGTTCTGGTTCCACGACTTGTGAATTGTCCGCTGTATAGGCAAATGAATTCCACGCTGCACGTGTCTTTTCATCTTTTGATTTGTCCGTTAAATTCTTTGTTAAGTTGTCTGGTGTTTTCATTGAAAAGTTCAATGTGATTGCTGCACCAGAAGTCCATTTTCCATCATCTAGCGTAACGATAAATGAATGGATCTTCGACCAATCAGATACTTGATCGGCTGTTTTCCATTGCGGCAATTGTGCACCGGCTGGATTTTCTAGATGTTGTGTAGTAGAAGGGTAGTCGACTAATTTATCTAGATCATCTCGTTTAGGATTCGTAGCTTCACTGTACTTGATCGTCACTTTTCCATTCCATTCACCAGGAAGTGAGATAGGACCTGTCATAATTGGTGCGAATTTACTATCACGACTGACATTATCTGTAATTCCTAAATCGCCTACAGATGGGAGGACGTCCATCATAGCAAAAGTGCCAATTGAAGAGCCTGTGTTTTTCATGGTTAATTGATAATCAATTTTCCCACCTGGACTAGCATGACCAAATTTAGAGAACGCTTTGTCTTGATCTCCTTTGACTAATTTTGTCGTGTCTACTTTGTTTTCTTTGATCATTCGATATTGATTGGAAGAAAGTACGCGAGGTTCCGTTGTGTTTCCATTCCCATTGATATCGTCCGTATCCGTTTGAAGATACGAGTCTGTCAAAGTAGCAGCACCTGAAGGAACAGAGATTTTCGCATCACCTGAAAATCCGTACGTATCCATTCTTAGTGGAGTGGGAGCTGTTTTATCAATGATCGTATTAAAACCATATTTAAGACTTTGACCACCATACATTTTTGAGTCATTCCAAGTAATTTGGACTAATTGACGTTTTGTTCCATTGTAGTCATTAGAGATAATTTTTATGGTGCCGTTTGTATTTTTTCCATCCGTTGTTGCATCATCCCAACCATTAGCATTTGCTAATCGGTATTCTGGATTCTTTTCATCAATTTTAACTCCTACTGGTAACAGAGCAGTTGATGAAAGTGACTTGTTTAATGGAAGAGGAGAAGCTTTATCCGCTGCAAATGATCCTGAAATACGATTTTTACCAGCATCAACGATTCCATTTTTATCTTTATCAAAACTAATCGCTGATTTAGCGATTGGAGTAGCTGCAGGTGGGGTAGGGACTACCTCTGCTGTCCTTGCGCCTGTTAGTGGTTCTATGCTAGTTGCATCATCTTTGTTTGTCCAGCTTACGGGATTTCCGTTGGTATCAAACCCAGCGAAATCGTAAACAACTGTATTAGTTGTTTTACCAGTAAAACCTTTCTTTACATTAAATGACGGATAAAAACCACAATTCATGCCCGCAGGAGCATTTGTGAAATGAACCCTTATTTTAGAGACATATGTTCCAGTTTTTATTCCGAGATTATTAAGATCTTTCTGCGAAATATTATACTTTCCTTGACTGAATAATTCTGTGTCTTTATAGATTTGTTTTTCTTGCCCACCTACAGTGATAAAAACATCCGCTTTAGGTGCTGTTTTAGTAGTTCCACCGTTTCCTGGATAGTTATTAAACGGTTTGTATTCTACTCCGCCCGAAAAATTCAACTGTGTAAGATTTAAGTTGGGATCGATAGCATAATCAATATCGTATTTTGTGAAATCTTTTGTTGGACTATTTGCATTATTCGGAGCGACATAAAACTTATATGTTAATAAAGCCGTATCATATACAGTCGGATCTGGATTTCCATCGTATCCTGTAGTTAGTACAGTACCTATACCATCTCTTGGTCCATTATGATAGGGTGGAACATTGCTGCCGCTAGGCTCAATCTTACTTGGATCACTAGGACCAGTCATTATTTTTGCTGTGGCACTTGAAGCAACTGGTTTATCACTAATATCGGTACCTTCTGCTGACACTTTGTTTTCAAACGTAGCAAATTCATTAACATCAGCATTAAATTTCGTTTTAAGATTGATTTCTTTGCTGAATAATGATTCTACAGCATTTTTTTGCACTTCATATGTTGGTGCATCAAAAGTCCAAGTAACAGTATTACTGGCTTTATCATATGAACCATTCGCATCATCACTAACATAAGTTATTCCAGAAGGAATAGTATCTTTGATCGTTATTTTTGACCCTTCTTTGAAATAAACCAATCCAGGATTTTTTTGCGATGCATTTACTTTAATATTCCATACCGAAGAATCACCGCCTGTTGGAGGATCTTTCTTCTCTTTCCCATCAGTACCGATTGTTGAAATATAAGCTTTTGAAGCTGATAAGGTAGATTTCGCATTTACAGTAACTGTTGCTTTTGATTCTGCTTTTCCTGAGAATTCAGTAGCGCTAAAGTTTGAAGTTAGCGTAATTGCTGTACCATCAGGGGTGGTTCCGTTCATCGTTTTTAATTTGATGTTCGTTGTGTAGGCTTGACCTGCAGCAATCGAATCAAAAGTATAAACGAGTTGGCCAGTAGCACCATCTCTCGTAGGTGTGACACCTGCGATGGCAAGCTCTGACAAGTCTTGATTCAAATCGTATTCTTTTGGAATATCAACAGTGATTTTTGCATTTGTGTAATTTGTTTGATTCCCAGTGACTTTAAAGTTAAGAGTATAAGTTGCATCTTGACCAGATAAAACTGTTTCAGAGGCAGGAGAAATGTCTAAATCGACGTTTCTGTTTCCGGCTCTGACTTGTGGTCTGTTTCTTTCTTTTTTCGTTGTTGTTTCTGTTGTTTCTTTTTTTGGTTCAGCGCTTGTTTTTTCTGTTATCGCTGGCTGACCATCTTCAGAATCATCACTCCCATCTTGGGCTTCTTCTGAGGATGAATCAGGTGAAGAGGTGGCGTTAGAGAGATTTAACGCTTTTGAACGATACTCTTTTCCATCATTTCGAGTGGATTTTGCGACTAATTTTACATTTTTGAAGTCGTTTTTGTTTGCAGCTTTTAATACAAGTGCAGCGTTTCTATCGGTCGTTTTATTTTTGTCAAACGTAACCTTTAACTCGCGGGAGTTTTGATTGTACTCAACAGAACTTTTACCTTTGTTCTGTACTTGAGTTTCGCTCAGATTAAGTTCAACATCTGCGGGTATTAAAACGTCGATTGTGCTGTCCTCAGTATTGTCGCTGATTAGAGAAATGGTTTGATCTTTGTCTGATAATTCTAGGGCATCTTTGGATGTGGAGTCTTGTTCCCATCGAAGCTCGCTTGTTTCATTATCAGAGAGTGTTTCCGCCAATGCGATCGAACCACTCACTCCTTGACTCAATAGTGTCGCAAAAGTAGTGAGTATCGTAACCCCCTTTTTCCAATTCATTTTTAACATCCTTGTTCCTCCTTAGTTGATTTTGTTTCGATGTTCTATGGATAATTCGTAATTAACCTCCTTTCTACTCGTAAATAGTACGTCATTCTTTCAAAAACTAAATATCCAATAAACCGTTTTCTTTTCCGGTTTCATATTTTGTGTCATTTTTGCACTCATTTAAAAAGCGACTTTTAAAAGTCTTTGGAGGATGAAAAGGGTTTATGCCTCAATCTCTTTTCTTTTATTGTTGCTACATTAAAGTAAGTAGATGTTCTGAAGGGATCTTGGAGTTAGGAAGGGGGCAAAACTGTTTAAAGAAACAAAGTTAAGCATCGAATTGCAAGGGAATTTAATAGAAAACAAGAGGTCTCTATTTCAGAATATCTACTAGTTTGAAAAATGAGGTGTGAACATGAAAACATTTAAGTTGAGTTATTTTGTAATGGGAATAGTAGCCATTTTCGTCGCTTTGTTAGCCTTTAGGAATCCAGAGTTGAATCTCATTGCGGTTGTGTGGATGTTTGCTTTAATGGCGATCGTCAAAGGTATTTTTGAATTGTTCTTTAGAAGGAAAACGAAGGAATTCGATGGAAATAAGCATACCTGGATTTTCATTTTGGGTATCGTTGATCTTTTATTGGGTATTTTTTTAGTGATAAATATTGGTGCAGGGATTTTGGCATTGCCTTATGTCTTTGCCTTTTGGTTTATTTTTGACTCTTTGATGGAATTGATGATCTCTAGCTCTTTCGCAGGCACAACGTATTATTGGTTACATCTTGTTTTAAATATTCTGGGTATAATGATTGGCTTCTTTTTACTATTTCATCCAATCATAGCCGCCTTGAGCCTTTCTTATTTAGTAGGAATTTATTTTATGATCAGCGGCATTTTATCAATTGTTTATTCATTTCAAAATCAATAACAAAAAAATAGAGAACCCAACTATGATGTGGGTTCTCTATTTTTAATATAGTCAACGATCAGTTCTGCGAAAAAGGCTTTTTTTGTTTGCCGAAGGTACAAGTGCAAATGGGAATCATCTGAAGTGATTCGTTTTAGATAATTCAATCCGATCCCCTTATGGCCCTCTTTTGTAGAGTAGCCTTTTTTCAAGATTTGTTCGATTTCGATTTTTTTCTCGATCGGATTTGTGATAATGATGGATAGTTGACCTTCGCCAGAATCTTTCATGACAATGGTTAGCCTATGGAGATGTGGAGGCAAGATCACGGTATTTTCATAGGCATTGTTCAATAAAATTGACAATCCGCGAACGAGGTCAATGACCTCGACCTGCAATGTGATTGGAACGGGGACGAGAGTCACTTCAGCAGAAATACCATTTTCTTCGCAGTCTTTTAAAAAATTCAAAACAAGTCCTTGAAGAGGGACGTTGTTTAAACGGTTGATACCCGCATAAGAGTTGGTTTGAAAAATTTCCTTAGAATCAACGATGACCTGACTAAGCAATCGCTTTGCATCATCAATCGCATTTTCTTTCAAGCAACTATTTAAAGAGATCAATAGAGCTTTGAAATCATGCTGGAATTCGGAAGTCAGTTCATTTTTGCTGACTTCTACAGAGTAGATTTCTGTTAGTGTTCTTAACTCGTTTAATTTTTTTTGATTTTCGATTGAATTATGAACGACGAGTGCCAGAAGCAGACAAACACTACCTAAGATAAAAGCGGTATACATTCCGAAAAGCCAATTTTGAGTCCAAGCAAAATGTCCGTGAATGACGGCTAAAGATAAAATAATGAATAGAATCACGATTGAAAGCAATCGATTCTTTTTCGGACGCTCATATAAAAAATTCCAAAAATGCGTTCTGTCATTCATTTTTTTTAGAAACCAATAAACCACAAGAATGAGTGTGTTTTGTGAAAGGAACAAGAGGAGGATCACGAGCGGTTGATTCACATTTTTAAAAAAAGCATCAGTTAGCATTCGCGGTAAATCAAAGGTAATGATCCAAACGACCATCGTTAAACATAACTGGATGGTAAAAAAAAGAGCGGGCAAAAGCCAGTTGTTGACTCTCCGCACCATCATGACAAATTGAATAACCATAAAAGGGTAAAGAAAATCGTTGATGAAAAGGACATGGTTCGTTACGCCAATTAAGTAACAGATGAGAAGAATTCCAGCTAAAATAATCGTGTTTCTTCTATTAAATAGTTTGATTCTCTGCCAAATAATCAAACTGACCAACAAGTTGCAAGACAATAAGCCCGCTTGAAAATAGGGTGCCAACTGCATCAACTCCAAATCGTATTATCGATAGCCTGCTTGCACAAGAGCTTTCTTTAGTTTATCGATCGATTTTACACCTAGCTCTAAGACCTCTCCATTAATGAATCCGACATATTGTTCGTCTCTGCTCCATTCTGTAAGAGCATTCATGTTCAAAACATACGCACGAAGCTCTTTAAAGAAGAAAGGTTGCTTAAGAGTAGTTTTAAATTTCTTCAAGGTTCCGTCAACGATAAGTTCTTCTTCCATCGTACAGACCAAAACAGAATGTTTATAGCCATTCATACTTTTTAAATACATAACTTCTTTAGCGGGGACTAAGATTTCTCTCTTTTGAACAGAAAAAGTAAGAAAATCAGAAGATTGTTCACGCGTCATTTGTTGATGAAATATCGTCGTTAATGCATCAGCAATAGCTGTCTCAAACCGTATATCATCGAGCTCTTTTACAATATAAGACCAAGGATGGATGTTTTCATTGATGACAGAGATCGCCTTGTCGTGAAAATTTGTCAGATAGACAACATAACACTCAGAATTGACCGCTCGAATCGTTTTTCCAAGATCGATACCGGTAAAGTGGGTATTTAAATCGATATCTAAGATAAAGATACTGTTATCTGCAATCTCCATAAGAGGGAGCTCGTCATAAAACTTCTCTGGATAATCAATCACGATTGGTTCCAGATCAAACTGAGCATTACTTAAATCTAGATGTTCAACGATTTTTCTTACTTTTTTTTCAATGACAAAATTGTCGTCAACGATATAAATATTCACGTAAATAACCCCTAACCTACCTTGAGTGAGTGCCCATAATTTAAGTATTTGTTTGAATTCACCGACTGAAGAGTCATTTCTTCTTATTTAGATAATATCGAGCCCGTTTCGCAATAGCAAATATAATAAACTAATTTCATTTATTTAAGTGAATGTAAGGGGGATTCTCCTTAAGATTCATAAAAAGACTCCGCGTCTTTGAAAACGGTTTACGAGAGGTGTGTGGAATAAATCTGGCGATTATCATGGTTAAAGCAATAGTGTGTCTAATTCATTAGCAGGCACAACAATAATCAGGGGGAATAGAAATGAAAAAAAAGGTCATTGGCGCAGGTGTCTTAGCAGCCAGCTTGATTGCAATTCATAGTATCCATGGTGAGACACTTTTTGCCAGCAATCAGGTCAATCACACAGGAGAACCCTCTAGTGGGCAGCCGGTAAGGTCAGAGACAGCCACTAGTATCGACACTATCACTAAGAATGAACCAGCGACTTCTGCATCTAGGATGGATACGAATATAACAGATGAAACTGTCCCAACTTCTACGTCAGAGAGTGATGATCCAGGATCGACAAGTACCGAAAGTTCAAGTACTGATGATACTTCTAGCACGTCAGAAAGCAGTACACAAGAATCTTCCGAAAGCTCAAGTAGTAGTCAGGACTCCTCAAGTACTGAGAGTAGTACGTCAGAATCGTCCAGCTCATCTAGTAGTCAAAGTTCTTCAAGTTCAACGAGTTCTAGTGAGAGTAAGGAGTCCTCATCTAGCTCCGAGAAGAACACCACTAGTGAATCATCTTCAGAAAAGACCCAACCCTCTAGCGAAGGAAGTTCTGAAAGTACAACTGGGACAACGGAACAACCTTCAGCTAAAGATAATGGCACACATCCGTCGATCCAGATACCAAATCAAACATCTGTGCCAGAAGCAAATGCCTCGTCTTCTTTATTTGGCAATACTATTGAAGGCGGTGTGTTAGATTCTGACGCTGTGATACTAGACGATTCCTTGCGCGTTAGTGAAATGTCTGAGTCGAATCTAAAGGGATTTGAATTACCATTGCTGTCTACTTTCAGCAGTAAAGAACGTGCAATAGTCGTCTACGAAGGCATCAAACAAGTAGGGAAATCAGAGGTGAAGGTCACATCTGATAGTCAGAACGAACAAGAAAATAACTATTCATTGACGAATGCGAGTCAATTGATGAACTATCTGTCGATTCAACTATTTGGTAAGAATTTTGATCAACTAGCACAGACAGAAGGAAGTTTTGAGACGAAAGAAGCAGGGGATTTGCTCTATAAAGACAATTCTTTGATGGGTATTTATATAGGAAGCAATCGCTATTTAGCTGTGGATAAAGACAAAGAAACGAAGAAGGATTCCGAAAATAAAATCGTTCAAATAAAGGTCTTGGATAGTAAAAATAGAAATCTTAACGTACGGAAAATTGCTTTTCCTGCTCTTACAGAATATGGCAAAAAGCAAGAAAAAAATTATCCAGCGAATATGGACTATAAAGCAAATCCGCAAACCCAATCTTTTATTCAAAAGATTGCTGACAATGCGCAAAGTCTTGGAAATAAATATGACGTATTTGCTTCCGTAATGATTGCACAAGCGATATTGGAGAGTGGGTCTGGCACTAGTGGATTGTCTCAAGCGCCATACCACAATTTGTTCGGTGTTAAAGGAACTTACAAGGGTAACTCCGTGAACTTCTCCACCGAAGAAGATCGTGGGAACGGTCAAAATTATACGATTCAGGCTTCCTTTAGAAGTTATTCAAGCTATGGTGATTCGCTTGGGGATTATGTGACACTGATTCGAGGTGGCATTCAAGGGAATAATAAGTACTACGAAGGCTCTTGGCGATCAAAAGCAAAGAACTATTTGAAAGCAGCAGATAATTTAACTGGCAAGTACGCGACGGACACTTCCTACAATCGAAAAATCAGTTCGTTGATTGCGGCGTATCACTTAACCAAATATGATGCAAAACAAGTGTCAAAAACGCCGCTTTCTACTGGAACAACGAGTGCGATACTCGTAGGGAGAGACAAGATTCCAACTGAATACAAAGAACGAATGAACTACCCAGATTATGATGGGAAGAATTATAACATTTCAGGCTCCTACCCCGTCGGCCAATGTACTTGGTACGCGTATAATCGGATGGCACAGCTGGGAAAAACGGTTGACGATTTTATGGGAAATGGCGGTCAATGGGGGAGTAAAGCTCGTGCTTTGGGATACAATGTATCAAGCGAACCCAAGGCCGGTTATCTTGTTTCTTTCACACCAGGGTCCGCAGGTTCTGACCCAAGCTATGGGCATGTGGCATTTGTAGAAGCAGTGGGAAGTGAGGGAATTTTAATCTCCGAGTGCAACGTCGTTGGCGGAACAGCCATTTCTTATCGTGTTATCAATAATGATCTCGCACGCTCTAGCTTAGTTACGTATCTTTCACCGAAATAGAGGGAAAAATGAAGAAAGACAGAAAAATCAAAACATACGTTTTTATCGGATTATTTTTCTTATGCCTGATAGAGATCATAGTATTTTACAAAATCCATCAGGTTAACGGAACGTCCATGGCACCGACTTTGAACAACGGCGACTCAGTCATTGTAAAAAAACATACACATATCACAAGGTATGAAATGATTGCTTTTTCTATTCCGAAAGAAAAAGGGATGTTGGTCAAACGGGTGATTGGCATGCCTGGGGATGCTGTCATTATTCAGCAAAATGAATTGATTTTGAATATCGGCGATCGGGCGGCGTTCAATAATACCTACCGCATTCACTTAGAAGAATATCAAGCGCAACAACTTCAGCATATAAAACGAATCCCCGAAAATCAGTATTTTGTGTTGGGAGATCATATAGATGTATCAAAGGATAGTCGAGAATTCGGATTCGTCCAAAAAAAGTCAATAGAGGGAATTGTGATTGACCGGATATGGCCGCTGAATTCTTTCGGACGAGTAAATTAGGGGAGCGTACGGAATGATAATACTTGAAATAGTGACGATACTTTTTGTAGTAACGACCATCGGATTGATGGGGTTTCGAGTTTTTATAAATTATAAATTGGCACTTATACGAAAGGAACCAAACCAATCGACGACCTTTCTTAAAAAGGTTGATTATATAAGTAAAATTGAGCAACGCAGGCATATCAACTATTTATTAGTCGCTTGTTTAGCTTTGGCGATCTGCTTATTGATTTTAGTGGGGACGACGATTTCCTTACAAGCAAATCTGAATCATACAAAGCAACACGAAGCCCAAATGAACGATCAGATTACGTTATTAGAGCAACAGCAAGAGCAATTAGTTAAAAATGTGCCACTGAAAAATTATCCTGAGCAGGGTGTAGGATTGAACGTTTACAACTGGAAAAAGCTCTTCTCTTCAGAGGAAAGAAATTCAGATTTGCAAGCAAAGATCGAATCGGACATTTCTCAAAAAGTGGTGCAATATTTTGGCCTTTCGACAGTCGTGATTTCATTGGATGTGCCAAGCAAGACTCTTTCAATCAATTTAATCGGAAAAACAGACAATGCGGCAAGTAAAGAGACGATCAAAGAAAACGTAGCTGCTTTTGTCAAAGAAGCCAGCGACGTTCCAGGATTGTCACAAATCCATGTGCAACTGACGACAGCGGTTGGTAAAACAAAAAAAGTTGTCTACAACGCGGATTATAGCCGAGAAAAAGATACAAATGATTTTAAGAAAATCAATGATCGTGAACAAGATGTCGAAAAAAAAGGAGGGAAAGGGTAAATGGCCGCAGATAAGAAGGGGAATAAATGGTTCTCTGTTAATTCGTTAAAAGAATTTATTGACGATGTGCCAGAAGACAAACTTTCAATAGATGAGAGTGAAGAAGAAATAAATAAGATCCAAAAACAGTTGGCGCAAAAAGAAGTTGAAATTCAAACATTGAAACAGTCTTTGAAGAGCTTAGAAACTAATAATCATGCACTGCTTCAAAAGGAACAAGAACAGTTAAAGACGATCGAACAATTAAAACAGCGACAAGAAGAGCTCCCAAAAGAGCAATTGATGCAGCTCCAAGCGACACTTGAAGAAACGACCAAAGAAAAGGAAACGTTGGTTGAAAAAGGAGCTGAGCAACAAGCTCAAATCAAAGCCCTCAAGCAAGAGATTAGTGAGCGGAAAAGCCAGTTAGAAGAATTGCAACACGTAAATGAAGAATTCGAGGACTTAAAAGAAGCGAAGCAACAAGACATAGAACGCCTCGAGACCGAGAAGGCTCAATTAGTCGATGATTTGGCGAAAGCACAAGAAAAACAAGTGCTTGAAGCCAATCAGCAATCAGAGAAAATTCAGAAACTAAAAACTGAAAATGAACAATTGAAAAAAGAACTAGCGGGCCATCAACCAAAAGCACTTCAGCAGGAGACCGAAAAAATCCAAATAGAACTAGACGAGGTCAATCAGCAAAAAGAAGAATTGCTCGTTCGAATGGCTGAGCAAGAGGCAATCAATCAAAATCAGAAACAACAATTAGAGGCTGAGCAATCGCGTGTACAAACCTTGATTCAGCAGCTTAAAGAAGAAAAAGCACTTGTAGAAACTGGTCATGCTGAAATCGTTGAGCGAAATGAAAGAATCCAAGAACTAAAACAAGACCAGGAAACTGCGAAAATTCGCTTGGATGAATTTGCTTCTTCTACAGAGTACCAAGCAATAAAAATAGAACAGTTGACTAACGAAATTGAGAAAACAAAAAAAGACTTATATCAAAAGGAGAATGAACTAAAAGAGCAGGAAGCCGTTAATTTAGATCTAGCAAATCTCACAAAAGATTTGGAAAAGAAATTGGAACCGATGCAGCATCTAAACAATCAATTGGAGGAATTAAAAATGGCAGTAGCAAATGAAGAAACGTTAAACAAACAAGTAACAACGGAAAAAGAGACATTAGACAAAAAAATGATTGAACAAGAAAAACAACTTCAGCAACTAAGCGAGTTATTAGAAGAAAAGGAAGCGTTAAACAGCGCGCTTTTTGATGCACACGAGAAAATTTCAAAATTAGAAGAAAAACAACAGTATGCCAACGCGTTAGTGTCAGAAAGAGACAGTTTAAAAGAAGCACTAGAAAAATTAAAAACTGAAAAAACGCCTGAAACGAGTGAAGAATTGACCCAAGCGAAACAGCATATCATTGAATTAGTAGAGAAAAACGATACTTTAAAAAAAGAAGTGATCCAATCCCAACAAGAGATCGGGGAAGTATTGATTTCAGCTAAAAAACAGGCCAATCGCACGATCGAAGAAGCTCAGATAGAAGCCAAACATATGATCAATTCCGCGGAATTGGAATTGGAAAATATCGGTAATCGAGCAAAAAAAATCTTGATCGAAGTATTAGAATCGAAGGAAAATGTGTTGACCATGTATGAGGAGCTCCAATTTAAAGTGAGTCAGCTCTCAAAGGGTGTTCTTTTTCAAGAAACCGCTTCTCAAGAACAAGAATAAGATGATCATATCCCATTCAACAGCTTCCTGATGAATGGGATTTTTTTAAAGGAGAGAAAATGAATGATTTTAGTGTTAACTAGAAACGTAAATAAAGAACAATACATTAAGACATTACTTGAAACACTGGGCTATGATGTTTTTTGTTCGGTTCAATTACTAGACGCCTTGCTATCTAATAAGAAAGAAATGGACCTATTCGACTATTTTCCTGTTGTCGTGATCAGTGAAACCATTTTTGAAAGCGAATTTGAACAAGCGAAATCACTCTTATGTGAGAAGGGGCATATCGTTGTTAGAAAAACAAATTCGGTAACCGGCTTACAGGAAAGTAAAGTGGATGGTGTCTGCGAGATTCCTCTGGCAATCGGGCTTGAAGAGCTACGAGATACTTTGGATGAAATGAAAGCAAAAGAGAGCTACGAGAAGAAATCCGTTCGGGAATCAATGGTTTCATTAAGTATGCTTGAGAAAAAAATAGTGAAGCAATTATATACTGCATTTCCAGATAAAGTATCTAGAGATCAATTGATCCAACAGCTGTGGGGAGATGATGATACAACGAAATCAAGACTTTCCAGTCTGTCTAATTGTGTCCACAGCATTAATCAGAAAATGAGGGCTATCCAACCTTCAAATGAAGAAAAAGCAGTGAAAACCCTTTGGAGAAAAGGATATTTCTTAGATGATGAGGTTTACTCATCAATAGAAGAAGAACGGTTGATCATTTTGTGACTCATTCCTATAAGCAAAGTCGTATTCCGATAAATGGAAAGCGACTTTTTGGTATGTAAAACGGTTCATACCGCATTTCAACAATCAGAAACGTTCATATAATATGACAAGATTTCAGTGTCGAAGAGGAGTGAAACGGTGTATTTTATTCTGATGTTTTTAGCAGTAATCCCAGCAGGTTCACTTATTTACATGCTTGTTTTCGCTGTGCAAATCGAGTACCGAGATTGGAAAGATAAGAAATGAGGGCAGCGAAAACGGTTTTAAAGAAGCGCTTTTAAGGGCAAATTTCACTAACATTAATCATGAGGGACCTGCCACATCCTAATTCACAGTATGTACGCACATCCACTTACACAGAGTTCTATGCAGGTTCCTCATTTGCTATTAAAAAGTAGGAGAAGTAATTATGACTATCGAAGAGCGAAGAGCCTTGCAGAGGCGATTGAAACGAATGACACAAAATCCAAATTGGCTTACCGATCCCTTTACACGATCTAAAGTATATCACTTAAGAAGAAAGTTATACCCAAATCAATTTCCAGAAAAAAATATTCCTCTCTCTTTCTTACCGGAGAAGAAGATTTACTCTCTGCCTAGAAGAGTATCCGTCGTGGTGACATATCCTGATGGTACTCAGAGAATGTACGACACTCAGAACGAAGCGATCGAGCATGAAGATATTCCGATGTATCACTTAAAAAAATATTCAAAATTGAATTGTAAAGATTCGCAAGGAAGGTTTTTTCGACGAATTTTGCATTTTTGATTTAAGAAAGAAGGACAAGCATTATGTGTACAAATATGACAATTACGTCAAAAGAGGGAAGTCTTTTTTTTGGAAGAACCATGGATTTGAATCAAAAAATGTTTCATACGGATGAAGATTCAGTAAAAATCATGAACATACCGGGAGGTGCAGTAATCAATAGTCGGTATCATTCTTGGACAAGTAAGTATGCTGTTTTAGGCGTAGGTATCGCAGGTACAGCAGTTTTGTTTGACGGCGTCAACGAACACGGACTGACAGGCGATTGTCAGATTTTGATGGAAGCTACTTGGGAAAATGAAAGTAAGATTTTACAAGATGGGAAAACGGCTCTTTATGGGGAAGAATTCGTTACCTATATATTAACCAACTTTAAAACAGTTGATGCGATTCGGGCACATTATGAAATGTTTACTCTGATCGATGAACCTTATGTATTTAGAAAAGAAACCTTTCAGTTTCCATTACATTTTTGTTTTATTGATGAAACTGGTGTCGGAATAGTGTTGGAGCCTGTCGTCAACGGTGGGTTTAAACTTTATGAATATATCGATGTCATGACGAATAGTCCTGAATATGCGTATCATACCACGAATATTCGTCATTATTTAGGTCTTCAAAATATTGATGCTAAGCCTAGAACGATTAATCATTCTATCGCATTAACCCCTATTGAAAATGGAACAGGCTATGGTCTAATTGGGATGCCAGGAGATTATACGTCGCCTTCTCGTTTTATTCGCGGTTTCTATTTAAAAAATATGATTGAAGAATTTTCAGAGAGAGACGGAATCAATGCACTTTATGCATTGTTCAGGGCCTTTATTATACCAAAAGGATTAGAATTAAATTCTCCCGAAGATATTTCTGGTGATTATACCCAGTATTGGTCCGGATATGATCTGAAAAATAGAACACTGTACGTTCAAACAGGCGAAGGGCTTACTTTTACTGCTAAGCAAATGCAAACCAATGCTACAGAAATCACCTATAATGATATTCGATTTGATAATCTGGTTTATACGATCAACGAATAAAAAGGGAAGGAGAGCTTCTATTGCTTACGAATTTTCGAGACATCGGTGACGTGTCAGTAAAAAATGGTCGTTTAAAAGAAGGCTATTTTTATCGAAGTGGTCAATTAGTAGATTTGGACCAATCGGATAGTTACTATCTAATGAATACGTGTAAAATAAGTAAAATCTATGATTTTAGAAGTCCGAAGGAAAGGAAAGAGGCACCCGATAAGAAGCTTGGAAAAGTTTCCTATGAGAGTATTGATTTACTGGAATCGACAAATAAAAAAGACAGTGTATCCCTGCAAGCGATGTTAGAAAACGCCAACAACATTGAAGCGGCAATGCTCACGACCTACGAGGACCTAGTAAAAAGTGATTCCGCTTCAATCGGATACCGTCAATTTTTAGAAGATATATTAGCTAGAAATTCTCCTTGTATCTTTCATTGTTTTGCTGGGAAAGTCCGCACGGGCGTTGCAGCCGCATTGATTTTAAAAATCGCTGGGGCATCTAATCAGGATATTTTAGCGGATTATTTGCAAACGAATCAGTCAAGAAAAAAGGCAAATGAAATCCTCTTGTCTCCATACAAAGACCAAATAGATAAAAAAACATATCATGCCCTTCAAACCGCATTATCTGTGAAGAAGGAGTATTTGATACATGCGGCAGATCAAATTAAGGAACATTATGGTTGTTTCGACTCTTATTTGGAGCGTGGTCTAGGATTGGACAGAGACTTTCAGCACCGCTTTAGAAAGCAATTTGTGGAAATATAATTAGTATCGATTGAAAAGCCACCTGTATCTATATGGTATAGGTGGCTATTTGTTTGAATAAATACAAACAGGAAAACCCATTTATTTTTAGGAAAACGAGCATTTAGGGCAAAGCAGGGACAGGCGTTATCGTAAGGGTATTGGATCGCATGGGGACGGGGTTTGTTGGTAGTGTCGCGCAAACAAAATCTTGTTTCTTCGTTTGGGGGTTCGTTGTATCCGAGGAAGCGCCTTGTTAAAATTTACGTAAGGGAAACGTCTGATTCGATGTTTTTTTAATTCGCATAGGTGGTGGGATAAATGAAAAAAACAGAGACACGTCGTTCACTATTCGCTGATCGACAGCCGCGCTTTATTTCTAAAATTCACATGAAGCAGGTGGGCTGTAGGTTAGCTGCCTGTGTTTTTCTATTGGGAAATATCGGTCTTCTTCCGATCCACGTAGTTGCGACGGACACGACAGAATCGACCAGTGATACGACGGCACCTAGTACTTCCACAACGCTAGAACAAGCAACTAGTCAACCCGCACCTTCTCAGGAGACCTGCACTACGACGCAGGAAATCACTTCTCACGCACCTGTGTCCCTAGATGAGACCAGCGCTTCCGCAAAACAAGGCGCCTTAAAAGAGAAGCAAAAAAGGGTTTCTCCGCAAGAACCGCGCCTGTTTTCGAGTGATTGGTACGCAGAGGAGGAAAGCGGGCGCATGGTCATAAAAAGCTATACCGGAGATCCCGCGACGATCAAAGTCCCTTCGGTCATTGAGGACAAACCCGTGGCGATCGATCTGAATGCTGTGCTTGGCACGTATTTAAGAAGCCAGACGAAAGCGTTTGAGATCGAAGCTTCGAAGGAGGGTCAGGCGCCTGTGAAGGTGACTGGAAAATTTGAACAATTATTTATGGATAATCTCTCGCTTTCTTCTGCTCTTTTTGCGGATGCGGACACCTCGGCCATCGAGAATATGAGGTCTGTATTTAGCGGCTGTAAGAACTTGAGTCAGGTGGATGTCTCGAAGTGGGACACGGGCAATGTAACGAATATGGCGTCGATGTTTTTATCCTGCCATGGGTTGAGTACCTTAGATGTGTCCAATTGGGATACGAAAAATGTTTCTGTCATGTATTCCATGTTTGCTAATTGTCGGAGTTTAAAAAGTTTGGATGCTTCTAGGTGGCGGATCGAAAAACTATTAAGTATTGAAGCTCTATTTAACGGCTGCACCAATCTGATTCGTTTAGACTTATCCAGTTGGAATACAGTAAATGTCCAAGCGCTGTACGGTGTATTTGACGGATGCGAGGCGCTTGCCGAATTAAAAATAACAAGAGACTTCCTTACCTTTTCACTTTTACGAGAACTTCCTGTGTCTGAGAACAATGGAAAGACCACGTATGCTTGGGTAATGGATGATGGGGAGACCGTTTATGATTCGACAAGTGAGATGGTCGCTGGCCATCATACTCTGAGGGATGACGCCGTCCACACCTATACGATCCAGAGGCAGCATGAAGTAGCGTTTGATACGGACGGCGGCACAGATACGCCTGCAATGCAAAAGGTTTTTGAAAACAAAAAAATAACTGATCCTGCCTACTCAGGCACGAAAAAGCAGAACACTTTTATCGGTTGGACCTTGAACGGTCAGCCGGTTGATTTTACAACATGCGAGATTACGAGACCAAGTACCTTAAGGGCACAATGGGGAACGATTCAATACGCGGTCCGATTCAATAAAAATAACGGAGCGGGGGCAATGGCAAATCAAGAATTCTTCTATGGGGAAGAAAAAATACTGACACCCAATGCATTCGTGAGAACGGGCTATACCTTTAAGAATTGGAACACCCAAGTTGATGGGCAAGGAACGACAACCTATAGCGATGGGCAGCTCGTGAAAAATCTCTCTGAAATAGAAGGGGACCAGGTCGATCTTTATGCCCAGTGGCAGCCGATCACCTACAAAGTCACCTTTGACAGCGCAGGCGGCACAAGCATCCCCGAACAAAGCTATACGATCGAACAAGGAATCGAGACCTTTGCGACGCCGAAGAGACCAGGGTATACCTTCCAAGGTTGGTATGCTGAGAATAAAAAGATAGAAAAAATCGCAAAGGGAGAGACGGGGGATCAAAGGGTAAAAGCGCGATGGAAAGCTACTTCCTACAGGGTTATTTTCGAGCCGAATGGTGGAACGGACGACGCGTCGAGCCAGCAATTTATCTACGACAAGACGTCGAATTTATTTCCAGCATCGTTTACCCGTAAAGGCTATTTCTTTACAGGCTGGAATACGCAGCCAGACGGCAAAGGGACCGCGTATTCAGATGCGCAAGCGGTGAACAATTTGACAGCGGATCAGGAGGGTTCGGTCACCTTATATGCCCAATGGCAACCGGATAAAACAGCTTTGGAGGAGCTGATCAATAAAGAGAAGGAGAGACGCCGCCGCAAAACGAGCTACACGAAGGACAGTTGGCAGACCTATGAGCGGGCGATGGCAAAGGCGGAAAAGGTTCAGACAGACCGCCAAGCGACCGTGGATGAAATCCAGATAGCCTTGACGAGCGTAAAAAACGCGATCGTACAGTTGGTGCCTAGTAAGACGTCCGATACAAGTCAAAAGCCTGCACCCAAAAAAGCACCGCCACAAAAAAGTGCCCCAGCGAAGAGCTATCCGCGCTCGGGCACGCTGGTAGAAACAGGCCTGAAAATCTTAGGACTCGCTTCAGTCGCCATAGCGGTTGCGGGTCTCATAAAACGGAAGGATGACTAACGAGGACGACTGTTTTCTTCTCTCATGCCAGTGGTCTGCGCCTGTTCGAATTGGCGGATGTCATATTGGACAATCCTTCTACCTATGGCGATAACAACAACTATAGAAAAACTGCGTGAGTCACGGTTCGTATACGTGACTCACGCAGTTTTTTTAGTGCATTCATAAAGGCTGTATTTCCCAAAAACCCCCTAAACATGCTTCAGCAAATTCTTTTCTTCTTTCTTTACATAGTCGATGAATTTTTTTACTGCGGGTGATTTGTAGCGCAGCGGGTTTTGGGCTAGATAGATGGTTTGGGTCAAAAAGGTCTCTTTGATATAGATCTCGCGGACGCCAAAATTTTTCATGATACTTGATTTAGGGAAGATGCCAATGCCTAAATTTTTACTTGTTAAGCTGAGTAAGGTCAAATCGTCCAGCACTTCGTAGGTGATTTTCGGGGACAGATTTTTTTCAGCAAAGAAATGATTGATGAGCGGCCGCAGTGTGCTTGGCTCGTGAAAGGTAATAAATTCATAGGCTAACAGCTCCTCGATCGAATAATATTTTTCACTGGAAAGCGGGGAGAGTTCGCTGACGATAAACACCACCGGTTGGGTATGGAAGGTCGAAATGGTCAGATCAGAAAATTGGTCAAGGTCAGGGTGCTTGTCGTTGCCGGTAAAAAAGACGGCATCGTATTTTCCTTCCTGCAATTGGAGCAGTAGATTCATCGTATTATTTTGGTTTCCCCGAATTTTTAAATGGCTGATCTGCGCGTATTCTGCTAGAAGATTCGGAATAAAAATGGGTCCTAACGAATACACGAATCCAAGATCGATGCGGCCATTCTCCGCATTTGTCAGGGAGTAGAGTTCTTCTTTTCCAATATCCAATTCGTTGATGGCGCGGTGCACACGTTTTTTATAGAGGGCACCAAATTTATTTAATTGGATACTCCTGCCGACGCGGTCAAAAAGCTTTATTCCTAAGCGTTCCTCTAAATTACTGATGGATTTGCTTAGCGCGGGCTGGCTGATAAATAGCTCGTCCGCGGATTGCTGCATGTTTTGAGTATTGGACAAGTGGAGAAAATAGCGCAACTGCTGCACATTCATCGTGGTCGCTCCTTTTTTGTTTCCAGTATAGCGCATTTCGATAACTAAAAGTTATTAAAAATAGAAAAAACGGTATTATCTTCTATGAAGTGATCGCGCTATGATAAAGAAAAAGGAGGCGACGTTTTGGGTAAGAAACAGTCTAAACTAATGTCCGCACAAGAGGCAGTCAAGCTGATCGAAGACAACGACACCGTTGGATTTTGCGGCGCTGGCGGAGGCATCACGGAACCAACAAAGGTCATCTGTTCATTAGCAGAGCGATTTAAAGAGGAGCAGCACCCAGCAGATCTGACATTGATCCATGCGACGGGGCTGGGGGATAGAAATGATCGCGGAATGTCCCCGCTGGCACAACGAGGAATGGTGAAGCGAGTGATCGGCGGTCATTGGGCGCAATCACCAAGGTTGGCAGAAATGGCAGAGCGAAATGAGATCGAAGCCTACAATTTTCCGCAGGGAGTCATCAGTCATTTAACACGCGCCGCTGCATCGAAGCAGCCGGGGATCTTCACCCATGTTGGCTTAGGGTCGTTTATTGATCCCGAGCAGAGTGGCGGTCGATTAAATGAAAAAACCACGGAAGAATTAGTGAAAAAAAGCACAATTGATGGGAAGGATTATCTTTTCTATAAAACGACACCGATCGATGTGGCGGTGATTCGCGGGACCACCGCGGACACAGACGGCTATATCTCGATGGAGGATGAAATCATTTATGGCGACGCGCTGGTCTTCGCCCAAGCAGCACATAACAATGGCGGAAAAGTCATCGTGCAGGTGCAGAAGGTCGTAAAGGCTGGCACACTGCATCCGAGACAGGTAAAAATCCCAGGGTTTTATGTCGATGCGATCGTAGTGGATGAGGACCAATCACAGCTGTATGTCGGTGGAAACAACCGATTCCTTTCAGGGGATTACACCTCTTACTTGGATTCTACGGAGTTGATTCCCTTGGATCAGCGAAAAGTCGTTGGTCGCAGAGCGCTGTTTGAGGTCTCTTCTGGAAATGTCGGCAACGTCGGTGTCGGGATCGCTGATGGGATCGGGATCATCGCCAGAGAGGAAGGGATACAGGAAGCCTTCACTCTTACGGTTGAAACAGGAGCAGTCGGGGGCGAATCGGCTCAAGGAATCTTCTTTGGGGCAACGTTGAATAGTCGGGCGTTGATGGATATGCCTGCGCAATTCGATTTTTATGACGGCGGCGGCTTGGATGTCTGCTTCTTAAGCTTTGCGGAAGTGGATGCAACAGGCAATGTCAATGTGCATCGCTTCAATGGAAAGATCGTCGGGACTGGGGGCTTCATCGACATTTGTCAAAATACGCAAAAAGTTGTTTTCTGCGGCACGCTGACGGCCGGGGGCTTAAAAACGGCGATCCATGATAAGAAGCTCACGATCCAGCAAGAGGGTCGCTTTAAGAAATTTATTGAGAAGGTTCCTGAGATCACCTTCAATGGCAAAGAGGCCATCGCGCGGGGCCAAGAGGTCTATTACGTGACGGAACGCGCCGTTTTCAAATTGACCGCGCAAGGGCTGGAACTGATCGAGATCGCACCCGATATGGCTATTGAAGAGGACATTGTACAGCAAATGGGTTTCCGCCCGATCATTTCAGACATGCTTCAGGTGATGGACGCGCGTTTATTCAGTGAAGCGATCATGGGCATCAAAGATGAATGGTTAGATAACCAATTAGGAGGAAAATAGAATGAAAGAATTGCCTTTAAAAGTCAACGATACGTGCTCTTACACCAAAACAATCAGTGAATCGGATGTGTACCTGTACGCAGGGATCACGGGAGACTTCAGTCAAATGCACATGAACGCAGAATTCATGAAGACGACGCCCTACAAAGAACGGATCGTCCATGGGGTCTTGACCTTCTCCTTTGGGTGTACGGCATCGACCTTGATCCAGCAGCAAGCAAAAGCAGACATCCCAAGTGTTTCCTACGGGTATGACAAATTGCGCTTCATCAAACCTGTCTTCTTCGGAGATACGGTGACAGCGAAGTATACCGTGAAAAAAGTAGATGTAGACGCGATGAAAACTTACTCGGATGTAGAGATTTTCAATCAGAAGGGGGACATTTGTGTGTATGCACAGCACATTTTGAAATTTATTCC
Organism: Enterococcus sp. AZ048; assembly: GCF_051715125.1. NCBI lineage: Bacteria > Bacillati > Bacillota > Bacilli > Lactobacillales > Enterococcaceae > Enterococcus > Enterococcus sp. AZ048. The sequence goes on along the minus strand of NZ_JBIOTD010000002.1, from coordinate 750,908 downwards.
TGAAGAGGAGATGACCGAATGAAAATCTGTTTTTTAGGCGCGGGGGCTCTAGGGAGTTCCATCGGCGGCACGCTGGCGCTACATGGCAAGGACGTTTACTTAGTGGATCAGTGGCAGGAGCATGTGGATGCCATCAATCAAAACGGATTGATCTTTATAGAAGAGGACAAAGAAATCCGTGTACCCATCAAAGCCGTCACGAATCCTGCTGAATTAGATAAAATGGATCTGATCATCGTATTGGTCAAGTCCTTCGCAACAGAAGCTGCCATTCGACAAGCACTTCCATTGATTGGGGAAGAAACCGTCGTATTGTCCCTGCAAAATGGGCTAGGCAACGAAGAAATCATCGAAGAACAAGTCGGCGCCGAAAAGATCATTGGCGGAAAAGCCTACGTTGGCGGGGTGCTTCAGGCGCCAGGAAAAGTCATTCCCGGTGTGAAGGGCAAAGAAATCTGTATCGGCGAGATGGACGGCAGTCATTCCGAGCGGATCACAGCCATCGCGAAAGAACTGAACGACGGCGGAATCATCACGAAGGTCAGCGAAAATATCAACGGAATGATCTGGGACAAGCTGCTGATCAATGTCGCCACAGGGGCATTGGCAGGAATCACCGGACTTGGCTACGGCGACTTGTACAAGATCAAGGAAATCGAAGAAACAGCCTTTGCGGCGATCGAAGAAGGCGTCGCGATTGCCAAAGCCAACAACATTCGTTTAACGACCGAAGTTCCCGTTCAAGTATGGGCAAAAGCGGCGGTTGGCTTGCCTTACGAATTTAAGACATCGATCCTGCAAAGCTTAGAGAAAAAGCAAAAAACGGAGGTCGATTTTATCAACGGCGCGGTTGTTCGCTGGGGCGTGAAAATGGGGATTCCTACTCCCGTAAACAGCGCATTGACTGCCTGTGTGAAGGGCATCGAAATGAAAAACGAGGTGATGAAAAATGACTAAAGCCTATGTCGAACATGTCGCTCTTTTCGTCACAGACATTGAGTGGTACATCGAGTTCTTCCAAACGACCTTAAATTGCACCGAACGCATGAGAAAAGAAGAACCCGGTCAGCCGCGGCAAGTTTGGCTGTATGGGGGCATTCAGTTGATTGAAAATACAGAGCCGCAGCCGACGGGGAAACTCGGACACTTAGGGATCATGGCCGACAATCAAAAAGAAGCTTTGGAAAAAATCAAAACCTACGATGTCAAACCGTTGCCGCAGGGAGAGAACTGGTGGCAATTGCCAGACGGTCTTTGTATTGAGATTTTACAAGCAAATCCAGGCACTGTGAAAGATGTTTTAGACATTGTGCCTTGGCAATAGTAAAGGAGAACCCAGTCATGAAAAAAATATTAATGCTTCATGGAGTCAATCATAATATGTTCGGCCACCGCAACCCAAAACATTACGGAACGGTGACGCTAGATGAGATCAATGCCAACATGGCGACGCTTGCAAAAGAATTAAACGTCGAAGTCGAAAGCTATCAAACCAATGATGAAGGTAAAATGGTCGATCGCATCCATCAAGGCTACAAAGACCATGTGGACGCGGTGATCATCAATGCAGGAGCATGGACCCATTATAGCTACGCCATTCGAGACGCGTTGGAAATTTTAGAAGTTCCCTTTATTGAGATGCATATGTCCAATGTCCACGCGCGGGAGGAATTCCGCCACCATTCTGTCTTATCAGAAAAAGCCCGCGGTGTCATGGCAGGCTTTGGATTTGAAACCTACCAATTGGCCCTGCGCGCAGCCGCGACGATGACAGAATAAGGAGGCCAGCGATGCGATTTGGTGCCTGTTTCAATTTTATTGCTCCCGGAAAAGAAGGGATCAGCCCAGAAAATATCCGAACCATTGCCGAATGCGGCTATGACTACCTTGAGCTCCCGTTGTCAACGGTCATGGAGCTGTCAGAAGAAGCATTCGACGCGCTGCAACGCGAAATCGCCAAAACAGGGATTCGCTGTGAAGGCTGCAACGGCTTCTTGCCAGCAAGCCAGCGAATCACCGGAGAGACCGTCGATGAGGCCGCCGTTTTGCACTATGTCGAGAACGCCTTCCACCGGGCCAACCGCTTAGGGGCCGAATTCGTCGTTTTCGGCAGCCCCGATGCGAAAACAGTCCCGGCAGGTTTTCCGCTAGAAAAAGGCTGCCAGCAAGTCGTCGATTTTTGTAAAAAATTCGCCCCCTTGGCTGAAAAATACGCGCTGACGCTTGTAATTGAGCCCTTGAATAAAGGGGAATGCAATATCATCAATACCTTTGAAGAAGGGTGTCTGATCGCGAATCACGTCCACCACGAATCAGTCAAGGTATTGGTAGATTACTACCATCTGATGCTGGAAAAAGAACCCCTGGCGCATCTGGAGGCATACGGACCAGAACACTTGGCCCACGTCCATTTTGCAAAAATCCAAGGCCGCAGATTCCCTGTATCGATGACGGAAGATGCCCATTACGCACCTTTTACCCAAACCTTACAGGCGATCAATTATCAGGGAAGAGTCAGCGTTGAAGCCTTTACAGACGACCTTTCTAGCGATGCAGCGCAGACGCTGGCATTTTTTAAAGAGGTTTTTGGCGCAGAAGAATAACTACTATACCGATTACTCGTATTCATAGAAAGACCCTGTCACATCAACTGTGACGGGGTCTTTCTATCACTTATTCTGAACCTAATACACGCATAGCCAACCGATCATATAGTCTGGGTATGAGCTTCGTGAATTAAGTAGAGTTTATAGAAGTTTCTTACAGCAGAAGTGATAAATGTACGAAACGATCGAATGTAATTAACCTGTACGGTCGTATATATAATGAAAAAAAGATTAAAAATAAAAGATAAAGATGTTATAATTGGTTCACTTATTCTGTTAGGAGGTCAAATTATGATTGCGTTCACCAAAAGCAAATGCAAGGTAGCGGTGGTACAAGCTGCCCCAGTGCTATTTGATAAAGAAAAAACGATTGATAAAACAATCCAATTAATACAAGAAGCGGGGGAAAAAGAGGCAGATCTAATTGTGTTTCCTGAAGCATTTATTCCGTGTTATCCTAGAGGATTTTCGTATGGGTTCGTTGTCGGAAGCAGAACGATGGAAGGCAGAGAGGACTGGAAACTCCTATACGATCATTCTGTAGTCGTTCCTAGTGCAGATACTGAAAGAATCGGCGAGGCCGCGAAGGAGGCCAATGCGTATGTTGCGATTGGCATCAATGAGAGAGACCCTAAAAATTGTACGCTGTATTGTAGCTTTCTTATCTTTAGCCCAGAAGGGAAAATCGTTTCTAAGCATCGAAAAATGAAACCTACTGGCACGGAGCGTTGCATTTGGGGAGATGGCAATGAGGGCGCTATTTCCACTGTCGATACAGACTTTGGAACGATTGGCGGGCTGATTTGCTGGGAAAACTATATGCCATTGGCTAGAGCTGCGTTGTATCAAAAAGGGGTATCGATCTACTTGGCACCTACGGCAGACAATCGAGAAGAATGGCAGCATACGATGCAGCACATCGCGATGGAGGGGCGTTGTTTCGTGATTGGGTGTAATCAGTATGTCACAAAATCTCATTACCCAGAAGGCCTGCATTATCAGAGTGAATTAGACCATTTGCCTGAAGATTTGTGTCCTGGAGGAAGTTGTATTGTCAGTCCTTTTGGGAAGTATCTCGTGGACCCTGTGTGGTCTCAAGAAACCATTCTCTACCAAGAATTGGATATGGAACAAGTTCCACTTAGCAGAATGGACTTCGATTCGACGGGGCACTATTCACGTCCTGATATCTTTCACTTGGAAGTCAAAGAAAACTAACGATTGAATTTCTTTTTGAAAGTATAAATAAACGTCTGATTGCTCTATTAAATAGAAGCAACCAGACGTTTTTAGATGAACTAATGACAGAAACAGCGAGTTTTTGTCAAATAGTTTGGCTATCTACAGAGGGTGTAGCGGATTCTTTATGCCTTTTCTGGAGGATAGACACTCAGTCATAAATCACCCAATAATGAACGAGTTCGGGGGATAATTGCTCCTCGGAATAGGTAGTCAGCGAATGGTTCTTCAGGGAATTGTCGCTAGGATCCAGCAGTCGAAAGCCGCGATCACTGACATGGGTCAAGACGAGAGTATGACCGATCGTTGTGAACATGCCGGGCTTCGCCGCAGCAAGAACCGGGATGTCCTTCTCTAAATACGGGCGCGCGTTTTGAATATCTGTGCCCAAATCCTTGTAGGTATACTTATTTTTTTCCGCAAAATCCTTATAGATCGACCATGAGGTGCCTTGATCCGTGAAGTAGTTATTTTTACTCCAGTTTAAAATGGTCTCAGGAGAAATTTCCTTGTTCTTTATCCGCGAATCAATGATGGCCAACGCGTCAAGCGTGCAGCCGTTCATCGCAACGGTCGGGGCTTCGTCTCCCCAGCCATAAGATACATTCGCCCAGCGCTCATCTGTTTGCAGCAGAAGCCAGTGCGTCAATTTTTCTTTTTTTAACAGCTCTCTGACCTTTAAGGAATAGGCCCGTTGAGGCTGCAACATCAGCTCGTCTTTTTCAGCTAACTCCTTTTTAAGAAGGGCATTTTCCTTCTTTGCGCTGCGGGCATGGGCTTCAAAAGTGTTCTTCTTTTGATGTTCCATGAGTGCTAAAGAAAAAAGAAAGACATTCAGTAAAAAGAGGATCAAAATGACTTTTACCGGTTTCTTTAAGCGACGCCTCTTTTTGAAAAGCGTACTGAGGACGTTCATTTTCTCCTTGATCATTAAAAAACTTCCTTCACAAAGTTTTGTTACGAATTCGTAACGCAATTGTAACATTTGAGAAATCTTTTAGCAATATAAAAAATATTCTATTCGAAGAATTTTTCTTCTAGCAATTGATCAAGGGAAGGGGAATGTCTTGAATTTTATTACAACTATCGGAAAAGTCTGCTTCATGGCGTCATTTCCTCATGTGGAAATGAAATGTGAAGGCCCCACTTTCGAAAGGTTTGTGAAGGATTGACAAATTCATTTTAACCATATATTATAGATAGATGATGTCGCTAATTAGAAAGGAGTTAGATCCGATGAAATTTACAAAAGCAGCCAATATGGGTCTCCACGTGATGGTTTTCCTTGCACAAAAAGACAAAACAAACGAAAATTTGAACATCCATGAATTAGCAGATAGATTTGAGGTTTCCTCTTCGTATTTGTCTAAAATTCTGACACAGCTTGCAAAAGCCAATCTCGTAGCTTCCGTTTCTGGCGTTAAAGGCGGCTACAAATTGAAAAAAAGTGCCCCAGAGATTTCCTTTTTAGACATTATTCAAGCCATTGATGGGCTTTCAGATCGCGCCTTATGCTTAGCCAACAATCCACGCCAATGCCCAATCAGTGACATTCTCAATGAAGGCGAAGAAAAAATGTGGACGTATTTTTCTTCCGTTCACTTAAGCCAATTGACAGAACTCTAAAGTCTTTGGTTTGTTTTAATTAGCGATATAAGGCATCTATAATAACGGCAAGAAGCACACTGATACGTCAACTGAATGAACGACAGGCGTTGTTTTATTCGATTGAATCCAAGAAAAACTACAGAAAGAGGTTAGTACAATGACAGAAGAACATCATGGGCACCACCATCACGATCTAAACGACGAGGAAATGTTTCAGAGAATGGTTGCTATTTTAGACGGAAAAGAGCGGGAGGAACAGCTATCCGCAGAGGAAATCATTCAGTATTTACCGGATCTGTCCGATAAAACAATCTTTGACGGGGGCGCTGGGACGGGGTTTCTATCGTTGCCTTTAGCGGAAAAAGCAGCGCAGGTGATCGCGTTTGATCAATCGGAAAAAATGCTGCGCTTGGTTCAAGAACGAGCGGAGAAAAAGGAATTAAGTAACCTTACAACGATGGCTGGGGATATAAAAAAGATCCCTCTTTCCGATAATTCTGTCGATCTTGCGATTGTTTCTGTGATGATCCATGAAGTCCATCCATTCAAAGAGGCGCTGAAAGAACTAGAAAGAATCATTACACCCGATGGACAATTTGTTATTTTAGAATTCGAATCAGACACTCACCAAGACGAGGGCGGTCATCGAATCCCCTCAAAAGTCATGCGAAACGAACTGGAAGCACTAAATTTCCCAATCGTGGAATCCATCATTCCAGAAGAAGGCATGTACCTGTTTATCGTTGGGAAAAGAATCATTTAGATTAATTTTCTGCTGCATTTAAAAAAACTGGACTGGTGAAGGTCCGGTTTTTTTGATTGTACGCCTAACGCGCTTCAACCATGACAATATGTTCAATTAAATTATGCGCTCTCACGTTGATAATTTTCTTATTTTCAGTGTGCAATTGATGAATATATGAACAATCAATCTACTTTCCTTTTAAAATCCGCTAAACGTTTCTTTCTACACATGCCCATAAAAAACTCCTTTCGCCGTCAAGCCCCTTTTAGTTTCAGTATAGTATAAACGCCAAGTCATGGATAGACGAATAAGCTCTAAAATGCCTTGGTGTCTCACTTGTCAGCCCACCCAGAGCATCGCAATCATTTATTCATTTTAAGCATATGTTTGACATTGAGTGCAAATATTCTAGTGATTTCAAGAAAGTTTGACATTGAGTACAAACATACTGGCAATATCACGAAAGTTTGACATTGAGTACAAACATACTGGCAATATCACGAAAGTTTGACATTGAGTACAAACATACTGGCAATTTCAAGAAAGTTTGACATTGAGTACAAACATACTGGCAATATCTCGAAAGTTTGACATTCAGTACAAACATTCCGAGGAAATTTGTAAAAAGAATTGTATGTCACTCTGAGACAGTTACCGAACAGAGCATGGAATCATCGAGCTCCTTAATTTCAGTGATTTTATTCCATGAAAATGCGGAAAAAACACTTTCTAGCAGCCCTTCAGAATCGCTATTCCTCCAAAGAAAGATACTGTGAGAGCGTGTCCGTCAGTTCTTTTCGGACGCGGTCTTGGATGCGGGTGGGCTGGATGATTTTCAGGTGCTTGCCAAAGGACAGCAGGTATCTGATCAGCCATTCTTGGTCGGGTAGCTGGGTGGAGACGACCGCCGTTCCATCTTTTTGCAGGGCGATGTCTGCATGATCAAATTCATCGAACACGCGGTACAAGATGTCTTTAGAAAACAACAGGGTCAAAGAAATAGTCTCTTCTTTCCGACTGAGGGCAGGGGTTTCAGGCGGCGCTATCGGGAGGAAGGTCTCATCGAGAAGCTGCAATGAGTGCATGCGGCTGATTTTGAACATCCGAAACTCATTTTTGTTCAGGCAAAAGGCTTGCAGGTACCAGGTTTGAGATTTGAAGAGCAATTTTAAGGGCTTGCAGACTCTTTTCGTATGTTGGTTGAAGGAATTTAGATAATCGAAGGTGATTTTCCTCCTATTTAAGATACTTGATTTGAGACTGTCGAAGGTGTCTTCCTTTTTCTCTTGATACCATGGGGAAAAGTCGATGTCTAACCAACTATCATAAGAGAGATTGAACAGGGACTGTAATTTTAAATAGGAGCTGTTGCTTTCCTCTGGGACAATCGTTTTTATGCTTGTCAGTGCCAGCAGCAAATGCTCCTGTTCTTTTTTTGACAGTAACACGTTGTCCAATACAAAGTGATCCATCAGGTAAATCCCGCCATTTCTGCCAGTATCTGCACAGATGGGGATGCCGAGACCGCTGAGGGTATCGATGTCTCTAAAAATAGTCTGCGTCGACACTTCAAACAGAGCCGCCAGCTCTTTTGAGGTCGTTCGTTTTGTATTTAAAAGGTGATAAATAATTCCAAATAGGCGCTCGTTCGTCATTGACGATTCTCCTTAAAAATTTTCGCTAAATAATGACAAAAGGTGTCATAGTATCTATAGTACTATTTAACCATAGTCGTGAGGAGGAATGAACATGAAGTTTTCGATTTTTGATACGGTGCGCACGAACAATTTCAAGGATGCAGCGATCCAGGAAAAAATTATCGGTCTTTGGCAGCGAAATGCGCCTGCTATTGCTCAGGCGAAGGAACAAGGCAAAACGATCGTGGCGGTGTACCATGAGTACGAAAGTGATTACAAAGGCGATTATTCTGTTTCGATCGGCACAGATACGGAGACAGCGCCTGTTTTCGATACATCGAACTATCGCTGGAAGGAATATGCCGTGGATGCCCCGGACGAATTTGGCATCCTAAATACATGGAAGCAAATATGGTCAGAAGAAGACGCCCAGGCACTTCACCGCGCATATGGGTTCGATTATGAAGCCTACACACCTACTGGGGAACAGGCGATTTTCATAGGAATTCTCTAGCTTCCGACTCAGCACTCTGACCAAATCACACAGGCAACGAAAATCCAGCCGCCAAGGAAAGTCACAGGCGGTCAACACTTGAAATCATCCCAGCACGAGAATCCCCCTGCGTATACGCAGGGGGATCGTTAGCGTCTCGTCATGGATCACGCCCATTGATCGAGCGTTTGCTTGAAAAACTGAATAGCAGACCTAGAGACTGTATAGATTTGAGGACACCTTATAAAGTCTTCTTTGATAAAGTATTACACTCGATTTGACAATTTTAGAATAAAAAAAGTACCTATCGAAAAATAGGCACTAATCAGAGTAATAGGTATTATTGTTCTGTATTATCTACTGCTGGCAATTCAGGCTCCACAGAATCGTGTGGATTTTCCAATGACTCGTCGTCTTCATCATCTTCTACTTGCGGCTCTAGTAGTGGAACCGGCTCGAAATCAGAAGGAGGCACGATTTCTTCATCTGAAGTGTCCCCAGAACCTTCGACAGCAGGAGTTTCAAAATACGTGGTAGTGTCAGCCTGTGGCTCCTCGTAATAAAACTCTTGATAGGCGCTCTCTGTTGGAATACTTGCACTCGGTGGAATTAAAGTTGGCGCTTGAGTTATCGAGGTGCTGATCTTAGTAATCAAAATATCTCCCACGTTGATCTGGTCGATGTGATTAATGTTATTTGCCGAAGCGAATACTGTGAGGTCTAGATTCAAGGCTTCAGCGATGGCGGACAATGTGTCTCCTGACTGAACCGTGTATTGACCAGAATCGTCAATATCATTTTTTATTTGTTCAACTGAACGTGGTTGCCAAGCGGAAGCATCGGCTATATCAGTTTCATAAAGAACCCCTAAAGTGAGTGAAGCTAAAAGTGAAATACCCAACAAAAACGTTTTATACTTTTTCATACGTTACCTCCATTAAGTTGATTTAATTAAAACCATGCAGCATTATGAAAAGAATCGTACATATCCCATAGGTTAAGTTTACCAGATTTTATCACGATAATGGTCATTAAAATAATTGTTAATTAGATAATATGAGTAAAAATCAAATTTTATCTTTTTTTATCAATATGAAAGTCAGAATCTAGCAACTAATCGAATCATTCGTTTGATGCAACCTATCGGAATATCGTTGAAGAAATTAAAAACAGCCGGACACTCAAAAAGTGACCGGCTGTTTGTTTCGTCAGATAAATGCAGTAGTAATTAATTCCAATACGCCTAGAAATCCCGAGATGAATGCTCGGAGGAGTCTATTTTTTATTTTTGACGTGTGGTATTGATTCAAAGAAAAGCCATAACTACAAAGTATGATAAGAAGTAAAAAGATAGCAATCATGAAAACGTTCATTTCTCCAACTCCTTTCAATGTAAGCGAAGCAGGGGGAGTTGTAAAGGGAGACTTGGGGTCTGTTTTTAAAGAAGAAACTACGGAAATCCTGCGGCGGGATAAACAAAAAAGAGGACGTGTGAGTTGTTCTGTAAGTCACGCCCATTAATTATATAAAAGAAAGTTTCGTCAGTTCCTTGCTAAATAGTCATTTGTAGTGACGGTTTGTATTCCTCTTTTTCCTAATTTCCTGTTATAGACAGTTTGAAAAATAGGGATGACTGAATCATGAGCATCTGATAGTAAGGTTACGGAATAGTTCTGATCCAAAGCGCCAAGGCAGGTATGTTGGATGCAGGCGTTACTCATCAAGCCAACAACAACAAGAGATTCACACGTCATTTGCGTAATGGCATGATTAAATTCAGATGACGTAAATGCGTTCGGCTTAGTTTTGTTAACGGTGAGATCATCCGCGTGTCTATTCAATTCGGGTGATACATGACCATAGCCTTTTTGCTGAATAAAGATTATTTGCGCTTCTCTTTTACGAAAAGAGTCAATAACGGCATTTATATTTGCGATCAATCCTCTTTTTCTAATGATCGGTGCAAGAGTACCGGTTTGAACATCTATTACCAACAACACTTCCTTGTTCATATCGTGAGCTCCTTAGGTTTTTATGCTATTAATAGTAGCATATTTTAATTTGGCAAACAAAAGGGGATTAATTTTACCTGTGAATTAAATGGTCGTAAAAATCCTCGTTTCAGACCCTGCAAGGTCACTGAAAAAAGAATGATTCCCCATAGCGTTCAGGAACTTTTAGTCCCATAGGAGTCACTAGAAAAGCAACCGCTCTCCAACAGTGTTTTATTTCCTTGATTTTGTGTTTTTTGCTATTATTAGTGGGCATCACACGAACGGATGTTGAAGATCGAAAAAGGGCTATGCCTCAGAGAGAGCTTTGCCATTAAGGAAGGGCTCATCGGGGGATACTGGCGGCTCTCGTCACCCTCTTCTTCATCAAAAGGAGGAAAACATGACGATTCAAAAACGTGCCAACGCAGCCATCGGGTTAACGATCCTTGTTGCGGTATTATTTCTAGTGTTGCCCATGACGCCGCTTGCTGGTGTTATGAAGGCTATCGGCTTTTTATTCAATGCACTTTTCGCAGGACTTATTGGTTATTTCTTTTTAAAGGACGACTTTATTCAGCAATTTAAGCACTTCAAATTCAAGACGCTCTTATACGGCATTCCGCTGACGATCCTTACAGGCATTGTGTTCGGACTGCTTTTCCATATGATCGCAGGAAAACCAACGACCAATAGCATCGATTCATCGATCTCCCTCGTCTTCATTTTGACGCAGATTCCATTCATGCTGATGGGGGAAGAGCTGATCTCGACGAACTTGCTGATCGCGTTTGAAAAGAAGGGCTTGTCATTTGCTGTTTCGTCTGTGCTCGTCGCACTGCTGTTTGCCTTCTGGCACGTCACGGCCTATGGCTTCCACCCGCTGCAATTACTGCTGACACTGGCGCCGCTTCGTCTGGTCCTGAACTTTTTATGGAAACGGTCTAGCTCCGTGTGGGTATCTTGGATCTGTCATTTTCTCTACGACATGATCAGCTTATTGCCAATGGCGTTTAAGTAAAAATCAAGAATACACAAAAAGGCTCAAACGGTCCTGCCGTTTGAGCTTTTTTACACATTTCTGTTAAAACGTGAACTCCCGCAAAAAGGCCGAGGAGAGTCGAATGGTGGCGAAGGCCAAGAGCGTTCCTGTTATTGCCGCAAGGAGCAACGCATAGAGAAGAGGGTGCTTTCGCGTTGTTTTTTTCAGGAAATAATAGCTGATTAAAAACGGAATCAAGTAAGAAAAGAGAATGATCCGTGAGTGATCCAAAGTGATTGAAATAGTGGTCGTTTGCATGAGAGCGCTCCTTTTTTGTGAAAGTGGCAAAAATCAACGGTTATCGAGGCGGTGATAGTCGGTAGTGCATGAGGTACAGAAAAAGACTCGCGATTAGGAGTCTTTCTGAAGCTGGTCTCTATCTTTCAAGTTGTTGGAAATGGTGATTCCTGTGATCATTCCACAAGCAGCCATCGCAATCCACCAAATGGCTACGATAGGCAATACACGCCGTATTTTCAAGTTCATCACCCCTCATTTCAGTATGCCGTATTGAGCGGGGATGAACAAGAGAAATTAGCCGTTGAGACAGAAATAATTGGAAGTAGGAAGTGTGTGATGGAGCACGGCGGAGAAAAAAGGTCACTGAGTATTTCGTTTGATTTTTCTGAAAAGGAAAACGACTAACGGAATCGGTAATTCAATCAAAGCAATAAGGACAAATGAGTGGTAATCCGTTGAACGCATCACAAAAAAGAGAAAGGATATTGCTACCAAACTGATATATTCACTGAAAAATTTATATAGAGTCATTTGTTCGACCTTTCTTTTTAAGGGAATCATATATTTGAAGGAAACAGTATCAGGGAAGTTGGATTGTTTGGGGCTATTACGTAATTATTACCTCTATTGTAATTTGCTATTGACATAAATACATTGAATTATTAATCCAATAAGGAGACCTAAAACAACTATAAGCAAAGAAAGATCATCAGAGAAGGGGAAGACTAGTTTGATGAAAATAGTTATTGCAAATTGAACTAGTCCTAAAACTATCGATGTATGAGAGTAAAGTTGTTGAGAAACATACCAGTTTTTAGAATTTTTAACTGCTTTAGAAGTTCTAAAACCTAAAACAGAATTAGTACGGTATTTATCATGTTTTGAAAAATATTTGAATAGTGGTGGAAATATTATAAGGAAAATAATTATTGGTAATGAGCTAATTAAATAGAACATAGCTACTGCAACTCCTCGTAAATATTATTTGACTTTACCTCACATTAGCACTGGAAATATAGTTTTTCCATAGAAGATGAGAGTATCCATTAACGGAGAAAACAGCCCAAGTTTGGAGCTATCGAGTAAAAAACTCCTATCTTTTGTTAGGAGTTTAGAGATTAATTATTTGAATCATAGGTTTCAATAGCAAGAAGGTTGAGCAATTTTGCGCTGATCACGCCTTCTCTATGAGCACCACATTTTTTTTAAACATAACGTAAAAGACTTTTCGTTTCTATTGATAAAGAATACAAAGGCTATTTTAGTAAATTTAAATTAAACAATGCCTGGTCGTAGTTTTCAACGTAATATCGAATATTTTTACGGCCTCTCTCTATAATGATGTGTCCTTCAGCGATTAATTTTTCTTTTTGTAGTGCAATGCCTCCAGGGTACTTCGGATTTAACTCACCTTTTGTTTTTAAAGTACGCCAGTATGGTATTTTATCCTCAGTTCGTTGATAACTTGCCCAAGCACAAATGGATATAAAAATCCCAGCAGTCATAGCTTCCGTGAAATCAGCGTCATTTTCTTTGGCTAAGTATTCTCGAATAGTTGCCACAGTTATTAGTTTTCCTTTAGGGACATTTTTCATGATGTCGTTGTAAGTAAGAGCTGGGGCAAAGAACATTTTCTCGCCACCAAATTTACGAATAGCATCAGGATCGGTAAGAATTTGAATTTTTGGCATATCGCTTTTTTTATGAAGCATTGCATTAAAATCTTTTTTATCTTCGTTTGCCATAAGATAACCTCCTAATTAAAAATGGGACGAAAAATAGTAAAAAGAAAAAAGTTAAAAAAAGAAGAACGCTTCCAGATCCATGATCAATCATTTTTTCCTTCTTGACGAAATAGATTCTAATTTTAGACTAACTTATTCACATTTTGAAAGCAATGCAAAAAATTAGAAAATGGGAAAGTTTCGCAATTGGAAGGACTGCATAGCTTCAACGCCCGCTGTGAAAATTTATTGGAAACAAAAGGGTTTTGATACCGAGCGATAACTTAAATTTATTTGAATGAATGAGCGATATTGCGTTAGAAAGATACACGAATTGCAGATTATAGAGAAACACTTCTACGAAACGTCGATACTCACTGTAAATAGATAGTATAATTAGATGAAACTAGTGCAAGGCGGTGATTCTTTATGGATACAGTAAAAACACGCAAACAAGGAAATGCTGTAATGATAACATTAGCCAGTAAATTTGATGTGCCAGCGGGGAAAACCTACTACATTTCTCAAGAAACGGATGGAACGATCATATTGATCCCTAAAGTAGAAGACTATTTTGCCCAAGCGAAAGCAAATGAATTTGTTGATAGTGAAGACGAAGGGGTAAACGCCTTTTTTGTAAAAAGCGAGCAACTAGATGACTAGTCTCAAATCTAATCATTGTCTGTCCAATTACAAGCACAGAGAAAAAGCGGCCTTACTTTGTTGAAATCGACAGCGATGTTTTGAAAAAGGGTAGCAAGGTGAATGCTAAACAAGTTTACACGATGGATTTTACCGAACGTGGAGGTAGGAATGTTGAGATACTTGGTGAAGTATCCAAAAGAGAATTTATCAATATCGCACAACACGTCCAGATGAACTTTAATTTTCCAATCTGATAGTCTGTGGGTCATCAGAATGAAGCTAGAATTGAGAGAACAAAGTGATAGGCTCCTTATAAAGTAGACAAGGAAAAAATTTCTAATCTACCTTATAAGGAGTTTTTGTCTATATATGAGAAGTATTTATTGAACTAGCGGCTGTTTTGAGAGGAGCTCTCTATCGTAATGGAGGAGTGAGGAATGCTCTTATAGTGGGGGTATAGCAGAGTTTTGAATAATAAGTAAACAGTCAAAAATTGCCTGCTCACTTATTATTCAGTTCCCAAAACCTATTTTTTAAAACCTACAGCAACACGATTTGTACCTGTGTTAGAACTAAGAAAAACATTAATCACGTGCCCGTCTTTTGGAAAGTACCCTTCTTTTTCTTTATTGCTGTTAAACTCTTTAAGGGAATAAAGAACAATATGATCAAACTGCATGTAGCTCACCTCTTTCTTGTTCAAAATATAAAATAAATTTTAATGTATATGAAGAAAAAGAGCAATGTGGATTTTTAAATAATTCTGTAAGTGGAGGAAGCAACATAACTCTAATTGTTGGAGTTATTATATAAATAAAAAAGCCATCAAAAATGATAGCTCTTTCTTAACAGTTATCGTTTTTTGAAATAAATACCGAAACCCCCAAATAATAAGCAAGGGAGAAGATAGCCGAATGTTCTATCAATGATCATATCGATAGTGATCATCCGATGAAACACTAGTAAGTCTAGAGATATTCTAAAAGCTAACAGAATAAATAGAACAAACGAAAACGCAAAAAGACACCTTGATATAACCTGATTATTTACTTTCAAAATACCACCCCTACAAAATTTTATCATATTAATGATTTTAAAAAAAGTTTGTTTTACAAAAAAATAGCTCTATTATAGACTATTAATGATATTTGGGAAGGAGAAAAGTAATGAAATATAGAAAAAACCAGTAGTGATTGAAGCAAAAAAATTTGATTAGACGATATGGGAGAAAGAAATATCTCAAGCTAAATTGAGTGAATCATTCCCGATGGTATTACTGAGTGTAATTGATGGTTTTCATCCTTTAATCGAAACGTTAGAAGGAAGTATGAAGATTAACGATGGCGATTATATCATCAAAGGCGTTCAAGGCGAGTATTATCCATGTAAACCTGATATTTTCGAAGCGACAGCGTCAGAAAAGCGCGGCGGTTGGAGTATCACGTAGAAATGCATGAATGAATAGTTAAATAGAAAAGCTTATTCTATTTTGTAAATGAAGCAGATTAGGGTAAAGATTTTTGACATTAACTTTTTTTGCTTCATTTCTCCAATGGTAATCGCTTGTGAATTGGCCTTGTCAGAAACAATACGTATGGATAAAAAGCTTATTTTATTCAAAAAGCAACACTGAGCTATTGAAGCTGATTCCATGTCAACACAATCAATGTGAAAGTCATTTATTAAAGATGTTCTTTGTTCAGAAGTGGTGACGAAACCTTCACCAGTACCAAAAGTACCTATTTTTAATGAGGGATCATGTTTTGAGAACGAATGAAGGATGTATTTATCGGCTTCATAAAAAAGTTGATAAGGAAATTTAAGTTGCGATTGTTTTTTTCGAACGTCGTAGTGACAATAGTTCTTTCCGAGGTAAATATCTGATAAAGAAGAATCAGAAGATATTCCTCCACAAATACCGATATTAAGAACCAACTCTGGAGAAAATTTTTCAAGTAGCACTTGGGTATAAATGGAGCTATTTGTTTTGCCTTGACCGGAGCACAGCAAAATAAATTGATGGATGCCTTGATTTGAAACATAAAATTTTCTGCCCATATATTCGAATTTTTGTACGGGAGCTAGCCTGTCTATCAAAGGCTGGATTTCCAATTCCATTGCGGAAACGATGCCAATTTTCATAATAGAACCTCCACACTGATTTTAGAAAATTGTATCATAAAAAAAGAAGGGAACATGCGAACAAAAAAATCCGTTACTGGAGAAAACAGCATCCGAGAAGGTGCGGTGCTTAGTTATCCATATTTTTTGAACAATAAAATTACCTCATAAGCACATGAGGTAATTAATGGAAGTGATGAGTGCCAATCATCTATGGAAGCTATGTTTAAAAATTATCCAAATACGATGTCGGAATAATCTAAAAGAGCATGGATCAGAACTGGAACAAACAACGTCCCACTCTTTTTATAAGCGAGGGCAAATAGTCCACCGCCAATGATGCCTTGCCCTAATAATTTGCCTGAAATGTTTATAAATAAATCAGCAAGTGATCCGTTCGCAACAATCGTCGGCAGTATGCCGTGCATGGCACCGAAGAACAAGCCGCTAATGATGATCGCTGTTTCAAAATTATAGTCTTTGTCTATCTTTGTAAATAAGAAGCCTCTGGAAATAAATTCTTCAGAGAAGGCGACCACCACTAAATAAAAGAACGCTAAATAAATCCCTTTTACGGTGAAATCTCCGTGAAATAAGAACATAGCGATATAACCAAAAAGTAATGAGAGACTTAACCAACGAGAGTTTGTCGTAAGCCCTACGTCACTGAAGGGTCGTTTAGTAAAAAACATAAAAGCAAGAATAACAACGACAAATAAGAGACTAATAATAAAATCTGTCAGAAGTTTAAATCCAACATTCTGTGAGGAAACGTCATTCGATCGAATGAGCCAGCCGTTACGCCACAAAAAAGAATGACTATAGTAAAAAAATACCCCGTAGATAATTGTAAGACTCACCGGGGCTAAACCATTTTTTATAGATGTCATCATCGTTTCCTCCGATATGCTTAAATCTAGGATTTGTTCTACCAAATACAAGTCACTACTTTTTCCCATGATCTGAAAAGCTCCCGATAGTTGAGAGAAAAAGGGTGCCGCAAAAATCCTAGAGTCCTTTAAATAAGTGCAACGCTATTTTTAGGAATCATTTAAAGGATACTACACTTATCGACAGGTTTTATCTTAACTTAAAGAGAAAATCCTTCAATTAATTAACGAAGACAAAATAATTTGGGAAAACAGGTGCTCCTTCTTCAATAGGCGATGAACAAAACTAGAAGGATCAATAGGATATAAATAACCAACCCTATTGGATTTCTCGGATTTAGTGTTAAGCCATAACCTATGGGTCTGGATGCAAGGATTTTTTTTTGCTCTTTTGGGACGAGGATCAAAACAAGTAAGGCATTCATAATAAGAACTAATGCCATGATTATGCCAATGTAATTAAACGTTTCATTTAAAAACAAGGTGTTTTTTAACGTGTAGAGAATGGTGAGGATAAACGTAAATAGGACAAGTGCTATACCAACTATTTTATTTTTAGTCATTTAAAACACCTCCGAAAACTTTTCACTTTTAGAATAAGACTGCTGGATCTGTAAATCAATAGGAATTCCGAAAATAGGAGGAAATGATGTCGACAAACACTTATAACCGTTATCCTCGGCCTTCTAGTTCTACACCGTCTAGGGCAGTTAAAAAGCACGTAGAAAAAAGACCCACACGTCATATTGAGGACGTCCGAGCGACTATTAAACTACTGTTTTTTTTGCGGAAAGATGGGATTAGTGCTTGGGACTATCAACGAGAGCTAAAGAAGACTTCTTAGAACCAAAAGCATTTTAGCAGCATAGTTAGGATCGTGATAGCTATTAAAGGGAGGGATAATAGAAAAAAAGCAAAAAAAAAGCTACTGAAATCAGTAGTTATACTAAGAAGCAATGTTCAGTTTTTTAATCGCTTGTTCGATGGTGACGCCAATCGCAAACTTTTGAGGGGTATTTTTATCGTAAGCAAGGAATCTATTCAGTTTAGTATTTAACACTACACAGAGGCGACGATTGTTTGTTTTGATACTGTCCATAGTTTCACCTTCTTTCTATTTTTATAATACTAAATGAATGTTAATGAACCGTTAAGGAAATGTAAAAAACGTATCAAGATAGTCAAGCAACCGCGGATATTCCTATCAATACGATCACGAAAAATAGAAAGCTGCTTTATCGGGAAATGCAAATACGGAGCATATCTTCAGGTAGGGCGTCAGTTACATCGAAAACGATCGCTCCATTTTTTGAAAAAGTCCCGGTATTAAGAAACAAGGATCTCCTAGTCTCAACTAACGTCTTTTGGAAGCAACAAAAAGAACCAGTCCTTTTACGAGGGACGGGTTCTTTTTAGAAAGGACCAATTAGACCATAAGCCGAAGAAACCCAGGGTCGGGAAAAGGTTGTTCTTCTTGTTGATTGGGTCAATCCACCTCTATTTTTTGTAAAATCTCCGCAAGCAGCGAAAGTCCTTCGTCTATTTTTGAAGCGTCAGAAGGATCAGTTTCGTCTAGTATTTTTTTAAATAGCTCATACCGTGCGTCATTTATCTGCTGGAATAGGGCACGCCCTTTGTCCGTAAGTGATATTTCACGGATTCGTCGATCGGCACTATTATAAGTGGTCGTTAAGAGCCCTTGTTTTTCAAATTTATCAATTTGTCTGCTTGTCGAAGAGTGGTTTTTCCCCACTTGCTTTGCTAGATCCCCGATATTTATAGTCTTAGCGATACCCACACGAACAATGATCGGTAATAAATTTTGATCTCCTTTTATTCCTGCCTTTCGTAATAGGTCCATATCGTGTTTGGGGTCGTTGAAAAAAGTGACTATTTGAAAAAGGGATTTAAAAATTTCATTCTCCATGCTGGTAATTATAGCATAATCTGTTTATAATAAACGTGTGCAAGTTGCACATTTATCTATATTTAGGAAGGATGATACAAATGAAAAATAAAATTGGAATTATTTTAGGCAGCAATCGACCGAATAGAATTGGCGGAGATGTAGCGAGCTGGGTCAAGAAGGCGATGGAACACGCTGGTTTGGAGATTGATATTATTGATTTAGCAGAAGTGAACCTTCCATTTTTAGATGAACCAACTATTCCAGCTATGGGAAATTATCAGAACGAGCATACGAAGGCCTGGAGCGAAGAGATTCAGCAGTATGACGGTTTCGTTTTACTGTTTCCACAATATAATTGGGGCTATCCGGCGGTAATAAAAAATGCGTTGGATTATCTTTATACTGAGTGGAGCCACAAACCGGTGAGCATTATGGTCTATGGCGGGCACGGCGGATTTCAAGGATTGATTTCCATGAAATTAGTGACTCAGGGCTTAAATATGTACAATATGTCAGTCAATCCTCCGTTGACGATCACCAAAGAAATGTTTGATGAGAACAACCAGTTCATTGACATCGATCGTTCTTTTGAAACTATCAAGCCGCAAGTTGCGATGGTCTCTGAGGAATTTGTCCAACTCTTTTCTGTAAAAAAAGGCGGTGCTTCATGAGAAAAATGATTTCAATCGTGTGCTTAATTATCGCCGCCATTTGTTTAGGGCTTTCTATGTTCAATGTTGTTTTTGAGAAGCACGAACGAACGGACGAAAAAAGACACGAAACCTTTGTTCAAGAAAAAGCAGGGGATACGGTTGTTTCGGATATAATCCATAAGACTCAGGAAGATAATGAAAGAAATAGAACAGTAAGAAAAGTCGTGCTGATCCTTGTGGGTACCAGCAGCGCTGCACTGGGGTTAGTTGTTCTGCCAGCACGAAGGAGCAGTGGGCGTGTTTGAGGTGCCAAAAGCCTTTATCAAATTCTAGAAATGAATTATTTGCAAAACGTGTCAACGAGCAATTGAAACGTTGAAAAAAGATTCATAATTTTTGATCAAGGCTGATACCCCCAAAAGGCACCAGATTTAGCTGGATAAAGCAGAATAAAAGGCAGCCATTTCTGACTGCCTCAACATTGATCCAGCGATTTATTTTAGCTAGACCATGAAATAGTACCAAAGATACTAAAAAACGCAACCGCGAACGGTAGAAAGTACAAAATGAATTAGAAAAATTATGCAATAAACAGGCTTACACGAAATATGGGACGAAGCTTTGAGACAAATAAGCATGAATAAATTGCCCATTGAAGTATAGAAAAGAACGTTTCATTCTTTATTTATGATAGCGAATCTGCTATCATATAAGTATGGAGAAACCACAATTTGATTTCATTAAAAGATTGGATGGTACAAGCGAATTTGAAGACTTTCTAAATTCGATACCGGAAAAAGATTCTGCAAAATTATTAGCGACAATCAGTAAAACAGAAGAAAACGGATTGCTTGTAGCACAAAGAATGGAGTGGGTCAAAAAAATAGAGGCCGATTTGTTCGAGTTACGATCAAAAGTTGGCAGTAATATTCAACGAGCAATCTATTTTCAGAAGGTCGGGAATGACTACCTGATCACACATGGATTTACGAAGAAACAGCAAAAGACACCCAAAAGTGAAATCCAGCATGCTAAAAGTGTCAGAGAGAAGTATGAGAAAGGAGAACTTCTATGAGTAAAATTGATGAACTGATCAATAAGAAAAAAGCGGACAGTGTCTCATTTGCGGAAGCCTACGAAAAAGAATCGCAGCGTTTGGATGTGGCAATTGCCCTCACGCAATTACGCAAAGAATTAGGTGTATCTCAGCGTGAATTAGCTGAAAAAGTAGGGAAGCCGCAATCCACGATCGCACGAATCGAAAATGGTTCCATGAATCCCAGTCTAACTATTCTTTATGAAATTGCCGAAAAAGTGGGAAAAGAATTACATGTCGAATTTAAATAGCTCAAATGCCAACGTCCCCTTTTTAATAATGCCCTCACAAGCAGTGAACAAGAGATTTACACGAAGAACTGAATGATCGTTGCTATTCTCAGGAGTAGCAGGGATCGTTCAGTTTTTTTATAAAAAACACGATTTAAATAATTAGCAATAGTAAAAATAATGAGATGTATTCAATTTTTACGAAATTTTTTAAAGAATTGGGTATTTTATTTGTCAGATTATCGTTACTTTGAATAAGGCTTTTTATGAATGAAGAGAGTTGAGGTGTTTTTATAAATCTCTGTAATATTAGTGTTTTTACAGATTTTTAGCTTTGGTAAGCGGTGTTGGACCTCTAACCAGAAACTAAAACAATTGTTTTTTTATTTAAAAAAAGCCTAATGGATAAAAAAATAAAGAATAACTATTGAAATTGTAAATTAGAATGTTACAATAACGGAAAATACATAAAGCTTATCATGCGGGGGTGCATTAAAATTAGAGTGGTAATCGTGACAAAAAATATCATGAACGAGTTGGCGATGCAGCAGAAGTTGCAGAAACTAAATTATGAGGTCCTTTGTTCTACGTCGATCTTTGAAATGATCTTGAAGGATGACTATAGTTGGAGTC
The DNA here is from genome assembly GCF_051715125.1 of Enterococcus sp. AZ048. Taxonomy (NCBI): domain Bacteria; kingdom Bacillati; phylum Bacillota; class Bacilli; order Lactobacillales; family Enterococcaceae; genus Enterococcus; species Enterococcus sp. AZ048. The sequence goes on along the minus strand of NZ_JBIOTD010000002.1, from coordinate 729,406 downwards.
CGGAATTTTATCAGGTCGTCATTTTGAGTGAGACGATCACAAACAAAGAGTTAGAGGAAATCGTTCCAAAATTGAAGGAAAAAGAGAGGCCCGTGTTTAGAAAGTATCTAGACGATTTGCCATCAGGTGAACAGAAAAAATTTGCCTTTTTAGCGATTGATCACTGGTTAAGTGAAGATACGGCGGCTAATGACTTACGGGAGTTGGTCAGCAAGGAAAGTACACCGGCCGTTGCTCCGACTCCAACTGAAGAGGAGCAGAAACCCGTCAGAAAGACCTTGGATTACATTTTAACGAACTTTACAAAATCCGAGAGAACCCTTTTCAAACTGTTGTACAAATCAGAGGACTCTTTTGTGACGCGAGAGGATCTGTGCATGCAAATTTGGAGTGTGCAGCCAACGGATTCAAGACTTGCTCAAGTTTCCGTTTTAGTAAATTCGATCCGAAAAAAATTACTTAAAAAAGGCTTTTCGCCAAATACGGTAGAGAACGAATGGGGGAAAGGGTATCACCTGTCAAAAGCCTTTTGTGCGAGTCATAAGGATACATAAAATAGCGCGTTGTCACTCATCTTGTGACAACGCGCTATTTATTTTTCATTGATCAACAAAGGGGCAATCAAGGGCTTTTTATAGTTAACGTTTCGGGGATGTGGACGCACATGACGATTTTTTTAAATAGTATGCAGATGTTCAGCTTCCGTTTTTTATTTTGCTTCATCTTCTTCGTGAGTAGTGGAAAGCTTGAATTTCTTTTTTGCGATCGCAGATAAGGCGGCAGCGATCTTGTCGTAATCGGAATCGATCAGTTGCATATGGCAGTAGACGATGGGTTTGTTCAATCGTAACGAGGGGATGACCGAAGAAGATAGCGGAATATCGCTAATGATTAAATCAACCTCCGTTGAAAGGGTATTGACCACATGCAGATTGTAATAGGTCGAGAAATAATGCAGGACTTCTTCTTGGATCGTCTGCTTCGACAGGGCCGTCAAAAAGGAAATGTTGATCGGGGCCGTGTATTTTTCCAAGTGAATATGGCGATCGTAAATCAAACAATATTCGGTCGCTAAATACTCTTTATAGTTCTCAAATGACTTGAATTCCGCGGTCTGCATCTCAAGGGCGATGATTCGCTTGATTTGTTTTATTTTATGACGCTTTCGCCGGTCTTTGTCCACGTTTAAATAATCGGTAAAAATATCTTTTAGGTGGGTCACGATCGTTCCCACAAAGAAAATCCGATAATGGAGGCACAAAAGCGCGTAATGGATCGTGCTCCGTTCCTCGGAGGACAGCGGGTTGTACAGGTGATGGTCGAGTCTGTCTAGCAGGTGGGAGGCGAGACCAGGGACACCCATTTCTTTGATCTGACTGTCGCGCAGTAAAAAATCAGGCGCCGCTTTGATCGAATGATACCCGCCCATCGCGACGAGTGCGCTGCACAACAGTTGGGAGAAACGCTTTAAATGTTCGTCTGAATGACGAGGTAAAAAACGTTTCATTTCCTTTGACAAGCGGCTGAAGGACAGACGGTTGGCGGCGGAGTAGGGGGTATACAAGGAGATGCGAACCTCTTCTTTTTTTACGAGCCGCCCTTGACGTTCGCGAAACAGGTGTACGCCCAAGAAGTAGTGGACTAAAAAAAATTTATCAAAGGAGGGTAGCGCATAAACTTCCTTTGGACAAGCGTCTAATACTTCGGACATGTCTAAAAAGCTGTACGCGCGAAAAGGCCACTTCTCTGCACCGTAGCCTGTGACAAATAAAACGGTGTAGAAAAAACGAATATCGATCTCATTTCCGTGAAGAGACACCTTTCCTTTGGCGGAAATACTCAGGGAGGTTCGGTCCAAAAAGGAATTGATCTCTTGGATTTTTCTTCGGACTTGAATGTAAGGAATATCAAGAAAGTCTGCTAGCTGCTGCAGGGTGTCAAAGGAGTGATGAAACAGCGCTTCGAGTAGCCGGAATTTAATGGATTTGCGAATATAGGCATTTAAAAACATCTGCAAATTGACCGATTCAGAAAACTGCAAGGTGAAAAGGAGGTTTGTCGACGAATAATCAAAGACGACCAACTCAGCGAGGTCAAAAAGGACGATGTCTTCCTTTATCGCCTCCACGAGCTTCAGCACGGTTTGGTTGCTAACGCCTAAAGAGGCAGCCAAAGAATCCAAGGGACACGTTTGCCGTTCCGCTTCGAACACGGTTCTTAAAAGACGCACTTTTTTTCGATCTGCTTTATCAACTAATACGTCCATTGTCCTTCCCCCTCGTAAAGATTTTCTCTATATAAAAAACATACCATGAAAAAATAGCAATAGCAAAAATAATTGACACGCGCTCAATTTCCACGGAATTTTCACAACAAATGAGCATCCCCTTTGTCCCATTCTTGTTACTATTAATAAGGAGACCCCAAAAAATAGAGAGTCAGAATAATCATATGGAAGGCTGTTTTTAAAGGTTTAACGGGAAGCAAATGTGTTTGGGAAACGATGGGGTATTCCTATTCATCGACTACAGGGTACAGTTTTTCTATTTCAAAAAAGAAGGACTGGGAAAAATAAACAATAACTAGTGAAAGTAGTCACTATAGTATTACGATAACAAAGAGTTGATAAATGCTTAAAGGACGGGGTGCGTTAAAATTAGAGTGGTAATCGTGACAAAAAATATTATGAACGAGTTGGCGATGCAGGGAAAATTGCAGAAACTAAATTTTGAGGTCCTCTGTTCTACCTCGATTTTTGAGATGATCCTGCGAAACGACTATACGTGGGGGCCTGAATTTTATCAGGTCATCATTCTGAGTGAAACGATCACGAACAAAGAGTTAGAGGGGATCGTTCCTAAATTGAAGGAAAAAAAGAAAACCGTGTTTAGAAAGTATTTAGACGAGGTCCATCCAGAAGAAGAGGAAGAACTGGCGTATTTAGAGATTGATACATGGCTCAGTGAAGACATCCCTTCGAATTTACTGCGGGAAGTGATCAGTAAAGGCGGTGCGTCCACCGAGCAGCAGCAGAAATTCATCATCGACTCATTGGATCATCTATTGATGGATTTCACCAAAACTGAGACGAGCCTTTTTAAATATTTGTACAAATCCGACGCTACCTTTGTGTCGCGAGAAGATCTGTGCTGGCATATTTGGGACACGCACCCAACGAATTCAAAGCTTGCCCACCTGTCCGTGTTAGTAAATTCCATCCGAAGAAAGCTCATTCAAAAAGGGTTTCCGCCAAATACGGTAGAGACTGTCTGGCGAAAAGGCTATCATCTGACAAAAGATTTTTATGCTATTTACAGAGACATCCAGTATTAAAAACGAAGGGAAGAAGCCCTTCTGATTTCAGAGAGACAAATAGAGCGTTGTCACGAGAGGAGTGACGACGCTCTATTTAGTTGAGTGGAATTATTGCCTGATATCATAGTCTAGGCCTTCTTTTATGGAAGCAAACCACGAGATGGGGTTCGAATAAGATAACTCCTAAAATAATGCACGTATGTGGTCAAATTGGGAGATTTATCTAGATAGTGTTAAAATAGAAGAAGAATATAGCCAAAATAGCAAATTATAAAGTGGGTTCTTACTTATTTAAAATCTCTTTACTTTGGAAACTAGAAAGGAGAGGACAGAATGCGAGCAAGTATTTGGAAGCGTTTTATAAACGGGGAGAAAGCGGTTCTTGATGAATTACCGGAAAAAATAGCGACATCTTGGGGAACGTGCTATCAACAAGGAATTGATCCTTATGTTTATAAACCTCAAAAAATATTATCTTTGCAGGAATTAAAAGGTCAACAGCGGAAGAATCAAGACATGATTCGTCATGTAGAACGAGAAATTAGAAAAGTGAAGAAAAAACTACAATTAAAAAAGCCACTATTTATATTAACGGATGAAAAAGGGCGGATTCTTTGGCGAGATGGGAACCATGAGGCAAAAGATTTTGCTAATTTGATGTTTTTCAGAGAGGGAAGCCGTTGGACAGAAATAGATGTTGGAACAAATGCCATCGGTTTAGCACTTGAATCAAAATCAACTGAATCGATTTCTTTAGAAGAACATTACTCCATTGCTTCTCGTGACTGGAGTTGCGCGGCGGCGCCTATTTTTGACGGAGAAGATAAATTGGTAGGTATCTTAGATATTTCGACCTATAAGAATGAATCAGCGAAGGAATATCTTCTTCTGCTTACTGCTATTGCCCAAAAAGTATCTAATTATCTAATGCGTGATTATTTAGAAGGAGAAAGAGAATTACTGCATTACGTGACCAATTACTCTGAGCAAGAAATCTTATGTAACACGCAACATCGAATCATGTATGCACCGCCTGCACATCAGCAACTGTTTGAGGTAGGTAAAGATATCCGTGCATACTTAACAAGTGCGCTACTGTATAACGAAAATCCTATCTTAATGGATCAACGTGTGATTGGTTATCGATACATGATTTATTCGTCTACGGCAACGAAGACTTATTATTCTGAAGGGGTTCTTAGTAGAAGTGCACGCTACAATGCCTTTTTAAAAAAAGCATTGCTTTTAGCTGAAAGTAGCCTACCGATTCATATTTATGGCGAGTCAGGCAGTGGAAAAGAAGTGGTTGCTCGAATGATTCATTATAATAGTGACGTTCAAGATGGACCGCTGATTTCCGTTAACTGTGGGGCAGTTAGTGAAAATCTGTTGGAAAGTGAACTTTTTGGGTACGCACCGGGAGCATTCACTGGGGCTAATGCTCAAGGATACCAGGGAAAAATTGAGCAGGCAGATGGTGGTAGTTTATTTCTAGATGAGATTGACAGCATGCCCGCTAAAATGCAAACAGCGTTGTTGAGAGTTTTAGAAGACCATCAAGTAACACCGATCAGCGGCGTTGCTAAACAGGTCTCTTTCCGTTTAATTACTGCAAGTAATAAAAAACTACAGCAACAAGTATCTCAGCATGAATTTCGTGAGGATCTGTTCTATCGAATTTATGTGGGACAACTTTTTTTGCCACCGTTACGCGAGCGTCTTGAAGACATCGTTCCTTTAATTGAAAAATTTTGTCAAGAGAATAACTGGTCTATCACTTGGCAACAAAAAATTGAAACAGCAGCACGCACCTTTTCCTGGCCTGGAAATATTCGGGAGTTTAATAACTTTTTACAACGTCTTTATGTGTTTTATTTTGACCAAGAACCTACACTTGATCAACTAAATGAATTAATCCTTTCCGGGAGTCTGTTGAACGTCACTAATCTAGCAGAAGAAGTGCCTGAAGAAAAACGTGAAATACAATTAGCTTTGGAGCAAACAAATTATCATGCCACAAATACAGCTAAAAATTTGGGGATTTCCCGAGCAACGTTGTATCGAAAAATGAAGCAATACAATATAGAAAAATAATCGGTACCTTTTGATTATTGTCAGATTTAGAAAGGGATAGGAAGTAAATGTACCTCATAAATAGATAAGAGAAGACAAGCCAAACGGGCTCCATCGTTTAGCTTGTCTTTTTTATTGTGAATATAGATTGATACACTTTGAGACAAACCGTCTCATAAGTGAGTCATTAAGAAAGAGAAAAAGAGAAGCGAAAGCGGGTAGTCATCGTGCTATCGCCAAAATTGTGAACGCTTTCATTTGAAAACAGAGGTATTAATAGTTGAGGAAGTGTATATAAATAAATCAAAATGGCTCTCTTCGACTTAAGAAAATTGACTTAAGGGCTGATCAATTGAAAAAATATTCACAAAATAAAAAAGTTGGCATAGTTTTTGCGTTAATTAGGATGAAACGGAAATTAAGGGAGGGAGATCTTTTATGACTATTTATGATCTCATTGTGATCGGAGCAGGTCCAGGTGGATATGTTGCAGCAATCCGAGCGGCACAAAGAGGGAAAAAAGTTATTGTGATTGAAAAAAAAGCGGTGGGAGGTACCTGTTTGAATGTGGGATGCATTCCTTCAAAAAGTTATTTGCAACACGCACATTGGCTTCTGGCTACTGAAGAAGCAAGTCATTATGGATTTGTAAAAAAAACTGGCAGTGTTGATTTTAAAAAAATGGTTCAGAGAAAGGATCAGGTAGTTCATACATTACAAGGTGGCATTAAGCACCTCTTTCAAGCTAACCAAGTTACGTACCTCGAAGGAGAAGTAACAGAGATAGACGGGACAACTGTCAAAGTAGATGGCCAAACGGTTACTGGGAAAGATATTTTACTGGCCACAGGCGGACAGCCATTTTTACCGCCAATTGATGGATTAGATACTTGTGAGTACTTAACAACGGACACTTTTTTCTCTATGAAAGAGTTACCAAAAAAGCTGGCTATTATTGGTGGAGGAGTGATCGCCGTTGAATTGGCTTTTGCTATGAGACCTTTAGGAGTGGAAGTGGCATTAATAGAAGTTGCACCAGATATATTGCTGACCGAAGAAAATGACGCAAGAAGCGTGATTAAGAAGAAGCTAAAAAGCTTAGGTATAGACATAGTTACTCAAGCTAAAATCAAACGAATTAAGGCGAATGAAATAGAATTATCCGATGTAAAAATAACTTATGATCGCTTGTTGATTGCTGCAGGAAGAAAGCCCAACTTGGCTTTGGCGGAGAAACTTGGTGTTCAATTAGATCCGGCGAAACGCTTTGTAAAAGTAGATACGTATTATCAAACAAGTGTGCCTCATGTGTATGCTGTGGGTGACTTGATTGGCGGATATCAATTGGCTCATGCAGCAAGTGCTGAAGGCTTAAAAGCAATTGATGCAATTTGTGGCGACCCATCATCACCAGTAGACATGTCAAACATTCCACGCTGTTTGTACACCGATCCAGAAGTAGCAAGTTTTGGGTTGAGCGAAGAAGAAGCAAGGGAATTATATGAAGTCGATGTAAAAAAAGTTCTATTCTCGGGGAACGGAAAGGGGATCGCCGCAGGAGAAACAGAAGGATTTGTGAAAATCATTAGTGATAAAAAATATCATCAGATACTTGGAGTTGTGTTAGTTGGAAGTCATGCCACTGAGATGATTCACACATTGTTAGCAGTTAAAGTGTCAGAAGGAACGGTAGAAGAGATAGCAAATATGGTATTTGCACACCCAACTTTGTCAGAAGTAATTGGAGAAACAGCCAACGGTTTGCTTGGAAAAGCAATTCATGGATAAAAAAAGGAGGAATTAAGCATGGCAAAAGAAAACGTATCAACAGAAAAAGCACAATGGATTTTAAAAACAATGTACGATATTCGAAATTTTGAAGATGAGGTTCATCGCATTTTTACAACAGGTGAAATTCCAGGATTCGTTCATCTATACGCAGGGGAAGAAGCTATCGCAACTGGTGTATGCGCACATTTGACAGATGATGATTACATTACGAGTACCCACAGAGGTCATGGACACTGTATTGCCAAAGGATGCGATCTTAATGGCATGATGGCAGAAATTTATGGAAAAGAAACTGGGTTATGTAAAGGTAAGGGCGGTTCTATGCATATCGCTGACATTGATAAAGGAATGTTGGGGGCGAATGGCATGGTTGGCGGAGGATTCCCTATCGCAGTTGGAGCCGGGTTACGGAACAAATACTTAAAAACGAAAGATGTTGCGATTTGTTTCTTTGGGGACGGGGCAGCGAATGAAGGAACGTTCCATGAAGGAATAAATATGGCGGCAATTTGGAATCTACCCGTTGTATTTGTAAATGAAAACAATTCTTTCGCGGAGGCGACTCCACAGTGGTACTCATCTGGTTCTAAAACGATTGGAGAACGTGCTGCGGCATATGGCATACCAGGGGAAACGGTAGATGGGAAAGATTTAATCGCAGTTTATGAAGCAGCAGGGAGAGCCATCAAGCGGGCGCGTTCTGGAAAAGGACCGACATTGTTAGAGTGTGTCACATATAGAAATTACGGACACTTTGAAGGGGACGAACAAAAGTATAAAAATGATGCAGGGAAAGAGAAAAAGATTGCTGACGTGGATTGCATTACTGCTTTTAAAGACTATGCCTTAAAACAAAAGGTATTGACTGAAAAGGAAGTCAATGAAATCGCTAAAGCTTCAACTGAAGACATCCAAGCAGCAATCACTTTTGCTCAGGAAAGTTCAGTTCCGAGACCGGAAGCGCTGTTTGAAGACGTATACGCATAAATAAAAAGGAGGAGAAAGAATCATGACAAGACGAATAACTTTTATGAAGGCTATCAATGAAGGCTTAGAACAAGCGATGGAAAAAGACGATCGGGTTATTTTACTTGGTGAAGATATCGCAGGAGGAGCTGAAGTTAAGCATTTAGAAGATAAAAACGAAGATGCTTGGGGCGGCGTGTTTGGTGTAACTAAAGGACTGATGCCTAAATTTGGACGAGAAAGAGTCATCGACACACCCATTTCGGAAATGGGCTATATGGGAGCTGCGGTCGGAGCTGCAGCAACTGGTTTACGCCCCGTTCCAGAGCTGATGTTTAATGATTTTATCGGCTTTTGTTTGGATACAATTTTAGCGCAAGGATCAAAAATGCGTTACATGTTTGGTGGGAAGGCGAAAATCCCAATGACTGTGAGAACCTGTCATGGTGCTGGTGCCAGTGCGGCTGCGCAACACTCTGGGTCTTATTATGGAATGCTGGGATCAATCCCAGGAGTAAAAGTTGTGGTCCCTTCAAATCCATACGATGCCAAAGGGTTACTATTATCGGCTATAGAAGATGACAACATTGTTATTTTTTCGGAAGATAAAACCTTGTATGGTTTAAAAGGGGAGGTTCCAGAAGACTATTTTAAAGTTGAGATTGGCAAAGCAAAAGTAAAAAGAGAAGGAAAAGACCTAACCATCGTCACAATTGGAAAAATGCTCTATGTAGCATTGGAAGTGGCGGATAAATTAGAAAAACAAGGAATCGAAACAGAAGTGATTGATCTAATTACAGTTGCACCGTGGGATCAAGAAACAGTCTTAACTTCTGTGAAAAAAACCGGGCGTTTAATTGTTATTGATGAAGCGAGTCCCCATAACAATACGGCGACTGATATTTCTTCTGTTGTAGCAGACAAAGCTTTTGATTATCTCGATGGACCAGTTAAATGTATTTGTGCGCCGAATACGCCGGTTCCTTTTGCAGCGAATTTAGAAAAATTATATTTACCAAATGCCGAGAAGGTTTTAAACTCTGCAGCAGAAATTATTGATGACTTGAAAAAATAAGGGAGGTGCTTATTCAATGGCAGCAGAAATTATTATGCCTAAATTAGGTTTAACGATGACTGAAGGAACAGTTGATACGTGGCTAAAAAATGAAGGAGATGCTATCACTAAGGGAGAAGTTGTCTGTACGATCAGTTCTGAAAAGCTGACGCATGATGTGGAAGCAACAGAATCAGGCAAACTGATTCAGATACTTGTACAGGCTGGTGAAGATGCGCCTTGTCAGGCGCCAATCGGATTACTCGGAGCTGAAGGAGAAGATGTGACTGATACAGAAGAAAAATTGGATACTCAAGACAAAGAAGGAAAAAACGACGAAATAAATGAACAATCGTCGGCGGAAAAAGAACGCCAAAAAGATACATCCCTCCAGACAGATACTGTAAAGAAAGAAGGCGCTCGTTTCTTTATCACGCCATTAGCAAGAAAAATTGCTAAAGAAAAAGGGGTTGACTATACGCAAATCAATGGGACTGGAGGAAACGGACGGATTACTCGAAGAGATGTCGAAATGTACGTACCTGTTCTAGAAACACCAACAATGTCCACGACGCAACCACAGACAGAAGTAGCAAAGGGATTGTCTGGTATGCGTAAAACAATTGCGCAGCGAATGATTACAAGTCTTCACACAACTGCTCAAGTAACGATTCAACAAAAAGCGGATATTACACATTTGCTTGATTTTATCACTGAGTTGAAAATGAAAGCAGATATACCCCTTGTTGATGGACAAACAAGTATCACAACTTTATTGGCGAGAGCTGTTGTTTTAGCTTTAAAAGAATCGCCAAAAATGAATGCTTGGTATGATGGAGAAATCTATAAGGAAGTTTCTGAGATACACTTAGGGATCGCGGTTGCTTTACCTGAAGGGCTGGTTGTTCCAGTTATTGAAAATGCAGATCATAGGACGTTGACAGATTTAGGAAAAACCATGAATAGTCGTATTCATGATGTTCGGGCAGGATCACTTGATGGAAGTCATTACAATGGTTCAACATTTACGATCAGCAACTTAGGAAAAAGTGGTGTAGAGTACTTTACACCAATATTGAATCAGCCTGAAGTGGGAATATTGGGTGTAGGTACATTAATAAAAGAGTTGGCATTATCGGAAGAAGGGAAAATAATCGAACAGAAGAAACTTCCGTTAAGCCTAACTTTTGATCATCAAATCATTGATGGTTCGCCTGCAGCAGAGTTTCTAAGCAAAATCATCTATTATTTAGAACATCCTTACAGCCTTGTATTATAAATTGGGTGACAACATAGATATCACTATTAAATAAAGTACGATACAAGAAAGAAAGCATCCCATCTGTCTTCAAGGATGCGGACCATGGAATCATTAGTAAACAAAAGGTAATTCGTCTTCCAAGTAAAGGAATTGACGGATTACTTTTTGTCGTTGTCAAACAAATAGAATTTATCCAAGGAAAGGCATTCAGTTGTTAAGTCATATTTGTCAAAATTCCGATTTTCTTCACCCTACAAATACCTCTCAACAATCGCCTTGTTCTCAGGGCGTTTTGCCATCTCCAGCGCGGAAATATCATGAATGACGGTATCTAATGTGATTTGGTCCATTTGCTCCTCGACTTTTTTTTGTAAGAGGTCGTATTCTTTCGAAAGTGCCGTTTGGATATTGGCACCGACGACACAGTTGGGATTTGTTTTTTCGTCTACTTGGATCAAATTTGTATTTCCTTCAATGCTCCGATAGATTTCAAGAAAGGTGATGCTGCTAGGCTCTTTGGCGAGTGTCGGGTTGGGTTTTCCTACTTGCGTATGGATCAGCCCCGCTTTTTTTAAGCTGCTCATAATTTTTCTTACGTTCGCAGCGTTGGTCTCTACACTTTTTGCGATCATTTCACTAGAAAGAAAGTTTGTATCTTTAAAAATCTCGATGTATGCAAGAATATGGATGGTATCACTCATCTGGATCGAGTATTTCATTTTTTTCCAGCTCCTTTGACTGTATTTCTTGACTAATAGTACCACACCTTTTATGATGAAGGTGTAAATTGTATTTGTACAGCTAGAAAAATTTAACTTTTGAGGAGTAGATGACGATGAATTATTTAGTAACAGGAGCAACAGGCGGTTTTGGCGGTTATGCGTTGGATTACCTAAGTCAGGAAGTTGCGAAAGAGAATATTTATGCTCTAGTACGCAGCGAGGAAAAAGGAAAAGCGTTGCGGGACGCAGGCTACAACGTTCGCATCGGGGATTACGCCAATGAACAGTCAATGAATGACGCCTTGCAAGGAATTGATCGGGTATTGTTTGTTTCAGGGGAACCTGGGAATAGGCAAGAGGAGCATGAAAATGTAGTCAACGCAGCAAAACAGGCGGGGGTTTCATTTATCGTCTACACTAGTTTTCCTGACGCAGATCATTCAACGAGTTTCTTGTCTCCAGACCATCTCTTTACAGAAAAGGCACTTAAAAATTCAGGCATTCAACATACGTTTGTCAGAAACAATTGGTATTTAGAAAATGAATTGCCGTTGATCGAAGGCGCGTTGAAGTCAGGGAAATTTGTCTACATGGCTGCAAATGGCAAAACGGGCTGGGCGCTGAAGCGTGAATATGCGGAGGCCGCAGTGAATGTGCTGGTAGGAAACGACTTTCCTGAGATTCTGGAATTGTCTCACGCACCGATTACGTATGCTGAATTAGCCGAAGCACTAAAAGAAGCCAGTGGACAATCCTTTGACGTGGTAGCGGCGGATGAGGAAGGGTTCGTCGACAACCTCGTAGAAGCTGGATTTCCTGAATCTGTCGCTGAAGTGTTCGTCGCCATTCAAAAAGATATCGAAGCCAGCCAATTAGACGTGGTGTCTAATGATTTCGAAGACGTATTAGGCAAGCCTTTGACGGATCGAGTAGCGGCGATAAAAGAATTATTGAACGTGTAAAAAACGAACGGTTGTAGGAGAAACCACTCTTAGATCCTTTCGTTAAAAAACAAAAAAATAGTCGTTCACTTTGAAGTGAGCGGCTATTTTTGTTCTTTTATCATGGATTGAATTTCATCAACAATTCGTGCAATGTGCTAGAGAGCTGCGCCACTGGCATATCTAAACCTGACTGCAACCATTCTTCTAAAATACCAATAGTCCCCGATACGATAAAGAGCGCTTCTAGCTGTTCATACGCTGAAATTTCTGCGTAGCATTCATCTTGTAAAACCTTCTCGTTAAAAATCTCCTTGATTTTATGCAACACATTTCCGTTGACGCCCATTAATAATAGAAACAATTCTCTTTTTTTATCAATGTAAGCTGTTATTTCATTTGTCAATGCCACTAAGTTTTCTGACAATATGTAGGGAGAGAACTCATCGAAGATTTCCATGAGTTCGGCATAGAGGTCTTGTTCAATGCTCTCGTACAGGTCGTAAAGATCATGATAATGCAGATAAAAAGTGCCGCGTCCGATGTTCGCCTTTTCCGATAATTCTGATATCGTAATTTTATTGATGCTTTTCTCTTTCAGAATAGCTAAAAACGCACCCTTTATCGCTGTTCGTGTTTTTATCGTTCTGCGATCCACCCGATTCATCCTCCATTTTATGAACAATGACTCCTCCTTTGTCCAATAGTGGACAATTCCACAGTAATTGCCGATTGTTCCGTTATTTTAAATTAGTATAATATACATATGTCAATTAATCAACGCTTGTTCAAAAAAGCAATTTCTTCATTAGGAACGATGTGGATGTTTAGTTTGTTCATGCAAAGAAGAATGACCATTTAGCCGGAGAAATAAAAAAATGATTCACTTGGAGGTATAGATATGGATGCAATTCTTGTTATTGGTGGTTATGGTGATGTGGGAAAAGGGGCGGTTGAAGAGCTTCTAAAAATAACGAAAAATCCCATCGTTATCGGTGGGCGAAGTGAGAAAAAAGGGGCCGCGTTTCTTAGCAAGATAAAAAATCCCCGCGTCACTTTTCAAAAAATTGATATTTATGATGAAAGCTCCTATGTAGATACATTAGCCCACATTTCACTTGCGGTGATGTGTTTGGGACCGAAAACTATTGATTTTGCGGCGTATTGTTTGGAAACAGGGATTCATTATGTGGATATTTCTGCTTCCCATCAGATCATGAGAGCCCTCGGAGATTTGCCTTCTGCGAAGGTCCTCGGCACGGGCGTTTTGGGGGTAGGAATCTGCCCGGGCTTGTCGACTTTGTTAGTAAAGGAACTCGGGGCAACGATGGACGAAGTGACGCAAACAGACATTTCTCTTTTGTTGGGGATGGGGGACGCGTATGGCAGGGATGCGCTAGAATGGTTAGTGGATAATTTGGTACATCCTTTTTATTGGACAATCAATGGAACCTTAAAAAAACAAGCGCCGTTTATTGAAAGGCGGACTATTCCTTTTAAAAAAGAGGGAAAAGCCCAATCAGCGTACGCGTTTAATTTAGCCGATCAGCAGATCGTCACAGATACGATGCATCAATCAAATGTCGCAGCATTTCTCAGTTTAGACGATTCATTTATGCTTACTGCGTTGCACTTTTTGGCGACCATCCGATTCTTTAAGCTTCTGAAGCATCGCAAATTGTACGACTTTGTATTGAAAATAGCCGGCAGCAGCGCGCTTTCTTCCAAAAATGCCTCAAGTGCTTTTTCGATCCATGTAAAAATGAAGGGGAAAAAGGGCCATCAAACAGTCCTGCTAGAAAAGGTTCTTTATGGGAAAAACAGCTCAGAAGACACGGGGAAAATCGCTGCCTACACAGCTTCTAAAGTGTTGCGGAAGGCGAATAAGGCGGGGGTTTATTATTTGAATGAGTTGTTTACTTTACAGGAATTCTCAGAGTATTATGAAAAAGAGCGTCGCAAATAAACCGCGGGGATACACCATTTGGTTCTAGGAGGGATCGAGGGTGTCTCTTTTTTTGCTGCATTTTTGTAACTAATTACATCGATTTTATTTATTGTAAAAAATATTCCAAAAATCTATTGACTTCCAATTTCGGAACCGTTATCATTCTAAGTGTAATATGTTTCATTTATTCTTATAATTTAGTAATAAATTACTATTTTGTTGGCAAAAAGCTTTTAGTTTTCTTGGTGATAGAGAAGATCGAGGGTTCAGAAGGAATGGTTATTTAAGAAATCATGCACTTATTTGATGGGCTTGTTCGAGTAAACAGGAAAGGAAAATGACAAATGAAATATGAAGAGTTAGCACGCACGATCGTGCAAAATGTTGGAGGAAAAGAAAATGTAAACGATCTCGGTCATTGTATGACACGTTTGCGTTTCAAACTGAAGGATGAGAGCAAGGCAAAAACAGAGGTTCTAAAGAATACGGACGGTGTGGTCTCCGTGGTTCAAAGCGGTGGACAGTACCAGGTCGTGATCGGCAATGCGGTCGGGGATGTTTATAACGATATCAATAGTATCTATAACATCAATGAAGGGGACAATGTCGTAGAGGATCAGAAAGAAGAGAAGAAGCTCTCGCTTTTTGATCGGTTCATTGATCTGGTTTCAGGAGTCTTTACACCGACACTTGGAATTTTAGCCGCGACAGGGATGATCAAAGGCTTGACTATGGTCGTCATCGCGTTGGGGGTATTGGATATGAATTCTGGTACCTATCAGATCTTAAATATTATTGGTGACTGTTTCTTCTATTTCTTCCCTGTATTCTTGGGGTATACGGCAGCCCAGAAGTTTAAAGGAAATGTCTTTATCGGCATGGCGATCGGGACAGCGATGGTATATCCGACGCTGGCGGGAATCATGGCGGAAAAACCGTTGTACACGTTATTTGCAGGTACGATCATTGAATCTCCAGTGCATTTGACCTTTTTGGGGATTCCCGTTATTTTAATGAGCTACGCTTCTAGCGTGATCCCGATTATTATCGCGACTTGGATCGCGTCAAAAGTAGAGATGCAGTTGAAGAAGATTGTTCCCGATGTGGTGAAGTCCTTCTTTGTTCCTGCGGGTACTTTGTTAATTGTCATTCCATTGACCTTCATCGTCATTGGGCCGATCGCCACATGGGCTTCGCAATTGTTCGGCGCTGGGACACAGGCGTTGTATAACTTGAGTCCAGTGATTACATCTGCTGTTTTAGCTGGTGTGATGCAGATTTGTACAATTTTTGGGATTCACTGGGGCATTGTGCCGATCACACTGAATAATTTGGCGGTCTTAGGCTATGATATGACGATTCCAGCCACCACGATCGGGATCTTTGGTCAAGTTGGTGCAGTTTTGGCTGTTATGGTGAAAACAAAGGATAAAAAATTGAAGGCATTGACGTATCCCGCATTTATCTCAGGGATCTTCGGAGT
Organism: Enterococcus sp. AZ048; assembly: GCF_051715125.1. NCBI lineage: Bacteria > Bacillati > Bacillota > Bacilli > Lactobacillales > Enterococcaceae > Enterococcus > Enterococcus sp. AZ048. Next base: position 713,852 of record NZ_JBIOTD010000002.1, on the reverse strand, counting down.
CACTGAACCAGCGATTTATGGGATCACGTTGCCTAGAAGAAAACCATTTATCTTCGGGTGTGTCAGTGCAGTCGTAGGGGGCTTGATTGTTGGATTGATGGGAACAAAGGGGTACTCTCTGATCGCAGGGATCTTCTTGTTGCCAAGTGTGATCGGGCCGAATGGGATCGATCAAGGCTTTTACGGTCTGGTAATCGGGATCATTGTCACGTTAGTGCTTTCGTTTCTATTGGTTTCGTTCTTCTGGAAAGATGAAGAACCAGCGGCATAACGTTTGGATGAGGCTACGTCAAGAAATAGGAAGTAGGGAGATTGATTATGAAGTCATTTAAAGAGAATTTTATGTGGGGCGGCTCAGTGTCGAGTATGCAGGCAGAAGGTGCCTGGAACACGGACGGCAAAGGGCTCACAGTATACGATACGAAGAAAAAGAGAACTTATGCTCAGACCTCTTCCGATTGGGAGAATGGCATTGATTTTTACCATCATTACAAGGAAGACATTGCGCTTTTTGCGGAAATGGGGTTTAATACGTACCGTTTTTCATTGAGTTGGGCACGTGTGCTTCCAGATGGCGAGGGCGAGGTAAATCAAGCAGGACTTGATTTTTATGATCGGGTCGTCAATGAATTGATCGCGCAAAACATCGAACCCATTGTCTGTTTGTATCATTTTGATTTGCCGGATGCCTTGGCGGAGAAATATGGCGGCTGGCAGTCGAGAAAGGTCTTAGAGGCTTATCAACAATACGCGGAACTTATGATCAAGCATTTCGGTAAAAGAGTACGTTATTATATTCCAATCAATGAGCAAAACGTGGCGTATACATTGACCAGTGATTTACTGCCAGAGGGCATCGAACCGAAAGAATTGGCGCGGTATGAGGCGCAAGCACAGCACCATTCGTTCTTGGCTTCTGCCTCGGTCAAGCACCTAGTCAACGCCTTTGCACCTCATGCACAAGTCGGCGGAATGGTCGCATTCTCACCTTTTTATCCTGAATCGAGTCATCCAGATGCGATTCTAAGTGCACAGATCGCAAACAGAAGATTGACCTATCAAACAACGGATGTCTTCGTAAACGGCGAATACCCGCAGGATCTGCTGCATGACTGGGAAAAGCAAGGAATCATGCCAGAAATTACCGCTGGAGACAAGCAGTACTTAAAAGAAGGAACAGTGGACTTTCTTCCTTTTAGTTACTATCAAAGTGCGATGGCGAAAAAGGGTGCGGACATTACCGTGGATTCTTTTTTGGATTCTTTCCTAGATGGGACACAGCCGAAAAATGACTTTTTAGCGGTGAGCGAGTGGGGCTGGATCATTGATCCGAAAGGCTTACGGCTGGCAGCAAAAGAATTATTCGACCGCTACAAATTACCCGTATTCACCGTAGAGTGCGGCATCGGTGTGAAGGAAACGCTGAATGCTGAAGGAACGGTGGAGGATGATTATCGCATCGACTATCTGCGAGATCACGTGGAACAGCTGCGTTTAGCGGTGACAGAGGATGGCGTGGATCTGATGGGCTTTCTTACGTGGGGCCCCATCGACATCTTAAGCTCACAGGGAGAAATGAAGAAACGCTATGGTTTCATTTACGTGAACCGTGACGAAACGGATCTGAAGGATTTGAAACGTTATAAGAAAAAAAGCTTTTATTGGTTCAAGCAGGTAATCACAAGCAACGGTGACGACCTTTGGGAGAAGGCAACGCCGCTGATGAACCAATCATCTAAGGAATAGCAAATACATCAAATCAAAGAATGGACGAAAAGGAAGGGAAAACAAATGAATCGATTGAAAAAGGTCGTTGTTGGAATGCTGTCGATCGGACTGTTAGCAGGCTGTTCAGGAGGAGGAGCGGCGACGGATGCCACTGATACCTCTGCGGATAAAAAGGCAGACGGGGTGACTGTCTATTTCACTCGTCATGGGAAGACGATGCTGAATACCACAGGGAAATCTCAAGGATGGAGCGACGCACCTTTGACTCCGGCAGGAATCGAGGTGGCAGAGGATGTCGGTACAGGGATCGGTAAGAGTATCACATTCGACAAAGTGTACAGCAGTGACAGCGGACGGGCGATCGAGACTGCTGAGATCATCTTAGACAAATCTGGTCAAAAAGCAAAAATCAATAAAGACAAACGCTTGCGTGAATTCAATTTCGGGACCTTTGAGGCTACACCCGGCGCGGAATCGGTCGAAGCGATCGCCAAAAGAAAAGAACTGACGGCGGATGAATACACAGAAAAAGCAGCAAAAGAGGGCGGCGGCTATAATGGATTCATCAAGGAACTGTCAGATGATTTAGCTGAGATCGACAAAGAAAATGTCAAAGAAAACGAGAACTGGCCGGCAGAAAATTACGCGGCTGTCGCAAAACGTTCAAAAGAAGCATTGGATGATATTGTAGATGAAGCAAGTGAAAACGGGGATGATTCTATTTTGGTCGTTTCTCATGGGATGACCTTAGCGACGCTGTTGAACGAATTGGATTCTAGCGTGTCTGCGGATATTCCGATGTCGGGCTTGGAAAATGCGAGTATCTCAAAGGCTACGTATAAAAACGGGAAATGGAAGGTCGAGACCGTCAACGATATGAGCTACGCAGAAAAAGGGGCAGAAAAATAATCAGTTATCAGAGGACGCTGAATGATCAGCGTTCTTTTTTGACGTAGAAAAAGCCGATCCATCTCATTGATGAGGTATCGGCTTCTGTTGGAGTTAAGAGGGATCGGCTTGTTCGCGCTGGTCTCCTACCCAATTAAAATAGTAGGAAATAACTTCTGAAAACAGAAACAGTTCAAAACGAACATCCAATTGTCGTAAAGAACCGTCGTCTCGTAAAAAGGTCGACGCCGCGGGCAAAACAAAAGTTTTGGAGACTTTTTTTGCGATCTCGGCATCTTTGTTCATAGTGATCAGCACGGTTTTTGCTCCTACATCGGTGACGGCATCCACCAATTCGCTGTAGATGTCCATACCGGTTACAGAGAAAATAATGTAGACCCAGTCTTTTCTGGCCGTCTGACTTAGATAATGCATCTGTGTTTCTGTCGAGATCGCCTCATAAAAGACGCCTTGAGAGTACAGGGAATATACGAGCTGCTGTGCCGCAAGTCCTGTATTGTCAAAGCCAACACACTTCACGTCTTGTGAATCGTGCATCCATTCAACAACCTCGATGATGTCCTTTTCAAAGTCTAATTCTCTTAATTTTGAAAACGAGCGTTCATACGTATTGATCACTTCATGAAACAGAGAGTTTTTAATGACAGGCTTTTCTTGATTTTTATCTGTCACAAAGGACTCTAACGCCAGTTTGAACTCTGGGTATCCGCTATAGCCGATTTTTTTGATTGCCCGCAGGATCGTTGGAGAACTCACATCAAACCGATCTGCCATGTCATGGATCGATAGTCCGACATACTGCGCAGGGTCTGCCATGATTTGTTCAAAAATTTTTTTATCCGTTTTAAACATTTTTGTGTAATGGATCGTAATGGCTTCTTCAATATTTTGCATCCGGTCAACATCCTTTCAGTAGCTTTCTGTCTCTATTCTACCAAAAAACGTAACAAATTTCAATTTTATATAAACGTTAGAAATATATTTCAAAAACTGCTTGACAAACATTTGAGAAAGCGATACCATTTGTGTAACATATTACATCATAATTTCAAGCAAGGTAATTAATTACTCTGCGAAGACGTGAACGTGTGTCTATTTTCTATCACCAAATAGTCGCGAGCTGTCTTAATATGAAGAAAAAGGATTTGATCACATGTTACAACTTAATCCATTACTGAAAGATCAAGTGGTTTTTCAGGCAGAAAAAAGTCATTTGATTAATGGGAAAACCACACCAAATACTTCTGTGGAGCTCAAAATGGGAGAATTGACGTTAGAGGTGCGGAGTGACTCAGATGGGGAATTTGTCTTTCTTGTTCCACCGCAATCCTACGGGGTCACTGAGAACCTGCGCATTGCTTCGGATGGCGAAACTAGAGAACTAGTCCTTCAATACGGCGATGTTTTTCTCTTTGCAGGTCAATCCAATATGGAATACCCGATGGCTCAGGAAGACCACTTTATCGAGGAGCAGCAGGCTCTCACCGATGAAAAGTCGATTTTTTTCTACGTGGTTCCTATGCCAGAATTTGAGTTAAAGATTGAAGAAGAGACAGAGGCAGATTGGACGCGGCTAACGGCGGACACTCTTGGAGGCTTATCGGCTGTTGCCTACTATGCCATGAAGGAGCACCAAAACAATCATCCCGATCGTATTATTGGCGCCGTGATTTGCAGCAAGGGCGGCACCAGCGCTAGCTGCTGGATCAGCGAGGAAGATTTGGCGAAAAGCCCCACCCTGAATGAGCAGATTTTAGGTCCCTTTATAGAAGAAACAAAAGGAAAAGAAAAAGCAGCATTTGATGCGGAGTTCGCGGAGTATTTATCGACGTACCAGCAATATATCGAAAAGAGGGCGCTGTGGGCAGAGGAGCATCCTGAGCTGACATTAGGTCAGATCAAAGAACAGATAGGTCACTCGCCTTGGCCGCCCCCTGCAAATCCATATTTGTTCAATCGTCCTGGAGGATTGTATCAGAAAAGGTTCAAACGAATCGTTCCGTTCACTTTTTCTGCGGTCATCTGGTATCAAGGGGAAGAGGATACGGCAATCGCCCCACTTTATGAGGAATTATTGGATCAGTTGATTACTCGTTGGCGAAAAGATCTACAGACACCTGTGCCATTTTATATCCTTCAATTGCCCCTTTATGCGGATGACCCGCAACATGATTGGGCAAGTGTCCGCGCAGCTCAAGCACAAGCGAGACAAAAATACGAGGCAACGTTCTTAGTCACAAGTCTGGATTGCGGCGAAGTAGAGGACATCCATCCAACGGAGAAGTCGATCCTTGGACAGCGCGTTGGGGAAATCTTGGACGCCATTCATTATCCCAGCGCCCCTGTAGCAAAAATAGCCAGTTGGACGAGTGACACACTTGTGATCGAAGTGGAGGAAGCGGCCTCTTTGAAGTTGTTGGATGTTCAAACCATTGAAGTAGATGTCCCGATAATTTGTCAAACGATCGAAGAAAATAGACTTATCATTGAGACCACAAAAAGCAGTCGAACCGTCCAATATGGATGGGAAAATGCACCTGCTGTATCGTTATTTAATGAGGTTGGTTATCCGGTCGCACCATTCAAATTTGAGAAGCAAAAAGGAGAAGAATAATGTTTGGTTTTGGAAAAAAAGAAAAAGAAATTTATGCCCCAGTGGACGGGGAACTCATTGAGATCAATCAGGTAAATGACCCTGTATTTTCAACAAAAGCAATGGGTGAGGGCTTCGCGATCGACCCATCCAATGGAAAGATTTTTTCACCGATCAAAGGAACGGTCACTTCGATTTTTCCGACAAAGCATGCGATTGGTTTAGTTGATAAGGATGGACTTGAAGTATTGATCCATATTGGGATCGACACCGTAGAGTTAGCAGGGGAAGGATTTGAACTCCTAGTGGCGGAAGGTGCGAAAGTAAAACCAAGTACCCCACTCGTCAAAGTTGATTTGGACTATCTGGCGGAAAAAGGCAAAGAAGCGACAACGATGATCGTCTTTCCGAATTTAGAGGAGAACAATATTATAATCACACCTGGGAATGTCACTGCACAAACAGTAGTTGGAAAAATAGAATAAAGAGAAACCGTACTCGTTAAAAAAGCGAGCGCGGTTTTTTCTTCAAAAGAGATGTTTTTACCTTTCATATTTCTTCTTGTATTGTAAAATATTTTTTTCGGCGCACAGCGGATTTCGTTCACTCTTGTTATTCTATTAAGAATAATGAGAATTTCGTCAGGAGACGGGTGCAGCAATTCGTAAAGAGATAAAAAAATATATATAAATAGTAAGCTCATTTTCTATTTATAATTTTTGATAAACAATGAGGAGTAACTTTATTTTCAATTTAATTAGACCGAATCGTTCGTTGAGATGAACGATTCGGTCTTTTTTTGACGGTTTTTGGAGCAAAAGAAAATTTGTGAAATTAGTATTAATCTCATTTATAACTATTTATTTTATCATTTATTTTTCTTCAATAGATTGGGTTGACATTAAGAATGCTGGGTGGTACTCTTCGTTTGTAAGCGATTACTGATATTTGTGATATATTTTACATAGGAATGGGGTGAGAAAATGGCTTTGGTAAACGAGTACAACCGCACAGTTCTTAATTCCTGAGTACGCACACCAATCTTAGCGTGTTCTAAGACAGTATGTGATCCGTCATTTTCTCACCGTATTCTACATTCATAGAGACGCTCGATTTTTTTGCGAGCTTTTTTGATCAGGGATAAGTGTGTGTTTTTTTAATAGCAGCCGCTTTATTTAAGATGGTCAAAAGTGAAGCTTGTTTGGTCGTGCACCAAGGGACGAGTGTGTAGAATTGAATAGGGATGAGGAAGGCATACTGTGTATCAAAGGTATGTTTTTTTGTTGTGCACATTTTCTTGAGTCATTGGTAAAGGAGAAGGGTATGGGACTTGGACCGAGCACAAAAATGACGTCATTGTTTCATTTCAATTGTCCAGTCGTGAAGGAAGTAGTAAGAGATCCCGATGTTGATCTATCAGGAGTGATCGTAGCAGGGGTGTCGGAAAATTATTTAGAAAAAATGTTTACAGCGCACCGCGTTGGGGACCTTTTCGATGCGCTGAAGCCTGATGGGGTGATCGTTATCACCGATGCGTGGGGCAATCATCACCTCGATTTTGTTCAAGTGATCGAAGAGGCGGGGAAACGAGGGATTCCGTCGGTAGGAATGAGCTTCTTTGGACTGCAAGGTCGGCTGGTCTACACCAGCGACTATTTAGAGACACTGATTGATCTGAACAAAGGCACGACAGGCTACGAATCCTGCGTTGTTGGAGAAAATCATCTTTCTCAATTGGATGCTTACAAGGCGGTGGCTATTCTGAAAAATAAACTAAGGAAAAAGGAAAAAAACGGCACGTCATCTGTTTATTCCCATCAAACTGAGCTAACGCGTAATTACTTCTTGCTTCAAAAAGTCGTCTTTGGCGAGGAGACGAAGATTGAGGGGGAGACATTATGGGTGAAAAAGCAATCTCCGTCAATCGGGGCGTTTAGCGAATGGATCGAGAAGGTCGAGATTTCATTGATTCCGCCAACAGCCCGTGAGCGACGCATTCATTCAAATTTGGATTTTTCCCCAATTGCCTGTAAAAAAACCGGGGTGCTGGGAGAAGGTGTCACACATATTCTTCAAGGAGTCACAGTGATGGTGACGGGGGTAGAGCAAGGCAGTTGCTTTGAGCCGGCCAATATCGGTTCTTCAGAAGGACGCCTTACAGAGCAGGTTTTCTTTGATACACCCGGAACACCTGGGGAAAAGGATACGCTCCTTCATTTCGATTTTTTGTTCAAAGATGGACATGGCAGGACGAAAGAAGGCATACGAGCGGCTCATAAGATCACAGATCAGGTCGTTGAACAGATTCGGCAGGAATTGCGTGAGCTGGATGTTGAACCGGTGATGACCGAAACATTCAGGCAAAAGGATGACACCCCGAGTAAGAAGGTCGTGGTAGTCAAAAGTGTGTCTGGATTGGGAAATATGTATGAAACGGCGATGTTTCCGAATCAGCCTGCGGGGTATGTCGGAACGTATTCGACAATGGATTTTATGAATATGCCGGTAGTGGTCTCTGGCAATCAAGTACTGGATGGCGTGATCCACTCATTGCTGTAAACACGGCAATTAAGATATACAGATATAACTACGTTTAAGGAGATAGGAGCATGAGGGAATTGTATGGATTTGCATTAAAACAAGGAATCGGTGTGGCGAGTGAACCTGTCGTCAAGGAAGCAGACTCGATCGAAAGAGGTCAAGTGATCGCATGCTGTCCAGAAGCCAAGCTGGGAAACGTGATTCACAGTAGTGTTTCTGGAGTGGTCAAAGAAATCACCGACACCCACATCCTGATCGAACCAGAGGAAGAACAATCTAAGGAGTATGTGAAGCTTACTTCCGAGACGCCCCTGGAACGCATACGAGAAGCCGGACTTATCGGGCTTGGGGGTGCGGGATTTCCTACAGCAGTTAAATTGAATCATCGCTTTGAAGGCGGAGGGACGATCTTGATCAATGCCTCCGAATGTGAGCCTGTATTGAGCCACAATGTCGAACGGATGGAAGAATCCCCCACGGAAATCATTCGCGGGATCGAAATCATTCGAGAAGTTACTAACGCAGAAAAAGCGGTGATTGCGATCAAAGGCCATCACGAAGCGGCGATCGCGGCTTTGACGGCGGTATTGCCGGATACGATCACCATTCATAAGCTGCCGAATATCTACCCAGTGGGGGATGAGCGCGCGGTGGTTCGTGAATGTATGAACATCTTATTGGAGGTCGATCAACTGCCTTTGGCTGCGGATGCCATCGTGGTCAACGTAGAAACAGCTTATCGGGTTTATGAGGCAGTGGAGTTGAGAAAACCATTGATCGATAAGGATTTGACGGTTGCGGGGAAGCTGGTCGATTCTGGTGCGATCAAAACGTATATGGATAGGCCTTTAGGAATGAAATTTTCAGAAATGTTTGATCTTGCTGGAGGTATCGGCAAGGAATATGGCGAAATCATCGAAGGCGGCCCTTTCATGGGGAAACGAGCGAGCTTAGACCATTACCTTCAAAAAACGACTGGCGGCTTAATTGCTTCCGAAGTGTTCTGGAATGGACCAAGCAAAATCGGACTTTTAGTCTGTGCCTGTGGGGCGCACAAAGAACGTTTGTCTCAGATCGCTGACAGTATGGGCTCTGAAATTGCGGGAGTCGAATACTGCAAACAAGCGATCGAAGTCAAAGGAACATTGAAATGTACCAATCCTGGGATCTGTCCGGGGCAGGTGCAAAAAGTTATGGCATTGAAGAAGGCAGGCGCAGAGGCCGTACTGATCAGCAACTGTACAGATTGCTCCAACACGGTCATGTCTTGTGCACCAAAAATGAAATTGCCTGTTTACCACGCGACAGATGGTTCAATGCGCGCGTGTAATTTGAAGCTAGTTCGAAGAATGAAAAGCACCACTTAAACACGGGTATAAAAAAATTTTTTATAGATAAAGGAGAGAGTATCATGTCAATCACCGAAGAAACATTGAAGCAACATCTGAAAGATCCTGCAGTGTTATGCTGCCGCAGAGAGAAAGGGACCGTCATCAGTGCGCAAGATTTGGAAGACCCATCATTATTCGATGATATGGTCGATGCAGGATTGGTCACATTGAGTGACGACGGATTGACGATTGAAGAAGTAGTGGGGGCGACTTTAGCAAAGGATAGCGAAGCGCTGATCCAGTTGACTTCGGATCTGCTAGAGGGTGTGAAAAAGGCAGAAGCAGAAGCGCCGAAACCTGCACCGAAGCCGGAGCATACGCCACCAGCACCGCCAGTGAATCATGGAATGATCGAAGTAGAGATCGCTAAACTGGAAGGTCTGAAATTAAAATTACCTGCAAACTTAGGGATTGCGAATGCCCCTGTACCAGCCGGACCGCCTGCACCGCCGGCAGAAACTCCTCGCGGAGAGAAAAAAGTGATTCGCCAATTAAAAAAACAACATATAAAAATCACGGATGCGGAAATTGGGGACAAAACAAGCATCGAAAAGGGCAAGATCACGATTGATCGCAACTTGATTGAAGGCGCGATCAAAGAAGATCATTTGGTGAAAAAAATCAAACTTGACGTGATCAAGCCGGATGAACGACACATTTACACTGATACGATCATGGATGTATGTCCAATCGCGACGAAGGTGGATGGAGAGCTTGGCCGCGGCGTGACTAAGATCTGTGATGGCGTCGTCTTCATGCTGACAGGGGTCGATGAAGAAGGCACACAGGTCCACGAATTTGGGTCATCTGATGGTTATTTAGATGAAAAAATGTTCTTTGGACATCCTGGCTGTGCCGATGAGAAGGACATCATCATTCGCTGTGAAGCGGTGATCGAAAAACTTTCTGGGATGTCTAGACCTGGACCGTTGGCTGCGCACAAAGCACAGGATTATATCATTCAAGCAGTGCGTGAAGAACTCAAAGGCTATGACGGAGAAATCGTTCACGAAGAAATTTGTGAAGACATTCGCCGTAAAGGAAATCCGCGGATCGTTTTAGTCAAGGAAATCATGGGACAAGGAGCGATGCATGACAACGTTATCTGTCCATCAGAACCTTGCGGAATCGCAGGCGGGCGTATGAACGTCGATTGCGGAAATGTGCCGATCATTTTGACACCGAACCAAGTAAGAGATGGATCGATCCATGCTTTGACGTGTATCGGGCCAGCAACGAAAGAAATGACGCGTCATTATATTCGCGAACCACTAGTAGAACGTTTAGCCGAAGACGAAGAATTGGATCTTGTCGGCGTTATCTTCGTGGGATCACCACAAGTAAACGACGAAAAAATCTGGGTGTCTGAACGGTTAGGCTCATTATTCGAAGGATTAGATATTGATGGCTGTATCATCACAACGGAAGGCTTCGGGAACAACCATATCGACTTCATTGAACATATCGGTCAAGCCGGAATGCGCGATATTCCAGTAGTCGGCGTCTCCTTCTGTGCGTACCAAGGACAATTAGTTGTTGGGAATAAGTACGCAGATGCGATGGTTGAATTGAACATGGATGAAGGCGGATTTGAAAATGATATCGCCGGCACCTCTTGTGTGACAAAAGAAGCTGCGGAACGCTCGGTCCAAATGCTTAAAAATAAAATGTCGGGGGTAGCGATCCAAGCGGCGCCGAAGAAATGGAGCAACGACGTTATCAACGACAACAATCATCTACTGAATCTAGGCGACAGCAAATTGATCGAAAGCGGCACCCTTCATTAAGATGGCATCAGAAGAAAAGTACATGATCAACCCTACGTTGATGATGGGAACGGTAAAGTCCGTGGATGAGGAGCAATTGATCCTCAATCTGCGTGGACGTCTAGGGCTGATCACTGTTCCCACAGAGCTGATTTTGTCAAAAGAAGGCGTGGAAACGGGGAGTAAGCTGGCGTTCTATTTTAGCTATATTCAGACCGTTTTGCGCCCGCTAGACTATGACACGACCGAACTCAGCCAACAAGAAGAGCTGTTTCCGTGCTTAGTGGGCGGAAAAATCATCCATGTCGATGATACGGCCGTGCGGGTAGCGATGAATCAAGGCGGCGGAACGATCTATGTGCCGAGAAGATGGGTGTTTACTTCAATCGAATTGACCGAGGGATTAGATGTCGAGTTTTATTTCAGTAAAATGAGTATTCAGAAAAAGAAAGAAGCTTAAGGAGGCTATCATAATGAGTTTGACAACAGTTGAAGGGATGAGATCTGAGATTTTTGTTCCCATCACACCAAAACCTGTGTTTACAGAATTAAAGAAACCTTTGAATGAATGTAAAGTGGCGTTTATCACAGCAGGCGGAATCCATAAGAAAAGCGACAAACCGTTTAATACGTCAGGAGATTTCGGCTATCGGACGATTCCTTTCGATACACCATCTTCTGAATTGATGGTTACACATGGCGGTTTTGATAATTCGGACATTAACAAAGACGTCAATGCGATGTTCCCGATCGATCGGCTGCACGAACTGGTCGATGAAGGCTTCATCGGTTCCTTGTCAAAAGAAACCTACACCTTTATGGGCGGCGGCGGAAATGTGGAGAAATTCCAAAATGAGACTGGACCAGAAATCGCTAAAAAATTAAAAGAACAAGGCGTAGACATCGTTCTTTGTACAGGAGGTTGTGGAACGTGTCACCGTTCTGCGACGATCGTTACTCGTTGCTGCGAAGAGCAAGGCATGAGCTGTGTGGTCATCGCAGCGTTACCACCAATCGCTCGCCAACAAGGGGCTCCGCGGATTACCGCACCACATGTACCGATCGGATCGAATGCCGGCGAACCAAACAACGTGGAACAACAACTAGCAATCTTAAAAGAATCTCTAGAATGGGTTCGTGATTGCCCAAGCTACAATAACACCAAAGTTTTACCATATGAATATCGCCACAACGTTTAAAAATAACAATTAGTCATTAATCAAAAGAAGTTGGAATACAAAAGTCAGTCACTGATTTTTGTATTTCAGCTTTTTTTATTTTAAATTCTTTCTTCGTGACTCGGCCATTCATTTTAAAAAACAGAATATACGAAGAAAAGAGCGTGTTTAATATTTAAATAAAAGCGTTATCATTTTTTTATTTATTTTGGAAAAATTTGAAAAAGCACGTCTTTATCGAATTTTACTCATATTTTATTCACAATTAAGTCGAAATAAAGGCATTTTTATTAATCCTTCCGTTTAATAAATGGTAGTTTAAAACATATTAATGAAATGGAAACGCTTCTTATTTTTTTAATATATTTATAACTTTAGTTTTTTATACGAAGGGAGATTGAGAAATGAAAAGAGATTATCGGAAATTAATGGATCAAAAAGCGCGAGCGAAGAGCAGATCGAGGAAATATATTTACGCAGGGACCACCGTGGCGACAGGGTTATTGTTAGGCTTGACTCCGATTGCAGTTGCGACACCTTTTTTTACTGTCCAATCAGGCGAAGTGCAAGCCGCAGTGATCGACGGGCAATTATTTAGTAATTTAACTTCATCAAATTCAAGTGGGACCACCAGTGCAGCACCCTTTCCGCTGGCGAATGCGAATAGAAATGTCAATTTCACGATTTCGGGAAACAGCGGTATTGATGTGAGTGTCTTGCCAGGGACGAAAAGAGTGGTTCTTGCGATTCCTGAAGGCTTGAGAGGACGCGTTACTCCCAATGGCGCTGGAACCTTCTCGACAAGTATTTTACTTCCTGAAAATGGCTTGGTGCCGTTGATCTCGATCGTGGATGGCGCAACAACGACTCTGATCAACGCAGTCGACGCGTTGATCAATGCGAATCCGGTACTGAATATTAATTTAGCCGAAGTCAATGAACAACTGAACTTATTGAGAAATTTGAGTACGATCAATTCTGCCGACGTGGCGCTTCAGCTTCAGGCACAAGGGGATCAATACATCTACGCAGATTTGGATGGCGTGTTGGAAACCATCATTCGCCAAAATCTGACCCAGATTTTAGATGATTTAAACAATGCGGTACAGGCGTTGAGTATCACTGGGTTAGGCTCAACTGCCTTAAATGTTACATTGAATACGGTCATCAAGCCAGCATTCAATGTGACATTTGGGACGGCGCGGGCGCTCTTGAATGTGGGCTCGGCTCTGATTGGAGACTTGGCGGATGCGAGTGTGTTAGGTGAGACGACCGTTACCCTACCTACAACGATCACAGATCCTTCATACCAAGACCTTGTTTCACAAGGCGTAAACATGGCGAACCCCTATGAAGCCGGTTTCTTAGCGACGATCGTGAAATCAAATGCGATCGCGATCAACATTGCTTCTGGAAATGATGGGTATTCGCCAGTATTTTATCAAGCGGCTGCCGTTACCGCGCCCTATGATGTGGCGGTAACAGGGAGTTCTACTACAGGCTATGAAGTCACAGGATTTGCATATCCTAATTCGACCGTACGAATTTTTAAAGACAATGTGCAGATCGGTGAGGGTCAAACAGATACCACAGGAAAATTCACGATTTCTGTTTCAGCAGACGATGTTGATGCACTCGATGAAATCGAACTGATCGCTTACGATCAAAACAGTATCCCTAGTCTGCCAACGCCAGCAATCATCCCAGATGATGATGAATCAGATGCCGACGCCGATGCCGATGCCGACGCCGACGCTGATGCTGATGCTGATGCCGACGCGGATGCCGATGCCGACGCCGACGCGGATGCGGATGCCGACGCCGACGCGGATGCGGACGCTGATGCCGACGCGGATGCTGATGCTGATGCCGACGCGGATGCCGATGCCGACGCCGACGCGGATGCTGATGCCGACGCTGATGCCGACGCGGATGCTGATGCTGATGCCGACGCGGATGCCGATGCCGATGCCGACGCCGACGCTGATGCTGATGCTGATGCTGACGCGGATGCGGATGCCGACGCTGATGCTGATGCTGACGCCGATGCCGACGCCGACGCCGATTCAGATGCCGATTCAGATGCCGACGCAGATGCGGATGCTGATGCCGACGCGGATGCTGATGCTGATGCGGATGCCGACGCAGATGCGGATGCCGATGCGGACGCCGATGCGGATGCCGATGCGGACGCCGATGCGGATGCGGATGCGGATGCGGATGCGGATGCGGATGCTGACGCTGACGCTGATGCGGACGCTGATGCCGACGCGGATGCTGACGCCGATGCGGATGCGGACGCCGATGCGGATGCGGACGCCGACGCCGATTCAGATGCGGATGCCGATTCGGATGCCGACGCGGATGCTGATGCCGACGCTGACGCTGACGCTGATGCTGATGCCGATGCGGACGCCGATGCCGATGCGGATGCCGACGCGGATTCTGACGCCGATGCTGATGCTGATGCCGATACGGATGCAGATGCCGATGCTGACGCAGATGCCGACGCTGACGCTGACGCTGACGCGGATGCTGATGCAGATGCCGACGCCGACGCCGACGCGGATGCAGATGCGGATGCGGACGCGGACGCGGATTCTGACGCTGACGCAGATGCCGATGCTGACGCTGACGCTGATGCCGACGCGGATGCGGATGCTGATGCGGACGCGGATTCTGACGCAGATGCCGATTCTGATGCTGACGCCGATGCCGACGCGGATTCTGACGCGGATTCTGACGCTGACGCAGATGCCGATTCTGATGCTGATTCTGATTTGGAATTAGATGAGGATGATGATCAGGACGATGGAGCTCTACCAATTGGGGAATCCGATGGAACACCACCATCGAATCCAGGAAGTGGTCTAGATCCAGCAGGTAGCGGAAGTGCGATCAGCAGCGGACATTCTGGTGGCTCTGGCTATACTGGAAGTGCAGGTTCCGGCTATACGGGCAGTGCCAAACAATACCCGGCGACCGGAGACGAATTGAGCGGCGGGTTAACGATTTTAGGTTCCATTGCCGCCTTTATTTCAGGGTTGGGCATTTGGAAATTAAAAAGAACAAAAAAAGAAGAGTAGAAAAAATGGATTGATGAAGAGCAGGTCTCTTCATCGATCCTTTATGGGGTGATAGGATGGCTGTTCAAACGAGTCAACATCAATTAAAGGAAGTCGAGGATTATCTTGCTGGTTTACAGTCAGAGAATTTGCAACCGACCATAATTCTTAGTGTCGGAAATTTTACGGAACGGGGACAGGTGAGTGAATTCTATGGCGATACGTATGAAGCCGCTTGGACAAGCTTTCTATCACATTATAGTAAAAACAGGTTAGATTCAGCGAGCTATTTTCGGATCGACATCGTTACAGAAGAAGAACCGATCGCGTACTCGCAATTAAACGAACGAATTTCTTCTATAAAAAGAAACAATTATGGTGATTTCAACTTTCGTTGGGAACAGCCGGGTCAGTATAGCTTTTTAATGGAAGAGCTGGTTGGAAATGCACTTTTGAAACCGAGTAAAGACCATAGAGTCGGCTATAATCTGCCTGAATTAACGATCAATGAACAAAATTTCCGCGGATACATGAAACGCAAATACAAACGATCAAATGCCCAAACAAAGGAATTGGAGCGAGCAGCAATTTTCCTCTTCAAAACGAAGGCTTTCTATTTCGAAGAGGGAAACGTTTACCCGCTAACGGACTATGGCAATGGCAATCGGGTGCGTGAGGTGACGGTTTCAAATTTAAATAAAATAACAGATTCAGTCATTGAAAAAGGCTCCGAGTATTTAGAAAAGCAACTGATGCCTACAGGACAATTTATTTACGGGTATTATCCTTGCTACGATCAACGAATCAAAGGCTATAATTCGGTGCGGCATTTCTCATCCCTTTATGCACTGGCTGAGGCCGCTGAGTATAAATCGGATCAAGCATTATGCGCAAAAATAGAACAGGGAATCCATTGGGGCATCACCCATCTGACTTCTACCGTTGACGGCTATACCCTGGTCATGGAGCCCTTGAGTAAAACCGTCGAATACAAGCTTGGTGCTCAAGCGACGGCGATTTTGGCAATTGCTAAATACACAGAGGTGACAGGCGATTCGCAGTTTCATTCCTTTTTACAAAAATTGATCGTTTCTGTTAAAGAAAAATTCATTACCGCCCAAAATCGCACGATCCATGTGCTGGATGAAGCATTGGAAATTAAAGAAGCGTTTCGCATCGTGTATTATGACGGGGAGATTCTTTTTGCACTGCTGCGGGCGTATGGGATTTTTAAAGAAGCGAGGATCATGCATATTTGTGAGGATCTGATGGCTGCCTTTATCGCGAATGACTATCAAAAATACCACGATCATTGGCTGAGTTACGCAACGAATGAGTTGTTGCGATTCAAGGAAAAGAAAGCGTATTACCAATTTGGCTTGGATAATGCACTTGGCAACCTTCGCTTCATCGACAGGCGCGACACCGCTTATCCGACGATGCTAGAGCTGCTAGTGGCTGCTTCAAAAATGATGGATAAGTTAGCCGAAAGCGACATGAAACATACGCTTTTTCAAGAGGAAAAAGACTTTATTGAAGTGAAGGATCGGATCAACAGAGTCATGGTAAAACGCGTTCGACACGAATTGATAACAGGCGTCATGTTCCCTGAATTCGCTCAATTTTTCAAAGAACCAGCGACGATCAATTATGGCTTTTTTGCCCGACATGACCGCTTTCGAATGCGGATCGACGACGCGGAGCATTTCTTATCTGGTTTGATAAACTACCGTCTGCACACGAATTAGGAGGGATCATATGGTAGGGTTTATTCGATTTATCGCGTTAGTAATGATCGGTGTGGCTTATGCGGTCACACATAGTCGAAGAAAGAAAACGCACAAACAAGCGCACCAAGCTGACCACGAGCTTAAAAATTACCAAAAGAACGAAGAGGGTCTGTACCCTTGGGAAGAAGACATCGATGATTCCCCCGCGCGAATCCCTGATGATGCCAAGCGATACATCAACAAGGCGCGACTCAAACGCGGAAGATGGTAAGAACAAGGTAATAATAAAAAAACAGTTCGACAAAAGTCGAGCTGTTTTTTATAGGAAGCAAGGGTTATTTTTTTAGATAAACACAAAAAGCACTCCTGAAACGATCGTTGCCGCTAAAAAGGCTTTGATACTTCCTTCGTCACCATCCGGCAGCTCGAATTTGATGATGTTCATTAGCATCGCCCCAGTGATAAAGGCCTCGATGGAAACCAACAGGAAATAGGGGAGCGGCAGCATGATAGAGAGCAGGGCGCCAAGTAAAATGCTGAGAGATAACATAAGACGCCCTTTTTTCTGATAAATTTTTCCATGATGATGTGCCAAGGACCAATCGTTCATTAGAAAATGCAGGCCAAAGGCGATGAAATACGTCAGGACGTAAAAGCGCTCGGAAAAGGTATTTGCGATAACAAGGTATCCGATCATCACATTGTACACCGCATAAAATGAAACGTCAGACCAGAAATAGGCCACTTCAGCGCTGGTGAGATCCTTTTTCTCCACGATGTGAAAGTTTCGTTCGTCCAGCTTATCCATGACATGGGCAACGACCAGTCCAAGAAGAACGATGCCATAAATGGCGTGGGTCGCATGAACACCGTCTTCCCAGCCGAAAGAATCGATCAGCACGCCTTGTGAGTACGCGAGCTGCGGCAGTAAATGCAGAATGGCGTAAGACACGCCCACCCCTGCAGCAACAGACATCATCACTTCTACGTTGACTTTTTCCAGTAAAAAAAAGCGTGATGCCAGATGAATCGTGATAAAACCTATAATAACCGCAAAATTAGCGATATTTTCTTGTAGAATCGGCATGGATCAAGTTCTCCTTTTTAGTGTACGTCTCTTAAGTATACGGGAAAACCGCGCGGAACCGCAATTTTGACACTCAATAAAGGCCTTTAGACAGAGAAATAGCCACGAGGATTTTTTATTTTCTGAAGGACACCCCTTGCCTTCTTTTGAAAAGTGTGACAGAATACAAATTATTAAAATATTTGACGACGCTATTGTTCGCCGGAACAGTAGGATAAAAAGTCAGCCAAACGAACCGTAGGCTTTAATGGTTCGTTTGACTGACTTTTTTTGTTTATTTGGGAGGGATTTAGGCATGCAAAAGAAACTGATTGAAACAGAGAAGCAACAGGGGAAAGGACTCACACAACAAGAAGCTGCGGAGCGGTTGGAAAGATATGGACCCAACACGATCGAACAGGGGAAAAAGAACGGGTTTTGGACCTATTTGTTGTCTGCGCTGAAGGATATCACGATTATTATTTTAGTGATTGCGACGGTACTTTCGATCTATGTCGCGTTGAAAAATCATCCTGACAATTTTTCTGAACCCATCGTGATTTTCGGGATCGTTCTCTTGAATCTGTTCTTGTCTATTCGCCAACAAAAGAAAGCAGAAAAATCGATGGATGAATTGAAACGCTTCAGCATTCCTAAAACAAAAGTTTATCGCGATGGGCAATTGACAGTCATTCAAAGTACAGAAGTGGTGCCTGGAGATCGCCTGCTGCTTGAGCTGGGGGATCGTGTCTCGGCGGATGCCACCTTGATCACTAGTAAAAATTTATTGATCGATGAATCTTTTTTAACCGGTGAGAGTGAACCGAGTGAGAAAGAGGCAGACTATCAACCGGCTGCGGCAGATACTATCGGAGATTTAAAAAATAACGTTTTTTCTGGGTCGTTGGTGGTAAGTGGTCGAGGCGAAGCCATCGTTGAGACGACGGGATTGGCCACGGAGATCGGGAAAATCTCGGATTTACTGACAGAAGAGCAGCCGATGCAGGCGCCTTTACAGGTGAAAATGCAAAAACTCGGCAAAGTGCTAGGCGGGGTCGCGATCGGTGCGGCAGTGCTTGCGATCCTGATTGGCCTGATCAGAGGCTATTCGCTTGAGATTGCCATCATGACAGCGATCTCGATGGCGGTGGCGGCGATTCCTGAAGTGCTGCCGGTCGTGGTCACGATCTCGCTGTCTTTTGGTATTCGAAACATGGCGAAAAAGAACACGATCATACGAACGCCAGCAGCGGTGGAAACGATTGGGAACGTCTCAGTGATTTGTTCGGATAAGACTGGGACCATCACGGAAAATCAGATGACGGTCAAAAAGGTGGTTCCAGTTTTAACAGAACAGACCTCGGGAGCTAAAGAGGCGCTGCTGCTGCACTTTTATTTAGCCAGCAACCTCTCCGAAGAACAGGGAAGCCACGGAAACCCAACAGAGCAAGCCATTAAACAAGCAGCCGAAACAACCTTTGGCGGAGAAAAGCTGAACACATTGTTGAGGCAATACGAAAGGATCGACGAACTTCCTTTTGATTCAAAACGAAAGAAAATGACGGTCCTTTATAAAAAAGGAGATTCTTATTTGTCTGTTACAAAAGGGGCATTTGACCGTTTGCCTATTCAAGAGGCGCGCGCAGATTTTCAAGAGTGTCACGATGACCTCGCCGCGCAAGCGTACCGTGTCTTAGGTGTTGCGGTGAAGGAATACGAGGAATTGCCGACTCAAATTACCAGTGAAGAATTGGAAACAGAGCTGCACTTTTTAGGCTTTATTGGAATCATCGACCCTGCACGAAAAGAAAGCTACCAAGCGGTTCAAATTGCGAAAAAAGCTGGGATTCGCCCCGTCATGATCACGGGGGATCACTTGCTTACAGCGAAAAAAATCGCCGCCGATGTCGGGATTTTGGAACCGGGAAAAAAAGCGATGACAGGTGCCGAATTAGGAAAACTATCCGAGGAGGATTTGGCAGAAGTGATCGGGGAATACCGGGTGTTTGCCCGAACCTCGCCAGAAGATAAGATCCGCATCGTGAAGGCCTTGCAAGCGAATGGCGAGACGGTCGCCATGACAGGTGATGGGGTCAATGACGCTCCCGCGTTGAAGGCGGCCGATGTCGGGATCGCAATGGGCGGCGGAACAGAAGTTGCCAAGGAAGCCTCCGATATGGTGCTGCTAGACGATAATTTTGCGACGATCGTTGAGGCGGTAAAAGAAGGCCGACGCGTGTATGCCAATATTCGGAAATCATTGTATGCCATGCTTGGCTGCAATATTTCTGCCCTGACGATCGTGTTGATCTCGTTGATAATGGGTCTAGGAGCTCCTGTTACAGCGATTCAATTATTGATTATCAAAGTTGTCGCGGATGGCATCCCCGGTTTTAGTTTATCAGTGGAGCCAGCAGAAAAAGATGTGATGCGCCAGCAGCCAGTCGACCGAAATGCCAGCATTTTCAACAATGGGTTATTGAGCAAAATCATAGAAATCTCAATCGTCTTTACCGCGGTGACCCTGCTGACGATTTTCGTTGGACACACCGCAGCCTTCAATCACGGGCTGCCGAATGGTGAACAAGCGACCACGATGACCTTTCTCGTGATGGGCTTGACCACAATCGTACACATGTACAATTGCCGCAGCCGTGAATCAATCTTCAAGCTGGACTTAGCAGGAAATAAATTGTTAGTAGGAACGACCTTACTCGGTGGAGCTGTGCTTATTTTAGCAGCGACCCTTCCGCAAACAGCGAACATTCTTGGCTTGACCGCACTGCAGCCCATTCAATGGCTCTTTGTCATAGGACTGTCATTTATCCCGCTAGTATATGTTGAATTAAAGAAGACGTTGAACCTGTTTGACTATCGAGTGAAACGCCAGGCTTAAAAACAATTGTGATACTTTACAAAGCGAGTCTACCGTTATGTAATAAAAGTGAGGACAATAGTCATTTGGGTATTGAGGATGAGGTGAAGGAAGAATCAAGGGCTGCTTAAGGGAAGTGACTTAGTCAGACCTTCCTTTATTGACAGCTTGTTATCGTATCAAACACAAAGCACCTTTGTTGTCTTCCATGAGGTTTGCAAGGTACAATGTAAGAAGATTCCAGAATGACAGTCAGGAAAAAATAAAGTGTCTCCCATATGTTTTTTAATAGGAGGTCGTTATGAAAAATCTCATTGCAGCAGGATTTCTATTTGTTGGCGGTGCCATATAAATGACTGTAACGGAAATGGGACGGATCGTGCCTTTTCTAGGCGCAGTCTGTGCATTGATCGGAGCAGGATTGTTGTTATATTTTGTTTTTAGTAATAACGGAAAGTATGATTGAAGATACCTTGTTTGGTTTGTATAGATATTTTTAGCCTCGTGCCTTTGAGTAGGACGGGGCTTTTTTGTATCACACATCAAACTGTGGCGCGAAAAATAATTTTTTATTTTCCCTTGACTTTCAAATTTTATGGGAGTACTCTAGCAACAATCAATTGAATAACAAAACGCAATGATAAGGATAGGATTCCATCAGGAGATACTTTCAGAGAATGAAGCCTTGGCTGTGAGCTTCTAGTAGAAATTTTGGCGTTACTCCCTTAGAGAAATCAGCAAAAGACTGGTCGCATGATATACGTTATAATATCGCAATGAGCCGAGAAAATATTTCTGTGAAATTTTCTTGGGAACATGGGTGGTAACACGTTAATCGAACACGTCCCTTTTTTAGGGGACGTGTTTTTTTATATTGTTTTTTATAAAAGAGAGAATGGAGTTGAACAAGTATGTCAAACAATGAAGTTGAAGTCGTATTTCCAAATGGAAGCAAGAAAATGGTGGTGGCAGGCACTACATTGCACGAAGTAGCGAAAGAAATGAATGCAGAGGCAGTGATTGGGAGTATCGACGGTACGTTGTTGGACTTGTTTTCACCCATTGACCATCCCAGCCATGTTTCGTTTTATGGAAAAGACAGTCAAGAGGGTCTAGCTGCAATGCGCAGAAGTATCGGTTTGGTTTTCAGCGGAGCGATAAAGAAACGTTATAAAAAAGCGGTTATTTCTGAAATAATGCTAGATGAGCACGGCTTTTTTGTCGATATGCGTTTGGATCAGTCATTGAGTATTTTAACATTTAAAGAAATCGAGCAAGACATGAAGGCTCTTCAAAAAAATAACAATCAGATCAGTAAGGAAATTGTTTCGGTCAAGGAAGCGAAAGCGATTTTCAAAGACAACGATCTACAATTAGAGCTGCTAGAGGCGCTTCCTGAAGAGGATCGCGGATGTATTTATCAATTTGGCGAGGGGATCACTTTTTCAAAAGAACCGTTTGCTTTGGATGTGAAGCCTATTAAGAATTTCAAATTGTTAAAGGTTTCTGGTGCGTATTGGCAAGGAAATGCAGACAATGAGATGCTTCAGCGGGTGAATGGCGTTGTTTTTTCTTCAAAGGATGATCTTGCGGAATATCTGGCTTTCTTAGAGGAATCAGAAAAGCGCAGTCATCAAAAACTGGGCAAAGAATTGAAGTTGTTTATGTTTTCTGAAGAAGCACCGGGAATGCCTTTTTACCTATCGAACGGGCAAACAGTTCGTAACGAACTAGAAAAATTCTTGCGGGAATTGCAAACGAGATATGACTACGATGAAGTAAAAACGCCCTTGATCATGAATGAACGGTTGTGGCGACGTTCAGGGCATTGGGATCATTATAAAGATAACATGTACTTTACAAAAGTGGATAATCAGGACTATGCGTTGAAGCCCATGAACTGTCCGGGACACTGCATGATTTATAAAGATGATGTTCGCTCGTACCGGGATTTACCGATTCGAATGGCTGAATTTGGTCAGGTCCATCGGCATGAATTCAGTGGCGCGTTAAACGGGCTGCTTCGGGTTCGGACATTTTGCCAAGATGATGCGCATATTTTCGTTAGTCCCGATCAAATCAAGGCAGAAATTTCGTTGGCATTAAAAATCATTGATGAGGTGTACAAAGTGTTTGGCTTTGAATATTCGGTGGAATTGTCTACGCGTCCAGATGATTTTATGGGCGAAATCGCGATGTGGGACAAGGCGGAAAATTCATTGAAAGAAGTATTAGACAGCCTCGGTTATAACTACGCGATCAATGAAGGGGACGGCGCGTTTTATGGCCCTAAAATCGACATTCATATCAAGGATGCCCTCAATCGCAGCCATCAATGCGCGACTGTTCAACTGGATTTTCAAATGCCAGAAAAATTTGATCTAAGCTTTATTGATCAAAACAATGAAAAACAGCGCCCTGTGATGATTCACCGTGCAGTATTTGGGTCGTTAGATCGCTTCTTTGGTATTTTGATCGAACATTATGCCGGTGCGTTCCCTGTTTGGCTGGCACCGAAGCAGGTAGAATTGCTCTCAGTCGCAGAGAAGCATAACGACTATGTGGATGTTCTTTATCAAGAGTTCCAAGAAAACGGCATTCGCGTGTCGAAGGATGTCCGCAACGAAAAATTAGGTAAAAAGATCCGCGAAGCCGAATTAAGAAAAGCACCGTATAGTTTAGTTATCGGGGATCATGAAATGAATGGCGCCGAATTTGCTGTTCGAAAACGCGGATCTCAAGAAATCCAAAAAATGGATAAGCAAGCCTTCGTTAAAATGGTTAAAAAACAAATAGCTGAGAAAAATCATAGCTTTTAAGGTGTTTGACCTTTGGTAATGCTGGGTCAGAAAGTGATTATTTTCTAAAAGAATAACTGAAACATAAAAAAGTTGACGGGAACGCTCTTTGAGTTCTTGTCAACTTTTTTTGTGTTTGAATCACTCTTGATTTTTTGAAAAGGTTAAGTATCTTTGGGCATTTAAAACCACTAAATTCGTTTTGTTTTTTGTGCACTTTGAACAGTGTATAGTGTCTGGAAAACCCTTACGATAGGAATGAAAACGTGTGTCCAGACAATCAAAATAAAAGAGAAAAAGGTGAAAGAGATGAAAGTAACAAAGACGGAGCTGCATCAATTAATTAAAGATAAGATTCATCAAGCGGGATTACCTGAGGAGCAAGCGGAGATCGTTAGTGATGTACTGACTTTTGCTGACGCAAGGGGAATTCACTCGCACGGAGCGATGCGTGTCGAATATTATTCAGAACGGATCGCCAAAGGGGGAATCACACAAAATCCGGCATTTCATTTTTCAAAAACGGGTCCAAGCTGCGGAATTTTTGAAGGTGATAATGGTTCAGGGTTTGTAGCAGCGGAAAAAGCAATGGATCAAGCGATCGAGATTGCTAAGGAAACAGGGATCGCTGTGATCGGTATTAGAAATATTTCTCATAGTGGCGCTTTGGCGTATTATGTCGAACGGGCCGCGGAAAATGATATGGTTGCGGTATCGGTTTGCCAATCCGATCCTATGGTGGTGCCTTTCGGCGGGAGCGAGCCTTTCTTTGGAACCAATCCGATCGCGTTTGCGGCACCAAGCAACGACGAACGAATCATTACTTTTGATATGGCAACGACGGTTCAGGCGTGGGGGAAAATTTTACACGCGCGTTCTCGTAAAGAATCGATCCCGGATACGTGGGCGGTGGATGAACAAGGGAATCCGACGACAGATTCGACGAAGGTCAATGCTTTAGTCCCGATTGCAGGAGCAAAGGGCTATGGGTTGATGATGATGGTGGATGTCTTATCCGGGGTGCTATTAGGCGTTCCGTTTGGGAAACATGTATCCTCGATGTATCATGATCTTTCAAAAGGAAGAGAACTAGGGCAGTTGCATATTGTCATAAATCCAGAATTTTTTGTTGGGTTGGAACCATTTAAACAGACGATTTCTACGATGCTGGATGAGCTGAAAACTGTCGCCCCCAGCGCAGGCTTCAAAGAAGTAAATTATCCTGGGGAACGTGGAAGAATGCGGGAGAAAAATTACGAGGAAAACGGTATTGAAATCGTTGATGACATTTATGAATACTTAACGAGTGACGCGATTCATTACGATCGTTACGATCACAAAAACAAGTTCGCTGAATAAGGGCTTGTCTCAAATTTCCAGCGATTTCTTTGCGGATTGAGGGAGAGTCACTTTATCAGGAATGAAACCAAAACGTTCCAATTCTACTATTATATAGGTAGTAGAATTGGAACGTTTTTTTATCTGACTAAGTAGTTTTAAATAGCCATGCTCTCAATTTTTGGTACACATCGTCAGCAATCGGATTTTTTTCCCGATCAAAATCATGTTCTGCCACGTGTAGTTCCAGAAATTCACTATTGGACACAGCCTTCGACAATTCACGGGATGAAGCTATCGGGACATCAGGATCATCCGTGCAATGGACGATAAAAGTTGGAGGAAAGTGTGTCAATTGCGTCGTGCTGAGGGACAGCTCTTCGGTAAGTGGTCCCAGATAACTCAGCCAATTCCCATATTGTCGCGCGGAAAGGTAGAGAGGAAATCTTTTTTCTAGCGGCTGATCCGCTACGGGATGGTCCTGAATCAATTGCTGCGCTTCTAATGGGGAAACTTTTGGAAAGCGGTGATAGTAAGTATTGGGTAAAGTAAATGCTGGATGTTCAAAATGATGGTATCCGTAAAAACGGATCAGGCCTCGTTGGTGTTCATAATTATTGGCAGTTAAAATAGAAGCTAAGTAACCGCCTGCAGAGCGTCCAAATAGGAAAAAATCTGGTTCCGATAAATCAAGTGTCGTTTGGAAATGAGCTAAAAACCATGTGACCACGTCTTCTAAGCAATGAAGAATTTCTCTCAACGGTGTTTCCGGTGCAAGAGGATAATCAAAGGCCAAGACATTGAAGCCATTTTCCAGAAAAAGATCCAGATACGTTTGGGGCAGATCGTCACGACTGCCAAAAAGAAACCCCCCGCCATGCAAATACAGAAGTGTCGCATTCTTCGGATGAGGATTCTTTGTTTGATAAAAGGACGCCTTCAAGGAAAGCGAAGCCTCAATGGTGTAAATGAGTGGTTGAGTAGGCATAAAATCCCTTCTTTCTGTATCAATTATAGAAAACATTTTAAAAGATTTAACAGCACTTTAGCACAAAATGATACAGATTTTTGTAACTTTTGAACAATGATGTTAGCAGTATTAGCGTTTACAATTGAATTAACAACTGAAGGAGGTTCATGAAATGACTTTAGAAAAGCGTTTAGATAAGAATATCCACGAATTGTCACAAATAGGTAGTGATCCAACAGGCGGTATGACACGGTTGCTCTATTCAGATTCGTGGTTAGAGGCGCAGAAGTTTGTTGAAGGAAAAATGCAGGAAATTGGACTAGAAACGTCCTACGACGCGATTGGAAATTTATTTGGACGCGTTGATGGTACAAAATACCCAGAGGAAACGATTCTTTCTGGCTCCCATATTGATACCGTTGTCAATGGCGGTACGTTAGATGGGCAATTTGGCGTAATGGCCGCTTATCTTGCTGTTCAGCACTTATTGGAAACTTATGGTCAGCCTCTGCGTTCCTTAGAGGTCATTTCTATGGCAGAAGAAGAAGGCAGTCGTTTTCCTACAGTTTTTTGGGGAAGTAAAAACTTTGTAGGTGAAGCCTCCAGAGAACAGGTGGAAGCCATCGCCGATTCTGAAGGATTGAAATTTATAGATGAAATGCGTCGTCAAGGGTTTGACTTTGCGGATGACGCGAAGAAACGGCGAGAGGATATCAAAGCGTTTGTTGAGATCCACATTGAACAAGGAAATGTTTTAGAAAATGAAAAACTGCAAATCGGTGTCGTGAACAATATCGCGGGCCAGAAGCGTTATACCTTTGTTTTAAAGGGTGAGGCCAACCATGCTGGAACAACACCGATGGGCTATCGTCGTGACGCTGTGTACGGATTCTCAAAAATTTGTTCAGAAATTATCGATCGTGCCTTTGCAGAAGGGGATCCTCTCGTGGTTACTTTCGGCAAGGTCGAGCCTAAACCAAATACAGTAAATGTCGTGCCGGGCGAAGTCCTATTTACGATGGATTGCCGCCATACAGACGTGGATGCGTTAAGCAAATTCACGAAAGAGGCAGAAGCGTACATGAAAGAAGTCGCAAAAGAGCTGGACTTAGAATTAGATATCGACCTTTGGATGGATGAAACGCCAGTTCCAATGGATGAAGCGGTTGTTGCCGTTGTCGAAGAAGCAGCAAAAGCGAAAGAAAAGAGCTATAAAGTGATGCACAGTGGTGCAGGCCATGATTCTCAAGTGATTGCGCCGCATTATCCGACAGCAATGATTTTTGTGCCAAGCATCAAAGGAATCAGCCATAATCCAGCAGAAGCGACAGATTCGGCAGACTTGGTTGCCGGAGTCGAAGTACTGGCGCAAGCATTATATGAACTGGCATACAAAGAGTAGGGAAGAGGAAAAAAGATGGGGTACAAGAATAACAATACTGGCTATATCGAAGGGTTATTAGAATCAAGAGCAGTGATCAATAAAAATAATTATGCAGTTCTTCCTCACGACGGATTGGTAAACAATGTGATCCCGGGATTTGAGAATTGCGATTGTTCTATATTGGGGTCAACAAAACTTGGTGCAAGCTTTGTTGATTACATCATGACATTCCATAAAGAAGGAAAAAATGAACGCGGCTTTGGCGGAGAAGGCATCGAAACGTTGGTCTACGTGATCGACGGCAAGCTGACAGTCAGCGACAGCAAGGAAAGTCATACGGTCGCTTCGGGCGGTTATGTGTATTTACCCGCAGGAGAAAAAATGTATTTAGCAAATGCACAAGAGGAAGACACCGAGTTCTTCCTATATAAGAAACGCTATCAACCATTAGAGGGCTACAGCGCTTATAAAGTCGTCGGGAACGTGAATGAAATGGAACCGATCGAATATGAAGGCATGAAAGATGTGTTACTTTGGGATTTTCTGCCGAAGGATCTTGG
Source organism: Enterococcus sp. AZ048 (assembly GCF_051715125.1). Lineage (NCBI taxonomy): Bacteria > Bacillati > Bacillota > Bacilli > Lactobacillales > Enterococcaceae > Enterococcus > Enterococcus sp. AZ048. The sequence continues at coordinate 685,960 of NZ_JBIOTD010000002.1, read as the reverse complement.
CTTCGATATGAATTTCCATATCCTGTCGTTTGAACCAGGAGCTAGTCATGGGTATATCGAGACCCATTATCAAGAACATGGGGCGTACCTGCTCTCTGGAAAAGGAATGTACAACTTGGATAATGACTGGCTGCCTGTCGAAAAAGGCGACTACATTTTCATGAGTGCTTATGTTCATCAGGCAGCGTATGCTGTTGGGCGGAAAGAGCCTTTAAAATATGTCTATTCGAAGGACTGCAATCGTGATCCTGAAATTTAAATAAAGGAAGTCGTTTTTATTATGGAAGAAACAATGATCGTTCAACCAGCAAGATTACATGAGTTGATTCAAAATAAATTAATGCGTGCCGGATTAAGAGAAGGCCATGCCGATACTGTGGCGGAGCATTTGGTATTTGCGGATGCTTGTGGTATCCACTCCCACGGGGCTGTTCGCGTGGATTATTATGCCGAACGAATCGCGAAAGGCGGCGTGACACTTGATCCTAAAATCACCTTTGAACGAACTGGCGCAAGTACAGGAATCGTTCATGGAGACAATGGTGTCGGGCAATTCGTGGCGCTTCAGGCGTTAGAATATGCGATCGATCAGGCAAAAGAATCTGGTGCAGCAATCGTTGGTGTGAAGCGGATCAGTCATTGCGGCGCACTTTCGTATTATGTAAAGCGAGCCGCAGAAGAAAACCTCATCGCTATTTCAATGTGCCAGTCAGATCCCATGGTCGTTCCTTTTGGCGGTTCGGAAAACTATTTTGGAACGAATCCGATCGCTTTTGCAGCACCTAGGGAACATGGCGCACCGGTTGTTTTTGATATGGCAACAACGGTTCAAGCGTGGGGGAAAATTTTAGATGCACGTTCAAAAGACCAAGATATTCCTGATACTTGGGCAGTGGATGCGGACGGGAAACCAACAACGAATCCTCATGAGGTCAATGGTTTATTGCCAATGGCTGGACCAAAAGGGTTTGGTTTGATGATGATGGTAGATGTGTTATCAGGTATGCTGCTAGGTCTGCCTTTCGGAAAAAACGTTTCTTCTATGTATAGTGACCTAACGGAAAAACGCAACCTCGGACAATTATTTATTTTGATTGATCCACGACGCTTTACTGATTTGGCAAGTTTTAAGCACAGTATTGAAACCATGATTGAAGAATTGCATAGCATCGCTCCAGCTGCTGGCTTTAAGCAAGTCTATTACCCAGGAGAAACCAATCAGATCAAGTATGAGGAATACTCCTCTGAAGGAATTCCTGTGGCGAGGAAGGTAGTAGACTATTTGGAAAGTGATACGATCCATTTTGATCAATATGGAGAAACTGGGAGTTTTGCAACCAACTAACAGAGAGTGAGGGAATCACGTGTTACACACGATTATTCAAAAAAACAGTTATCAAGATTCGATCGTATTAATGTTGTTAACGAATCGATTAAATACGCTAGATGGCGTGAACAAGGCGTCCGTTATGATGGGAACACCAGCAAATAAAGATATTTTCAAAACAGGTGGCTTATATACATCCGAACTTGAAGAGGTGTCCTCAAATGACATGGCGATCGTTTTAGACATCCAGGAAACAGAGGAACAATTGATCCAAAATGTGTTGAGCACAATTGATGAATTCTTAGCGGAGCAAAGCAAGGGCGGCAATGAAAAAGGGACAGAAACAGTAAAAACATGGGACAAAGCGATAGCGCTTGGCGAAGATGCTCATGTAGCTGTTTTCTCAATTCCAGGAACACATGCGGCAGGCGAGATCGAGCACGCGTTGGACGAAGGCAAGCACGTCTTCTGTTTTAGTGACAACGTCGCACTGGAAGATGAAGTTCGTTTAAAAAAACTGGCTCATGAAAAAGGTCTGCTATTAATGGGTCCAGACTGCGGGACGGGAATCATCAATGGCATTCCTGTAGCCTTTACCAACGCAGTTCGCAAAGGGAGTATCGGCGTTGTCGGGGCCTCTGGAACAGGGATTCAAGAAGTAACGACCTTGATTCATAAATTAGGCGGCGGCGTGACCAATGCGATCGGAACCGGCGGGCGCGATTTAAAAGCTGAAGTTGGCGGTATCACGCTGAAGGACAGTGTCGCAACATTGGAAAAAGATCCAGAGACAAAAGTGATCGTCGTTATTTCCAAACCACCTGCACCAAGCGTACGGGATGAGGTGCTTGATCTATTGAGAAGCGCTTCAAAACCAGTTGTTACGATTTTCTTAGGCGAAGAACCGACCGATCATGAAGAGAATCTTTATAGAGCCTATACATTAGAAGAAGCTGCTGAAATCGCCGTTCAACTGATGGAAGAGGAGAAGGTCGCAGTGAAGTCGGATGAACTGGAAAATCCAGGGTATTCATTTGTCTCAGGACAAACAGGGATCAAAGGGCTTTATTCTGGCGGAACGTTGGCCTATGAAGCAGCGATGCTAATGAAACGAGCGCTAGGGCTGAAGGAAGATCAGGAAACAGAGGCTGGCTTTATCTTAAAGGATGGCGTCCACGAGATCATTGATTTGGGAGACGACATCTACACACAAGGAAAACCGCACCCGATGATCGATCCAAGCAAGCGACAAGAAATGCTGGCCCAAGCCGCAGACGAAGCAACGACTGCCGTGATCTTGCTGGATGATGTTCTAGGCTATGGTTCCCATGAAAATATGGCAAAAGAATTGGCTCCAACAATCAAAGAAATCAAGAAAAAAGCCGCCTCCGAAGGGCGTGAATTGGCAGTTATAGCAACGATCGTCGGGACGGATGAAGATCCGCAAAACATGGAAGAACAAAAGGCGATTTTAGAAGAAGCTGGAACGATTTTATGTACGAGCAATGCGCAAGCGGTCAAGCTGGCATTAGTTATGTTAGGACACCCATTGACGCTTCCAGAAAGAACTGTTTTACCGAAAAAAACCAGCAGCAACCCGCAAATCGCACCTTCTAAAGAAATGATGCGTTTGCTTACGAATGAGGCATTTATAAACATTGGTCTGCGGAGTTTTTCTGACGCGATCATCAGTCATCATGGCAAAGCCGTTCAATTTGACTGGCAGCCAGTTGCTGGCGGAAATCCAACCTTGCAAAAAGCATTGCAGTTTTTGAATAAAGCGGAATTGAATTAGGAGGAGAATGAAAAGTGTACAAAACAATTGATGAAGCAAACCAAGCGGTCGCCGCAAAAATTGTAGCCGGTTCTCCTTTCTTATTAGATGTAGTACCTGCGAAAACCGTGATTTCTGAATTAAATGAAGGCAAGGTCTTGTTACATGCTGGACCACCGATTCGTTACGACCAAATGATCGACCCGATTCAAGGGGCCTGTGTCGGCGCCGCGCTGTTTGAAGGATGGGGCGAAACAGAGGAAGAGGTTCGGCAGCAGTTAGAGTCTGGCGAAGTCACTCTGATTCCTTGCCATCATGTGGATGCAGTAGGGCCGATGGGGGGCATCACCTCTGCCAATATGGCTGTATTGGTCGTCGAAAATAAAACGGACGGCAATCGTGCCTATTGCACAATGAATGAAGGCATTGGAGCAGTCTTACGTTTTGGTGCTTATTCTGAAGAAGTCGTCAACCGTCTGCATTGGATGAAAAATACGCTGGGACCAGTTCTAAGCGCAGCATTAAAAACGATGGATAACGGCTTGAATGTCAATGTCTTAGTTGCCAAAGCGATTTCGATGGGGGATGAGTTCCACCAACGGAACATCGCGGCATCATTGGCTTTCTTGAAGGAAGTTGCGCCTGCGATCGTCTCATTAAAAGAGTTCGAGGAAGAGAAACAAGAGGTCATTCAGTTCTTGGCGGATACGGATCAATTCTTCTTGAACATCATGATGGCTTCAGCCAAAGCAGTCATGGATGGGGCTCGGAAAATTCAAGAAGGGACTATCGTGACAGCCATGTGCCGGAACGGGCATGAATTTGGTATTCGAATCGCAGGGATGGGGGATGAATGGTTCACTGGTCCTGTGAACACGCCGAAAGGTCTGTACTTCTCAGGATTCAGCGAAGCCGATGCTTCACCAGACATGGGAGATAGTGCAATTACAGAAACCTTTGGTGTTGGCGGCATGGCGATGATCGCTGCTCCGGCAGTGACGCGATTCGTCGGTTCAGGCGGCTTTTATGATGCCTTGAACACCAGCAATGAGATGACGGAAATCTGTATCGACAGCAATCCGAATTTCCCTGTTCCTACGTGGCATTTCAAAGGGATCTGCTTAGGTATCGATGCGAGAAAAGTTGTTGAAACGGGCATCTTGCCAGTCATCAATACGGGAATCGCGAATAAGAAGGCTGGAAAGGGACAAATCGGTGCGGGAACAGTGACACCGCCGATTGATTGTTTTGAAAAAGCCGTTCTAGCCTATGCAAAGAAACTAGGATTCAACGAATAAAGGAGAGAAATGCGATGCTGATAGAGGCCTGCTGCTCGGATCGGGAAATCCTTGAGCAATCGATTTTAAAAAGCCGGTGGCACGTCCACAGCAAATTTAACCATAGCTTCAATATTCAGGATGAAACCAGTCAACGATTGGCGGTCATTTCGACTGAACAAACGGCGGCTGTCCCCAATGGAATTTATCTAAAGGCATCTGATTTTGAACAATTGCTCTCGGAAGTCCGCGTCGGCGATCCGCTGATCATGCAAAACAGGATCTTACGAATCGCCGGAAGACAACTGGTCGTATCACCGACACGGGAATATACCTCTCATTACGTGTCGACTGGCGGACTGACTGCTGAAGGTTGGAAAGAATATAGTTTCTCTTTGAAAAAAGTGAAGAAGCCGACCGGGTATCAGGAACCCTTATCGACGGTGTTTGACAGTGGAAATGACTTCACCAAGGCAATCGATGCTCTTTGTTCAGATTCTTTGCCTCATCAGCGCAAAGCCCTTCATTTTTTGATTGGTCGGGGGCCGGGGCTGACGCCTTCAGGAGACGATATGCTCATTGGATATTTGGCTGCCCGACTAATTTTAGACAATAGGGACACGAAATTAGAGACCTACTTGAGAACGAAGCTGCTCTCTGTAGCTGATCTGACAACGGACGTAAGCAAGCATTATCTTTTATGCGTATTGGACCAGCGTTTCAACCAGTCCATCCTACAGTTGCTGAAGGCGGTCAGCGAAATCACCGGCGAATTAGAACCGGCAATTCAATTGGTATTGCAGACGGGTCATACATCGGGGGCTGATTTTTTGGCAGGATTTTCCAGAACGCTTAATTATTTTAGAAACGAACGCCGTGAGGCAACGCGAATCGCGGCGAATGAGAAGGGCGATAACGAAAAAGAAACGGGATATGAAGGAGGAAAAAAATGGCAAATCGGGTAGTTATGGCCCTTGGTGGCAACGCAATATTGAAACCAGGTCAGGAAGAAACCGTGGAAGCGCAGTTGAAAAACATCGAAACGAGCGCTGAAATGATCGCAAAGGTTGAAAAGCTGGATTATCAAATCTTGGTGACTCATGGAAATGGGCCGCAGGTGGGGAATATTTTGCGACAAAATGAAGAAGCGAAAGATGTAGTCCCACCGTTTCCTTTGGACGTGTGTAATGCACAGTCTCAAGGATTTATCGGCTATTTAATGGAGCAAACCATCAAAAATAAAATCGAAGAAGAAGGTTTGACCAGTGACGTGGTCACCTTGTTGACACAAGTAGAAGTTTCTGCTGAAGATGAAGCCTTCCAAAAACCGACGAAACCGATTGGTGTCTTTTATTCAAAAGAAGAGGCGGAGAAAATGTCGAAGGAACGGAATTGGAATATGGCGGAAGATGCGGGCCGCGGGTACCGTCGTGTCGTGCCATCGCCTAAGCCTTTAGCGATTCATGGAGTGAATTCGATCGTCAATCTGTTGAACCAAAACACGATCGTCGTAGCCGGTGGCGGCGGAGGTATCCCTGTATCACGAAAAGAAAATGGTCTTTTAAGCGGGATCGAAGCGGTGATCGACAAAGACCACACGGGCAAGAAGCTCTCAGAACAGGTGAACGCAGATGTATTTATGATGCTCACCGATGTCAGCAATGTCTACATTAACTATGGAAAACCAAATCAAGAAAAATTAGAGACCATTACGCCAGAAACCGCTCAGAAACATTTTCAGGACGGTCACTTTGCTGACGGCAGCATGGGACCAAAAATCGAAGCAGCCATTAATTTTGCGCGTCAAGGGAAAACCGCGATTATTTGTGCTCTGGAAGAAGCGGACCAAGCGTTATTGGGCAAAGCAGGTACAAGAATTGTGGGATAATCATCCGGCAATTCTTGTACCTTACGCTGTTTCATGTATTATTTTCTTCCGAAAGCTCCAGAGCCAGGCGTAAATCGAGACTGACACCGGGATCGTGGACATTTTTTCCAATGATCGAGCTACATTGTTCGATTCGATATTTGATCGTATTTCGGTGAACGAACAGCGCTTTTGCTGTCCGAGCAATCTCGCATTGATAATCTAAATAATATTTCAATGTTTTACGTAATTCGATCATTGCAGGTTCTTTTGGATAGGCAAGTTCCTTCAAAGAAATTTCGCAAAAATACGTGATGTCTGAATGGCCCATTTTTTCAAAGAGACTGCGCATCCCTTTTTGCTGGTATTGGTAGATCATCGGTACTTTCGAGAGCAGATGCATTTCTTCAAATGCCGTTTTGGCTTCGATGAAGGATTTTCCAATGTCCTCGATGGAGGCATACACATTTCCTAAGCCGAATTGCAGTTGGATATTCAATCGCTGGGATAGATCTGTCGCGACATTTTCTAAAATGTCCGCGAGTTGTTCTTCCTTATGCTGACTAACGATCGCAAAGTGAGCAGGGTCCTTCATTTTGAATAAGGAAACATCGCGGATATGGTGGGAAAGCTTGTCATTTAGCCAATTGAAGCTTAATTCACTCACTTCTTCTTGGAATTTGATTCGCGAATGATCCAGGTCGCTTTGTTGGCAAGCGGCGTAGATCACCCGGTAATGGCGTGCTTTGACTAATCCGTAAGTTCTACCAAGGTCGAGCCAGTCTCGAGGTTCCTGATTCGGCTCCTGTTGAATCTCGATCATTCGGTTGAAAAAATCCGTCTTCAGTGCATCAAAGGACTCTTGGATCTTCTGGTTCTTATAAAGCATGAAAGACAAAACCAATGTCGCCTGCTCCAAAGCAAAATTCGAGACAGGATACGGAATTTTTTCAGAATTCAGAACAACGAGAGAATGCGGAAAATAATGATTGGGTTCTACTGAAAAATAAGAAACCAAAAAGGCTTTTTGATCGAGATCATTGATTAAAACGGAATCATTTTTCTTTTTTACAAAATCAGGATCTAGCTGCTCTAATTGATCAATGTAATATTCGGCGGGTTTCGATGTATTCGAAAAATGTTTCGACGACGCCTGCACCCGTTTATAAGGATCGACCAGAATGACGGGCGTCTTGATCAGACGGCCAAAGTCAGCGATAAAACGCGCCATACTGACATCGTTGACCAGCATATTTGAAAAACGCCGCTGGATGTCCAGTGCATAGTTTAACTGTTCGGCTTTTTTATCCCATAAAAAGTTGAGCATCTGGTGGAGAAGACTCCCCAGAGGAATGGAAAGCGGGATTTGAACGATCGGAAATTTTACCTTATTGGCATAATCGATCACTCGCTGATCAATGGCATCGATAAAACGCCCGATCTTGATCCCCAAACCAGCCGCATTTTTTTCTTGCAGCGAATCGATCAGCTCAAATAGCTTCGTTTGATCGTCACGATAAATCATCGCGGTGGTCAAAAGAAACGTATTCTCCGGTATATAAAAAGAAATGTCCGGTGTCTCGCTGATCTCGATACTATCTAGCGGCAATTTAGCGAACGAGGGCTCTGTAAGTAACGTCAAATCAGAAAAACGTGGAATTTGTAGTACATCAAGTAATGTTCTCATGGCAACCTCCTAGACCAATTATAGGCAAGGGGGTCTCGAGAAACAAGACTATTTTAGTTATTTTGGCTAAAAAATATGAATGATTATGCGAAGTAGACAACCACAATGTCGCAACTCAAAAAGAGAAAAGAGGAATTTATATGTTTTCAGAATTAGTCATCCCGCGTCGTACCATTATGACCCCAGGTCCGGTAGAAGCCCATCCCAATGTATTGAGAGTGATGAGCTCAACGATCTTGGGCCAATTTGATCCAGCCTTTTTAACAATTATGGATGCGGTCAAAGAAATGATCAAGATCCCTTTCGGAACGAAAAATGAGCAAGCTTTTGCAATTGACGGGACATCCCGCTCAGGCTTAGAAGCTGCTTTAATCGCACTTATCGAACCGGGAGATAAGGTACTGATTCCGGTATATGGTCGTTTTGCATACCTTTTGGGAGAAATCTGCGAACGAGCAAAAGCGGACGTAAAGTATTTGGAGAAAGAATGGACAGAGCCTTTTGATCAGGAAGTCATCATTAAAGCCATCGATGATTTTCAACCAAAGATCGTCACGATGGTCCACGGAGAAACCGCCAACGGTCAGATGCAGGCGTTGGATAAAATCGGTGCGGCTTGTCGTGAACGGGATATTTTCTTTGTGGTCGATATGGTCGCAACATACGGTGGTGTGCCGATATATGTCGACGAATGGAAGGTCGATATGGCGATCGGCGGAACGCAAAAATGTGTGAGCGTGCCTTCTGGCATGTCTCTGATTACCTATAATGACCGCGTTGAAAAGGTGTTGACGAGCCGCTACCAAAAAGAGTTGGGCTTAAGCAAAGTCGATCGCAACGACAATCCTATCAGCAGCAATTATTTGGATTTAAGCCAGTTGCAGCGTTACTGGAACTCCGAACGAATCAATCATCACACAGAGGCAACGACAATGATTTACGCCTTGCATGAAGGGCTGCGCGCGATGATCAACGAAGGCATCGAGAATGTGTGGGCACGTCATCAATTAAATGATGATGCGATCGTGGCAGGGATTCAGGCGATGGGGCTTGGTTTCTTCGGAAATATGGAAACTAAAATGCCGACTGTGACCCCTATTTTAATTCCAGAAGGAGCCGATGACGGTGAAGCGATCCGCAGCATGCTCTTGGAAGTATTTGGAGTCGAGATTGCCTCTTCGTTTGGCGATTTAAAAGGAAAAGTGTGGCGGATCGGGAACATGGGCTACAGCAGCCGACGCGAAAATGTTCTGCACGTTTTAGGCGCATTAGAGGCAGCCCTGATCTATTACGGAGCGGAAATCACTAAAGGGGAAGCGACTAAAGCAGCCTTGCAGGTGTATGAAGTGTAAGGACTTATCAGTATGTGATTAGTTAAAGCGCACAAAAAGAATTTCACATTTGTTCGTACTGTTAAATGTATCTGAAGAGGACTCACTTTACAATAAGAGTAGAAGATGCGAACGGTACAAACGGTTAAGGAACGTAGTGTTGAAAAGATACAACTAACTAGATGTAGACGGGGGAAGAAAGATGGAAATGAACAACGAACGAATCGGTATGGAATATTGGAAGAAAATCATCGTTTTACTTTGCTCAGGATGGGTGTCGATTTGGATTTACCGTTCGGCCTTGTCACCTGTGTATCCGCAAATCAATGCGTCACTGGGAGGAAACGTCTCAGATACGGCATTAGGCTCCATCTCAAGTTTCTATTTCCTAGGGTATGTGATCATGCAGATACCTGCAGGGTTTTTAGTAGATAAAATCGGTAAGAAGAAAGTCCTGATCCCAGGATTCATCTTCTTCGCATTAGCCGCTTTTATTATTTCTCAAGCTTCAACGATCTCAATGATCTATATCGGAAGTTTCATGGCAGGGATCGGCTGCGGCTCCTTCTATGGCTCGGCGTACTCACTGACTTCGCAAAACATTCCGGCGGAAAAGAAAAGCTTCTCCACAGCGATCGTTAATAGCGGTTCTGCTGTAGGGTCCGGGATCGGGATGATCCTCTCCAGTTACTTGGTTGTCCAATTGGGTCTCCCTTGGCAAGTCATGATGTATATCTCGATGGCACTTATTTTGGTAATGTTAGCAGCTTTCAGCTTAGTGATCCGCAGCAATAAAGACGACGTGGCCTTCAATCAGCCAAAAGAAGTGGTTGAAGAGAAGCCGAAAGAAGCCGTATCAATGAAAACCTTATTGTCTCCGGCGATGCTGTTTACGTACATTCTCTATTTTGCGACATGCTATGCCTACTACATGACCGTGACATGGCTGCCAAATTTCTTGGGAACGGAACGTGGATTCCAAGGCGCAGCGATCGGATTCTCTTCTTCATTGGTGGCTTTTGCTTCGATTCCGGGCGCTCTGTTCTTTAGTAAATTAGCAGACAAATATATGGATAAAAAAATTCGTTTTATTGTGATCCTTGAACTTTTGGCGGCAGTGATGCTATTGATCACGGTTCGCTCATCAACATCGACCTTCTTGATGATCGCCTTGATTATGTATGGATTTTTAGGTAAATTAGCGGTTGAGCCGATCATTATTTCTTGGCTCGGTGAAAATGCGCCGCAAGTGGGTATTGGAACAACATTGGGTGTATTTAATTTCTTTGGAATGATGTCCTCAGTTATCGCGCCGACATTGACGGGTTCGATTTCTGATGCAACGGGATCAAAAGTAATGGGCTTTTATATTGCGATCGTTTTGCTGGTCGTTGGGTCGATTCTCTTCCTATTATCCAATCTAAAGAAAGCCAAGTAGTCACGGCCGTTTTTTCTGTATAAGAGAGCGAGGTAAACGCATGCGAGCACTTCGAAAAATAAGCTTGACCAATCAAATCATGATAGCGATGGTCCTAGGGATTTTATTTGGCGCAGTCTTTCAAAAGAACATTGTAGGCATCAAACTCGTCGGTGACTTATTTTTACGCCTGATCCAAATGTCTGTAGTTGTCTTGATCATGGGATCAGTGATAGAAGCAGTCGGCGGATTGGAAATCAAAGAGCTGCGAAAAATAGGCGTAAGACTGGTCCTGTGGTTCATGGGGTCAACCGTCGTAGCCGCAGCAATCGGGATCGTCTTCGGACTCGTCTTTAAACCCGGTGTTGGCTTGGAAAATACCCTCTCCGGGGTGAGTGATCTAGCTGTCAATGAGGGTGGGCTGCAGGAAGTAGTCTTAGGCTTTATCCCGCAAAATATCGTCTCCGCAATGGCGGAAGCGAATATGATCCAAGTCATCGTCTTTTCCCTGATGTTTGGTTTGGCCTTAAGTGTGATCAAAAGCGACGAGAACAGCACGCACATTTTAGATTGGATCTCTAGCTTCAACAACGTTGTTTTGAGAATGGTCACGATGATCATGAAATTAGCACCCATCGGTATTTTCAGTTTGATCGCGGCAGTTGTCGGCGATATCGGAATCGGTGTGTTAGGAACACTCATGAAGTTTCTGTTGACCTTTGGTGTCGCGGCGGTCTTGTATTTGCTCATTTGGTTTGTGATAACCGCTGTCTACTGTAAAGTCAGTCTTCCACGATTGATAAAAAACATCTGGCGAATCACCATGATCGCTGTTACAACAACGTCTTCGGCTATTTCATTACCAATCAAGATAGAAGATGGACGAGAAAAATTAGGGATCGGAGACCGAATCAATAAGCTCGTGATGCCTCTAGGAATGAGCCTGAACAGCAATGGCTTGTCGATGTATCTTTCCTTGTCGATCGTCACCTTTGCCCAGTTTTTCAGTATCGAACTTGGGATCGGTCAATTGGCACAAGCAGTCTTGCTCTCAACGCTAGCGTGTTTAGGAACAGTCGTTGTTCCCGGCGGCGGCTTGGTAGCATTAGCGACAGTGATGCCGATGCTTGGCTTGCCGACGGAGAGCATCGCTTTATTGGCTGGGATCGATTGGTTTTCTGGCGTATTCAGAACATTGTTAAACGTCGATGTTGATGTGCTGGTCGCGATGATCATCGCGAGTGATGAGAACGAGCTTAACCTTGATATTTTTAATGGAACAAAAAGTTATACAGAGTTGATGGAACAAAAAGAATAAGCAGATAGAGGAGGCTACTTCGTATTTAGTGATCGTCACTGGATAGTAAGTAGCCTCTTTTTTAAACGCATGAATATACCTCATATCATACGCTTAAAAACAAAAAAAGTGCTTGTTCATAGTGAACAAAAAGGGGCGATCGTTTTTGTTCTTTCGACTAATGTGCATTGTTTTTAAAACGCTTACAATAAGGTCAGTTAGAAAAGGAGCACGTTTTAATTGAAGAAGGAGGCGCACCAGTGGAAAACACAGATTATCAAGTTTCAGAAGAAGAAGTCGCTCGATTTAAAGAGCGGGGCTACAACGATGATATGCTGCCTAAAACACCGGAGAAGCGAAACATGGGGGCAAAAAATTATTTTACTCTCTGGATGGGTTCTGTGCATAACATTCCTAATTATACGGCGGTTGGAGGGTTTCTATTTTTAGGGTTGTCACCAATAAATGTCATGATGGCGTTGATCATCAGTGCACTTGTTGTTGCGTTGTTTATGACCATGAATGGACGGGCGGGCTCAAAATACGGCATTCCTTTCGCGCTTCATTTGCGGTCGACGTACGGTGATATTGGCGCCAAGCTTCCCGGTTTTCTCCGTGGATGTGTCGCGGCGATCGCTTGGTTTGGCCTACAGAATTATACGGGATCATTAGCACTTTTAATATTGATTGGAAAAATTTGGCCCGGCTTCTTGGCGGTCGGCGGTTCAGCTAGTTTCTTCGGAATCGGCATTCCGGGATTGCTGGCATTCACCTTGTTTTGGGCGCTCAATATGCTGATTGGAATCGGCGGCGGCAACATCTTAAACAAATTCACGGCGATACTAAGTCCGTTGATCTATCTCGTCTTCGGGGGCATGGCGATCTGGGCGGTTCGTGCAGCAGGCGGGATCGGAGCGATTTTATCCTTCGATACAAGCGGAGCGACTCAAAGTATCAATCCGATATTCGCGTATTTTATGATCATTAATTCGGTGTTAGCTGTATGGGCAGCACCTGGGGCAAGCGTCTCCGACTTTACTCAGAACGCCAAATCGACAAAAGATCAAACGGTGGGGCAGATGGCGAGTCTGTTAGTTGCCTACGTGATCTTTGCTCTCTCCAGTGTGGCGATCTTGATTGGCGGCTCGATTCACTACGGTATTCAGGAATGGAACGTGCTGAACATTGTTGATCGGTGGGACAATTTCCCGGCAGTCATTATCGCGATGACAGTATTTTTACTGACCACGATCTCTACGAATGCGACAGGGAATATTATCCCGGCGGCGTACCAATTGTCGGCGTTGTTCCCTAAAAAAGTCGATTACAAAAAAGGTGTAGTCATCGCCAGTGTCATCAGCTACCTGATCATGCCATGGAAATTGATGGAAAATGCCGACAGCATCTTTATTTTCTTAAATTCGATTGGGGCAGTTTTAGGACCGGTGGCAGGGGTCATGATCGCTCATTATTTCTTTATCAAGGATCAAACGATCAATTTGGACGCACTTTATATTGATCCAAAAGAAAACAATACAAAAAATGTGTATCGGGGATTAAATCGTCAAGCCTACATCGCGACGATCATTGCCTTGCTGATTTCATTGAGCGGTCAGTTCATTCCCGCATTGCAGGCGATCTCAAACGTGTCTTGGCTCGTCGGCTTCTCCTGCGCATTTGCTATTTATTATGTCTTAAGGAAATTAGGCTCGGAGGATACGACCGAAGAGGCTTTTGATTAAATTGACTTTAAAAAAAGAGAGGATGGAAAAGTATGAATCATGATTTAGTTATCAAAAACGGTTTAGTCATTTTAGAAAGCGGGGAAGTTGAGACGGATGTCGCAGTCAAGGACGGCATCATTGTCGCCATCGGCAAGGGGTTAGACGGCGATAAAGTGATCGACGCGTCAGGTTTAGTGGTCAGCCCAGGAATGGTGGACGCACATGTCCACATCACAGATCCTGGCGGCGGGTACCGGGATGAGTGGGAAGGCTATGTGACCGGGACTGCTTCTTGTGCTAAAGGTGGCGTTACCTCCTTTATGGAAATGCCTTTGAATCAAGTTCCTGCTACGACCGACGCTGAAAGCTTAGAAATCAAGTATTCAGCTGGGAAAAACAAATTACGCTCCGATGTAGGCTCCTTTGGCGGATTGACGCCGTTAAATTTGAAGGGTGGTATTCAAGAATTAAACGATGGTGGTGTCGCGGCTTATAAATGTTTCATGGCGACTTGCGGCGACCGGACGATCGATGGCGATTTCATGAATGTGGATGACTATTCTTTATATGAAGGGATGAAGCAAATCGCAGAAACAGGCAAGGTTCTAGCGATCCATGCGGAGAATGCGGCGATCACGGATAAATTAGGGGAGATTGCCTATGCCAATGGGGAGACGACATTGAAGGCCTATGTAGAAAGCCGCCCAGTCTTCACGGAAGTTGAGCCGATTCGTCGAGCGATTCTTTTGGCGAAAGAAACGGGCTGCCGCATCCACATTTGTCACGTTGCGTGTCCTGAAGGGGTTGAGGAAGTAACGAAAGCTCGTGCAGAGGGCGTGGACGTTACCTGTGAAACGTGTACACATTATTTATATTTCCATACGGATGAATTGGATGCTATTGGACCGGTGGTGAAATGTTCTCCGCCAATTCGCGATCTGGAAACACGAAAAGCGATGTGGGATAAATTATTGGCAGGAGAGATCGCTTTTGTGACATCGGATCATTCTCCATGTACCCCTGATTTAAAGGATAAAGAAAATGCCTTTGAAGCGTGGGGCGGTATCTCCGGCGTTCAAAACAATGTTGATGTGATGTTTGACGAAGGGGTCCAAAAACGTGGAATGAGCTTGAAAATGTTCGCGGATGTGATCGCGACCAATCCAGCAGATCGCTATGATCTGGATACAAAAGGACGGATCAGTATCGGCAAAGACGCGGATTTCGTATTGATCAAACCAAAGGCGGCCTATACGCTGCAAGCGGAAGACCTGGAATACCGCAACAAAATCAGTCCTTATATTGGACGCGAGATCGGCGCACAGGTGGTTCAAACAATCTTACGGGGCGAATCGATCTACAGTCAGGAAGCAGGCGTGACCGCAGACTTCCCAGGGGAATTTATCAAAAAATAAGGGAGAAATAGGTGGCCTGCATCGTTGACCATGCGGGCCATTAAGGGTGTCATGTAAGGGAGGACGTATAAACATGGAAGAACAAACAAGAACAACGCGAGCTCCCTATTGGAAGCAAATCATTTTTATCCTGACCGCCGGGTGGGTGGTGATCTGGATCTATCGGATGGTTCTTACGCCGATCTATCCTATTATCAGCGCGTACTTTGGCGGAGCAACGGATTCAAGCTTGGGCAATATATCGAGTTTCTACTTTTTAGGGTATGTAAGCATGCAGATTCCATCGGGCCTGTTAGTGGATCGGTTTGGGAAAAAAAAGATTTTGATTCCTGGATTCTTGCTATTTGGCCTTGGAACACTGATCGTGGCGTCGGCATCGGCCTTATCCACCGTCTTTCTCGGGAGTGTGCTGGCAGGCTTAGGCTGTGGTACTTATTATGGCGTGGCGTATTCACTGACGACAGAATATGTTCCAGCGAACAAGAAGAGTTTGGCTACCGCGATCGTAAATAGCGGGACGGCCATTGGCAGCGGCTTAGGATTAGTCTCTTCCAGCTTTTTAGTTGGAGAAGGGGTGTTGCCATGGCAATCGTTATTACTTATGACGGCGCTCTTGATCGTCGTGATGTTGGGTGTCTTCAAAAAAATGATTCGTGAAGAAAAACCGATGCCCGCCCCACAGGTACAAACAGCTGCAAAGCCAAAGGGCACACTCAAGGATCTTTTCAAATTGCCGATGATCGCTGCATACGTGTTGTACTTTTCGACGCTGTACACATACTATCTGATCGACACGTGGCTGCCCAATTTTTTAGAAACTGAACGCGGCTTCCAAGGGACAGGCATTGGGATTGCGTCTTCCTTAGTCTTCTTTACGGCAATACCAGGGGCGTTGTTTTTCAGCCGGATCGCAGATAAGATTCCTCATAAAAAAACAACGATCATCATCCTGCTAGAAATTTTAGCAGCAAGTGTGCTCTTTATGACGATCACTACTAATAATCAGGTGTTATTGATCATTGGGATAATGGCCTACGGATTCTTCGGTAAACTTGCCGTTGAACCAATCATTATTTCATGGCTAGGGCAATTTGCCCCGAAGAAAAGTATCGCTACTACTTATGGTGTCTTTAATTTCTTCGGCATGTCTGCCTCGGTCATCGTCCCGTCTGTTACAGGGATGATCTCTGATGCGACAGGCACAAAGGTCTACGCCTTTTATTTAGCCATCGGGATCATCGTTGCAGGAACGCTTGTTTTTTATGGGATCAATAAATATTATCAAGAAAAAGAAGCAGCGGCTGAGGTGATGGAAACGATGTATTAACCGATAACTAAAAACAGACGACTAAGCGGCAGTGATGCTGGCTCAGTCGTCTGTTTTTTTGGCTATTCGATGTCCTTCGCTTCGGGATCAGAGAGGAACAACGCGACACGCAGCTGTAAAGAAAATTCAGGATGATCGATGTTATTGTTTAAAAGCTCCTCGCATTTTTTGATGCGGTATTTGACCGTATTGCGATGGATAAATAACATTTCGGCAGTTTTAGTGATCTCGCATTGTTGATCGAGATAGGTCATCAAGGTCTTTCTCATCTCTTGGTCTTGTTCATTCTCAGGATAGGCTAAATTTTTCAAAATCGATATGCAGAAATAGCGCATGTCTTCATTGGATACATTTTCAGTGATGCGCTTGATTCCCTGGATCTTATTATAGGAAACAAACGTCGTACGATCTTCGGATTCTTCCAGCGCTTGCTTGCTTTCTTTGTAGGAGAAGTGGAGCAGGTCGATATTATTAACAGGATCACCAATACCAAATCGTGCATAAATACCAAAGAGATCCAACAGCTCTTTGTGGAGCTTTTCTAAAATCGGTAAAATCTCCGCTTTCTTCTGAAGGACTAGCACCATCTGATTGAGATTCTCCGTTGGAAAAAGCAAAATATTCTCAGATTTTTTCTCGACTTCTTGAAAGAGATAGTCATAAATGAGTGCATCGATCTCTTTTACATAATAATGCTGGTCCTTTTTTATAAAAGAATGGATAAAAATCACGCGGTAATAAGTGGAGTTGAGCTTAGGAAAGTGCCTTTTGTAATGGAGCCAATCCGTGTCTTCCTCCGAGGAGGTCTTGCGGCTTAATAAATAGGTCAAAAGATTTCTGCGTTCGGCTCTTTTTTCATTTAGCAGAGTTTGTTCTTTATACAAGGCTAGTGTTAAAACAGTCAGGGACTGCTGAATGACAAACTGAGAGAAGGGATAGGGCAGCTTGTCGGGCTCGAAGATAACAAGCATGTAAGGCAAGTAACGATCTGAATTAAGAGGGAAGATGCTGATCAGCATCTTTTCATGGGCAAAATCAAATAACAGCGTCTCCCGCTGCTTCTTTAACTGACATTCACGAATTTTTTCTAAGAAGGCTTCTTTTCTATCCTTCAATACCGCTGAATTTGAAAATTGTAGGTGAGAGCTGACGATCTTCCCAAAAGGATCGATCAACAGGACCGATTGCTGGATCATGGAACTGAGCTCTTTGATCAAAATCTCAAAAGAGGCGCCATGAACCATCAAATTGACAAACTTTTGCTGAATCTCCAAAGCAAAAAAGACCTGCTCGGTTTGGTCGTGCCATAAAAAGCTCAACAGCTTATGGGAGATATCTCCCAACGGCATACTGACAGGGATTTGCAAAATAGGAAAGTTCAAGTCGTCCGCTAATGCTAAAACCTGCGCGTCCACATGAGGTAAATAACGCCCAAGCTTGATCGCCAATCCAGCGGAAGGCAGCTCTGCCAGTGATTTGACAAGAGTGCACAGTCCGTCAGGGTCCTCACAAAACGCCATGCCTGTAGTGACGAGCAGGGCATTTTTCGGAATATAGTAAAGAATATCAGGCGTTTCAAAAATTTCGATCGTATCTAGCGGCCGTTCTAGGTCAGCCTTTTGATTGAGGAGCGACAGTTCAGAGAATCTTGGTGTTTGCAAAATTTCTTTTAATGATGTCATAGTAATCTCCTATTATTTTCTGAGGGCCAGGGTCAAAAAATCATTTTTCAAGGGTTGCTACTGTGTGGGTGAGCAGAGTGATCGTTTCTTGAAGCATTTCCTCTGTCGCACGAATCGTCGGCATCGAGACGCTGATCGTCGCAAGAACCGATCGCTGCTTGTCTAGTAATGGAACGGCGACACATTTTACCCCGATCTCGCATTCTTCATCGTCGATCGAATAGCCTTGTTTTTTTACTAAGGCGAGTTCAGCCGCGAGCTCTTTTTTTGTGGCTTTCGTCTGAGTTGTCAGAGGCATCAATGACGTGTGGTCTAAATAATGCTGCAGCTCATCCGCAGGCATATTTGCTAAATACAGCTTTCCAGAGCCGGTACAATACAGCGGCGCCCGCTTTCCGATTTTTTGGGTGACGGTCAACAGGTTGTCTTGGCTGTCGATGGATTCGACATAGACCAGTTCTTGATTGTCACAAATCGAAAGACAGGTTGCTTCACCCAGCTCTTTAGACATCTGCTGCATATAAGGGCGAACATAGGCGACGATGTCTTGGCTGATGTCGCTGTCATTGGTCAGCAGCTTGAATTTCAAAGAGAGGGAATAGTCTGCGTTCCCTTGATTTTGCTGGACATACCCCATCGTCATCAACGTATAGAGCAATCTCAAGGCCGTGGCTTTTGGAAGGTTCGTCTGCGTCGAGATGCTGCGGAGGGAGAGTGGATCTTCCGCCGCCGCCATCAGCTCGATGATCGTAAAGGCTTTTTGTACGGAATGGTTGATTTTTAATTGTTTTTCTTCCATTTTTTATCTCCTTTAAAACTCGGTTTCGCTTTACTTTTGTCCAACTTGAACAAATCGATTTTTCGGCTGACAAAAATAAACCGGTTACATTGTTTGGCAATTGCTCACATGGTAACATGCAATAAAGTGAAACGCAATATCACATAGTGAAATTAAAAAAGGAAGAAGGAATGGATATGAAAGCAGCAGATGCGATCGTTCAGATTATGGTTAAGGAAGGAATTACAGATGCTTTCGGCATTCCAGGCGCAGGGATCAATCCAGTCTATAAGTATCTGGAGGAGGCGCCGATCGAACATTTTTGTATGCGGCATGAGGAAGCGTGTATGCATGCGGCGGATGGGTATTACCGTGCCTCTCACAAAATCAGCGCGGCACTTTGTACGTCAGGGCCAGGCGCGACTAATTTTGTTACGGGACTGTACACGGCGCAGATTGATTCGATTCCAGTTCTTGCCATCACCGGTCAAGCCAATAGCTGGCAGATGAAACAGGATGCGTTTCAATGTGTCGATATGGAGAGCATTGCCAAAACCGTTTGTAAGAAAGTCTTTTGTGTCTTAGAGGCGGAGAAGATTCCAGAAATCATGCAGGAGGCATTTTATCTGATGCGCAATGGAAAGCCCGGGCCTGTGCTGCTGGACTTGCCTTTAGATATCCAACAGACGGACATCGACTTTGACATCGCTGACTATCAGCCGGCCGCCAAGGAGACAGTGACACCTGAAGCTGCGAAGATCCAACAAGCGATGGATATGATCCAAAAAGCTAACGCACCGATTATTGTTATGGGCGGCGGTGTGATTCTGTCTCATGCAGAAAAAGAGCTAATCGAATTTGCAGAGATGTTAGAAATCCCTGTAATCACGACTTATATGGCAAAAGGCGGGTTACCGGAAGAGCACCCATTAAACGCGGGACATGCCGGAATTCAAGTCGGACAGCCGATCGGCAATCGCTATTTCTTGGATTCTGATGTGGTCATCGGCATGGGCAATCGCTTCACGGATCGCCATACAGGAAATTTGGCTGTTTACCGTGAAGGCCGTCAATTTATCCATATCGATATCGAAAAAAGACAAATCGGCAAAGTTTTTGAGCCAGAGCTAGGAATCGTTTCTGATGCCAAAGAAGCGTTGACCGCCCTGATCGCGGAAGCGAAGGCACGCAACGTGAAACCCATTAATTCTAAGCGATCGGCGGATCTGCCTGCCGCAAGAAAAGAATTGGCTCGCAAAACCGATTTTGACAGCAAACCAATGATGCCGCATCGGGTTTTTCATGAGATGAATGCTGCCTTTGATGATGCCACCATGTTCACTGCCGGCTGCGGCATTACACAAATCTGGAGCGGACAATTGCAAAAGATCAACCGCGCTCGTCGCTATTTGCCATCTGGGGGCGCCGGCACCTTGGGCTATGAAGTTCCTGCTGCTTTCGGGGCAAAGGTGGCTGATCCAGCTGCACACTCTGTTACCGTGCTAGGGGATTTCGGCTTTACCTTTATGGGTGAGGAGATCGCCGTCGCGGCGGCCTTCAAGAAACCGATCATCGTGATCATCGTCAATAATGCCTATCTAGGCTTGATTCGCCAAAATCAAAAAGGCGCATACGGCTTTGAATATGCTGTCGATATGCCCTACAACCAAGACGGGACGATGGATTATGTAAAAGTTGCTGAGGGCTTCGGCTGCGTCGGCGAACGGGTATTTACTCCAGATGAACTAAGAGGCGCGATTGATCGGGCGAAGCAATCCAATAAAACGTATGTGATCGATGCGATCTGTAAACCGGAACAATTATGCGACATGGGAACGGCGTTGGACAACGTGAAATCGTTTGTGTAGCACCAATCAAAAGAAAGCGAGTGAAGAAGAATGAGAGAAAGTATTCATAAATATTTCGATATGGGCTTGATTCAATGGATGAGCTATCCGCCGAAGGACTATCCGCTACTAGAGACCTTGACGAAAATTTCAAGAGACCCTTATTTTAATGCGGTCGAGATGACTCAAGTAGTAGACGATGACGAGCGGAAGAAGGCTCGAGATATTTTGGCACAAAGCCACATTCGTGTATGCTACGGAGCGCAGCCGCGTCTATTGGGCCCCGGCTTAAATCCGAATGCGATTAATGAGGAAGAGCGGCTAAAAGCAGAGAAAACCTTGCTGGAAGCCATCGATGAAGCAGAATATCTAGGTGCGAGAGGGATCGCTTTTCTTTCGGGCAAATGGGAGGCCGGAACGAAGGAAGAGGCCTATCAGCAATTGCTGAAAACGACGCGCAATTTGTGTACCTATGCTGCGAAAAAGGACATGATGGTGGAGTTGGAAATCTTTGATTATGACATGGACAAGTGTGCCCTGATCGGCCCAGCCCCTCTTGCTGCTCAATTTGCCGCAGATGTCTGCTTGACCCACAACAACTTTGGGCTGATCGTGGACCTGTCCCATTTTCCAACGACCTATGAAACCAGCAAGTTTGTCATTCAGTGTACCAAGCCCTATATTACCCATCTGCACATCGGCAACAACGTAGTGACAGAGGGCTGCGAGGCATATGGCGATCTGCACCCGCGCTTTGGCTATCCAAACAGTGCGAATGATGTTCCAGAATTACTGGACTTCTTCCAAATATTGAAACAGGAAGGGTTTTTAGATGAAAAATCCCCGATGGTATTGTCCTTTGAAGTGCAGCCAAGACCAGATGAAGATGGAGACATCATCGTCGCGAATACGAAACGGGTCATTGAGCGTGCGTGGGCATTACTGGAAGACTAAAAGGAGAGGAAGATTCTTATGAAAATCGTCGTACTAGACGGCTACACAGAAAATCCCGGTGATCTGAGCTGGGAAGGACTGGAACAACTAGGGGATTTGACCGTGTACGATCGTTCCTCGCAGGATCAGGTCGTGGAGCGAATCGGCAACGCAGAGATCGTCTTAGTGAACAAGGTCCAATTGACCAAGGAAATCATGGCGCACACAACGAATCTCAAATATATCGGTGTCTTGGCTACCGGCTACAACGTGGTGGATGTAGAGGCGGCGAAGGCAAAAGGAATCACCGTGACCAATATTCCAACCTACGGAACTGACGGCGTGGCACAATACGCCATCGCCCTGCTTTTAGAACTCTGCCACCGTATCGGAGAGCATTCTACGACCGTTTTCGCGGGGGATTGGACCACCAATGCGGATTGGTGCTACTGGAATTCACCGCAAATGGAGCTGGCTGGCAAAACAATCGGGATCATCGGCTACGGTCGCATCGGTCAAAAGGTCGGCGCGATCGCGGCCGCATTAGGAATGACCGTCATCGCCAATGACAGAGGCCACACGGAAGGGATCGTTGCGGGCGCGAAAATGGTGGACTTGGACCAATTGTTCAGTGAATCCGACGTAATCTCGTTGCATTGTCCGCTGTTTCCTGAAACAGAAGGATTGATCAACAAGGAAACGATCGCAAAGATGAAGGACGGTGTCTATATCGTTAACGATTCTCGCGGGCAATTGATCAACGAAGCCGATCTGCGGGATGCCTTGAATAGCGGAAAAGTTGGCGGGGCAGCCGTGGATGTCGTGTCCACCGAGCCGATCAAACAGGACAATCCACTATTAGAAGCGAAAAACATGATCATTACGCCTCACATGGCGTGGGCTTCTCGGGAAGCACGCGCACGACTGATGGCGATCGCCGTAGAAAATGTTGAAAAATTCCAAGCAGGAACACCTGTGAATGTCGTCAATTAGCAGGCAGCGAAAGGAGTCCGACTATGAACATACTCGTCGCGATGGATTCTTTTAAAGGGAGCGTCAGTTCATTGGGAGCTGGCGAAGCTGTAAAAAAAGGAATCCAAGCTGGAATGAAATCCCTGCATGAAGAGGCGCTCGTCATCGACATTTTACCTGTAGCCGATGGCGGGGAAGGGACCGTAGAAGCCTTCGTAGCGGGAACGTCAGGCTCGATCAAGACAGCGATCGTGACAGGACCGCAGGGAAAGCCGATCGAAGCACGCTACGGTCGGTTGGGGGAACGCGCGATTCTCGAAGTCGCTGAGACATCGGGAATCACCCTAGTCGAGAAGGCAGAACAAGACCCTTGGCGAGCAACGACCTATGGCTTAGGAGAATTGATTCGGCGCCTAGTCCAAGAAGGACAACGAGAGTTTCTGATTGGGTTAGGGGGCAGTGCCACCAATGATGGCGGTTTTGGGATGCTGCAAGCGTTAGGCTACCGTTTTCTAGACAAAGACGGTCAAGCACTGTCTCATCAGATTTGTGAAATGGCACACATTGCGAAGGTCGAGGACTCCCACGTTCCGATCGAATTAAAAGACTGTCAGTTTATTGTTGCCAGCGATGTGACGAATCCGTTGTTAGGGGAACAGGGGGCAACGGCAATCTTTGGGCCGCAAAAAGGTGTTCAGCCAGCGGAGGTTGTGACCTTCGATGGGCTGCTCCAGCAATTCGCCCAGCAGACCAAAGCGTATTTAAATAAAGATTTTTCTCAAAAAGCGGGTGCTGGCGCCGCTGGAGGATTGGGTTTTGCATTCCTTGCCTATTTAAATGGGGAGATCCTTCCTGGATTTCAACGATTGGCCGAGGAAAAACACTTTGACGAGCGAATCAAAGCCTCAGACCTTGTGATAACAGGAGAAGGCAGACTCGATGCACAGTCTGTGATGGGAAAAGTTCCCTCGGCATTAGCGAAAATCACTCGAAAATACGACAAGCCGCTCATCGCCATCGCTGGCAGCACCTCCGAAGATGCTTACCAATGCAACGATCATGGGATCGACGCCTACTTCTCGATCCTCCACTCATTAGGAACAGAAGAAGAGCTGCTGCACCCTGAAAATACCCTAAAAAGCATCCAACAAACAGCCGAACAGCTCTTTCGCTTTTATCAAAAAATGAATGCGCTTTAAGAAAGGAAGAAACAGTATGTCAAAATCAAACATTGAAGAACGACTATTTAAAGTAGAAAACGTCGCATGTTTTGATCCAAAGGAAGGAAAAAAGAGCTTTTTCTATGAAACAGAAAAAACCGCCGGCGCGCTGTGGTGTCTTGAGCCTGGGCAAACCGTCTTCAATCACTCGCATACAACCTCAGATGACCTGTGGATCTGTATTCAAGGAAAAGGCACCTTCTATCCAGGCTACGGCGAAGAAATCCCGATCACGAAAGGCGACCTGATCATCTCACGACCAGGCGAACAGCATGGCATGAAGAACACCGGAGAAGAACGCTTCATTTTTGTCGGTGTGGCCGGTCCGCACCCTATGGATCTGATCGTGCATGAGTGAGGAAGTTGAAGAGCAGATCCTTCATAAAAAGAAACAGAAAAATAACCATTGATCGATAATAGGACGATCCTTCTCAGAGAGGGATCGTCCATTTTTTGTGGCGTGTTTCGGGTGAGATGCTATTTATCTTGCAGCAGGGTCAACGGTCCAACGATTCGGGCAGAGGAGATAATGGCACTGATTGTTTCTGGGGATTCTTCCATTCCTTTTTCCATCCAGTGCATGATGATCTCAGCCGAGGGATCGAAGAGAATGATCTCCAAGTAATCTTCTGGGACATCGGGGAAGTTTGCCTGTAACTGCGGATAATGGTCTTTTAGCAGGTAGGCGATCAGGTTGCGGATCGCACTTTTTAATTCATTAACAAAGTCGGGGTCGCCGTTTTTTCCTAAGAGCATCGACACGATATCCTTTTCTGTTTGGGCGTGCTGAATGGTCTTGACTAGGTCTTCGTAATCAATAAAGGTCGTCGGACTGTCGGAGAGATCGATCGTCCGCGGGTGCAGCTTTTTTTCTTTGACGCTGTCGATAAAATCATAAATATTTGTCTGACGGAATTCTGAAATAAGGTCAGAGATGTCTTGGTAATGCAAATAGAAGGTCGAGCGATTGATGGACGCGGTGCGGCAAATCTCAGAGACGGTGACCTCTCTTACGGGCTTGTGCTTGGACAATTGGATAAGGGATTGATAAATCTTTTGTTTGGTTTTGGTTTTTTTCGTATTTTGCTCCGCCATAAATATTCTCCTTTCAAATCAACACCTTTCAAACAACTGTTGGTTGACTTGCTTTCACGACGATTATATAATTTTCCAATCAACAAATCAACACGTTGTCTATTTCTTTTTTAGGATTGAAAATGGATGGAAGGAAAGAAGGAAGAAAAAATGATTCGAGCAGAATGGCGTTCGCTGTTAAAAAATAAATTTCTCTTGATCGTATTAGGTGCGATCGCGTTGATTCCTGCACTGTACAATTTGATTTTTTTGGGTGCGTTGTGGGACCCCTATGGCAAGGTGGATCAATTGCCGGTGGCGATCGTGAATCAAGACAAGCACGTTTCTTATCAAGGGAAGGACCTTGATCTTGGCAAAGAGGTGACAGACAATCTGTTAAAGAAAAAACCTTTAGACTTTCATCGGGTTTCTAGCGAGGAGGCCGAAAAAGGAATTTCAAAAGGAAAGTATTATATGATCGTGACGATTCCTGAAGCATTTTCAAAGGATGCGACGTCACTTTTGAGTCAACATCCTAAGCAAATGGTGATTGACTATCAGACATCTCAAGGGTCGAATCTGACGGCGTCAAAAATGTCCGCTTCAGCGATCACGGCATTGAAGGATCAAGTTTCCAGTCAAGTGACGGAAATGTATACGGAGGCCGTCTTGAGCAATTTCGGAAATGCGGGTCAAGGGATGGCAAAGGCGGCTACTGGCGGAGAAAAATTATCCGAGGGTACGAAGAAGCTGAAGGAGGCTACCCAGACGATTTCTACGAATTTAGTAACGTTATCTAACAGTTCGTTGACCTTTTCCGATGGCAGCCAGACGCTGACGAAGGGGCTGCAGCAGTATGTCGCAGGTGCGATGCAAGTGAATGAAGGTGCTGGTAAACTGGATCAAGGAATCGGCACGCTTGCTGAAAAAGGACCTGAATTAGCGAATGGCGTCAGCCGTTTGTCAGCGGGAACAACGTCACTGACGGATGGAATCAGTCAATACACTTCCGGGGTCGGGTCTGTTGCGACAGGCTCCCAAGCACTAGACTCAGGGCTTGGACAGTTAAATGGAAAGCTTCCAGCTTTATCACAGGGTGCAGAGCAGTTGGCGCAAGGATCAGCCAGTTTGAATGGAGGCATCAATCAGTATGTGGCGGGGGTTGCCGATGCAAACACGGGGGCTAAAAAAGTCACCGATGGCGCACAGCAACTCGCTGCACAAACAGAACAATTGCCCCAACAAGTCAAAGCTCTCCATGAGGGAACTGAAAAAATCGTCGCCGGGCTGCAAAATGTTCAACTATCCGAAGAAAAAAAGAACCAATTACTCACGTACACGGACAGTGTGAACAGCTATATTTCTCAAGTGTCACAGGCGTTCGGAGCAATTGATCTTTCAGGATTGGCTAATGTTGGTCAGCTAACAGGCGTAGTCAAGGAACTGTCGGACCAGCTTGCAGCATTGTCCGCCAGTGCCTCAAGTATGATGCAAAAGATGGAGGAAACGAAGCAAACGCTGAAGCAAAGCTATCAGACCGATTTGACAACCAACGCCAATGCAGTCGTTGCACAGTTGACTAGCAGCGGGGTGCCATTGACTGACGAACAAAAAGCCTCCGTCCTTTCGACGATGCAGGCGCAAAATAGCCAAACGCTGACTGCGATCGATCAGTTGTCCATCGATACGAGCCAATTAACGGCACAACTCGCTGCGCAGCAACAATCGTTGATGAAACTGAGCACGGCGTTGGCGGCACTCCAAGGGATACCTGTCGATCAAATCAGTCAGTTGAAACAAGGGGCGGATCAACTCGCTCAAGCTGGCGGAAAAGCGACCCCTGGATTAAAAAACATGATTAATGGCATGTATACCATTGGCAACCAGCTCACCCCTGGCGCACAGGCGATCAATGACGGTGTCGGACAATTAGACGCCAACATTCCCACACTTACAGCCGGTATTCAACACTTGGCTGAAGGAAGCAACCGTGTTTCTCAAGGCACTCAGCAGTTAGTTGAAAAAGGACAACCACTGTCGAAAGGGGCAAATCAACTCGCCCAAGGAACAGCTGGATTGAAAGAAAATGTTCCAGCAGTGACCGGCGGTGTCCAACAACTCGCGGATGGATCGAAAAAAGTGACCAGCGGGGCCAAGCAGTTAGCTGGAAAGTCCTCAAGTCTAGTCAATGGCGCTCAACAAGTCACCACTGGATTGAACCAGTTGAACCAAAACATTCCAGCGTTGAACACAGGGATTTCTATCCTGCATACTGGCTCGCAGCAATTGACCCAAGGCACCGGACAATTGGCTGCCAATGGCGGACAACTCGTAGCGGGTGCGCAACAGCTACAAAACGGTTCACAAAAAATCGCAGAGGGCAGCGGAAAACTAGCGGCAGGTGAAAATCAAGTGACCCATTCCTTAGGAACCGTGGGGACAGGACTAGGCACCTTGACCAATCAACTCGCGTCTGGCTCAAAGGAAATCGGTCAGCTCAACACAGGGAAGACGGGAGCAAACGCAATCACTCAGCCGATCCGTACCACTCATAATGACCCAGACAAACTGGCAAACAATGGGACAGGGATGGCGCCTTACATGATGTCAGTGGCATTGTTCATCGGAACAGTCACCTTCAACCTGCTCTTTGATGCCTTCAAACCGAAGAAAAAACCAACGACAGGTCTGGCCTGGTGGGCAAGTAAAGCATCCATCCTGGCAGTAGTCAGTATCGCGCAAGCCTTGCTTGTGGATGCCGCTTTAATGGGATTTCTGGGGATGGATGCCCTGCATCCCGTCAAAGTCGTCGCCTTCAGTATCTTAGTCTCCATGACCTTTATGTCGATCGTTACACTGTTCAATTTGCTTTTAGGAAAAGTCGGTTCCTTTGTCATGCTGCTGTTCATGATCCTGCAACTTGCCGCATCCGGCGGCACGTACCCGATCGAATTGAGCGGACATTTTTACCAAGCCGTCAATCCCTTCTTGCCGATGACATATTCGATCCGAGCATTGCGTGAAGGCATCTCTATCGGCGGGTCCATGCTGTCAGAAACCTTGCTGTTTATAGCCTTGTTGCTTATCAGCAATGCCATGATGATCCTGTTCTTTACGAAAAAACGGAAGAATCCTGTGCCCTTTGAAGAAGAATGGTCTTAAATATAATAAATAATCCGAGTTCCTTCATTGTGGAATGAATAGGACAGGAGAAGTGCTATCTATTTTATGAATCAGAAAAAGGCTCAATCTTTACGATTGGGCCTTTTTGCTGCTTATTTTGCTTTCTAGATAGCTGTAGATTCTCTAAGGATCAGTTTTGTGGAGTATTTTGAGATCGAATAGGGAATGTCAGGTTCGATCAAGCGGTCCATAATGAGGTGCGCGGCTTTTCTACCCAAATAGATTTTCGGCGTGTCAATGGTAGTCAAGCCCGGCAAAATCCGCTCGGAGTTCGGGATATTATCAAATCCGATCACGTTGACATCGTCCGGTATCCTATGACCCAGCGCTTGCAGGGCGTAGATCAATTGGATCGCTAGCCAGTCATTTCCGCACAAGAAGACATCCGGCACTTTTTTCATGGAATTGAGCAATTCTTTGATTTTCTCAAAATTCTCGAAAATCGTGTCTGTGTCCTTGAGAATCGAAGCGTGACTGTTGATTTCCAGTTCATGCTTTTTCAGCGTATTGAAAAAGGCATAATAACGCTCCATAAAACCAAGTCCTGTATTAGGTGAATACAAATCGCCAATAAAGGCAAAATCCGAGTAGCCCTTTTGAATGAGTAATTCAGTGATCCGTTCAACATTGGAATGATTTTCCATCATAACAATGTCACACTTTCCAATCAAATAATTAGGATTCTTTGGCGCATCCACCGTGACGATCGGAAGATGGGTCTCCAATAACTTGTCCCAAACCGGTCGGAAATTCATTTCGACCACAATGATGCCTTTCGTATTCGAACTGTAGACCGCCTCGGGCAAACGCCCCTCCTCGATATCCTCTTTCGATAACGTTGCGATCGTCAACTGGTAATTCGTCTCGGAAAGGACCATTTCGATCCCCGTCAAGACATTGCTCCAAAATTGAGAATCGTTTGCATGATTGATATTCAGGAACAAGATATTTCCCTGATCGATCTTGTATTCTGTCCGTTCTTCCTTCGTAAAATACCCCATGGATTCGGCTTTTCTTATAATGCTCTCCGTTGTTCGCTGAGATACTTGAGGATCGTTCTTGAGCGCCTTTGAAACAGTATTTCTTGAATACCCGGTTTCTTTAGCAATATCATTGATCGTACATTTCATTTTTCACCCTCCCACAGGCAGTATACCCACCCTATGCACATAAAAGCAATATTTATTTGCACGAAAATGCACAAAAAAGTGAAAAACGCTTGTGATTAAGCGCTACCAAAATTATTCTAAGGGTGTTAAATGATCAATTAAGTTTAGGAGAGATGTTGAATGAGTTTATTTTATCGACCGGAGAATGCGTGGGTGGGGGACTTGATCCCGTATTATGAAGAAGGAACATTTTATGCGTATTATCTGCATGATCCAAGAATCATCGAGGGGAAATATGCCGAAGAAACCACGTGGCATTTGGCGACAACCAAAGACTTTGTCCAGGTGGATTATCAAGGAGAAGCAATCAAACGGGGAACGAAGGAATCCTACAACCTCAATAATTACACAGGTTCAATCATTAAAGACGCTAAAGGCAAGTACCATGCTTTTTATACTGCTTTTAATGAGAACAAGCCTTTTGTAAATGGAAAGAGCGTCCAGCTAGTCATGAGAGCGGTCGGCGAAAGCTTGTACGAGCTCGAGACAGACCCGAATTTTCTATTTCCGTCTGACGGGAAAATCTATGAAGAGTTTGACTGGCGCGATCCTTTCGTTTTTTGGGTAGAGGAGGAGCAATGCTACTTCATGTTGCTGGCATCTAGACGTCAAGGGGCGGGAGATCTGAGAGGCGGCTGCATCTCTTTGTCGAAGTCAAAGGATTTGGAGACTTGGGAATATTGCGAACCATTCTATGATCCGAAGATGTACATCACGATGGAATGTCCAGAGGTCTTTAAGATGGGGGGGTACTGGTATTTAGTATTTTCAACATTTTCAGACCGCTTTACGACACATTATCGTTACGCAAAAAGCTTAGAGGGGCCGTGGATCATACCAGCAGACGACGTGTTTGATACACGTGCCAACTATGCGATCAAAACAGCTTCAGATGGAGAAAGAAGAATTGCCTTTGGCTGGGTCGCGACAAAAGAAGGAGAGACGGACTTTGGTCCCTGGGACTGGGGAGGAACGATGATTTTCCATGAATTGATCCAAAATCCTCAGACTGGTGAACTGAAGGCTGTGATGATTGATTCGGTTGGCGAATTCTTTGAAGAAAAATCGGAGATATCCGCACCAGTCTTTTATAATGATCATAGTAATGATAAAAACAAGGTCGCAAGCGACACGTTAGGAGCCATGCTGTTCGATAGTCCATCCGACACCTTTTCAGTGACAGTGGATTTTGATGTTTTGAAGGCAAAAGAGTTTGGAATTGCCCTTCATGTGGATGAAGGGATGGAAACGGGCTATTTCCTACGGATGCTACCGGAACAACAGCTGATCGCGTGGGATCTGTGGCCGCGAGCTGAAAAGGGCGAGTATCAATGGCAGATCAAAGGAGATATTCCCTATCAAGTGGAAACAAGCCGGCTTCTGCCGAAAGCGTCACGCTATCGTGTCTGCGTGTTGAGAGAAGGAAGTATGTGTGTCGTCTATGTGAACGACGAAATTGCGTTATCGACGAGATTATACAATCACAGCGGAAAAAAAGTAGGGGTTTACGTGGTTCAAGGGGAAGTAGTGTTGCATGAGATCGAGATAAAAGAATAGGAGTTGTTTCTTCCATGATAAGAAAAGTTGGAGTTTTGGTTAGTCTTTTAGGCGTTCTTTTTATGGTAACAGCCTGTGGAGGGGAAAAAGAAGATGCCTCCACTACGACGGTCAAATGGCTGACTTCTCGACCAGTCGGCGGGGCAATCGACGAGACCATGCGGGAAATCGCCGATCAGTACAGCAAGGAGAAAGGCGGGAAGTGGAAAATTGATTTTGAAACCACGGCAGACAGACCTTCATATTTACAGAAATTAAAAACATTGGTTGCCGGCAACAACATGCCGGATATCATTGACACCGATCCAGACCTTTACGCAAAAGAGCTTGTCAAAGCAGGGAAGCTCGTAGACATGAAAAAATTTCTGCAAAAGAACGACTACTATCAGAACTTTTACCCGACAGCATTAAAATACCAAGAATTTTCGGATGGTTCGATGTACACGCTCCCACTGGAATACCATGTCGAAATGATCTGGTACAACAAAAAATTGTTTTCTCAACACGGAATCAGTGTTCCGAAAACCTTCGATCAATGGTTAGTGGCATGTAAAAAACTGAAAGAAGCAGGGGTGACGCCAATCTCTGTAGATGGGATCGATCGCTGGCCGGTCCAACGCTATTTGGCGATGCCCGCCTTCAGGCAAACAGGAAATCAGTTTATTGAGAATCTGAGTCAAGGAAAAGAAAAAATGTCTAGTCAAACGGGTGTTGATTCAGTCAAGTTTGTAAAAGAGATCGGGCAATACTTCAATGAAGGGTTTTCTGCCACCGATTACGCGACAGCGCAATCCATGTTTTTAGATGGAAAATCAGCGATGTATTATATCGGTGACTGGGAGATTGGCGCCATGCAGGAGAAATACGATGCGGGCGAAATTGATTATTTCTATATGCCGACAACGAAGGACAGTGTGACAGCAGCCAATGAATTTTGTGTAAACTCCGGAATCGGTATGGCCTTCAACGCAGAAACTTTCGATGAAAAGACGAAGGATTTCCTCCTCTATGTGCTGGATCATTATGCAGATATCTACACGAAGAAAATGCAGATGTCTCCAATTAAAACGGAGTTGCCAAAAGATGTCGATTATTCAAGTTTGTATTTGAGAATCCGAAAAGATATGGACAATACCGGGGAGCAATTTATGAAGCCATGGGATACCTATCTGGATTCTTCAACGAATACGATCGTTCAGGACAACTTGCTGCTTGTAGGATCGGGAGACATGAAAATTCAAGATTTTGTCAAAATGATCGATGATTCGATCAAAGTGAACGTCACAGATCAATAATGGAGGGGAAAATATGGGTGTTTTACGTGATAAGAAAGCATTTTTCGTTTTTCTGATGCCTGGCTTGCTGTTCTATCTGCTCTCTGTTTTTTATCCAATCACGGAGTCGCTTCGTTTAAGTTTTATTAAATGGAACGGCATCACTCCGCAACAATTTGTTGGGTTGGATAATTACAAGCGGCTTTTTCAAGACCCGGTGTTTTATAAAGCATTAATCAATAATTTAATTTATTTAGTGATCGTTGTCATTATTCAGTTGTCGATTGGGTTACTATTTGCGGTATTGCTGACGTATTTGAAAAAACGGGCGAATTTAGTCAAGACGCTCTATTATGTTCCATGTATCGTTACGACAGTCGCCATCGCGCAACTCTTCAGAAGTATTTATTCAACACAGCCAGAAGGCTTGCTGAATCAGATGTTATCGGCAGTAGGGTTAGGAGGACTGGCGACTTCTTGGTTGACGAATTTGAATACGGTGCTAGGTGCCGTCTCGATTCCCGAAGGCTGGCGCTTCATCGGAATGTATATGGTCATCTTTTATGCAGCCCTCGTCTCATTAGATGAATCGGTGTATGAAGCAGCGAAAATCGATGGCGCTACAGAACTACAAATCCTCTTCAAAATCAAGATTCCCATGATCAAAGACATTCTGCTGCTCACCTTTACGATGTGCTTGACAGGTGCTCTGAGAGGGTTTGATATTCCTTACTTGCTGACAAACGGCGGTCCAGGGAATGCAAGCGAATTAATGTCCACATATATGTACAAACAGGCCTTTACCAATAACCAATATGGATATGGGAGCGCCTTGGCCGTCTTTATCATTATAGAAAGTGTCTTGATCATCTTTATTTTAAGAAAAATATTTGAGAATTACGATGTGAAGGCGCAGAAAAAGGCAGCGAAGCAGGCACTGGCATTAAGTAAACGCAAAAATAACAAAGAAGGGCGTGTGGCGTAATGAAAGAGAAGGCAATAAAGTACTTGTTTATCCTTTTATTGATCGTCTTTTTGATCATACAGATCTACCCTGTGATCTGGCTGTTCATTGCAAGTTTGAAAGACTCCGTAGAACTATCGACGACGCCATTCTCGTTGCCGAAAGCTTTGACATTTGAGAATTATAAAAATGTGCTGGGAGACGGTGTCATAGGCGGTTATATGTGGAACAGTTTGAAGATCACCATGATCTCGCTGGTGCTGATCCTCGTATTAAGTGCAACGATCGGCTTTGCGTTATCAAAATTTCGCTATAAACACAGCAAAAAGATCTATTCATTTTTCATGTTCGGCATCATGGTGCCTGTCCAAATCACACTGATTCCACTGTTCATTTTTTATAGCAAAATCGGGATCTTAAATACCAGTATGGCGATGGTCCTGCCGCAAGTCGGCTTTGCATTGCCGCTCTCTGTCATGATGTTTGTCAATTTCTACAGTTTTGTTCCTGATGAACTGATTGAGGCCGGGATCGTAGACGGCTGTTCACCGTATCGGGTCTTTTTACAAATCGTCGCACCGTTGGCGAGAAATACGATGATCACGATCGCTTCAATGTACAGTATTTTGATCTGGAACGACTTCATATTTGCCAATACATTTATCAGCGATTCTTCTGCCAAAACCATCACCATGGGCTTAAAGGATTACGTGGGCGCGTTTGGAAATGTGGATTGGGGCGCGACCTACGCGGCGATATCGATCGCCATTTTGCCACCAATCTTGATTTACTTCTCGCTGAATAAATGGGTGACTTCGGGCATGACTGCTGGCGCGACGAAAGGATAGCTTATGGAGAACAAAGCAAATCAATATATCGAAACAAATAGAGCGTTAGCCGTAAAAAGCTCCCAACAGCCTATCCTTCACTTTACACCGTCGTTAGGATGGATGAATGATCCAAATGGACTGATCTTCTTCAAAGGAGAATATCATCTGTTTTATCAATACCACCCCTACCAAACAAAATGGCATCAAATGTATTGGGGCCACGCGGTAAGCCACGATCTAATCACTTGGCAGGAGCTGCCGATTGCTTTGGCACCCTCTGAGGTATACGAAGATAGCCCGGAAGGCGGGTGCTTTTCGGGAACAGCTATAGAACACGAAGGCACGCTTTATCTATTCTATACAGCCGTCGCGAAAAATGCGGCAGGGCAACTGGTCCAAAAGCAATGCGTCGCAATGAGCGAAGACGGCCGGCATTTTTCAAAATACGAAAACAACCCCATCCTTCAAAACGATTCTCTCGGAAAGGAGAATCCTCATTTTAGAGATCCTAAAGTGTGGCAAAAAGATCATACCTTCTACATGCTTGTCGGTGTTAGTCAAGACAACGTTGGGAAGTTGGTTCTCTACCGATCAGAGAATCTTTTAGAGTGGACACTGATGGGGGTCGCCTTTGAAGAACCCAATGCGTGGATGCTGGAATGTCCAGATTTTTACGAATTAGATGGCAAGGACGTATTGACCTTTTCACCAGTAGGAATAAAAGGCGAATATTCGAGTTATCTGATTGGTCGCCTGGATTACGAGAAGGGGCGATTCCAAGTAGAATCGAGGGGCATTCTTGATTATGGCGTTGATTTTTATGCGCCTCAGACCTTTCTAACACCAGAGGGGGAACGGTATGTTATCGGCTGGCAAAACGGTTGGGAATGGATGGATGAGTGGAACGGCTTCGGTGAATTAACAGAAAATAGCTGGTGTGGTGCGATGAGCATACCAAGAAAAGTCACGCGAAAAGGCGATCGGCTGCACGCTTTATTACCAAAGGAAATCGCGCAATTGAAAGCGGCAGAGACGGTCATTTATGATACACAAACCGATGGATACCAAAAGTCCGTTTCCACGATTCAAAAGCCTACGCTCATCGAATTGTCGCTGGAAACAGGAGAAACACCGATCACGCTGGTGTTTAAGGATAAACGAACAGGACAGACAGACACGTTCACCATTGAGAAACACCTACGTTACCATTCTGAGGGGAATCCTTTGGGAAGAAAGGATATCATGCTGCCGCTTTCCAGCAGAAGCAAGACCCTCAAGATTCTGCTGGATCTATATGCTATAGAGGTCTTTGATGAGGACGAGGGAACGGTGTTAAGCGTGAATAGCTTTTTCAAAGGCACGCTCGCTCGCGATTTTTCCTTCAGCTGCAGCGAAAAAGGGCGGCTCAAACAGGTGGTAGTAACAGAACTGAATGGAAAACAAATGATCAAGAGATCTGTGAAGGAGTAGATGAAAGATGTTTGGAAGTATCGAAGCAGGAGGAACGAAATTTGTCTGTGCGGTAGCAACGGATGACTTAGAGATCGTGAAGCGGGACAGCTTCCCCACCACGAAGCCTGAAGAAACCATGAAAGCTGTCCTCGAATTTTTTTCGCCATATAGAGAAACGCTGAAAGGAATAGGCATCGGTTCATTCGGTCCCGTTGATATTCAGCACGAATCGCCAACCTATGGCCACATCACTTCTACACCAAAATTGGACTGGCAGCAGTTTGACTTTGTGGGAAAAGTGAAGAAGGCTTTTCCTATACCAGTTGCTTGGACCACGGACGTGAATGCAGCCGCCTATGGAGAATCTGTTTTTGGGAATGGCAAGGGACGGTCGAGCATCGTTTATTATACGATCGGAACCGGCATCGGGGGCGGCGCACTGCAATACGGCCGCTTTATCGAAGGCTTCAGCCATCCAGAAATGGGGCATATGCTGGTGAATCGACATCCAGCGGACACATACGAGGGAAATTGTCCGTTCCATAAAAATTGCTTAGAGGGCATGGCTTCTGGTCCAGCGATCGAAAAGCGAGCTGGGAAAAAGGGACAAGACTTGAGTGAAGAAGATGCGCAATGGGAGCTGGAAGCCTATTACCTTGCGCAATGTGCCTACAATACGACACTAATGCTTTCACCTGATGTCATTATTTTTGGTGGAGGTGTCATGAAGCAACGCCAAGTGTTAGAGAAAATGAAGGCAGCCTTCAAAGAATTGTTGAAGGATTACGTGGAGGTACCAGAACTCGATCAATACCTTGTGCTTCCGAAATTAGGAGACAACGCGGGAACTTACGGGTGTCTGGCATTAGCAAAAGAACAGCAGCTGCATTCTTAATAGGAAAGAAAAGGGTGAACACATATGACAGAACTAAGTTTAAAACATATTCATAAGAAATACGACAATGCAGAAACGTATTCAGTGACTGATTTTGATTTAGAGATCAAGGACAAAGAATTTATTGTATTTGTTGGTCCATCAGGCTGCGGAAAATCCACGACCTTGCGCATGATCGCCGGGTTAGAAGATATCTCGGAGGGAGATTTTACGATTGATGGTCAGCGGATGAATGATGTAGCTCCCAAAGACCGAGACATCGCCATGGTTTTTCAGAATTATGCGCTGTACCCACATATGACCGTTTTTGATAACATGGCGTTTGGCTTAAAGCTTCGTAAATACGATAAAAGTGAAATCGCGAAACGAGTCGAAAACGCCGCCGAAATATTAGGGCTTTCAGACTATTTGTATCGAAAACCAGCGGCGCTATCTGGTGGACAAAGACAGCGTGTTGCTCTTGGAAGAGCGATCGTCCGTGACGCACGAGTCTTTTTGATGGATGAGCCATTATCGAATTTGGATGCTAAGTTGAGAGTTTCGATGCGTGCCGAGATCGCCAAATTGCATCAGCGGTTAGAGACGACAACGATTTACGTGACCCATGACCAGACCGAAGCAATGACCATGGCCGACCGAATCGTCATCATGAAAGACGGCGTGATCCAGCAAGTCGGCTCGCCGCAAGAAGTCTATAACACGCCCGTGAATGTTTTCGTGGCAGGATTTATTGGTTCGCCAGCAATGAATTTTTTTCACGTAACATTGAAAGATGGGGTGCTGACGAATCATCATGGCTTAAAGCTGTGGATACCTGAAGGGAAGAATAAAGTATTAAAAGAAAAAGGCTATGAAGGAAAAGAAGTGATATTTGGGATTCGTCCAGAAGACATCCATGGCGAACAAATCGCTCTTGATACTGCCCCTCAATCAACCGTCCGTGCGCAAGTGGTCGTTTCAGAGCTGCTAGGGGCAGAGACGATGCTTTATTCCGTCATCGGTGACACCGAGTTTGTGGCAAAAGTGGATGCGAGAAATTTCCATGAACCGGGAACCTCTGTCGATTTAGCCTTTGATCTAAACAAAGGAAATTTCTTCGATAAAGAAACCGAAGCAGTCATCAAACTGCCATAATAATGAAATCCAGCGTTTTATCTCTGAAAAATGAGAAGAAACGCTGTTTTTTTGTCCCTGATTCTGGACTTAGGTCCATAAGGAGTGGCTACTATTGAATCGTTTGCAGCAACCTTTTACAGTTAGAACAAAGACTGAAAGGAGGAAGTTCATGTTTTGGAAAAAAGAAAAAATAGATGCCCCGATTAGCGGACAGTTTCTGGCGTTGAGTGAGGTCGAAGACGATGTATTTTCCAGTGAGATGATGGGTCAAGGTTTTGCTATTGAGCCGACCACTGAGACAATCATCGCCCCTGCTAACGGAGAGGTGATCAGTGCGAATACGGACATGCGTCATGCGATAGGGCTGCATTTGAAAAATGGGTGCGAAACCTTGATCCATGTTGGGATCGACACCGTATCCTTAAAAAATCAAGGCTTTTCTGTTTTTGTGAAGGAAGGTCAAACGATCAAGAAAGGGGAGCCGCTGCTCAAGTTTGATGGTCAGGTCATTAAGAATGCTGGATTGAAAGATACGGTGATTTTCATTGTAACAGATGCCAACGGGCGATCGTTGGAGATACCGACAGACTTGAAGAAAGTAGAGGCTGGGAAGACAACCGTGCTGCTCTTCAAATAGAAAATGTGGATCTTTATTTGAAACTCGTTATTAAAAACAGATATTTTCTAGTTTTGGTTCCTATTCTTGGACTTGGGTCCAAAGCGCCAGCGAAGGATTGTAACGGGTTTCATAAGTTGTTACTCTGGGGTCAAGAGATACGTATACTCAATAAAAGGAATGGAGAGAAACAATGAAAAGTAAATTTTCTCAGACGATGCAAGACTTTTCTAGAGCAGTGATCGTTCCAGTTAAATTCATGGCGGTAATGGGCTTGTTCTTGGCAATATCTGTTATTTTACAATTAGAATTTATGCCAAGTGTACTGCAAACATTCGGTGGCCTAATAAAAACAATGATGGATAGTATGTTGAATAATCTCGCACTTATTTTTTGTGTAGGCATATCGGCTTCTTTAGCTAAAAAGAAAAAGGTCGAAGCGGCATTGATCTCATTGATCGCCTTTTTATTCTTTCTAGCTGCAAATAATGCTTGGCTGACGCTGACGAATCAACTGGCTGAGGCAGGGGAGATGGGCTTGTTTGGAACAGGTCAAGCAGTCGTCTTAGGGTTTCAAGTTGTAGATATGAATGTCTTTTTAGGAATGTTGGTTGGCTGTCTCGTGGCATTTATCCATAATCGTTTTTCTGAGAAAGAGTTTGTCGATTTCTTGAGTATTTATGGCGGCTCGCGGCTCTCCTTCATGATCCTCATTCCAGTCATTTTAGGAACAGCAATTGGGATGAGCTATCTATGGCCAGTCGTGAATGGCTGGATCTCTTCATTGTCAGGCTTCATCTTGACGACGGGGTTATTGGGCGTGTTTATCTACTCATTCGGAAATCGCTTCTTGATACCGACAGGGCTGCATCATTTGTTGTGGATGCCCTTTTGCTTCACTGCTTTAGGCGGGACCGCGGAGATTGGCGGTCAAGTCTACAATGGAGCAGCGAATATTTTCTACGCTGAAATGGCCAATGCCGGATCGATCACTAGCTTGGACCCGTCCTTGCGCTTTGCCACTTTCGGATTTGTGAAAATCTTTGGCTCGATCGCGGTTTCTCTCGCCTTGATCTACTGTGCTCAAAAGCATCGTAAGGAAGAGGTGAAGGGAATGATTCTGCCTTCGATGTTCGTTGCTGCGGTGGCGGGGATCACAGAACCATTAGATTTTTCCTTTTTGTTTGCATCGCCATTGTTGTGGCTTGTTCACAGTCTGTTAACGGCCGTTTCAGAGACGATCCTTTGGGGTATCGGCGCCAGAACCTACATGCTGTATGGCTTGATCGATACGGTCGTATCCAACTCGGTCTTCAGTCCCTATGTGACGAAGTTTTATTTAGTCATCATCGTCGGTATCATAATGTCTGTGGTTTGGTATTTCGTTTTTGTATTATTGATCAAAAAATTGAATATTCAAACACCGGGTCGGGAAGCTGTTCTGTCAGAAGCGGCTGTTGTAGTGGATGGATCAGAAGGGGAACAGACTCTTAAAAGTAGTGATGATTTTGAGGACGTTGTCGCCGGCTTAGGCGGAAGAGAGAACATTGAAAGTATTTCTAATTGTTTTACTCGGTTACGTGTGACCGTGAAGGATGAAGCGTTGGTGGATTCCTCTCGATTAGAACAAATCTCCCAGCAGAAGGGCATTGTATTGAATGGTACCAATGTTCAAGTCATCATCGGCATGGGCGTACAGAGCTTTAAAGAAGACATCTGTGAACGGTTAGGGATGAATGAATCTTAAAAAAAGAACGTTTAACAAGTGAAAGGAAGAGAAGAATGAAGTTAGAAAAACAGTCCGTTGTCATTGCAGGCGGAGGAAGCACTTATACCGCGGGCATCGTCATGATGCTGATTGAAAATCAGGAGAAATTCCCTTTGCGTCAATTAAAATTTTATGACAATGACGAAGAACGTCAAAGTATCGTCGCCAAAGCATGTGAAGTGATCGTGAAGGAACGTGCACCTGAAATCGATTTTTTAGCCACAACTGATCCAAAAGAAGCCTTTACCGATGTTGATTTTGTCATGGCGCATATTCGCGTGGGTGGATTGTCTATGCGAGAAAAAGATGAAAAAATACCACTAAAATATGGGGTCGTCGGTCAAGAAACCTGCGGACCGGGCGGGATGGCCTATGGCATGCGGTCGATTCCTGGCGTGGTGGAGCTGATCGATTGTATGGAAACCTATTCACCGAATGCGTGGATGCTCAACTATTCCAATCCAGCAGCGATCGTAGCGGAAGCGACAAGACGAATGCGTCCAAACGCCAAAATCATCAATATTTGCGATATGCCCGTCGCCATCAAAAAATCCATTGCGGAAATCGTCGGTCTTGAGAACGAAAGTGACATCGTTGATCGTTATTATGGCTTGAATCATTTCGGCTGGTGGACTGAGATGACAGACAAACAAGGCAATGATCTCATGCCAAAATTAAAAGAGCACCTAGTAAATTACGGATATGCGGCAGCCGGCGGTGAAGAGAATCCTTTATTGGAAGAAAGTAGTTGGATGGACACCTTCCAAAAAGCCAAAGATGTCTACGCTGTCGATCCGACGACGGTACCCAACACGTATCTAAAATATTACTTATACCCCGATTATGTCGTCGCTCACGCCGATCCAAACTACACACGAGCCAA
Source organism: Enterococcus sp. AZ048 (assembly GCF_051715125.1). NCBI lineage: Bacteria > Bacillati > Bacillota > Bacilli > Lactobacillales > Enterococcaceae > Enterococcus > Enterococcus sp. AZ048. The sequence goes on along the minus strand of NZ_JBIOTD010000002.1, from coordinate 645,304 downwards.
CGAAGTCATGGATAATCGTGAGAAAAACGTCTTTGCGGAGTGTGAACGGATCGCTGCTGCTCAAACAGCAGAGGACACGACCATTGAAGCTGGAGAACACGCTGAATTCATCGTGCAATTAGCAGGCGCACTTGCCTACAATACCTATGAACGAATGCTTTTAATCGTTAAAAATGAAGGCGCGATCGCGAATTTGGACGATGACGCGATGGTAGAAGTCCCATGTCTCGTAAGCAAGCGCGGTTATGAACCGTTATGCATGGGGAAAATCCCACATTTCCAAAAAGGGATGATCGAACAGCAGGTCGCAGTCGAAAAATTAGTGGTAGATGCCTTTGAGGAACATTCATATCAAAAATTATGGCAAGCCATGACACTATCCAAAACTGTTCCTTCAGCCTCGGTAGCTAAACAAATTTTAGATGAGATGATCGAAGCAAATGGCGAATGGTGGCCAAAATTAACATAAGCGCCGTTCAGAAAAGTATTGATGATTGGAAACGATCATTGATACTTTTTTCCTTTTCAAACAGGATCAGGGCATTGCGTTCCATTTTTTGTCAGGTAGAATAAGAAGAAAACGGAAAGGAGAAGGCCGATGCTTTTTTCTGATATTGTCAATCAACATTACGATAACTTAAACGACGGGGACCTTCAGATGGTCAAATGGATCAATGCCAATCTCAACGAAGTCCCCGCCATGGGAACCAATGAATTTGCGAAAATCTGCCACTCTTCAAAATCCTCCGTCATTCGTTTTACACAAAAATTGGGCTTTACAGGTTTTAGTGAACTACGAAATTTTTTAAAATGGCAAAGTAATCCAAACGATGCTGCGAAAGAAGGCCTTTTTAAAAATAGAATTTTTGCTGACGCAAAACGGACGATCACCTATCTCGAGGACAACAAATGGGAAACTATTTATCGTTCGCTAGAGCTTAGCCGAAACGTTTATTTATTAGGCACTGGCGTTACCCAGCAAAACCAAGCGGCAGAATTGCAGCGTCTCCTGCTGTTGATCGGAAAGCCAGCCCAAATGATCCCGGCCTCTTCACAATCCAACGAATTCAAACGCATCATGGAAAATATCAACGAAGAAGATTTGATCTTTGTACTGTCACTGTCCGGTGAAAATCAGCATCTTCTTAATGTACTGAATGTTCTCTCCACCCACCGAGCCACCATCGTCTCCATCACGAATATGCAGAACAATGTCTTGTCCGGCCGCTCCGATCACTCCTTGTACGCCTCAAGTAGTCGGAGTCCAAATCCCAACGATTGGTGGCTTCAGACCGCCTCTTCTTTCTTTCTAGTGATCGAAGCCTTTGCTTTTGGGTATATGGATTATTGTCGAAGGGATAGTGATTGATACAGGAACGAAAGCGCGTTAATCTCAAATTATTCAATTGAAACAGGCGTAAAACAAGCTTATTTGCTGAAGAAAAAGCTTGCGAAGTTGGATGAAAAAGATTTTGGTTTATGGGAAGGCCTAAGTGCAGACCAAATAAACCAAAGGTATCCTTTCGAATGAAAGCGATGGTTGGCGGCATTCGTACCATTCAGAAATTTTGCTTTCCGAAAGATAATTTCTGGGATATCAAGCTTCAACAGGACAACTATACCGAACTACATGTGACAAACGGAACCTTTACTCGAATCGTTTCCAATGAGTAGACGAAGATCGATCAAAGTATGCGCCACAAATAAGCTTCGATACCGATTAGAAACGCTGATCGGTATTTTTTATGCGGACTCCCATTTTCGAAATTTAACAGATCTCTGCCAGCATCGGTCAAATAAAGTAGTCGTGAAGTGTCGAGACGAATTATTTAGGCTGCCGTTTTTCTCGCCGTAACAGACTGGAGAGGAGCCGTTTCCGCGATTTTGGCGGGGAATCCTTCGTTGGATAAGCTGAAACCGCCTCTCTCGTCGCTTCCGTCGGGCTAGTTTTAACGGAATCCGCAGGTGATGCGGACAAAGTTTCATTGGAGGATTGCTGAGCCAAAGGAACATTCGGCAAAGTGACAGTCGGAAAGTCGGGTTGATTCTCGTGATTCTTCGCAAACGCAGGCAGTTCCACAGCCTCCACGCGTTTACTCGCAGCACAGCACGTCGCTTCTTTCACTTCCTCCGCTTCCTCAGAAGAATCCGTCGTTCGGTCAAAAATCTCATGTTCGATCGTCGTCACGATCTTCGCAGTAACGACGGTATCAAAAAGCTTCACGCCGTCCTGTTCAAAAATATCTAAGTTCGTCAATAATTCACAGGCTTCTTTGATGGTCTCCGCGGGCAATTCGGTGTCAATGTCTTTATAGGTCCATTTGTGCTGTTTGCCTCGCTCGTTCGCAAATGTTGCGACTAATTTGTGTTTCATCGTGTCATATCCTTTCTCTGTCGGCTAGGGGGTATACTCAAAGGTCGCATACTCGAGGCTCGGTGTTCTGTCGCTTCATCAGGGCGGTCAGTCGAAAGCAACGAACGCAGCACTGCCACCGCCTTCTCGCCAAAATTCCGCAGCGGAAATACCCGCAGCTTCAAGCTTCGCCATTCCGGCGCCATAAAATAGTCTTGGAAATAATAAAAGAATCGTTTCATCGTCCGTGTCGCTTTCGTCGTCAGAAAAAGCTCGCGAATAAGATCCCGCAGAATATGCTTGAATTCCTGCGCGCCTAACGTGCAGCGGACCCGCAGCGCCAATGCGTACTGGATCGTCAAACTGCTGTTTTGCGTTTTGTAGTAATGCTCCGAGATTCGCTTCTCAAGATTCTTCGGCGTCATGGAAAAAAGCTGGCGGTGTGTCAAAAGTGTCTCAGTCATCGTATCGTCTCCTTTAATTTCGTATCAATTGATAAGTCCACCATACGCCACACATCGGAAAAACGTCAAAACCGCCAATTTTGCATATCCCTCTCAAATTTGCACGAAAAACCGCCCTTGATTTTTCCGAAAAGCTGATAAATCAACCTTTCGGAAAAAAATTCTTCTAAAAACCCTGCAAATTTGAGCCCCAAATGTAATTTTGGCGAATTCCTCGATTTTCTACTTTTCTATTGAAGGAAAATGGAGTTTAATACAGAGGATATAGCACGGTGTCCAACGAGCGAGGATGGTTTGCGTATCATAAGAGTAAATGAAATAAGATGGATTGGACAACTCTTTCAATTGGAAGTATTCTTGGCTAGAAACTACCATTAGTACTTGCCTATCAAGCATTGTAATGGTAAGAAGGTTACTGTTAAAGAGGCACGCAGCTATCATTTCTTTGTTTTCCGAGGAGCCATATCATAGGTAGGTATATTTTTGGATGATAATCGTTGTGATTAAAAAAATAACTAAATTGTTTGTATCGCATGGGCTAAAAATCATTTTTTATATTCACCATTTGTAGAAGCATTTAGGGAATAGTCAAATCAACTCATTATAAGAAAGCGTTGACATTGATGCTTTCATCACTTAGAATAATACTGTAAAGTACAGTAGAAAAGAGACCGATTATGGCGATGGAGTCATGATTGTGAGTATGTTACTGAATATAATCAGGCAGAACTCAGGAAAAGATCACAGTAGACGCAAGGTCTAAGTGTATCTTTTCTTGGGTTTTTTTTCTGGAAAGGAGGAAAAATGAAGATCAGCCAAATTTTAAATAATAACGTTGCATTGGTGAAACGTGGAGGAAATGAGGTCTTCGTCGTTTCAAAAGGTATTGGTTTTAGGAAGAAAAAGGGTCAAGAGATAGTGGAAGAGGAAATCGAAAAAATGTATATTCTCGATTCCTTTGACATGCTGGATCATTTTAGCTATCTGCTCGCTCATTCTGACCCGAATGACATCCTTTTGGTGAGTAACATTATTTCCTATGGAGAAAAACAGCTTGGCATCAAGGCGAGTGATTATTTGAGTTTGGCTCTTCTTGATCACTTGGAGTTTTTGTTGAAACGAGTGGATAAGCAGCAGTTTATTAAGAGTCCGTTGATTTGGGATACGAAACGTTTTTATCCTGATCATTTCAACGTAGGACTCAAAGCACTAAAAATGATTGAAGAGCAAAAAGGGTTGCAACTGCCGGAAGATGAAGCGGTATCATTATGCTTACATTTTGTCAACATGGAGGAAAGTCGCGAAAGCCGCAAAGATTATGTGTTGGAGATGCGGACATTAGGCGATTTGCTTTCTATCGTAGAGCATCATTTCAATGTAAATCTAGATGAAAAGTCAACGAATTATATGCGCTTCACGACTCATCTGCAATATTTTGTCCAACGAATTATTGCTGGAGAGATTTTTAATGACGGCTCAGAAACCTTGGAGTTGTACAAGCAGGTTTGCCAACTGTATCCAGAATCATTTAAAGCCGTTCAAAAAATGAAAATCTATGTGCAGACACAGTTTAATTTAGAAATTTCAATCAATGAAGAAACCTATTTGATGCTTCACATCAACCGTGTGACAGAAAGGATGAAATAAAAATGAGTTATGAAAAACTAAACAAGCAGCTAATTGAATTGGTCGGTGGAAAAGAAAATATTAAAGCAGTCGCTCATTGCGTAACACGTTTACGTTTGACATTGAATGACCGAAACTTAGCAAAAACACAGGAAATCAAAAATTTAGATGGTGTGATAGATGTTGTTTCAAACGAAGTTGCATATCAGATCATCGTGGGTACGCATGTAACCGATGTCTACAATGAATTTATGGCGATGCTTGGTTTAAAACCCGATGGAGGAGAAGCTGAAAAACCAAGGGTGAAAGGAATCAAGGGAATCGCCTCTTCGATTTTAGTGATGATTTCAGAAACGATGACATCTATCATCGAAGTTTTATTAGCAGCTGGTATGATCGCTGGGATCATGGCAATTATTTCGTTAACAGGGCTGGTCTCGAAAGATAGTTCGACATATATGATTTTTGATACCTTGCGCGGCGGTGTGTTCCATTTCTTACCAATCTTTATTGCAGCATCTGCGGCCAAGCGAATGAAACTGAATGAGTATGTGGCGATGGCCTTAGCGGTTGCTCTGCTTTCGACTAATATTGATGGCGCAGAAGGACTCAATTTATTTGGCTATAACCTACCAACGATTGGTTACGCGAACACGTTTATTCCGATTTTATTGGGTGTTTGGTTTTTAAGCATCGTGACAAAGTATTTAAAGAAAATTATCCCAAGCGGATTACAGTATTTCTTAGTACCCGCCTTGTCTCTTGTGTTGACCTTTCCGGTTATACTTGTCTTTTTTGGTCCAATTGGAACACTGATCGGCGATGGTATCAGTGCATTCTTTGATCTATTGATGAATACGATTGGTAATTGGATCGTAGTGATGCTTTATGCGGCATTCCAACCATTCTTGATCGTATTAGGCGCAGCCAACTTTACCTATCCCATCGTGTTGAATTTTCTAGGAACTTTAGGCTATGACCCAATCATCAACCATGCGGCGACCATTTCTGATATTGCGGTTTGTGGAGCTATGGTTGGCTACTTCTTACGTGCGAAAAAAGGACATCAGCGTCAAATGTTCGGTACGGTAAGCTTTAGTGCCTTGATGGGAATTACAGAGCCAGCTGTTTTCGGAGTCTTCGTAAAATATCGTCGGCCGTTTTTAGCGGTTATTATCGGTGGTGGTCTTGGTGGGCTGATCGCTGGACTGACTGGTGTAAAAACAATGGGCTTTGTCTGGGGTTTAGCTGCTTTACCAACGTACTTGGCGGGCGGTACGAGTAACTTCATTTGGATGCTGGTCAGTGTCATTGTTGGTTTTGCTGGAGCAGCAGTTGTGGCCTACGGTGTAGGTATTCCAGATGAAGAGACCGAAGAAGAATTGGAAGAAAAGGATTTAGTAGCAGCATTGGAAAGCAATCAAGACTTAAAACAGGTATGTATCGGTAAAATCGCAGAGGGGACTGTGGTTCCACTGAGTGAAATCAGCGATAAAGCCTTTGCATCTGGCGCTTTAGGAAAGGGTGTTGGTATCCTGCCTTCTGAAGCAGAAGAAACGATTATTTCTCCGGTTGAAGGAACGGTTACTGTAGCATTTCCAACGAAGCATGCTTATGGGATCAAAACCAAAAATGGCGTGGAATTATTGATTCATATTGGTGTGGATACGGTAAATCTGGAAGGAAAGTATTTTGAAGGGTTTGTGGATCAGGGACAAGAGATTAAAAAGGGGGATATTTTGGCGAAGTATCAAGCGGATCAAGTAGAAGAAGCTGGCTTTGATCCCGTGATCATCGTAGTTGTAACAAATTCAAATGACTATCTTGATGTCATTTCAACAAGCAATGAGCAGAATGAAGAACTGCTGACAGTAATTTTATAAAAAGGAGCAGACAATGACGTTTAAGAAAGACTTTTTATGGGGCGGTAGTATCGCCGCCCATCAATGCGAAGGTGCGTGGCAAGAAGCTGGAAAAGGCCCAGCAATTATGGATTTTGTCACGAAGGGTTCAAACAATGAACCGCGAACGATTACAGAAACAATCGACCCTAAGCTAGATTATCCTTCCCATCTGGGGATTGATTTTTACCATCATTACAAAGAAGATATTCAATTATTTAAAGAGATAGGCTTCAACGCCTTACGTATTTCGATTGATTGGTCGCGTATTTTTCCTAAAGGAGATGAACAAGTGCCAAATCAAGGAGGACTTGATTTTTATGAACAAGTAATCGACGAATTGTTAGCAAACAATATCGAACCAATTGTGACGCTGTATCACTTTGAATTGCCAATCCACTTAGTTTGTGAATATGGATCATGGAAAAATCGTCAGGTCATCGATTTTTATCTTCAGTATTGCGAAACAGTCATGCGAGCATATGATGGAAAGGTAAAGTATTGGGTGACCTTTAATGAGATGAACCACCTTGATCCGCAATCTGAGCAGTCAGACATCTTCACCTATTTGATAGCTGGCTTGAAATATAGTGAGATGGAAAATCCGACTGAAGACTTGGCAAGAATTGGCTACAATATGACGTTAGCTGGAGTCAAGGCCGCGCGTTTAGGACGTGAGATAAACTCGAATAATATCATTGGCTGTGTCTTTGGGTTGAACCCGATCTATTCATACGATTGCCAACCAGATAATGTATTAAAAGGCTTTTTAGACAACGATAAAGATTATTATCAAGTCGATGCGATGTGTAATGGCAAGTTCCCAAAATACAAAATGAAGCAATACGAGGCATTAGACATCGATCTAGAAAATCAATCGAGTGATGTCGAAGATTTTGCTAAAGGTACGATCGATTTTATCGGCTTGAATTATTATATGTCGAGTATTTCTGAGCCAAACACACCTGTCGAAGCAGAAACTGCGTTATTCGGTGGCATTCAAAATCCTCATTTAGAGCAATCAAAATGGGGCTGGGGCATCGACCCGATAGGTATTCGATTTGTAATGAATTTGTTGTACCGTAAATACGAATTACCAATCATGATCACTGAAAATGGACTAGGCGCGGTTGATCAGCTGGAAGAAGGCACCGTTCACGACGATTACCGCATCGATTATTTGCAAAAGCATATCAAAGCAGTGAAACAAGCAGTTGAAGAGGACTATGTAGAGTGTATAGGGTACTTAACTTGGGGCCCAATTGATCTAGTTAGTGCCTCAACGGGAGAGATGAGTAAACGTTATGGGTTCATCTACGTTGATCTGGACAATGAAGGTAGAGGAAGCCTGCACCGTTCGAAAAAGGATTCATTTGGTTGGTTCCAAAATGTAATTAAAAGTAATGGGGAGGAACTATAATAATGAAAAAGATTTGGGGATTAGTTGTGGTAGTAGTACTAGGCTTAAGCTTAATCGGCGGAATCTCTACTCAGGCAAATGAAAAGGCTTCTGATAAAAAGAGTGAGATAACAATTTATCTTGTCCGTCACGGAAAAACATTTTTTAATACAACTGGGCAGGTCCAAGGCTTTGCGGACTCGCCATTGACAGATAAAGGGATCGAACAAGCGAAGCAGGTTGGTAAAGGGTTGAAAAATATCAAGTTTGATTTAGCTTATTCCAGTGATTTAGGACGTCAACGCAATACAGCGAAACAAATATTGGCGCAAAATGAAAACAAAAAGCCCAAGATTTTGGAGCATGATGGCTTCAAGGAGTGGAATTACGGCGGCTTTGAAGGTAAGACAAACGCTGAAATGTGGACACCTATCTTTGAAGCAAATGATTTAACGTTTGACGAGGAATGGACGGACTATGACAAACTGGTGAATACGTTAGGCGATGAAGGAGTAGCCGATGCCATTGCAGAGGCAGATTCATTAAAAGTAGCTGAAACGTATGAAGAAATCACTGAAAGAGGACAAGCAGCAATGGACAAAGTGATCGCTGACGCCAAAAAGAAAAAAGCGAAAAGGGTTCTGATCGTTTCTTCCGGTAGCATGATTCCTACTATACTTGAAATGGTGGTTCCTGGGGAATATAAAGGAGAAGCTATTGATAACTGTAGTGTCACTACACTCAAATATAAAGACAACCATTACTCCGTAGCTAAAATCAATGATACTCAATATGTAGAGTGAATTAAAACCACCCGTTCAGACGGGTGGTTTTAACTATTTTGTAAATCAACTATAAAATCCTGATGGCTCATTATTTGTGTCGATCATAATATTTTTTGTCTGGGAATAGGCGTCTAACATAGATTTATATGTTTCACGGCCAATTCCTGATTTTTTGTACCCGCCAAATGGTGCACCCGCAGGGATTTGATTGTACGTATTGACCCAGACACGTCCTGTTTCTAACGCACGACTCACAGTTAATGCAGTGTTCAGATCCTTCGTCCAAACGCCGCCGCCTAAGCCGTAAATCGAATCATTGGCCATTTCGATAACTTCATCGATCTCATCAAACTTGATTACGACAGCTACTGGTCCAAAAATTTCTTCTTTAGCTACTCTCATATCATTTGTAACATTCGTAATCAGGGTAGGGGCAACAAAGCATCCTTTTTCCAATCCATTAGTATCAAGACGCGTACCACCAGCCTTGATAGCAGCACCTTCTTCTTTGGCAATGTCAATATATTTCAAAATAGTTTTGACTTGATTTTCATTGATTTGAGCCCCCATTTGAATGCCCTCTTCCCAAGGTAGCCCAACATTCACTTTGTTGAAAGCCTCCGCCAAATCCTTTACGAAACGATCATAAATACCAGATTGTACAAATATCCGTGAACCCGCACAACAAACTTGCCCTTGATTGAACAATATGCCTAATTGTGCTCCATCCAAAGCTTTTTCATAGGGCATGTCGTTGAAGAAGATATTGGCTGATTTACCACCTAGTTCCAAGGTTGCTGGCACTAAGCGTTTTGCGGCAGAAATGGCTACATTGTAACCAACCTCAGTAGATCCGGTAAATGCCAATTTATCGATTCCTTCGTGATGGAGCATATATTCTCCAGATTTAGATCCTTTCCCTGTAACAACATTTAAAACTCCAGGAGGCAATACCTCTTGGATCAACCGAGCAAACTCCAAAATGCTTAAAGAGGTGGTAGAAGAAGGGTGGATAATAATGGTATTTCCAGCAGCTAAAGCAGGAGCGATTTTCCATGCGGCCATCAGGAACGGGAAATTCCATGGAATGATTTGTCCCACTACACCGATGGGTTCTTTTAGATTAATTGTCAGTGTCGTTTCATCCAATTGCTGGGCAGTTCCTTCTTCTGAGCGTAAGACCCCGGCAAAGTAACGGAAGTGATCGGCCCCATATGGGATATCGATAGTTTGTGTTTCACGCAGAGGCTTGCCGTTATCTAATGTTTCCACTAGTGCTAGATGCTCCGCGTGTTCATCGATAATGTCAGCAATTTTTAAAAGAATCCGAGAGCGTTCTTCAATAGAGACCTTGCGCCATTCTTTTAAGGCGTTGTTAGCAGCAGTGACTGCTAAATCTACTTCATCATCTGTCGCATCTGTAAATTTTGCAAGACAGTCTCCATTTGCGGGATTTACTGCCAACAGTGCGCGTTCCGCGTCGTAGGCTGTCCATTTCCCATCTATAAATAAGCTATACTGATCCTTCAATTGTACCTTGTCATTCATGTAAATAGCCTTCCTTTCCTAATTAAAATTAAATAGTTTCCAATAGATACCTTCTCTAAAAACCTTCAATTCTAGTTGAGAGGTAAATTAATGGCTGGAGGATGCAAAAACATAGTCCATCTGTATGCTTAAAATTTAATAGTTAAATTTTATTTTCAATTTATTTAGTCTTGTTCTATTCCTTATTTTTATCTGACCGTAAAATAGAAAGAAATTGACGTCAAGAATCAGTCCTTCATTTTGACGTCAATTTTTCTATTTAAAGACTGCGAATAGTTAGGTAGTCATTTTTGATTAATTTAGCTTCTATAATGAAGAGTAAATCGTTGAACCTCATTTTTTAAGGCTGCTTAAAACTGGTCGATTAATAATTGACGAATCTCACTTAGAGCAGGTTGTCTAGGATTTGCTGGTGTACATTGGTCGTTATAAACAAGGTCAATTAGTTTTTCTATGGCCCCATCAAAATGCTCCTTTGTAACCCCATTTCCAGATAAGGTTGTATCAACATCCAACTTTTCAGCCAGCTTGGCAATTTCTAAACATAAGGAATCAACCAATGCCTCATCGGTGCTGCCTTTTAGACAAAGTGATCTAGCGATATCTGCATAGTCTTTTTGAGCACGGTAAACTTCATATCTTGGGTAAGGATTTCTTTTTACTTTTCCTGAGGCCCCATTGAAACGAATAACATGTTGCATCGCGATGGTTATTACAAGGCCATGGGGTAATCCAAATTCTCCTCCAGTCTTATGAGCAATAGAATGATTGATACCTAGAAAGGCATTGGAAAAAGCCATGCCGCCTAAAGTCGCAGCATAATGCATGTTGGCTCTTGCTCGTTCGCCTTCGCGGGTTGGGTTCTTTGGATCATAATTATAAGAGTCTACTAGGTTCTCGAAAACCAGCTTAATCGCTTCAAGCGACCAAGGTCGAGTGAAATCTGAAGCCATTACAGAAACATAAGATTCCAAAGCGTGTGACAACGTATCTAATCCAGACAAAGCTACAGTCCTGCGAGGGACGGTCATGACAAACTCTGGATCAACAATGGCGATCTGCGGCGTTAATTCATAGTCAGTCAATGGATATTTCACATGTGTTTCATCATCAGTGATAACTGCGAACGGGGTCACTTCAGAACCCGTACCTGAAGTCGTCGGTACACAGATCAGCTTTGTCTCTGTTTGATGATGGAAACGAACGATCCGCTTTCTTATATCAATAAATTTTTGTTGGAGTTCTAAGAATAGTTCGCTTACTTTCCGGTAATCATCAAGGAACCCAGATTCTTGCCCCAGTGAAAACTCGTAGATAAATCGGGCAATTTTGGCTGCATCTAATGCGGAGCCTCCACCTATTGCTATGATGGTATCTGGAGCGAATTCGCGCATTTTTTTAGCGATCTCGATCGTTTGACCCAAAGTTGGATCTGGATGCACTGTCCCGTAAACGGTAGTGACAACTGCATTTTCGCGTAATTCTAATTGACTATATACGGTATCGACAAACCCAAACTGAACCATGCCCGGATCAGCAACGATGAACGCACGATCGATGGTTTCAACATCATCTTGCAAATAGGAAATGGCATTATTTTCATAGTAAATTTTTTCAGGTAATCGCACCCATTGAGGGCGATTGCGTCGTTTTGCTACAGTTTTGATATTCAAAAGATCGTCTGTACATAGATTGTGTGACAATGAATTCTTCCCCCATGATCCTGTTCCTAGTGTAAGACTTGCTTTCAAGGCGTCTGTATAAATATCTCCGATCGCGCCGATGGAGTCTGGCTGGTTGACAAGCACTCGTGCAGCATTTGTTTTGTCGCTAAACTCATTGATAAACGGATCTTTTTGTAAACCAATTTGAATCGCTGCATTATGCCCAGCCCCTTGATAACTTAATAACTTCCCGACGATAGCAATCGCATCTTGACGATCTGTCGCTTTGTATACAGAAAGCAGGGGCGTTAATTTTTCAGATGAAAGTTTTTCACCAATGTTTTTCTTGTCTAATTCAAACAACATTACATCTTTTTCTTCAGGAAGTTCAACTCCAGCATGCTCAGCAATCCATTTGCAGGACATACCAGCGACATTTCCATTGACTCCGTGTTTCTCATTGAAAACGAAATTGGCTATTTTATCGTAGTCCTTCTTAGGAACAAGATAGGCGCCCTTTTTTTGCATTTTTTCTAGCCAGTCTTTGTAAACAGGTTCTTCAACGACAACTGAATTTTCAGTTGCGCAAATCATACCATTATCGAAGCGCTTGGAGAGAAGCAAATCCTCAACAGCCCGGTCAAGAAAGGCTGTATGATCGACAAATACGACGCCGTTTCCAGCACCGACGCCCATGGAAGGATTACCAGATTTTAATGCGGCATTTACCATTCCAGGTCCACCAGTGGCTAGGATGGAGGCGATTTTAGGATTTTTGATCAGAGCTGTCGTATTATCTAAAGAGGGCGTCTCGATCCACTGGATAATATCTTCGGGTGCTCCGGCGGCTACCGCAGCATCGTATAAAATTTTGGCTGCATGAGCGGAACAATCTTGTGCTTGTGGATGAAAAGCAAAGACAATCGCATTTCTAGTTTTCAAGGTCAGTAAAATTTTGAACATGGTCGTTGACGTAGGATTCGTTGTAGGGACGATACCAGCTAATACGCCAAGGGGTGCAGCAATTTTGACCTGACCACGAATTTTATCTTCGCCAACAACACCAACGGTTTTTTCATCTTTGATCAAATTCAACACATTTTCGGTAGCAAAGCGGTTCTTTGTATCTTTATCTTCTACTACACCACGCTTGGTTTCGGAGACTGCTTCATGTGCCAGCACCAAGGCAGCTTCAGATCCGGCTAGGGCAGCAGCCTTCACGATTTTGTCCACTTTTTCTTGTGTGAAATGTGCGTATTTTTGTTCAGCAATCAATGCCCTTTCTACCAAAGTATCGACGTGAGATGTTAAAGATTCTTTGGATGGTGTCGTGTCTTTCTCCAAGACAGTAGTTGACGCTGGTTTCTTTTCTTTCATCATAAGACCTCCATAATTTTTTAGAAAGCGTTTACTTCACATACAGGATACTCCTCTTCATTTATTTTTACAATATTTTTTCACAAACTAATGGCATTTTAATATAAAAATAATTCATAAAATAGCAGATAATGCGTATTAAAAAGGCATAAATGTAAAAATGACGACGAAAAGAATATATTTGTAAAAAAAAGATAAAGACTTAGAAATCCCGGATAACTAGGTGAGAAATAGAATGTCTGTATAAAAGAATCATTTCAAATGGAATAGTGAGGGGATGATTCAACTTATCTATACTAAAGGCTAAAGGTAAGTAATTTTTTTGTGAATGTGTGTATGATGAAATCGAGATTTTACGTATCTGGGGAGAGAAGGAGAGATCGATGAGTCAGACAAGAGGTGTGGCAGCAGCTATTTTTATTGCTCAATAAAAATAGCCCCGCCATGTATCGTTTCATGGCGAGGCTAACTATATCTAAAAGTGTGGGCTGCTACTCAAAGGCTTTATTAACGTCCTTCAACATAAGAGAAACGGATTCTAGTCCACCGCCGCTAAGGTACCAGACATCTGGTTGCAGGGAGATCACTTTTTTGTTTTTTCCAGCCGTCGTTTGAGCGACCAACTCATTGTCGGCAACATGATTGTTGCTGTCATCGCCGCCGATTGCTTTGGTACGGTCAACAACGAAAAGAATATCTGGATTTTTATCTAAAACATATTCGTAAGAAACACTTTGTCCGTGAGTAGATGCTTTGATCGCATCATCTGACGTCGCAAAGCCAAAGGTGTCGTAAATGATTCCGAAGCGTGATTCTTTGCCGTATGCGGATAATTGTCCTTCGTTGACTAGGACAGTCAAGGCTTTGTCTTTGCTTTCTTCTGCTTTGGTTTTTGTTTCGTTGATGCTGGTTTCAAGCTCTGCTAATTGTTTTTTGGCAGATTTTTCTTTGTCGAAGATTGTTGCTAGTGTTTCAACATTTTGCTTGATTGACTGCCATGTATTTGCTGGATCTACAGCCAGATACATCGTTGGTGCGATGTCCTTCAGTTGATCTAAAAAGTCGCGTTGACGACCGGAGATAATGATCAGATCAGGCTTCATTTGATTAATTTTTTCCAAGTCAGGTTCTTTGATACCGCCAGCTGATGGCACTTTTTTATAGGCCTTCAAATAAGCGGGTAGATTATCTGTCGCCGCACCTACGATGGCATCGCCTGCACCTAGAGCATCCAAAGTATCTAGCGACCCGTTATCGAAAACGACGACTTTTTTAGGATTCTTCGGTACAGTCACCGTGCCGTTTGAGTCCTTTACTTCGATTGATTCTTCCTTGACAGTGCTGCTTGTTGCGGCTTTCCCTGTGGAATCACTCGTACTTTCTTTCGTTGTCGAGCCGCAGCCCACCAAGCCTATCCCCAGTAATACCATAGATAAGCCAACAATATATTTTTTCATTTCTGTTTCCCCCTAATTTATAATTAAAGCCCCTTGTTAAAGGAGTCTTGATACCAAATATTGTGTTATTTTTAATTGAAATACATGCAAAAACGTTTGCCGTCTAATTCACAGATTTTTATATCCATTTCATAAAGTGTATTCAAAATATGCGGCTGAATCATTTCCGCGGTCGTTCCGTGAGCAAAGATCTTTCCGTCCTTCATCGCTACGATCTCATCAGCGTAGCTGGCTGCAAAGTTGATGTCGTGAATGACCAGCAGAACCGTTTTATGTTCTTCCTCAACCAATCGGCGCAACGTTTGCATGAGGTGTACCGCGTGATTCATATCTAAATTGTTCAACGGCTCATCCAAAAGAATATAGTCGGTGTCTTGCGCTAAGATCATCGCGATGTATGCCCGTTGCAGCTGTCCGCCGGATAAGGTGTCGATCCGATCATCTGCCATTTCGACTAAACCGAGTTTTTCCAAGGCATACTCGATCATTTCCTGATCCTCTGAAGTCAGCCGTCCTTTTGAATAGGGGAAGCGGCCAAAGCTTACCAGCTCGCGCACAGTGATTCGCAAATTGACGCCGTTGCTTTGTTTCAAGATCGACAGCTTTTTAGACAATTCGTTGGAGCGCCAAGCCTTCACTTCATTGTGATCTAAGTAGATTTGTCCGGCATCGATCGTGATCAACCGGCTGATCATCGAGAGCAGCGTGCTTTTTCCGGCGCCATTTGGTCCGATAAACGCCGTCAACTGTTCGTCTTTGAGGGGCAGACACACCTCGGAAATGACCGTTTTCGTGCCGTAGTGTTTTGAGACATCGTTGATATCGATCATCGTTGCTTCCTCCTTTCATGAATGATTTTCCAGATAAAATACAGACCGCCGATGAACTGCGTCACTACACTGACAGTGGTCTTTAGCTGAAAAACGTGTTCTACTAAAACTTGACTGCCCACGAGAAAAATGACACCCAATAAAATCGCTGTTGGGAACAGGTAGCTGTGGCGATACGTCGGCATTAGCTGGTAGCTGATATTGGCGACAATAAAGCCCAAAAAGGTGATGGGTCCTACCAATGCTGTGGCCGTTCCGGTCAATAGGCTGATGAGAAACAACAGTATCAGTTGGAATGTATTGAGAGAAATGCCTAAATTTGTCGCATGATCGCTTCCTAGATGTAAGACATCTAAATAGCGGTTCGCTGCGAAGAGCAGGAACGATCCTGCAAGAATGATGACCGCTGCCAAGCCTAAATGTCCAGTATTAATATTACTGAAGCTGGCAAAAAGTCGGCCCTGGAGCAGATCGTACTCGTTTGGGTCCATCATGACCTGCAAAAAATTGCTCGTGCTGCTGAACAAGCTACCGAAGATCATCCCCAGCATTAACAGAATGAACAGGTCGTTTTGCTGTCGCCGCAAGAGAACCTTGGCTAGTACCAAACTCATCATAGCCATCAAAAAGATGCTGAGCAGAAAAGTAGACGTCTGCTCCTGTGACAGCATGTTTACCCCGCCCACAATAAAAAACAGGAATGTTTGAATCAATACGTAGAGAGAATCTAGGCCAAGGATATTAGGCGTCAAAAACTGATTTTGCGTCATCGTTTGAAAGCTGACCGTTGACATGCCTGTCGCCAATGCAACTAATAGAAAAGCGGCGATTTTTTTCCTGCGGAGTATCCAGGCAAACTGGAAATTTCCATAAGTATTGTAAGTTAAGTAAATCCCGCATAAGGTGAGGGCGAGGATCGTGAGCCCAATCAGCAGCAGTTCTTTTTTTCGCAAAGAGTGAGTCATGCGCGATTCCTCCTTACCAATAAGTAGATAAAAATCAGACTGCCTAAAATCCCCACTGTTAGACTGACTGGAACCTCATAAGGTGCGATGACGATTCGGGAAAGGATATCGCAGGCCATTAAAAATAGACTGCCGCTCAAGGCGGTGATCCATAAGTTCTGTTTGACGTGGTCGCCATAGATCAGCGATACGATATTCGGTACGATCACACCAAGAAAGGGGACAGTACCAACCATGATCAAGACCAAACCGCTGGCTGCTGCTACCAATCCGATGCCCACCAATTGCGTCAGGCGATAGTTGATGCCCAGATTGATCGCGACATCTTCTCCTAACCCGACGATTGTGAAAAAATAAGCAAAAAAATAGATGATGAAAAACAATGGAATCGTCAGGTAGAGAAGCTCATAATTGCCTTTTGTTACTAACGAAAAATTTCCCTGCAACCATGAGGACATGTTTTGGATCAATTGAAACTGGTAGGCAAAGAAGGTGGCGATCGCGCCAACAATATTGCCAAACATCACGCCCAATAAAGGCAGAAAGACCGGGTCTTTTCCAGGAAGCAGCCGACTTAGGCCTAAAAAGACCATTGTGCCCAAAAAAGCGAAAAGAAAAGCCGCTAATGTCCGCGATGCTATCGAGGCATTCGGTAAAAACAGCATGACCAGTAAGATTCCCAAGCGGGCACTGTCCATCGTGCCGGCAGTGGTGGGTGAAACAAATTTATTTTGTGTAAGATGCTGCATGATCAGCCCGCAAATACTCATTGTTCCGCCAGCCAAAATCAAGCTGAGGGTACGAGGCACACGAGTCGTCGCCAGTATCAGCCATTGCTCCGAATCTCCTTGAAGCAACGCCCGCAGCATCAAATCATTTACGCCAATAAAAAGAGAGAGAATACTCAGTAACAGCAGACCAAGTACAAATACTTTCTTCAATTTCTCGCCTCCTTGTAATTGATAATGATTATCATTCTCTACGAATATAAATTTTAGGTGATTATGAAAACAAATGCAAGCAGTTTTTAATTTTTTTGTCGTCATTTTGGAAAGAATAAAATAGGAATAGCATATAAATATTAATTATGATCATTTAGGTGGAGGGGATTTTTATAATTGGATGCGCAGTGTCGATCGACAGGTGATACACCGAATCGATCAACTAAGTGAAAGGCTGTGTGTGATTCGCATTTTTTTGAAAGATATATCTTGACAAGTTTACTTGTCAGATCTATACTGTTTTTGACAACAAAACTTGTCAAAACAAGGAGATGAACAGACATGAAAAAAGAAAAAAGATTTGATGTTGAGACAATAGAGACGAGTGGCTCAGGGATTACAACGGTTGTCGTTGACAAGAACTCAGGCGTACAGTATTTATTGGCGATCGTACCAAATATGGGCTCAGGGATGGCGGTATTAGTGGATCAGGATGGAAAACCAATGTTGGCGGATAAAGACAACTAGGGGTCATTTTTTTTTAACCGATGTTGACAAGGAAACTTATCAAAAAATGGAGAGAAGCGATATGGAGCGACGAATTTTAATCGAGGCAAAAGGAATATCTAAGGAATTCAAAGGGTACCCTGCGATCAGAAAGTTGGATTTTCAAGTGTATGAAGGCGAGATTTTTGGTTTTTTAGGACCGTCAGGAGCTGGAAAAACGACGACGATCAAAATTTTAACAGGTCAACTAAGACAAACGTCAGGGCAGGCGAGCATTTTAGGGATTCCAGTGGAAAACGTGCGGGAGGACATTTATAAAGAAATTGGGATCGTTTCTGACATGAGCGGGTTTTATGAAAAATTGACGGTTTATCAGAATTTGAAAATTTTTGCGAAGCTGCTAGATGTCGAACCGACCGTCATTGATGAACAATTAAAGCGGTTTGGCTTGTACGAACACCGCAAAGTGCCGGCAAAGAATCTTTCGAAGGGAATGAAGCAGCGGCTTGTCTTGATTCGGGCAATGCTTCATCAGCCAAAGGTTCTTTTCCTGGATGAGCCGACGAGCGGGTTAGACCCAAATGCGGCATTGGCAGTTCATCGGATGATGGAAGAGCTGCGGGCAGAGGGCACATCGATTTTTCTGACGACCCATAATATGGAAGAGGCGGACAAGTTGTGTGACCGAGTGGCGTTATTGAATGAAGGAAAGATCGCGGAGTTGGATACACCGGAGAAATTACGACTTAAATTTAACAAGCAAAAGCGTTTTGTCGTCCAATTAAAGGAGAGGGACACGGAACTCCGGTTGAAGCAATCTGTAGAGACTGCGGAACGGATCGGGAAATGGCTGGCGACGGATCAATTAGAAACGATCCATTCCTGTGAGCCGACCTTGGAAACAGTCTTTTTGGAAGCGACAGGGAGGGAACTTGTATGAGTGGGACGATCAAACGAATCCATGCGATCACAGGATTAAAATTTCAGACTATTTTTAGCAACCTCAGTATGATGAGCAATCCCCTCATTGCTTTAGTGATCGTGCGAGTGTTTCGCGAGGTCATGGCCAATCTGCCGCAGGCAAACGGTGTCTTCCAGCTGGATGCCTTTCTGCTGGGATTGGGATTGATCATGAATATCGTGTCCTGCGGATTGATGATCAGCAGCACCTCCATCGCGGAAGAAAAGGAGAAACATACCTTGCGTGTGCTAATGACTTCTTCGGTGAAAAGTAAAGAATACTTAGTCGGTTCGCTGATTCCTACTTTTACCATCAGTATGATCGTGAATGTCCTGCTGATCCCAGCGAGCGGTATTTCTTTTTCAGCGATCCATCTTCCGACGTTTCTTTTGATTACGATGAGCGGGACGCTGATCAGTATTATTTTAGGATTTGTCGTGGGGATCTTGACGAAGGATCAGACGCAGTCGGGAGTGGTCTGTACACCATTGCTGCTGGTTTTGACGATGCTGCCGCAGCTTCGCTTTTTTAGTACAACGCTGAGAGACGTCTCGAGTTATACCTATTCAGGAGTGATCGCGAGTTATGTAGACGGGCTGTTTAGCGATCAAGGATATGCACTGAATACTCGTGATGTGTTGACGATGGCGATCTGGTTTGTCTTATGCAGCGTGATTTTCGTTATGGCGTACAAAAAAAGAGGCATGGAGGCGGAATAACGTTGGATTCACTATTCATTGCTGTAAAAATTGGCTATAATAGGTACTTAGAAAGTGGGGTTCAAGCGTGAACAAAGAAGAGATACTCGCAAAAAGTCGGGAAGAAAATCGCAAGAATGATCCCTATTGGGCAGAGATCCAAAAAAAATCCAGCTCTTTTGGGGGCGTAGTCGTTGTCTTGTTATCGACGGTTCTTTTTGTGATCCAACTAGTGATGGGAAAAGGCTTCAATTTTGGCTTGTACGCTGTCTCATTTGCCTATGGCGCCACGGACTTTCTCGTGAGATATGCGTATTTTAGGAGACGCAGAGAGTTGATCTTCGGTGTCATCTATTTACTGGTGATGATTGTTTTGATCATTCTGCACCTCAATCAATTGCTCTCTAACCCAAAGGAATCCTAGGTGAAGCCGCATGTCAGAAGAAAAATTAGTCCTAAAAAACCGCTTAAAAGAAGCCCGAAAAAATAAAAAATTGTCTCAAGCCGCACTTGCTAAATTAGTAGGCGTATCAAGAACGACCATCAGCTCGATCGAGACCGGGCAATTCAGCCCAACCGCAAAACTCGCTTTGATTCTATGCATTGCGTTGGATGTGAAATTTGAAGATCTGTTCTATTTTTAATCTGCACACCTGTGGACCTGAGCATCGGACACAGGTGTTTTTGTCAACGGCAATAATGAACACGTATTGAAGGATGGGGAACGTCTTCATATGATTATGGTTATACCACATAGAGTGAAAAGGAAGGAGAGTTGAAATGATGGAGATCAAAAAAGTAGATGTAAAGGATTGGGAGACGCTTCAAAAAATCAGTGAGAAGACATTTGCTGAAACTTTCGGAAAAAACAATGATTCTGAAGAATTGAGTACTTACTTAGCCAACGCCTACAATAAGGAGCAATTAATCAACGAACTTTCTAATTCAAACTCTGAATTTTACTTCATCTATTTTGGATCGCAGGTCGCGGGCTATATCAAATTGAATATAGGGTCAGCGCAGACTGAAAAAATCGCGGATCATGCGTTAGAAATTGAACGCATCTATATTGATTCCGATTTTAAGCGCAAAGGCCTCGGAAAAAAATTGTACGAATTGGCGAATGAACTTGTGAAGGAGCAATCAAAAGAGTCCATATGGCTAGGTGTCTGGGAAAAGAATCCCTCCGCGATAGCCTTTTATGAAAGCCTTGGCTTTAAAAAAGTTGGTCAACACACGTTCCACTTTGGCAACGATGAACAGATCGATTATATTATGGAAAAAACCTTCACTCGTCAAGCCTTTTTTGATGGATGGAAAGAGAAGTGAAGAGGCATCAAATCCGGTGTATAAATAAAAATTCTTTTTCGATCATAAAACGGTTCAATTAATAAAAATAAATTAAACTATCAGTCGTTCGTATATGAGCGACTGGTTTACGGCGGGAGATGAGAAACCCGCCTTTTTTGTTTAACGATCCTTTATAAAGACGTACCGAATCTGTTACTATGAAGAAAACAAGCGCTGAAAGGGGTTTCCTATGAAACTGATTTTACTGCATGGGCTAGGGCAAACGACGGAGAGTTGGCGAGAAGTGGTTGCAGGGATTGGTCTTTCCGAGGTTACGGTGTATTCATTGTTTGATACTCTTGTACCAAATGAAAGAGTGACGTTGGAGCGGCTGAACCAAAAGCTGAAGGGGTATTTGAAGGGGAACAGTGAACCCTATCTTTTGGGCGGACTCTCGCTTGGGGGCGTGATGACACTTCGTCATGGGATGGATGGGGACCCTTTATTAAGAGGGATCATCGTGGCGGCTGGACAATTTGAGGCACCGAATAAAGCGCTCATGGCTCTGCAAAATTCGGTGTTTAGAATCCTGCCGCCTTCATTATTGAAAAAGTCTGGCATGGATTTAAGTAAGAAGCAGTTGCTTGAACTCATGGCGGACATGGCGAAGTTGGATTTGCGAGGATCGTTGCGTCTAATACAGGTACCGACGCTTTTGTTGTGCGGGGCAAAGGATCGCGTAAATCTGCCGGCGACGAGGCAATTGGCGGAGCTGCTGCCGCAGGCAAAAATACGAATCCTCCCGAAAGGCAAACATGAGCTAAATGTGACCTCCCCCGCGATAGTTGCGGCAGAGGTGAATGCATTTATCAAGAATTTATAGCGAGGGGAATCGCACGAAAATTATTGCTATTGTGTTATTTTTCTTTCAACAGGTCGATCCAATAGATTTGGACCATTTTTCCATCGGTATAAATAAACTCTTTTTCCAAGACACCGCCATTGCGTTGAATAGTACGCGCGGAAGCAACGTTCTCCTTGTGGCAGGCGACCATCACCTTTTCAAGTCCAAGCATCCTGCAGTGAGCCAATCCAAGGCGCAGAATCTCTGTTGCGTAACCTTTTCCTCGTTCGGTTGGACGCACACCGTACCCGATGTGCCCGCCGAATTCGCGGAGAAAATCGTTCAGTTCATGGCGAATGTTGATCGTACCCAACAGTTTTTGATCGCTCTCTCTTAGTGCCAGCAAAGTAGTGGAAGCCACCCAATCTGGAGAAACGGTGGCTTGATCGGATTGATTGGATAAATGACGCAGCCACTCGCCGTAACTCTCCATTTCTGTCAGGCGAGAAGAGCCGTGTAAAAATTCTTCGCCACTGTTAAAGTGTTCCTCGATGTATTCCGCTACTGCGTTTTGGTGGTGTGCTTGGGGGAGAACTAAGGTTATCTTTTCCATAGGTTTCACCTCTCAAAGGGATGTAGTAGTGCTAGTGTAGCATGATGTCAGGAGTGGGAATAGTTTTTTGTTAAAAAGTCGTGCCCTTTATTTGAACATACAGGGCAGGATGAAAAAATGCTGAAGCACCCAAAGGCGACGGAGGACGCGATCGGGTGTGGGATCAACTTGAGTCAAGTGATCCAAAAGCCGTTGGAAAGTCCTTAAAAAAACAAGTAAAAAACGAATCCTTTTCGCTCAAGCGAGGAGGATTCGTTTTTTTTTGTTACTCACTATAAAAGCTCACCACGTTGTACCAGTGACGGTCTCGATAATCCATGCGGTAGCGCTCTCCTGAAAAACCTGAGAGGGCGTAGCCGAGCATCATCAAGACGATTCCTGCACCGACTAAATAGGTCGCGACTTTTGGCAGTAAATGTTTTGATCTCATACTTGGACCACCTTTCGTTGGAAAATGTTGCGGCGAATCGTACGCATCAATCCGCGATGCATTTCGATAAAGACGGCACTGAATTTATAGGTCAGCCACATGCACAGTAGACCGAAACCAAATAGAAACATGCCTACGCCGAGCTGTGTGACACCTAAAAAGAAGGAATCAAATAGGACAAAGGGACTTGTCAATGCGGCAGCGACCCCGCCGATGATCGTTCCCGCAGCCAAACAGGCACCAGTGAAGGGGATACACCAGATCACAAGGTCAATACTAAAGAGGACTAAAAATACGGCAAGCGCCAAGCTGCCCCATAATGGAAATCCAAGGATCAAAAGACTGATCCATAACCAGTTTAATCGACGCGGCACCTTCACCTCTGTAGGGATTCCGGCGGCTTCATAGGCCAATTGCTGCGGGTCACCCAATTTTTTGACCGCTGCCCGTTCTGAATACCCATCTTCCATCAAATCCAAGATCATTTCATCGTAATATTCAATCAAGCGATGAACCTCGCTGGGTCTGACTTCATAGGATAAATAATTGCTGAGTTCCTTGATAAATTCGACTCGATTCATTTTTCAACACTCCTTTTAATGTAATGGTGCACCGCTTCGACATCGTTCCATTCTTGCAGAAATTTCTTGATACTGGCACGTCCTAAATCGGTTAAATGATAATATTTTCGCAAGCGTCCATTATGGACTTTTGAATAGGTGGCGACTTTGTCCGTTGCCTCTAACCTTTTTAAGATTGGGTAAAGCGTCGATTCGGTGATCTCAAGCTGTGGATGGATTTCTTTGACGATTTGATAGCCGTAAGAATCGATCTCCACCAACGAAGCCAACACACAATACTCGATTAATCCTTTTTTCAATTGACTGTCCATCCATAACACCTCTCTATACGTCATACTATACATTACATAGTATAGAGGAACTATAGGACTTTAGGCGTATTTTCAAAAAAAAGACGATTTATCAGGTTCGATAAATCGTCTTGCGCCTTTTCTATTGGCTGGTACTATGCTTGCATTCGCCGAATCATTTCCTTGGTGATTTGTTCGACGATAGGGAGGATCGTTTTAGGAGAGCGTTGATTTCTTGGGATCGTGATTGGATAGATTTTAGCCACGCGACCGGGGTTGGCGTCCATCAAAACAACACGATCGGAAAGCTGAACGGCTTGTTGGACATCATGGGTGATCATGACGATGGATTTGGTCGCGATTTGATTGCCTAACCAGATTTCTAATAAATCATTGGACAACTGGCTGGCGGTCACGATATCCAATGCTGAAAAGGGTTCGTCCAACAGCAGCAGGCTCGGCTCGATCGCTAAGGCACGGGCAAATCCGACACGCTGCTTCATGCCGCCCGAAAGTTCCCGCGGGTAGGCTTTTTCAAAGCCCTTCAATCCGATCATTTCGATCAGATTGCTGACGCGCAAGCTGATTTGTTCTCGTGATAGGCCTTCTAGGCTTTCCAATCCAAAACTGATATTTTTCTCAACAGTCAACCAAGGAAAGAGGGCAAAATGTTGAAAGACCATGCTGATGTTTGCATCGGGTTCCGTGAGGGTCTTGTTTTCAAAGGTGATCACGCCTCTTGTTGGCTGGAGGAGTCCTGCGATACTTCTTAATAGGGTTGATTTTCCTGTTCCAGACTGACCGATGATACTTAAAAATTCATTGGTTTGTACTGTCAAATCAATATTTTCTAGGACTTTTAGTTGTTCCTTGCGTCCTTCGATTTCAAATTCTTTGCTTACCGCTCTTACATTTAATAATTCTGTATTTTCCATTGTCTTCTTTTGTATAAATTGAGAGTCGACTCATTTATACGTCTCCTTTTTCTAATTATTCTTTTAATAATGAAATTTTTCCTTTGCTGCTCGGTACAGGGGCTGCCAGATAAAAGCAATGCAAAGCCCGACCATAAAGCACATGGCTAAGGTTCCTAACGCGGACTTGTTCTTTATACCGTCATTCACTGAGATGTATTGCCCCAAGCCGTTTACGCTGATGGTCTTTTTTCCCCATTGGATACTTTCTGCAGCGATATCGGCATTCCAAGCGGCCCCCGCAGCATTGATGATGGCGGTGATGATGTAGGGCAAGATCGAAGGGATCAGGTACTTGACCCACCACTGCCATTTTGACAATTTAAACAGCTTAGTCACGTCGCGGATCTCATCAGGTATCGCTAAATAACCGGCGATCACATTAAAGAAGTAATACCATTGGCAGCCGACCATGATGAGGGGGAGAATCCACCATTGAAGCTTATTTGCGCCCATACTGATCACGATAACGATGAAGGGCGTATAGACATTTGAAGGAATCGACCCTAAAATCTGCCCGATCGGCTGAACAATATTGAGCCGCCGATTGTCACTTGCGACCCAAATGGCTAATGGCGTAAAAATAAGTCCGGCGAAGAGCATCGCCAAAGTTACGCGAAGGGTGGTGTAAAGAGTCAATCTTGGAATCATGCTGAAATCTTGATGAGGCAAGAAATGATAGAGCTTGATCGAACTATAGATAACAACAATAGCGAGGCCGACATACCAAAGTGTTTTAAAGAAATTTCGGAACTTTGCGACCCCTTTATATACTCGGTCCAAATGGCAGGTGTACCAAAAGGCGGGGAGCCTGTAGAGCCAAAAATGAGCAAATTTGCGAAAGCCTTTTGCGATTACCTTGGATAGCGTCGCATGTTTCAGTAAACGATAAACGACAGATTTTGGTGGGACGGAGCTTTCAACATCTGCTTCATATTTGAAGTAGTAAGTCGCCCGCACCAAAGGCTGGAAGATGAAGAAATTGAGAATAACGATATTCAACAATAGCGCTAGGACAGCCCACAAGCAGGCTCTGAAGTCGGCGCGGTCCAAAGCGACTTGAATGTAAGAACCGATCCCCGGCAGAAACAGTGTGGTATCTTTTGGCAGCGCGACTGAAGCCTGTTCACTGGCAACTAGGGCAAACCATGCGGCGGTCTGAGAGATGATCACATTCCACAATAAGCCCGGTATCGCGTAAACAAACTCCAGACGCCAAAATTTTTCCCATGGATTGAGCTTGAATTGATCGGCCACGTTCGATAGATCGGCAGGGATGACCTCCATGATCTGATACAAGGTCAACATGATATTCCAAGCTTGACCGGTGAAAATCGCGAAGACCGCGACGCATTCTGCCCCCAAAACATTTCCTGGAAAGAGGCCAAGCAACCAAGCCGTCGTAAAGGTCAGAAACCCTAGCAACGGTACGGATTCAAGAAAATTGACCATAGGCAAAATAATTCGTCTAGCCGTTTTGTATTTAACCGCGAGTATTCCGAAAATGAAGGAGAAAAGAAAGGACCAGATCATTCCAACGATCATACGGAACATCGTCCGAACAGAGAAATACCAAAGATTCGAGACCGATAAAAAATCATGGGAAGACCTTGCGGTGGCTAAGGAGTCTTCGGATGGCAGGATCTGGATCGGGCGATTCATCTTAACTAAAGAAAAAATGAGAATAAAGGAAAAAAGTGCAACGATCAGCAGGAGGGTGAGATTCCCGATGCTTTTCGAAAGTACCGCCTTTTTCTGGGGTGTTGCGCGTAAAAATTTCAATACAAAAACCTCCTAAATAGTCATATTAAGGAGGCCGCGCTGAATAAAGGGACAGAGAATAATCACGATAATTGAGCTTTGGCTTTCTGAGACGTAAGAATGAAATTTCTAGTTATCTTGGAAAAGCCTTAATTCGACAATTCCTGCTTTACTCGTTACTGTCTCTCGACATTTCCGAGCGATAACCTGTGTTCTTCAGAGTAACCTCACCTAATATGATTCTATTTTGTTGTGCATATTTATCTTACGCGTGGAAGGAGAGAAAGCAATTGGGAATTGGAGGAGGAAGAAAGTGGAGCGTCCAAGATCCTTTTGAGGTCCCTCTTCATGAGCTATTTCGTTTTTTTGCCAAATGCTTTCCAAAAATTTCAGACATGGATACTTAAACGATGGAAGTTTCTTCTGAAAAAACAATCGATAAACGTTGTTATTTTATTTGTGGTTACCACTGTCCATCATTTATTTAAAGGCATGCAAACGAATTCGTTGAGGGGGAGAACACGGAGTTGAATTCGCTTTAAAAATTTTTGGTGGTAGAATAAAGAGGATAAAAACAACGGAGGAGTCTGACTGATGACACATATATTCTTAGTAGAAGACGATCGATCTATCGCCAAAAATTTAATCACGTTATTACAAACAGACGGGTTTTCGGCGACACATGCGGCAACAAAAAGGGAAGCCCTCGAGCACCTAGAACAACAGCAGTTTGATCTCGCGTTGGTTGATATTTCACTTCCAGATGGAAATGGGTTTACGGTTTGCACAGCAATCAAAGGGGAACAGGATATTCCAGTTATTTTTTTGACGGCTTCTGGCGATGAGGCGAGCGTTGTGACGGGATTGACCATGGGAGCGGATGATTATATTACTAAGCCGTTTCGCCCACGGGAGTTGTTGGCACGAATAAGGAATGCGCTGCGAAAATACGACCATAGCAAAGTCCGATTTGAGGTGTTGGGGCTGCGTGTCGATCCTGCGAGCGGGATCGTTCAAAAGGATGGTCGTGAGGTATTTCTTTCTGCATTAGAATATCGTTTGCTGCTGGTATTCGTCAACAATCCTCAAAATATTCTTACGCGTGAACAATTGCTGGACGAGCTATGGGATACGACTGGTGAATTTGTGAATGACAATACGTTGACCGTATACATCAAGCGGTTGCGGGAGAAGATAGAAGAGGTTCCTTCCAATCCAAAAATCATTTTGACCGTCCGTGGCATCGGCTATCGGCTAGGTGGCATCAATGGGTAGAAATCGAGAATTTCGAGTATTCGCACGGCTGTCGTTACTTGTTGCTGCGATTTTAACGGGGATCGGTTTTTATTTTGGAACAGTCTCTGGGATGCTGGTTTTGATAACAGCATTTCTTTTCGGGTGCCTTTTTTTCCTAGCCACACGTGCTCGATACCAGCAGATCGCACAAATATCTGAACAAATCGATCGCGTTTTACACAATGAGGACCATTTGTTCATCGATGCTCTGGAGGAGGGAGAGCTGTCGGTTTTGCAAAGTGAGATTGCTAAAATGACACTGCGCATTCGGGAGCAGAACGCGGCACTTCAAAAGGAAAAAGAAAATTTAGCAGATTCTCTCGCGGATATCGCTCATCAATTGCGTACCCCTCTGACCGCCGCCAATCTCTTATTAACTTTGGCGAAGGATAAAACGGGGGATAAGGAGCAGAAAGGGACACTGAGAGAAATCGAAGTGTTGCTATTTCGCATGGATGGACTGATTACAGCGTTGCTGAAATTGTCACGATTGGATGCGGATGTCGTAGAATTCCATCAGGAAAAAGTGAATCTTCAGGAATTGATTGATCGATCTTTGCGCCCCTTTTTAGTTACACTGGATCTTCATGAAATTCAAGTGGAACGAGCTGTTCCATCCACGTTGTCGATTTATGGCGATCCAATCTGGCTTTCAGAAGCAATTCAGAATATCGTCAAAAATTGTATCGAAAGTATCGGTGATCAAGGAGAAATCACGGTCTCAGGAACGGAGAACCCCTTGTATACGGAACTCACGATCCATGATTCAGGCGAGGGTTTTGAAGCATCGGACCTGCGACAGGTGTTCGAGCGTTTTTACCAAGGACAAAATGGTGAAAAATCTGGGTTTGGCATCGGCATGTCCCTCAGCCACTCGATTATCAAACGTCAGGGAGGGACGATCGTGGCGAAAAATCACCCTGATGGCGGTGCACTGTTCGTCCTGCGTTTTCCCAAGTGACGAATCTCTCACTTAGAAGTCACCGAGCTGAAAGGTGTTGCTTCTATTATATAGGTGAACCATGTGAAAGGGGGCTCATATAATGGAGCTGTTGCGAATCGAACATCTTAGTAAAGTGTATGGAAAAGGGGACAATCGAGTGGTTGCCCTAGACGATGTGTCCTTGACGATCGAAAAAGGAGAATTTGTTGCGATCATTGGAACATCTGGGTCAGGTAAATCGACGCTATTGCATATGATCGGAGGCGTGGATGTCCCTACAAGCGGGAAAATTTATTTGGATGGGCAAGATGTGTACGCGCAAAATAATGAAAAACTGGCTATTTTTCGGCGGAGACAGGTAGGGCTGATTTATCAATTTCACAATTTGATCCCGACGCTGAATGTCGTAGAGAACATCACGTTACCTGTTTTAATGGACAAACGGCGAGTGAACCAAGAACGGCTCAACGAATTGTTAGAGTTGCTGGGATTGAGTCAACGCAAAAATCATTTGCCCAATCAATTGTCAGGTGGACAACAGCAGCGTGTCTCTGTTGGACGCGGATTGGTCAACGCGCCAGCGGTTTTATTGGCGGATGAGCCGACAGGAAGCTTGGATAGTAAAAACGGGCATGAAATTCTTACTCTCCTGAAGATGAGTAATCGAAAGTATGGTCAAACCTTGATCGTGGTGACCCATGACGAGGAGATCGCGCTGCAGGCAGATCGCATTATCGGTATCTCTGATGGACACGTGGTACGAGACGAGAGGCTGGTGTGACCATGAATATCTTCAATAAAATCACCCTGCAAAGCATGAAAAAGAACCGTACAAGAACATTGGTGACGATCTTGGGGGTTCTGCTATCCTCAGCAATGATCGCTGCGGTAGCTACCTTTGCGCTTTCGCTGCAACATTATATGGTGAAGGGGGCGGAGCAAAAATATGGCGGCTGGCAGGTAGCGTTTCAGGATACTACACCTGATTTTGCCAAAAAGCAGGAAACGGACACGGCCGTTGAGAAAACAGCCACCTTCGAGGACATTGGTTACGGCAAGCTTGAGGGAGGAAAAAATCCAAACAAGCCGTATCTTTTTGTGGCAGGTTTCAATCAACAGACCTATGGGAGCTTACCCATTAAGCTGTTGTCCGGAAGATTGCCGAAATCGAGTGAGGAGGTCGTGATCCCAGCGCATATCGCCGCGAATGGCGGCGTCCGCTATTCGATTGGTGATACTTTGTCGATCCGTTTGGGTGAACGGAAAAAAGGGACAAGGAGACTCACCCAGCATGATACTTATGATCAGGAAAAGAAAGACAACGAATCTTTGACGGATACCACACTAAGAAACTTTAAAGTCGTGGGTATTTGTGAGCGACCAGGATTTGAAGAAAAGGGAGCTCCTGGGTATACGGTGATTACTCTCGGAAATAATGCGGAGAAGTCTGATCCAATCAGTCTCTTTGTCACACTGAAGCACCCTCGAAAAGCCCGCTCTTTTGCTAGAAATGTAGCGGGGAACACCCCGTACACGTTGAACGATGAAGTATTGCGTTTTATCGGTGCTTCCGACGACAAGGTCTTCAATATGCTGCTGTATTCGATTGGTGTGATCTTGATTGCGCTGATCATGGTCGGTTCTATCTTCTTGATCTATAATTCCTTTACGATTTCGTTGAATGAGCGAATGCATCAATTCGGAATCTTGGCTTCGATCGGGGCAACACCGAAGCAGTTGAGAAATTCAGTTTTGTTCGAAGGACTTTGTATTGGCGCGGTAGGGATTCCTTTAGGGACATTAGTGGGTCTTTTAAGTATCCAGATCGTCATCACGATCGTGGCTAAAAACTTTCGCAACATTCTCTATGCGAATATACCATTAACAGTCACGCTGTCTGTTCCAATCTTATTGGCGGCAGCGGCAGTCAGTCTGATAACCATTCTGATCTCCGCATATATCCCTGCGAAAAAGGCGGCAAGTACGCCAGTAATGGAAAGCATCCGTCAATCCAATGAAGTCAAGATCTCGCCGAAGGATATGAAGATGAACGCCTTTTCTGAACGACTATACGGATTGGAAGGGATGTTGGCGTTAAAAAATTTCAAACGGAATAAGAAACGTTATCGGACGATCGTTTTGTCTCTTGCGCTGAGTGTCATTTTGTTCGTGTCCGCGCGCTCTTTTGCCAGTAATATGCAGGAGTCCTCGAAGCATATGGTGGCACAATCTGATTATGATATTGTTCTGACCAGTTCGGAGCTGCCTGAACAAGAGCTGCTTCACCTGTATAAAAAGCTGCAGAAAGTTGAAGGCGTTACTACTAGTTCGTATCAGGCAATCGGGCAATACAATAGTCGCGTGAAGGCGCAGGATCTTTCTAAAGCCTATCTTAAAGGAAAGGATGCGACATCTGAGGATTCTAAAGAAGTGCCACTGGACATGCAATTTTTAGAGGATCATACGTATGCGCGTTTCGTTAAAAGTCTGCATTTGCCAATCGCGGATTATACTGGAAGCAATGGCAAGCTGATCGCTGTTGCTAAACAACGCATCGAGGGAGCTGAAGGAGAAGATACCCTTACCGACCTCTTTTCTAAGAAAGAGCTGCTGCTGGCGATCGCACCCCAGATCCAAGGAAAACCTGCTTGGGATCAGTCGCAAACAGTTCCTGTGACTTTTACGGATACGTACCAAGCCGACCCTTTGCCGAAGCAGTCCGTGGACAAGAAGCCTTACGTGTTTATGGTGATCGCTCCATATCAGAGGAGAGCTCAATTTTCGCCAGCAGGGGCGGATCAAACGATGGGATTGACCTTCTTATCTGATAACCCGGGACGTTCTGCTACGGAGATGAAAACAATCATCGATCAAGAGGGAATCACCGCAAACTATGATCTGTACAACGTGAGAGAAATCTTTGAGCAAAATCGAAACATGATTTTCGTGGTGAATCTTTTTAGTTCAGTCTTTGTCGTGATGATCGCCTTGATTGCGATCGCCAATGTGTTCAATACGATCTCTACGAATATCAAGCTGCGTCGGCGGGAGCTGGCGATGCTGCGCTCTATTGGAATGGGAGATCGTGATTTCACTAAAATGATGCTTTATGAGTGCGCCTTTTATGGCTGGCGCGCATTGTTATTGGGCGTTCCTGTCGCAAGTCTTCTTTCTTGGGTGATCTATAAGGGCATGTCGAAGGGGGGCGCTGAGATCAGCTTTCAATTTCCGTGGAGTGCCTTAATGGTCAGTATTCTAGGAGTCTTCCTGATCGTGGTGATCACGATGCTTTATGCAGTGAAGAAAATCAAAAAAGAAACGATAATCGAAGCGTTGCGGGACGATCTCGCTTAGGCAATCATTAAAGGTGCTGAAACACGAATCAAGTGTATCAGCACTTTTTTTAGGGAATTTCAAAAGCAATCTTTAATCTCTGTTAAAGAATGTGTGTTATTTAAAATTAACCCTTGCGTAATGTTAGGTGCAGGAGCAAAATTAGGTTAACCTAAAATTTAACGCAATGGGATGTGAAAAAAATGTCGATTGAAAAATTGGAGTACTTCTATGTTATTGCAAAATACAACAGCCTTTCTAAAGCCTCGCAGGAATTATTTGTTGGGATCTCATCTTTGAGCTCGGCGCTCAAAAGTCTCGAGAATGAACTGGGCTATGAGTTGTTTACCCGCTATGGCAAGAAGCTGATGCTAAGTGAAGAGGGAAAGGAGATTCTGCCTTTTGTCAAACGAATCATTGAAGAAGCGAGAAAAATCCATTTTCCGCTGTATCAACGGGTGGAACGTCCGACTTTCAAAGTGGGTGTCAGTGAATCGGTCTTCCTATTTGAAGCGGGGGAGTATCCTTGTACAAACGAAGCGTACACCGTCACCTACACCCATGCAGCGCCTTTAGCATTGTTGAATCAGTTGAAGCAAAAAGAGGTGGATCTAGTGATCACCAATAGTTTAGTGGATGACCCTCAACTGGAGCGTACGCCCTTGATCCGCTCAAAAATAGTCCTTGCGGCAAATTCTTCAATGATTCCTGCATTAAGCCAAGCAACGCCAGAGTCCTTGGCGAAACTGCCCTTTATTGTGTTAAGCGATCATCTAGGTCATCAGCAGCTAACGCAGCGAATGACCGATTATTTTCAAATCGCTCCTGAGTATCTGTATTGTCAGGACAGTTTAGGGATTCATAAGTGGCTGCACCTGCAAAAAGGCGTGTGTGTTATTCATGCGATCGAAAAGGAATGGCTGGCGAACGAATGGGTCCACTTTTTTTCATTGCCTCCTGCCTTGAGTCTGGAGTATTATTTATATAAAAATAGAAGCAATAGCGAGCTTTTTGGCATCGAAGAAGTCGAGGCGCACGTGAAGCAGCTATTCAAGGAGATTGCCCGCAAGGAAAATGACTGTTCAGAGAACGTTTCGTCTTATAAATAGAAAACAGTGTAAAAGCGCCTGATGCCTGCTTTTACACTGTTTTTTAGTTATTGAACAAAGCCGTTTTTAGTTTTGACGGTAGGGAGAGGGCCGGTCTCGGTGTTGCCCGCTGTGCCTATATACGTATTGCCGTTCAAAGAAGTAGATTCTTTGTCTTCGGCGTCCGCGTCTTGTACAGAGTAGTCACTTTGATAGAGGTATTCACCATTGGTATGGAAGGGATTTGTTTTTTTATCCCGTGCGTCCTTTGTATCGATCCCGAGACTGACGCGTAATTCATGACTCACATACTCGATACTATCTGGATAAAGTTCCACCATACTGCGTCCTTGATTGCTGAAGGTGCGCCAATCAAAGTCAACTCGTTGTTTTTCATAGCTGTTATAGAGCAGACCGCTTTTCATCAGGTCCATTAGCTGATCCGAGGTGATATCCGTTTGTATATTGTTATCGAAAGAGTCTATGATCTTAGTCAGATTTTTGACGGCTGTTTTAGAGGTCAGCTTTTTCCCCACGGCTTGAATGATCTCCTGTTGACGAAAGCCCCGCATGATGTCGTTGTCGCTATGCCGTTCTCTAGCATAGGAGAGCGCCTTTGTACCATCGACGTGCTGTTTGCCTGCATCAAAATGAATGGCACCGGGGCCGTCTTTTGTCACGCCGTCAAATGCGTGCTGCACATTGATATCGATCCCGTCGATGGCATCAATGAACTGAATAAAGGATAGAAAATTAAACACACAATAGTGATCGATCGGGATTTTCAATAGGTTTTCTACCGTGTTGACCGAAGCCGTCGGACCGTTGATGGTATAGGCGGCTTCTATGCGTTGATTGCCCTGATAGTTTTTTGAGCTGATGGGCACGAAGCTGTCACGCGGCAGGCTGCAAAAGGTGATTTTTTTGGTTTTGTGATTGACGGTAATGACCATCATCGCGTCCGTTCGAGTAGTACCCAGCTTTCTTTCGATCGTGTTATCCAATCCCATGACTAGAAAGGATTCGGTGTCTTTTTTCGTGGTTGTCTGGTACTCATTTTTGATGGGATGATACCCGTTGTCTAAGGTATTTCTCAAATGCTGATTGACAAATAAGGAATAGGCAGAGACTGAAATGGCGCACATCAATAGAGCCGTGAGGCATAGTAAAACAATTTTTTGCGAGCGTTTCATAATAAGTCGTCCTTTCGTGTAACAAATAAATATAGCAACAAAAAGGATCGTCTTCTGTGCTGCAACAAGAAGGCGATCCTTTACTGTCCTCTCATCGTCTGAGTTTTGGCACTATACAACGTAAAGAGAATTCTTAGCTATGTTTAGAAAAGCCTTAATTCGACAATTCCTGTTTTACACATTGGCGTCTTTCGACGTTTCTGCGCAATAGCCTGTGTTTGTATAGACGCCTCACCTAACAAGGTTATAGGGGCTGTTTACTGAGTATATAATAACGATATGTGTGAAATAAAAATAGCCGATTTATTTTTCTTAATAATATATTTAAAAAGGAAACTGAGATGAATGCATTGTTATATAAGGGGAAAGGCTTTACGGAAAAACCGAAAAGACAATAAATGCATAAATAAAAAAACGAATTAGGGGTTTTTATCGATTTTAAAATAACGATTTTCGTTTTTACGTGTGTGTTTATTTGACTAGAAGAGAAAGGGAGAAAAAAATCGCTAGGCAACGTATTTTTTGAAATAGGAAGCTGTATTTATAACAACCATTTAGTTATGCGCGGGCGCTTAATTGATGTGAGGGGAAAACAGCCCCTTGCTTAAAAAAATGAAGTGCGATATTTTAGGTATGCCTAAAAATATACACAAGGCTTGAAAGAAGGAATTTAGTTGAAGGCTACACATGAAAAGAACTCGGACACCGCTACCCGTAAGCATCATTTAATAGAATACGCCAATGGACCGTCGCTTGAAGAAATCAACGGCACGATCACGGTTCCAAAGGATCTTGGTTTTTGGCGAACGCTCTTTGCCTATTCTGGGCCGGGTGCGCTAGTGGCTGTAGGGTATATGGACCCAGGGAATTGGTCGACTTCTATCACGGGAGGGCAAAATTTTCAGTACTTATTGATGTTCGTTATTCTCCTCTCAAGTCTGATCGCGATGCTTCTGCAATATATGTCCGCGAAGCTGGGGATCGTTTCCCAGATGGATCTGGCGCAAGCGATCCGCGCTCGAACAAGCAAGACGCTGGGGATCGTTTTGTGGGTATTAACGGAGCTGGCGATCATGGCAACGGACATTGCGGAGGTCATCGGAGGGGCGATTGCACTGTACTTATTGTTCAACATCCCTTTAGTGATCGCCGTGTTTATCACCGTCTTTGACGTTTTACTGCTGCTATTATTGACAAAGATCGGCTTTCGCAAGATCGAGGCGATCGTTGTGGCACTGATCGTCGTTATTTTCATCATTTTTGCGTACCAGGTCGCATTGTCGAAGCCCGAATGGCGAGCCGTTTTTCAAGGATTGCTCCCGCGTTCAGAGGCGTTCTCTACGTCTCGTTCCGTCGCTGGACAAACACCATTGACTGGTGCCTTGGGAATTATCGGCGCAACGGTCATGCCCCACAACCTTTATTTGCATTCGTCGATCGTTCAAAGTCGAAAAATCAATCATGACGATCAAGAGGACATCGCACGTACGTTGCGTTTTTCAAAATGGGATTCCAACATCCAACTAACGATGGCCTTTTTCATCAATTCTTTGTTGCTGATCATGGGTGTGGCTGTGTTTAAAACTGGCAGCGTAGCCGATCCGTCTTTTTTCGGCTTGTACAAAGCCTTGTCTGATCCATCAGTCATGACAAATAGCCTCTTGGCGCAGGTTGCCAGCTCAGGAATTCTGTCGATCCTCTTCGCCGTCGCCTTGTTGGCTTCTGGACAAAATTCAACGATCACCGGCACACTTACTGGGCAAATCATCATGGAGGGATTCGTTCATATGAGAGTCCCAATCTGGCTTCGTCGTTTGATCACGCGACTTTTGTCTGTCATTCCTGTACTGATCTGTGTATTCATGACCAGCGGGAAAAGTGAGGTGGAGGAGCACATCGCCATCAACAATTTGATGAACAACTCGCAAGTTTTCCTCGCCTTCGCATTGCCGTTCTCGATGCTGCCTTTGCTGATGTTTACCGATAGCCGCGTGGAGATGGGGGAGCGTTTCAAAAATTCGTGGGTAGTAAAATTGCTGGGCTGGATCTCTGTAATTGGGCTGATTTTCTTGAATATGAAGGGA
Source organism: Enterococcus sp. AZ048 (assembly GCF_051715125.1). Taxonomy (NCBI): domain Bacteria; kingdom Bacillati; phylum Bacillota; class Bacilli; order Lactobacillales; family Enterococcaceae; genus Enterococcus; species Enterococcus sp. AZ048. The sequence goes on along the minus strand of NZ_JBIOTD010000002.1, from coordinate 609,108 downwards.
TTGCCTAATCAAATCGAAGGATTTTTCGGCGAAACACCGTCTGCGGGGCAGGTACAGCTTGCGGATACCATCGCCTACGCCATCGTCGTTGTTGTTCTCTTGATGCTGGTTTGGACGACGATCGAATTGTACAAAGGAAATAAACGGTACGCGCAACAGCTTAATGCCGTCAAACATGAAGGGAAGAATGAAGATGAATAGTAAGAAAATCATGGTAGGCGTAGATGAGAGTCCTGATGCGCTAAAAGCCTTTCGCTACGCGATTCAAGAAGCGCGACACGAGATGGCTGAACTGCTGATCGTTTCAATTTTAGAAGAACAAAAGATAAATGTTTATCAGTCTATGGACAAAAATTACTGGGAGAAGGAAATGGAGGCGTTGAAAGAACGTTGTGCTGCCTACAAAAAGGAGGCACTTGAATATGGCGTGGTTCGTGTCACCGCGCTCGTTGATAAAGGCAATCCGGGGGAGCTGATCGTGAATAAATACATTCCAGACTACGAACCGGATCTCCTGATTATCGGCGCGAAGTCAACGAGTCGGATTCGAAATTTCTTCGGCAGCCAAGCTGCGTATATGGCAAGATATGCCAAGATATCAACAACGATCATTCGTTGAAACGAAGAATCGTCCGCAAAAAAAGTTCGTTTGTCAGTAGTGACAGACGAACTTTTTTCATTACCGCGGATCAATTTCCTTTAAAGCTTTTTCGGGGACTTGGTCGCGGCGGACTTCCTCGTAGGTCTCGATGTGGCTGCCTTTATTGGTCAGCTTCAAATAGCGATCGGTTTTTAATTCAGAGAGTCCATTGAATTGGACCGTCCTTGTTTTGCCGTTTTCATTGGCGGCGATTTGCTGGTAAGTAGCTGTGCCGTATCCATTGACGGATTGTGGTTTGGTTGTTTTTACATAGAGTTCACTTTTAGGAACTAACGGGTTAAGCTGATCCAAGATACCGGCTACCTCGCTAGATGAATTTTTTGAATAAAGCATTGCTCCAAATAGTAAAATGGCGATGCTGGCAAGAATGCCGAGTAGTTTTTTTATCATAGTTCTCATGATCGTCCTCTCAAATTTGATACTCTTAGCTTATCAAGAAAGACAGGAGCGAAAATCGGGCGGGAGTCCTATCTGCGCCTAACAAAACTGTCACACGTCTATTTTTTCAGCATCAAAATCACAAAAAAAGCCCCGCGATTCTGTTGATCGCAGGGCAGGTATTAGTTATTTTTTACGGTTGCGTCGAATCATGACAAATGCGATGATCACTAGAATAAGGACACCAGCGACAGTCAGCCATGTTCGTCTTTCTTCTCCAGTTTTTGGTAAGAAGCCGCCTTTGTCTTCTTTTTTGTCATTGTCTGAGGAAGCCGGCGTTTTGTTTTCAGCACTTTGAGTAGTTGAGGTGGCTGTGGTGCTTTCAGACGTCGTTGTCGTTTCCGTCGTACTGTTGGTGCCAGCAGCGCCATTTCGCACATCGTCTTTAGCTGAATAGCGGCTGATCCATGCGATGATGCCAGGGAAGAAGTCGCCATCTGCCGCGATCATTTTTTCTTGGATCGGAGAGATGTAGGTCAAGACGTTGGTCAATTCTTGATTACTCATTTGGCGAATCGCCATAAACGAGCTGTTGCTAGGGTAAACGGCTGCTAAATAGGCTTGCAGGCTGTCGATTTGGTCCACCATCTCGATAGCATTCTTGTAGTCACTTGGATTGTAATTTAAGATATTCTCGATCTTGCTCCAAGACAAGGTTTTGTCTTTGTAGAGCGCTTGAAGAATCCGAGCATAGCCGCCAACGTCTAAGCCGTAGGTATCTGTACCGATTCGTTGGCAAAGGGTCATGGCATTCAATAGCTGCTGATCAGTATAGCCGTCGACTTCGCTAGGAGACAGGATGCTTTTCATTGAATCGTCCTTCAGCATCTCACGGATTTTAGCGGGGTCTTGTTCATTGCCCACAGGATCGCTGCTTTTTTTCACGCCGGTTTCTTTTTCGATTTGATCGACGGTATCATCCTTTGCTTTCTCAATGTCCTTTACATCGCTGTTATTGCTTGGCGCTGTGCTTGATTCACCGTAAGCGTTCGACTCAACTGTTGCGCTGTCGCTGCTTTGAACGTTTGCAGGAGCTGCTTGTTCAGTCGTTGCAGGGGATTGCTCCGCTGTTGTAGAAGTTTCCGTTTCGGCCTTCACGCCTAAAGGGAATAAAAGCAATAAGGCTAACGCAAAAAATGTTCTTTTCAAAATGATCTCTCCTTTTCCAACTGGTTCTATAAATGTAAACAAAGTAATACGTTTATTTCGTAATATTATTGTAACATAAGAAATATATCTGTAAAGAAGAAATGTGAAAAAATTTTCAAAATTATTTTGCGGGGCGATAACCCGCTTTTTTAGCTTCATCAACGGTTTTGAACCAGGCTTTCGGATTCGTCGTGTTGTCATAATACTTACTGCCGGGAAGATGATAAACACCGCTTTTCGATCCTTTAATCAACCCTTTGCCGTTGCCGTCAACATAGCGTGCCGTCTCAGATTCTGAAGAGGCGCTAGAGGGCTGCGAAGTGTCACTGACGATGCTCGTTCCATCAGCGTAGTTTAGAGTGACCCCTTTTTGGACGTTAAAAATGTAAACATTGAAGTGCACTTCGTTGCTGTCGACGGATTGTGCCATCATGTGGACCCCTCGAGCCAGAAGCTCGTCTCCACGAAAAATCGGCACGACAGAATAGCGGACGTAATTCTTGCTGCTTTTCTCTAAATAATACTTGATATCCATTTCAAAGCGCAGCATTTCCGGGCTGTTCAATTGACGCGTGCCGGTAATCAAATTTTTCCAATTCGCATTTTGTCCGGTCAGCTGATAGCCGATCAAATGTGAACGATTAAAAAGGTATTGCCCGTTGATTTTTTTGTTGTGCCAGCCGGTGGGGGTGACACTGGCGATCTCGCCGCGTTTTTCCGTCGGCATCAGCTTTTTATTCAGCAGAGCTTCCGCGCCGGTTGCCCGATTCAGCCGATCCAGATCCCCATACTTTTCCCATGGTCCCTGTGCAGCGGCAAGGTCTTCTTCAGAAAAAGTCGGGTTGTTTTGGTTGATCTCGATCGTTTGCGTTCCTTCATAATCCAGTGCGGACAATTCCTGTTGTGTGGGATTTACCTGCGCTTGAGAGGGTGCCTGCGTGGTTGCCGGATCGGATTTTTTTGGTTCTGATCCAAGATTCATTGTGCTGTAAACAGCGAAACTAGCTGCCGCGATCACGATCGCAACAACTAGTTTAGTTTTCTTTGACAAGAGAATTGCTCCTATTCTTTTTTTACTTCATAGCCTCGTTATTCCGGTGCGCCGATGATCTTGATGTATTCATCAGGATTCATGATCTCAAAATGCTTTGCAACGAGCTGATTGCGCTTGTTGCGCCGCCCTTCGATATGGATCATATATTTATTGTCCGGCAGGCGGAACACATAACTAGATAAATAGCGGTCCTTGATCAAGACTTCAGTCTTATTCTCCCCATCGGTCATGATGAGCAAGGACATCATAATAGGCTTTTCTTGCAGTAAAATCGTTTTTTCTAGCAAACCGCGATACTCTTCCAACTAATCACCTCATTTTTTTATTCTTTATGGGTTAATTTTAGCATTTTTACTTAATAAATGCTCTGATAACGAAATGTCAAAGGCCGATCTCGTAAAGGGGCCTCTGAAAGGCCCTAGAACAGTTCCTTTCAAAAAGTTTGAAGCGAACTGTTCTTTTTCTGTTCGTGCATAATACCTTATACTAAATTTAGGAGGAACGCTTATGGATAATCGATTATCAAATTTATATACTTTGCTAGCAAAAAAAGGAACTGAAGTTGAAATCACTCAATTGGCCGAACGATTTCAAGTAAGTACGCGAACGATCTACAACGACATCAATAAGCTTAATGAAACACTCGCTGCGGATTCTCAAGAATTAATTGTTATAGACAAAGGGCGCGTGTATGCCACTGTAGAAAGTCCTGTGGCGATTGAAAAATTATTGCTCTTGAACAGTGAGTTTGTTAGTAGCGATAAATCTATTAGAAGAGTACGTATACTAGAATCTATTTTACTTTCAACAGAAATTTTCTGCACGGAAGATTTATTGAAAAAGACACTCATTTCTAAAAATACATTATTAAGTGATTTACAAGCGATTCGAAAAAAGCTTAGTGAAAACAACATTGATTTAGAGACGATTCCTTTTCGAGGGTACAGAATCAATGGTGAAGAGCGGAATATTCGTAATTTATTGGCTGCTACGGTTGAAAGAGATCCGTTGCTGTTTGAAACAGAACACTATAAGTTTGAACAGCAGGTATTACTAGACATAGAAGTATTTATAGAAAAAATTTGTCATAAACTAGGGATTCAATTGAGTGATGAGGCCATTCAAAAAGTGATTATTCACTTTTGGATCGCCAAGAAAAGAATGGCTCTAGGAAAAACGCTTTTGTCCGTTGCTGAAAAGGAATTATTAACGAGGGAGGAACACGCGCTTCGGGAACACCATAGGGAATTAGATGAGCTGTTCGATCATCAAATCAGTTCTATGGAGCTTAAGTTCTTGGCAAATAAGCTTTCTGAAGCCTCAATTACTAAGTACCAAGAATTATTATCTGACAAATGGGTGACATTCAATTTAGTTGTTGAAACATTCATTACAGCAGTGAGTGATGAACTTCCTGACGTAGATTTCAAAAGTGATCAAAAATTGTATGAAGGGCTGATCAATCATTTACGTCCTGCCTATCAGCGAACCTTAGCAAACGAAGCATTGGAAAACCCTATGTATGAGTATGTGTTAGAACATTACAAAACATTGCACGGAATCATTCGTACACATATTTTCCTGATTGAAAAAATGCTGAAGGTTAAGTTCACAGAGCACGAACTTAGTTTCTTTACGTTATTTTTTGCGGCTTCGCTAGAGCGTCAAAAATTTTATGTACCCCATAAAACAAAAATAGTGATTATCTGCCACGCCGGGATAAGTACCTCAGAGATTCTCAAAAGCAAAATAAAGAATATTTTTAATGTTGATGTAATTGAAACCTTTGGCGAAAAAGAAGGGATCAAATGGCTTGCAAATAATAAGGTTGACCTAGTCATTACTACGATTCCTTTGAAGCTAAAAAGCGTGCCCTTTGTTCATGTAAATCCTTACTTATCAGAGGAAGATATCGGGATCATCAGCGGATTCATCAAGCCCATCTACCATGAAGTCAGTCTAGAAAAATTAATCAGCATGGTGAAAAATTATGTGGAATTGACGCCTCAACAAGTAGAACAGTTATCAGAAGAGTTTGAAACCTATTTGAACCTTAAATCGGAGAAGAAATTGAAAAAGGAGTATCAACCTATGCTTAAAGAAATATTGACAGAGGATCTGATTGATCTTCACTATCTTGCGGAAAATCGTGATACAGCAGTCAGAAGAAGCGGCGAATTGTTAGTAAAAAGTGGTTTGGCAACTGAAAGTTACATTGATGGGATGTTAAAAAATGTTGAAATAAATGGCACGTACATCGTCATCGCCCCAGGAATCGCGATGCCTCACGCTCGTCCCGAAGAAGGGGCTTTAGATGTAGGCTTCAGTATTGTTACTTTGAAAGAGCCGGTCGTATTTGGGCATCCTAAAAACGATCCGGTAAGAATCGTGATTGGTCTATGTGCGGTGGATCATCAAACGCATTTAAAAGCGTTAGCGGAATTGGTAGAGATTTTGTCACACGAAGAAAATGTACAGCGTTTTCTAAACGCAGAAAAACCAGAAGAGATTTTAGCTATGATTAAAGGAGGAAAAAACTCATGATAAAGATTGTAACAGTATGTGGAGCAGGTGTTGGAAGCAGCATGATGATGCGATTGTTTACACAACAAATTTTGGATGCAGAAAAAATTGAGGCGACTGTTGATGCAGCGGATATCGGCTCTGTTGATCCAAATAGTTATGATATTTTGATTACCACATCAGATTTTGCGGACACACTGAGAGAATCAACAGCGACTATCGTACGTATTGACAATATGATGGATAAAGAATATTTAAAAGAGCAATTATTAAAAGCGATTAATGAATAGGAGGTCTAAACATGTCGGTCTTTTTATATTTGGTAAATAATGTATTAAGCCAAGCCGTTTTTATTATTGGGATGGTCGTTATTGTCGGAATGGTCGCTCAGAAGAAATCGTGGGATCAAATTCTACCTAGTACGCTAAAAACAATGATCGGGTTCACCATGATCAATGTCGGCGGGCAAACATTAGGGGTGGCTCTGCTGCCACTACAGCAAATGATTTCTAAAGTATTCGATATGCAGTCCTTTTCATCCAATATCGGTGCTGCTCAAGCAGAAAGCTTTGCGGATATCGGCACAGAAATGGCGCTGATCTTTGCGTTTGGTTTTTTGATCAACCTGTTGCTGGCACGTTTTACTCGTTTTAAATATGTTCATTTATCTGCTCATGTGTCCTTTTTCTTTGCAGGCTTGATTGCAGCTTTGCTGAAATTCAATACGAATTTGTCGTTTACTAGCATCGTTGCTGTAGGTGCAGTCCTCTTGGGATTATATATGACTTTGAGTTGTGCTTACGTAGCCGTTTGTATAAAAGGGGTCAAAGGTGGAGAAGGATTTACTTTAGCCCACTCGAGTTCTTTTGGGTTGCTGGTTGCGACTTTACTGGCTAAAGTTTTTGGAAACAAAGAGCATGATTTAGAACAAATGGAAATTCCTAAAAAATTAAACTTTTTAAGAGAGATGACGATTGCCTTAACATTGGTTATGACCGTGTTGTTTTTAGCCGTTAGTCTTTTTGCAACACCTAGCTGGACAATGGAAAATGTTACCGGTGGTCAAGATATTTTTGTCTTTTCTTTATTACGCGGTGTTGAATTTGGTATGTGGATCACGGTTATCATCACAGGTGTAAGGATGATGCTCTCAGAGATCATTCCAGCATTCCACGGAATTGCGAATAAAATCATTCCAAATTCAAAGCCAGGTCTCGATATTCCCTTGCTGTTTCCTAACTATCCAACCTCAGTGATTGTTGGTTTCTTGTGTAGTTTGGTGTCTGGCTTAGTAGGCATGCTGCTTCTAGGGGCTTTAAATTATCCAGTCGTTGTATTTCCAGCGTTGATCCCTACCTTTTTTACAGGGGCAGCAACAGCTATTTTTGGAAATGCCCACGGCGGACGAAGAGGTGCGATCATCGGCTCATTGGCAAATGGCTTTCTCTTGATTTTTGGTCAGGCGTTCTTACTTCCGATGGTGGGCAGTTATGCCCCGATCATGCGCATTCTCAGTGAGACCGATTATACTGTATATGGTCCAATATTGGGTTGGGTACTTCAACTGCTTGGAGGTGCTTAATGAAAAATCTAGTGTTGTATGTGACGTTCGGTTATCCAACAAAACAGAAATTTTTTGAGATTCTAGATACAGTTGAAAAATTTAACGTAGGGTATGTTGAACTAGGGATTCCTGTTTTCGATCCTTATTTAGACGGAACGACGGTCAAAGAATCGCAAGCAAAAGTCCTCTCCGACTTGAGCACTGAAAAAATCACTTCGATGCTGAGTGAGATACGGGAACGCTATTCCTTCAAAATTATTTTAATGACTTACTCTGAAGGTGTTGAACAGTTTAACTTGCGGCGGCTTTCTAAAAATTTGTATGACGCACTTTTATGTGTGGATAAAGTGCTAGATAGAAGAGATTTTTCAGGATTTGTCCATATCTTTAATCACACAATGTCAAAGGCAGAAATAGATCCAAAATTATCTCAAAGTGCTCAATTCATTTATTTAGTTTCTGGAGAAGGAAAAACAGGTGAATTTGCTCATTTGCCAAGTGAGTATACTGAACTACTGCCTTACGTGAAAAAGAATACTGCATTGCCTGTGTTCGTCGGCTTTGGAGTAAAAAGTCCAGAGGACATTCTTAGCATTTTGAAAAATGGTGCAGATGGAGCAATCATTGGCTCTGAATTCATCAATCGTTACAATAAAGAGGGCATCACAGGGATAGAAAGCTATCTAAGTGAGATTCAAACAGCTTATTAGCAGGGACTTACTTCACTATTAGTGAAGTAAGTTTTTTCTTTCTCCTCAAATTTTCTAGTATAATTCTTCTATTAAAAAGCATATTTATCTATTTAAATTTGTTAAGATAAAAAGAAAAGGGCAGGTGGGTATATGGCATTTTGGAATCCTTGGCGAGGCTGTCGTCGAGTCAGTGAAGGGTGTCGCTACTGCTTTATTCATGAAGGCGACCAAAAAAGAGCGGTTGATACCAGTAAAATCGAGAAGTCCGCGCAATTTGATGCACCGATCAAAAAAACGAAAAATGGGTACAAAATGAAGGGCGGTCAAAAGGTCTACGTATGTTTTTCCAGCGACTTCCTAATAGAAGAAGCGGACGCGTGGCGGGGAGAATGTTGGCAGATGATCAAAGAACGACCAGATTTGCAGTTTATTTTTTTGACAAAACGCATCGAGCGCTTTTTATCTGTTGTGCCGGAGGATTGGGGTGACGGGTATGAGAATGTCACGATCGGGGTTTCTGTGGAGAATCAAGCCCGTGCAGATCAGCGATTGGCGCTTTTACAAAAGCTTCCTATCAAACACAAGAATATTATTTGTCAGCCGTTGATTGAAGAGGTGACGATTCAGAAGTATCTAGACGATATAGAATTAGTGATGGCAGGCGGCGAATACCATCGCGAGGCGCGTCCGTTAGCGTATGAATGGGTATTGAAGCTGCGGGAAGAAGCGGTAATGCGGGGGGTTCCCTTCGAGTTTCGCCAATGCGGCACGCATTTTATAAAGGACGGGCGATCGTATCAACTGAATTATCGGCAATTATTTTCTCAAGCGAAAAAAGCAGAAATCAACTGGTATCCAGAGGAGAAGACGCCCACGAATCGTTAAAAGAAACTCAAAAAAAGCCGCCATTATTGGCAGCTTTGACTATAAAAGCGGATTACCGTGCCTTTTTGAAGGTGATCAACGTAGCGCCTTTGAGCTGTAACGAGGTAGACATGTAGGAGTAGGTGACAAGCTCCCAGCCTTCTTGTGCTCGTTGATTGATCAAGTTATCCAATTCGAAGAGGTCGTTGTCTTCAGCTTTGTCTGTTGTCCATTTGGTTTTAGTGTATAAAACTTCTGATTTGTATTCGTACATGATGCGCTCCTTTAGATTTATTTGTTTTTCCTCATTTTACTATAATCAAATGCTCATTTGCAATGAAACAAGCAGTGATTTTTATTACGGTTGTTCACTTTGAAGTCAGAAAAAGTTCTTGGAACCCTTCGCGGCGTCCCAAGAACTTTTTTTGCAGGTATTTAATCGTCAAACTCTTCCTCTAATTCCTTTGCTGCAAGAGCGACGCGTTTGTTGCCTTTGTGGAGTTCCACGATCGTCCAGAGAAGCAAGGCCAGAACAGCGGCGATCAAAACATACGCAATCGTATCCGCTGTGGCGATCTCCATGGTTGATGGGCTGTCGCCGAAGAAGCCTTCGACTTGGCTTGGCAGACCAATCAAATTCAAATAGGTCAATCCGATTACGGAAACCCAGCCAAGCAATTGAATGATTCGTTTGTTTTTGAAGCGTTCGCCCATTTCCGCCGTGCTATTGGTCATCATTAGCAGCGGCAGCATGGAGAATGGCAGGGCAAAGGCCAAGAAAACTTGTGAATTGTTCATGAGGTCATTCAGCGCTTCGTGTTCTTGCACGATCGTGTCACCTCGCGTGAGCATTACACAAATCAATACAGGGATCACCGAGATCAGCCGCGTTACTAAACGGCGGAGCCAAATCGGCATCCGCATGTGAACGAAGCCTTCCATAATAACTTGTCCGGTCAATGTTCCTGTGATCGTCGAATTTTGGCCTGAAGCCAGAAGTGCCACAGCGAACAACGTGGACAATGCACCTGTTTTCGCGACGCTCATCAAGATCCCGTTACTCATCGTCGCTGGATTTGACAAGGCTTCATACAATCCGAAGAAAGAAGGGTCTTTCACCGTTCCTGTTTTGAAGACAGCCACACCCATGATCAAGAGCAGCGCATTGACTAAAAAGGCCATCGACAGTTGAATATTTGAATCCCAAGTAGTGAAGCGCACGGCACTCGCCACTTCTTCTTCATCGTCATGGTTGACCTGGCGCGTTTGCGAAACGGCCGAGTGCAGGTATAGATTGTGAGGCATCACTGTCGCGCCGATGATTCCGAGAGCACCAGTCAACGGGGTTTGTCCGCCGATCGCCGGTTCATTGGCGAAGGTACCGCTAGTCGGAATGAATCCTTTGAAGACTTCTCCCCAGTTTGGATCGGAGAGTGCTACTTGATAAATAAAGACGAAGAGAATCACGAAGATCAAGCAGACGACGATGGCTTCGATTTTTCGGAAACCGACTTTTGTCAGCAGCAGCAATAAAAAGACATCGAATACGGTAATGAAGACCGCGATGACCAGTGGAATATCAAACAGCAAATACAACGCGATGGCTGCCCCGATGACTTCCGCGATGTCTGTTGCCATGATGGCTAATTCCGTCAAGATCCAAAGGACGATCCCCAAGGCTTTGCTTGTCCTCGCGCGGATGGCTTGTGCCAAGTCCATTTGAGTGACGATCCCTAATTTTGCGGCCATGTATTGCAGCAGCATGGCAACCAAGCTAGATAGCAAGATGACAGACATCAATAGGTATTGGAAATTTTGTCCCCCAGTAATAGAGGTCGACCAGTTTCCTGGGTCCATATAGCCGACAGCGACGAGTGCTCCCGGTCCGGAATAGGCGAGGAGGGTTCGCCAAAAGCTTTTTCCTTTTGGTACTTTGATCGTACCGTTGACTTCCTCTAGGGAAAGTCCGTTTGTATGTTCTAAAATGGGATGTTTATTCTTACTCAAGAAGCTCCCACCTTTCTATAAACTTTTCTACGTTGCAATCATACACCCAAAATCAGGAAATGAAAAGAAAAAAATTCGGTATACCTAAAATTTTTCGAGAGCATATTTCTTTGTCATGAATTCCTTTTATTTTACACTAAAAGGAAGAAAAAGAGGTGGAATGATGACAGCGTGGCATACACAGCTCGATGGGACTTGGGAGATCAAAGGAACGACATTTCCCATGTGGCTGTCTGAAAAGCGAAAACGTCCGCGGATTACCTATAAGCGGACAGAAAAAAACACAGTAGAATTACTGGATTTGGTGGAATATGAGGCAAAGGACAAAACGAAGCAGATCAAAGGGATCGACCGCTTGAAAGATGGGCGATTTGTCTGGCGCGGATTAGGACTGTTGAAGGTGTTGACGAGTCAATGGCAGGTCGTGACGATGAAGGGGGATGTTTTAGTGATTCGTTTTGAGAAGTCTTTGGTTACTCCCGCCGGTATTGATATTTTAGTGAAAAGCGGGGCAGAGGTTCCAAAATTACGTGAACGAGTGGAAAACTACCCTGAAAGCTTCGGCTTAAGTGACGAAGAAAAGGAAACACTTCAGTGGCTCTAAAATGTGCGTAGAAAGTAAAAACAGAAAATACTTTACAAACGCAAAGTAAAACGGCGAATTTCTTTTCATTAGGAAAGAAATTCGCCGTTTGGCTTTCTTTTTAGTTATTGACTGATCTCGATCACACGATCGGTCCAGTCTTGATAGAAGCCTTCTTCGTGGGAAACCACGATGACTGTACCAGCGAAATTCGCCAAGCTTTCACGCAAGCTGTCTTTTGTCGCTTGGTCGATGTGGTTTGTCGGTTCATCGAGAATCAAGAGGTTGCCTTTTTGCATGGTCATTTGACACAACTTGACTTTCGTTTGCTCGCCACCACTAAGTGTGCTGAGAGGTTCCTGTGCCAATTGGTTTGGCAGACCTGCTTTTGCTAAATGCTTCCGCAATTCTTTGACCGTTTCTTTCGGGAAATGATCGCTTAGGTATTGCAGCGGTGTTTGGTATGGGTTTTCCCATTGAAGATCTTGTTCAAAATAATTGACCTTTGTATTCGCTGGAAAATGGAATTCTCCGTCGAGTTTCGGGATCGCGCCAATCAGAGTTTTTAATAGCGTCGATTTCCCGATGCCGTTAAAGCCGCGAATCGCGACTTTTTCGCCGTAACGCAGGGTAACGTTGATCGGTGGCAGCAGCGGTCGTTGATAACCGATCTCTAAATCGGTCGTTTCAAGTGCCAATGTCGTTACGATCGGCGCATAAGGAAACTCGAAGTGTGCAATGGCATTTGAAGAAGGCGGCGTTAACCGTTCGACCTTGTCTAATTGCTTTTGCCGACTTTTCGCCATCGTTGAACGAGAACCCGCCTTGTATTTGCGGATGTAGGCTTCAGTTTTCTCGATTTGTTTCTTTTGTGACGCATATTGCTTCATATAAGTTTCTTGGAATTGTTCCTTTTGCTTTAATGCCTTCGTCAAGTTCCCTGTGTACTTGGTCAGCTTGCCAAATTCTATGTCCGCGATGTGGGTCGTGATTTGATTTAAAAAGTCGCGGTCATGGGAAATAACCACAAATGTGCCTTCAAATTCCTGTAAAAACTGACTCAACCACGCCACGTGTTCATCATCTAAATGGTTTGTCGGTTCATCCAAAATAAGAACGTCTGGTTTTTCCAGCAATAATTTTGCCAAGATCAGCTTCGACCGTTGCCCACCACTCAAATCTTCCAGCGGCGTGTCCATGCCTAAAACATCCAAGCCCAAGCCGCTGCTCATTTCAGCGATCAAGGTGTCGATCTGATAGAAATCGCCTTGGTCCAATTCGGTTTGAAGCTTGCCGGCTTTTTCCAGCAGCTTGTCCTCCATGGACTCTCCATACTCCATGTAAAGCTCACCGATTCTGGCTTCTTTGGCAAAGTCTGCCGCATACGCCGTTTTAAGAAAATCCTTGATCGACAGCGTCGGATCGACTTCCACATACTGATCCAAATAACCGACATGGATATTTTTTTGCCAAGCAATGGTGCCTTCATCCGGTAACTGTTCTCCGGTAATTATTTTGATCAAGGTACTTTTTCCCGCACCGTTTTGTCCGATCAGACCAAGATGTTCCCCTTTATTCAAATGTAATTCTAAATCCTCATACAGGATCTTGTCGCCAAATTGTTGGGCGATCCCTGTTAAATCTAAGATACTCATGTTTCTCCTACTTTCTTACTCAAATTCCCATCATCTAATAAAAGGAGCAGATAGTCAAGAAAAAAAGAGCCCATTTTCAGGACTCTACCACTTTTTAAAGCTGTGCGGAGAAGAGGTAAACAATGATGTCCGAAAGAACATCGATCATTTGTCCAAAAGTTCCCACTGCCCAACTGATCATACTGTTAAAGCATTCCATCAATAGATTTATCATTCAATCTCCCTCTTACTGAAACAAACTAGAAATCCAGCCAATTGGATAAAGGGACAGATGCAAGGTCACATGGGCCAACAAATAACTCACAGCGAAGAATGGAAATAACAATTTTTTCATAATTTTCAACCTCCGTAATTTTTTGGTTGCCTTAGTATAGCTTGGAAGAGGGGCAAAGAGACATGGATTCCCCTTATGGTAAACGAACAATTATGTAAGATGACGACACAAAAACGCCTCTGCTTTCGATTTACAAGCAGAGGCGTTTAACTATAGGCTTCATTCATTGAAAGATGCGCTCCTTAAGCAGATTTTTTTAAGTCATAGATCGCTTGTTCAATGGTGATTCCAGTTCCTTGTTGTCCAGTGAGGGTAGAGTAAACGATAAGGATGTTCTCTTTTAAATCAAATGTCACACGGTACGGTTTTTCTTGGTCAAAAAAAGTCATGTTTTTTCCTCCTTTCTTTTAATAACAAAGTTACAAATAAAAGTATAACACATTAGAAGATAATAATAAAACGATTTTGTATTCATAAAAAATTTTAATTATTTAAAATTTGACGTGTGGAATGCTTGGTATAATAAAAGAAAGAACTTTTTTTGGAGGAAACGATGAGAAAGAAAATTATAGAACAGTTTGTGGAGGCGATCAATCACCAACAGGTGCTGGACATTATTGCTCTGATGGCGGAGGATTTTCAATTCATTGACACGTATGGGAAACGGGGCGAACGTATCCCGAACTGACCTTACTGGTAGAGCTGAGTGAACTTTTCAACGTGTCATTGGATAGTTTATTGAGGGGAGATGTGAAAGTCGTAAAAAAGATTGATAAGGATGTTCGGCTAAAAAAAGTATATAGGACCATTCTCATTGGGATGATTCTTGCCTTATTCGGAGGAATGATCTTTTTGACACAGTATCAAAATCAAAATCAGTGGGTGGATCGGTTGAATCCGTTTATGAAGATGAACATCGGGTATGCGACACTTACAACTTCCGTAACTTATAATGGAGGAAAAAAATATCGAGAAGATGGAAAAGTGCCACAATTTCCCAATCCTTACAAGAACATTTGGGTTGCTGATGACCCTTTTGGTGAAGGAATTCTTCTAGATTTTCAAGGAGGGCAAGCGCCAGAGGGAAAAAATTATGCATTGGTCCAGCATAAGGGGACCTATGTGAAGAGAATCTCGTTTATTTCTTGGAAATCCATCCCAGGAGTGTATCGCGACATCATGAGTGAAGAATACTATGAAGTTCCATCAATGAAAGAGTAAAAGAGCGGCTAACAATCAAAGTGTTAGCCGCTCTTTTATAAGCTTTCGCCCCTGCCAAGGACATTTAGTATAGCATTAAATCGGCTGATTGTGAAAAATCATCTGCATCGCCCGGCGTAGAGCAAAGAACACAAGGCTGACGATCAGAATAGTAGAAAAGATATTGATCACGGTCGCAGGCATCGTGGCGATCGCCGCGAAGAAAGCGGGTTTTAACTGGGCACCAGCGATCAGCCCCATGACGGTCACTTTGATCACAGACATGATAAATTTTGCGATCCCTGCTGAGATACCGATAAGAATAATTTGATAGACATGGGTCGGTTTCTTTTTAAATAGAAGAAACACGACATAAGCGGCAGCACCTACGACAAAGCTCTCGATCAGAAAATAGGGTGCTTCGGTGGCAAAGCCGTTTAAAATATCAAAAATAAAAAAGCCGATCCCGCCTGCCAGCGAGCCTTGCCAGTACCCAATCAAGAGTACCCCCAACAGTACGACCGCATTTCCGAAATGGATAAAGGCGCCTGTGGGCAAAGGAATCTTGATCATGGTCCCTATAAAGGTCAATGCCGCAAATAATGCGATCAATACGAGGTTTTGAATGCGTTTGTCAGTCTTCATCAGTAAGCTCCAATCGTTTTTCTCCGTGGGTGTACGCGCCATGCCATACATGACCGACATACGGATTGATTTTTTCTCCCATAGCAATCGCCGCCTGAACGAAATCAATCGCCAGCTTGATGGCTTGTTCGATGGGATAGTTTTTCGCGATCGCAGCTGTGATCGCTGCCGCGAAGGTACATCCGGCGCCATGATTGTAAGGTGTATCGATGACGGGATGAGGATAGCGGTGGATCGTTTTTCCATCGAAATGAAGATCGACAGTTTCTTTTGTATCTAATCGAGCTCCGCCCTTGATCACCACGTTGGGCACACCAAGCAGGGCAATTTTTTTGGCAGCCTGCACCATCTGAGCTTCAGAGGTTAGTTCTCCCATTTCGGATAAGATGCCTGCTTCTCTCAAGTTCGGAGTAGTAATGAGGGCATGAGGCAGTAATGTTTCCTTTAAAGCTTGGACTTGATCGTTTTTTATAAAATCCTGCGTCCCTTTGCCGCCGATGACCGGATCAACGAGAAGCGGCCGATCTTTCGGGATCACCTCACTGACGAGGGCGATGATTTCTTTAGAAGGCAATAGTCCCGTTTTGATCGCATCGATCGGACCTGCGAAGACCGAGGCGATCTGCTCCTGAATCAGCACGAGCGGGAGGGCATGCAAATGATGGGCCCCGTTTGCTGGATCAAGGGTGACGATCGAAGTGATCGCTGCTAATCCAAAGGTGCCGAATTCTTCAAAGATTTTTAAATCTGCTTCGAGTCCGCCTCCGCCTGTGGCGTCGGACCCTGCAATTGTTGCAACTTTTTTCATAGAGAAACGCTCCATTTGTTTTTTTATAGCATATCTTTTTACGGATTCACTGAAAACAGCCAATTGGATTTGTTTTGACTCAGCCAATTGGCGACTGTACTTAGTAGAGTGTACCACTAGTCAGAAAAAATAGAAAAACATCTCCTTCAAAAAAAAACCTCGAGCACAGGGCTCAAGGTTTGTGTAGGTTATTTTGTTTTCATCCATTGGTCGCGGATCGTATCTGTCAATCGAATGATTCGTTTGCCGACTTCAGGGTATTGATTGGTGGCTAAATTCGCTAAGGACACCCGTACCGCCCATTCGCTGCTTCCGAAGGCGTTAGCTTTCAGCAGCATCAATTGTTCTTTTTCCGCTAAGGAAGTCAGAACTTTGGTCACGGTCCATTTGTTTTTCAAGTAATCCGCGAAGTCATTGCCGTAACGTTTACGAGACCAGTCTTCGTAGTTGATCTCACAGTAATAGGCCGTGTCTAGATCTTCTAGGGGTTCTTGCAACCCAAGAGTGCTGAAGAGTAGTTTTTCTCGTTGGCGGCAAATATCCATAACTTCCGCTTTGTAGGCTTTTCCTTCATCTAGCAAGCTGTATAGACTGAACATCACCATCATGACTTGCTGTGGTGCGGATAGTCCCGAAGCGTGGTTCAATGCGACGTCCCGACTATCGGCAACGATCCGATCAATAAAAGTGATCGTCGTTGGATCAGCGGTAAGGGAAGCATAACGTGCATTCAATTGGTCGATCTGTTTTTGCGGCAAGTTCGCGATCAATTCATCAAACAAATTGTGTTTGGCGACAGCGATGGTTCCGACGCGCCAGCCGGTCGCACCAAAATATTTTGAATACGAATAGATGCAGGCGGTGTTGTAAGGAATCTCAGAAAAGAGCGACGTGAAGACAGGAACAAATGTCCCATACACATCATCCGTCAAGATCATCAATTCTGGATTGTCTGTTGCAACGATGTCCTTCAATAGATCAATCGTTGGTTGCGCCAACGCATTCGCAGTCGGGTTGCTTGGGTTCACGACGAAGACGGCTTTGATGTCTGAATCCCGCAGCTTGTTGATTTCTTCGTCCGGGTATTGGTAGGTCATTTTGCCGTCGACCATTGTTTGTTTTGCTTGGACCTTGACGATCTCAAAGGCATACTTCGGTAATTCTGGAATTTCCAAGTAAGGCGCGAAAGTCGGCAGCATCAACGCGATTTTGTCTCCATGATTCAACAGGAAATTATTGAATAGGGTGTCAAAGATGTAGCAGATACCTGCGGTTCCGCCTTCGACTGCAAAAATATCGAAGGGGATCGCGCTGTCAGAAAACAGCTCCTGATTCAAATAGGCTTTGATGGGTCCTTCGCAGGCGGTCAAACACCGTACGGGGTTCGGATAATTATCGCCGATGATATGATCCAGCATCTCCGTCAACCATTCTTCCTTTGGCATGCCAAGGTAGTTGTTGTCAGAGAACCAAATCTTTTTCAAGAAGTCGGCGCCTTTTCCAGGATGAGCTTCCAGAAAATCAGCGAAACGCTGGCTGCGGCCCGCATCTGTTTGGATCATTCCAGCAGTTAATTCACCCGTGCCGTACAACGTTTCTTGTGTCGCAAATTGTCCAAGTAAAAAGAACGCTTCTCGAGGAGTAGGGGCTGTCCAGTTGGGATTCCCGCGTCCGGCATTCAGAAGATTGGTTACATGTTTATTTTCATGAATCTTTTGTTCCAAAAAGAGACTTAATTCAAAGGGGCTTAGTTCTTCTAAGGCTTGTTCAGTAAGTGTGGTCACAAATACGACTCCTTCTACGCTATAGTTTGACTCCATAGTAACGAGAATAATTTTTAATACAGCGTAAATACGCTTAGAGTTCATGAGAAAATTTCTGTTAAAACACAAAGAAATAAAAGGTGTTTTCTTTCATAAACTGCTGAGAAGTATGTGGCTGTAAGAAGGGGATCGCTTACAGAACTCTTAGAATGAGGTGTTTAAGGAATTCTTATAATAGAAGATATCAGACTTTCGACCCATGAAAATAATATAAAAATGAGGCATACTATATCCATAAGTTACCCATCCTATAAATGAATGGACTAAAACGATAGATAGTTGTAGTAAAGGAGGAATTTTAGATGGATCAATTGATAGCTATTGCGTTTATCGCGTTGCTGGTTTTCTTTGTGGTCAAGGTTGGATCAGTTTTATGGCGTATCGCCGGCGTGCTGTTTTTGCTATTTATTATTTATGTGTATAAAGATCAAATGATTGCGCAAGCGCAAAATTTTGTCGCGAATCCGAATTTCGGCGGGTTATGGCAAAGCGTGTCAGGTTTCTTCGGAGACTTATTCGATAAGGTCGCAGGCTTTGTCGGAACCGTGATCGAGTAGCAGCTAGAAGTTTTCCTTTTTGAGAGCTTCTTTTTTTACATATGGTTGAGAAAATGGGTGTAATGAACGGAATCAGGACAGCAACGACCATTTTTAAAGTACGATCAGGACACAGAGATAAAAAATCGGCAACAGACAGTCATTTCTCCTGTCTGTTGCCGATTTTTATTGTCGTGTGTTATTCGCCAGATACTTCTCGGTCCGCCGATAACTTGCCAAGACGTCTCTTGGGATATCCACGTGGGGAATAAAACCTGTTCCTTTTGGTCCGTAGCCCCGTTCATCGTCGTTCAGCCGCCGAATCTCTCCTAGGACAAGGGATAAAAAGTATTCCTTGTCCCACCAAGTGTCCATCGCCGAATTTAAAAAGTGAGGCGATGTATCCATCGCGATCAGTACAGGCTGCTCAAAAATGAGAGGCTGAATCGCGGACAAGGGCAGTCGCCATTCTTTTGCAAAGGTCACGTGGGTCCGCTTTTGGAGTAACGGGTCTTGAACGAGCCAAAAATTTTTCGGCGGGTCCTCTGGGAAGATCTCTTGAGAAAAACGGGCGTTTTCACCAGTGTTTGTTGATTGTTTTTCCAACAACATCGTGAGGGGACGTTTGCAGTAAAAGGAAAAAATTTCCTGCGTGATCTCCGCCTCTGAGAGCGTGTCCCATTCCTCACGAACAAGGGCAGGGTATTGCTTTTTACAATTCGCGATCAGCGGCCCCGTGCCGTGACCGACACCACCGACGAAAAGGACACGCTGAATCTCCGTTTCTTCTTCGCAAAAGCGGGCTGTAGAAACGATCAAATCAGGCAGGCTGTTCCCCGCGAGTATTAATGTATCCGAGTGAAAGGTTGGGTTCTTCGGACTCGTAGTAAGACAATCCACCAACACAGCTAAATCAAGCATCGTGTCCTCCTTAAACAGGTATCAAAAATTCCTTCTATATAATAGTAGCAAACTTTCAGGCAGAAAAAAACTGCTGGTACGAAACCAGCAGAGAAGAATCAAAATAAGTACCGGATAAAAAAGAAAATACATAAGAGAAAGAGGAAGACAGATAGTGTTAACCAAGACTTTTGTTTGATCCAAAGAAATTTCCCGTAACAAAATGCAGCGGCAGCACCCGTAAAGAGACTGATCAGATCCATGTATTCGCCATGCTCGACCACGCGAGCAAGCATCAGGATACTGAAAAGTATCAAACTAAAAATTCCTGAAGTAGCTAGTGCTAGATCAGTACTGGTTTGTTTGCGATCTTTTTCCATGTGATGCCCTCCATTCAAATAGATTTGTTGGTTGAACTAATTTTTTACTTAATTACGAGTTAATTCCTTCTATAATTTAAGTTTTCAATCTCCTTAAATAAAGGGAAAACCGTTCAATATAAGTTTTGGTAGTTGTTTTCATTATAAATGAATCCGATTACAATGTCACGCTGTAAAGAACTTACTATTTAATAAAATAGTTATTTTTTGGGATCGTTCCTCTTTTTGGTCTCATTCACTGAATAGTAGTGTATACTAGATGGGAACATTTGAAGAAGGACGATTGAATAGGAGTGAAGAGGTGTGACAGAATTTTATTTTGTCCGACATGGGAAAACAGAGATCAATGCGGAAGGGCGTTTCAATGGTGGGACAGTCGACTCCCCGCTGATTGCTTCTGGTGTAGAAGCGACAAAACGAATGGCGCAGCATTTGAAAAACGTGCGCTTTGACCGTGCGCTGTCTTCTCCGCAAATGCGGGCACAAACGACGGCGAAGATTATTTTAGCGGCGAATGATTCCCCGGTAGAGCTGACAGTCGTAGAGGGTCTGCGGGAAATGCGGTTAGGAGATTGGGATGGTGAGAAGATCGATCGAATCACGGCGACCTATCCAGAGGATTTGAAAAATTATCGGACACGCCCAGATTTGTTTGATGCACAAAAATTTCATGGGGAAACCTATGAGCAATTGATCGCTCGCAGTACGGCCGTCATTCACGAAGCGGCGAAGGCCCATCCAGAGGAAAAATTATTGGTCGTCAGTCATGGAATCTTATTGATGGCACTGCTAAATACGTTAAAGGGTGCGCCACTTGCTAAAATTCGGGAAAGCGGCATCGTTGATAATTCAAGCTTGACGCGTATGACGTATTCGGAGGCAGACGTGCATTTCGATGTGTGGGGACAAACCTTCTAAAAAGTAAAATGAGTAATAATGAAGAAATGTCCGCCCATTTTTGATCATGTAAATAAAAAGGGATGTTTTACGAAAGATAATAAACTTTTTTATATCCTTCAAAAAGAACTAAGGAATATTTTGAAAGTGTAATCCAGAAAAATCATGTGATTTTTATAGTTATTTTTGGAACGATATATTTCATTTGTATGACAAAAAATGCTATTTTTGTTTTCGGTAAATAGCGGTCGAATCGATTAATTTTTGCTTATAAATGATCAATTAAGAGAAAATTAATATTCGATACTTCTCTTTTTCTAAGAATCAACCGCCGACAACTTATAAATAACTTTTAAAAAACTCTTTGATGTGTTCATTCAAAGTGTTTTTTTATTTTGCGAGCAAAGGGTCTTTTAAGAGATAAAAGAACGTTTTTATGTTTTAAGAGGGCCTCCTTTTGAGGCTTAGAAGCCACAAAAAAGCCCTTCGCCGAATAGCAGGAAGGGCTCTCATTTTATTCTAATGAATGGATCTGTCGGCTAATTTGCTATCAGATCTTTTCGTTTTGGGCGGTAGGTCATCTCGATCATTGTTTCCTGATCCTCTAGTGGCACCGAAGCGTCTGTCAAAAAGTATTCGTAGCTTCGGAAGGTAAAGATGCCGTTCTCTTGCTTGATCGCGTCGATCAGGCCTTCATAAGAGTCCGCCAAATCTTCATAATCGCCAACGTACAAGGTGCGTACGGCTTGATAGCTTGGCAGCTCGTAACTTTGAAATTTTTCCGTTGAAGGGATTTCTTTGTCAATGGGAAAGCCGATCTCGATACTCAAGAGTTCATCTCGCGGCTGCCCTTTATCGTCTAAGTTCAAATAGGAAACAAACGGTGTTCCTACGAGCTCAGCGTCGTTTTTTTGAATGTATTCTAATAGTTCGACAAAAGAGGTTCCGATGAAATTTGGAATGTGCTCACGTGAGAGGTGAGTGGACATCGAAACGATTATTTGCGCAGGTTTGGTGATCTTCTCAATTTGCATGGTTCTCCCCCGTTTCATAAACGCCTACGCTGATTGTAACAAGGAATGAAATCGAATACAAATGGGAACCCCTTCTAATCCCCCTCAAAAGCCTGTACCTGCCCGTGTTTATTCAAGTAATTGAAGAAGAGAGGGAAGAGATCGACATCTGATTTATCTAGTCGATCCTTGGCTTCAAGCCGCTGCCATGTATTCGCAGAAACGGCTTTTTCCATCCGCTTTTTGGCTTGCTCGAAGGTAGGCTCTCGCCGATAAACGACACGAGTCAACAGCTCGCCTTTTGCGTATAAGTAACAATAGTAGTATCCATCCTCAGGCAAGATCCCTACGAAGGTCTTGTTTTGCATGATCTGGATCAATTGTTTGTTGCGGCGTAAGAAGCGCTGGACGGTCAAGTAATTGTTCCACCATTGATGCGAGGATTCGTAATCGTGTCGCGCACTCGCTGCCTGGACCCGCTCATCGATTCGTGTCAATAACGCCGTGGATTGCCCTAAAAGGGTTTCCTTGATCTCTTGGATGCGCAAGTCAAATTCTGCTTCAGGACTGATCTCACGATAATCCTTGACGATTCCTGCCACGTACTTCAAGGGTCCGTCAAGGCGGTAAACACTGCTGATGATCTGCTTTAATTCTTGAATTTTGCTTTCTTTGAAAAATGGACCGATCACTAAACCTTTATCGGACCATTCATTCAAGACCTTCAAGTAGGGTGCCTGGTCAGTAAATTGAAAATAGCCATAGCTTTCGTAATGATTCATCACACGATTGTATCGAGGACGTATCTGATGAATCAAATGGCATTCTAATAAGAGAGCGTCGAATTCTGTATCGGTCAATTCAACCTCCACATCGTCGATCCAGCGGACCATTTCTTGCACTTTTCTAGAATGCTGACTGTTTTTAATAAAGTAAGAACTCACACGTTGTTTTAAATTTTTTGCCTTTCCGACGTAGATAATTTTCCCCTGCGTGTTTTTCATCTTGTAAATTCCAGGTGTTTTCGGTAGGCTTCTGATTTTTTCTTTTAGCAATTGATCACCTCGTTTGTTCGAATGGACAAAAAAGATTTCTAAACGACTTTTAAAAAGGTGGTTGTGGAATCTTTTTTTTAACTATTCGGAAAATAATTGAAAAATAGGGCATTTTGGTCTAAATCCGTAAAAAATAATCTAAAATATCAAAAAATAGGAATCGTTAACAATGACCGCCCATTTCTATTGTGTTATAATTAATTACGTTAAGAAAGCAATGAGAGAGAGAAACGGAGAGATGTTAAATGTCAAATAAAGTTTTAACCAGACGTGAACGACGTCAGCAAAAACGACAGAAGACCACTAACTATCGCTATCTTAAAAAGGGGTCTGCTGTCGTAGGTACAGCATTAGTGACGGTTTCGGTAGCGGCACCATTACTAAATACGCATAAAGTTGAAGCCGTTGAAGGAAAAACGACAGCCACTACGTCAAATGTTGACCAAAAAGCGTTTATAAATGAAATTTCTAGTCAAATCAAACCGTTAGCAGAAAAGCATGACCTTTATGCTTCGATCATGATCGCGCAAGCCATTGTAGAAAGTGACTGGGGAAACAACGAATACGCACAGGCACCTTATTACAATCTATTTGGTTTAGAAGGTCAGTATCAAGGCCAGTCAGCAATGCTAGACAAAAAGGATTCTGGAAACGGTCAAACCGAAAAGAAAGAATTAAAAAAATACGGTTCATATAAAGAAGCGATCCAAGATTACATCGAGATCATCAAAACAACTTCTCGCGACGGCAACGAAAACTACTTCAGCGGAACTTGGCGCAGCAATGCGAAAGATTACCAAGCTGCAGCAGCAGCGTTAGCCGGACGCTTAAACGAAGATCAAGGCTATGTTCAAAAATTGGTTTCAACGATTCAAGAACACGACTTGACTAGCTATGATGCTACACAACCTGTGACACCGCCAGTTGCACAACCGGCACCAGCAGAACAAGCGGCAACAGCGGCACCAGAACAACCAAATGAATATACGGTTCAATCTGGCGATACAGTTAATTCTATCACGGATCAATTCGGAATCGGTGTAAAAGAGTTTACGGATTGGAACAAGATCGATAACAGCACGATTTATGCTGGACAATCTGTGATCGTTGGAAATGGCGCAGTCACACAAGACGCTGCACCTGCACCGCAAGCAGCACCTGTGGAAACTGCACCGGTTGAAAATGCAACACCGCAAGCACCAGCAGCGGAACAACCAGCAGTCAACACCACTGCTTCAACAGATGTTTCAACATTGGCATCAACATCAGATATCGCTCAACCGCAACCAACTTCAGATGCACCTGCTCCAGCAGAGCAAGCACCGGCAGTGAAGCAAGATCAGCCAGCGCCAGCACCTGAAAAACAAGCGGTTCAGAATGATCAAGCCGCACAACAACAAGCGGCAGCACAAAAACAACAGCAAGAACAAGCTGCGCAACAAGCCGCTCAACAACAACAAGAGCAGGCAGCACAACAGCAAGCGGCGCAACAACAACAAGAACAAGCTGCACAGCAACAAGCGGCACAACAGCAAGCGGCACAACAGCAAGCGGCACAACAGCAAGCGGCGCAACAACAGCAAGATCAAGCCGCACAACAACAATCAACTGATGCTACACGTGGTCAGCAAGTTGTGAACGAAGCGGAGAAATATATCGGCACACCTTACGTATGGGGTGGAAAAGACACCAGCGGCTTTGACTGCTCAGGTCTTACTCAATATGTATACAAACAAGTAACTGGAAAAGACATTGGTGTTTGGACTGTGGCCCAAGAATCATCAGGTACACAAATTTCAGTTGACCAAGCGCAACAAGGGGATCTATTATTCTGGGGCGACAAAGGATCAAGCTACCATGTAGCGATCTCAGCCGGAGGCGACCAATACATTCACGCACCACAACCAGGTGAAAACGTGAAATACGGTTCGACTCAATACTATTCACCAGACTTTGGTGTCCGCGTATACTAAACTAAAAGAACTAAGGATATCCAAGAAAACTCCTGCAGACGGTGTTTACTTGGATATTTTTTTGTCGTTTAATAGAAACAACAGTGTTTATAGTAAAAAGAAATAGCGATAGAAATGAGTGATAGCTATGAGAAGAAAACAATTAGAAACAGAGCGGCTTTATTTTTCCTTTTGGTCAGAAGAGGATAGTCAATGGGCGGAAAAACTTTGGGGGAATCCCAATGTGACGAAATTTATAGCGCAGAAGGGGAACCTGTCGAAAGAGCAAGTCGCTCAGCGCTTGCAGCTGGAGATCGATAGTCAGGCGACTGCCGGGTTTCAATATTGGCCGATTTTTCTAAAGGATGGCGAAAAATTCGTCGGCTGCTGCGGGCTCCATGCCTACGATTTAGAGAATCATGTCGCGGAACTCGGCTTTCACTTAGTCCCTGATGCATGGGGAAAAGGCCTTGCGAAGGAAGCGGCAGCAGCGGTCATTGATTATGCAAGATCAAGCACCGACTTGACCGCACTATTCGCCGGCCACCATCCAGAAAATCAAGGGTCCGCCAAGGTGCTGAGCAAACTCGGCTTCCAATTTCAAGGCAACCAGTATTATGAACCCACTGGACTAGATCATCCTTCATATTTGTTGAAATTCTAAGGGAACAAGGGAAAAGCAGCTTATCGATTCAAAAAGCCTCGAATCATTTTTCTGATTAACACGTACATTTCTGAAAATAAACAGGAGGAGTTTATTAATTTTGCGCATATTTTGGTATAATTAAGCGAATGAAGCGGATACAAAAAGAAAAATAATGATTTGGGGTGGAGAATATGGCGAATCGAGCACCGCAATGGCGGTCCTTTCTTGCGAATTTCGGCATGCGATCGAAGAAAGCTGCCGCTGATGTCGTCCTACATGAGCTGGTGGTCTCATTCAAAGCGGTCCCTGCGCCGAACATTCTTCAGCATGTCAAAATAAAAGAAGCAGCCCAATGGGAAGTGTATGGCAGCGATGTTTTCAGAGGGAAGACGACGTTGAAAAAAGAAGAGATGAAGCGTCTTTTAGTCGATGAATTGTGTCTCAAGGATGATCAGGTGTATGTGGTGGAAGCCAACGCCAACTAAAAAAGACCTCTGAGGGTCTTTTTTAATTGAAGAAGGCTCATTGGAAGAACATCCAAGAACCGATGGCTATAAAGGACAGCGCGAGAAGATAAATGAGGACACTGGAGCAGAGAATCACGATTTTCCCATTTTCACTAAGGAGTCCATCTTTACGAAATAGGTAGAAGACTTCGTACTTGTGAAAAAGAAAAACACGGCCCGCAGCGATTCCAGCGATGATTCCAAATACAAGTAGAAAAACGGAAAGGCTTATGACTGACGTACGTTCCAGAAAAATACAAGAAGAAAGCAAAGCAGCATAGACATATTTTTCCAAAATAATCACCTAATTCTTTTATAGTTCTTTTCTACATATAGTATACGAGATAAACGAACAGCAAAGGCATTCTGATTTTTTACAGTTTGGAAAAAACTAGGGTCAAACAAAAACGGCAGCGCACTCTCTCGATGCGTTGCCGTTTGTTCTTCTACTATTTATGCGATGGGGCAGACAGATTTTTCTGTCGTGGTGCCGACGATGATCGTGTTCGCATAGATTTTTTCGATGATTCCTGTGACTTCCTCACCGTAGCAATCGATTGTCGTGATCGTGTTGCCAATAACTAATTCCATCTATAATCATTCCCTCTCTGAAGCCATGCTACCATTGAAAGGGAAATCATTCTCTTCAAATATGTTTAGGAAAACGAAATAATGTATAACCCGTTTTACTTGTTATTTTCTCAAGCTTGATTCGGCAGACGAGAAATTCCTAAAAATTTCATTGGATTCACGACTTATTCCGCCAATGATCGGCGAAATCGTTATAATGAACATAGTATACAGGAGAGTCCCTCCTTGAATCGAGGTGTTTTTGTGAAACCAAAGGACGAAAAGAAAGAATTAGTCATCAAAAAGCAGACCATTCCCTTACCTTTAAACGGGGCACTATCACCGATGCTGGCTGAACGGATCGCCGGCTATCCTGAAAATCGCCGCCGTCCAGTAAATAAAACCGTCTTTAGAAATGAGTATTTTCAATTGACCTATGATACAAGAAAACGGTCCATGGCGATTTCGTCAAGGGGCGATCTTGTCTATTCAGCGATCCCTTACGACACTGCGCGAAATTATATTCAGCGGGCATCGATCCAGTATTTGCTCCATCCAGAGGAAATTCGACGCTATATCGAGCTGCACCAATCGACGATCGAAAAGTATTTGACGTTGAGTATTTTTCAAGTGACGGGGAACCAAGTATCGGAGACTTCCTTTGAGGTAAAGCAAGCCTACAAGGCGATCCTGCAAAATCCGTTACTGGAGATCCAAGTCGCGGGGCGATTGATGCAGCATGATGAGACAGGGCCGTTGTCGGCAAACCTGGCGGGGAAATTCCTCTTTAGTGAAAATGCCAAAACTGGGATCGCCGGGTATCTTTCGGAATATTTGAAGTTTGTTGTCCAAGCAGCCAATTCGTTGCCTTTAATGATTGATGGCAAAGAAGTACAGTTCTTAGAGACGGGGGAAGAAAATCAGCAGTTGATCGATCAGGGATTGACGATCCATTCAGATATTGACTCGGCGTTGTCCTTGCTGCCGCAGGAGGTGAAGCAGGGATTGGAGAACGCGCTGGTGGTGGCAGATTCTGCTCCAGTGGTCAATACCCAGCCGCTGTTACGCTCAGAATATGGCGAGGAATTGGCAAGGACGCGGGAGAATTACATCGCGCACAGTGTTCCACCCGACGAGGCGGAAAAATATTTCACCAATGTTCATTCCACGGAGAATCGAAATTTGATCAATGTAGTGTCTGACGCCCACGTGAAGGAGGGGCCGCTGCCTTTTACCAATCGACACTTCAACATTATGGCGGGAGATATGTCGGATTCTCATCTCACGGAGGAAGAAATCAAAGGAATCTATCTTCTGGGAAATCACGATCTAACCGATGCATTGCCGGAGACGACCGATTTTACCGATGCGAAGTGGCAAAAGTGGGAACCCTTTTTCAACTATGAGTGGTTCAAGGAGCTGCATCGGGAGCCGGATGAAGCATGGTATTTGCTGCCTACAGGGGATCACGATTTTTACGAAGCGGTGAAGTCAGAGATCGCTCCGCGTTTTCCGAAAATGACTGTGTTGAATAACGAGAGCCTTGTTTATGAAGGGGTTCGATATATTGGATTAACCCTTCCTGTCGCTTTAGTCCAACGAAAAAAGGAGCAGCAGCGCTTCATTCTGCGTACACTAAAAAACTTGTTGGGCGCAGACAAAGAGACGCCCACAGTGATCGTGAGTCATGCACCATTATTCAATGAATTGAGTCTGCTGCCAGAAACGAGTGACGCCTACAACATGGAAAATACCTGCGGGGAACCAGAGATAGAGAGGCTATTCGCCCAATACAACATTATCGGCGCGATCCACGGGCACCACCATATTCCCGCGTCCTCACGCCGATTTAAGAAGACGGCGTTTGCGGGCAAACGATTGTTTGTCGTGTGTTCGATCTATTCGAAGGTGAATACGGGGTTTGAATTAATGAGTTTGCTTCACGAAACAGAAATGAATAAATAGAAAACAAACTTCCTTGATTGAAGAGAGCCAGCTTCTATCAAGGAAGTTTGTTTAGTGAAAAAGTTAAGCGATAAATATAATTTGAGTAAAAACCGGTAAAAAGACATTTGGAACGGGAATTCGTACTTTTTTTCGTCGCTTTTTTAGAACTCGGAATTCCGAAAGTTGTATCGAAATCACAGAAATTAAGGATTGGTAATAAATGTGCTTTTTTAGCAGAAAAGACCGATTATCTATGGGAAAATGGTTAAAAGTGAGGATCAAACGTGGAGTAAACAGAATCTAGTAGAAGTTTTGAGCTTGGAAAATAGGAAATAAGAGAAGGTGGTATAGGATGAAGGACGTAAAGATTATTTTTTTTGATGTGGATGGTACATTGATTGATATGGAGAAAAAACAAATTTCAGAAAAGATGCTGGCGACTTTGAGAGCGCTTAAAGAACAGAATATTGTTCTTTGCATTGCGACGGGGAGAAGCCCGATCGCGCTGCCTCAGTTTGAAAATCTGACTTTTGATGCTTTTTTGACCTTTAACGGGTCTTATTGTTTTAACCAAAAAGAGAGTATTTATAAAAATCCGATTCCGCAAAAGGATGTGGGGCAGGTTGTTGAAAATGCGAAGGCGCTGAATCGTCCGGTAGCGATCGCTACGAGTGATAAAACCATTACGAATGGCGAAGATGTGGATTTAATTGATTATTTTGCATTCGCTCATCAACCGGTAATTGTATCAGAGGACTTTGATGCGACGATACAGAAGGAAGAAATTTTTCAATTAATGCTAGGCGCTCGCAAAGAAGAGTATGCGGAAGTAATGAAGCATACGACGGATTCGAAGATTACGGCTTGGTGGGATCGTGCGGTAGACATCATCCCAACTAGCAGCGGTAAGGGTACTGGGATCAAGGAAATGCTGGATTATTATGGCTTTGATAGAGATCAAGCGATTGCATTCGGCGATGGGAATAATGACATTGAGATGCTTGAAGCCGTTGGCTGGGGATTGGCCATGGACAATGCGTCTGAGGATTTGAAAGAAATCGCGGATGAAGTCATCGGTCATGTGGCCGAAGAGGGCATCTACCATTTTTGCTTAGAAAAGGGCTTGATTGGGGACGATCAGTTCGGATAGATTGGCGAAAGCAAAATGACTTTTTTATGGGGGATATGCTTTGTGAGGAGAGCGTGCTATTGCAGTTTGATCATTCTACTTCGCTACGAACCTATAAAAAGCATGGATAAAGTGGTGAGCCTCGGTGATGACAGTTCACTCTGTCATTCCGGGGAAGATTTAGTAATAGTTGAAAGACCTTGCCGCTTACGTATGGAGCGGCAAGGTGTTTTTGGTTAATCATCTGTAGACTGTTTCTTAATCTTATCGCATACGTATTTTGTGAGAACCGGCTTTTTCCCAAAAAGAAGGCTGCTATGAGAAAATTAAACGAAACTCATGCTAAAGCAGGTGGCTGGCTAAGTCAATTAAGGGGGTAGTCGTTTCCATTTACAAACGTCGAAAAGCCTTATAGGGACGGCCAACCTTGGTATAAACAGTCTCTGCTTTTAATTGTTTCGTTTGTTCCAAATGACTGATGTATTTTCGTACTGACACGTGGGACAGGCCGCATTGATCCGCTAACTCTTGGATCGTAAAGGGCTGATGGATGTCATGAATGACCGTCAAAATATGAGTTAGCGTATCTACAGACAAGCCTTTTTCCAAGTCATCGGAAGGGGCGGGTGCTGCTTGTTTGAAGAGTGAGTCAAGGGTCGCTTGATCGACCTCGATGCCTTCGAGGCGCTGCTTTTTTTCTTGGAACAAGGCGATACTTTTTTTAAATCGTTCAAACGTGAAGGGTTTGATCAAATAGTCGATAACGCCAAGGTGCAGTCCTTCCTTGACGCTGGGCGCTTCGTTGGCTGCGGTGATCAAAATGACTTCATGGTTCGTTTGGTTCATCCGCAGTTTTCTCAAGATGTCCAACCCGTTGCCATCCTTTAAATGAATATCTAGTAAGATCAGCGCGATTGTTTTTTCTGCTAACAAATTTTCCGCATCTTCGACTGTTGCGGCGGAGTAGAGGGCTTGAAAGAGCCCCATTTTTTCTAAATAGCTGCGATGGATGAATTCCACCATCGGATCGTCTTCGATAATCAGCACGTTCATGTCGATTCTCCTTATTCTTGATACGTCGTTTCTAAGCAAATGGAAAGGGTTTGTTCGTTTGTCACCAGTTGAAATGTTCCTTGCGCATCTTCAATGAGCTGCGAGAAATAATTCTCGGTGAAGACAGACTCGAGGGTCCGTACATCGGCTTCTTTCAATTGAATATGATAACAGGTTTTCAGACGTTGTTCACGATAATCGATCGCCATGATGATCTCGTCAGGTAAATGACGCAGCAGGAGCGCGTGATGGATGTAGCGATAGACGTTGATCAAATGTGTCGTTTGCTCCTGGTTTGCGGTATTCGGGATTTCCGGCGAGATTTCAATTAAAAGCTGGGTCTTTCGTTCCGCAAATTTTTCCCGTTCTCCAATGAAGAAACCGGCAATTACTGGATTTCTTACCAGAAGGGAAAGACGATGAGAAAATTCCTTCTCAGGCTTCAAAATATCGTTCAAATAAATCTTCAGTTCGTCATAGCTTTCCAAATCCACTAAGCCGTAAATGACATGGAGCTTATTCATAAACTCATGAGACTGGCTTTGCAGGGCGGAAGCGTAAGCCGTCGTATTCGCCAATTGGTCCGTTACAAATAACGATTCTGTCGCGTTTCGTAAGAAGAGGATCGAACCGACCCGCTTTTTATGAACAGAGATCGGAGCGACTGAAAACAGATAATCCTGCCCGTTTTGGCGATAGAGCTGCTGTACGGAGCGGGTGAAGTCGATTTGTTCTTTATCCAATAGAAGCTGATCAATCGTTTTGCCCGTCAAGGAATCCGCCGACCCGCTCAATTTATGATACATCTCGTTAGCAGCGATATTTGCTAAATTGATGGTATCGTCGGTATCGATGACGACCACCACGTCTTTGGTCTCGTCGAGCATCGCATTTCGTTCCGTTAGCAGACGGGAGATCTCTTTTGGCTCCAAATTCAGTAGTTGCTTCTTCAAGTAATACGCAACGATCGATGCAACGATCAATCCGACGCCGATGCTGACCAGCAGTGCGATCGTGTATTGCTGGCGTGAATTTTCGACTAATTGAGTCAAGGAATCGAGTTTGATCCCCAGAGCAATCACGCCGATCTGTTGATCCTTCTCAAAAACAGGCACAAAGCCTCGCAACGATCTGCCTAAGGTGCCTTCACTTATCGAGACGTGGGATTTTCCGTGAAGCGCCTTTGCTTCATCCCCGCCTTCAAAATGTTTGCCGATCTTCGTTTCATCTGGGTGGGTCAATCGAATCCCCTTCATATCCATCAGTACGATAAAGTCCATCTGATGGATCTTGGCGACCTCTAAAGTGTAGGCCTCCGTTTTTTCGGAAAAGGCATTCTTCTGTAATGTTTGCCGAACAGAAGGTTCTAAAGCCAATTGCTTGCCGACAGACAGCAGTAGTTCTTCTTCTCTTTTTTGAACGATCTTCGCGTCCTGGTATAAAATCACACTATAAAGTACGGTGTTGGTCACTAGGAGCGTGGCGATAAAAATAATAGATAGCAAAGCCCACAGGCGTAGTCCTTTTTTCATTGTTTGTTCCTCCGAAATAAGTATAGCATGGGAGTTCTTTCGTCGTTCGCTTAAATTAATTGAGTTACTTAAATAAGTTGAATAATCTATCGAAGGCGTTGAAAACCGATTATGCTGAAAGCGGAAACAAATGAGGAGGAGAAACAATCATGGAAAAAAATGTTCAAAAGCCCAGTGTGAATCTGACCCATCCGAAGTCGAGCGAGAAGGCGCACTCTTTTCTCGAAAAGTGGATGGACGTTAAAGTAGGGTCTGTCCCGCTGCCGGTATACGTCGTGCTTTCAGCAGTGATCTTCGTGACGGGGATGGCGCAGCAGCTGCCGGTAAATATGCTGGGGGGCTTCGCAGTCATTTTAACAATGGGATGGTTATTAGGGACGATCGGTGGAAATCTGCCCTTTGTCAAAAACTTTGGTGGACCGGCAATTTTATCTCTTTTAGTTCCGTCGATCTTGGTATTTTTCAATTTGGTCAACCAAAACGTATTAGCTTCTGCGAACATCTTAATGAAGGAAGCCAACTTTTTGTATTTCTACATTGCTTGTCTTGTTTGCGGCAGTATTTTGGGAATGAACCGCAAGATGCTGGTACAGGGCTTGATGCGAATGATCGTACCTATGATGGTAGGGATGATCTTTGCGATGGGTGTCGGGACACTT
Source organism: Enterococcus sp. AZ048 (assembly GCF_051715125.1). Lineage (NCBI taxonomy): Bacteria > Bacillati > Bacillota > Bacilli > Lactobacillales > Enterococcaceae > Enterococcus > Enterococcus sp. AZ048. Next base: position 576,393 of record NZ_JBIOTD010000002.1, on the reverse strand, counting down.
GTGGGAGTGCTGGTTGGGTTTGATTGGCAGCACGCTTTGTTCTACATCGTTACACCCGTTCTTGCTGGAGGAATCGGAGAAGGCATCTTGCCGCTATCGATCGGATACAGCGCAATCACTGGAGTCGGAAGTGAGCAATTAGTGGCGCAATTGATTCCGGCAACGATCATTGGTAATTTCTTCGCGATCATGTGTTCCGCGCTGCTTTCGCGCTTTGGCGAAAAACGTCCAGAATTTTCTGGTCAAGGACAGCTAGTCAAAGTTGGCGACACTGATGACATGGCGGATGCATTAAAAGAAGACAATTCACCGATCGATGTCAAATTAATGGGGGCTGGCGTATTGACGGCGTGTACCTTGTTTATCGCCGGCGGCTTGCTGCAGCATTTTACCGGATTCCCGGGACCTGTATTGATGATCGTATTGGCCTCTTTGTTGAAATATTTGAACGTTGTGCCAAAAGAAACTCAACGCGGCTCAAAACAATTGTACAAATTTATTTCTGGAAATTTCACGTTCCCATTAATGGCTGGATTGGGCCTGCTGTATATCCCATTGAAAGATGTGATTGGCACACTTAGCTGGCAATATTTCATCGTGGTGATCAGTGTTGTCTTCACGATCATCGTGACCGGCTTCTTCATTTCACGCTTTATGAACATGAATCCTGTCGAAGCAGCGATTATCTCTGCCTGCCAAAGTGGCATGGGGGGAACCGGTGACGTGGCGATTTTAAGTACTGCGGATCGTATGAACCTGATGCCATTTGCGCAAGTAGCGACACGCCTAGGCGGAGCCATCACCGTGATCGTGATGACCGGTGTCTTACGGATGATCTTTTAAGAAAGCTCGAAAAATAAACACAGTAATATTAAACTGAAGAAGGATTTCAGTTCCTCTTTCCGCAGGATTATTAGTGGTATGGGAATAAAGACATCAATCCGAACAAGGGCAGCAAAGTATAGAGGAATGACATACGGCCTGAAAAACAAAGTTATTTTTCTGGATAGAAAAAATAGATCTATTAAAATGAAAAAGGAGCAATCAACATGACGAAAGATGTAAAAGAGTTGGCATTAGAACAAGCAAAACAAAACGGCGGCAAATTAGAAGTTGTATCGAAGGTCACGATCAATGATCGTGAGGATTTGAGTATTGCGTATACACCAGGTGTGGCGGCAGTTTCTTCGGCTATTGCGGAAGACAAAAAATTGGCGTACGAATTGACAACGAAAAAAAACACGGTTGCTGTGATCAGCGATGGTTCAGCAGTTTTGGGATTAGGCAATATCGGGCCTGAGGCAGCAATGCCAGTCATGGAGGGAAAGGCAGCGTTATTTAAACGATTTGCTGGAGTAGATTCGATCCCCTTGGTCTTGGACACTCAAGATACCGAGGAGATCATCCAGATCGTCAAAGCGCTGGCACCGACGTTTGGCGGGGTGAATTTAGAAGATATCAGTGCGCCGCGCTGTTTTGAGATCGAACAGCGTTTGATTGAAGAATGTGACATTCCGATTTTTCATGACGACCAGCATGGGACAGCGATCGTTGTCTTATCTGCGTTATTCAATAGTTTAAAATTGATTGGAAAAACGATCGAGGAAGTAAAAATCGTTGTCAATGGCGGTGGTTCTGCGGGACTCTCTGTGACGAGAAAATTCTTAGCAGCAGGCGCAAAAAATGTAACTGTGGTAGACAAGCACGGCATACTAAACGCAGATGATGCGGCAGAATTGCCAGAGCATCATGCGGAAATCGCCAAAGTCACGAACCCAGCCCATGCCTCTGGAACATTGCAGGATGCCTTAGTGGACGCAGATGTTTTTGTCGGCGTGTCAGCCCCTGGCGTGTTAAAACCAGAATGGATCAAGGCGATGGCAGAAAAACCCGTGATCTTCGCGATGGCAAATCCGACACCGGAAATCTTCCCTGATGAAGCATTGGAAGCAGGGGCTTATATCGTAGGAACAGGACGCAGTGATTTTCCAAATCAAATCAATAATGTACTGGCCTTTCCAGGTATCTTCCGCGGCGCGCTGGATGCTAGAGCACGAAAAATCACTGTTGAGATGCAGATTGCAGCGGCGAAGGGGATCGCCAGCTTGATCCATGAAGATGAATTGACGACGACCAACATCATTCCTGATCCATTCCAAGAAGGCGTCGCAAAAGTAGTAGCGAAATCAGTCAGCGATGCGGTGTATGAAACAGCAACCGTTTAACGAATAAAAACGTACTTCCGATTGAGGGAAGTACGTTTTTTTACTTGCCGCGAAGATTACGTTGTTTTTCCTTGGATAAGTTTTATCGGCAGTGCATAGTATTGTTCTAATTTTTTTTCTGGGAGGGTGACGCGTTGGATCAAAAGATCCACTAATAAATCCGCAAAATCAGAAATTGGTTGAGCGATCGTTGATAATTGAGGGAAATAATTTTGAACAAATTTCGTTCCATCATAACCAATCAGCTTTAAATCTTCTGGAATTGAAATCTTCATCTCTTGGCAGATATTGTAAACTAAAATCGCGGTCAGATCATCCGTACAAAACAGGCTGTCCAACTCTCCATTTTCTAAAATCCGCTTGATTTCTAACGTTTTAAGAGCCATAGAATTGGCTCGGGAATCAATAGTAAAAATGTGAGACGCTAACTGCTTGCTGGACAAAAATTGCTCATAGCCCTTTAAGCGGTCATTCGTTGGAGAATCTGATTTCAAGCTCCCTGTCAGAATCCCAATTTTTCTACAGCCTCGTAGATACAAATTTTCCGTCGCTAAGTAACCACCATGAAAATTGTCACTTCCAATAATCGGGATGTTTTCCGATAAAAAGCGGTCAAAAGAAACAATGGGCAGTCCGATGTCATCGTATTCTTTGATTCCTAGGTTATGTGCGCCAGCGATAATCCCATCCACTCGATTTGCTGAGAGCATATTGATATAGGCGCGTTCTTTTTCTTTGTTATTGGCACTATTGCAGAGGATCGTTTTATAGCCTTGTTCAAAAAGTGTGGCCTCCAATTTATCGACGAGTTCGCCAAAAAAAGGATTGGACACCGTCGGGAAAATAAGTCCGATCAACTGTGTGTTTTTTCCTTGCAAAGAGCGGGCGAGCGAGTTGGGTTGATAGTTCAATTCTTTCATCGCGGCATGCACTTTGTCGATGGTTTTTTGACTGAGCGAGCCATAATTATTGATCACTCGAGAAACCGTAGTGGGAGAGACGCCTGCTTTTTTTGCGACATCTGTCAATTTGATTGCCATCGTATCTTCTTACTCCTTAATCGTTCATCATCTTACGCAGACACCAGATATTTCCAGAAAAATGGCCGGAATTCCCTTCAAGAAAGAGGCCATTTTCATTTTCAGTTGGAAACACTCGTGCAGTCAGAACAGCCTGACCATCATTTACGAAAATCTCGCAAACCGAGCGGTCAACGAAAATCTGTAAGGACAGCGACCGATTCTTCTCGATCGCGAGGGTTCTCGTTGTCCCGTATTCTTGAGCGAACACATGGCTTACGCGTGAACGGTCTAAAGTAATCATACCATTTTTTGTATCGAAGTCGATCGTTAACGAGTGATCTCTTTGCGGATCTGAATAAAGATGTAATTTGCCCTTACTATTCGCAGGAAGATCAAGCATCAATTCATAACAGTTGTCTGTTTGCGCTGCAATCGTAGTAGGTGTTTGAGCCAGTGTACCATCAAATGAAGTCTGATCCTGCCTCAATTCAACGACTTCTTTGATAGGTTTTTGGTATAAGTGCCCGTCTTGCAGGTGTAATTCTTTGATGATACTTAAGCAATGTGCCCAGCCCTCTGAATCACTTGGATAAGCTACTTCAGGGAGACCAATCCAACTTACGGACAAGGCTCGACCGTCTGGCGCATTGAAGGCCTGTGTCGCGTAGACATCAAACCCAGCATCCAAATTAGCCAATGGGCTTGGATTGATCAGTGAAAGCCCATCATGACTCAATGCGTCCGCCACGATATACGCATTCGGATAAATGTTTTGATAAGCCATAATTGTTTTATCCAAGCCTTGAGGGCAGAATAAGAAAACAGGGTGGTCATCAATAAAGACCAAGTTCGGACATTCCACCATAAATCCCATTGACTGATCTGAAAAATCTAAAGGCCCGTCAAACGTCAATGTTTCTAAGGATTCGCCGGAATATACCAGTACTTTGCCTTCCAGTTCGTCGGTTTGTGCACCGATCAAAAGCCAATAGGTCTCTTTGTGATGAAAGACCTGAGGATCGCGAAATTCATGGGTATAGCCCTCAGGTGGAGAAGGAATAATCGGTTTTTTCTCTTTCATCATTTTTCCATCTTTGTCCATACGCGCCAACATTTGATAGGAAGCCCGTTCCCATTTTGAATCCCGAACATTTCCTGTGTAGGCCAATACGAGTTCGTCATCGACCACGATACCTGACCCTGAATAGACACCGTGCTGATCATAATCAGAATCAGGAAGGAGTGCGATGCCCTCCGTTTTCCAATCCACCAAATTTTTTGATGACACATGGGCCCAAGATTTTACTCCATGAACAGGTCCCATGGGATAAAATTGATAGAAGAGCTGCCATTTCCCATCGAAGTAAGAAAAGCCGTTTGGATCATTTAGCAGTCCGCTTTCTGGTTGGATATGATAGTTCAGCCGCCAATGAGAGTTTTGAACCGTATCGAGTAAAAAATGTTGATAGGTGTCACTCCATTGAGTATAGGGTAAATAGCGCAGGTCAGAGGTCCATTTGTCTATTAAATTCATTTTTTATTGTTCCTTTCTATTAGGATAAAAGTGAGTATCCTATTTTAAGTTGAGGAGTTATGTATGGAGCAATGAATCCAAGTGTGATACTGAAGAATACAGAAAACGCCTTCTTTCATTACAAAGATACGGCAAAATCCTATTATTGTCAAACGTTTGTCAATGTTAAATATCATATAATCAAAGGATTAAGTATCATATTGCCTGCTGAACAAAAATATTTTTGATAAACGTTTGACATTTTAAAAATATGCGGTATGATAAAAATGAAAAAAGCGATTACATAGGAAGGGGATAGATCATGAATCATCAAAAAGTAGCAGCAGAGGTAAATAAAGCAGTAGGGGAAGGGAATATTCAAGCCGCCGCTCACTGTGCCACAAGGTTACGCCTCGTACTAAAGGATCCGAGTAAGGTCGATCATGCTGCATTGGACAATAATGAAGACGTAAAGGGAACCTTTGAAGCCAACGGGCAATTTCAAATCATCATCGGACCGGGGGATGTAAATAAGGTCTATGCTGAACTGGTCAAATTGACGAATGTGAAGGAAGCGTCGACAGAAGATTTGAAAGCGGTCGCGGCTGAGGGCAAAAAAGTCAATCCGGTAATGGCCTTTATCAAAGTCTTGTCAGATATCTTTGTTCCGATCGTCCCAGCTTTAGTAGCCGGCGGTTTACTAATGGCAATCAACAATGTCTTGACTTCGCCAAATTTGTTCGGTCCGCAGTCCGTTGTTGAAATGTTTCCTAATATCAAGGACGTTGCCAGTATCATCAATCTGCTTTCTTCTGCACCTTTTGCTTTTCTGCCTATTTTAGTCGGATTCTCAGCGACGAAACGCTTTGGCGGAAACGGTTATCTAGGGGCGGCAATGGGAATGGCGATGGTTATGCCGGATTTGATCAATGGGTATGGTGTTGCCAATGCGATTTCTGAGGGAACGATGCCTTACTGGAATATTTTCGGTTTGGAAGTGGCGCAAGCGGGCTATCAAGGCTCGGTGTTGCCTGTACTAGCTGTTTCTTGGATTTTAGCAACATTGGAAAAATTCTTTCATAAAAAAATTTCCGCCGCATTTGACTATACCTTCACACCGATGTTAGCCATTATTATTACCGGTTTTTTAACCTTCATTTTCGTTGGTCCTGTGATGCGTACAGTTTCTGATGGTTTGACAGATGGCTTAGTGTGGTTGTATCAAACAACGGGAGCCGTTGGCTTAGGGGTCTTCGGGTTGTTCTACTCACCGATCGTGATCACAGGGCTTCACCAAAGCTTCCCGGCGATAGAAACGACGTTGTTAGCAGATGTCGCGCGAACGGGAGGGTCCTTCATCTTCCCAGTGGCATCCATGGCAAATATTGCGCAAGGTGCAGCAGCGTTAGCGATCTTCGTACTTTCTAAAAATGAAAAGCAAAAAAGTTTAGCCTCTTCTGCGAGTATCTCTGCATTGCTTGGGATCACAGAACCAGCAATCTTTGGGATCAACTTAAAATTAAAATTCCCATTTGTTTGTGCCATGATCGCTTCAGGAGTTGCTAGTGTCTCGTTGGGGATTTTCCATGTATTGTCTGTAGCGATGGGTCCGGCAAGTGTCATCGGATTTATTTCAATCGCACCTAAATCGATTCCGTTCTTTATGATCGGCGTAGTCATCAGCTTTGTTCTAGGATTTGCGCTGACCTTTGTCTATGGGAAAAAGAAAATGGCTGTTCCTGCAACAGCAGCAGAGGATGCACAAGAGGCGGTCATCATAAATGAAAATCCAGATGGCTCTTCTGAGGTTCAAGATGATGTGTTGGCGGCTGTTGTCTCTGGGACGATCGTTCCGTTAAAAGAAGTCAATGATCCGGTTTTCTCAACAGAGATGATGGGTAAAGGAATCGCCATCGCTCCTGAAAGCAATCAGCTCTTTGCGCCAGCAGATGGCGTACTGACTGTTATGTACGACTCAAAGCACGCATATGGGATTCAGGCAGATAGCGGTGCGGAGATCCTTATTCATATCGGGATCGATACCGTGAATCTTGCAGGGAAATTCTTCTCGACCAATAAGAAGAAGGGCGAGCGTGTGAAAAAAGGCGAACTGCTGGGAACCTTTGATAGAGAAGCCATTGAAAATGCCGGATACGATGATACCGTCATGATTTTGGTCACAAACTCAGCGGCTTATGGCGAAATAAGTCCCTTGGATAAGGCGAATGTTATTCAAGGAGAGGACATTCTCGCGGTGAGCAAAGCGTATGAATAGCCAATGGTGGAAACAGGCAGTTATTTATCAAATCTATCCTCGCAGTTTTCAAGACAGCAATGGCGATGGCATCGGGGATTTGACTGGAATCATCAAGCGCTTAGATTATTTGTCTTATTTAGGGATCGACGCGCTTTGGCTGAGTCCCGTTTATGCCTCGCCGAACGATGATAACGGCTATGACATCAGCGATTATGAAGCGATTGGATCGGAGTATGGGACAATGGCGGATATGGATCGGTTAATCGAAGAGGCCGATAAACGAAGCATTAAAATTATTATGGATCTGGTCGTCAACCACACCTCTGATGAACATTATTGGTTCCAAGAAGCACTAAAAGGAAAAGAGAATCCTTACCATGATTTTTATGTCTGGCGAAAACCAGTTGCGGGTGGCGTGCCGAATGGATTGACATCTAATTTTGGCGGTCCCGCATGGACGTATGTCCCGCACTTAGATGAATACTATTTACATTTGCATTCAAAAAAGCAGCCGGATCTAAATTGGGAAAATCCGCAAATGAAGCAAGCCATCTGGGACATGATGAACTTTTGGCTGGCGAAAGGCATCGGCGGATTTCGTTTAGATGTGATCGATTTGATTGGGAAAGAACCGGATCGAGAAATTACACAAAACGGCCCCAAGCTGCATGAACTGCTGCAGGAGATGAATCGTAAAACTTTCGGAAATTATGATGTGGTGACCGTAGGGGAGACCTGGGGAGCTACCCCCGAGGTCGCGGAATTGTATTCAAGTCCTGAGCGAGATGAATTGTCTATGGTCTTCCAATTTGAGCACATCAATCTAGATAAGCAAACAGGAAAAAGAAAATGGGATCTGAAAGCATTAGATCCGCAAGAACTGCACGCTGTCTTCTCAAAATGGCAAATACAACTTGATAAAAAAGGCTGGAATTCGTTGTTTTGGAACAACCACGATTTGCCTAGAATCATTTCTCGCTGGGGAAATGATTCGGACGACTATCGAGTGATCAGCGGGAAGATGTTGGCTATCTATCTTCATTTCATGAAGGGCACGCCTTATATTTATCAAGGTGAAGAGATCGGAATGATCAATTATCCGATCCAACAAATTCAAGAAGTAGACGATGTTGAAAGTCTTCGGATGTACAATGAACGGCTCGAACAGGGCTATCCAGTCGAGGAATTGATTCAGTCCATCAATGCGAAGGGGCGTGACAATGCCCGGCATCCTATGCAGTGGGATACGCAGCGAAATGCGGGCTTTTCTACTGAAACCCCTTGGCTGCCGGTTCATCCAAATTACTTAAAAGTAAATGCAGAGGCCGCTCTTACTGATAAGCATTCACTTTTTTATACCTACAAACAATTGATTCAATTGAGAAAACAAGTCAATGTGATCGTAAACGGAGGGTATCAAGCGGTGGAAACGAAGAATCCGCTTGTCCTAGCCTATCAACGTATGGATGAAAAAGAAGTCCTGACGATCGTTGTGAACTTTTCTGATGTCATTCAACAGTATCAATTGCCAACGCAGCTCATGAATCACGAAATGTTGATTCACAATTATCCCGAAAACCCTAAGCAGTGGGAGCAATTATCTCCTTACGAGGCTTACGCTGTTCGGCAAATCAAATAAAAGCATTTCCCGCAATCGTGACCGCGGGAAATGCTTTTAAATTACACTTTTTTCCAATGAAACGCTCGCGTAGAAAAATCTTCTTTGATACGCGGGATCAAAATACCTGCATGATTCAGCTCGGCACCAGAGACGATTTCTCCGGTCTCCTCGTTTTTGTAGATTGCCTGATCGTCTAAGTAGTGCGTTTTTAGATACGTCGCAGGAACGGCGGGACGAGCCAATCCGTTGAAATAAATAATCCATATATCCGTCTCATTTATGATCAACCAAGCCGAAGCAAAGAAGGCATCCGCTGGTCGTAAACGATAAAACTTGCCGAATTGAAGCAAGGAGCGATGGGCCTTGTAAAAGTCGATTTGCACAATCATTTCCGTTTTTTCGTCAGTAGTCAAATTTGTAATATCTAACTCATACCCGAAATTCCCGCTCATCGCAATCAATCCTCGCGTATGCATGGAGGTGGTGCGACCCACCTGATGATTTGGGACAGGCGAAACGTGCGCGCCCATCATGATCGGCGGGTATAAAAAGCTGTAGCCATACTGAATGCCACTGCGACAGAGGGCGTCCGTATTGTCACTGGTCCAAGTCTGGGGCATGTAAGCCATCATTCCTGGATCGAAACGGCCGCCGCCACTGGAACAATTCTCAAATAGACACTCAGGAAAGCGTTTGGTGATCGTTTCAAGGACGTGATAGAGTCCGAGTACGTAACGATGGGAGATTTCCTTTTGCTGTTCCGCAGGATAGGCCGAACTGCCGACTTCGGTCAAATGACGGTTCATATCCCATTTGATGTAGTCGATCTTGCCTGTCGCTAAGTAAGTCGTCAAAACGTCGATCAAATACTGTTGAACGACCGTTTGACTCAAGTCCAAGACAAACTGTCTGCGTCCTTCTGTTAAAGGGTAATCAGGGACTTGCAACACCCAATCAGGATGCGCTTCAAATAGACGGCTATTCTGAGAGACCATCTCAGGCTCGAACCACAAACCAAATTTCAATCCTTTTTCCTGGATTTTTTCTGCTAAACCTGCCACGCCGTCAGGGAGCTTTTCTCGATTGTCAAACCAATCTCCTAGAGAGGAAGTATCATCGTTTCGGTGTCCAAACCAGCCGTCATCCAAAACAAAGAGTTCAATGCCAGCCTCTTTCGCCAAATCAGCTTGTTTGAGCAGGGCATCTTCTTGAATATCAAAATAATTTGCTTCCCACGTATTTAATAAGATAGGGCGTTCTTTCTTTCGCCAAGAAACGGGGATTAGCTGGTCTTGATAAATTTCGTGGAAGGTCTGAGACATTCCGTTGAAGCCATTGGTTGAGTAGTTGAGCACTGCCTCGGGAGTCTGAAACATTTTGTCAGGCGGTAAGCACCATTCAAATGTTTCCGGCTGAATGCCTAACTGTATGCGGCTCGATCCATATTGTTCCACCTCAACTTGTGCAGCAAAGTTGCCGCTATAAACCAAATGAAAGGCCAATACCTCCCCTTGAAACTCATCGGTCGTGGGGTCTGCTAGCGCTAGAAAGGGTTGATGCTGAGGACTGCTTGTCCCACGAGAACTCTCGATTTTTTGAATACCAGAATGGAGCGGCTGACGAGTGATATTGGCTTCGTTTGTATGCGACCCATTCAGTGTAACCAGATCGAAGTTAGTTCGTGGAAGGTCGAGCATCAGCGAGCCTGCGTTTTCAATATATACGGTCTCTTCACCGTGATTAGTGAAGCGGACATTGCGAGTGATGACAGGATAGTCTTCATAAAGAGTATAAGAAAGAACCATTTCCAGATCCTGAACGTCATCGATCAGTGCGATTTCCAACGTTTCGGTATTATCTCCGCGTAAACTAGGCAAGCCTTCTAAACGAGGTTTTCCCTTGGAGATCGTGTGTCCATGATAAAAAAAGTTTGTCACATTGGAGCCATTCTCTCTGCGAATCTGATAATTGCTGACACGATGATCCCCCGTGCCTTGTGTGCTAGTCTCCATCGGTAAGGCGTTCAGTGAAAATGTGCGATCCGTTTTATCGGGATTTGTCGCAAATCCGCGATCAATCTTTTGGAGTGCATTGCTACCCGCGTAAAAAGGAAGTGATTTTCCTAAATAGCGATGGGTAATATATTTGTCTTTTACGATCTCTATGACATAACTGATGAATTTGTTGGAGAGATGAACTGTTTGTTTTTCAGAATCAAATAAAATTGGCATGAAGTAAACTCCTTTCTCCTATATAATGTAAGCATACGTAATTGGAGTATTGACAACAAGAAGAAATAATTTAAATGAGGGGGTAAAAAATTGCATCATAATTTCGCTCAAAGTTATTACTATTTGGATACCTTTAGCTTGCCGTATCTGAAGGGGATCGGAGTAGGTCATGGCGGTGATCAGTATTTTTGGGACAATCAAAACCGCAAAGACAATATGATCGTGCTGCAATATACCTTGAAAGGAACCGGCTATTTTGAGATAGACACTCAGCGAAGTCTCCAAAAAATCGGCAGTTTCTTTCTTGCAGAGATCCCTAGTGATTGCCGCTATTATGGCAGGGAAGACTGGCAGTTTATATACCTAGAATTTTCTAAAGAAATCCTCCAGTGGTTTTATCCAACAAATCAGGCACACCATGATAGTTTTGCGGCATTTCAAGACACAATCACAGAGGTTGTTACACAATTACAGGAGAAATCTGAAGTCGCTTTTTTTGAGAATACCCAGCTAACATACGCACTCGTTTTAGCAATAAAAAAGGAATTGCTATCGAAGCGAATGGAAAAATATCCATTGGCTCAGGAAATAAAAGGCTACCTGGAACAACAGTATCAACAGGAGCTTGGTTTAGCGGACATTGAAAAACAGTTTGGTATCTCTAAATACAAAGCGATTCGTGTGTTCGAAAATGCCTATGCGCTCTCACCGATGGCTTATTTGAAAAAGTATCGAGTCAAGCGCTCGTTGCCGTTTCTAATCGACGGGCAACGAACGATCCATGAAATTGCTCAACTTGTTGGGATGGCGAATGGCAATTATTTTGCTAAGGTTTTTAAGGCAGAAGTAGGCATGGCTCCCAGCGACTACCAAAAAAGCAAACAGACGACTTAAATGAACGAAGTCGGTAATCTATAAATGAATTGGGAGTTAGACGAATAGGATCATTTACCCAATAAAAAATAGACCAATCCATTTTACTAGTAAAAAAAGAGAATGCAGTTGAAGCAATCAAATCACCAACTAGATTGCTTTTTTGTCGTTCCTGGAATAATTCTACTAAGCAGATTAATTCCCTAAAAAAATAACTCGTGGTAGGGTAATTTTATCAAGTGATAAGTGGAGGTCTTTTTTATGTTTTTAGCAATCAATGAAATCAAACATTCGAAGCTGCGCTACACCTTAGTGATGGGCGTCATGTTTCTGATTGCCTATTTGGTGTTCTTTTTGACGGGACTGGCTTACGGGCTGGCGCAGGACAATCGGACGGCAGTAGACAAGTGGGATGCAGATTCTATTCTGCTGACAGAGGAAGCAAATAACAATTTAAACATGTCTATGATCCCGTTAAAAACCTTTGACGACGTGAAGGCGGATGAGAAAGCGTACCTTGCCCAGACAGCGGGTGTCATAAAGGGCGACAACGGAGAAAAAATTGATGTCAGCTTTTTTGGGATCGATAAGGACCAATTTATCGCGCCGAAGCTGAGCAGCGGGAAGATGTTCTCGACTGACGATGAAGCGGTGGCGGACATTTCCTTGAAGGATGAATACAATCTGAAGCTCGGTGAAACGGTCAAAATGGCCGGTAATGACAAAACATTGACGATCGTTGGTTTTACAGATAACGCAAAATTCAACGTCGCACCTGTATTGTACACGACGATCGGCGCGTATCAGGAAATTCGTTTTGAGACACAGGGAACGAATGAAAATACTCGGATCAACGCAATCATTACGCGTGGAAAGGTCGATTCGGTTCCTGATGATCTGGACAAGACCAGCATCAGCAGTTTTATCAATGATCTGCCGGGCTACAGTGCACAAGTATTGACCTTTGGATTTATGATCGGGTTCTTGATCGTCATCGCGGCGATCGTGATCGGGATCTTCATTTATGTATTGACGATGCAAAAAGCGGAGATTTTCGGCGTCATGAAGGCACAAGGAATCTCAAGCCGCTACATTTCAAATTCCGTGATCGCTCAAACCTTCTTGCTGGCGACTGTCGGTGTCGTGGTCGGTTTGGCGGCGACGCTAGGAACAGCCCTGGTATTACCAGACGCGGTGCCGTTTCAAGTGAACATGCTGTTTTTCGGCGGAATCAGTCTATTGATGATTCTGGTGGCGTTGATCGGAGCGTTCTTCTCCGTTCGAACGATCGTGAAGATTGATCCATTGAAAGCAATCGGATAAGGGGGAGAAACCATGAGTGCAATTGAATTTAAACAAGTAGAGAAAACATTTAAAGATGGCGATTCGACGATCGAAGCCTTGAAGGAAACGAATTTTTCCGTGGAAAAGGGAGAATTTGTCGCGATCATTGGTCCCTCCGGTTCGGGGAAGAGTACCTTTTTGACCATCGCCGGCGGTCTGCAATCGCCTTCGGAGGGGGAAGTCTTGATCAATGACGAAGACTTCAGTAAAAAGAAGGAAAAGGATCGGGCAAAATTGCGGTTCAAAGAAATCGGCTTTATTTTGCAGGCATCCAATCTAGTGCCATTTCTGACCGTCAAAAAGCAATTGAAGCTGGTGGATAAGGTCAGCAAAAACGACAACACGCAAGTTGCGGAGAAATTATTTGACCAACTGGGAATCGCGAGTCTAGAGAACAAATACCCGGAAGAACTTTCTGGTGGGGAACGTCAGCGGGTCGCGATCGCTCGCGCCTTGTATCACGATCCGACGATCATTCTTGCGGATGAACCTACCGCCAGTCTGGATTCTGAAAAAGCCTATGAAGTCGTTAAGATTTTAGCGAAGGAAACGAAAGAAAAGAAGAAGGCAACGATCATGGTGACTCACGACACTCGCTTAGTAAAATTTTGCGACCGCGTGTTAGAAATGAAGGACGGCATGCTGAAGGAAAAGGAACTTTCTGAAGACGACGCCCACCCGGATAGCGTATAATAACTGTACAAAAGAAGAGCGAGGCGATTCAATGTACGAAGAGATTTTGGATATTGCAGAAGATTTGTTCATGAGACAAGGGTACAACGACACCTCCACACGGCAAATTGCAAAAATCCTAAACATCACCCAACCAAACATATACTATCATTTTAAAAATAAAGAAGAGATCTACTTTCAAGTAATGAAACGCCTATCAACAGAAGTAGGGAAGAACCTTTCTGACCTATCGAAAAAAGCGGGGAGCTTTGAAGCGCGGGTCACGGCAATGGTCTTTTACTTGCAGGAGCGACACCCGTTCAGCTTATTCATGATGATGCATGACATCCAGCATACGCTAAATCCTGAAATCGCGAAGCAGCTCTTTTCTTTTTGGCAGGAGTCGTATAAACGCCCGTTTCTCGACCTGTTCAATCAGGAACCGAAAATTCGTACGTCTGTCGAACCCGAGGTTGCGGTGCGTCAGCTATTCATATTGATCTCGGCAAATTTAGAATCCCCGGAGGCCGTACAAAAGGAAAATATGGAAAAATCCATCCAGCTTTTCTTCTACGGAGTCTTGGATAACTAAAAAAAATCCCACTATCTTGAAAGGATAGTGGGATTTTTGCTTAGGCCAATACGGCTGCGATCATGTCAGGCAATTCTTTTTTCATGACACGTTTTGTTGAGAGTGCATCTGTATAAGTGACCGATTGATCCGCTGCGACCGTTGCTAATAATTGACGGTCTTTTTTTGGCGGGTTGTAGAAAACTTCGATCGCTTTGTCAGCTTCTGACCATTCAGCAGAGTAATTCGTTTTTGTTTTCAAGGCTTGGTTCAATGCCTCTGCTTGTTCTGCTGTTACGCCGTTGCTTTCTGGAGCTTTGGCAACATCTGCCATGATGTCTTGGGCAAGTTCTGCCGCTTTGTCTGTCTCAACGCTGGCAGGGACCGCTTTTTTGAAGCTTTCTGACCACAGGTTGTACAGGCTGTTTGTCAATTGATTCAAGGTATTGGTTTGCGGATTTTTAATGTGAGCTTCCACCAATTCTCTGAAGGAATGATCCTGCTCTCCACTTTGGATGTGGCGAGTTTCGCCATCCGGTGTCTTTTCGTCAAAATGGATTTGATGCGTGTTGACTTTGTCAAAATAAATCTTCACGTCGCTGTGGATATGATCCGCAAGTGTTTCTTCTACTTGAGCGAAGGTTTTGCTGATTTGTTTGTTGCGTAGCTTGATTGATTTTTTGATACTTTTTAAATTCACGAGTATAATTCAGTCGCTTTCTTTTAAGAGTTGTTCTAATCCGATAGTATTATAGCATATTTCGTAAGAAGTGCAGTAATAATGCAAAAAAAGACGGAGATTTCTCTCCGTCGGGTCTCATTTTAACGTAAATCTTTGAGAAATTCTGTTTTTCCCGGGTCGATCTCGTCCTTCATTTTAATGATTCGTGCAGGCGTTCCTGCAACGACTGCGCCAGCAGGGACATCTTTTGTTACGATCGCACCTGCGGCAACGACCGCGTCTTTTCCAATGTGGACGCCTTCTAAGATGACGGCATTGGCGCCTACTAATACATTGTCTTCCACAACCACAGGAGAGGCACTAGGCGGCTCAAGAACACCAGCCAAGACGGCGCCGGCGCCGATATGAGCGTGGTTTCCGACCGTCGCACGAGCACCTAAGATCGCACCCATGTCGATCATCGTGCTATCACCGATCGATGCACCGATGTTGATGATGGCGCCCATCATGATAACCGCCTTGTCACCTATGGCTACACGGTCGCGAATCAAGGCGCCGGGTTCGATCCGTGCATTGACGGAGGAGATATCCAGCATCGGGATCGCTGAGTTGCGGCGGTCATTTTCAAGGTGGACCTCGGTAATGTGTTGTTTTTGTTCTGTCAATACTTCTTGTACTGCCTGACTTTCACCAATCAAGATCCATGTTTTTTCTTGTCCGAAAAACTGTACCTTTTCTTTGGTGATGCCCGTCAAATCGCCTTGTACGTAGGCTTTGACAGGGGTCATTTTTTCGGCATTTTTAATGTATTTTGCAATTTCATAAGGATCAGTCAAAGTCATAAATTTACTCCTGTCTACTTATCTAATTAAAATTCCGTTCTATTTTTCATCGATCAGTTTTTCCATATCGTATAAACCGGTCGTTTTGTTGCTGATGTATTTAGCTGCTTTTACGGCACCGCTGGCGAAAACATTGCGGGACAAAGCCAAATGATTCAGTTCGATGACTTCGTCTGGACCTGCGTAGATCACAGTGTGCTCGCCGGGGATAGTCCCGCCGCGTACCGCGTGGATACCCAACTCAGATAAGGGGTTCTCCAGATCATTTCCGTGGCGCCCATAAATATACGTCTTCTTTTCTTCAACGGCATCATTAACGGCATCCGCAAGTAAAAGGGCGGTCCCGCTAGGTGAATCTTTTTTCTGATTGTGGTGCTTTTCCACGATCTCGATATTAAAATCTTCTTCTAAAACAGGCGTGATCTCGCGGATCGCTTTTGCTAGAAGATTGATACCCAGGGACATATTTGCTGAGAAGAAGACCGCCGTTTCTTCGGCAGTTCGTTGGATATGTTCGTGGATCTCGTCAGTCAAGCCGGTCGTTGCTACGACTACTGGGATCTTTTTGTCTCCGCAATACTCCAGAACAGCAGGAACAGCAGAGTAATGAGAGAAATCAATGACGACGTCAGCGTTTGTCTGGCAGTCTTCGATGGAGCGATAGGTAGGGAAGTCTGCTACAAAGGCTTCGCGATCAACACCGGCTACGACGCGCATCTCAGGTTGTTCCGCGATTATCGTTTGCAGGACTTGTCCCATGCGCCCATTTGCACCGCTTAAAAGGATGTCGATCATTCTGCTACCTCCAACCCGTAGGCAGTCATTTCTTTTTTCAATCCTTCAACGGTCTCTGCTTTTGCTGGAGACAAGGGAAGACGGAAGTGTACGTCGATTTTCCCTAAAAGACCAACCGCTGTTTTAACCGGGATAGGGTTCACTTCGCAGAAGATCGCGTGGATCAACGAGATTTGAGCAAGCTGTAATTCTTTTGCTAAAGAGAAATCTCCCTCCAACGCTGCTTTTGTCAGCTCGTGGGTCTGTTTTGGCGCGATGTTTGCGATCGTTGAAATCGAGCCGCTGCCGCCTAAGGCCATGATCGGCAAGACTTGATCGTCGTTTCCAGAATAGATCGCGAACTCCTCCGGCATGATCTGAGCAATCTCTGCTATTTGCGAAATGTTGCCGCTGGCTTCTTTGATCGCCACCACATTCGGGATCTCGCTCAAGCGTTTGACCATTTGCGGGGCAATATTCATATTGGTACGTGAAGCCACAGAATATAAAATAATCGGCAATTCCACGTTTTCTGCGATTTTTTGGTAGTGAAGAAACAGACCTTCATCTGAAGCTTTATTATAGTAAGGAGTCACGATCAATAGGGCATCGGCACCTACTTTTTCAGCGCCTGTTGACAATTCGATGGCATGCTGTGTGTCATTTACACCTGTGCCTGCAATCACCGGGACGCGTCCATTCACCTTATTGACGACGGCCTCGATCACAGCGATATGTTCGTCATTGGCTAATGTGGAGGCTTCACCAGTCGTTCCGCAAGCGATGATCGCATCGGTACCTTCGCTGATCTGCCACTCAACAAGTTCCTCTAACTTCTTGTAATCAACAGCACCATCGGCTTTCATGGGTGTAACTAAAGCGACACCAGATCCTTCAAATATTCTCAAGAGAAACAACTCCTTCATTGTTTTTTTCAAAGATCTTGTAAAAAATCTTTAATAGTAGGATTATATCTCAATTATGAGTGAAAGCCAACGGAAATCTCATGGAATTTTTAATCAGGAATAGTCAGAGAAATTTAGTGTAGGAAGCGCAGTCTTCTTTCTATAGAAGGTTTTTTGTTTTTAAAAAATCTAAAAACCTTATCATTTCCTTATAGTTGTCTTTCATACTGGAAGTAGAACGAGGAGGAAACCCACATGAACGAATGGATTGTTACTACGAACCAGTTAACGAAAACCTATCACGGTCAAAAGGCCGTAAACAACTTATCATTAAAGATACCTAAAAATAAAGTCTACGGATTGCTTGGTGCGAATGGTGCCGGAAAATCAACGACATTAAAGATGCTCGCCGGACTGATCCAACCGTCTGAAGGAGAAATTCTTTATCAGAATAAGCCTTGGCAGCGAAAAGACTTGTCAGAGATCGGCGCCTTGATCGAGCGGCCGCCGTTGTATGGAAATTTGACAGCTCGCGAAAATCTGTTGGTACGCACCACAACTTTAGGGTTGTCTGAAAGGCGAATCGACGAGGTCTTGGCTATCGTTGATCTACAGAATACTGGTAAGAAAATAGCCCGTCAGTTTTCTATGGGGATGAAGCAGCGGCTAGGATTGGCGCTAGCATTATTGAATGAACCGAAATTATTGATCTTAGATGAGCCGACGAATGGCTTAGATCCTTTAGGGATTCACTCTTTTCGCGAACTGATCCGATCGTTTCCCGCCCAAGGAATCTCCGTGATTCTTTCCAGTCACATTTTATCAGAGGTCGAGCATACTGTGGATACGATCGGGATCATCGCCAACGGTCAATTAGGGTATCAAGGGAATCTGCCGGAAAATAGTGTGGCGTTAGAAGCACTCTTCATGAAGGTGGCGAAGGAAAATCAGACGGAAGGGGCGAGCTGGGATGAGTAAGATCATTCGAGGGGAAATGCTAAAGGGCAAACGCAGCTTTGGCAGAAAGAGCTTGATTTTGTTCCCATTATTAGTAAGCGGGATGGCTATTTTTTTAATGGGAGGAGAATTGGCGCAGATCGGTGCCTATAACTGGTGGTACATGTTGCTGCTGCCGATGGTAGTAGGACTTGTTTGTACAAATCTGGTAGATGCGGATAAGCGCTTGGGTTTTTATAATTGCAACGTACTTCCTATTTCTCCAGCAAAAATGTGGCACGGAAAAATCTGGACAGGGCTACTTTACTTGGCTTTTTCAAATGCGGTCGTTTTTGGTTTGACGACGCTTTCGGGTCTGTTGTTTCCATCGCAATACCCACTTTGGCGCGGTCTCGCTGCGGGCATCGTTTTAACCGTCACGTGGGCGTGGCAAATTCCTTTAGGGCTTTATTTGGCTACGCGGTTTCATTCGGTCGTTACATTTCTAAGCATTCTCTTTTTGAATATATTCTGTTCCAGTCAATCGATTGCGGGAGGCGCCTTTTGGTACGTGCCCTTTGCGATCGCGCCAAGATTGATGGCGCCAATCATTCATATCAATCCGAATGGCGTGCCATTAGAAGCTGGAAGTCCGTTGTATGACGCAGGAGTGGTCTTACCAGGCCTGATACTCACGTTGCTGTTCTTGTTCGCCAGCAGCTTTCTCTCGACGCGCTGGTTCAGTAAGGGAGGTCGTTATCATGAAACGATTTAGACGTGTGTTGCTGGGGGATATTCTAAAAATAAGGAAAACGCCTTTTTTTCTTTTGCATGTCGCCTTGCCGTTAGTGGGCATCGGTGTTTTCGCCGCGTATCAATGGATGACGAACACGCACTCCCAGCTGCTACTGATCAATTATTTTCAAGTACTAAGTCTCGTGTACCCGATTCTTGCGGCATGGATGACCACTCTTATTGTTGATCAAGAAAGCGAAGCAGGAGACAGTTTCTTCTTATTAAGTGCAGTATCCCGCTGGCGAGCACTGACTTCAAAGGTTGGGATACTTTTAGTTAGCGGTCTGTTTGCTTGCCTGCTGGCAGGCTTCGGGTACCATCTGGTCGTTCAATTTCGCGAAGACTACGCGTTATCCAGTCTGTTCATTCTTTTTCTAGTGGGCATCGTCTGGTGCAGTGCCTTGTTTCTTTACTTTTTCCATTTATTTCTGGGCCTTTCCTTTGGTCGAAACGTCAATTTCGCGGTTGCAGCCGTCGAGTTGCTGTTGTCCGCACTGTTGCTTACCGGTTTGGGAGAAACGATCTGGTTTTTCTTTCCGTGTGCGTGGGGCGTTCGTTCGATCCCTTTAGCAGCCGCGTATTTGAGAGGAGCGACAGCCACGAGCTTTGGTACGGTACACGTGGTATTGGTCTGTCTGGTTCTGCTGACAGTATTCATGCTGGGTGGGTTATTCCTTTGGTTTCAAAAATGGGAAGGGCGATCAAGTGAGGAGTAAGACCCTTGCTGGATGAGCGATTTCAACGTATGATTGAAGAAAAGGGGTGAGGTTATGGCAATGATTTTCGCTATTGATGACGATGAGGGCATCTTGGCATTTATTAAAACAGCATTGACACGAGAAGGTCATCAGGTAGAAACATTCACCACCACCCGAGAAGTGACGGCGGAAAAAGCCGCATTTGCGGATTTGATCCTGTTAGATGTCATGATGCCGGATCAGGACGGCTTTGATTACTGCCGAAGCATTCGCGACCTTGTAGATTGCCCGATTCTATTTGTTACAGCAAAAACAGAAGAGAAGGCTTTGTTGCAAGGACTTGGAGTCGGAGGAGATGACTACATCCGCAAGCCCTTCTCACTAGCGGAGTTGCGTGGGCGCGTATCTGCCCACCTGCGCCGAGAATCTCGCGGACACACGCATCGCATACGCGTTGGGGAAATTTCTTTAGATATTTCCAGCAAGAAAATTTATTATGGCAGCGAGGAGATGTTGCTGACAAAATCAGAATATTTGATATCCGCCCAGTTGATCACGTCTGCGGGTCAAGTATTTTCAAAGGGGCAATTGTACGAAGCTGTATTTGGCTTTGATGGACGTTCTGAGGAAAGCGTGATCGTTGAACACATCAAGAATATTCGGGGAAAGCTAAAGAAATACTCAGCAAATGACCCGATCGAAACGGTTTGGGGGATTGGGTATCGATGGCGAAAATAAAAACAATCAGTCTGACTGGGTATGTGACACGCCTCTTGGCAGCTGCTTTTTCAGGCGTCGTCGTCGTTTTGATGTTGGCATTGCTTCTTTTTCAAGTCTTGATTTCTACGGAAAAGATCGCGCCGGCAAATGCAGGAGAGATCCATGCGCGAGAGGAGATGAAGCGGATTGAAGAGAATCAGGTCTTTCCGGCTAAATTGTCACCGTCATTTTATCAGTATGTTTATTTTACCAAAGAAGGGAAGGTGCACGCGGCTTCTTTAGCAGGCGAGCCTTTAGAGAAAACACTTGCTCAGTACAAGGATAAGACCGACAGCTATTCTACAGGAGCGTATGTGACGTTGGCTGATGGCAGTTATGCGTTATTTTCATGGAATTATAAAGCACAGTTTACCAATCCGACATTGAGAAAGCTGTTCCCGAATTTTGAAAGTTTCTTTCTGATTGCGATCGTGCTCGCGCTGCTGCTTTTCTTTCTTCTGTTTACCAAAAAAGTCAGTAAGCAATTAAAGGAAAAATTGCTGCTGGTGGAACAGGCGAGCCAACAAATCACCCAAAAGGACCTTGATTCTGTGATCGGCACCACTTCGGGCATCCGGGAATTCAATGAAGTGCTGCATTCAATGGAAGAAATGCGCGGTGCCTTGAAAGACTCCCTCGTCCAACAATGGCAGACAGAGCAGCAGCGAAAAAAAGAGATCGCGGCGCTGACTCATGATATTAAAACACCACTGACCATCATCAATGGCAACGCCGAGCTGTTGATGGAAGAAGAACTTGCCGAAGAACAGCAGCAGCTTGTCCAGCATATCTATGATTCAGGAAAAAAAACCAAGCAATACCTCGATTTGCTGCAACAGGTTTCAACTTTTGATGTGGTTCAAGAGGAAAAGAGTCCTCTTTCCGTCACGACCATTTTAGAGGAAGTGAGGCAGACATTTACACCTCTGGCTAAGAAAAAAGGGATCGAATTGGCGATTGGGCCTTCGCCACAAGGGACTGCTATCAATGCGGCCCCTGTCATGCTGATGCGCGCATTGGGAAACCTTTTGGAAAATGCGATTCGATATACTGATTCGGGAAAAGTGACGGTAGAAACGGTGCACGACGAAAAAAGCATAAGATTTGTGATTGAAGATCATGGTCCAGGATTCTCGCCAGAGGCCCTTTTACATGGGAAGGAAATGTTTTGGCAGGAGGATCAAAGCCGGACAACAGGCAGCAATTACGGCATTGGACTAGCCATCGTTGAACGTATTGCCAACTATCACGAGGGGCAAGTAATCGTAGAAAACACCACTGTTGGAGGGAAGGTTACGCTCATCCTATCTAATGAAGAAACACTTAGACCTTGAAAGAAGTCAAAGGCACACAGGCTGCGTGTTCCTTTGGCTTTTTTTGTGAGTAAATGAAAGAAAACAAAATTTTTTCATTTAGTTTCATAATTTTAAAAACAAATGAATGACCTATCAGACAATCTGTACTATAATATGAGAAACTATCAATGGATCTCTAATCAAATAAGCATTATTCTAAGAATTTTTATGGAAATGAGTGAGACGATGATCGAAACGGAAGTCAAAGAATTAGAAGAATTAGTCACGACGATGCGCCGTGAGCTGCACCAAATCCCTGAATTGGGACTAGAGGAGACGCGCACCGCTGCTTATATTCGCGAGAAGCTGGCGGCTTTTGGTGTGACAGAGACTTATGAAGTGATCGAAACAGGAACGATCGCCGTCTTAAGAGGAAGCAAACCGGGAAAAACGATCGCCTTTCGTTCGGATATCGACGCGTTGCCAGTGGAGGAGCAGACCGGCTATGCGTTTGCATCCAAGACTCCGGGAAAAATGCACGCCTGTGGTCATGACGGCCATATGTCGACTTTACTAGGGTTCATTGCCTATTTGCATAAGCATCCTGAAACGATCCAAGGTACATTGGTCTTTGTGTTCCAGCCAGCCGAAGAAGGACCTGGCGGGGCAGAATTGATCATGAAAGCGGGGATTCTTCAAAAACTTGGCGTGGAGGAAATCGTCGGCTTGCACGTGTTTCCGGATCTACCAGCTGGAAAAATTTCCTGCCGACCTGGACCGATGATGGCGCGGAATGCAGAAGTCACCATCACGATCAAGGGGGTCAGCACCCATGGCGCACAGCCGCAGCTAGGCGAAGATGCTATCGTCGCAGCCGGCGGCGTGATCTCTGGATTGAACAGTATTTTGGCGCGAAATATCGGTCCGTTGGATAACGTGGTTTTGACTTTTGGGACGATCCATGGCGGCGAAGCGATGAATATCGTGGCGAAGGAAGTTGTTTTACACGGGACGATGCGGGCGTTTGATGACAAGGTCTACGATGAAGTCGTTCGACGGACAACATTATTAGCTAGTGAAATCGCGAAGGGCTACGGATGTGAAGCCGTAGTGGACTTTAACCACATGTATCGCGTCGTCGACAATGACCCGAAGATGGTGGAGACGCTGGAGAAAGTCGCAGCGGACTATTATGTCGAGACACCGCCTTATCTGATCGCGGAGGATTTTTCGATGTATCAGCAGGAAATTCCCGGAATGTTTTTCTTTTTAGGCATTCGTGATGAAGCAAAGGGCTACACGCATCCGCTGCATAGCGGACAGATGAAATTTGATGAAGTGAATCTCTTATTAGGGATTCAGACCTATGTCAACTTGATCGCTGGATTAAATGAACATTAATTAAGGGGGCTTACAATGGACTTTGAAACAAAAAACGGACATTTGATGTGGGATGGCTGTGACACGGTCGCTCTGGCACAAGAATTTGGCACACCACTTTATGTTTTTTCACAAACGATGATCGAAGAGAAATGCCAGGAGTTGCAGCGAGATTTTGTTGAAAAATACGACAACGTGCGGGTAGCCTTTGCCAGCAAAGCCTTTTCGACGTTGGCGATGCTGAAAATCATTGAGAAGCAAGGCTTTTCGTTGGATGTCGTTTCTGATGGCGAGCTTTATACCGCTGTCAAAGCTGAGTTTCCCGCAGCGCACATTGAAATGAACGGCAACAACAAATCCATCGAAGAATTAGAGATGGCGATCGATTACGGGGTTGGACGAATCATTATCGACAGCCTGCAGGAAGTGGCTCTGATCGCAGCGATCGCAAAAGAAAAGCAGCGCGTCGTGGATATTCTTTTCCGCATCACGCCGGAGGTCAATGTCCAGACCCATTCCTTTATCTCGACGGGGCAAAAGGACTCGAAATTTGGGATACCGATCGATGAAGCGATTCTTTTCCCGCAAATCAAACAGGCAATCGAGACGCCTGAAGTCAATTTTCTAGGGTTTCATTTCCATGTCGGAAGTCAATTGTTCGATAACCAAGCCCATCTAGCGGCAGTAGGGATCGCTTTGGACTTAGTGAAACTAGTGAAAGAGCGCTTTGATTATACGATCAAGGAGCTGAATTTCGGCGGCGGTTTTGGGGTTCGATACACGGATGCCGATCAGCCGAAGCCCTTCAGTTATTTTACGGACCCGATGATGGTGCAGGTTTTGGCGTTTTGCGAGGAAGAGCAATTCCCACAGCCAGCCATCGTGATCGAACCAGGACGCAGCATCGTGGCCGAAGCCGGTATCAGCCTGCATAAGATCGGCGCGATCAAAGAGCTTCCGGGTCTGCGGAAATATGTGAGTATTGATGGCGGGATGACGGACAACATTCGTCCAGGACTATACGAAGCGGAATACACAGGGATTTTAGCGAATAAAGCCGATCTGCCGGCTGCTGAAACAGTCACGGTCTCTGGGAAGGCTTGCGAAAGCACAGATATCCTTGTCAAAGACATCGAATTGCCGACAGTCGAAGCCGGCGATATTTTCGCGACTTTTTCGACGGGTGCATATGGTTATTCCATGGCCAGCAACTATAACAAATTGGCGATTCCGGCCGTTGTATTGACCAAAGACGGACAAGCAGAATGTATCGTAAAAAGACAAACATTGGATCAGATCATCCAAAATGAAGAGATTCCAAGTTTTTTGAAATGAGGCGAAAGAATGGCTATTCCCTTTTATAAAATGCAAGGTGCTGGAAATGATTTTATTTTGATCGATAATCGTGGGCTGAGTTTTTCGACGGAGGAACTAACGAAGGTCGCAGCCCGTGTGTGTACCCGGCGTGTATCGGTAGGAGCGGACACGTTGATCGCCGTTGAAGCCCCTCGCGGAACAGGTGATTTCTACGCGCGCTTCTTCAATGCCGACGGGTCAGAAGCGGAAATGTGCGGGAACGGTGCCCGCTGTGTCGCACGATGGGCCTACGAAACAAAGGCGGCGCAAGAAAAAATGACCATCGAAACCATCGCAGGGAATGTTCCGGCTGAACGGCTGGACAAACGGACATATCGCGTCCAGTTGAATTCTCCGACGATCTTTGAAGCAGACAAAACGATTCAAGTCGATGGCAAAGAAGTGACTGTCGATTATGTTGAATTAGGTGATCCGGGCATTCCTCACTTAGTCGTTCACTTCCCTGATCTGGCGATGACAGAGCTGGAGACGATGCTTGATTTTGCTAGAAAACTGCGCAACCATCCAGTCTTTCCAAAGGGTGCCAATGTGAATTTCTACGATGTTTTGCCAGACCAAACAGTGGTGGAACGAACCTACGAACGAGGAGTAGAAGAGTTTACCTTAGCTTGCGGAACAGGCACAGGGTCAACAGCCTATGCATTGAATAAAAAGAAGATCGTCGCGGTCGAACCCGCGGTGATCGAAGTCCTTGGCGGGCAGCTTCAAGTAGATGTGACAGGAGAGGACTTATACTTGATTGGCGACACGAACCTCGTTGCTGAGGGGACAATAGTAGACGAAGATTTCGTATAAAAAAACAACGACCAATAATTCTGGTCGTTGTTTTTTTGTTATTTAATTTTCGCTTTGTCTCTATCGATGAGTTGGAAAATATTTATTCAATAATGTTTGTAAATTTAAAAAATAAAAGTATTTCATTGGGTATTTACAAGAGCGTTATTTTAGTATTATCCTAGATGTATAAAAAACACAGGAAGCGATTTCTTGAAAATGGAGGATGGGAACATGGATGTTAAAAAATTAGGCACGCGGCAGTTATTCTTAATGAAACGAGAGTCTTTGGAGAAGAAGATCGTGACTTACTACGAACAATCCGGCGATGCGGATTCTGTGATCGAGTATTTGGTCGCGGTCATGGTGCGGAATGCGCTAAATTTGACGGGGGCTTTTTCTTTTCTCTGCAAAGACCTGCTTCGGTACCTCTTTTTAACAGTCGAGCCGACAAGCACCCTGCGCCTCTTTTTGCCCTTTTTCAAGGAATACTTTGAATCCAAAGAATGGGAAGGCTTGATCAAGCAGTATTTTGGAAGCCCTTCCGAGTATTTTTCCCAGACTGAAATGATCCGCTCCTTCAAGAATGCCTTTGAGAGACAGGGCAGTTTGGACCTTTACAGAGAGGGCCTCGTTTATGACATTCGTTCCCGTTTTGAGGATGCCGCGGGCAAGCGCCATCTGTTGACGATTCGCGACGTCGATCCTAACAAAGAGGAAATGCTGGTGGCGGAGATTCTGGAAGTGTTGACCTTGTTAAGCATCTTTGAAGTGGACGGCGTCCGAAAATTCGTGGCATTGGTCGATTATAAAGGCGGTGGTCACGTGGAGACGACTTCTTACAAGGTTGGCAAAGCCAAACAAACAGAAGAGGATACTGTCGTTGAAGAAGCGCCTACAAACACGAAGACTGAAAAACAGCCCGTCCTGGTTGCCGCAACAGAACCAATCGCCGCCGCAGAGCCAATTACTACAACAACTCCATCGCCAAAAAACTCCAACAAGCTGTCTTACGAAGAAGCCGCGGCGATCGTCGAGGCGGAGTATCCCTTGCCGGGGGAAGAAACTTTTACAACGGAACGTCCATCCAATAACGCCGCCGATCTCCCGCCCAAACCGAAGTCTTCCTACGTGCGCTTTGATAAGACGCCTGAGCAAGTAGAAGAAGAGCAGCGGCAGAAAAACCTCAAACGAAGACTGGATAAGCAGCAGGGGAAGAAAAAGGACAGCCGAACCAAGCGGAATAGGAAACGAAAATGATCGCTGTCCGTCACGCATGATGACGGTTCCAGACGCTAGCGTAAAATCGTGTTTATTTTTGTGCGGGCTTTAGAAAAAATAGCTGCTATCCTATCATCCTCCGCAGGGCGCTAAAGAGTTAACGGTCGGAATTCTTTTGTCGTTCTTCCTTTGTGAGGAGAACACGGCGGTTTTGTTCTTCTTCATTGACGCGAAATTTCGTAGGACGTATCATGAAGGGAGTACAAGCTACGAGGAGGCCGACATGAAAAAATTTAAGAAAATGGTGGCGATCGAGCCAACCAAATTATTGCCTGAATGGGACGAGAAACTAAAAGCGCTGGCAGAGGAAACGGTCTTTTACGAGGACATCCCCGCAGATACAGCCGCAGTCATCGAGCGAATCGGCGATGCTGATTGCGTGATGCTGAGCTTCACCAGTTCTATTGATAAGGAAGCGTTGGAGGCGTGCCCGAACATTCGTTATATCGGTATTTGTGCGAGTCTGTATGCGCCGGAGAATGCTAACGTCGATATTCGCTATGCAGAGGAAAAAGGCATCGTTGTGACTGGCGTGCGGGATTACGGCGATGAAGGCGTAAAGGAATACGCCATCAGTGAATTGGTTCGCCTGCTGCAAGGTCGCGGGCTTGCAATGTGGAAAGAAGAACCAATGGAATTGACCGATGTGAAGGTTGGGATCGTTGGAATGGGAACAGTCGGGAGTCTGCTGGCACGCACGATGGACTTTTTCGGGATGGACGTCAATTACTACAGCCGTACGCGGAAGCCAGACGTCGAAAAAGAGCTGGCGATGACTTATTTGCCGCTCGATGAATTACTTGGAAAAGTAGATATCGTGATCACCTGCTTAAATAAGAACGTGGTCTTATTAGACAAAGCTGCTTTTCAAACATTTGGCAACGGAAAGATCTTGATGAACGTATCCATCGCACCTTCTCATGAAGTGCCAGCGTTAAAAGAATGGTTAGAGCACGGGGATAATTACGCCTTCAGCGATACGGAGGCTGGTTTAGGAGCAGAAGTCATTGGTTTGCCAAATGTCTTTGCTGGAAAAACCAATGCGGGATTAACGTCGATGGCGAAGGTTCGCCTGGCGCAAAAAGTCATTGGGAATATCGAGACGTTTCAAGCGAAAAATTGATTGATGGAATGATAGGACTCCAGCGTGAGCGCTGGGGTCTTTTTTCTGTCTAACGCCACAGCGAACAGCCTCCTGTCAAAAGACGTCACATCAAATGTTTCTTTTTTGAAATTATTTGCAGTTGATGTAAGAAAATATAACATAAGTTATTGAAAACGGCATAAAATCCCGCTATGATGGATAAATGAAGAGACACTCGTTGGAATGATAGGAAGAAAAGGGGAAGCGATATGGAACGCCAATACTTAGTTCAAGTAGAAACGATCGTCGGGGAAATGACTGAAGAGACCTTTCGAACACATCGTGAAGCGCTGTGTTATGCGACCAATTACCAAAGAGTAAAGAAAAGCAAAGTATTCAGATCAGGGGAAGTCGTTCATCATTTTACCTATTAAGAAAGCTTCTAAAAGCAAAAAAAGAGGGAGACGTCTACGGACGAATCCCTCTTTTGCGTGTTTCGATAAGATTTCCTGCTACGAAAATCATTATGCCTAACCAGATAAATGCGAAGGCAATAAATTGCGGCAGCTGGTAGGGCTCATGGAATAGAAAGATCGCCATCGCCAGCATGATCGTTGGGTTGACGTATTGCAAAAAGCCCAGCGTGATATACGAAAGTTTTTTCACCGCCGTCGCAAAAAGCAGCAACGGGATCGCCGTAACGATGCCGGCTCCGATCAGCAGCCAATTCGTAGTGGCGGGATACTGCATAAAGCCTACCGGTGAAACAACGAATAAATAAATCAACGCGATCGGGGCGATGATCAGTGTTTCAAGAGTAATACTTGTCGCTGCACTCAAATCCAATTGTTTCTTAGTCACGCCATACAAACAAAAGCTTGCTGCAAGGAAAATTGAATTAAAGGGAAAGACCCCCGTTTGAATCGTCAGCAGCACGACGCCCGCAAAAGCGGAGAGACTGGCTAATTTCGCCTGTTTTGTCAAAGGCTCCTTTAAGTAGATCGCGCCAGCGAGGACGTTTAGCAGGGGATTGATATAATAGCCCAGACTAGCCTGCTGGACTTGTCCGATCGAAACAGTATAGATATAGATTCCCCAATTGAGGGAAATAAAAATCGCTGCAACAATAATAGCAAGTGTCTTTTTTTTACTTTTTAGCAGCGCTTTGACCTCTTGGAGAAACCCGGGGACTTTTCGGAAAACGATCAAGTAAAGAGTCATAAAGACCAGAGACCAGATGATCCGATAAAAAAGAATGTCGACGGGACCGACATTTCCCAATAATTTCCAATAGAGGGGAAGGATGCCCCAAAGAATGTACGCGCTGAACCCATAAACCAACCCTGAATCTTTTTTCATTGAAACCTCCTTAGTTCCGTCATGTTCACTTAGTTTAACATAAACGCTCAAGAGAATTTATAGAAAAAAGCAGCTTTGATGAATCAAAGGGAAGATTTTTTTAGCCGTCAAGTTCTGTTTTCAAATTATCGAAAAACGAATGAAGGTATTTTTGGACAAAAAGAAACACGCGGCATCCAATGTACAGACTTCCCGCAAAAAGAATGAGCACGTGGATCTTGTGATCAATGTGAAACGTCGCGACAATCACCTTCAGCGATCCGAACGAAAGGGAATAGTGAAAAAGCTTTTCCAAAACGAGCTCCGCCGACAATGCACCGATCACTAAGGAAGAAAGCGCGACGTAAATGGATTGAAGCGAAAATTCCAAGCTGATGAAGGGGGTCGTTTCGCCAAGGAGACTCATGGTTTTAAAAGACGCACGCTGGTCGTTCGCCATATGAAAAAACAATCGCCGAATCGCACTCAGCGTCACTATCAGACAAAGCCCCGCTAAAAAGGTAGAGCAATGTTTAAAAATAGTCGTCAGCATTCCGCTGGGGGAGATCAGATCCATGATGGCCATGCCGCCGTGACTCGCGGCTTCTCTGAATGCGTGATCGTGCCAGTGGGAGAAGAACAGACTGATGGTGAGAAAGGAAAAGGCGATGAAGGAGGACAAGCAGCTCAAGGCGAGTGACGCTAGAATACCAGAGCTGCGGGTCAAATTTTTGATCGAATTTTCCAATAAATAATAGAGTTTGATCATGTGGATACCTCGTTTCAGATAAGGATAGTCAAAAAAGCCATTCAGACGAGTGAATGGCTAGGGATTGGAACGATTTTTTTTGTAGGAAAAAAACAAAGCGGCGCCAACGACGATACCATAATATAAAATGGGCAAAAGCGGCGTCTCCACATTGTCAAAGGAATAATAATAGAAAACGAGTGAGCCACCAGAGAAAACAAGAGTAGCGAGCAGTTGCAGTAAAGAGGGATTTTTCTTGACTAATGCGAGGGTGTAAGGACCTAGGACAGCACCCAGCAGGCAAAGCAGAAAAGCAACAACATCTCTTGTCAGCATCGTAACATCCTCCTTTTTTCACGTATTCGTTTGGAAAAATGCCGGTAATCGGCTCACAAATAGTATAGCATGCAGAGGCGCGCTCAGGGTAAAAAAATAGAGACACCCGGTCTCTATTTCTCGCTTGATTAAAATGCATACGCGATAAGTGAAATACCTGCCATCATAAAGTAGAAGCCTACTAGGAAGGCAAGGGTAAGAGCGGAAGTCAAAGGATTGAATAAAAGCATGAATCCTAAGATAACGCCGATCACGTCGATCACGATGTGGAACCAGTAATAGCCGGTGCTTCCCAGTTTGTAGATGCTTGCTGTAAGGAGACCGACGATCGAATCGAAGAGAAACCAAATCGCAAAAACAAATGGCAAAGCGACCAATCCAGCAGTGATGTTGAATAAGAAGAAAATACCGATCAAGATATCAACGACACCTAAAACCATCATCAACGTAGATTTTTGATTCGTAAATTCGTGAAGTTTACGTCTAAAGAATAATTCAAAGAGTCCTTTTAAAATTGCTGAAAAAGCAAAGACATAAACAATGGCAACGAGACTGCTTCCTGGATCTCTAAATGCAGCAAGAGAAACGAGAATAAAAAGAATCCCCATCAAAAAATAAGGCCAGCTAAAGGTTGTTTTTCTTTCCATATTTTTCACCTCCTTGAAAAAATAGTACCACTTACTGAAAAAATATGAAAAGAAAACGATCACTCGTCAGAAAATAAACCGTTCTCATAGAAGAAAAGGGAATTTTTATTGGTTTTGTCCATGCTTGATGGCTTTAAAGGCATTGATCCCAAAAGAGATCAGAAAGAAGAAGCTCGCCCACTTGAAGATCGGGCCTTCTTGAAACGCAAAAAACAGCGAGACGAAAAAATAAGAAAGCGCAATGTAGAAGTAGGGGTTGTGCAGCCCTTTGAATTTCATGATACTCACCTCTTTTAAGGCAGTATAAAGGTTTGAAGAGGCGCCGTCAAAATGTAGGACTTTCCGACAACAAGTGCCGATGAGCTGGGAACGAGAAGGGGCTATTTGCCAGAAGAAGAACTCCGCAAAAAAAACACACTGCATTGAAAAGATGCAGTGTGTTTGAGCTGAATTAGGCCTGCCAAGACATCAACACTTCGGATTCGTTGGTTTCTGGATCAAGTCGTTCCTCTTGGCTATCAAAATGATTTTTCTGATAAAAGCGCAATGCCGCGGCATTCTTTTTGTAAACGGCTAAGGTCAACTGCTGGTGATCGGACTTCGCTGTATTCAATAGTTGGGTGCCGATGCCCAGTGAACGATAGGCGCTTAAAACAAAGATGCCGGCGATGTAGTCGTCCATCATTCCGAGGAAGCCGACGATGGTTCCTTCGTGAAAATAGGCATAGATCGATGCTTGGGAGAAGGCCTCTTTCACGGCGACCTGATTGCTCAGCCAATAGTCTTCACTGATGAAAGCATGGGCATCGATGTTGCTTTTTAGCCAAATGTCGGAGAGTGTCGTTAATTCATTTTCTGTGAGGTTGTTCAATTGTTTGATCATTCTTTTTTCCTTTTCTAAAAATGTCATTTATTCTTCGTCATGGATTTTTAGGGAATCCGACTGCATGTTCTGTTCAAAAAGCCGGTCACTCTTTTGATTTGAAAAGCGGCTCTTGAGGCGACGTGTAGTAGTCGCTATTCAGCGTTTCTTCTTTTTTCTTTCCCAGCACTGAAAACAGCATCGGGCTAAAGCCCAAGAGTCCCAGTAAGAGAGCGACGGGGATGTAGAAGCGTTTCTGTTCAAACAGTGGGGTCTTTTTTTCATCGTCAAGCCTCCATTCGATACCTAAGTTCTGTCTTTAAGTTTATCAGAATCCAGCAGGTAAAAAAAGAAGCGGGGGAGTGTTTTCTCGATGGAAGAAAAAATGCCTTCCCCGCAAAAGAGGAAAGGCGTTCATAGAAGACGGTTAACCGAGTTTCGTGGTTCCGCTGCCGATGTGGGCAACGTAAAAATCAGGCGCATAGCCAACCGTGTTCATATACGTGTCATAGACATTATTTTTAAATGCAGGAATCGTGTCTTCTTTGACTAGCGCGATGGCGCAGCCGCCGAAACCAGCGCCTGTCATCCGTGCCCCCAAAACACCGGCCTGTGCCTGGGCCGCGTCAACAAGGGTGTCCAATTCGATCCCCGTCACTTCATACTCATGACGCAGCGAATCGTGAGACGCATTCAAAAGCTGACCGAAAGCTTCCAGATTGCCATTCTCTAATTCTGCTTTGGCCTTCAAGGTACGTTGGTTCTCGGTCACCGCATGACGGGCACGGTGGATCAAGGTGTCATCACCGATCAGCTCCGTGTTTGCTTCAAAGGTTTCTTCATCCAAATCACCCAAGGCATGAATGTCTAGCTTCGTTTGCAGGCGGGCAAGGGCCTCTTCGCATTCACTGCGGCGCTCGTTGTACTTGGAATCCGCTAATTCACGGCGTTTATTGGTATTCATGATCACGATGGCATAGCCGTCGAGCTTTACGGGGACCATTTCATAAGCCAAAGTATTGGTATCCAGCAGGATCGCTTGGTCCACATCACCAAAGCCGATGGCAAATTGATCCATGATCCCAGAATTGACGCCGATAAACTCATTTTCTACTTTTTTACCGGTTTGGACCAGCTCAAGACGGTCCGTATCCAGTTCAAACAGATCCTCTAAAACAACACCTACCAATAATTCTAAAGAGGCGCTGCTGGAGAGGCCAGCACCGTTGGGGATCGTGCCTTCAACGAGTAATTCAAAACCGTGATCGATGGTGTGTCCGGCTTCCTGCATTTTCAGGATCATGCCTTTTACATAGTTTGCCCAATTGTCCTTTTTATCGTAGGCCAACTGATCGATGGCAAAGGAGATCACTCCGACATCTTCAAAGTTGGTGGAGTAGACCAGCACCTTTTTATCGTCACGAGGCGCGGCGGCACCATACGTTCCGTAGGTGATCGAAGCGGGGAAGACATGACCGCCGTTGTAGTCGGTATGTTCCCCGATCAAGTTGATTCGACCGGGTGAGAAATAGTGTGTGGTTTTCTTTGGTCCAAAAATTTCAGCAAATGTTGTCGTTAGCTCGCGAGTGCTGGCCATATTAATTTCCTTCTTTCATGAGTAGTTTGTATTCAGTCGTCGTTTCAAATGTTTGCTGGGCGGGCAGGGTGATCGAACCGAATGCTGGAAATTGTTCGGCACCGGGAGCAATTTGAGTTTCAAAAGTGATCCCGCCATGATCTGCGAGTTTTTTTCCTTGCAGCTCTGGCCCGTCATTGCCGAAGTTCGCAGTGAAGATCACCACGCTGGAGGCATCCGTTGAGACGATCAGCTCGGTCGTGCCGTCAGGACTGGTCAATCGCGCGGCCGGTTTCTCCAAAAGGCTGTCCTTTAAGAAGAAGGGATGATCAAGCCCGTTGTATTGCTTCGTCTGGTCAAAGCTGCTGGTGAACACATCCGCTAGCGGCCGTGGGTGCTGGAAGTCCAGCGGTGTTCCCGTGACAGGAGCTTTTTCGCCTGTTGGTAGTACATCCGGACGCAAAGAAGCAAAGTGGTCGCTGTTCAGCCAAAGCGTGTGTTCGGCGATCGATTGAGTGACGTCGCCGGTCAGATTAAAATAAACATGGTTGGTTGGATTAAACAGGGTCGCCTGATCGCTTGTTCCTTTAGTGGTCACCCGCCAAACGTTCTCTTTCGTCAACGTGTGGCGAACCTCTATGTCCAAGTTGCCGGGAAAACCGTGCTCGCCGTCAGGACTGCTGCTGGTGAAGACCACTGACGCTTCGTCATCTCCATTTTCCACTCGATAGGCCCATTTTTTCGTCTCAAAGCCCGGCTGTCCGCCGTGAAGAGAATGCCCCGTCTTTGGATCGATCGCGACCTGATAGTCCCTGCCTTCAAGCGTAAAGCGGCCGTTTTCGATCCGTCCAGCAGTACGACCGATAGAAGCCCCGATAAACGCATCCTTTTCTAAATATTCTTCGGCTGAATCAAAACCTAAGACCAATTCTTTATCCCAGCCTAAACGAACGATCCGCGCCCCTAAGTCAGAGACAGATAAATGGAAACCGTCTTCATTTTCAAGGGTGATCGGTTGATAGCCTTTGCCAAAAGGCGTTTCTGTAATTTGCATTTAAAAAACCTCACTTTTTCTGTAGTAGAAATGTTTCGTGTCCCAATAAGTGTAGCGATTTCTCAAGAAAGTGACAAGGAATAGCTGTTTTTTTACGTATCTTTAGTTTAACAAGAAATCGTTTTCTCCATAACGTCTTTCTGTGACGACTATTTAACTTTTTGTTGCATGTGACTAAAGGGAAAAAGAGAATCTATAGCGCCAGCCTTAACGGAATGTTCATTTTTTTGATCAGGCATTTATCTCATTATATAGAAGAGAAAATGACGATCGTTGAAGCGTGGCGGAATCTCGAATGGCACATCTGTTTCTTTTTTTGACTATCTTCGGATGGAAATTATAATAATCGGGTCAATTGAGCATTATATTTGATTGTAATTGGTAGTCACTTCGATAAATAATCTATAAAGTTTTTATTGACTGTTTTTATTGGGATTGATAAAGTGTTTATTGTGTATTTCTTATTATTTTAAACTATTTTTACCGATATTTATAGTTATTTTATATATAATAATATTATTATATGTTAGTGAAAGAAAATAAAAGAAAGATTATGAAACAAATAAGGGGAATGTTGGGATGGACAAGAAAAAGAGAATTATTGTATTTTTAGCGATCATTAGTCAAATAATTTATTTATTTTTCCGATTTAGGTACACGCTGCCGTTTCGTTGGGGCTTTCTCACCCTATTTTTAGCGTTGCTGCTGTTGCTGTCTGAGTTTTCATCGAATTTACAAGGGATCTATGAATTCATCACGATCGCTGGAAAGAAGGCGTTGAAAGAGGTTCCTCTTGAACCGGAGCAGTATCCCCATGTGGATATTTTGATCACCACGCACAACGAAAGCCACAAGCTGCTGTATAAAACGATCAATGCCTGCAAAAATTTGAGTTATCCTGATACGAAAAAGGTCCACGTGTATTTGTGTGACGATAGCTGCCGCGAGGAGATGAAGAATATCGCGGCGCTGTTTGACATTCACTATATCGGGATGCGAAAAGAAGACAACCCCGATAAAAAGGCGGGGAATGTGAACAATGCATTGCAGCATTCGTCATCGCCTTTGGTGGCTTGTTTGGATTGCGATATGATCCCTAAAAGCGATTTTTTGCTGAAGGTCGTTCCGTATTTTTATGAAACTGAAAACAATACAGACGAAGAGATCGCGGCATATTCCGAGGAATTAGCGGAAAACGGGTATCAGTTTAAGATCGGCTATGTTCAAACGCCGCAGGATTTCTATACGTTGGATCTTTTTCAATACAATTTGTTCGCGGACAACATTTTACCGAATGAGCAGGATTATTTTTTCAAGCATGTCAACGGTGCCCGCGTCCCGTTTAACTCGGCGATTTATTGCGGCTCAAATGCGATCATCTCAAGAGACGCGCTGGAATCCACAGGCGGCTTGTCGACAGACAGTATCACAGAGGACTTTTCTTCCAGTATCAAAATGCAAAAAGCCGGCTATCTGGGACGTGTGCTGTCAGAAAGTTATGTGTACGGCTTGTGTCCCTTTACGATCGAGGACTTGAAGGACCAACGGGTTCGCTGGAGCAGAGGCTTCGTGCAGGGAATCCGAAGCAATCGCCTGCTTTTCAGTAAATTGTCGCTTCTCTCAAAGTTTAGCTACCTGATTCTATACAATTATTGGCTGCTGCCTTATCGTAAGCTGGCGTTTTTGTTTATTCCCATCATCAGTGTGCTGTTCAACTTTAGGATCGTGGACACAGATATTCTGCTCTTGCTGCTGGTTTGGCTGCCGGCCTACATGATCTACAATTGGGCCCTGTCTTGTGTTTCGGAAAAATCCTTGAACCGAACCTACAGCAACCTTGTCGATACGATTTTGACACCCTATATCGCGTGGCCTTTATTTAAAGAATTAGTAGGCATCAGGGAAGAGCATTTTGTCGTGACCCCGAAAGATTTTTGGCGGATCAATGAAGCGCCGCCCAAGCGCTACGTGGTGTTCAACGTGGTGGGCTTGCTATTGACCGTCGTCTCGATCGTAGCAAGTATCCTCAATATCTATGCGATCCCGACGGCGTCACAAGTATTTATTTTGTTCTGGCTATGCCAAAACGCCGTGAGTTTTTTCTATGGGATCAGCTTCAACCGGCCGCGAAAAGGGATCGACAATGAATTTATCCGTTGGAAGCTGGCGTTGCAGGGCATACTCACCTTTGGGCCTGAAGGGGAGGAGGCGATCGAGGTTGAGACGGTGTATTTAAATGAAGAACGCATCCACTTGAAGGCGGCTGAGGGTGTTGACTCGTTTCTCGATCAGCATGGAAAATTCCAACTCTCAGACGAACGGTATACGACCGAGTTGACGGTTCAGGTTCGGTCGTGTGGGGAGGACGGGATCGAGCTTTTCATTGAAGAACCGATCGATGAGGTGAATCCCGCCTACAATCAGTATTTGCACCTTCTGCATGATCGACCGACCACCTACACGACGACGATCGTCAATCAAAACTTTTGGATCGATAATTTTGATAAGAATTTCATCAACGCCTTTAAAGTCGGCGAATGGCGTGGCTGGAAAGAGAAGAAAAAAGAGCTGTCTGGGTTTCCGTTGCAACGAGACACGGAAAAGAAAGGGGCTGAATCGAAATGACGAAGGGATTGTTGGCTTTTAAACGCAAGGATTTTCTGGTACTGGGGATCAGCTATCTTGCGGGACTTATCGTCCATTACACCGTTTATACTCATCAGTTGATGACCCCTGATGGGACGATGGCGGGTTTTTATCGGATGAGCGGGGAATGGGAGCTTCGTCTAGGCCGCTGGGGCTTGGTAGTTGCGGATGCGCTGCAAGGCGGGCTGAATAACGCCGCATTTTCTGCGATGCTGAGTCTGCTGTTTATCAGCTTGAGTGGTGTTCTTTTGATGAAGCTATTCGCCATAAATCAGCCTTTGTTAGGTGTCTTGCTTTGCTTGACGCTGACGTGTTCTCCCATGACGGCGATGATTTTGATGTACCCGTATTGTGCCGTTCCTTATAGCCTGTCGATTCTCTTCGCTATTTTAGCAGCGGTCCTCGCCTTTTTGTCTGCGCCAAAAAATCTGTGGGCGATTGGTGCAGGGCTGCTGCTGACAGTGTCGATCAGTTTCTATCAAAGCAATCTCGGGGCATTTTTAATCGCAGGCGGCGGCTATGTGGTGCTGTATCTGCTTGATCCGACCCATACTTTTACAGACGTACTAGCGGGTGTCAAAAAATTCGTGGGGATCAGTGTCGCGGGGGTAGCGGTATACGCGATCATCTTGAAGCTTTCTTTACTCAGCGCTGAGTTGACGATGGCGGCGTATAAGAACGCGGATCAGCTCTCACCAATCACCAGTCTGAGAGCCATGAACAGCACGATCTTGGCGACCTATCGCACGTGCTATCAATTCTTTTTTGGCGATGAAATTGTGAGAAATGCCTTTGGAGAGCGCTATTTCTATTTCGGCTTAGGGCTGCTTTCTCTCCTGATTTTTGCCTTTCTCGCCATCAAAATAAAACGCTCGCCGGCGATCTTCTTTCTGGCGACGGGTCTGTTAGCTGTTTTTCCAATTTTCGCAAATGTGATCCAGCTGGCGATTCCGGGGACTTTTGTTTATTTATTGATGGCTTCCGGGATGACAGTGATCGTTCCATTTCTGATCGGGCTGTTCTGTTTATGGCACCGCTCAGTTGTTTTTTCAGGTAAGAAGAAGCGAGGGCTGACCGCTCTATTTGTCAGTATACTCGTGGGATTGGTGTGGACGTACAGTTTGACGAATCAAAACGATGCATTGGTGATGTTGAGCGATCAGCGGCAAAGCACACAATTGGCCAATCGCATTTGGGCCCAATTGGAGCAACGCGCTGATTATCGAAAGGACGAGACCACTCTTTTGATCGCGGGGACGCCACATAAGGGGAATTACCCGACGCCGTACCCTGAGCTCATGAAAAAAGCGAACGAGGGGGCGAGATTCGGCACTGTCTGGGAAACCTACGAGGGCAATATCGAGGCGTGGTACAATTTCTTTCAACTGCATTTAGGGGTATCCTATAAACGCTGTTCTGTCGAAAAGTTTGAAAAAATCGCGAAGACAAAAGCCTATCAGGAGATGCCCTTGTATCCAGAAAAAGAGTCGATCCAGGAGATCGAGGGCGTATGCGTCGTGAAATTATCGAATATCTCAGAAGAGGATCAGTAGCAGAAACCGCCAGCAGTTCTCACTGTTGGCGGTTTTTTTGTGGGATATAGTATTATTAAATTTAGAGAATTCAAAACGAGACGGGTCATTTTTTTCGGAGAATCCCCCATAATTCTTTTAAGGCCCAAAAGATGAAGACCGGGACGACCACTGTGAGCAGCAGGGTGAAAATACTGCGATAGGAGAATGCATAGTCGATGTATGGATTGATTTTTTGCAACAGCAGCGTGCTAGGGACGATCAGACAAATCAGCAATGTTTGGATGAGCTGTTTCAAACTCTTTTTCACAAGACCATTCCTTTCCATACGCAAGAGAATGCTTTATTTTTAGGGTAGCATGAAGGGCAGGAGTGTTGGGGGAATCCCCAATAGTTTCGGTTTTCGGTAAAAAAAAGGGCACTTGTTCGTGTATAATTTAAAGAAACGATTCGTTGGGAGGAAAAAGATGGAGCAAACCATTTTTTTGAAAAAAGAGCAGCATCAAGTAACCAATGATCTTCACTTTGACTTTTGCGGGATCTCCAAAACGCTGCCTTTCCATTCGTTTGGTCCAGCGATCCGCCAAAATTATATTTTGCATGTCGTGATGGAGGGCAGGGGGACCTATCAGGTCAAGAATCAGCAGTATCACTTAAAAAAGGGCGATCTGTTTTTGATTCGTCCGGGGGATTCTACGTTTTATTTGGCTGACGGAGAGGAGCCGTGGATGTATGGCTGGCTTTCCTTTAGCGGTGAGGCGGCGGAGACGATCTTGCAGCACACCCATTTTCGAGACGCCCACTATACGATGGTCTCCTCCAACATCCAGAATTACATCGATACGATCTTGGCCTGTCTTTCTTTTTCAGAGGAGACGATGGAAAATGAGCTGCGTTTGAACGCGTTGACCCATCAGTTTTTAGCGGATCTGATCGCGGATGGAGGGAAGAGCCATTTAGGCGAGACCAAAAAATATTCTCCTTTGGCTGTTGAGACGGTCGCCTACATCGAAGCGCATTATTCAGAGCAGTTGACCGTAGAGGCGATCGCGCGCCAGCTATCCGTGAACCGCAGTCATTTGTCGCGGGTCTTTC
This sequence comes from Enterococcus sp. AZ048, assembly GCF_051715125.1. Classification (NCBI taxonomy): domain Bacteria; kingdom Bacillati; phylum Bacillota; class Bacilli; order Lactobacillales; family Enterococcaceae; genus Enterococcus; species Enterococcus sp. AZ048. The sequence continues at coordinate 536,648 of NZ_JBIOTD010000002.1, read as the reverse complement.
GCAACCACATGGACAGCAGTATCAAAGACTACATTCTAGGTGTCCGAATCAATCGCGCCGCCTTTTTACTTTCAATGACCGAAGAGACCGTGGAAACGATCGCGGGGCAGGTTGGGTTCAACAGTCTTGTGGTGTTCAGCCGAATGTTCAAAAAGATGACCGGAGAGACGGCGACCGCCTATCGCAAGCGCATGAAAAGAGAAGAAAGCCAGACGATTTCTTTGGATGGGTGGAAGCAGCAGTTGGAAAAACAAGCCGTCGTTCGCCGCGCGACATAACTAAGATAGCGTTTACAACGAACGGCAGTTACCCTATACTTGAATAATAAGGAATAGGGTTATTTTCTTTGCCCTAAATCGACTTGTTCTGTTAGAAAATAATCTAAAAAACAGGAGGGTACCAATGATGAAAAAAGCGAGTGAGCTGTCCGTGAAAGAATTAGGCGCCTACATTGATCAATCCGTGTTGAAGCCGGATTTTACTGAAGCAGAGATTCGTCAATACATTCAAGAAGGGATCGACTATCATTGCGCTACGGTGTGTGTGAATCCATCTTCGCTGGACATCGCCGCCGAGATGACGGCTGGAACGGACACCAAGATCTGTGTGGTCTGCGATTTTCCCTTTGGAACCAGCACGACGGCCTCCAAAGTGCTGCAGGCAGAGACGTATTGCCAGCGTGAAGACATTTATGAGCTGGACATCGTGGCGAATTTCGGTTGGCTTCGCAGCGGGAAATACGAAGAAGTCACCAGAGAGCTGCGGGTGATCACGGAGGTGTGCCATGCCCACGGCACCGCAGTGAAAGTCATTCTTGAGACAGACACCTTGAATGAGGAACAGATACGGCAGGGGTGTGAGTGTGCGATCGCTGCAGAAGCAGACTTTGTCAAAACCAGTACGGGCTTTATCACTGGCTATGATGACAAAGGAGCCACAAATGAGGTGATCCGGCTGATGATGGATCAATGCGACGGGCGAATCAAGATCAAAGGCAGCGGCGGTATCCGAACAAGAGAGCATTTCTTAGAATTGATCGACATGGGGATCGATCGGATGGGCATCGGCTTTAAATCAACGCCAGTCGTTCTAGGAATAGAGAAGTAATATGGAAGAAAAAAAGAAGGTGTTCTTTGAGACGGCAGCCGATTTTCGGGAATGGCTCGCCGAAAATGCCGAGATCAGCGGCGGCGTTTGGCTGACATTCGGCAAAACAAAAAACGTCAAAACGCTGAAGGCGGGCGAAGCGTTGGAAGAAGCGTTGAGCTTCGGCTGGATCGACGGTGTCATGAAAAAAGTCGATGAGCACGCGTACTTAAAATACTTTGCGCCACGGCGTAAAAACAGTAAATGGTCGGAGAAAAACAAAAAAATCGTCGCAAAGCTGGAAGCACAGGGGCGAATGACGCCCCTCGGTCAGGAGAAGGTGGCAGAGGCGAAAGCAAACGGGCAATGGGAAAATGCGACGAAGCCTTCAGCGATCACAGATGAACAAATCGCCGAAGTTGCTGCCTTATTGAAAGTCGCACCACTAGCGCTGGAAAATTTCCATAACATGTCCCCTTCCGTTAAAAAAACCTATACCCGTGCGTATTTTGATGCCAAAACAGACGCAGGCAGAGGGAAACGATTGGCTTGGATGACGGAGCGTTTAGAGAAAAACTTAAAACCGATGTAAAAAAAGCGCTGGGATTTTTTTTCGATCTCAGCGCTTTTCTGTGTGGATATAGTTCGTTATGGTTTTTTGGTAGTCGTCCCATTTGGCTTCGCCCGTATTCATATACTGTGCCAACAAATACCCGATATACGGCCCCGTCGTCAATCCCGAAGAACCTAGCCCGCTGGCGACCAGCAGCCCGTCCGTCAAGGAACCGAAGAAGGGGGCGAAATCAGAAGTATAAGCGCGAGTCCCTACACGAAAATGAGCAGGGGCGGCGAGGATTTTTTCCGGTTCCGCCAAAAAGGGCATTGCGCCTTCTGTGAGCTGCTTGAATGCCTGATCCGTCGCCTTCAGATCCCATCCCGCGTCGTTTTCATGGGTCGCCCCTAACAAGATTTTTCCATCTAAAAAGGGGATCAAATCAGCTTCGCCATCCAGCATCGCGACAGGGAAGTCGCCGCTGTTTTTTAGCGTTGTCTGGAACACAAGCAGTTGCCCCTTTTGCGGACGCAGGTCTGCTTGATAGCCGAGAGGTGCCAGCAGCTCTTTGAGATGGGGACCGACTGTCAAAATAATTTGGTCGAAAGTGTCCTTTTTCTCTGCGTAGGTGATCGTTTTTTCATCCAACAGCTTCACACGCTGAGAAACGAAGGCGACGCCCGAATGCTCGGCCTTTTTTCGCATATGAATCAAATACGCTTTGCCATCTAAGCGGCCGCCGCCGCTGATCTTTAACGCAGGTGTCGGCTTCAGCAAAGGCAGTGCGTCGTGAGTCTGTTCCTTTGAAAGTCGCTCGATCGTGCCGATCTCCGGTGCGTCTTTTTTTCGTTCTTCAGCTAAGGTAACAAGCGTGTCTAATTGTTTTTCAGGCCGCAGCAGCAGTGTTCCTGAACGCTGATAGATCGTCTGATCCAAGTGAAAATCTTGGACCAATTTTGGGAAAAAGGCCGCGCCGTCTTTTGCCAATCGGTACCATTGCTTGTTGCGTCGTTTCGACAACCAAGGCGAGATGATCCCCGCACTGGCACTGGTTGCTTGTCCTGTCGGCTCATCAAACAAGGTCACGTGGTATTTTTTTGGATCTATATAATTCGCCAGCGTCATGCCGATGATGCCGCCGCCGATAATTGCGATTTCTTTCATGTCTTCACTTCTTTCCGTTATTGATTTTGACATACCCAGACAAAATTTTCAATCAATGACCCATATTTTACTTTACCTGTCGTAGTAATTGTCGTACAATGATTACAACGACAGATGAAGTAATTTCAGGAGGTGGCAAAATGATTTCGAGCGATGGGATTCGCGGGTACAATGATGTCATCATTTTGTCCGTATTGAAGGAAGGCGATTCTTATGGATACGCTGTTTCCCAAAAAATTCGCGATGTGAGTGAGGAAGTCTATGTGATCAAAGAGACGACCTTATACTCCGCCTTCAACCGATTGGAGAAAAATGGGTATATCCATTCGTATCCAGGAGAAGTTACCCATGGAAAAAAGCGTACGTACTACCACATCACCGATATAGGCCTGACTTTTTTAGAAGAAAAGCGAAATGAATGGAAGCAAACTAAAAAAGTTGTGAACCGATTTATGAAAGAAGGGTAAAAAATGGATACGATTAAAAATTATGTGGAGACATTGTTTCTCGAATTTCCAAATACGAAGGAAGTCCAACGGGCAAAGCAAGAGATTCTCACGATCATGGAAGATCATTATTTAGCGCTGATCGATGAAGGAAAAAGTGAACATGAAGCGATCGGTCAAGTCATCAGTGAATTCGGCTCTGTCGATGAGCTGCGGGAGGAGCTGGAGTTTGCGACTCGGGAGAAAGAACCCGACAACGGTATCGAAGAAGAGGAAATGTACCAGTATTTAGAGCATCGAAAGAGAGACGCCAAAGGTCTAAGCATCGGGATCAGCGGATGCCTGCTCGCGGTGGGTGCTCTTTTGGGATTCAGTATAGCCGGTGCGGAGATGGTGGGGATGCTGCTGTTCTTTATCCTCCTCGCCATCAGTGTCGGTATCATTATCTACAATGGGATGCAATTTTCTAAAAACAGCAAAGGATTGAATGACCGCTACATTCCTGTCGAGTGCAACAAAGAAGCGCAAAAGTTAAAACAAGGTTATCAAAAAAGTTTCCAAGTCAGCTTGGTTTTCGGTGTTTGTCTTTGCGTATTGAGCGTGGCGCCTTTGTTCTTTTTCCAAATCTTTACTTATGCGGAGAACGGGCTGCCCTTCATGTTCTTCTTCTTAGCATTGGGAGTATTCTTGATCGTTTACGGAAGCATCAACTACGCCAGCTTTGATAAATTCATCAAAGAAAAATTTTTTATCGCAGACGAAGATGAGCTGGGGCCTAACGCGATGCAGGAAAAATACGGGGAATCTGCCCGCGCAAAGTATGTTTTTCAAAAAGTGTATTGGCCGCTAGTGGTGATCATTTATTTTGCTTGGTCCTTCATGCTGGGGGGCTGGGGAATCAGTTGGGTGGTCTTTGTCGTAGCAGGTATTTTTTATAGCGTATTAGAAACAGTTTTTGTGAAGCGGTAAGTAGTAAAAACAAGACGAACGTTCGAAGCAGGGGAAAGGCTTCGGACGTTTTTTTGTAGTTTGGTTGAATAGAGGAAAAGCAACGAAAAAAAGTTCTATCCAAATGATTGACAAAATTCCAGAATAAACTTAAACTGAAATCGAACGTACGTTTGCATTGGAGGTGGATATATTGAGTAACATTTACGAAGGAGAGCCGGTCAGAGATGTTTTTTGCATGGACTCGAAAAGTTTTTATGCCAGTGTGGAGTGTATCGAGCATGGATTGAAGCCATTGGAAGATATGCTCGTCGTGATGAGCGGCGATCGAGAGAATGCGGGTCTTGTGTTAGCGGCGAGCCCGATGGCGAAAAAGAAATTAGGCATCAGCAATGTCAGTCGTGGATTTGAGATACCGAATCACCCGGACCTGCATGTCGTCCCGCCGCGGATGACGTTGTACATTCAATACCATATGCGTATCCAGGAGATTTTTCGGCAGTACATGGCAGAGGAAGACATTCATACATATAGCATTGATGAACAATTTGGCGATTTGACCCATAGCTGGAAATTATTCGGCAAAAGTTCGGCGGAAGTCGGCAAGATGATCCAACAGGAGATCATTGATAAGATCGGCATCTATACCTCGTTAGGGATGGGAGACAATCCCTTATTGGCAAAGATCGCGATGGACAATGAAGCAAAAAACAGAGACGATCATTTCGCTCATTGGCGGTACCAAGATGTGCCGGAAAAGATTTGGCCGCTTCGTCTGAGTGACTTTTGCGGTATTGGTCGGCGGATGGAACGGCGCTATCAACTGATGGGGTTTTATACGATGGGGGACCTCGCCCACACGGATCCGTTTATTTTAAAAAATCATTTTGGTGTGATGGGTATGCAGCATTACATGCATGCATGGGGCATTGATCGTTCGGTCCTTTCACAAAAAGACCTGTACCCTGAGAAGGAAAAATCCATCGGGAATTCCCAGGTGCTGCCTAAGAATTATGCCCACAAAGGGGACATTCTTACGGTATTGGCAGAAATCTGCGAACAGGTGGCACAGCGGCTGCGAAAAAAAGAGGTATTGGGCGGCACGCTCCATTTAGGGATTGCTTATGCCTACTTTGGCAGCGGGAAACGAGGCGGGTTCCATCATCAAGTAAAAATCCCTCCTACCAACCAGTCAAAGGAGCTGACGCAAGTCGCGCGGACACTGTTTGAAAAATATTGGGACCGTTCAGAGGTTCGGAACATCTCTATTACGGTCTCGTCTTTACGACCGGCTGGGAGTTTGCAGCTGAATCTGTTTGAAGAGCCGCTACAGACGATCAAAGAGGAGAAAATCGATGATGTCATAGCCCAGATCCGCAACCGTTACAAATTCACGTCGATCGTACGCGCCCACTCATTGAATGAAGGGGCGACCGCGATTCGGCGAGCCGGATTGGTGGGCGGCCATGCTGGGGGAATGGAAGGAATGGATTAACCATGATCTATGATGAAGACAGTGCGAAGCAGCTTTTTATGGAAGCCAAGCGGGTCTATGAAGACCGAGGGATGATGAAATGGATCGGGTTTTACCTTTCCGACCATACCGCGGTATTAAATAAGGAATCCGCGGCACGTAGTCGGATCAACAGTGAAAAAGAACAAATGACGGTAGAGGAAATTGGTGCGACCTTGCAGCAAGGCTTTCTCCAAAACAAACGCTTGGCGATCCAGCTAGAGGCGCTCGACAGCGAAGGAAATTACTTAGATGATCTCGTAGGAAAGCTCGTCGGTCAAAAAGACGAGCAAATCTATCTCGACGAAGAGGAACGAGGCGTCTTACATATGACCATTGAACAGATCCATCATGTAGAACTATTAAAACCTAAGAAAATTTTGACAAATAATCAATAACCTAAAACCCTTCATCGCATCGCTGATGAAGGGTTTTTTATTTTTAAAAATAAGAGTGTCCAAAATTTATGGAATTAAAATAAAAAAATGGACACTAGAACATTAAAAAACAATATATTATTAATTAACAAAATATTATTTCGTTTTTGATTGATTATTTTTGCACTTTTATAAGTGAGGCAAAAGATAATATTAGTTATTTTGTGAATGAATAAAAATAAGGAAAGGGGAACGTCTATTTGAAAATCATATTATTTACAGAGAATGTTTTAGTCGAAGAAAAATTACAAGTTTCGCTGCAACATTTAGGCCATGAAGTTTTTGTCACAAAGAGTCTGACAGACCGAATTGACGAACTAGATGCTTTCAATTTTGAGCTTTGTATCATCAGTAATACGGTACTGAGAAAAAAGGCTGAAAAAATAGCAAATAAATTTTCGAAAAGAAAGATACATGTTGGCTTCAAAGGGAATGATTCCGATGAGGCAGTTACAGATGAAAATTTAGATTCAAAGTCGAAGCCAATCATTTTATTGGAAAATGACTCTATGGAACGCTTAAATGAAAAAATTAGTTTGTTTGTAGAAAACAATCTAGATACCTCGTTAGAAATTAGCGAAAGAAATAAATTAAGTAAGAATGAACGAAAAGTTCTTACATTATTGGCCTCAGATATGGAAACCCCTTATTCCAGAGAAAAAATTTGCTTCCACATTTGGAATGAAAAATCCTCCAAGTCTAATTTGTCTCAGTTGTCTTCGATCGTCAGACGAATCAACCAAAAACTTTCAACTGACAATGAGAATACGTTGATGATCAGTACGCTTTGGGGAAAAGGTTATTTCTGTACGAAATTAGATTGAGACGCTCACATTGAGAGGAGTTGTGATTATGCGCGTTTTGATTTTAACAAAAAATGTCTCAACAGAAAACGAAACACAAAGGATGTTACAAATTTTAGGCCATGAAGTCTTCACTACTTCAAAAATGCTAGATCTTTATTTGAGTACGGGAGATACCATGACAGCGACTCTTTTTGATTTATGCATTATTAGTAAAACAATTTCTGATTATGAGGCGAACCATCTTGCTGCACAACTGGCAAATAGGTCATGTACCGTTTTTCGCGAAGTTGAAAGGATTTCTGATGAAACGATCGAATATTCAAAGAGTCCTTTTAAAGAATTAAAAGCGAAACAAACCATTACAGATTTGCGGGAAGCACTCGCTGAAGGCGCCTAGTAAATCAATGATGAGAGAAAAGAATCAAAAAAAGGAGATATATCTATGAAAAAGAAATCACTCGTGGTAATTAGTACTGCCATTTTGGCGTCTAATACAGTGTTGCCTGCGACATTGACATCTGCGGAACAAGCGACACCGATTGAACAAAAGGATTTAGAAAATGCAAAAGAGAATCTAGAGTCAGAAACGGATAATCAGATTTTAAATTCGATGACAAAAACAGAAGATACGACTTCTTCTGAATCCATTGAAGAAACGCAAGAATCAGAGGAAGCTTCATCCAGCGAAGAGGAAAAGGAATCTACCACTGAATCCGAAGACCAAAAAACAGAAGAAAGTTCGACTTCTACCAGTGAAAGCATCGAAAAAGAGGACGTTGAGAAGAAAGCGAAGAAGGCTGAAGCAAAACTAAACAGTGTCACTGCAGGAATCAATGTTACGGATAAATTCCAGACGTACATCGATCCAATCACTAAAGTAGGACCGACTGAATTGACTGTTTCTGTTCCAATCTCCATCAGTCAAGCCGATTTAGAAGGTGTAAAAGTTGAGATTCCTTACGATTTTACGCCAAGCACTGATAATCCTACCTTTAAAAATTTTACGATGACTGATCCAATTTTCAGTTTGATCGAACCAGACGCACCGTCTGCGGACTCCATCGTGGAATCCTATGAGAATAAGCCAGATGAGAACAAGTTGGTCATCCATTTGAAGAAAACGACAACGACTGTGGAAACATTAAACCTGCGCTTTGAGTTCAATCAAGACTACAGCGCAAAAATCCCAGCGAACCAAATTATCTGGAATAATTTGAAAGCGACAGTAAAGGATGCTGAGGAGGAAAAAATCAGCGAGTCAGATGCGAAAAGTGTGAAGTCTAGTGCGATTGATGGGATGGGCGTTGATTTTCGAAAAACGAATCCTGATAATGAAGATTATGTTACAGGTAATATTGTTACAGTTTTGAGATATTTAAACAATTACAATAAATACTCACTTTTAGATACTTCGAAAATGAATAAAATCTTTGTTGAGGCCCCTAAAGGAACGATTGATAGCTATTCTAGTTACTATAACGGTGGGAAAGAAACCCATGAAGATAATCCTAGTATACCTGAAGGATATGAAAGGTTTTATAGAATTATTACTGACGATTCTTCAACCTTTAATTATATGTATGAAAAAGGTAATCCTAATGCTAGTAATAATTATATGGAACCTAAGTATACGATTCCTAATTCAATTTCAGTTGGAGATAAATTCCACATACTTGCTGGGATGACTTATACAAAAATAAATGGAGAAGAAAAAACTATATCTAAATTACAGAATTACAAAAAAATCGATCAAAAGGAGTGGGCAGTTTATTCTGGAAAAACTGCGCATTCCAGACCTAATGGAGATCTTGCTATTGTAAACCAAGCACAATCTTCTAGTGTTAGCGGAGCTATGGCAACAATTGGAACAACGGGTTATTCATTTGATTGGACATTCAGAAATATTGGTAAAAGAGACATTGTAAACAGTGACTTTGTACTCTATCAAAAATCTAAAGGTTCCGAAAAACTAAATTTCAATTCTTTTACAGTCATGGGATTCAGGGACTCAGGAGATGTTCAGCTAACTTTATATAAAGTCAAATTCGAAATTAAGAATGCTGTAACTGGAAATATTAGAGAAGTAAGTAATGAACCGAAAAGTGGTGTTTTCAATGCTACATTGCCAGCTCTAGAGGAAAATGAGTATCTTGATAAAGTACACATTATTCCAATGGGCCTTGATGGTAATTCGGAAGGTCATCTAACATCTCTAAACGGAATTGGTATTAATTATACGGCAAAAAATTGGCCGAATGGGCAATGGCCCGATGGTTCGAGTATTCCGACGGCTGAAAGGTCAGTTGTTCAAATGGGGGCAACAAAATATTACGATGATGAAACAAATGATCAGCCCGCTACACCAAAAATTATTGAGCAAAATACTGGATATGTTTATTATGCTCCAGGACAAACAACTCAGGCACGCGCACAATTTGTAAGTGGAAGTGCGCAAGATAGAAAACCTGGTGAAAACGTTGATTATACAATTGTAGGTTATAACGAGCGTGGAAGTCTAGGCGATTGGACGAACCCAGAAGTTGTAGTTTCAATTCCAAAAGTTTTAGAGCTACAAAACCCAAATGAGTATAAAGATTTTATTGATGAAACACATAAAAAAACTTACGAAAGTTCAGTAAAGGTATCTTTGATCTCAACTGATGATGAATATAATTATTACAAATTCTCCACAAATAGCATTGGGTATCAGAATAACGCTAATTTATCATTTAGTATCCCCTTAAGATTGAAAGTTCAACCTGGAACACCCGTAGGAAGTTATCCAATAAAAGCAGTTGCTGTGTCACATAACGAGCCATCGTTTGTTCAAATGAATAAATCAATTAACAACCTGCCCAACGATCTCGCACAAAAAATGGGCTACGACAATGCGAAACCAAGTTCTTACTCAGCCTACACGACGGGTAACTCAGCTTTAAATGTTGTCTATGCCACGAAGTTAAATGGTGCGACTGCTGGACGGAAAAAGGCAACGGAAGATTGGTCGAATGTGACAAACTTCGCGGTTGAAAAAGGCGGTTCACCGCAAATGAAAGCAACCGTTCAAAATACGGGCAATACGAATTTCAGCAGTGTGCGTTTGTATGATATTTTGCCATCTTCGACAGACGGACGAGGCTCAACGGGGAATGTTTCTTTCGATGGCCTGCAAAGTGTTGATGGTGCAACTGTTTACTATACGACAAAGCCGGTTTCTGATTTGCCGAATTATGAGACCAACTTACAGGATTGGACAGCTGCGCAATTAGTCAGCTATGGTTTTACAACGAATAAACCAGCGAATGCTTCTGATACAACAGCGATTTTTATTGACTTCGGAAATAAAGTGGTCGCGCCTAACAGCAACTTGGATACGGTGATGGATTTCTTGATCCCGAACGCGGACAATCAAAAAGCGATCAATCAGTTCCAATATTCTGCTAAGGAAGAAGGCTCGGGAACGACACTTAACGCGAAGAGCGATTCGATCGTCTTCAGTACGGAAGTCGCACAACTCAATTTTGAGGAAAATCTGCCAAATTACTTGGCGGAGGGTGTGGAACATGCATCAAATATGCCAGAAAATCAAGGGGAACTATTGGATGTTGATGGAAACGGCTCTGTAACGATTCCAGAAGATGCACCAACGCTTGCTGGCTACGATTTTGTCGAATGGGTCGACAAGGAAGACAAGACTGCGAAATACCAACCGGGCGATGTGATTGATTTTACTAAGAGCAGTTCGAAAACAACGATTGATTTGAATGCTGTATGGAAAGCGAAAAAAGTCCGAATCAATTACAATGAAAACTTTGGAAACACACCGAAAGAAGTGAAAAAGGACTACAGTTTTGGAGATACAGTGGACCTTACTGAAGTACCGAAACCTACACGGACTGGGTATGAATTCATTGGCTGGAGCAGTGCTAGTGCGGCGACTGACAAAGATTTCAATGATGGCACGCGGATCAGTTTCACTTCAGAAAAGACAGTCTACGCAGTTTGGAAAGTCAACCGTTATAAGGTTTCTTTTGATGGAAATGCAGGAACTGGAGCGATGACAGACCTGGAGATGTCCTACGATGTTGAAAAGAATTTACCGAAAAATACATTTGAACGCAACGGCTACTTATTCCAAGGATGGTCAACGAAAAAAACAGGCACCGTGGAATACAAGGATCAGGCAGCTGTGAAGAATCTCTCGTCCAAGGCGAACGATACGATTTCGTTGTATGCGATATGGAAAGTGGATCAGACCGAGATCAAAGTAAAAGATTCAACGATTCATGTTGGCGATGCGTGGACTCCTGAGGATACTTTTGTTTCGGCAAAAGACGAAGATGGAAAAGCGGTCGCTTTCGACAAAGTGACGGCACCGAAAGCGGATGCGGTTGATACGATGACGATCGGTGATTACGAAGTGACGTATAGTTATAATGGCAAGGAAGCGAAAGCAACCATTCATGTGGTAGCCAACCAAGAAGCGTTGAAGGTCAAAGACGTGACGATCTATGAAGGTGATGATTGGAGTGCAGCGGATAATTTTGTCAACGCAGCGGATAAAGACGGCAATGGGATCTCATTCGACAAAGTGAAAACCAGCGGAGCGAGCGATGTTAACACCAATAAAGAAGGGACCTACGAGGTGACCTATCAGTATGGAAACCAAACACAGGTCGGAAAAGTCATCGTCTTGAAGAATCAAACCAGCATCACCACAAAAGATTCAACGATTTATGTTGGTGGAAGCTGGAATCCAGCGGACAACTTTGTCAGTGCAATCGATAAAGACGGATCGGCCGTTGATTTCAGTCAAGTGACTGGACCTGCAAACAACGCGGTAGATGTTTCGACCATCGGGGAGTATACCCTTACCTATACGCTGAACGGAAAAGAAGCGAAGGCGACTGTTCATGTGGTTGCGGATCAAGAAACATTGACCGTTCGAGACGTGACGATTTACGAAGGGGAGGCATGGACAGCAGCCGATAATTTCGTCAGTGCCACGACAAAAGACGGTGGGGACGTCGCTTTCAAAGACGTAGCGGTATCTGGTGCAGACGCTGTAAATGTTAATCAAGTGGGTGATTACGAGGTTTCCTACACATACGGAAGTCAAAAAACGACCGGAAAAGTGACGGTCTTGAAAAACCAGACTAGCATCGAAGCAAAGGATTCAACGATCTATACAAACAGCTCATGGACACCAGCGGACAATTTTGTTCGTGCAACAGACAAGACAGGGGCGAACGTCGATTTCAGTCAAATCATCCCTCCGGCTGCGGATGCTGTAGATGTGACCCAAGCAGGAGACTATGAAATCGTGTATCACTATAATGGAAAAGAAGCGAAAGCAACCGTTCGTGTTGTCGCTAATCAAGAGACATTGACTGTGAAAGACGTGACGATCTACGAGGGAGAAACGTGGACAGCAGCCGACAACTTTGTTGGTGCTACTACTAAAGACGGTGAGTCAGTCACCTTCGACAAGGTTGGCGTTAGCAATGCAGATACGGTTACTACGACCAAAGCAGGGACTTACGAAGTAACGTATAAATATGGAGAGCAACAGGTGATCGGAAAAGTGATCGTTTTGAAGAATCAAACCAGTATTGAGGCGAAAGATTCGACGATTTATCAAGGTAGTCCATGGGAACCAGCCGACAACTTTGTTCGTGCGACCGATAAAACAGGGGCGGCAGTCGATTTTGATCAAGTAACGGCTCCAGCTGTAGACGCCGTTGATCCAACGAAGATCGGTGAGTACAAGATTACCTACAGTTACAACGGGAAAGAAACAACTGTGACTGTTCACGTGGTGAAAAATCAGGAAACGCTGACGGTCAAAGATGTCACGCTCTATGAGGGAGACGACTGGACTGCGCAAGACAATTTCATCCAGGCAACCCAGAAATCTGGGGATGCGGTTCCGTTTTCAAAAATACAGGTCAAGGGTGCAGAGACAGTTGATACAGAGAAAGCGGGCATATATGAAGTTACTTACCTGTACGGAAATCAGGAAGCCATCGGAAAGGTTTATGTACTAGAAAACCAGGCGAGTATCACCGCGAAAGATTCCACAATCTACCAAGGAAGCACTTGGAAGCCGGTCGATAATTTTGTTGGTGCGACAGACAAAACTGGCGCGGCATTAAGCTTCGACAAAATCAATGCGCCAAAAGCAGAGGGTGTAGATACAACGAAAATCGGAGACTATACGGTAACCTATCGGAACAATAAGAAAGAAGCGAAGGCTGTCGTTCATGTGGTCAAAGATCAGGAGACGTTGACGCTAAAAGATATCACGATCTATGAAGGCGATGTTTGGAAAGCAGAGGACAACTTTGTTGGCGCCACAACGAAAGATGGCAAAGCGGTGTCATTTGAGAAGGTGAAAGTAACTGGCGCTGAAAATGTGAATAACAAAAAGGCTGGAACATATGAATTGACCTTTACGCAAGGTGGCATCAGTCAGAAGGCAAAGGTCATCGTGTTAAAAGACAAATCAAGTATCTCAGTAAAAGATTCCATTTTGTATGTTGGAGATAAATGGGAAGCCAAAGACAATTTTGTATCCGCGACAGATCGTCACGGAACCAAGGTTGATCTGAGTGATTTAGCGGTAAACGGTGAAGTCGATACGCAGAAGGCAGGAACCTACGAGGTGAAATATTCCTTCGATACTGAAGAAAAAGCGAGTCGAGCAGGTGGAAGGCAAATAGAAAGTTCATTAAGCACGCTTGCGAAAGTCAAAGTATTGGAGAAGAAAACACCGCCAAACAAGAAGAACGAGTCGTCTTCATCAACATTCACAGGAGAACGCTCGTTGCCAAATTCTTATCGTACCGTTACCTCAGCATATAAAACCTATCCAAAAACTGGCGAAAATCATTCGATGGCACCGATCATCGCAGGAGGATCATTGATTAGTTTTGCGTCACTTATTGCTTGGTTTAGAAATAAGCGGAAGCGTAGTTAACGTTTAAAAAAACTACAAGCGTTTAGCAGTGTCGATTCTTGACACTGCTTTTTCCGCCAAAAAAGATAGGAGCGAAGAATGAAAGGAAATGAATTTATAAAAACGCTGGTTACACTGTCATTTCTGCTTCTTTCACTAGAAAGCTACGCGACTGTTTCGGTTGCTTCGGGAGATGAAGCATTGTCTGGAAACGCCAAAGTGACAGTAAGAAAAGACTTTTCTAAAATTGATCTTCGTGACGTTCGAGTATATACGAATGGAAAGTGGACAAAAAAAGCCAATTTCATCGATGCTTATGACAGAGAAGGGCGCCGATTGGAGGCCGCGGATCTAAAAGTCACCTCAAATGTGGACACACGTATTCCAGGAATCTATGAAGTGCGTTATGACTATCAGAATCGGACTGCTTTTGCGCTCGTAACAGTGGAGGATTCTCCGAGCCAAAAAAAGCGAGCGAAAACGATCTTGACTCAAGAAAAGCATCGGGGAATCCCTGTTGTCTTAAATAAAGAATTATTTGAATCCGTCAGTGAGCCAGAAAAATTAACGAGCGGGAATAATACCCCATCCGGCTATGATGTAACGGCGTATTATTTATCAGGCACTCTATTGTTTGGACAAAGGAGAAATGACAGATGTTAGAAAGGCTTATCAGCGAAAGAGAAAAAAATAAACTTGACTTGTTTCGCTATTTGGAAAGTCGATTCGGAACATCGATCAAGTTAGCCGAAATAGAAGCCGCGTTAGGGTACACCCATTATCTAACGAAACAGCTGACAAAGGAATTATCCGAAGATGCGAAAAAATTAACAGTAGATGACAGTTTCGAACTTTCCATAGTGAAGGAGGAGCTGATTTTTGAGCAAGCCACCTATGTCAGTTCGAATATTCTCGAGGAGCTATACTTAGAAGAGTCTCAGGAGATGAAATTGCTAAAAAGTATTTTTTTTGAGACCTTCAAATCAAAGAAGTCCTATGCAGATGAAAATTATTTGAGTCGTACAAGTGTGTACCGGCTGTTCGATCGTGTAGCGGAGCAACTAGCGGAATTTGGTTTGTTTATAGATAGTAAAGGGAAAATTTCTGGGAATGAATTAGAGATACGCGATTTTTTTTCGACATTGTTTTATAAGGTGTACAAAAATGATTGCTCCTTTTATTCTACAGCGGCACAGTCCAATTTTATTTTATTAGAGGCTCATTTAAGAAAAGAAATTTCTGATTATACGACGAGCATCCAATTTCAACATTATGTATTGGTATCGAGTGTTCGTCTTCAAACGAGTCACAGGTATTTAGATAGTTCTGAACAAATCCCGCTCATCATTAAGAATGAGAAACTACGAGAGTCGTGTGTATCCTGGATCAAAGCATTGGGTGTGAGTCCGTCAAAAGCGACGCACGAGGCGTTTGGTATTTTAGCGAATATCCAACATATAAACTTTAAAAAAAACGGCATCCATCGTGACTATTCACTCTGCAAAGAATTTTCCGCGCGCCTATTTTCAGAGCTTCACAAGAGGATCGATTTTTCTTTGGAGGAGTATCAGTCAGAGATGGAGGCAATCAATGAAGTTTTCTTTGACTATTACTATATCGATCTGTTCAAAGATATTTTAATAAGAGATATTGATTTAACGTATTTTAAAGAAAATTTTCCAGAATTCTTTTATGGGTGTTTGGATTTTATAAAAAAACAATTCGGACAAGAGCTGGATTCATCATTTAATAAAGTAGGGCTCTTTTTTGACTTATTGCTTTCAGTCATTCGAATGATTCCTTACAAAAAAATCCGTGAACAGATCAATGTCTATGTTCATTTTCTTCAAGGGACTAGCTATAACACATTCATAAAGTCGAATGTAGATATGTTTTCCTATTATAACTTCCACTTTCAGGAGTCGTTGAGACCAGACACCGATTTAATACTGTCAGATTATGTCATCGCTCCAGATGACATAGCGAAGACGATTATTTGGTTGTCTCCTCCTCGAGCGAAAGACTGGGAAGCCTTTGGCGAAAAGGTTATCACGATCGCTGCCGAAAAGTATGCACGTCAGTCAGAAAAAGACTAAGACAATGAGTGGTTCACGTATTCGGCGACCAGCTAATCGATCTTATACAATCAAATGTAAAATATGGCTAAACGACAAAAAGAGCCTTTCAAAAAATCGGATTGACGAGAAGTCATTCTTAGAGTGTCTCTGAACGGACAGAGGCAAATCTTTTTATAGTTCCAACTTTTTTGCTATAGTTATTTTAAGATAGAAGAAGAGGGGGAAAGAATCGAATGGATCACTTATTTATGACTTTCTTAGTTTACTCAGTGATTGGCTGGCTCTGGGAAAGTTTCTATTGTTCAATGAAAGCGAGGCACTATGTGTATCGAGGCTTTTTACTGGGCCCCTATTGTCCAGTCTATGGCTTCGGCGTCGCTTCCGTACTGATTTTAGTTCCTGAAAACGCGGGGACCCTGTTGAACTTATACTTTAATATTGTTGTGATCGTCACGATTATTGAGTTCATCACGAGCTGGATGTTAGAGAAATTCTTTGGAATGAAGCTTTGGGATTACACAAAAGTGCCCCTGAATATTGAAGGGCGGGTCGCTGTACCGGTTTCTTTATTTTGGGGTGTCGGCTGTCTGATTCTGATGAAGGTAATCAATCCCGTTATTCAGGATGGGATTCAGGAATTTATTGATGCGACCAACCATTTAGGTCCTATCATTTTAGCGGGTCTCTTTGCGGCAGATGTTGCTTCAACACTGATCTTCACCTTAACGACAAAAAAGGAAGTATCGTCTGTTATTGATGCCTCTGATCCAGAAAATGCCGCGGTGAAGGAATTCCGCCTGAAGCATCTGATAAGCAACCATCACTCCTCTACCAGCAGGGAACAGGTATTGAAAATGATCAAGGAGCGTCCGAAGAATTTAACACGCCGCAACTTGAATCGATTGGCTAAAAACTATCCAAATATGCACTTTAAAAAATAGTCGATCGTTGACCCGGCCATTTCTGAACAAAACAAAAGAGGTATAAAAAATAAAGACAGGAAGCGTTTTTCTTGTCTTTTTTTTATAAAATAAATTAAATAATATAGACGAATTGGAAAAAATTAATTAAAGTGGGTGGATACTGATCGAATAGAAGCAATCAGTGATCCGAGTGAATGAAAGAAGGTCCTTTAGTTGTTCGGTTTAGACAATAGAACCATGCTGGCGAGAGATATCATCAATATTTTGGATAATTCAGATGAAGCACTCTCTGCGGAAAAAATCCAAAAAAAGCTTGGCAGAAGTAATGTGATTACGATCAACGATGTGTGTAAGCATTTAATGTACATTGCCAGCAATGAATATGGAAATGACGATTATTTTGTTAGAATCGAGACGCCTGAAAGAGGCTCGTACCGATTGGAACGACAAAGCACGAATTTACAGAGCTTGTACAAGGCGATTTTTGAGACGGATCTGTCGTATCTGATTTTAATGACTGTTATTCAGAATCGGGAGTTTTCCACCCACGATTTTTGTGGGAAGCATCATGTCAGCTTTTCTACAGTGCAGAGAAAAGTAAAAGCTATCAATAAAGAAATCAATACTTTCCAAGTACATATTACATGTTCCTATAGAATAAAATTTAATTCTGATGAGCTGTTGATTCGTTCTTTTTCTCATCTTTTTTTCTGGAGCCTGCATCGAGAAATAAGCAATAATTTGTTCTTTTTAGACTATGATCATTACATAAAAGAAGCTGAAAAGGTCGTCGCTTATTTAGAAAAGCCCTATGATCCTCTCAATGTTCGCTCGATTGCCTTATGGATGAAATTATTTTCTATTGGGATAGCGAAGAAGCAGCAGCTCCGTATGTCTCCTGAAAAAGAAGCGTTGATGCAAAGTTTTTCTATTCCAGAGAAGCCTGATTTTTTACCTTTTTGGAATGAGAACGATTGGTATGCGTTAGTGGGGATCATGAACGTAACAGGGATCTATCCCTTTGATTTGATATTTGATGAAGAGAAATTAGGTTATTTTATTAAAGCGGAAGATTTGAGTCCAGAGACATTCCTTGAATGTTCAGAAACCTATTTTGGTCCTGCGGGAGCGTCATCTGTTGCGACCATTACACGGTTGGTCCATCGTTATCAGTTGCTAAAGGTATTTATCGAACCGAATACGAAAAGCGAATTGCGGTCGATCACCAAACATATTTTGAGTTTTACGATGATCAAAAAGGTTAATCCGTTATATTGGAAAAACTTTGTCGCCTTTTGGAAAGAGCTTAAAGAAACGCTGCCTATTTCTGAACAGTCTTCGTATTTGAGGTATAGCTGTTTGATGATTTGTCTCGAAGCATTCCCGATCGATAGCTGCAGACCACTCATCAAGGTTCATCTTTCCTCTGATTTTGATGTGCTTTATGAAGGGATGCTGAAGCAGTTGATTCGTTCCCGATTCAATCAGACGTATCAAATTCAATTTATCGAAGAACTTCAAGCCGCTGATATGATCCTTACGACGACACCGTTAAGTAAGCAGGTGTTATCGGAAAAGCAAAAGCATCTCATCATCCACTCTCAACTGTCTGAAAAGGATTTAAAAAAACTGAGTCATCTGTTCAACGAGTTGATTTTGTACCGTTAGCAGGCGTGCGCACATAAAAAAACAAGATCATCGTATGAGCGTACGACGATCTTGTTTTTTTATGTGATTAAAATAGTTTGAATTCGTCTAACGGCCAAAAGCGTAAGACGACTTTTCCTTGAATCAAGGATTTGTCCACGAAGCCGAAGATCCGGCTGTCTTTAGAAATCAAGCGATTATCCCCTAAAACAAAATATTGATTGTTGGGGACCGTCACATCAAAATCGTTGGTAAAGCTGGTGGCATTTGCGGCTTGTTCTTGGAAGGCTGTGCTGTAGGAGTATTCTTCAGCGAGCTTGTCCTTTTTGAATTTTTCTTTAAAGTCATCCAGATAAGGCTCAGGCACTTCTTCGCCGTTGATCGTCAGGACGTTATTTTTCATCGCAACACGGTCACCAGGCACACCGATGATTCGTTTGACCACATAGATATTCTGATTGTCCGGTTCTTTTGTGGTAATAATATCTTGGCGTTTCAGCGTGGATATTTTAGATGTGATCAAGCGCTGACTGTCGTGAAGCGTTGGGTCCATCGAATGTCCTTCCACTTTTACTGGAGAAAAGACAAACATTCTGGCTAGAAAAATCAGCACAATGATAATGACTACAGGGAGCCATTCTTTTATTTTATTGTTCATACGGTCACCTCATTGCTAAATTTTATCATTCTTCTAAATAAAAAGCTCTTTTAACACTCATTCTTAAAGAATATACAAATGGGACTAGAGAAAAGCGGAGGAATGTGGGAAACTAAAAGCATTATGAAGGAACGGAGGGTGGAGCGTATGCGTAAACATGATCCGGCAGCCCCGATTTTACCTGCGACATTTTCAACGGATTTTTATTTAGAAGATGAGGCCATCATCGAAGCGGTCCATGGCAGCGAGGTGGATTATAGTTATTTAACGTGTGAGAACCTTGTTATTCGACGGTCGATTTTAGAAAAGGTTACGATGCAGCGTGGGAAACTGACCCGTTTCGAGGCGGGAAATGTTCTGTTTAAAAATTGTGATTTTTCAAATCTGGAATGGATCGGCGGCAGCTTTCATCAAGTGGTTTTTGAAAACTGCAAACTGACCGGCTGCAACTTTGCAGAAAGCTATTTGCGCGATTGTCGCTTCAAAGATTGTGTGATCAATTTTGGTTCATTCAGTGGGACAAATCTTAAGCATGTCGCTTTTGAAAATTGTCAGATGACCGACAGCGAATTTTTTGAAGTCACGTGGAAGTACTTATTTTTGGATACTAATAATCTGGAGAACAGCAACTGGATGCGGACGAAATTGTCTGATTTGGATCTGACCTCCAACCAATTCAGCAAGATCGCTTTTTCAATGGAACAACTGAAGGGGCTGAAGGTCAACAGCTACCAAGCCTTGACCATCGCCGCAGGTCTAGGCCTGCAGATCCAAGAGGGGTAAGGAGAAAAGGACGCTTTCGTGGGAGTGTTTCGTAGTTTGAGAAATCGGAAGTCACCCAGAGAAGAAATCGTTCGCCTTCACAGAGCCCCATTTTCTATAGAACGTCCTTCATTGAAGGAAAATAAAAGCATACTAACCAAATCGGCTAGGATGCTTTTGTTTTAGTTGACTTTTTTTCGACTAACGAAGAGTAGTCCTGTAGCAAAGCTGAGAATGGCAAGCCCAGCTAAAAGATAAGCAGGAGTTATTTTTTCGTTTGTTTGCGGCAGCTTTTTATCGGTTTGTTTTGCCGTGCCCCGATTGCTTGGAGGCGTGCTGGATGTTCCAGCCGGAGTCCCATTCCCGCCACTCGTACTGCTGCTGGAATCAGAAATCTTGCCACTTGACTGACTGCTAGAGCTAGTTTCTGTTGTCGTGCCAGTGTCCGTCGTGGTGCTAGGCGGAGTCGTCTCTGAAGACGAGTCGCTTGTAGTGGTTGTCGGTGTCGTCACGGGCTGATACACGTAGGTAACAGTCTGCGCTTTGTCACTGAAGAGTCCTTTAGCGTTTTTCGGTAACTGCTTGTTATCCAATGTATAGTTTGGAATTGCAGGTTGGTACTTTTTGTCAGAAACATCGAAGGCTTCACCGATCGTTCCATGAAGTTCCTTCTTTTTATGGATCTCTTTTCCATCAGGATCGACATAGCGGATCGTGACAGGTTGA
The DNA here is from genome assembly GCF_051715125.1 of Enterococcus sp. AZ048. Taxonomy (NCBI): domain Bacteria; kingdom Bacillati; phylum Bacillota; class Bacilli; order Lactobacillales; family Enterococcaceae; genus Enterococcus; species Enterococcus sp. AZ048. The sequence continues at coordinate 515,943 of NZ_JBIOTD010000002.1, read as the reverse complement.
GCTTCTTTGTTGCGGTCAACGACTGTCACAGTTGCCGTTGCAGTAGCATAATCGCCGGTCCACATCCGATTGGGTACACGGTCATAGGTATATTTGACTTCGTACTGACCGACTTTGGAAGGATCGACATTGTCTTCGAAAGTCACGTCCTCAAATGTGATAGGATTTCCCCACGTATCAGTCCCGCCATCAAAGTTGTCCTTCGCTGTCCATGGATCGCCAACGTAGATTTTAGAATCATGGGTTTTCAGGACCGCCTTATTTTGTTGATAAATATAGGTGACTGTCTGAGCTTCCGCGGTCAATGTGCCGACGACATTCGCTGGCAGCTGATCTTGATCTAAAAGATAGCCGGGAATCTCTGGTTGGTACGTTTCTGTCGTAACATCGTAGGGATCACCCACATTGCCTTCGACTGTTTGAGAAGGAGCGATCTCGTCGCCGTCTTCATCCACATAGTTGACCGTCAATCCAGGAGAAACAGCAGTATGCTGAATCGTGAATTGGTGCAAATAGGTGCCTGATGAAATCGCGTAGAAGGTAAAGCGCTCCGGCTGTTTATAGCTTCCGGCCGGATTGTTCAACCGCGCGTTGTATTCAAAGGTCTGCAAGTTATCGAATTCGTCCTGTGTTACCCCAGATACGGTTATCCCTTCATCTGTTATTGCCAAACGGCTGCTCGCCAATTGCGTCCCATTGAAATCAAGATAGGTTTGACTTGCACTGTTTGATGTACTGAACGGAGGAACATAGCCATCAAAGTTCGTCATTCGGTTCGGCATCATTGAAAAAGGAATGTAGACCGTTTGCTTTTCAGCATCGTAATTTAATTCCTTGGCATTGATCGCTGTAGCCGGATCGTTACGTCCTGTATTCTGTCCGAACGCGGCCAGTTGAGTCAGGGCAGGCATTTGATTGATGGGCGTGAAGTCCGTGATACCGCAAAATTGTACTCGAAGCTCATTTAATTGAGGTAAGGCAGTTGCTGGTTTGATCGTCGTGATGTTCATATTAGACTCAAAGGTCAAAGATAACAGACCTGTAATTTTAGTTATTTTATCGTAGACATTGTCCGTTACACTGCTTCCTGAAAGGTTCAAACGGGTAATCCCTGTTCCAAAATTCGGTACGTTCTGATCGTTGACATTGGCACCCATTAAATATACTTGGCTTAATTTTGGCAATGCAGCAAGCAATGAAAAATCACTGATCTGACTGTTTGCGTTCATATAAAAAGAGTCCAGATTTGTTGCTAATTCCAGCCCTCGGAGAGTTGCGATCGCGCTATCCGCGTTTTGGATATACAGCGTTGTCAGCTTCGGCATGTCTTCTTTGGTCAACGTATCGACCGTTTTTCCGACCGCTTTTGCGACGATTTGCTGCAATACTGGGTCCGGCATCCATGTAGTCAAATCGGCTGACCGGGTCTCAGGAGTGCTTGAGGTAGTGCTTGTAGTCGAAGTAGACTGAGAATCACTCGTGGTGCTGGCTGGTGCATCCGTTGTGCTGGAAGAAGCCGTTGTTGGTACAGATGCTTGAGTGGTTGCAGTCGTGCTGCTCACTGGCGGCGTTGAAGGCAGTGCCTGTGATGCTTGCGTCGAAGAGACAGGTTCACTAGCAGGTGTGGGGATAGAGTCGCTGCTTGTTGCGGCTGTTGCTTCGGCATTGCTTTGTATAGGGAAACTTAGCGCTGGTCCCGCGACCAACATACTTGCCATTAAAACATATAGATTCTTTTTCAAAAATAAAACTCCTTTATATATGATGTTTAGGTGATCGTTTTCGTGAGTGATCCGCTCTGTATTAAAAAATCGATGAAAGCACGGGTATCTGAATCGTTCAGGGAGAAATATCCGGTGCTTTTTTCGACTGAATAGGCATTTGATCCTTGTTGAAGCTGCGTCTTGAAGTAACGACGTTCGTGCCACTCGTTAAAAAGTCTATGTATGTTGAATAGGGGATAAAAAAGTAGTTCAGGATAAAGGTAATAGTGTAACGTCATAAATAAATATAGTTTTCACAAATGTAACTCTTTTTTAATTAATTTATAACGTGTTAATAATAACTATTTAATTACAAAGAAAACGTTCAACTTTTGTCTTTCTCTTTGTTATTTTTGACCATTTCGTGATTAAAACAGGGAATTTCCCTAATACCAGAAAATAGCACGGTTGCCTAGTAAATTTTTTTTAAAAGATTTTATAAGCAAATGATAAGAAAATGATATTTTCTAGGGAAACTTTTGCTATCGAAAGATAAAGGACGTAGTATTCATTGTGAAAGTGAATATAAGTAAACTTGTTAGGTGAGGCTCCTAAACAAACACAGGCTATTGCGCAGAAACGTCGAAAGACGCCAATGTGTAAAATAGGAATTGTCGGATTAAGGCTTTTCATAAAATAGCTAAGAGTAATTCTTTACGTTGTTTAGTGCTAAAACTCAGACGATGAGATTGATTGTGTGAGACACCAAACTAGTTAGTTTTTTTCTACTAACGTTTGGTGTCTCTTTTTTTAGGTTATTTAACTGTGGGCTCTCTCGTCTCAAACAATTACTTGACGAAGGGGAGAGATGCACATGATGAAGAGAAAAAAGATCGATTGGCTGTTATTATTACCCTATTTGGGAGTAAGCCTGATCGGTCTTTTAATGGTTTTTAGCGCAAGTTCCTACCGGCTGATGGCGGAAGGTCAGAATCCACTGTCCTTATTTAGCAAGCAAGCCATTTTTATGGGATTGAGCTGGTTGCTGATCGCCTTCATTTATCGGGTAAAAAGCAATGTATTAGTAAAGGGGACGTTGGCTAAGGGATTACTGGCAGCAGGGCTGGTCAGTTTGATACTGGTGAAAATCAGCGGAGTGAACATCAACGGTGCCCAACGCTGGGTCTCCGTGATGGGGATTCAGTTTCAGCCTTCAGAGGTAACGAATGTCGCGCTGATTCTCTACTTGGCCTATTATTTCCGAGTAAAACGGACCCAACGGGAGCTGCTGGTTCCTTGCGGGCTGGTACTGCTCAGCGGGTTGTTGATCCTGCTTCAGCCGAAGGTTACCGGAGCGATCATTATCTGGGGTGTTGCATTGGTGATCATCACCACTGCGGAGCTGCCGTATCAATTGTCCGTCATGGTCTTTGCAACGATTTTCGCCGGGATCGTGTTGATCGGCGGCATAATTCTCTTCCTAGGGAGTCACCAGTTATTGCCGGAATTGTTCGCCCACACCTATGACCGTATCCGATTGGTGAGAGATCCCTTTTTAGACCCTTACGGAAAAGGATTTCAGATGAGCAACTCCTATTATGCCCTCTACAACGGTGGATTTTTCGGACGAGGGCTGGGAAATAGTATCACGAAAAAAGGCTATCTGCCCGTTGCAGAGACAGATTTCGTGTATTCGATCTTAGTAGAAGAATTGGGAATGATCGTCGGCCTTCTCGTACTCGCGATGCTCTTTTTGATCGCTTTGAGGTTGTTCGTATTGGCATCAAAAGAGGTCAGCCAGCAAGTCAGTCTGATCTACTTCGGGGTCGGCGCGTTGATTTTGCTGCAAACCAGCATCAACATCGCCAGTATCTTAGGGCTGATCCCTATGACGGGTGTCCCGCTGCCGTTTATCAGCTACGGGGGAACAAGTTATTTGATTTTATCGGCGGCCTTGGGGGTCTGTCTAAAATTTTCTTCGGAGGTTCGAGTCAATGATCAAACGATTAAGCAATGACTGTAATTATTCGCTGCTATTGCCGATTTTCTTGTTCTATTTGATCAGTGTCGGTGTGCAATCGCTGGCGGCTGATCTAGATGGCGCAGATGTGAAAAATGTTGTGACCAAGCAGATTGTTTTTTGCCTGATCTCGCTTGCGGCGATGGGAATAGTCAGTAAAATAAGCACCTCCTTTCTATTGAAGTATGCACCTGTTTTTTATGTCCTTTCCCTTGGCGTAATGGCGCTGCTGTATTGGTTTTATGATCCCGCGATGTACGCTGTGACGGGAACCAAACGCTGGCTGCGATTCGGCGGCTTTTCATTTCAGCCCTCGGAGCTGATGAAGCTGAGTTTTATTTTGCTGATGGTTCGTTTGACGATCGTGGATGAGATGAATCGCAAGCATCGGACATTAAAAACAGATCTGAGGCATCTCGGAAAAGTTCTGCTATTCAGCTTGCCCACATTCTTACTGATGTTTATGCAGCGAGATTTTGGAACGAGTCTGGTGTTTATCGCCATTCTAGGTGCGTTGTTTGTGATTTCTGGTGTTCATTGGAAGATACTGACGACGATTACTGGAATCGGTGCGGCGCTAGGCGGCGGCTTGCTGGTGTTGGTATTTAGCGAGTGGGGAAACAAGCTGCTTTATTTTATGCATTTTAAAACCTATCAATTGGATCGTGTACGTGCCTGGGTCGATCCTTTTCAATACCGTGACTCGATCGCGTATCAGCAGGTCCAGAGTCTGTATGCGATCGGCTCCGGCGGCTTGTTCGGACGAGGCGCTGAGCAAGCGTCGGTTTACGTTCCCGTGCGCGAATCGGACATGATCTTTACGGTTGTTGGTGAAGGTTTTGGCTTCTTCGGCGGAACGCTGGTCATCTTTTTGTATTTCTATTTGTTTTACCAGATCCTTTCCGCCGCGATCAAAACAAACAACAAGGCCAATCTTTACATTGCCGTCGCGTTTGTCTTCGGTTTGCTGTTTCAAATTTTTGAAAATATCGGTGCGGCGATCGGCATTTTGCCGTTAACAGGAATCCCGTTGCCGATCTTGAGTCAGGGAGGAACATCCTTGATCGTATTAGGCCTAGGCCTAGGAATCATGATGGGCTTCAAAGAAAAATAAGTATTCGATCAAGCGAGGATCGAACAAAGAATCGAGGAAAACTATGCGAAAGAAAATGTTACTATTTAGCGGAGCTGCGCTCGCCTTCGTTAGCCTGCTGACTTTGTCAGTCGCAAGCGGCGCACAGTGGTTGAAACAAGCAGATCACTTTTTCATAAATCATCGAGTACCAAATATTTCTTTTTTAACAGCAGGTGTCGGAGGGCTCTCTAAGCTTGCGACGATCGGGCCGATGCTGCTGCTGATTGCCGGATTTGCGTTTCTTTTTTGGCGAAAAAACGAGAAAAGACTGGCGATCTGGTCTCTGGCCAATCTGATTTTCGTTAGTGGTGTAGGTTACGTGCTAAAGCATCTGATCCAGCGTTCACGACCAGAACAGCTGCAATACATCTCACGATCTTCCTACAGCTTTCCAAGTGGTCACTCGTTATTGATCATGACGTTTATCAGTACCATCGCGCTGTTGTATTTATTTGACGAAAAGAAGCTGCCGCGATTCATTAAATTAGGGTTTATTTTCTTAGGGATCACGATCGCAGGCGGACGGATCTATCTAGGCGTCCATTATTTCAGCGACGTACTTGCTGGACTTCTGCTGGGAGCGGGCCTTACTTTTGGAACGGCGGGTATCCTTTACCCTTATCTACAAAGTAAACCTGAGATTATTACTGCCGATGTTCGTCGGACACGCAGCGGACGCGTTAGAAGAGGGACCTGGCAAAAAGTCGTCTTGAGCGGTGTCGCGCTTTTGGTTCTTCTTGTTTCAGGAGTCAGTGTTTTTGCGATGAAGATGTATCACAGTTCGCAAAAAATGGCGGACTCCATGTATTCACCAACTGCGCGTACAGGCAAGGTGAAAACACCCGAAGCTTCGGAGCCGATGAGTATTTTGATTCTAGGAATCGCCAACGACTCAAAAAGAAAAACCGACTTTCGAGCGAACACGATCATGGTCGCTACGTTAAACAATCAAACAAAAGAAACCACGCTGGTGAGTATTCCTCGGGATGCCTACGTAGAGATCGTGGGTGCCGATTATGAAGATAAGATCAATCATGCGCATTCTATCGGCGGACCAGAAATGATCATGGACACGGTGGAGAAATTTTTAGACATCCCGATCCATCACTATGTGTCGGTGGATATGGATGGCATGCAGACGCTGGTCGATGCAGTTGGCGGCGTGGATGTAAACAACAAATTTGCCTTTTCCGCAGAGGGCATCGATTATCCAAAGGGAAAACAGCATTTGAATGGCTGGGAAGCCCTTCAATATTCACGGATGCGGTATGAAGACCCCACCGGAGATTATGGTCGTCAGGGTAGACAGCGGGAGGTCATCGAGTTGCTGATCCAAAAAATGCTCTCCACGAAAAGCCTCTTCAACTATCAAAAAATCTTTGATGGGATCGGTGAAAACGGAAAAACAGATTTGACCTTCAACCAAATGCAAAAGATCCTTACGAATTATCATTCCTGCTTAACCAAAATTGACAGTCAGCAGGTTCAAGGGGAAGGGTTCACAGGGGATGGATTTACAGGAGAAGAGGGCATCTCGTATCAAAGCATTCCGCAAGAAGAAGTGGATCGCGTGAAAAAAATTCTGCACACGCAATTAGATGTGTCCCCTTCGACAAACGGGACAAACTAAAAAATGATTGGTTTTGCTAAAGTAATTTATTTGATTGTCTGATGTATCCGCTACACGTTCTGCCGCAAAAGAAATGTTGCGCTATAATAGCAGCAGAAAGGCGGGAAGTTATGCTTAGTCAGATTGGAATTTTACTTGTAGTCGGTATACTGGCCGGCGTATTGGGCTCGATCTTAGGGATCGGCGGCGGCATTATTTTGACCCCGTATTTGACGTTGATCATGAGATTGGACATCAAATATGCGATCGCGACCAGCATCGTCTGTGTGATCGCCACCAGTTCAGGTGCAACGATCGCTTATTTGAAGGACGACATGCTGAATTTGCGAGTAGCCATGTTTTTGGAGATCGCGACAACCATCGGAGCAATCGTTGGGGCGCTGCTTTCAGGCGTTGCGCCGACAGGCTTTCTATTTGTTTTGTTTGGCAGCTTTTTGTTATTTTCGGTCCTCAATATGCTCCAAAAGATTCGCAGTAAATCAGGAGAAGAGGCTCTTCAAGTCGCCAATGATCCTTTAGCGGAAAAATTAAAATTGAACGGGTCTTATTACGATAAAGTCTTAAATAAAAAAATTGATTATCAAGTAGAAAAGGTACCGGGAGGCTTCGCCATGATGCTGGGGGCAGGACTTGCTTCGGGATTATTGGGGATCGGCAGCGGGGTCTTCAAAGTAACAGCGATGGATACCATCATGAAAATGCCGATGAAACCCTCAAGCGCCACGAGTAACTTAATGATGGGCGTCACAGCAGCGGCTTCTGCGATGGTCTACTTTTTTAATGGGACGATCTTGCCGGAGATCGCGGCACCGGTAGCGTTAGGGGTGTTAGCTGGAGCGACGATCGGTTCCCGCATCATGACACGCTTGAAGCCGATCGTGATTCGTATGATCTTTATTCCAATACTGCTCTTTATGGGACTTCAAATGGTTCTTCGTGGATTTGGGGTGATCATGTAATGGACAATAAAGAAGAAATGCTGAAAATCGAGCGTTCCATCGGGTACATTTTACGGATCGGTGTCATTGTTTCAGCGGTGATCATTCTAGTTGGATTGGCATTATTGTTTTTAAACCCAACGGCCGCCCACCAAACACCGACTACATTAGAAACGATTTTCAAGGGGATGGTCCAGTTCAACGGGGAAGCCTTTGTGATGTTCGGACTCTTTTGTCTGATCTTAACGCCTGTCTTGCGAGTGGTAGTTTCGATTTTTGCCTTTGCAAAAGAGAAGGACTATTTGTATGTGGCGATCACGATCCTCGTCTTGATTATTTTGATCATCGGTATGAGCTTCGGCTTAGTCGAATAATGAAAAAAGCCTTCAAAAGTTAGACAGACAATCTAACTTTTGGAGGCTTTTAATTAGTACGCAATAAAATTTGACGTGTCAAACGCTCTAAGGTTTCCTTCGTATTGAAATAATTATCCGGCAATTTGCGAATGTCCTTTAAGGCTTGATCCGTATAATCAGAGGCCAATTGCTGCGCATAGGTCGTGCCGCCTAATTGATGAACCAGACGTTGGACAGCCAAAGCATCCTCTGCCGTCAGTTGATTTTTCTTTTCCAACAGGTGTTGCAATTCTTCGTTGTCCTGATTTATGGCATAAATCAAAGGCAGGGAATAGACGCCTTGACGGACATCCTCCAAAACGGGCTTGCCTAATGTATCGCTAGCCGCATCGTAATCGAGGAGATCGTCCATGATTTGAAAAGCGATGCCGATGTTTTGTCCGATCATTCCAGCTTTTTTGGCGAAGCGTTCACTATTCCCGCTCTCAAAAGCACCGACAGAACAGCTCAAAGCAAAGAGCTCAGCGGTTTTACCAGAAATATTTTCTAAGTATTCTTCTACTGTTTGATCTAATTTGTAACGATCATCCATTTGTCCCAATTCGCCATCGAGGATTTTTTCCATACTGCGGGAATTTAGCTGCAAGCTTCTCAGTGACGTTGAATAGTCCGATAATAATTTGAAACAGCAAATAAATAGATAATCGCCAGCGTATACGGCCGTGTCATTTCCAAAGGTCGAACGAATCGTCGGCAATCCACGGCGTAATTCAGAATCATCGACGATATCGTCATGGATCAATGTCGCTGTGTGCAGCATTTCGATCGACGCGGCGAGGGCCGTGGCTTTTTTTTCGTCCTGCTCGGGACCGAATTGAGCGAATAGAAGCTGATATGCCGGGCGCAGAAGCTTGCCGCCAGCATGGATCATATCCAGTACAGCAGATTCCACTTTTTTATTTTTTAATTTCACGACGTCTTCCATTAAGTGCAGTGTCGTCGTCAATTGCTTCGCAAGATCAGGATAATCTTGCCACATAGGATGAAGTTTCATTTTGGCTGGCCTCCTGAGCCTTTATTCGATTTCTTGGTCTGCTCATAATCTAATTGGAATTTTTGCAGCGCTCGTACATGCTTCAATAGGTAGTTTCCAGCGATCCCGATAACGATCCCGGCAAGGATACCCATGAAGGACATGACAGGCAAGTACAGCATGACCGTCCAGGATTGAGCGATCCAGCTAGCAACTAAAAGCTGACCCACGTTATGAAGAAAACCGCCGGCAGCACTGATACCAATGATGCTGACACGCTTAGGGCCAAGACTTTTGACGAGAAGCATGCCGAAATAACTCAGCAAAGAGCCGCTCATACTATATAAAAACGTTGACACGGTTCCGCCTAAGAGGGTCGTTAAGATCAGACGCATCCAAATCAGGCGAAAGCTGTCGCGTTTTGGCATCGTAAAAATAGCAACGATTGTTATTAAATTGGCAAGTCCCAGCTTTGCTCCTGGCGCAAATGCGAAAGGGGACGGGAACATATTCTCGATCAAGCCCAAAATAACACCTTGGGCGACGAGTAGGGCTATATAGATCAACTTTTGTGTTTTATTCATAATGAAGACAGCTAATAAATGACGCTGCCAGGTTCCCCTCCGTCTGAGGATTTGATTTCAATCAACAATTTATGAGGCAAGCACACGATAGTCTCGCCAGATTGGTCGATCCATCCACGTCGAACACAGATTTGATCTCCGCAGTCGGCTTCTTTGATTCGAATCCGACCATCTTTGACTTCGATCAGGTTATAATCTCCATCTTTTTCTTCGTAACGATACGTGTAGGTTTGGGATTTATCAGATAGATCGAAGGTTTTGATTTTTTCTCCATCGACTGAAAGGACCGCTTCTTGTGTCGAACTAGAGGCGCGATTCAGACTAAAGACCACGACAGGTGCAAAGGAGAGCAGCACAAGAAGAAGAATAATGAGGCCATCCCAAGGGCGCAGCAAACTATTTTTTGCAAGATCCTTCAGCTTCAACATAAACACCTCTTACTTGTTCTCTTGATTTGTAGGTTGATTCGGGTATAAATCTTTTCTTATCATAACATAAAGAAAGTTCTAAAGAGAAAAACAAGCCCTTTAGAACTTTCCTTCATTATTCATCCAATTAATTTGAATCGTTTTTTCCATAAATGGATCGTGGCGTACCATACCACCATTTGCCTGTTTTACGTTGAATCCAAGGAATCACCCAACGGTCAAGTCCTAAAGCACGACCAGAGCCGTTCATCAAAGCAAAGGCAACGAAGATAAACCAGATGTTGACCCAGTAGAACATGCCTGACAGACAGAAGACAACAGTCAAACCGATCGTCGCAGCACTTGCCAACCAAGTGAACAATCCGAAGATCAAGGCTAAAGCGATACCGATTTCCACAAAGGTCATGAATTTCTGCATGAACAATGCAACGTCTCTATTTGGCATCATAACTTCCATGATGTTTGCGAACCAGTGGGGCATTTTTTCAAAGACCGGCATTGGATTTTCACCAAAAGCATAGCTGAAGCCAAAATGTGTTGCTGTCGCAGCGGCATCTGTTGCCGCAGTCGTTGCTTCGGCCGCATGAGCACCTGCCGCAGAAGCGCCAGTAGTCACTTGTTCTTGCAACCAAGGGAAAGGAAAGACCACTTTATCTGTAAACCATGAGCCGTCTCCAAACCAAGAAGTAGGATTTAAATACTGACCGTCTCCAACAATTTTCTTCGAAGATTCGATCAACCACATTGAGCCATAGAAGACACGCAGCGGTACGCTCCATAAAACATTGCCGTAACGGGAAGAATGTCCACGCGTAACATTACGATCATTCTTAATATGGAAGAATTCATGCATCATGTATTGGAACATGTAGTACCCAGAACGAATCGTGAAGAAGTACAACAGGTTCACTAGATGTTTTACGACGATCGCCAGAAAACCAGACAGGTGGAACTTGTCCATCAAGTTCGCGACGCCCCATTTAGAACCGATCGAAACCATAAATCCTTGATAATTGCTTTTGAATTCGTGTTTTGGTGTGTTCTTGATCTTCGCGACAATATTCGCTGCTGCCGTGTGTCCTGTTTGTTCCGCTGCTTGAACGATCTGCGGAGTAGGGCGGCCATCGCTGTTCTCTTCGTAATGAACCAAGTCACCGATAATATAAATGTCTTTCTCTTCGTAGCCTTTTGCTTGCATGTACTCGTTGGCGAATAACCGTTGCCCGCGCGCAGCTTCAAGTCCAAAGTCCGCCGCGTCAGAAGTTCCTTTGACTCCGGCAGTCCAGATCAAAGTGTTTGTAGGAATTTGTGAACCATCCTTCAAAATGATGTGATCTGCGGTTACTTCAGTGATAGGGGCGCCTTTTTTCAATTGGATGCCTTTTTTCATCATGAAGCGTTCTGCTTTTTCAGCATCTTTCCGATCCAGCATATTCAAGATAGTAGGAAGGGCTTCTACGACCATCAATGTGAATTCTTCAGGACGCAATTTGTGCTGATTCGCTAAAACCGCTTTCCATTCCATCAATTCGCCGATCATTTCGATTCCTGTGAACCCTGATCCACAAACGACAAAGGTCAACATCGCGCGACGTTTTGCTTCATCTGGTTCTGCGGCTGCTTTTGCCACGGTATCTTCGATGTGTTTTCTGATCTTGATCGCATCTTCCATGGACCACAACGTAAATCCGTGTTCCTTCACGCCAGGAGTACCAAAGTCATTTGGTTCACCACCCATACCGATGATCAGTTGATCAAATGGGTATTTTCCTAACTTCGTTTTAACGATCTTTTTGTCTTTGTCGATCCCAGTAACTGTATCTGTCACTAATGAAACATTCTTCTGACGAGCAAATAAACGTTGTAGGTCGTATTGCACAGCCTCCGGTTCTACCCGTCCGCCCGCTACTTCGTGTAATTCGGTCATCATTGTATGGTAAGAGTGACGGTCGATCAAGGTGATCTCAACATCATCTTTTTTTAACTTCTTGGCCATAAATTTCGTTGCTGCAACACCTGCATACCCTGCACCCACAACGACAATTTTCTCTTTCGCCATTGATAATCCGCTCCTTTTAAATGATAATGACTGCACAATGAATATGTATTGATAATAAATGAACAATCGAATATATTATACATTTACTTTATTTCTTTGTCTACGGTAATTATTCTCATTTGATAATGGTGGTATTCTAATAATTAAATTAAAAACTAAGGTTATATGTAAAAAAACTATGTACAAAACTTGAGAAGTGATTTAGAATGATTCTTGTTTAATGAATCACAAAAAAAGAAAAAAGGTGGAGTTACTCATGAAAATGAAAAAAATAGTATCAGGGTTTGCTGTCGTTGCATTTTCTACACTAGCTTTAGCTGCTTGCGGCGGAAACAATGATAAAGACGCTGCGTCAAGCTCAAGTTCAACTGCAAGTTCTTCAGAAGCTGCAAAACCAGCAGAAAAAGAAGCAGGCGGCGATTTAAAAGACGGAACATACAAGCTTGAAGAAAAAAATTATGCAAATGGCTATCGCGTTGTCTTCGATATGACAGTTAAAGATGGCAAAATCACAAAATCAAATTATGATTATCTGAACGAAGACGGCAAATCAAAACAAAAAGATGCCGACTACGAAAAGAAAATGAAAGAAAAAACAAAAACTGGTCCTAAAGAATACATTCCAGAATTGAATAAATCTTTAGAACAAACGCAAAATCCAGATGCGGTTGAAGTAGTGACAGGCGCGACTCATTCAAGCGAAAGCTTCAAAAACTACTCTCAACAATTAGTACAAGCTGCTCAAGCTGGTAAAACAGATACGATTGAAATCGACAACGGTGCGGACTTGAAAGACGGCACGTACAAATTAGAAGAAAAGAACTATTCTAACGGCTACCGTACAGACTTCAGTATTACTGTTGCTGGTGGAAAAATCACTGAATCAAACTACGATAACGTGGACAAAGACGGCAAATCTAAAAAAGATGACGCTGACTACGAAAAGAACATGAAAGCTAAAAGCGGTGTAGGACCAAAAGAATACATCGAAGACTTGAACAAAGGCTTAGTAGAAAAAGGCGCTCCAGCAGATGTAGAAGTTGTCACTGGTGCTACTCATTCTTCACACGCTTTCCAAACATATGCAGCACAATTAGTAAACGCTGCAGAAAAAGGCAACACAGAAACAATCCAAGTAGACAACATCGTAATGAAAAAATAATTCCTTTATCAATAGGGAATCTTAGAAGAGCTGGGGTTTCCCCAGCTCTTTTTGTCAGTCCAACTTTTCGCAGTATCTAGAATAGTGCAATCAGTATAAAATGATTATCAAGTAAAACAATAATGAAGTTTAGTTGGATGATATGTCAGCGAACCTGCAGATAAATTTTGTCAAAAATTTATTTCCTAGAAGCGGAGATGACTGTCAGTTTTACTTCCTGCTTTAGCAGGTTAGTAAAATGATAGGCGCAACGAAAAAAAGACTCATTTTTCAAGATTTTAGAAAAATGAATCCATAAAAACGGAGAGAGCTGTCAGTCCAACTTTTCGCAGTATCTAGAATAGTGCAATCAGTATGAAATGATTATCAAGTAAAGCAACAATGAAGTTTAGTTGGATGATATGTCAGCGAACTTGCAGATAAATTTTGTCAAAAATTTATTTCCTAGAAGTTGAGATGACTGTCAGTCTTTTCTTAGTTGGCAATCAATAACTATCAAATGTTTATTACTATAGAAGAAACAGGATTCCTATTCCTGACAAAAAGTTTCTTAAAGTACTTTGAAAATAGGTTCAAAAAGGCTATGATAAGGTGAAAAAAATTTAGCTTTAGTAAAGGAAGTATGGAAGTGAAAAAACGAGCATTAATTTTGGTTTTTGGTCTATTAACGATTTTTCTAGCGGCCTGTGGAGGCAGCAAACCGAAGATCAATCAAAAACCTTATGAAGATAAACAGTTTTTAATGGGTACATATGTCCAAATGCGCATCTATGATGATGGGAAAAAAGAGGTCTTGAAGCCTGCTTTTAAGCGGGTAAAGGAATTGGCGGATAAAATCACGGTCAATCAGAAGGGTTCCGAGATTGACGAGATCAATCAAGAGGCGGGCGTAAAGCCAGTTAAAGTTACCGATGACATGTATTATTTGCTGAAAGAAGCCTACAAATACAGTGAAGATTCAAAGGGCGGCTTTGACATGGCGATCGGCTCGATCACTTCGCTATGGCGAATTGGCTTCCCTGATGCGCGCAAGCCGGATCAAAGTGAGATCGATCAGGCCTTGAAGCTAGTCAATTATCACGATGTGGTATTCAACGACGATGAACAGACCGTCTTTTTAAAAGAAAAGGGCATGAAATTGGACCTAGGTGCCATCGCCAAAGGCTATATTACAGATGAAGTCGTGAAAGTCATGAAGGAAAATGGTGTGACTACAGCGATCATTGACCTTGGAGGAAATGTCTATGTAATGGGGAACAGTCCTCGTGGAAATCAAAAAGAAGATTGGACTGTGGGGATTCAAGACCCGAACCAGGCACGAAATGTCGTTTTAGGAAGTGTTCCTGAGACCAATATGTCACTAGTCACTTCTGGAATTTACGAACGCTATCTGGAAGTAGATGGAAAGACGTACCATCATCTGTTCAATCCGAAGACAGGGTATCCTTTTGATAACGATCTTGCAGGCGTAACGATCGTGTCGAAAAAATCCATTGACGGGGACGGTCTGTCTACGGCAGTCTTTTCAATGGGCGTGAAAGATGGGATGAAATACGTGGAGGATATAAAGGATACGGAAGCTATTTTCGTTACACGCGATGACAAAGTCTATGTGACCTCTGGCCTGAAGGATGTTTTCGAGCTGAACAAAGAGGCAGGCTATACGATGGGCGACGAGAAGGATATGAAATAATATGACAAGAGAAAGCTTTTTTGATCTAGTAGAAATACGCACCAAATTAGCAAGTCTGTTTCCATTTATAATTGCGGTGCTGTTTGCGAATACGTATTTCCATTCCTTCCATTGGGGAAAAACGCTCTTTTTCTTCTTTGGAATGCTGGCTTTTGACATGGCAACGACCGCCATCAATAATTACATGGATTTTCGCAAGGCCCACTCAGAAGAATATAAATATCAAGAAAATGTTATCGGAAGAGACAAGCTTTCTGAAAAGACCGTCGTACTGATCATTTTTGGACTGATCGGTTTCGCGGCAATTGTAGGGATCACCTTGGCAATTCAAACGGGCTGGCTGTTACTTGTCATGGGTTGTGCTTGTTGTTTTATTGGTGTTTTCTATACATTCGGTCCGATTCCGTTATCTCGGATGCCGCTAGGTGAAGTGTTCAGCGGGGTAACGATGGGACTGGGGATTTTTGCCATTACGATCTATATTAATTCGTATGATAAGAAACCATTCTTCATGGAGCTGGATTTGCAGCATTTTGCGATTACCGGAAGTACCACCGCAGCGTTGGCAGTCATCTGGGCATCATTGCCCTTGATCGCTACGATCGCAAATATTATGCTGGCTAATAATATTTGCGATCTGGAGCAGGATATTACGAATCACCGATACACCTTGCCGTTTTATTTGGGTAAAAGAAATGCGGTGATCTTGTTCAATATTCTTATGTACAGTTCGTACATCGCGATTGTTATTGGATGGATCGCTGGGATTTATCAGTGGCCGATCCTCTTGACTTTTCTGAGTTTAGTGAGGGTCTATCCCCAGACAAAGGCATTTACAAAAGAACAGATCAAAAGAAAAACCTTTATCTTTTCGATCAAAAATTTGGTCGCCTTCAATAGCTGTTACGCGATCGGTCTTGCTGCGACCATTCTCTTGCAGATTTTTATTGGCTAAATAGACATACACCACAGGCAGGTGGAGCCGTCACTTGCCTGCTGGTGTAGTCTATTTTTATGTATATATCTAGAAAAAAGGAACTGAAATGGGGAATTGACACTATGGAGAATATGAAGGACTTGAAACACGCCTCTAAGAAAATGACGAAAGAACATTTCTTTGAACTTGTGCAAATACGCACAAAGTTCGCTGGGATTTTTCCTTTTGTCATAGCTGTGCTGTTTACGAATACCTATTTCCATTCGTTTCATCCAGGAAAAACAATGATTTTCTTTTTCGGGATGTTCGCTTTTGATTTGGCAATCACAGCAATCAACAATTATATGGATTTTAAAAAGGCCCATTCAGAGACCTATAAGTACGAAGAAAACATTATTGGACGCGAAAATTTGTCCGAAAAGCAGATTCAACGACTGATTATTGGCTTAGTAGGATTTGCGGCGATCATAGGACTCATATTAGTTGTCCAAACGGGCTGGATGCTGTTGCCGATGGGAGCGGCTTGCTTTTTTGTTGGCGTGTTTTACACGTATGGTCCCATTCCGCTGTCACGGATGCCCTTAGGAGAAATCTTTAGTGGCGTGACGGAAGGGCTAGGGATTTTTGCGATTACGATCTACTTGAACACTTACGACCAGCGGCTTTTTTTCATGGAGCTAGACATAGATCACTTCGCAGTGACTGGCGACACGAGGGCTGTATTGGCCGTTATTTGGGCAGCGTTGCCTTTGATGCTGACGATCGCGAATATTATGCTGGCAAATAACCTGTGTGACTTGGAACAAGATATTCAAAATCATCGTTACACGCTGCCTTTTTATATCGGACGTGAGTGGGGGATTCGCTTATTCAATGGGTTGATGTATAGCTGTTATGGCGTGATCCTTGTTGGAATGCTCACTGGCATCTATCAGTGGCCGATTCTGCTAGTTTTTGTCAGTCTGGTAAAAGTGATTCCTCAAACCGCCCGCTTCACACAGGTACAGATCAAAACTAAAACATTTCCGATGGCCGTTGAAAACTTGATTGTCTTCAATAGCTGCTATGCGGCAGGGCTTCTGATTACGATGATTTTACAACGTATATAAAAAACAGCGATCAATTGATTCGCTGTTTTTTTTTACATTAATTGGATCAAAAAAGTCACAAGGCTCACGACGCCTAAGCCGGTCACAAGCACAAATAGAAGTTTGTCTCGTTTGGTGGCGAAAATCGGACGGTGGTACGTATGGCTGTTCCATAACCAAAAGACAATGCCCAACGCATAAATACCGATACAATAAAGTAAATTTAAAATGCCGGAGGAATACAGCATATAGATGCCATAGACGATCCCGCCGATAGCTAACACTTGTTGTCCTTTATGTTTTTTCCCTTTCGCGATCTGCCATAAGAAAGCGGCAGATAGGACATAAGGGACGAGCACCATTGTTGTCGCAGTGTCGGTCACCGCTTGGAAGGCATCCATCGCCCAACGTGAAATCAAAAAGACGACCTGCATGATCACACCGTTCAGGATCAATGCGTTTACTGGTGCGTTTTGTTTATTGGCTTTTCCTAGGAAAGCGGGGAACATTTTGTCCTGTGCCGCATCAAATGAAATTTCCGCTGCTAAGATCGTCCAAGAAATCCAAGCGCCCAATACGGAAATTATGACACCGACATCGATCATATGAGCCGCCCAAGGGCCTGTGGATGCGCGCAACACACCGCTCAATGAAGGGCTTGGCAAATTCGCAAGCTGTTCCTGCGGCAATGAACCAAAGCTCAGCATCACGATCAGCACGTAGATCGCAAGCGTCGTGCTGTAGCCGATCAGTGTCGCGCGGCCCACATCTCGTGCCCGTTTCGCACGACCAGACAGGACAACGGCGCCTTCGATCCCGACAAATACCCACATGGTTTGGAGCATCGCGTGGCGAATCTGAGTGGGGATTCCGCCGAGTTGTTTGCCATTCAGCATCATATTTTTAGCGAAGATGTCCATTGAAAAGGTCTGGTACTTAAAATGAATAAACAAAAGAAAAATCGCCATCAAGATGGGCACCACTTTTGCACTTGTGGCGATGGTATTTAAAAGACTGGCTGTACGAATTCCGCGAGCGACTAAAAAGACCACGCCCCAGATCATAAATGTCCCTAAAAATAAACCGATTCGACCGCCCGAACCGCCGATCGACGGGATAAATTTGCTCAATGCATCTAAGAATAAAATAACGAAAGATACATTTCCGATTATATTACTCAGCCAATAGCCCCAAGCGGAATTGAAGCCGACATAATCGCCAAAACCGTCTTTTGCATAGTAATAGATTCCCCCAATGATCTCTGGTGTCTCCTTTGAAAGAGTCTGAAAAACTTTAGCGATGAAGAACACACCGATCCCAGTGATCAGCCAGGCAAGCAAGGAAGCAACAACTCCAGCTGATTGGGAAATACTGCTTGGTAAATTAAATACACCGCCGCCAAGCATCGAGCCGATCACGATCATGCTCATGCTCAGTCCTAGCAGACTCATTTCTTTTGTATGATTATCCGGCGTTTGATTCTGATTCATAACTTCTCCTTTAATTCATAGGCATAGACGTATCTTTCGAAAAACGAAAAATGCTCTTTAATTAGTGAACTACGGCTTCTATTGAAACACTCACTTTCGTTGTGACATTGAAAATGGAGGATTCAAGAAACACAGTTTCTATATAAGCATACTTATGCAAAAATAACCAGAAGTAGGGGGTAAAACTAATCAGTTTTGCCTTAAATAATTGCCATTTTCTTTTAATAGGATTCAAGGAATAAGGACAAACAGGTAAAATTCGCAAATTCACATCTTTTTAAACAAAAAATAGGTCTGTATAAATGAGAAATAACTTTGTATAAAAATGTACCAACGTGTTATTGATGCCATCATGATGTCATGTTTATGGAGGGTTCAAGTAAGCCCCGCCTTCGCAGATAAGTCCTTATTATTTTTAAAGTTTTGTCGTAATCCTTTTGGAACAGGGTGTTTTTTTATAGAGTGGAGTGTTAGAATTGGGACAGCGAGGAGGTCTATGATGAATATTAGAGCAGCAGTACCCGCGGACGCCGCGTCTTTGGCCGCGATTTATGCACCTTACGTTGAAGAAACGACAATTACTTTTGACTATAACGTACCGAATGCGAAGGATTTTGTTCAAAAAATCGCAGAAACTAGTGAAAAATACCCTTACTTAGTGGCAGAAGAAGAGGGACACATTTTAGGCTACGCGTATGCACATGCTTATAAAGAACGAGCAGCTTACGACTGGGCGGTGGAGGTCAGTGTTTATGTAGACCGTGACAAACGTGGCAATGGTGCAGGAAGACATTTATATCAAGCGTTAGAAGCAACGTTGAGAAAGCAGAACGTGGCGATTCTAACAGCATGTATCACAGGCGGAAATCAAGCCAGTATTCATTTTCATGAAAAATTAGGGTATCGCGAGGTCGCGAATTTCCCTAAAATCGGCTACAAATTTGAGCAATGGCTAGATGTCATTTGGCTGCAAAAGTTTTTAATGGAGGTAGAAGGGGAAATGCCGCCTTTTATCCCTTTCCCTGAACTATGAACCTTATAAAACGATGGCACCTGAATACGAAAAAAGGAAAAATACTTGTTGGTTTTGTTGTTTTAGCGATTCTTTTTCGGCTTCTGATTGCTGTGGAGATGCCTGTCAAAGTGTATATGCAGGCAGGGTATGATGACGCGCTATCCATCAATCAGGCGTTGAACATTTTAGCCGGTAAGTGGCTAGGACCCTACAATGCAGGGATATTGACTAAAGGATTGTCTTTTACCTTCTTTTTACTAGTGAATCATTTTTCAAGGCTGTCATATCCGCTCTTTTTATGTTTGATCGATATGCTCGCAGCAGTTGCGATGGTGAAGGCGTTAGCGCCGCTGATTAAGAATAAGTACCTAAGTGCTTTTGGCTTCTTATTTCTCATTTACTCACCAGCGACTTTAGCCTCCGATTTTTCTTTGCGAATTTACCGAAACAGCTTAGTGTTTGCGGCTGTCCTCTTTGTTTTGGCAGGGATCTTAGGGCTGTATTTACGAAGGAAAGACACGATCCATCAGCGCCTGCCGTGGTCGATCCTGCTAATGGCAGCTTTTCCTTTTTTCTGGTTTTTACGAGAAGATTCGATTTGGTTGGTTCCTTTCTATGCCGTCGCTACGGTTTTTACACTTTTGGGTATCCTAGCGGGAAAAGGACCGCTGGGTGGGTCACCGAAGGAAAAGATTCGTACCTTTTGGCAGTCTGTAAAAACGACGAAAAAAAGAAAAATACTTGGAAATTTTTTACTTTTAATCGCACCTGTTTTATTTACGGTCGGTGAGTCCTTATTGATCTCCAAGATGAATGAAGACCATTACGGTATTTTCACAACGAATGATCGAACAAAGACATCCTTTGCCAAGATGACGGAACATCTGATCCAAATTGATAATCGCGGGTATGATACACCAGAGATTGCTGAAGACAGCGGGATCTGGGTGTCGAAAAAAACATTCGCGAAGGCGGAGGAAGTCTCACCGACATTTGCGAAGTACCATCAAGGGATTCACTGGATGCTGAACGACTCAATCTGGCCTGATTCTTGGCCTGTCAAAAATGGCGAGCTGCCTGGAGATATGTTTGTCTGGGGCTTAAGGGAGATGTTCCAGCGAGAGGGTTTGTATAAAGATGGCCGTGAAAACGAAAAAGTCTTTAAAAAGATCAATCGTGAACTGGAGCAAGGATTCAAGTCTGGGCAGTTAACCAAGAAGAATATGCTTTTCGTCTCAAAACAAAGCAATGGGAAAAAACTGGAAGATCTGAGTAAAGTAGCAAATTATATGAAAGCTGGAATCATTGAGACCACCCTCTATAAAAGCTATCAAACAAGTTACGGGGGTTCGATCTTCGTTCCAGAGCAACCTGCGGAGAAAGTCCTGGACTTGGTAAATGTACGTTCTGTTTCTACTATTAAAAAGGGCATGGAGGCAGAAGCAAAACGAACACGGCCAATCGTACGAATCGTAAATGGCATGATCTGGATCTACCGTATTCTTTCTCCTCTATTAATGCTGATCAGCTTGGGGATGTTCGTCTTGTCGACGTTCACCTACGCTAAAAAGAAACAAACGCGGGCTGTTTTGTCAGAGTATTTGATCATAGTTCTTGGTCTGCTGCTGACGTATGTTGTCTATCTTTTTGGCGTGTCGTGGTTCGCTACTTGGGCACCGAAGGGAATGGGCTTGTTCATGTTCTTCTATACTGGAGCGGGGGTTCCTTTGATACAAGTCCTTCAGTTGTTGGGCCTTTCTCTAGTAATGAGAAAGGCAAAAGGCGACCTTTTTATAAAGAAATTGGATTGAATGAGGGTCGTCTCACAGTATTCTAATCAAATTCAATAAGAATTGTTACGAGCCTATACCAATGGTTTGCTATCCTTGCATTGTAAACGTAAGGAGGGCCCTAATAGAGCAATGAAACAAGAGAAGAACACTTCGAAAAACGGAGTAAAAACCACTGACTTTCTAGTAGAAATGTTGGCGTTGTTCATCCTGATTTCCTTAACTATTTATGCCATTAGAACTGGGAAACTTTTCTAAAAAAGATACGTTTCATTCGTATCTTTTTTTTTGCACTTTTTTTAAAGCTAGACCAAAAAAGCGGAACTTGTTTTGACAAGTTCCGCTTTCTTATTTTTCCATCAAAGATTCCAGAGCTTTCATTTTTTCAATGACGAGCGCTGGTGAGACCGTTTCCTTCATTAAATGGATCATCTCACCGGGGGCACAAGCACGTTCCCCTACGGCTTGATAGTCTGCCTCTGACAACTCCATGGACATATCAGCTAAACTCGTTGGCAAATTCAATTGGTGATAAAACGGGAGCAGGCGTTGGATCTCTGCTAGATTTTCCTCGATCATCAATTGCACTAAAATTCCGTAGGCGACTTTATTCCCGTGAAGCTGCTGATGGCTCTCAGGCAAAACGGTCAACGCATCGTGGATCGAGTGCGCGCCTGCTGTCCGCCCGTATTCATCGCCAAATCCGCCGACCATGCCCGCCAGTAGAATGTTTGCTTCAACGACATCGACAAAGGCTTGATTCAGTTCGTTCTTCGCCATTGCTGATAATGCGTCGGTACTCTTTTCTAAAAGAATCCCGCGGCACTTTTCAGCGGCAAAGGCTGCGACTTGAACCTCGACAGGAAGCACCTCCAATTGAGAAATGATGGCGTGAGATTCATACCATTTCGCGAGCGTGTCACCGATCCCGGCGATCATCAATTCACGAGGGGAGTGCAAAAGAATGGTGGGATCGATCAAAACCAGATCACTGGCCTTTGGAAAAATATCATACCGGAGCATAACGCCCGTCTCATCATAGACGACACTTAACGGGGTATAAGCGGCACAAGTTGCAGCCAACGTTGGCAAAATAAGGATCGGCAGCTGTGCTTTGAACGCGACAAACTTTCCTAAATCAGCCACTTTTCCGCCACCGACTGCCACGATACCGTCAAACTGTTCCTTCTTGCATAAAGACGCAAATTCTTCAGCGGCAGAATCCGTACATTGACCGCCATAATAATGAAACGTTTTTGTTATTGATAGCTCAGGGAAAAAGGGTTTTACGGCCTTCCAAGAGGTGTCGCCATGGAGGACGAGAATGTTTGTGATCTTTCTTCTATTTAGGTGGGATTCTAAGGAATTCCAGGCATTGATTTTTAGTTCATATTCCTGTGGTGCACCACGTACAATCAACTGTTTGGTCATCGGAAAACTTCTTTCATTATTTTTTTAGATAAATCTTTTTTTATTATAATAGTTGTGGTAGTATAAATGCAAGTTGATTTTGAATATTTATTCTATAAAAATCTGCATAGTTATATTATTATTCATAAAGTGTCGGCAGGAGGTCTTTCCACCTGCGACCTTGCTACAGCCTTAATCGCGCGGATCAAAGAATAAGGATCAAAATTGATGGTTGCATTGAAAAGAGTGAATCAGTAGATAGGAAGAAGGAGTGGGACGGATGAAGAAGAAAATTGGTGCGTTGATCACCGTGCTGTTCGTGTTGTTGAGCATTTTACCGGCAACCGCACAAGGAGCAGAAAAAGATGAAATTTACGAACGCATTCAACAAAGCGGGGAATTGGTCGTTGGTCTATCGGCAGACTATGCGCCTTATGAATTCCACGCAGAAGTGGATGGAAAAGATAAAATCGTTGGCTTTGACATATCGATTGCAGAGAAAATCGCAAAGGATATGGGGGTCAAACTAAAAATCGAAGAGCTCGGTTTTGATGCATTACTCGGTGCCTTGAAGACTGGAAAGATCGACCTAGTTATTTCAGGGATGTCTATTACTGAGGAACGGTTAAAAGAAGTAGACTTCTCTGATCCGTATTTTGTCGTTCAGCAAAAGGTACTGGTTCGTAAAGGAGATAAAAACAGATTCAAAACGACCGCTGATTTTGACGGATTAGCCGTCGGAGCTCAAAAACAAACGACACAAGAAGACCTTGTCAAAAATGAAATGACAGGGGCAGAACCAACCTCTCTGCAAAAAGTGCCCGACCTAGTCAATAATTTGCTGAATAAAAAAGTGGAAGCCGTTGTGCTGGAGCAGCCAGTAGCTGAAGCCTATGTACAGCAAAGCGACAATGTGGAGCTGGCACCAGTGAAATTTGAACAAGGTGAAAAAGTGACCGCGATCGCGATGTCAAAAAACACCCCAGAATTGAAGAAGCACGTCAATGCCTCGATCAAAACGATCAATGATGAAGACCTTCTGAAAGGTTATCAAAAAGATGCCAATGAATTAATGTTTCAAGGAGACCAATCATTCTTGCAAAAATACGGTCCATACTATTTGAATGGGGCGAAATATACCATCTTATTAGCATTTGTTGGTGTACTCTTCGGATTGATTTTTGGTAGCTTGCTGGCGTTGATGAAGTTAAGCAAAAGCAAGATCTTGAAGGCTCTTGCAGTAATTTATATTGAATATGTTCGGGGAACCCCGCTATTGGTTCAGATCTTTATCGTTTACTTTGGTACAGGCGTATTAGGCCTAGATTTATCCAAACTTCTAGCCGGCTGTATCGCCGTTTCATTAAACAGTGCGGCTTATGTGGCAGAAATCGTCCGTGCCGGGATCAACGCGGTGAACAAAGGTCAGATGGAAGCGGCGCGTTCCTTGGGGATGAATCAAAAAGAAGCGATGCGGTTTATCGTTTTCCCACAGGCCATCAAGAACATTCTCCCAGCATTAGGTAATGAATTCGTGACGATCATCAAAGAATCCTCAGTCGTTTCAGTCATCGGGGTGTCCGAGCTGATCTTCCAAACAGGAGTCGTACAAGGAGCCAGCTTCAAGCCGTTCTTACCCTACGTGCTCGTTTCGCTGATTTACTTCGTAATGACCTTCTGTATTTCCCGTCTATTGGGATTAGTTGAAAGGAGAATGGGCTTAAATGATTAATGTAAAACAACTATCGAAAAGTTTTGGCGACAATGAAGTTTTAAAAGCCATTGATTTAACGGTCAAAGAAGGCGAAGTGGTAGTCATCATCGGTCCTTCAGGAAGCGGGAAAAGTACCATTCTGCGTTGCTTGAATCTTTTAGAAGAGCCGACTTCTGGCGAGATCTTTTTCGAGGGGCAAAATATCACAGCACCCGACAGCAACATCGATCAAATTCGCCAAAAAATGGGCATGGTTTTTCAAAGCTTCAATCTGTTCCCGCATATGAGTGTAGTAGAGAATTTAACGATTACGCCAGTAAAAATCAAAAAAGAAGATCCGACAAAGGCCAAAGAACAGGCATTAGCCCTGTTGGATCAAGTAGGCTTAAAGGAAAAAGCAGACAGCTACCCTGCGAGTTTGTCTGGCGGGCAGCAGCAGCGGGTGGCGATCGCCCGAGCTTTAGCAATGAATCCAGATGTGATGCTATTCGATGAACCAACCTCCGCCCTTGACCCGGAAATGGTCGGCGAAGTGTTGGCGGTTATGCAGGATTTAGCCAAAAAAGGCATGACGATGGTCGTCGTGACCCACGAGATGGGCTTTGCGAAAGAGGTAGCGGACCGTGTGATCTTCATGGCGGACGGCATCATTCAAGAAGAGGGGACACCAGAAGAAATCTTCGAGCATCCGCAAAACAGCCGGACACAGGATTTCTTAAATAAAGTATTGTAAACAGAGGCGGAGGAACCAGGATGAACAAAGATAAAATTGCACAGCGCTTCCAGCAGCCGGCAGAAAATTTGCTGATGAAGATCGCTGTTCTAGCAAAGGAAAAAGAAGATATTATTGATCTGTCGATCGGTGACCCAGATTTGATCACCAATCCAAAAATCATTGAAGCGGCCTATACAGATGTAAAAAAGGGTGCCACAAATTATACGGCACCCGATGGCAGTAAAGAATTTTTAACGACAGTCGTTGACTTTTATCAAAAAAAATACGATTTGAGTTTTCAGATCAATCAGGTTCGAGCAACCGTGGGGGCTCTTCATGGAATGTACCTCGTTATGCAAGTCTTGCTTGATCCAGGCGATGAAGTGATCATCCATGAGCCTTATTTTTCACCCTATCGCGAACAAGTTGTTTTATCTGGCGGAACGCCCGTTTTTGTCCCGACCTATGAGAAAAATGACTTTCAATTAGACGTGACAGATTTAAAAGCAGCGATTACAGATAAGACGAAAGCAATCATCATCAATTCGCCAAACAATCCTACAGGCGCGGTTTTCTCTGAAGAAACGTTGAAAAAAATCGCGGAGGTTGCTATTGAAAATGATTTATTCATTATTTCTGATGAAATCTACGAGGATTTTGCTTTTAAAGAAACATTTGTCCCGATGGCGCGTCTTGCTCCTGAACACACCATCACCATCAGTGGGGTGTCGAAGGGCTTTGCGATGACTGGCTGGCGACTAGGCTACATGATCGCACCCGCCTATATTAATCAAGTCGCCGGCATGATCAATGAGAGCATCACGTATTCGGCACCGACAGCCTCTCAGCGCGGCGGGATCTATGCGTTGAACCATTATGAAGAACTCGTGCCGCCGACAGTCGAGATTTTTAAGGAACGATTGACGTATATTGAAAAAAGAGTGGCAGAGATTCCTTATTTATCCTTGCGTTCCGTGACGGGCAGCATGTATGCGTTTATCAATATCCGTAAAAGCGGGCTAGATTCAGTGACGTTTGTTGAAACGGTCTTGGAACAAAGCGGCGTGTTGTTTGTTCCCGGAAAAGCCTTTGGTGAAACGGTGGGGGACGACTATATTCGCTTGGCAGCGACACAACCATTAGAGGTATTGGCGGAAGCTTTTGATCGTTTGGCGAAGCTGCATTTTTAAGCTCTTCAAACTCGGCACGTTTTAAGAGGTATACGGCTCCATTTCCCAGTATAGTAAGTGTAGGAGGAAGATGAATGGAATGGTTGGATCATTTTAACGACAGTATTGAATATGTGGAGGCGCACTTGACGGGAACGATTGATCTTGATCGAACCGCGCAATTGGCGCAGTGCTCGACCTATCATTATCAGCGAATGTTTTCGTATATCGCCGGCGTAACTTTGGGTGAATACATTCGACGCCGTAAGATGAGTTTGGCAGGTGTGGCACTGCAACGAGGTGAAAAGGTGATCGATGTCGCGGCGGCATTCGGTTATGATTCACCGACGTCGTTTAATCGGGTGTTCAAGAGTGTCCACGGAATCACCCCGAAAGAAGCAAAGCAATCTGGCACTAAATTAACCAGCTATCCCATGTTGACCTTCAAAATTACAGTAAAGGGAGTTTATGCGATGGAATATCAATTAATCGACAAGTCCGTTTTCAATGTAACAGGAGTAGGGATCACGTTAGGCAAAGACATGGAGAAGTTTAAAAAACAGATTCCAGAATTTTGGGCGGAAACAAGTAAGGACGGCTGTTTGGAGCAGCTCATTCCCATCATGGATCAGCAGAATCCAGGGGTCATGGGCATTAGTTTAATGACAGCAGAAAGTCAAGAAGAGTGGGAATATGTTATCGGTGTTGCCAGTGATGACGTGCCTGAAAACTTCAAGCAATACGAAATTCCCGCAGCTAAATGGGCGATCTTTTCTGGAACGGGACCTATGCCCGGTGCGATCCAAGAGCTTCAAACACAAATCTTTACCGAATGGCTTCCGACATCTGGTTTTGAGTATGCAGAACTGCCGGATATTGAACTGTATCTGGACGCCAATCCAGAAAATGCAACATTCCAAGTCTGGTTGCCAGTAAGAGCGAAATAACAAATAAACCTGTCCAATCGGACAGGTTTTTTGTTATTTATAAATTAGATAAACGCCAACTTCATTTTGTTGATTCTGCTGGCAAGCGGTTGCCAAAGAAGGACATTGCCGATCATCATTATTGAAAAGAAGAGGAAGATCGGAAATGTGACCAAGCCGATAGATAACAGGTTGTGGAACAGTAAAGCTGCTACAAAACTGCCGATCGTCGTCGTAACAACTAAAAATAGTCGCAGACGATTGAAGGGCTGGCACGACTTCATCACCGCAAAGCAGCTGATTCCGATTAGTAAGTAGTACATCAAGGTACGTGTATCTAATGCTGACAAGAAAAACTGTCCAAATAGCCAAACGAGAACTACATTGACCAAGACCAATAGTCCACTCGGCAGCGCGCGTTTGATCGCGGTTGGTAAAAACCGTCCCTTGATTTTTCTGTTATCCTCCTCGAAGGATAGGAAGAAAGAAGGGTAGCCTTCAATCGCTAAATCAATCAAGGTGATTTGAAGCGGAATAAAAGGGAACGTCGAGACAGTCAAAATGCAGAACAAAGAAACTAGCAAGGAATAAATCGTCTTAATGAAGAACACGCCAGAGGAACGCGTAATTGTATTGATAACACGGCGGCCTTCAAAAATGATGTTCGGCAGACTGCCAAAGTTGGAATCTAAAAGCACCACGTCAGCGATTTGACGAGTCGCGTCATCGCCTTCAGCCATGGCGATGGAGATATCCGCCTCGCGAAGGGCAAGGATGTCGTTGACGCCATCCCCCGTCATACCAACTGTTTTCTCTTGAGATTTCAATTCGTGGATCAAAAGCTTTTTCTGTTGTGGCGTTACACGTCCAAAAATCGAATGGGTGTGGGCGAGTGCACGAACGTCTTCTTCTTTTGTGTATGCCGAAAGATCGACGGCTTGCTGGTAGTCTTTAAAGCCTGCTTTTTCAGCAATCGCAGCAACGGTTTTCGGATTGTCGCCGGAAATAATTTTTAGTGTCACACCTTGTTCAGTTAGAAAGTCCAAGGTTTCTTTTGCATTTTCGCGAATGGGATCACTCAAGGTCAAGAAGGCGATAGGTGCTAAGCCGCTGGGCTGCTCTGAAAGCACTGTTGGCGATAAGGCAATCACTAAGATACGCAGTCCGAATTCTTGATAGTGTTGAATGATCTTGGGGATCTCTTCCGCAGGCAACAGGTTTTCTGGCGATCCTAAATAGAGCGTTGTATTGTTTTCAAAGGTGACCGCGCCGTATTTTCTCTCGGACGAGAAGGGCAAGACTTGCTTAGCCGGGTCGTGCGCCCCTGAGCCAAAATACCGATTCAAGGCTTGAGCTGTTGGGTTGCTATCCTCGGTGGCAGCTAAATAGCTGGTCATTAAATTAGGCAGTGCCTCGCGATAGTCCTCATCCAGCAAATAGAGATTCTCCACTTGCATGTTTCCTTCAGTCAAGGTTCCCGTTTTATCCAAACAAAGAATGTCCATATGCGCAAAATTTTCAATGGCGTACATATTCTGAACAAGAACCTGTTTCTTTGCCAATTTGATGACGCCTGTGGTCAATGCAATGCTGATCAGCAAGACCAACCCTTTCGGCAGCATCCCTAAAAGCGCCGCAACAGAAGTGACCACTGCGGTATGGGTAGAGCTGTCGCGTAAGAAAAAGGCTTCAATAAATAGTAATATTCCAATGGGTAGAATGATAACACTTGTAAATTTTGAGATTTTTCGAATGGACTGAATCAGCTCCGATTTGATCGGTTTTGCCGTTTTTGTCTCATTGATGATTTTTGCGGCATAGTTTTCAGCTCCCACATGTTGAACTTCTGCGAGTAGCTGCCCGCTGGTTAAGTAGCTTCCTGATAAAATTTCTGATCCTTTTCTTTTAGGAATCGTATCCGATTCGCCGGTGAGCAGAGATTCATTTGCCTCTGCCAATCCATCCAAGACCAGCATATCACTAGGAATTTGTTCCCCTGCCTTCAGCAAGACATGGTCTCCAAGTACCAATGATTCTGGTGAGATGGATTGTTTCTTTCCGTCTCTGATCACAGTGATATCGTGTTGAGCCAATAAAGTCAGGCGCTCGACCATATTTCTTGCACGAATCTCTTGTACGATCCCAATGATCATGTTGAGAATAATGATCGAGATAAAGAACATATTGCTGTAGGCGCCGACAGCGAAAAGACACAAGGCCAAAAGAAAATTCAGCAAATTAAAGAGTGTCAGCGTATTTTCCCGGATAATCGTCGTTGTCGACTTCGCGGGATTCATCCGATGCTCATTGGTCTGCCCAGCAGCAATTTTTTCCTTTACTTGTTTTTCTGTTAATCCTGTAAATTCATCCATAAATAAGTTCCTCCGAAGCAGTTCAGTCAATATCTTATCGATAAAGCACCTTCTATGATAAGAAACAAAAGCAAATAAATAGGGTGGAAAGAATAAACAATTTATAAACTATTTATTAATACTTGCTTTATTTCGTGAAAACACAAAACATTCGTGTTAAATAAGAAGAGAGAGAAACGAACAGTGAGGAGTGCAAGAATGACGATTCGACAACGATTATATTTTTCCAATGTCTTAATGATCGTCATGCCGATCGTTTTGACGACGATTGTTTTAGGAGGCGTTTTTTTTATTTTCTCTGAAACGCTGGGCAGTGATTTCATAACTCAGTGGCAGGAAAATAAGGGGTATGCGCAAGAATACGAACGTCTCGAAGACCTGCAGGAATCCTTTGATTCGAAGCCGCCGACAGAAGCGGAGTTAACGACCGCCCTCGATCGTTTAGCCGCAGAGCATCCTCGTCATGCCTATAGTTTGTTTCTTTATGATAAGGAACACACATTGGTAACGCATGAAGGAACGTACAAAGAAAATAACATTGTCACTGGTATGGTGGGGAATCCTGAACAAGAAACTCTTGTAGTCAATAACGTTTTGCTTAATCGACTTCCCATCGGAGATTTCACCCTTTTGCTGGTCAATCCGAATTACCATATGAATTTGGAAGAAAAAATTATTGATAACAAGGAAATGATTCTTTTGATCGCTTTTTTGACTGTACTTTGTGTGGTTCTTTTTGTTATTTTAACCAATTATGTGCTCGCGCGTTTCATTTTTCGACCAATCAATGAAGGACTGAACACGTTACTCTATGGCGTAGAACAAATTCGTGATGGCCATTTGAGTTGGCGGACAACGTATCAGGCGAATGATGAATTTCGTCCAGTCGTGACGAGTCTCAATGAAATGGCTGAGCGCTTAGAAATGATGGTGACGGAACAAGAAAAAACGAGTGAGAACCGCAAAGAATTGATCGCCGGGATCTCCCACGACCTTCGTACGCCGCTGACAGCGATCAAAGCTTATGTAGAAGGTTTAGACAAAGGGATTGCCACAACGCCTGCGATGAAGAACAAGTATTTGCAGATTATTACTCAAAAAACGGATGACCTCACACGATTGGTGGACCAGCTTTTCCTATTTTCAAAGATCGATCTAGGGGAATACGCCTTGAGGATACAGCCTGTCGATATTGGAAAATATCTAGCTGAGCTGATTCAGGGGATTTCAGAGGAGTACAGGCAGCGTGGCTTGACGCTCACACTTGGCGTGCATTCGTATCAAACGATGGCAGCGATCGACTCGGAACAGTTGCGAAATGTGATCCTCAATATTATTGAAAACACAGTAAAGTATGGCGCCGAAAAGGACAATCAATTGTTCATCGAACAGTACGAGCAGTCAGGACAAGTAATCCTTACCTTCAGTGACAATGGTCCAGGGGTTCCGCCTCAACAACGAGAAAAGCTTTTTGATGTTTTTTATCGCGGGGACGAATCACGAACCCAATCAGGAAAAGGCAGCGGACTGGGGCTGGCAATTGCTCGTCGAGTGGTTGAAAGTCAGGCGGGGACCATCGAAGCACGAGCTTCTGATAGCGGCGGGCTGCAAATTCGAATCCAATTGCCCATCAGCGAAGCAACATGAGGGATTAACTAGAGAAAAACAACCTGCAGCAGGTAAAGGGGAAAACGATGAAGAAGATTTTGATCATAGAAGACGATGCGGCGATCGCAGATATTGTACAAGATTTTTTGACGATCAATCATTTTGAGAGTACGGTGATCCATGATGGCGGGGAAGGCTTGACCGAAGCCCTAAAAAACATCTATGATTTGATTTTATTGGATGTGATGCTGCCGACTATGGATGGCATCGAGGTCCTACGCCAGCTTAGAAATGAGGTGCGGGTGCCGATTCTTCTAGTCACTGCAAAAAGCGAGGAGCTAGACAAACTACGCGGACTGGGCTTAGGGGCAGACGATTACATCAGTAAACCTTTTTCGCCAACAGAATTGGTCGCACGTGTTCGTGCCAACCTCGCACAAGTTGAACGCCTGAATACGCAGCAGTCGCTACCTGAAAAGCAACACATGATAGGCACGGGAGATATCGTGATCCAGCCGGAAGCAATGAAGGTGTTTGTCAGAGAAAAAGAAGTGGTGATGAAGCACAAGGAATTTGAGCTGTTGCTGTTTTTAATGGAAAACATCCAACGGGTATTCAGCAAGGAAGAATTGTACGAAAAAATTTGGGGAATGGAATCGATTGGAGAGATCCGCACCGTAGCAGTCCACATCAACCGCCTTCGAGAAAAAATCGAAGAAAATCCTTCAGAGCCTGTACATATCCAGACGGTTTGGGGTGCAGGCTACCGATTCATCCCATAGACAAGAAGACTCGATCACGTTGATCGAGTCTTCTTGTCTATCCTGATGCCGGAGGTCTTTTGTTATAATCGGTAGATACAGGAGTCAAAATCAATGGTATGAGGTGAAAAGAATGCAAGAAATAATAAAACAAATCAGCGAATACGTCCCCTTCACGAAACAGGAAGCTGCGGATCAGACGTTGTTTTTGACGAAGCTGCAATTTCAAAAGGACCTTTTGACCCGTGACAATCCAGAGGTTCATTTTTCTTCCTCTGCGTGGGTCGTCAATCCAACGTATGACAAGGTGTTGATGGTTTTCCATCATATTTATCAGTCCTACGCCTGGACCGGCGGACACGCTGACGGTGACGCAGACCTTCTGGGCGTTGCTAAAAGGGAATTGGAAGAAGAGACCGGGATAACAGATTATCACTTAATGTATGACGGGCTGTTTGCCTTCGATATTTTACCTGTGGAGGAACACTGTAAAAATGGAAAGCGTATAAAAAAACACGTGCACGTCAATACGACCTTTCTATTTATGGCGGAGGAAGATCAGCAATTAACAATCAAGGAGGACGAAAATAGCGATGTCAAATGGATCGCTGTGGCAGAGCTGGACGAGGCGGTAGCCGAAGAGGAGATGCGGCCTTATTATCATAAAATGATGCAAAAGGCGTTGTTACTGAAACAAGAGTCCTCTGTTTAATAAGGCCCATTCTATTGTAAGTCGCTGCTTTTTCTCGTATAGTGAATAAAAGCAATCACGCGTTATATTTAAAAAGGCGACCAAAATCTTAAGTTAGCAGGCCATTCTGGATGCTGGTAGGGGAAACGAGGAGATGGAACAATGATTGAATTAACAGGGATCACGAAAGTATATGGAGAGAAAAAAGCGCTGAATCAGTTAAGCCTAACGATTAGAGAAGGAGAGATCTTTGGATTTTTAGGACATAACGGCGCTGGTAAATCCACCACGATCAAAAGCTTAGTGAGTATTATTGAACCAACGAGCGGCGAGATCTTGTTTGACGGTAAAAACTTAAAAGAGCACCGTTTGGCAATCAAAAAGAAAATCGCCTATGTACCGGATTCTCCAGATATGTTTTTGCAATTAACTGCTAATGAATACTGGGATTTGATCTCCGCAGCTTATGAGCTGAAGGGGCAAGAAAAGCGGCATCAAGAGCTGATCGAATTGTTCGATCTTGTGGGACATGAAGATGAAACGCTGGAAAGCTTTTCTCATGGGATGCGGCAAAAGACCATTATTATCGGGGCACTGCTGCCGGACCCGGATATCTGGATCTTGGACGAACCCTTGCAAGGATTAGACCCGCAAGCCGCCTTCGACTTGAAAGAAATGATCAAACGTCATGCGGAAAAAGGAAAAACCGTCATCTTTTCGACACACGTGTTAGACACCGCGCAGCAATTGTGCGATGATCTGGCGATTTTGAAAAAAGGAGAGCTGATTTATAACGGCTCCGTTGATGATTTGTTAGCGGAACATCCAAATGAATCACTGGAGAGTATCTATCTGAAGATGGCTGGTCGACAGGCGAACGGGGATTTGGTGGCTGAAATTGAGGAGGATGCTCATGAATAGCGGAATCATCAAACGGTTGATTGGCGTCAATATGCTATATGTCAATCCGTCGGCGACGAATCAAATTCGAAAAAAGGGACGGAAAGGAAAGCAGGTCCTTCGCAGTATCGTTCAGCAGTATCTGTTGTCTGGGGTCATTTTTTTAGCTATTTACGGATTGACGATGGTCATGATCGATTTTTCAAAGTTGCCGGGATTCTTTACGTATTATATGGCATTGTTTGCGTTGATCGGCTTTTCTCAATCCTTGTCTGCCATTTTCAACGTCTTTTTTGAAAGCAAAGACCTGCAGGATTATCTGCCGTTACCGATCAAGCAAGGGGAGGTCTTCATCGCAAAATTCCTGGCGGTCGGAATGACGATCGTGCCCTTTTTATTGCCGCTGTTGATCTTATTTTTCTTAACGGCGTTTAAAAGCGGCTATTCCATTGTCTTTGCGGTGATTGGAGCCATTCTACTATTTATCATCTTTTTTAACCTGCTTTTTAGTTTGTGCAGCTTGATCGTGTTTGGGATGACAAAAACCAAGTTGTTCCGACAACATAAAAAATTATTTACGAGTTTGATGCTGGGATTCTCAATGGTCGTTTCTGTTGGAGGAATCCTCGCGATCAATTTTTCCCAAAACTCTGTGGATCATTCAGCGGGCGTTACGGATCGCCATCCCTTCGCGATATTTATGCCGTTCTACCATGTGATGCACGCCTTGTTTACGACGAAAGGACTTCTGACCCTTGTTGGACTGCTTGTTGCAACCGCGGTGCTGTTACTTGCGCTACGCTATTTCGTCGTTCCAAGTTTATATGAACAGTTCAGTGATGAGGGCTCTCGCACGATTGCGACCAAACGAAAACGTAAAACCAATCAATCACTGAAAACGCAATTAGGCAGCTACAATGTGCAACTGCTTAAAAATCCCAATCTGATTATGCAGGTGCTGACGTCTTCCTTGATCATGCCTGTCGTGATGGTGGGAACAATGGTGACGACGAACTCAATCGATCTGCAAACTTTGCCGATGACATTTATGGGCGTGTTCTTTGTTGCAGGTATAGTCTTTTCCAGTGTTGTGTTGAACCAAACGTCTTTTGTCAGTAACTTGATCTCGCTGGATCGGGAGAATTTCTTCTTCATCCAGTCGTTGCCGTTGTCCATGAGAAAATATCTTCGACAAAAATTCTGGGTCGGTTGTAAGATTCAAATGGGGATCGCAGGCGGCGTTGGGCTGATCATTGCCCTCGTGCTGAAAGCACCGTTGTACTTACTGGTTCCTTTTTTAGCAGGAATACTGTGGGGGACTTATCTTTTGTCGTTGTACTTTTTCAGCCGCGATTACCGTTTACTGAACATTACATGGACCAATGTCAGCCAGCTCTTTACTCGAGGTGTCGGAAACTATGGGCTCATGCTGTGGCTCTTCGGCTCATCGATCTTGGGCGTGATCGTAGTCGCACTTTATGTGATCGCTGTAGTGATGAATCTTAATCCGTTACTTCTAAATGGCGGAGTGATGATTTGGTTGGCGATTTTATCTGGTGCTTGGCTGTGGATCAATCAAAGCAATTTTTGGAAAAAAATCAGCGAATAATAAGTTAAAAAAGGACGAAAGGCTCTCAGAAGAGAGGGCGTTTCGTCCTTTTTTTGTGTCACTTTGGTCAAAAATACGCACAAGAAAGATTAAAATTGGAGGATTTTTCCGTTTCTAAATGATGGTTTCTAAATGGCAAATAACTAAAATATTTTAAATGGATTTTTCATAAATAAAACGAAAAATTTTTTAATACACGCTCTTATGAAGGTTTATTAGGAAATACATTGTCGTTTTTTAATTTTAAATAAAAAAAGCACCTGGAAAGAAAGCGCTTGCCTATGCTTGAATACATTATAAAAATTCGATATAACAGCATTAATGTGATGCGAATAATTACAATAAAAAAACAGCTATAATTTGCTTAGTATTTACTGGGAAAGGCTAGTTATTTTATCATTTAATTATGTCCACTCTATTCTGGCGCAAAAGGTTTCTTTGACAAGAATTTTCTGAATATTTAAACTAGTCCGTTTCTTGCGTTCTGTGTTTTTTCATTGTAAAGTTACATTTAGGGTTTTCTAGTCTTTAAAAAATTCTTGCTCAATTAATAACTAATTGAAGTTTTGAATAGACCAGACGAAGGAGCACCCGAGATAAAATTGAATAGGAGTGGTTTCAATGTCCAAAGCAGAAAAAGGCATGACGCTTGGCGCTCTGGTCATGATGATCTTTACCTCAGTATTCGGGTTTGCTAACGGTCCAGTAGCATTCTACTTGATGGGGTATGGCTCAATCGTCTTTTATGTCATTGCTGCAATTCTATTTTTCATTCCTTTCGCGTTAATGATGGCTGAATATGGTTCAACGATCAAAGGCGAAAACAGCGGAATGTACAAATGGTTGGAAGTCAGCGTAGGCCCACGTTTCGCATTTATCGGAACATTCATGTGGTTTGCTTCCTATGTTGTCTGGATGGTGTCAACATCATCAAAAGTTTGGATTCCCTTCACAACGGCTTTCGCCGGAAGCGACCAAACGCAAAAACTGCACATGTTCGGGTTAAACTCAACACAAATGGTTGGGCTTTTAGCGTGTGTGTGGATGATCATCGTAACGTTGGTCTCAATCAAAGGGGTCAAAGGAATCGTTAAGATCACCAGTCTTGGTGGTTTAGCAGTAACTAGTTTGAACGTGGTTCTTATTGTGATTTCAGGTATTATTCTGGTTGTAAATGGTGGACACTTGGCTCAACCATTTGACCACATTTTACATTCTCCAAATCCTAGTTACCAAAGCCCGATCGGTTTGTTAGGGTTTGCGGTGTTCGCGATCTTCGCTTACGGCGGTCTTGAAGCTGTTGGTGGGATGGTCGACAAAACACGCAATCCTGAAAAAACATTCCCGAAAGCGGTCGTTCTTTCAGCCTTGATCATTTCTGTAGGGTACGCACTAGGGATCTTCCTATGGGGCGTAAGCACAAACTGGCAAGACGTATTATCAGGCGATTCAACGAACTTGGGAAATATTTCTTACGTAATGATGAACAACTTAGGGGTTGAATTTGGTAAAGGCATCGGCCTTAGCCAAGCAACTGCGATCAGTATGGGTAACTGGTTTGCTCGTTATACTGGTCTAGGGATGTTCTTAGCCTATAGTGGTGCCTTCTTTACATTGACGTATTCACCATTGAAGACGTTGATCATGGGAACACCGAAGAAATTATGGCCGAAGAAATTCACTGAATTGAACGAAAACGGCATGCCAAGCTACGCAATGTGGGCACAATGTGCGATCGTTGTTGCGATCATCTTGATCGCGTCATTCGCAACGCCAGATCCATCTGCCTTCTACAACATCTTGACTTTGATGGCGAACGTTTCGATGACATTGCCATACTTGTTCTTGATTTATGCATTCCCTAAATTCAAGAACAAAACGGGCTTGGATCGTCCATTCGAAGTATACAAATCTAAAAGCAT
The DNA here is from genome assembly GCF_051715125.1 of Enterococcus sp. AZ048. Taxonomy (NCBI): domain Bacteria; kingdom Bacillati; phylum Bacillota; class Bacilli; order Lactobacillales; family Enterococcaceae; genus Enterococcus; species Enterococcus sp. AZ048. Next base: position 479,085 of record NZ_JBIOTD010000002.1, on the reverse strand, counting down.
GACGATGGTCATCAGTGTCGTAGTCTTCCTATTAGTATTGGGTGCGAATGTCTTTACGATCTTCCAACCAATCATCGAAGGAGCAGGCGCACGCGATACATTATGGATGATCGCAGGTCCAGTCGGATTTACAGTTGTCGGTATTATTCTTTACCAAAACTATGTCCGTCGTTCTAAAGCAGAATAATTATAAACAGTCTCGACGAAAATTCGTCGGGACTTTTATTTTGTCCATTTTTCCGTTAGACTTGATAAATCAAGGTTTTTAAGCATGATAAAGACTTTTGACAAGCGGAAAACCCCTAATGACAAAGACTTTTGCTAGTGAGTATCCGAGGGAGCGATTAGGGTAAGGATGAAGGAGCGGATGAAATGAACTTAAGCAAACAGATCAAGAGACTACGTGAAGAAGCAGGATTTTCCCAGGAAGAATTATCGGAAAAAATCTATGTTTCTCGTCAAACCATTTCCAATTGGGAGAACGAACGGAGCTATCCCGATATTCATAACCTGTTATTGCTAAGTGTTCTTTTTGACGTGACTTTAGATGAGCTTGTCAAAGGAGACGTGGAAACGATGAAAAAAATGATCAAAAAAGATGAGATGGATAAGTATAGTTGGATCATGCTTGGAACGATCGGTGCAGCGGCGATTTTATTTGGACCTGCGTGGAAGCTGTTCGGCGATAAAGGCCTTTGGATTCCATTTATTTTATGGGCGATCGGAATGTGGGCAGCTTTAAAGATCGAAAAGATCAAGAAAGCAACTAACGTGAAGACCTACAAAGAAATCGTTGCCTACATGGAGGGAGAGGACGTCGAAGCGAAGCGGAAAGAACGACATTTTGGAAAAGATCTGATGGCGAAAACCCTTATCGTTGTCGTATTTACAGCAATCGTTTCAGGTGTCGTGCTCCTAAGTTTATGGGTAAGCGGACTCCTATAAGAGAAAATCCCAGCAAAAAGCATCTAAAAAGGTGCCTATTGCTGGGATTTATTTTTATTTCAAAAAGAGTTTATCCGGCCCTCGTTCGTTCAGAACGTTATAATGATTGCTACGATGGATGGCATCAGAAAAAGCTTCAACTCTGCCTTTGTTCATTTGCCGTACATCCTTTCGTTATCTAAAAAATGGTTCCTAATTTGTTTTAGCATGATACCTAATCGGGAATCAAAGAAAGACACTCGGAAGAAGAGGTTAATAGTTTGTACAAACGTGAGGGAGTAGAATTACTAGTCAGAATCAGTGACTTTAAAATAAGCAGTTGCATGGGTATCATCACCTCTCATAGCAACCAGTCCTTCTGGATTTCCTTTCGCATCACGAGCTGTTGCTGCGATAGCTTCACTGGCTTCTTCTATTGATTTGTACTTCACCGCATGAATTTTTCCGCCATACTGGTCCTCTATTAATTGAATTGTATCTTTCCTCTCAACTACTGAGACTTTTTTGATTTGATTTTCTTGATCTCTTTTAACCTTTAAAATGACTTGACTGTCAAAGCCAGTATTTAGGTGAGCGGATTGCCAGAGACTAGTTTCATTTCCGTCAGGTAAGGTATCAATGATTTCTTCAACAAAATTATCTTTATAATAATAGATCGAATTGTCGTTCTCTTTCTTTTTTTCTACGAATTTTGAATAATCTGAAAATTCATAGGACAGGACTTTTTCTTCATTTGCTTGGTGATTTTCCCTGAGCAAATGAAGAAAAAGACTACGGCAAAAGAGAGGACCACAACAATCAATGACAGAATGATTCGTTTAAAGATCATATTCCTTTTCGTCTCCTTCGTCATCGTATCCACTAGCTTGTCATCTTCATTGATCAATTGATCGACCGTAATGTTATACAGTTGGCTCAATGAAACAAGCATACTGAGATCAGGGTAGGTTCGATTGATCTCCCAACTTGAGATCGTTGAACGGGAGACATTGAGAATCGTTGCCAATTCCGCTTGAGTATATCCATGAGCGATGCGAAGTTCTTTTAGCTTGCTTCCTATTTTCATAAAAAATCCCACCTTTCACCAGTTGACTCACTTAAGATAATTTCAGTGTACCTGATTTAAAAGCGTGCATAAAGAGATGTTTTGTAACAGGCCTCATTTCAACGATGTGACAATATGTAGCAAAAGAATTTGACTCGAAAATCAAGGACGATAAAAAAGACTTTTGATTCCAACTTGTAGAAGGAAACAAAAGTCTTTTAAAAATCAGGCGCTATAATTTTTAGGACTGTTATAAAATTTGTCTGTCAGTCTTTTTTAGTTGAATTTTTGTATGAGCTGTCATTAATAAAAGATGAAATAGAATATTTTTTCCTTGTAATGAATTAATTAAAATTTCCTTCTATCCGATTTTCTTTTTATCGATCCGACGACTATTCAAGAACCAATAGCCGTGGTGATCACCCGTCAATGCAGTAAAGGGAACCGCGGCTTTGCCTTGCTTATTTAGTGTTTCTTCTAAATAATTTTTGAGAATCCACGGATCTTCGATATGACTGACATCAAGGGTCAAGATATTTTCAATCGTTTGAGGCGTCGTATGGAGGTCAGCGGCAATTTGCTCGAGGCTAAGACCTGTTCGTTCGACATTTTCTTTAAATTCTTCTTTTGTGCGTTGCATTTCTTGCGGCGTTAATGACATAGTATTCGCTTCTTTCTTTAAACATAAATAGTTGTAATTTTAACTATCGACAGCATACGCTGATTGAAAACAGTTGTCAAATAAATAGTTGTGATTTAAACTATTAAGAAAGAAATGAGGGAGAAGATGATCTCAAAAAGAGAAGATTTAGCCGAAAAAATCTATGCGCTTAGCACCTTGCAGCAGAATTTTGTTATTGAACGTTTGAAGACGCTGCATTTGAATAGCTTGCAATCTCGCAGTCTGAATTTTATTGCAATGTATCCGGGAACGATGCAGCGAGAATTGGCGAATTATCTGGGAAAGCAGCAGGCGACCGTAACGAATATTCTAAAAGTGCTTGAGGAAAAGAAATTGATTTATCGCAGAATTCCGAAAAACAATGAGCGGCAAAAAAATATTTATCTGACGCCTGAAGGGGAGCAGATGGTAGAAAAGGTCCAGACGATTTTCGATGAATTGGGCCGTCAAATGGAGTCGGCATTTTCTAAAGAAGAGCGGCAGCAGTTTGAACTTTTTTTAAAACGAGCAGAAGACCAATTGGCTTAGCGCGAAAGTGTTAAGCTTTTTTGATTGTTGCAAACAAAGATGAAATTTTTCAGTATAAAACCATATTATAGAGAAATTAGTTTTAAATTAGCCTTTTATCATATAAAGACATCTGTTATAATTATCATCACATCTAAAGGGATGTCACTAATGAAAAGGAGCGAATAAGTATGACGATTTATAATTTCTCTGCGGGTCCAGCGGTATTACCAAAAACAGTATTGGAGATCGCACAGTCCGAAATGCTTGATTACAAAAACAGCGGTATGTCCGTGATGGAGCTGAGTCATCGTTCCTCCTTATTTGAAGACATCATTCAACAGGCTGAAGCGTTATTAAGAGAACTCATGGCGATTCCAGACAATTACAAGGTCTTATTCCTGCAAGGCGGAGCCAGCTTGCAATTCACTATGCTGCCGCTGAATCTTGCGCAAGGAAAAAAAGCATTGTACGTGAATACAGGATCATGGTCGAAAAAAGCCATCAGCGCTGCCAAAGCCATCGAAACGGTAGAGGTAGAAGTGATTGCCTCAAGTGAAGACAAGAATTTTACGTATATTCCTGAATTGCCGGAGACCGTCGATCAAGAGGCTGCGTACCTGCACATCACAACGAACAATACAATAGAAGGAACTGCCTACGGGAAGATTCCAAAAGTGGGCAATGTTCCCGTGATCGCTGACATGTCTTCGAATATTTTAGCCAATGAGTACAACGTAGAAGACTTTGGTGTGATCTATGCCGGCGCACAGAAAAATATTGGTCCAGCAGGGCTTACAGTCGTGATCATTCGTGAAGATTTGCTCAATCAAGAAGCTGTTTTCGCCCCAATGATGGATTATGCACTGCAGGCGAAAAATAATTCTCTTTATAATACACCTCCGACCTATGCCATTTATATTGCAAAGCTTGTCTTTGAATGGGTGAAGGAGCAGGGTGGTGTCGCTGGGATCACAGCGAAGGATCAGCAAAAAGCGCAATTGCTTTACGACGCGATCGAAAAATCGAACCTGTTCACGAGTCCAGTGGCGAAGAACAGTCGCTCAATCACGAATATTCCATTTGTGACAGGCGATGAAGAACTAGACAAGGCCTTCAATAAAGCAGCTTTAGCACAAGGCTTTGAAAATTTGAAGGGCCATCGATCTGTCGGCGGGATGCGGGCCAGTCTGTACAATGCCTTTCCAGTCGAAGGCGTCGAGGCGTTGGTCGCATTCATGGAAACGTTTGAAAAGGAAAATGGGGGAAAATAGATGTTTCAGATTAAAACATTCAACGCGATCGCTCCTGAAGGAATGACGCGTTTTGATAAAGAGAATTACCGAATCAATGAAAGCGAAGAACCAGATGGCATCATTCTGCGAAGCCAAAAGCTGCATGACTATGACTTTCCTGAATCTGTTTTAGCAGTGGCGCGTGCGGGTGCTGGAACGAACAATATTCCGGTCAAGGAGTGTACGGAAAAAGGGATCGTTGTCTTCAATACACCAGGAGCGAATGCGAATGCGGTGAAAGAATTAGTCGTCGCAAGTCTATTATTGGCTGTTCGTCCGATGGTTCAAGGGATCAGTTGGGTACAGACCCTAGAAGGCAGCAATGTCGATGAACAGGCAGAAGCGCAAAAAGCGCAATTTGCAGGAACAGAATTAGAAGGAAAAAAATTGGGTGTGATCGGGTTAGGTTCCATCGGTGCGATGGTGGCAAACGATGCCTACCGTTTAGGGATGGAAGTGACCGGCTACGATCCGTATGTTTCTGTTGATACGGCGTGGAGTATTTCTCGTCGTGTAAAACGAGCGAAGGATTTGAAGGAAGTGTTGACGAATTGTGATTTTGTGACGATTCATGTTCCTTTGACGGAGCATACCCATCATTTGATTAGTACGGAAGAATTGATGCAAATGAAGAAAACGGCGCATTTAATGAACTTTGCTCGTGGGGAGATCGTGGATACCTGTGCGGTGGTAAAGGCAGTCAATGAAGAACGAATCGCAGGGTTTACCACCGATTTCGCGGAAGAAAAATTACTTCATAATGACAAGATCACTGTTTTGCCTCACTTGGGGGCTTCAACAGAAGAGGCAGAAGTAAACTGTGCAAAAATGGCGGCGCGGGGCTTGAAGCGTTTCTTGGAAACAGGAGTCATCAAGCGTTCGGTCAATTTCCCAAATGTTGAAATGGCCTTTGATTCACCCTACCGTATCACCATTATCAATCGCAACGTGCCGAATATGCTGGGATTGATTGCGTCTGAGATCGCTTCTTTAGAGGTCAATATCGACAACATGGTGAATCGCGGAAAAGACGAGCATGCCTACACATTGGTAGATGTTTCTGAAACAGATCCAGAAAAAATAGCAGCAATCGTGGAGCAATTAAGTAAAAATGACGGCATCGTCCGCGTTCGGGCGATCAAACGTGATGAGGAGTGTGAATTTTAATGGTACAAGTTCATCCATTTAAAGCCATTCGACCCGCAGAGGACTTAGCCGAACAAGTGGCGGCACTTCCTTACGACGTCGTGAATTCACAGGAAGCAAAAGAGCTGGCAAACGGGAATCCCTACAGCTATTTTCATATTGACAAGGCGGAGATTGATCTGCCTGCCGATGTTTCCCCTTATGACGAAAAGGTCTATCAAAAAGCGGCGGACAATTTAGCGGCATTTTTAGAGAAGGGCTGGTTATTTAAGGAAAATGAAGCCAACTTTTATCTTTATGAATTAGTGATGAATGGCCGCAGTCAAACGGGCATAGTGGCCTGCACCTCAATCACCGATTACATTGATGAAAAAATCAAAAAACACGAATTTACACGTCACGAAAAAGAAATCGATCGGATGAATCATATCCGCACTTGCGATGCAAATACAAGTCCGATCTTCTTGAGCTACCGCCCGCAGGAAGAGATCCAAACGATCATCAAAACTTGGCAGAAGGAGCACGCGCCTGTCTATGATTTCGTGAGCTATCATGAAGTTACACATCGCGTCTGGGTGATCGATCAGGCGGCAACGAGCGATCGTTTAGCAGGGCTTTTTACAAAAGTGGATGCGTTATATATCGCTGACGGTCACCATCGGACAGAATCAGCGGTGAAAATCGGTTTGGAAAAACGTCAATCCGGTGAACAGAATCCCGAAACGGAGCAATTCTTGTCGATCATCTTCCCAGAAGATGAATTAGCGATCTGGGAATACAATCGCGTGTTAAAAACACCGCCGCCTGCCGATTTTATGGAACGCTTGGCAGAAAATTATCACGTAACCAATACAGGGACTAAAAAACCTGAAAAAGCGGGGGACTGTCAATTATACGATGGAACAGCTTGGTACACATTGAGTATTAAGCCTGAGAAGGTACCAAATGATCCAGTAGAGAAACTAGATGTAGCCTTGCTGCAAAAATTTGTCTTAGAAGATATTTTTGAAATCAACGACATTCGCACCGACAAACGGATCGATTTTGTCGGTGGAATTCGCGGGACTGAAGAGCTGGAAAAATTAGTTGATTCTGGTGAGTGGAAATTAGCCTTTTCGATGTATCCAACCCAAATGACCGATTTGTTAGATGTGGCAGATGCCAAGAAAATCATGCCGCCGAAATCTACGTGGTTTGAACCAAAGCTGTTGAGCGGGTTGTTCTTGCATGATTTAGAAACGAAATAATGTTTAAACTCTCGAAATTTTTTTCGGGAGTTTTTTGTGGTTAACAATATTGTATTATTGACTATAATGTGTGTCGCACAGTATAATGAATACGAAGAGGTGATCATATGCCAGACAAGGATATTGTTCAAAACTATGTGACAGAATTGAAAAGAGGAAATCTAGTTTTGGCTGTATTAGGCAGTTTGAGTACGCCTCATTATGGCTATGCGTTGTTGCAGACGTTGCAGGAGCGAGGAATGGATATTGAAGCCAATACGCTTTATCCGCTGCTGAGAAGGCTGGAAAAGCAAGAATTGTTGGAAAGTGATTGGGATACGACTGAGAGTAGACCGCGTAAGTATTACTCAATCAGTAAAACAGGCATAAAAGTTAGGGAAAAGTTGTTTGAGGAATGGAAGGAAATGCAAAAAAGTCTGATCGGCATTTATTCGGAGGGGTGAAAATGGAAAATCTAATTGAGCGCTATATAGCGGCGGTTGTTCAGCAATTGCCAGAAAATGAACGGGCGGAAGTCGCCAAGGAACTGCGCGGCAATATTTATGATATGCTATCAGATCGGCCAAATGATATCGAAATCGAAAAGGTCCTTCACTCAATGGGAGCCCCAGCGAAACTGGCCGAACAATATCGTCAGAATCCGCGGTATCTCATTTCTCCACAGGTCTATGATGAATATCTTCGCTTATTGAAACTGTTAGTGCCGATCGTTGGGATTATTACCTTAATAGTTGGTGCAGTCTCTGGCGTTTTCGAAATCCTTCAGCAGAATAGTCCGCAGGTCGGTCGAATCCTGCAGGTGATGTTCCAATCGGGCATTCAAAGCGGGGTATCTGGGGTGATGCAGACACTGGTTTGGACTACGATCGGATTTGTGATCGCCGAACGAACCGGAGTGTTCAATCGTAAGAAAAAAGACGATTGGAAAGTGGCGGACTTGCCGCCGCTGACCACGGAAAAACTGATCCCCGTTTCTGATCCAGTGGCAGAGATCATTGCGACGTTGCTTTTTTGCGCTTTTCTGATCTTCGGAGCCTTGAATTTATTTCCGCAGGTTTTTTCTAAAACGGGTCATGCGATTGTCAACGTGCCGTTGTTTAGTAACAGCTTTACGATGCTCTTAATACCAACAGTGATCGTTGGAGTCCTGTTGACCTTAAATTCAAACGTATTAAAACTGGTCGATCGCCGTTGGACGAATCGCGTGTGTTTATGGTCGATCATTGAGATTTTGATATGGACAATTCTAGGGGTCTTTTTACTGATGCGAGAAAATATCTTCAGTTCTGAATTAGTAGAACTATTACAGGAACAAACCTGGTCCAGCGGAGATGTGCTGCACTATATCTCAACTGGCGATACCGCATCAATTCGACTAATTATCAGCCTTGTGATTGTGGTGATTTCTGTAATTCAAATTATTTCTGTGCTTTACAATCGTAGTAAACGAACTTCGTATGCAGGCTATGCGAATCAGGAACATGCTTAATTAAAATATTTCAGTAGACCCTCTCGTCGGGGGTCTATTTTTTGCCTAATTTTAAGTATTTGGAGTATTCTATTGAAAAGAAAGTTAGAATGAGAAGGTGTAGACGTGTGAAGCGTATGGCAAACTATTTTATAAATAATCGATTGATGAGTGTTTCGTTACTTCTAGCAATCATTAGCTGTTTGATTGGTCGATTTTCCGCTGGATTTATTGATTACAAAGTGATTTTTAGTTTATTTGGTTTAATGTTGCTGATCCAGGGGTTTGAGCAAGTGGGAGTGTTGCGGTTCGTTGCACAGAAGCTCCTTCATTATTCAAAGAATACACGGCAATTGGTTCAGCTAATGATTTTGTTATCGTTGGTTGGTTCGATGTTTTTAACAAATGATGTAGCGATTTTGACGTTGCTGCCGATTTATTTAAAGCTGTTAGCCGTTCTTCCGAGATTCAAAGGGCGCTTTTTAGGGAGTGTCTTGATTATCGTGGCAGCGAATTTAGGCAGCAGCTTCTTTCCTTTTGGCAATCCGCAAAATCTGTATTTATATGACTATTATCATGTGCCGTTGGGTCAATTCTTGACGTGGATGTTTTTAGTCTTGCTGGTCAGCGTTCTTTCATTAGGGATTTTGACGTGTTTAGTCGCAAAGGATTCTTTAGAAGAAATAGACATGGAAGACCACCGATTCGAACGTAAAGAAACGATGTTGTTGAGTGGATTGATGCTTATCATGATTCTGGTGGTGCTCGATGTACTGCCTTATCAAGGAGTCATTCCTTTGGTCGCGCTGATCGTTGCGGTGTATCGTCGCGAACTCTTCAAGGAAGTGGACTACGGTTTGCTGCTTACCTTTGTATGTTTTTTTCTAATCGTCGGAAATATCGGAGAAGCGCAATTTATCAAACAGTTCTTACAGTCATTGAACGGCAAACAAATTTATTTGGCAGGTTTGGGGCTCAGTCAGGTGATTTCAAATGTCCCAGCAGCGTTCTTGATCGCACCATTTACGACGAATCAGCAGGCCGTCATTTTGGGTGTCAATATTGGCGGCTTGGGAACCCTTTTGGCCTCTTTAGCGAATCTGATCGGCTACAATTTGTTTCGGATCTATTTTCCAAACGAAACGAAGAAATTCTTGGGTCTATTTAGTATTGTGAATTTCGGGTTGCTGTTCTTATTAGGCGGTATTTTTTATTTCTTCATCCATTAGAAAGCCCCTAGAATTCCTAAAAATAAGCTAAGTTTCTTATGGGAATTTATACACGATCGCTGAAAACGCTTCGATTGGTGTTAAGCTTGGCTTACAAGTAATGGTTGAGGAGGATTTGTAATGAAGGATAAGACAAAATTTATTCACGGATATAACGCATTTGATGAGGAGAGCGGTGCTTCCTCCATTCCGATTTATCAATGTTCAACATTTAAACAGGCATCCATCAAAGATGGGCAGACCTATACCTATTCACGCTTTGGCAATCCAACGAGAACGGCTCTGGAAGAAGCAGTCGCGGCGTTGGAAAATGGAAAATATGCGACAGCCTTTGCTTCTGGGATGGGAGCAATCTCGGCGGTCCTGCTGAGCTTTGATCAGGGCGATCACTTAGTCATGTGTAAAAGTATTTATGGCGGGACCTTCCAATTGGTCAATGAGGTTATGAAACGATTCGGCATCGAAGTGACCTTTATTGATGAGACGAATCTTGACGAGTGGGAACAAGCGATTCGCCCAAATACCCGTGGTCTTTACTTAGAAACACCGTCAAATCCGCTGTTGTCAGTAACGGATATCGCTGGAGTCGTGGCGATCGCAAAAGCGCACCATTTAGTGACGATGATGGACAATACATTTATGACACCGCAATTTCAGAAGCCCCTTGCTTTGGGGGTGGATGTCGTGATTCATAGCGCGACGAAATTCATTAATGGCCACAGCGATGTGGTCGCAGGATTAGTTGTGACAAATGATGAGGAATGGCACAATCAAATCACCCTTCAGCAAAAAGTTTTGGGGGGGATTTTAGGAGTGGAGGATTGTTGGCTGACGATGCGGGGATTGAAGACGATGGGTCTGCGGATGGAACAGAGTGCGACCAGTGCTGAGCGAATCAGCCAAATGCTGGAGGCACATCCTGCCGTGAAAAAAGTCCATTACCCTGGGCTGCCGAGCCACCCCGACTATGAGGTGCACAAACGGCAAGCAACCTCAGGCGGCGCCGTGCTGTCTTTTGAATTAGCCGATCAACAAGCGGTCTACACATTTGCGGATGCCTTGAAGCTGCCAATCGCCGCAGTCAGTCTCGGTGGAGTAGAGTCCATCTTATCCTATCCCGTGACGATGAGCCATGCGTGTGTACCAAAGGAAGAACGGGAGAAGCAGGGCGTTACAGAAGGGCTGCTCCGCTTGTCTGTAGGCATCGAGGACACAGACGATTTATTAGAGGATCTAGCACAGGCATTGTCAAAGGTCTCCTCAAAAATAAGTGAACCGAACAAGTAGTATAGCGGAAGACTGAACCGTGCGAAAGTCAAACGGATTTTTACGTTCTATTGAGAGCGTAAAAAATCCGTTTGGCTTTTTCTTTCTTTTTTGGAGAAATGGATATATTAAACGAGGCTTGTTGGGTATAATGGAAACATCTCTTAGAGGAAGTGATAGTTATGCTCGAAAATCTTTTGCGTCCAGAGGTGCTGCTGTCAAATGTGATCGTTTGTCTCATCACCTTTTTGATCACCCGGTGGGCCCTGAAACGAAAACCAACGGCTCCGCGTACCAAAGAAGCGGTTGTTCAGATTCCCAAACAAACCAATGATGGTCTAACGGTGCTTGAACACTCCTTAGACACGCTGCAATCCTATAAAAAAAATCTTAACAGCTATGGCTATGTCTATTTTCAAGAAACGACACCGATCGTTCTTGAACAATTGAAGGCGGAAGCGTCTAGTCTGATCGTTTCAGAGGCCAATCAGTCGATAGAGGAGCAATTACATAAAAATTACTACGCGTTGCTTGATTTTCAACAGCGGGAAGTATCGGATACGAAAAAGCTGGAGCTGGAAGTCTTGAATCATGTCAATAAAACGATCATCACATGGCGAAATCTCTTAAAAGAAAGCAGGTGAGAAGGGTGGCAAAAGCGACAGACCAAGAAGTGTATCAATTGTTTGAAGAGTGGCAGGTCCCTTATGAACGGATCGATCATCAGGCCGTTTATACGGTTGCTGAGATCGATTTTACGATCGACGGCAGCGACGTGAAAAACCTATTGATGAAAAGCAAGAAAACGAAGAACTACTATTTTGTGATCTGTCCTGGTCAGAAGCGGCTAGACATCAAGGCGCTTGCCAAGAAATTAGAGGAGCGGCAATTGTCCTTTGCTTCGGAAGCAGAGCTTTTTGAGTTGCTTGGCCTTGAGCGAGGCTCGGTCACACCTCTTGCTTTGCCCCATGATACCAAACAGCAAATCACCTTGATCATCGATAAAGCCATTGACCAAAGGGAAAAAATCGGCTTTCACCCAAATACGAATACCGCAACAGTGGTCATTGCCTTCAGTGATTTCATTCTTTTTTTGGCAAAACTGGGTATTGAGCCGCTGTATTGTACGATTCCCGAAAAACAGCCCGACGCATAAAGCAAATCGTCAGGCTGTTTTTTTCAATAAAAATCCTCTTGACCGTAAAGCCAAGAGGATTTTTATTGTTAACGCATCCGCAAACGACGTCGAATACCGTCGACCCGAGGGCCTAATAATTTGTCCGCCATCCGAGTTTTCAAAGCTAAGAGAATGTATGTGAAGCCGCCGATAGTTGCGACAATCAGAATAATGATCATGGACTGGACTTTCGAGTCTGAACTTAAAAACAGTTCACAGCCAAATTTGGCGACGAAAGCAACAGCACCCATAACCAAGGACATCACAGTGACCTTTCCGATAGAGCTTAGTGTTTCTCTGAATGGGAATTTCGATAACACATGGATACGGTCAAGCAAGAACAGATTGGCTACGAATAAGCCAACAAAAGTCGCGATCAAAGGCCCGTATGCTTTGAACATATAAATCAACGGAAATTGTGTGACTACCTTAACGAAAAGACCGATACACAGGAACCATACCGCTTGCATGTTTCCATCTAGCCCTTGAAGCATGGTTGAAGAGACCATGAACAAACCCATCATGATGCCGACGACACAAGAGGCTGCCAATAATTCCGCGCCTAAAGGGTTTGGCCAATAAAACAACGTATTCAACGGATAGGCCAAAACAATCATTCCAATCGTAGCAGGCATCATGACAAAAAATAACAATTGTAAGTTATTAGTCACTAATTGTGCAAGACCCGCTTGATCTTTTTTGTTGAAGCGTTCGGTGATCAGTGGCAATCCTGCTGTCGCCATCGCCGTTCCCAAAGCAATAACAACCATGGTCAATTTATCTGGATTCGCGGATATCAACGTGAACAAATCCGCATTTTTTGCAGCAGAATAATCGGAAACAAGCAGCATGATCTTTTCAAAGGAATATTGATCGATCAGTTTGAAAATGCTGATGGCGCTGCCGACGATGATGAAGGGGATCGCTTGGGCAATCATTTGCAAGACCAATTGGCGGCCTGAGAAGCTGATTTGGTTGTTGCTTTCTTTGATCAGCTCTCGAAAAGCCGTTCGTTCCTTCAGTAATGAGAACAGCAACACGGCCATAGCAAAGGCAACGCCGATAAATGCAGCAAACGTGGAATGCACGACGGCTGTTTTATAGCTGCCATTATTGACCTGCATGATGATGAAAGCAGAAGCCAGCATGTAGCAAACACGGGCAATCTGTTCAACGATCTGAGAAATCGCATAGGGCTTCATGTTGTTGTTCCCTTGGAAAAACCCGCGAATAACACTCATCGCTGGGAAGATCAGCAAGACGACGCTTAACGAGCGCATGACAGGAACAAGATCCGCATTTCCTTGAGACAGGTAGGGCGCACCTAAAAACATGATAGCGGCACAGATAATGCCGCCGATAGTCATTAACCGCATAGTATAAAATAACAGTTTCTTACTAAGCCCATATTCATTCATGGAGTTGTATCGCGCCGTCTGTTTCGCCACAGCAGCAGGGATTCCCGCAGTGGAGATCATGAGAAACAGGGCGTACACATTGTATCCTTTGGTGTATAAATAGTTGGCCTCTAGTCCGTGAGGCTGCATCCACGCGATCCAGGGGATCACATAAACCGCCCCTAATAATCGAGAGAAGATGTTTCCGACTGTTAGCCAAGCAGTGCTTTGGACCATTTTTTCCTGTGCGCTTGCCTGTTTTTTCGGTTTAGAAGGACCAGCTCCGATTGCTTCTGCTTCGTCAGTCGGTTCCAGTGTTTTCTTTACTTCTTTTTTCGGCGGAATTGCCGTATCTGCATGGTAACGAGCCATTCGTGAAGGATGTTCAACAGACCCGTTTCCGTAAGTATTTTTTTCAGTCATATAAACCAGCTTTCTACAACAGTGTCCTCCATATTTTACCTGTTCTGCCGCCCACTTACAATCCTACCTAAAAATATTTAAGATTTAGGGATCAACGTGCTGACATGCTCCGCGAAACTTTCAAAATTTCGCGTTTGGATATAGACAGACCCGCGACCATGGAACTCATTGACGACGCCTTCACCTGTTGTAAAGCCGAAGGTGCCAGAAGCGACCTTGATGTTGTAATCCAGTGAGCTAGTCCAGGCGATGACATGCTGATTGTCGATAATGACCGGCTGCTGCCCATCCAAATCAATTTTTTCGATATCACCAAAGGCAGAGACAAGAATCTGGCCGTTGCCAGTAGTTTCCATTACATATAAGCCGCCGGTTCCTCCTAATAGGGCACCAGATAGTTTTTGCCGCTTCATCTGATAATTCACCTGTTCTTCGCTCGCCAGAAAGGCCCCCGTGTTCAAACGCCAGTGTTCAGCACCGACTTCTAAAGCGAAAATCTTCCCCGGAACGGCTGGAGCAATAGCGATCATCGCGTCATTGGAATTCGCCGTGGCTGTACTGATGAAAAAGCCTTCGCCGCTAGTCACGGATCGCCCTAGAGCGCTTAACGCACCGCCGAGCCCTTTTTTTCCATTGGTATTCATTTTTCCTTCTAATTCGATTTGCCCGAGCTGGTAGACCATCGCTCCTGGTTCAATCCGTAATTTCTCTCCCTTTTGCAAGCGGACCTTTGCGATTGGAGCAAACGTGCTGGCTGATACTTCATAATTCATCGATAAAACTCCTTTCGAGACATTTGCTAAATTATATCATTTCCCATATCATTCCTGTGAAATTTTGTTAAAATTGTAAAAAAGGAAGGGGTTGGTAGGAAAGTATGGATATTTTATCTTTTGAAAACGTTCAGTTTGTCCGTCAGCAGAACGTATTGTTACAGGACATTGATTGGCGAATCAAAGCAGGTGAAGATTGGGCAGTTTTAGGATTGAACGGTGCAGGGAAAAGTTTGATGCTAAATATGATTTCTGGTAATTTGTGGCCCTCAAGCGGGAGGTTGACGGTTCTAGGAGAAGTCTTTGGGCGGACATCGATTCCCGATTTGACGAAACGGATCGGCTGGGTGAGCCAGTCTCTGCAAGAACGAATCCACCGAGAAGAGCTTGCGGAATGGATCGTTCTATCGGGAAAATTTGCTAGTATCGGGATTTATCAGCAGGTTTCGGATGACGAAATGAAGGAAGCGAAGCAGATGCTGTCGTCGCTGGGCGCTGAAAAACTGATCGGTAAACCTTATCAGGTGCTGTCCCAAGGGGAAAAACAGCTAGTGCTGATCGCGCGAGCGCTGATGGCTAAACCAGAGCTGTTGATCTTAGATGAGCCTTGCAACGGGTTGGATCTATTTGCACGAGAGGATCTGCTGGCACGCATTGAGAGAATGAAGCAGGCGGCAGACGCCCCGAGCTTGCTCTATGTCACCCATCACACGGAAGAAATTTTGCCGATACTGACGCATGTTCTGATGATTCGCAACGGAGAAATTGTTCAGCAAGGCCCTCGAGACGCGCTGTTAGAAGAACCTATTTTAAATGATTTTTATCAGCGACCAATCATGATTCACGAAATGAGCAATGACCGTCGGATGGTGATTCCCAAATAGAAATCTGCTCTCAATGAGTAGATTTTTTTAGGTTTGTTAATAAGAGCTAAAAATATTGCAAAAGAGATAAGTGCCTTTTAACCCGGATTCACCCGTTGGACAATCAAGAAAAAGCTGAAGAAGCAGTCCCTATCTTTATAGATAGTCTGTCTTCTTCAGCATTTTTTGTTACTGCAATTCTGACTCTGGTACGTCGGATAAGTAGCGGGCCGCAGAGGCTAATAGGTCACTCATCTTTTCGCGATCAAAGGGAGAGTCGAGCTGCCCCAGCGCCACGGTTTCTAAAAATGTCTGACTTCCGCCGATCCGGCAAATGGCAAGATAATCCTCCCAAGTAGTCGGATCGTGTTCGACAATCGCTCGTTTCCAAAATTGCAGGGCACAAACCTGCGCTAGCGTGTAGTCGATATAATAGAAAGGCACTTCAAAGATATGTCCCTGGCGATACCAATAGATGCCGCGCTCCAAGGCATCAGATGCACGATAATCTCTTTCAGGACAATAAGTCTGTTCTAATTCTCGCCAGCATTTTTTCCTATCTGAAGCTGTCCAATTTGGATGGGCGTACACTTCTTCTTGAAAATGGTCAACCAGCGCGCCGTAAGGTAAAAATTGCAGTGCACTGCTTAAATGGGCATATTTATACTTCTCACTGTCCGTCCCAAAAAAGTTGTCCATCCAGGGCCACGTCAGAAACTCCATACTCATAGAATGGATCTCTGCGGTATCCGAAGTAGGAAAGACCAGCTCTGGTTCTCTGATCCAACGAGATAAATAGCTTTGGAAGGCGTGGCCTGTTTCATGGGTCAAGACATCGACATCATCTGAAGTGCCATTGAAATTGGCGAAAATAAAGGGCATTTGGACTTCGTCAATGAATTCGCAATACCCGCCGCTCTGTTTGCCTGGACGGCTGACGAGATCCATCAGCTCCTGATGGATCATTTGGTCAAAGAAGGCGCCTGTCTCACTTGATAATTCATGGTACATCTTTTGTGCACGTGCCACGAGCTCTTTGTCGTTTCCTTGAGGACGTGGATTGCCCTTCGGATAGACGAGGGGCAAGTCATAATGCAGAAGCGTATCGACGCCGAGACGTTCCTTTTGACGGCGGTAAAGGGTTTGATTGATCGGTACGACTTCCTCAATGATAAATTGGCGAAAGGCTCTTAAAGCGTCTCTGTCGTAGCTCCAGCGATTCATCAACCGGTCGCCATAGTCAACATAATTATCAAACCCTAAATTTTGGGCTTGCTGATGCCGCAAGTGCACTAACTGATCATAGAGGTTATCAAAGTCCTGTTCATGTGTGACAAAAAACTCCTCGTAGGCCTCATGAGCCGCTTTTCGAATGGCCCGATCCGGATCACTGAAGAAAGCAGATAATTCGGACAACGTGCAGGTTTTTCCGTTAAATATTATTTCGGCTGAAGCAATCAATTGCGTATAGTGGCTGATAACGTCATTTTCTTTTTGCATCAGTTCGATGACCGAGTCGTCTAACAGCCGCAATTGGTCCTCCGCAAATAGAAAAAGTGTTGTAGGAAATTCTTCCTCCAATTCAGATCGGAAAGGGGAGGTTAGTAACGCTTGATAAAAGCGATTGTGGATCTGTTCGACCAAAGGTGTGTGATGATCCCAATACTCATTTTCTCCGCTGTAATAGCTGTCTTTTGTATCGATCGAGTGACGAATGTACGCCAATTTCATGTATTTTGACATTTCGCCCCGCAGATGGTCCAATCGCTCAAAGGCCTGCTTCGCCGTTTCATAATCGCCAGCTTCAACAAATTGCTGGATGGCCTGATCGACATTCGTTTCATAGCGCGTCAAATCAGGGCGTATATAGGTAATATCTGAAAAAATCATCCGTGAACCTCCTTGTAATCAAAGAATGTACCTTATTATAACAAAAAACCTGCCAGCAGCTCGCTGACAGGTCCTTCCTGTTTTATGAATTCATCAATAGCTCAGTGTTCAATAACTCGTCGATTGGCGTGTATTCCATACCTAAATCGTTGGCGACTGCCTCGATCGTTAATTTACCACCGTATGTGTTCACTCCGCGACGCAGGGCTAGATTGGTTTTCAAGATTTCTTCTAGCGGATTGTTAGCCAGCAGGTTTGCATAAGTCATCGTGCTGTTGCTCAAGGCGTGGGTAGCGGTCTGCGGCACAGCACCTGGCATATTGGCTACCGCGTAGTGGACGACGCCTTCTTTGACATAAGTCGGATCGTCGTGGGTGGTCACTCGATCTTCTGTTTCAAAAATACCGCCTTGGTCAATGGCCACATCGACGATCACGCCATGATCCGGCATAGTCGCTACCATTTCCTTTGTTACTAAAGTCGGCGCTTTGTGCCCTGGAATCAAGACAGCCCCGATGACTAGATCCGCTGTCTTCAAGCATTCCTGAATGTTGAAGCGGTTAGACATCATAGTTTGTACGCTGTTGCCGAAAATAATATCCAGTTCCTTCAAACGAGGCACACTGACATCAAGAAGCGTCACGTTAGCCCCGAGTCCGACTGCGAGCTTCGCGGCATTCAACCCAACGACACCGCCGCCGATCACCACGACATTGCCGCGTCTCACACCGGGAACGCCAGAAAGCAAGATGCCTTTGCCGCCATTGACACGCTCTAAGAAGTTCGCGCCGATTTGGGCCGCCATTCGTCCTGCGATTTCACTCATTGGCGCTAGTAAAGGCAGTGTGTTGTCCGCAGGCTGCACATTTTCATAGGCGATCGCGTTGACACCGCTGTTTACTAGGGCATCTGTTAACGGTTTGTTTGCAGCTAAGTGTAAGTAAGTAAATAATAATAATCCTTTACGGAAATACTGATATTCTTCTGGAAGGGGCTCTTTGACCTTCATGACCATCTCGGCTGCCCAAACATCTGCAGCATTCTCGATAATGGTAGCGCCTGCCGCAGTATACTCATCATCTGAAATGGCGGAACCTTTACCGGCATTCGTTTCTACTAATACTTGATGGCCGCGATTGGTCAAATCAAATACGCCAGATGGGGGCAGGGCAACACGATTTTCATTGTTCTTGATCTCTTTTGGAATTCCAATAATCATTTGACACACTCCTTCTTTGCTGATAGTGGGCGAATTGAATTCGCTTACAAAGTTATTGTACAAGACTTTTCCCGTTATTCAAATAAGAATTTAAGAAGTTTTTCTGGCAGAAGGGTCATTGTGACCAAATGGTACCCTTTACATATTCTCATTTTTTTAGCGACGGACATGCCTCTTTGTCAACGCCGTTAAAAAGTTATTATTTCTATAATAACAAATAAAATATTTGCGAAAGCGGAGATTACTAGGGATAATAAGAGTCAAGATATTAAGGAGCGAGAACACTATGTCAGATAATCAACGAATCGATCAACTAAAAGAGCAGGTCAGCTTTCTAGAAGCGCGCTTGACTCGTTATGAGGAATTGCTTCATGGTTCAACGTTGAAGCGTGTACTATTTGGAGGAGGACGCCGAGCCAAACTGAGTATCATTGAAATCGTGGTTGCGGCGATCGTCTTTTTATATACATTATTACGAATAAATACAGGAATTATTTTTGCAGTGATTATTGGCTTGTCAGCCGTCGTCATCCTGTATTCCTTCGTCGAATTGAATGTCATCCGCAAAAGAAACGGGACCGAAAAATACCAACGAATGATCGACAGTTTAACGGCGGAGAAGGCCTCGATGGAAAAGGAACTGGCACGTTTAATAGCAGCTAAAAATGGACTTGAGCAGTAAGCGCTCAGGTCCATTTTTATGCGTATACTGCTTTACTTTTTTGCTCGTTCATTTGGTCCACCAAGCTTTGGATCTTATTCAAGGACTGGACACTTGGACACAGCTCGACTGCGATGATCGGCGTCTTGCAGCGGGGGACATCGAAGGTCGAACTGCTGATCACTAAATCATATTCTTCAAAGACATCCCGATAACTTCTTTTATGTATTTGGGTAACATTTATTTGATGGATGGCATAATTTCCGCGGATAGAAAGGCGCAAAAGCTCCGTCAGCAGGCTTTCCTGCATTTTTGAATCCGTGGATACGACCAAAAGATTGACGGGTTTTTCTGATTTTTTCATTCCGTTCAAGCAGCTTGGGATCGTGGCGATGATTTGGTAAATATAATTTTCGACAAATTCCGGTGAACGAAACAACTGGTATTCTTCCGTGAAATCAATCACTAGATTACGCAACTGATGGACACAATGGGCGTGAAAGGTCTCTAAAAGCGTGATGCAATCCTTCTTTGGATCTTGCAGCACGCTGATGAACTCCTTTGTTCTAGCGTGAAACAGGTGCTGATTGATCAAAATGATAATGAGCTGTTCCTGCTGCTCCTCGTTCAATGGCGTGACAAGCATACCGCTGAGTCGCTCCACTAGTTCGTAATGGACCTCATAGTGAAAGGCCAGCGCATGGTTCGTCAGTAAAACATGGTTCTTCTGTTCTTCCCCTAGCAGAAAAAGATCGGAATAGAGCAGCCAGAAGCTGTCCTTCATCACATCATCTAAGTACACCAAATGCAATTCCTTCCGTAAATAGGGACTAAAATTTTTGATGGAGCGATAGCTTGGCGGCACGATCGCCGTTGATCTCAGCTTCCGATACATCATCCGGTGCCCTCTGGAGATTCGCACCAAACTAACAAAAAAGGTGATGCTCAAACGATTGTATTGCCCTAAGGACACCGATAAGTGATTCTTTTCGATCATGGATCGAACGACACCATCGCCAAATTTGAAAAACTCCATACTGAAACGGGTATTTTCTCGAACCACCTTTTTTTCTGAGAAGTATAAAAAAAACAAATGACGGATCGCTACTTCATCCCCGACAATCCGAAAGGGACGTCGGTAAATCGTTATTTTCCATTTCGCTAACGCATCTTCCACTTTTTTCATTGTGTATTGAAGGTTGGATAAGCTGCAAAAGGCTTTCTTAGAGAGTTCCTTCAGGGTATAGCTCTCTTCGAAAAGGAGGGCCTCCAAAATTCTGAAGGCCAATGAATTATTCAGCATGGTTGAAAAAATCACATCGATCGTCGCATTGTCCTTTAATTCCAATTGATACAGACTGCTGTCTCGCGTGATTTTGTAATACTCACTTTGTAGATTGATGGATCGAATATCGCTTAAAATAACCGGTATCGTACAATCCATCAATTTTGCCAATTCCTCGCTGGAACGAGGGTGTTTGGAGTAATAAAGCAATTCGATCATTTGTAGCTGTCGCTGACTTTCTCGTTTAAGTAGACGGCGTAAGTTCATTAAATTGTTCCTTTCGTGAGGGGAGCGATTCATATTGATTAATAAATCGTTGAATACGCTCAAAATCTTTTGCCGTTGGATAGGTATTGACCGCGATCAACGGGCAGGCTGGCATGAGATCTGGCATGGTCACATTTGTGACGATCAGATCGTATTGCTTGGTCAATTCATTTAGTTGGTCTTGTTTTATAAAAGGCGTTTCAAAGTATTCATATTGAACCGAGCCTTTAATAAAAGCAGGAAACGTCGCATGCCAAAAACGTTCCTGAGTTGTAGAAGTATCAGATAATAATAAGATCTTGATTGGCTTATCAGAGTCAACCAAACGCTGCAATAAATTGTCAATGCTCGTAACCAGGCAGCGAATATATTTTGGGATAAAGTCTTCGCGTTCCTGAGGAATCAGAAATCTTCTGACGATGTCTTCCAACTTGCGGATCTCGCGACTAAATTTGTTGTCAATCAGATCCACCATGATTTGATCCGTTTCCTGCAGGATGTCCATGGTTTTTTTGTGAGGATAATAACAAAACAATTCATTCCCCAAGAGTCTCAAGGCTTCGACTATTTCGGATTGAGAGAGCGGAACCGCCAATAGACGACTCACTTCTTCTAATAGCAAATGATGAAGCTCATAAAATTGCGCTAAACGCTTGTTTCTTTTATGTGCCAGTGACTGCTGTTGCCGATTTAAAATAAGCTGATGGGAAAACAACGGCCACAAGCATTCTCTTAATTGAAGATCGGAGAAGTCCAATCGCAATTCACGTTTGAACAATCGAGTCATGTATTGAAGCCTGCCAACATCCGGGATGATCAGACCGCTGTCTAAAGGAAGATCGCTGATGTACTGCCCACATTTTTGACGCTGCAGGCCGATCAGAAAACTATGCATCAATTGAAAATGGATCGTCATATTGTTTTTGATGTGATTGTCATCCAATATTTTGCGGATCAATCGATCGACTACTTTGATGATTTCTTTGGAAAAAGGATATTCAGTAAAAGCAAGCCGCGATTCTTTAAAAAATAAATAATAAAGATGACGGACCGCGTTCTCATCGCCGCCAAGCCGGATAGGGCGATGCTCAACAGAGATATCCCAGCCGGTTACTTCACTGTCAATGGATTTCAAATAGCGCTGCATATTGGAAAAACTACAATTTAAACGATTCGCTGCAGGCTGGATGCTGCTGCTTTTCTCGAAGAAGAGACTACGGATCGTCTGATACTCCAAGCTGGTGCGCAGAATATAGGCATACACGGTATCGATCGTCGCATAAAAATCAAAATCCACCGTGTAGACCCCTTTGATTTTCGTCACCTTCAGCGGCAAGGGCTCGCTATTTAAAAAACGAATATCACTGATCAGTGCCGGTAGTGAACACTTTAATTTGTCCATTAAATAATCAGAAGTAACAATTTCTTTTGAATAGTATAATTCTTCAACCAGTCGTAGACGTCTGGTCGTTTCCTTTTTCATTAACCCTCTTAGATTCATATAATCGTACCCCTTGAATTTTTTTTATTTAATATAATGTTCAAAAAGGGGTAATACAAGCCTTCAAACCTTATTATTATCTTATTTTCGTTATTTCACTAACTCCCGATAAGAATTATTATAAACTAGATTCGCGATTTGATAAGGCTTTTTAACTATAAATTTAAAAATATTTGAATAAATTTTTTATTTTTTAATTTCTATTAAACAAAAAAGAAAGAATTGAAAAAAGCAGAAAAAGAGTGTTAACGGTTGCCTTTCTATCCAATAACGAATAGAATTGTCTTTGGAATACATTAAAAAAGATTGTGGAGGCTATACATTATGATCAATAAACAAAGTTTAGTTGAACAAGTAGCAGAAAAAACTGGATTGACTAAGAAAGACGCAACATCAGCTGTAGATGCTTTATTTGAAGGAATCCAATCATCATTAAAAGCGGGCGAAAAGGTTCAAGTCATCGGCTTTGGGAACTTTGAAGTACGCGAACGTGCCGCTCGTAAAGGCCGTAACCCTCAAACAGGTGAAGAAATCACGATCGCAGCAAGCAAATCACCAGCATTCAAGGCTGGTAAGCAATTAAAAGACGCTGTAAAATAGTCAATGAACGCCCGCTCATCTGAGTGGGCTTTTTTTGTCCCAAAAAGTTGTGAAAAGCATAAAAAAGTCTAAAAAAAAGTTTGTGAATTAAATTTTTCTTGTGTCTTTTGAGCAAAAAGAGTATATCTTAAAACAGTAAAAAAAATGGAGGACACCCATGTTTAATTTTTTGCCACATTCAGTTTTGCAGATGAGTACGATCTTTCTATCGATCGTGATCGAAGCGATTCCCTTCGTTTTATTAGGGTGCATCATTTCAGGTGCCCTGCAGGTTTTCTTGACCCCGGAGAGAGTCCAGAGGATTCTACCAAATAACAAATTCTTGGCTATTGTAGTGGGTTCATTTTTAGGATTCTTTTTTCCTTCATGTGAATGCGGGATCGTGCCGATCATCACACAGTTCATGCGTAAAGGGGTGCCTGAGCATACAGCCTTCGCATTTATGGTCACGGCTCCCATTATTAACCCGATTGTGTTGTTCTCAACATACATCGCTTTTGGGAATAGTATGAAATTCGCGCTTTTACGTGCGGTAGGCAGCTTACTTGTCGCGTTGCTTATTGGCTCTTGGCTGGCTTATTTCAAGCACGCGCCGATATTAAAGAAAGAATTGCACCTTCATGAAGAAACACACGAGCCCGAAACGAAAAAGACTTTTCGCAGCAATAGCTGGTCCGTGCTTACCCATGGGATTGATGAATTTTTCGATACGGGGCGCTATCTGATCATTGGTTCGCTGATCGCCAGCGGGATGCAGGTTTACCTGCCAACCCACTTTATGCTGCAATTGACTTCGACAAAAATCGTCGGAATTCTAGTCATGCTTATTTTGGCTTTCACAATGTCTCTTTGCTCAGAGGCCGATGCGTTCGTAGGCTCTTCTTTGTTGAGTCTTTTCGGAACAAATGCGATCGTGGCTTTTCTAGTCTTCGGTCCAATGGTAGATATCAAGAATTTATTAATGATGAAACGCAGCTTTCACACGAAATTTATCATTCAATTGATTGCTTTGATCAGCGTGATCGTTACGATCTACGCGTTCGTGATATAGGAGGAGACCCATGATACGCTTTTTAATTTTATCCGGCTATTTTGAATTGATGATGTATTTGCAGGTTTCCGGCAGATTGGATCAATATATCAATGTCCATTATCGCTATCTGATTTTCTTAACGATGTTTTTATCGTTAGTATTGGCCTTGGTCCAATTAAAAATTTGGGCGGGAAGCGAGAAAAAGGGGGCACATGATCCTTCTCATCATGACCATGCGGGACATGACCATGGACTGTCAAAGCCTTATCAAAGAGCAATTGCTTATCTTCTACTGGCGCTGCCTTTGGTGGTGGGGACACTGTTTCCAACGATCAGCTTAGATACGACGATCGTTGAGGCAAAGGGCTTCAGCTTCCCAATCAGCAAAGAGTCGGTGGGAGATCCCGAAATGACGACGCAATATTTAAAACCCGATACAAGTATTTATTACAATAAGAGCGACTATAATGATCAAATGACGAAACTAATGAAAAAATATGAGACCGATCAAAAATTAGAAGTGACCGATGATAACTATCTAGAAGTAATGGAATTAATTTACAATTATCCAAATTCCTTTGTCGGTAAGACGATTTCCTTTAACGGTTTCGTTTATGAAACAAAAAAAGACACCCAAACCTACGATTTCTTGTTCCGATTTGGGATCATTCATTGTGTGGCTGATTCCGGCGTTTTTGGCTTGATGACCAAACTGCCGCCAAACATATCTGTAAAAAATAATGAGTGGCTGCATGTCGAAGGGACGATCACGCTGGATTTCTTTGAACCCTTTCAGCGGCAGATTCCATCAGTTGCTGTAACGAAAGCAACGACTATCAGCGCACCAAAAAATCAATACGTGTATCGCGCGTTTTAAAAAAACAATGCAACACGTTTATCCCCCTGCGTATACGCAGGGGGATCGTTGGCGTCTCGTCATGGATCACGCCCCCGCAGCCAGTGGTTGACGAGGGCGATGATCAGTCCCACGAAAAGAGGGGCGAAGACGGATCGAATCAGATCGCTCACGAATGCATCACCTCCTTTCCGTGTGGGAGGGTGTCACAGTGAGCGACAGGGTATTTTTTCTGCGCGTTTTACGAAAGAGGATGCGAAAAATTTGCGAGGTTATTCCTGCTGCTTACTCTTGTGAAACAGCCTATTTAACAGCCGTTTTCGCGGCTTGGGTGGAGAGGACGTCACTTGGTTGGATGACGCCTCGTGAGCTTTCGACTCACTGACAGTCGGGAGTTGTTCGACGTTTTTGTGCGTGGCTCCGATTGATGGTGCTTTTATTATTAATGACTGTTGGTTGACTTGGTTGTCTGATCCGTCTGTCAGTGTGACTGTCGGAAAGACCGGCTTCGGCGCGCGTTTGGCTGTGACAGGGACTGTTTGAGATACTGGTTCAGATATTGCTTTACGTACTGCTTTAGATGTTGCAATACCCGCCACAGGAAAGCAGGCGGCAGGATGCTCAGATGCCCCATTTTCTGCGTGTTTATCAAAAATCACGGTCTCTTTTTTCGTCACGATCTTTGCTGTTACGACAGTATCAAATAGTTTTACGCCGTCTTGTTCAAAGATATTTAAGGTCGTCAGGAGTTCGCAAGCTTCTTTGATCTCGTGGGCAGGCAGGGTCGTGTCGATGTTTTTATAGGTCCAGCGATGATTCTTTCCATTGCCTTTCGTGAAGGTTGTTACTAAATCATGGGTCATCTTCGTCATCCTCTCTCGTTTTTTTGATGGGCAGAAAAATCATTAAACTCACGGTTCGTTTGTTTCTTCAGGACGGGCAGTAGCAATTAACGAACGCAAAACAGCCAACGCTTTTTGTCCGAACTTTCGGATCGGAAACGTCCGCAAGGTCAAGGATTGCCATTCAGGTGCCATGAAGTAATCTTGGAAATAGTAGAAGAAGCGCTTCATGGTGCGGGTCGCTTTGGTTTCTAAGAAGACTTTGCGGACCAGATCCCGCAGAATGTCCTTGAACTCTAATGCCCCCAGCTTAAAGCGCACCCGTAAAGCCAAGGCATACTTGATCGTCAAGCTGCTGTTTTGCGTCGTATAGTAGTGTTCGGAAATTCGTTTTTCAAGTGTTTTTGGTGTCATAGAAAAAAGCTGACGGTGGGTCAAAATTGGATCATTCATGGGATCTGTTCCTCCTTCTTAAGGTAAATGATAGTTTCGATCGTATTGATTGTATGTTACAAGTTTAGGCGCTTCTTTTTTTCGAGTCTTTGTTCCATTAATTCTTGTAGCTAATTGCCTAATTTTTGATTCCTGTGTTTTTCTCTAGTAATCAGGTTGCTGTTCCGGCCGGTGACTATAAGATAACGGATTTTCAAAAAGAAAGCGAACCGCAATTTCGATGGTTACTCCCGAAAATCGAGTATTTGAGAAGGGTAAACGTTGATTTATCAATAGGCAATACTCTAAGTTGGATAGAAATATTCGAAGTTGCGCATTGACAGCGGATAACAAAAAAGACTAAGATGGAAGGTTTTTACTGATCGGAGAGGGTAAAGCAGTCTTATTATCAAGACATGCTACCGTTGAGGCGGGATGAGCACCATCTTTATAGCTAGACGAGGCGGATTTCATAGGAAATTCGCCTAAAAGTCATTTTTTTTTTGCAAAAAATCAAAACCAGTAATCATACATACCTTGAAGCATAGCTTTGGAACAACGGTATCACTACCATAACAAGGGTAACTATATGTCTTGCGCAGCCGGTCAATTAATTAGGCGTTGACGAAGGTCCCATCGTCTTACCTAAGTGGTGAGCCGTTCTCATATTTAGTATAATAGAAAGAAAAACAGAAGGAATAACGATGACAAACAAAATTTTTCTAGTAGAAGATGACGTAACAATCGTTTCTGTGATTCAGCAGCATTTGACACAGTGGGGATTCACATGCGTAAGAGCGACGGATTTCCAAAGGGTCTTTGAGGAGTATCAAGCAGAGCAGCCGGACCTGGTCGTCTTGGATATTTCGCTGCCTTTTTTCAACGGCTTTTATTGGTGTCAGGAGATCCGAAAAGTATCGGAGGTGCCAATTATTTTTCTTTCGTCGGCTAAGGATCAGATGAATCAAGTAATGGCTTTGAATATGGGGGCGGACGAATTTATTGAAAAGCCGTTTGAATTGAGTATTCTTCAGGCAAAAATCCAAGCGCTGTTACGGCGTAGTTATCAATACGGCCAGCAGCTAACCTACTCCTTTGGATCGTATCAGTTTTTGCCGTCAATGAACCAGCTTCGTTCATCGGAGGATCATCTGCCTTTGACGCCGAATGAGTCACGCATCTTGAGTGTCCTATTTGCTGCGCAGGGACAGGTCGTTCCCCGCGAGCAAATCATTGAGAAGCTGTGGCAGAGTGATGATTTTATTGATAACAACACATTGGCGGTCAACCTGACACGTTTACGAAAAAAATTAAAGGATTTTGGCATCGACAGCCTGATTCAAACGGTCAAAAATAAAGGGTATTTGATCGAGGAGACGCCATGAGACGACTAAAAGCCTTTCTTTTTGAGCGCCGTGTCCTCTATGGCATGTACATTGTTTTCTGGGGATTGATTTGCCTAACGACGTTTCTCCACGACGCGAGTTTTGTACCGATTTGGGATAGCCTATTGTTTACGCTGTTTGTACTGGCGGTCTATTCCATCGTTTCCTTTTATCGCTTTTCTCGAAAACAACAGCAACTGGAGTTGTTGGCAACGAAAGATTTGCAGGTGAGCAATCTGCTGTTTTTACCTAAGGCCGAAACGCTGGCAGAAGAAACGTATCAACAAACTTTGCAGGTTGTTTTAGAAAGTAAGAATCAGCAGCAAAAGGAGCTGCAGCAAAGACAAAAGGCGATGATGGATGATTTCGGGCTTTGGTTGCATCAGATCAAGACGCCTGTCGCGGCTTTAGACTTAGTGATCCAATCAGGCCAGTTGGACCCTCGAACGATGAAAAATGAAGTGTTTAAAATCAATGAGTACCTGCAAATGATCTTGAATTATATGCGGCAGCATTTAGACCAGACAGACTTTGTGTTTCAGCAACTGTCTATCGAAGCGATCGTTAAAACCGTTGTTAAAAAATACGCGACCTTTTTTTCTCAAAAAGATTTGAGTCTGCAGCTTCAACAACTGGAAGGCACTGTTTATTCGGACCAAAAATGGCTGATATTTATTTTGGAGCAAGTGATTTTCAATGGCATCAAATATACGGAGAACGGCACGATCAAGATTTCTTTTGTGAAAAATCAGCTCACGATTCAAGATACCGGTATCGGCATTCGATCGGAGGACCTGCCGCGGGTCTTTGAAAAAGGGTACACAGGAATAAATGGGCGGGAACAGCAACGAGCGAGTGGACTGGGGCTGTATCTTAGCCAGCAGGCGGCTGAAAAATTGGGCTGTCGCATACTTATCGACTCTCAGGTAAATAAAGGAACAACGGTAACGATCGTCTTTCCTGAGGAAATCCCTGCCTTCGAATAAATCCAAACTTTCATGATTGTAAGTTTGGATTTCTTTTCGTAAGTCGTGTTTTTTTAGAGAAGGTTCTATGATGAAGTAGAGGAGCAAACGAGCAGCTTCAAGCTGCTTTACTGCTATCAAAAGAACTAGGAGGATGCCGCAATGACTGAATTATTACAAGTTGAGAGCGTCAAAAAGATTTATCAAACACAATTTAAAGGGCTGCCGGTGGAGGCACTGCGGACGATCAGTTTTTCTGTTGACGAGGGGGAATACGTCGCGATCATGGGGGAGTCAGGTTCTGGAAAAAGCACCTTGTTGAATTTGATCGCGACACTGGATAAGCCGTCTTCTGGGAATATTTTATTAGATGGAAGAAGCTTGAATACCATCAAGGAGAAAAACGCGGCTGCTTTTCGGCGGGATCATTTAGGCTTTGTGTTTCAAGATTTTAATTTATTAGATACTTTTTCGGTCAAAGACAATATTTTATTGCCGCTAGTGCTATCTCGCACGCCAGTCAAAGAGCTGTCAGGCTTACTAAAGCCCATTGTCAGCGCTCTAGGAATCGAAAAATTGATCGAAAAGTTTCCTTATGAATTATCAGGCGGGCAAAAGCAGCGGGTCGCCATTGCACGAGCGATCATTACTGACCCTGAACTGCTTTTGGCAGACGAGCCGACAGGGGCGCTGGATTCTAAAACGTCCCAACAGCTCCTTCAGGTTTTCCAACGCTTGAACGAGAAGGGGCAGACGATTTTGATGGTGACCCACAGTTCGATCGCCGCGAGCCATGCCAATCGGGTTCTTTTTATTAAGGATGGACAGCTTTATCATCAGTTGTATCGTGGAAACAAGGCCAATCACGAGTTCTTGGAGACGATCAATGAAACACTGACAGCCTTACTATCAAAGGAGGCGTAGCAGATGTTTTATGCAAAATTAGCATTGACGAACTTGAGAAAAAATCATCGCGGCTACTTGCCCTTTCTGCTGTCGATGCTCTTTCTGGTAGCTGTAAACACGATTTCGCTAATGCTCGTTAAAAATGAGGGAATGCGTACCTTGCCAGGGGGAGCTTCCGCAAGCACGATGTTCGGATTAGGACAGGTGATCATTATTATTTTTACGGTCATCTTCTCGTTTTATACGAACAGCTTTTTATTGAAACAACGAAAAAAGGAACTGGGACTGTACAATATTTTAGGCTTAGGAAAACGGGAGATTTATCAATTGCTGCTGTGGGAATCCTTGTTCAGCTTTCTTTTAGTGATCATCAGCGGCGTCATCACAGGCTTGGTGTTGGCAAAATTTTCTTTCCTTGTTTTGCATCGGATGATCGGTGCGGGAGTGAACTTTGTTTTTTATACGTCTTTTGTAAGCATAGGGCTTCTCGTGGCTTTATTCGCTGCGGTCTTTCTTTTGTTATTTGTGATCAACTGCATTCACATCCATCGAACCAATCCCATTACTCTTTTACAGGGAACCAAAAAAGGCGAAGAGGAACCAAAAGCTCATTGGCTCTTGGCACTCATCGGGTTGGGCTGTTTAGGGAGTGCGTATTGGATCGCGGTGACCATTGAGGCGCCATTAGCCGCTTTGTCACAATTTTTCATCGCGGTACTCTTAGTAATCATAGGGACGTATTTCTTATTTACGACAGGGAGCATTGCGTTACTAAAGCTTTTAAAGAAGAACGCGGGATTTTACTATCAAACCAATCATTTCATTTCTATTTCAAGTATGATGTATCGAATGAAGCAAAACGCAGCAGGGTTAGCAAGTATTTGCATCCTATCGACCATGGTCTTAGTGACCGTTGCGACGACGACAAGTCTTTATATCGGAAAACAGGATGTCGAAAACGGTCGTTATCCACGGGATATTTCCATTTCAACGAATCAGCACCCGGAGAAGGTAGAAAAGATAATCGAAGACGTTCGTAAAGAAGATAGTCTGTCGTTTTCTGACAAAGTCTATCTGACGTCAACGCAAAGTATGATGTTTTTGAAGAAGGAGAACCGGTATCAATACATTGATATAGAGGACTTTTATCGGGTGAAATCAGCGAAAGTTGCGATGATGCTTTTCATGACTGCGCAAGAATACGAGAAGCAAACCAATCAAAAAGCAGAATTATCTCAAGACGAGATCTATTTTTACCCAGTCAGCGGTACGCATTCAGGAAAACAACTGACATTGAGTGATCAGACCTTTCAAATCAGAAAGCGCATTGACGCCTTTCCAGGTATCAATCAGCAGGTCGAATTGACGGATTCTTTTGTTGTCGTGATGGCCAATCAGGAAGTGATCGATCGCTGTTTAAAAAATTGGCTGCCCAAAAATGCAAAGAGTGAATTGCATCTTCCTAAATACAGCTTCTCTTTCAATTTACAGAACAGCGGTGAAAAGCAGCAATTAGACGTCGCACATACATTGAGAAATCGACTGCAGCAGGAAGTAGGCGTTGAAAACTTTAAATTTGACGACAAAGCGACTTTTGTTTCTGAGAATCGCCTCATCACCGCAGGCTTCATGTTTTTAGGGATTATTTTTGGCGGAACGTTTATTTTAGCAACCGCGTTGATTATCTATTACAAGCAAATTTCTGAGGGATTAGAGGATCGTGAACGCTTTGAGATTCTGCAAAAGGTGGGGATGAGTCATCAGGAGGTCAAACGAGTGATCAGCAGTCAAATTCTGATGGTGTTCTCCTTCCCATTACTTATGGCGATCATTCATTTGTGCTTTGCGTTTCCTTTGATCAAGAAATTACTGATTTTATTTGGTTTGGTAAACGGACAGCTTTTCTTGATGGTGTGCGGAGTCGTGACGATCGTCTTTGCCATCTTGTATTTCATCGTGTATCGTCTGACGGCGAGAAGTTATTATCAATTAGTTGAACGAAACGCATAAAAAGGCATTGGTCGTTTGTCGACCAATGCCTTTCGCTTTATAAAAGATAGGTGCGATCAAAGGTGATCACTAGTTTTGCGGGTTCCCCTTGTGAAATGAAGCGGGCGCTGATTTGATCCTGTAATTCCGAGTTCGATACTTTCTTTAATTCTTCAGGAACTACCAAGTCAAAATAGATCGTTTCAGGCGTGGTGGTCTTATCTACCCTCAAGTCATGAAAGCGAAGGTGTTGATGGCTTTCTTTTAAAACCTTTTTTAGTTCCGGCGCAATCCGTTTGAAGTCTGGATCGTCAAGAGGGTAGGGGTCCACGTGACACACCAAGTCAACGCCTAAATTTTCTTTGACCTCGTATTCGATGGAATCAATCACCTCATGAGCGTGTGACAAGGTCCAATCCTGATCAACCTCGATATGGACAGACGCAAAGATGCTGTTTGGTCCATAGCTGTGAATCAACAGGTCATGGTATCCGATAATATTAGGAAAATTATCGAGGTGCTTCCGAATGGCTAATACCTCGGTATCTGGCGGGCGAACCCCCATCAAATCATTGATAAAGCCTAAGATCATTTTGACCCCTGAGTAAATAATGTACAGAGCAATCAAAAAACCGATATAACCATCGATACGCCAACCGCTGAACCATTCAATGATCGCGGAGATCAAAACAGCGATGGTCGTATACACGTCATTAATACTGTCCTGCGCAGTGGCCTTTAACGTATCTGAATGAATTTCCTTGCCTAATTTTTGATACATAAACGATTGCCAAAATTTCATTAAAATGGATAAAATCAAGACGATATAGACAATCGGAGTCAGCAACACACTGCTGGGATGAAGAATCTTAAGAAAGGAACTGTCCAAGAAACGGATGCCGACATAGGTGACTAAAATAGAAATAATAAAGCCGCTGATGTATTCAAACCGTTCATGTCCGTAGGGGTGTCCTTCGTCAGCCGGTTTTCCGGCAATCTTAAAGCCTGCTAGGGTGATAATTGAAGAGGCGGTATCTGACAAGTTATTCATGGCATCTGCCATGATCGAGACGCTTCCTGAAATAGAACCGATAAAAAATTTAGCTAAAAAAAGCATGAGATTAGAGATCAACCCTAAAATCCCTGCTAGTATGCCGACGCTTGTCCGTTTGTTGCCTTTCCAGCGTTGGGTAATTTTGTTTATTAAAAATGGTAACATCGTAATCATCCTTCTCAAATCAATTAGTACCAGTATAACTGAAAGTTCTGACAATAAGAAGTTAAATCTACTGATGCATATTATTTTAGGTAAACTCCATTTATTTGAAGTTTACCTAAAAATAAATGTAATTTTTTGACGATTTTTAATAAAAAATTTGCAGATATCTCAGCCATTTAAAATGTAAACACTTTATAATGTAGTTGTAAAGGGATTCAAAAACGGGAGGATCAAACATATGGAGAACCATGTAGATATAACCTTATGGAAAATTCAAACGAACAACGTTGTGACAGCGCTAGATGATTTTATTGAAGATTGGAAAGTTTCAAAGAACAGTGACCTTGATGAGTACCTGCGCAGCTACCCAGGGTATTTCAAGAGTGACGAGCCGACACGAGAAGCTATCCGTCTTGTTTTGGGCTATGCGAAAGAGTTAATGGATGGCAACCGTGACTGTGTTGGATTTTATGAAAATAAGATTTGGCGCACAGAAAGCGGCGAAAGTGTCCGGATGACCCATTTCCACGAGCGCTCCATCTCAAAATTGATGCAAAAAATCGTGAAGGATCGAGCGTGCGAAGAGAAATAACAAGTGAAGATCCTTGCTCTGGCGCGAGTGAGCAGCTTTTATTCATTGAATGGATTAGGTAGAAAAGCAAAAGGGTTGAAAACGATTTCTTGACGTGGTATATTGTCAGTGGTTGACAGACAAACAAGCGAAAGGCAACCTCCTACTTGGAGTGTGCCTTTTTTTTGTGTCTAAAAATGGAGGAGGAAGAAACGATGACCAAAATTTTTGTAAGTCCATCAGATTTCATATTAGGAAAAAATATCTTAAAAACTGGGAAAGACTATTTAACGAAATTCGGAACGAAGCCCTTTTTATTAGGCGATTCTTTCGTCATGGAAATGGTCGGGAACGACTTTGCTGATTATCTCAATGGGGAAGAATTTGATGTGCAGAAGCAGGTGTTTGAAGGGGAAGCCTCGATGGCAGCGATCGAGAAGTTCACCTCTCAAACTAAAGAATTGGCGGCGGACTTCATTATCGGAATCGGCGGAGGAAAGACGATCGATACCGTGAAAGCCGTGGCCCACAATCTATCCATCCCACTAGTAATCATCCCCACCTTGGCGTCAACAGATGCGCCGACATCGCGAATGTCTGTTATTTATAAAGAAGACGGCAGTTTAGAAAATTATTTGTTCTATGGAAAGAATCCTGATTTGGTCATGGTAGATAGCCAAGTCGTCGCAAATGCCCCTTCTCGATTCTTAGCCGCTGGATTTGGCGATGCGTTATCCAGCTGGATCGAAGCGAGAGCCATCAAAAAAGCCGAGCAGTCTACGATATTGCAAGCCAATCAAACATTGACCTCACTTGCCATCGCGGAAAAATGTGAGGAAATCATCTTTAACTATAGCCGTCAAGCCATCCAGGCGAATGAAGCGAAGGTCGTGACGCCCGCATTAGAATACGTCATTGAGGCGAACATCTTAATGAGCGGACTGGGCTTTGAAAGTGGAGGAACTTGTGCGGTTCACCCGATTCAAAATGCCTTTCTCGTTCTTGGTCGCGGCAAAAACTTAATGCACGGCGAACGTGTGGCGTTTGGTATTTTGTGCCAATTGATGATGGAAGGGGTAGAAACGGAAGAATTCGATCGTTACCTTGAGCTATTATTGGAATTGAATCTGCCGACTACTTTAGCCGATCAAGGGCTTGAGGATATTACTGCGGATGAATTAAGAGCAGTTGGAGAAACGGCGACGGCCCCATGGGAGTCTATCCATAAATTGCCAGCCGAAGTCTCTGCGGAGAGTGTGATAGACGCGATCTTAGCAGTGGATCGCTACGTGAAGGCGTACAAAGAGAAACATTAATATTGACAGCGCTTTCCTCTGTGGGCTACTATCGATCTACAGCACCCGATCTACACCACCGTTTTACAACTTAACAGGGGGAAAAAAGATGGCTTATTTGAAAGAATTGATTGAGGACAATCCGGTAATCCCGGCTATTAACCATATGAAGCAGATCGATGAAGTGATCGCGCTTGATGCGGAGGTCGTTTTCGTACTATGCGGCGACATCATGAGCTTGCCAAAAATCGTCAAACGCTTAAAGGATGCAGGCAAGACCGTTTTGATCAACATCGATTTGATTGATGGTCTGGCAGGAAATCGAATTGCTGTCGACTATATTCGGCGCACGGCGAAGGCAGACGGCATCGTCTCTATGAAGGCAACCTTGATCGTTGAGGCGAAACGGTTAGGCTTGATGACAGTCCATAGCTATTCTATGATGGATTCGCGCTCACTGATCGCTTTGAAAAAGCAATACCAGATATCAAACGCTGACGTGGTTGAGATCATGCCTGGCTTGATGCCTTCAATCATCAAGCAGGTGAATGAAGCGGGACCAACACCTGTGATCGCCAGCGGACTGGTCTGTGAAAAGCAGGATATCTTAAATGCGCTGAATGCCGGCGCGATCGGTATCTCAACGACGAATAAAGAGTGCTGGAGCATTTAACAATTAAATAGTAGAAACTGACAGGTTGCTAGAAACGAGGGAAAGGCAGGCTCTTCATTGAGTGTGCCTTTTTTTATTTTAAAAATTAGGAGGAACTAGAATGGGGAAATATATTTTATCCATCGACCAAGGGACGCAATCGACAAAAATCAGTGTGTTTGATTTTGAAGGCAATGAGCTGTGTTCAGCCAAGCACCCTTTACAGGCGATGGTCACGGCACCAGGCGGGATCGCTGAACAGCATGAAGATATTTACGAGAGCATCGTGGAGACCATGCAGGAGCTGATGGAAAGATTCACTGGTGATCCAAAGGAAATTATCGGAATCGGCCTGGGGAGTATCCGTTTTGATCGGGTATTAATGAAGAAAGACGGCACATTGGCAGAGCCGATCCAAACATGGATGGATGAACGGATCGGTTATCCATATCAAGGCACAAATCCAAAAGTGGCTTATTTATCGGCAGACACGGGATATTTGACGGTGCGGATGACAGGGAATTTTGTGGATACCTTTTCGAATTACGCAGGAGCATGGCCAATCGATCCTGAAAAGTGGGATTGGAGTGACAATCCTGATCTATTTGACTACTTTGGGATGCCGCGAGACATGCTATTGGAGTTGAAAATGCCTGGCGACGTTTTAGGAACACTGCTGCCGGAAGAGGCGGCACGAATGAATGTGCCCGCTCATTTACCAATCATCGCGACGGCCAATGATAAAGCAGTAGAGGCATTAGGGGCAGGCTTGATTGATGAAGATACGGTCTTGATCTCGTTAGGGACGTATATCGCGGGAATGATCGCGAATGAGTACACCCCCTTTGATCCCGAATTGCCTTATTGGTCAAATCCAGCATCGATACCGAATGTTTTCTTAAATGAATCTGGCGGCATCCGTCGGGGGATGTGGATGGTTAGCTGGTTCATCAATGATATTTTAGCAAAACCATGGCAGAAAGAGGCGTTGTCTCTGGAGACGATTCCTGAAGAACTGATGAACCAAGCAGGCTTGGATGTTCCAGCCGGAAGCGATGGCTTGATGACCGTCCTTGACTGGCTGCCCCATCAGCAAGCGCTGTACCGCAAAGGAACGATCCTTGGCTTTGATGAACGGCATACGAATGCCCATATCTATCGTTCGATTCTAGAGGCCATCGCCTACACGATGAAATTAAATGTAGATGCCATGCTGGATCGTCAGAAAATCACTCGCAGTAAATTAGTGATTACTGGCGGGGGATCAAATAGTGATCTCTTCATGCAGATCTTTGCGGATGTCTTCAATCTGCCAGCTACACGAAATGTCATCAACGGTGCAGCTTCACTCGGGGCAGCGATCAATGTCGCTGTTGGATTGGGTGTGTATCCCGATTATGAAACAGCGATCGAAAAAATGGTGCGTCAAGCAGATACCTTTGAACCAAATGCGGAAAACGCAGACGTCTATCAAACAGCCGTTAAAAACTATGCGTCTATTCGCGACATCACCGATCAATACTATAAAACAGCAAATGAAGTAACAGAAGGGGCGTTTACAGAATGAAAACAACAGAAAACTACGTAGCAGATATCACGATCGAGGAAGCGAAAAATAAAACGATCACGAATCAAGAGATTGTCGATAAACTTATTGAAATTGTTGGAAAAGACCATGTCGAGACGGATCAAAAGGAACGAGAAAAAAACAGTATCGATACCTTCCGAAAATGGCAAAAGGCACAAGAATCCTACACACGGCCGATTCCAGAAGCCATCGTCAAGGTGCACACAGCAGAAGAAGTCTCAAGGATTCTCGTTTTTGCGGATCAAAACGGGATCAATGTCGTTCCGCGGACGGGAAATTCCGGCATCGAGCAAGGCCTAGAGAGTGCCCGCAAGCTGTACATTCTAGTAGACGGCTCTGAAATGAATACGGTCATCAACATCGATACAGAAAATATGCAGGTAACGGCACAAGCCGGGACTTCCCTAGAGGAATTAGAAAACCACCTGCGGGAGATGGGCTATACAACGGGGCATTCACCCCAGTCTAAGCCGGCCGCACAGCTCGGCGGATTAGTAGCGACGCGCAGTATCGGTCAATTGTCTACCTTATATGGGGGAATTGAGGATATGATCGTTGGTCTCGAGGCGGTCTTGCCGACGGGGGAAGTGATTCGCATCAAGAATGTGCCGCGACGCGCAGCAGGCCCGGATATTCGGCATATTTTTGTTGGGAATGAAGGGGCGATCGCCTTCATCACCGAAGTGACGGTGAAGCTGTTCAGCTATCTGCCGGAGAATTCCCAATACATGATTTGGCAGTTTGAAACGTTAGAAAAGGGCTGGAAAATGCTGCGGGAAGTCATGGTAGCTGGCTACAAGCCTGCTGTTGCTCGGGTTTATGATGCGGGCGATGCCAGCATCCACTCCTTCTCAAAAGGAGTCGAGGACAAGCACATCTTGATGTTCTCAACAGAAGGAAATGCCTTGATCTCTGAGGCGACAGCAAAAGGGATCAAAGAAATCGTCGCGCAAGATGCTGAATTTAAAGAGATGGACAATCAAGTAATGATTGATTGGCTAAATAACTTAAACTGGGATCACCAGCGGATCAATGAGGAAATCGCGGAGTTTGGACAGACAGGCCATGTCGGCTACACGACAGAAATATCTGCGGGCTGGAGCGAGATCCACGCGATTTTTGAAGCAGTAGTTGCACGGGTGATGAAGGAAGTGCCGAACATGGATGGCATTGGCGGGCATTCGTCTCACAGCTATATCAATGGAACGAATATCTATTTTGTTTATGGCTATCAGGTGAAATCGGATGATCCAGAGGATGAAGTGACGAAATACCATCATTTAGTAAATAAAATCATTGTGGAGGAAACCTTGAAGCGCGGCGGCAGTATGTGTCACCATCATGGAATCGGTAAAGCGCGTGCGCCGTATGTGAAGGATGAATATGAATCTTCATTTATCGTATTAAAGAAATTGATGCAGGCATTTGATCCAAACAATACGATGAATGCGGGGACGATCATCCCGATTCCTTTCTACGAAGAATAGGAGGAAAAAACGATGGATATGTTCTTAGCATTGGTAGGCGCTTTTGCCGGCGGGGTCTTCGGTGCCTTGTTCGGCGGCACGACGCTCTTCATCTTTATGGGATTGATGGTGCTTTTGGGATCAGCGATTGCGTTATCTGGTGGGGGCGATACATTTTTACTGCAGGTCGCATTCGGGACATCCTTTGCGCCTCATATCGCCTTTGTAGGTGGTGTAGGGGCAGCGGCCTTTTACGGGCGCCACCGAATGAATTTGTCTCATGGTGAAGAATTTGCCAAAAGTATCGAAGGATTTACCGGGGCGGACACCATCACCCCTTTAATGAAAATGAAAGATATTCCGACGTTGCTTGTCGGCGGTTTGTTCGGAATGCTGGGTTTTCTACTCGTTACTGCCTTGACAGTGATGGAATCGCCGATGGATGCCAGTGCAACAACGGTAGCTGCCACAGGAATATTGGCGCGATTGCTATTTGGTAAAAGCGGGCTGACTGGGAAGTTTTCTGCCGGGGAAAAGCGTTATGATCTTTCGGCGAATCACATAGTTTTCACGGCTATCTGGATAGCTGCACTGGCTGTCGTCACCTTCCAAGTGGTGAGCATGACTCAAGTAGATGTGCTGATGTTTGGATTTAGCGGATTGTCCTTGATCGTCTTATATTTTGGTCTGCCGATACCAGTGACCTATCATATTACCTTAGTGACGGGAACTGCAACCTTGATGTTTGGAAATATGGCGATTGCGATCGCCTTTGGATTGCTTGCGGGCTTTTTGGGGAATTTTTTTCAACGGAGCTTCAATACGAATGTTGACAGCCACGTAGACAACGCGGCATTGACGATCATGGTATGCACGCTGCTGATGACAGGAATACAGGCGATACTTTAAAAAAAATCTCGGATTGTCGTATTTATTATGATAATCCGAGATTTCTTTCATTTTATGCGTATGTTTACTATATAAAAATGTCAAAAAATAATCATTAAAACGATTCGTATTTTAAAATTATTATTAATAAATTGATTTAATTCGCAATCATATTTTTTGAATATATCTTTTAAGAAGAAAATATAAACACATAAATAAGCTGATTTATCAGTATTTTGAGCGGTGAAGGGGGAGGTGCATCAGCAATACATATACTTTATTTTTGATAAAATTGAAGATTCTATGAAGTATGGTCGTGTCTTTAGACACACCATTAAATTAATGTTAATATAGTGAGTAATTAAGGAAAATAATTATATACCACCGTGTATTTAAATAAGAAATGAGGTATACATGTGAAGTACAACAAAATGATAAGCTTGCTAGCGCTGGGAACTTTATTTGGGCCGACTCTTTTATCTTCACAACAAGTTTTTGCGGATGAAAGCAGCACCGTCGCAAGTACAACTCCTGCGCCGCAGCCAACAGAAAATTCGAGTACAGAAGGAACAGACACTTCTGAAACACCAACTCCTGAACCAGTGAAACAGCATAATTTATTAGCAGATGGCACACCTATCGCGAATAATACCTTTGTCGATGGTAATGGAAACAGTGTCGCCTTTCAATACACCTCTGACAAGGGGTTAGTGGCTGGTACACTCGTTCATTATACTGTTTCCCTAGCTGAAGGATTTGAGCTGAAAGAAGTGAAAGTCATTGATACAGCAACGCAAACTGTCTTGACATCAAGCGCGGCTGTCAATGGTCAATTTACGATGCCCGATGCAGATGCTTCTGTCCATCTAGAGGTCCAAAAGAAGGAAGAACCAAAACCGGAACCAAAACCAGAGCCCAATCCAAAACCGACTCCAAAACCAGAACCAAAACCGGACAATGGCAATGGCAGCAACACAAACAATCAAAACAATCACACTGGCGGAACAGGTACGTCAGCCAATAATGGTGCTCAAAACACACCAAAACCGGCAGAAAATCAAGCAGCTTCTAGTCAGCCAACGCAACAGGAAGCACGGCAGCCAGAAGGGGACGCCTCTGCTGCACCGGCAGATGTTCGTGTGCCTTCGAATCAACCAGCACCAACATTTAGCAACGATGTACAAACCGCGATCGTTCAAGAGGCTTATCGTTACCTTGGCAAACCGTATGTATGGGGAGCTAAAGGACCTAATGCCTTTGACTGTTCTGGGTTAGCCTATGTTGTTTATGCAAATGCAACAGGTCACAATATCGGCGGCTGGACGGGCGACCAACAATACGCTGGGACTCAGATTCCTGTTAGCGAAGCACAACCGGGTGATTTGCTCTTTTGGGGAGCGCCAACAAGTGTCACGACTCACGTAGCGATCTATATTGGAAATGGCCAATACATTCACGCACCGCAGCCTGGCGATGTCGTTAAGATCGGAAACATTAGCGATTTTACACCGACTTTTG
Source organism: Enterococcus sp. AZ048 (assembly GCF_051715125.1). Taxonomy (NCBI): domain Bacteria; kingdom Bacillati; phylum Bacillota; class Bacilli; order Lactobacillales; family Enterococcaceae; genus Enterococcus; species Enterococcus sp. AZ048. Next base: position 438,594 of record NZ_JBIOTD010000002.1, on the reverse strand, counting down.
CCGTTCGAGTGAACATTGCTGGCTTACCAAAGGCAACAGGCTCGTTATCAAATGCCTTCGGGGAATACAGCACCAATCAACCATTCATTTTTAATAAAAATCAAACAACCGATCAATTCATTAAGAAAATCGGAGAAACTTCTCGTGAGATCGGACAGAAGAACGATATCTATTCTTCCGTTATGATCGCTCAAGCCATCCTGGAAAGTGGTTCAGGAAACAGCTCATTGGCAAGCGAACCAAATTATAATTTGTTCGGGATCAAAGGGAAATTCAAGGATCAAGGCGTGACATTCCAAACGCTTGAACAAGACAATGATGGTGCGAATTTCCAAATCACATCAGAATTCAGAAAATATCCTTCCTATAAAGAATCGTTAGAGGATTATGCGAAGCTGATCAAAAAAGGTATCTCAGGCAACGAGGAGTTCTATAAGTCTGCTTGGAAAGACCAAACGGACTCTTACAAGGATGCGACGAATCACTTGCAAGGCCGCTATGCCACAGACAAGCAATACGCTGAAAAGTTAAATGCGATCATCGCTGCCTACGATTTAACTGAATTTGATCATGCAAAAGAAACGAAAGTAAAAGCGGCTGGACCAGAAGTTCAGTCTGCGAAGACAGTTTTTGATGTCAATGACCGCATTCAATCCAAATTGATTGCCAGTCTGATCGACAGCCCGCGTATTCCGCAGATCATGTCGACGAAACAATTTGTTAATTTGTTCCGTGGTGAAAGCTTGATCGCGCTAGCAACGACTGCTCTGCCAACGAAAAAAGCAGCGGTAGACACGTTGCCGACAGCCGCATCAATCTCCATCACATTGAGCAATGGATTATTGGCGATCATCCCGCCGATCAACTAAAGAATCATTATAAAAAAGCTGCTGAGTGAAAACTTAGCAGCTTTTTCTCTTTTAAAAGGAAGAAAAGTGTGTGAAAATGTAATCGTATTCTTTTTATGTTTAAGTAAGTAAATGAAGGATTTAGAAAAGAAAAATTTCACAAAGTAACACATTTCGTGAATTTATTATAGAAAGTAAGAAAAATAAAAAAAGAGAGATAAAGACTCTAATTTTGTTTTTTTAACGCAGGAGAGATGACAATGAAAAGAAAACAAGAGAGCCTAGTAACGAAGCGGCGTTTGTTAGAAACCGCGTTTCAAAATTTTTATGAAGTGGGATTTGAAAATACTTCTTTAGACAAAATATCAAAAGATGCCAATGTCAGTCGCGGTGCGGCTTACTGGCATTTCAAGAATAAGTCAGAGATCTTTAGTGAAGTGATCAAAATGACCATCGAAAAAATCAAAGAAGAGAAACGGGCGATCATGCGTGACGAGGACTTGAGCTTTGAGGAAAAAGTCGTAAAAATACTGATCGTACCGTCACAAAATCAAGCGGAATTCAAATTTATGCAGCAATCACTGAAAACCATGGAGGTCTATCCAGAATTTGCGGAGCTGCTGGATATTTTCCGTGAGACGCGCGGGCGTTTGTACGAGTTCTTTTTAACGGGATTGAGAAAAGAAGGACTAAATGAGAATGAGGCAGCGGCTGTTTCCAGTATGCTTTACAATTATTTTGAAGGAATGTATGGTTCTGGAACGCCAGACGAGGTCACAAAAAATTACACACCAGAGGCTATCACCTGCAGTATTTCGATTATTTTTAGGAACATTTAAAAAAAAGGAGAACTTGTTCACAGCAGCCTTTCGTGAACAAGTTCTTTTTTTCACTAAATTGACAGCGCTTTCATTAATTCGTATATTGGAATTGTTAGATACATACATGTGTGTATGTAAAAATGAAAGGAGCTTGGGAAAATGGCAATTGAGGAAATGGTACAACAGGCACGTATCGCAATGGACAAAATCAGTGGGTACGATCAGGCACAAGTGGATGAGATGCTTTACGTAATTTCGAAAGCAGTATTTGAGCAAGCAGAGCCGTTAGCAAAGTTAGCGATCGAAGAGACCAGATTAGGGCGTTTGGATCATAAAATCGGTAAGAACCAAGGCATGGCGACGAACATCTTTGCGAGCTTAAAGGACAAACCTTCTGTCGGCGTGATTCGGGAGATTCCAGAGGAAGGCTTAATTGAGATTGCACATCCTCGCGGCGTCATCGGATCAGTCACGCCAACGACAAATCCGACGATCACACCTTTGGGAAATGGATTGATGGCGCTAAAAGGAAGAAATGCCATGATCGTATCCCCGCATCCTCGTTCAAAGAAAACGACAAAGGAAACCATTGAATTGATGCGCGAAGCACTTGTCAGTATTGGTGCGCCAAGAGACCTGCTGCAGGTGATTGAAGAGCCAAGTATCGAATTGTCACAAGAACTTATGCGGTCTGTCGACTTGATCGTAGCAACAGGCGGACCAGGATTGGTGAAATCGGCTTATTCTAGCGGTCACCCAGCCTATGGGGTAGGGCCAGGAAATGTACAAGCAATTTTGGACCGGGATTACGATGTAGAGATTGCCGCAGAGCTTTCAGTGATCGGGCGTTCTTTTGATAACGGCATCGTATGCGCGTGTCAGCAAAGCTTGTTCTACCCAGGGGAAAAAGAAGTGGAATTGTTTGAACAATTGAAGGATAAAAAGGCAGCACTGTTCACAGAAGAAGAAGACTTAGCAAAATTACGGGACGTACTCTTTATAGAAGGAAAAGCAAATCCGGAAATGATCGGACAGGACCCTCAACGAATCGCCGAAGCGGCGGGGCTCAGCATTCCGGCAGATAGCGAGATCATCGCTGTGAAGGTCGACGCGGTCGGCAAGAAGGAGCTGTTCTGTAAAGAAAAAATGGCGCCGGTTCTCGCATTGAAAAGCTACGATACCTTTGAACAGGCTGTCGCTTTTGCTCGGGAAAATCTATTGTGGGAAGGTTCAGGACACTCGGCAGGATTGTTCAGCAACAGCAAAGAGCACCGAATTTATGCAGGAGAAGTATTGCCAGTCAGTCGTGTCGTGGTGAATCAGCCAACGATTGATGCGGGCGGATCTCCAGCCAATGGATTGAATCCGACTGTCTCGCTAGGCTGCGGCTCTTGGGGAAACAATATTATCTCAGAGAATCTGAATTATACTCATTTGATTAATATTTCCCGGGTTGCGATGCCGATTGCGCCGAAGCATGACGGCGAACCGTGGAATTAGGTGACGACGATGCAGAAATTTGATGCGTTGCTCGCAAATTTTTCTAGTAAGGAGAAGATTCGCATCGGTGTGGTTTGTGCCAATGACGAGGTGACGATTCAATCTGTCTTTCATGAAAAGGTTCGAGACTACTTGGAGCCGGTCTTGATTGGAGACGAGGCAAAAATACTCGAAATCGTCACCCAAAATGCGTTTTCTGCACGGATCGTTGCGGCGGAAACGGAGGAAGAATGTGCCGCGATAGGGGTAGAAATGGTACGAGCGGGCGAGATCGACTTTTTGATGAAGGGCCATCTTCAAACCCGGACCTTTTTAAGAGCGGTAGTGGATCGTGAAAAGGGCATTGCTGCCAGTGGCTTATTGAGCCATGTAGCATTGAATGAAATTCCTAACTACCATAAATTATTACTGACAACAGACGGCGGGATGGTCACCGCACCAAGTAAAGAAGAGAAAAAGACACTGATCACCCACGGAATCGAAGTCATGAATAAGATCGGCGTTGCCAAACCCAAAGTAGGCCTTTTAGCTGCGGCGGAAACAGTGAATCCGAAAATTTCGTCGTCGGTAGAAGCCGAAGAAATCATGCGAGAAATACAGTCTGAAGCACCAGAAAGCTGCTGGATCGATGGCCCGATTTCGTTGGACTTGGCTTTGAGCAAAGAGTTGGCGGGGATCAAGCATTATGAAAGTTCTGTTGCAGGTGATGCGGATATCGTCGTAGGCCCAGATATCACTACGATGAATGTTTTAGGCAAAAGTCTCACTGTTTTGGCGGGTGCCAAAATGGCTGGCCTGATCATGGGCGCCAGCGTGCCGATCGTCATGGTGTCACGCGGATCAACGGAAGAAGAGAAGGTCTACTCAATTTTAGTCGCTATGTATTGCAGCAAGAGGGGATGACAAATGAAAATTTTAGCAATCAATCCTGGATCGACCTCTACGAAAGTTTCCTATTATGTGGATGGAGAAATCATCAAGGAACAGGGCATTTCTCATTCAACAGAAGAACTAAGAAAATTTCAAAAGGTCGTCGATCAAATGGAATTTCGTCGAGATATATTATTAGCCTTTATGAAGGAGGAGGGCATTGATCCTAAAGAATTAGACGCTGTAGCTGGACGCGGAGGGAGTTTGCCGCCGGTTTCTTCTGGGGCATATGAAGTCAATGCAGAGATGATCGACTATTTAAGAAGGGTCACCAAGATCGAGCATCCTTCGAATTTAGGAGCGATTCTAGCAAACGAAATCAAAGAACAGGGAAATGAAAAAACGCTCGCCTTGATCTATGATCCGGTGTCAGTAGATGAATTTGAGGATGTGGCTCGTATTTCTGGACTGAAGGGGATCGAACGCAAGAGTATCGGGCACGCTTTGAATATGCGGGCGGTGGCGATGAAGGTTGCACGAGAAGAAGGACTGGATTATCAAACAGCGACGGTGATCGTCGCTCACCTAGGTGGAGGAAATACCATCAGTATTCATCATAAAGGCAAGATGATCGACTTGATCTCTGATGATGAGGGGCCGTTTTCAACAGAACGTACGGGCGGATTGCCATTGAAGTACGTGATGCCCATGTGCTACGAGCATTCATTGGAAGAAATGATGCGGATCTACAAACGAGAAGGAGGCTTGAAGTCCTACGCAGGGACGAGCAACGCCAAAAAAATCGAAGAACGCGTGGCGGCTGGCGATGAAGAGCTGAAGACGGTCTATGAAGGGTACATTTATCAAATTGCCAAAGGAATCGGGAGCCTGGCAACCGTGACAAACGGACAAGTGGATCGCATCGCTTTGACCGGCGGCGTCGCTTACTCAAAAATGGTCGTTTCTGAACTAACGAAACGGGTAGGCTTCATTGCGCCGATCATCACTGTTCCTGGGGAACATGAAATGATTGCTCTGTCAAAAGGAGCAGAACGGGTCGTCTTAGGACAGGAAGAATTGAAGCAATTTACCAGCTCGGATGTTTAAGACGATCAGTCTTAATAAAAGGACAAAAGAAGCGTACACATTTCGTAAAAAAACAAATGAACAGGGAAAGGGGCAACACACATGAAAATCAAAGCAGCATTAGTAAAGGAAAAGGGTGCACCCTATGAAATTACCGAACTAGAATTGGCCGAGGTCGGATCGAAGGACGTTTTAGTAAAAATCGTCGCGTCTGGACTGTGTCGTTCAGATTACGGAGAAAGAAATGGAAACAGCATCAACTTTCCAAATGTTTTAGGGCATGAGGGTGCAGGGATCGTTGAGCAGGTGGGAAATGCGGTAACTTCCGTGGCACCGGGCGACCACGTGATTCTGTCCTACGCGTATTGCGGGGAATGCAAGCACTGTGTAGAAGGACACCCATCCTCTTGTGAAAAATGGTTTGCGGTGAACAATATCGGGAAAAATCCTCGGGGAGAATTTGTGCTGCACACAGAAGATGGTACAGAGGTCAACAACTTCTTTAATCAATCCTCCTTCTCTACCTATAGCTTGACTGAGGAATCCAATATCGTGAAGGTGGATAAAGACGTGGATCTGCGCTTATTAGGACCATTGGGCTGTGGATTAGGAACAGGAAGCGGTGCGGTCCTGAGTGTCCTGCAACCAAAGGTCGGTGAAGGAATCGCGGTGTTTGGAACGGGAGCGGTTGGTTTCTCAGCGGTCATGGCAGCGAAAATCGCAGGCTGCTACCCGATCGTGGCAATCGACATCAATGATGGTCGTTTGGAAAAAGCGAAGGAATTAGGTGCCAGTCATATTTTCAACAGCAAAGAAAATGATCCGCAAGAATTCATTATGGGATTAACCGACGGAAAAGGGTTGGATTACGTCATCGACTCCACAGGCGTTGGACCTGTGATGACCAAAGCGCTTCACTCCCTAAGCAATTCTGGAACCTTCGTCCCACTAGCGGTTACGCAGAAAAACTTTGAAGTGAATACGTTCTTTGATCTTGTTTTCGGGAATAAAAAGGTTCGCGGGGTATTGATCGGAGATACGATCGCTAAATACCATTTACCGAATCTGATCGAATTTTACAAACGCGGGGAATTTCCATTTGACCAATTTATTAAATACTATGATTTTGAGAATATCAATCAGGCAGAGGCCGATTCTCTTAGCGGCGAGGTTATCAAAGCAGTGGTGGTGATGGACAAAGAATACCAGCCGCCTAAATGATAGGAGGAGGAGACTATGAAAAAAGGAGACATTATCTGGGTTCTTTTGTTGGCTGGATTACTGGCGTTGTTCGTGATCCCTGTGACGAGAGATCCAATCTTAGCGTCAAGTAGTGCTCATCCTTATATCGGCGGCTTTATCAAGTTCGCGATACTGGCGACGATGGGGGATATTCTAGGCAAGCGGATCGCTTCGGGAAACTATCAATTGTCGCTTCAGGTTTTATTCCGGGCGATTGTTTGGGGAATCATCGGCTGTATGGTAACCCTCGTTTTTCCAGTCTTTATGGGTGGTGCCGGCGCGGCACAGGCAGGAAAACTGCTTCCTTTTGCCGGAGTGACTTTCGTCCAGGCCCTTTGCGGCAGCAGTATCATGAATCTGACCTTTGCCCCTGCGATGAATACCTTCCACCGTGTCATGGACATTTGGATCGAATCAGCAGCGGCTAACGAGCCAGTGACGTTAAAAAAAATCATCGGGAAAATTGATTGGGTGTCCTTTGTGACCTTCAATTGGTTGAAGGTGGGCATCTTCTTCTGGATTCCTGTACACACGATCGTGTTTTTATTACCAGAGAATCTTCGGGTGATCGTCGCTGCTTTTTGTTCCATCGCCTTGGGAATCATTCTCTCCTTTGCCTCGAAAAAGGGAAGCAGTGACCCGAAAGTAGAAGAAAAATTGGCATAAAAATGGGACAATGAAACTCGCAGCACCATAAATAAAAGAAAACCGACTGTCTGATTGCTTTCTACATTGAAAGAAATCAAGCGTTCGGCTTTCTTTTTGTTTAGGGATTGATATGCAGCTCCATTTCAGGAGCATGGACGATCGTGTCTTTGACTGGACACGTTTTTTCGATAAAAGCCACCAGTGCTTCGATCTCTTCCTCGGTATTGTCCGCATCAATGTAATAGTTGGTAATGATTTTAGAAAAACCGATCTTTACATCCGGCTTGCCCTTTAAACGGTCCGAATCGATCTCACCTAAAATCTCGACCCGCATTGAATGCAGATTGATCTGTTTTGCTTGATAAAAAAACCGAACGACCATCATTTTGCAGGCGCCTAACGAACAAAGCAGCGCCTCTAATGGATTCATCGCTTCGTTTGTTCCTCCGACACCGGTTGGCTCATCGATCATAAATTCAAATCCGCGAGAAGAGCACTTTAGCTGCATGCCGCCGAGTGATTCAACTTCAGCTTTTAATGTTTGCTTTGCCATGAAACATTCCTCCATTCTTTTACTCAATCATACGGTTTTTATTAAAAAAAATAAATAACTTGTGCAATTTTTCTCAACATTACATTTTTTTACAACTTTTCATTGAAAATATTTTGGAAATCCTGTATGATACCTGTACATTATGGCTTTTGCCAAGAAGGAAGGAACCTTATGAAATCGGATTTATTTATGGAAATTGAAGAAACACCTGCGTCTGAAAACGAAAAGCATGTGAAGCCTCATTCAGACTTGATGGCTCAGTTGGAGTATTCAATCAGTAAAAAAATGGATTTGTTTAATTCGAGTTTGCCTCGTTATGCAGTACGTTCCATGCTTGCATGTCTCTTTTTAGCTTTAGGAACGGCTATTGCTTTTTATATCGCTATTCGAATGCAGGAAGCGATTCCTGGTTTGGAAAAAATGGCGTATGCCTTTATGTTTAGCTGGTCATTGGTCATGATCCTATTTATGAATGCAGAATTAGGGACGTCGAATATGCTGTACACCACGATCGGTGTGTACAAGAAAAAGATGTCCGTCTCTTTTGCGGTGAAATTATTATTTACGTGTATTTTGTTCAATTTGATCGGCGGCGTTCTATGCGGCTATCTATTGTCATTGACCGCTCCTTTTGGACACCTAGAACCAGACAACTATATGTTTACCGGGATCGCGTCTAAGTTGACAAAATCCACTGGTCAAATCTTAGTAGAAGGGATGTTTGCGAATATCGTCGTAAACACTGCCGTTTTAGTCAGTCTGCGAATGAAAGACGATGCAGCGAAGGTCATGGCGATCATCTTCATCATCTTCATCTTTGCCTTTTTAGGTTTTGAGCACGTCATCGCGAACTTCCCAGCATTTTCTTTAGCTTACTTTGCTTCTCATGGAACGATTGCTGAGATGACGGCTGGAAATGTCGCCCACAATCTATTCTTCACGCTGATTGGAAACTTTATCGGCGGCGGATTGGTCATGGGACTTGGTTATGCATGGTTGAATAACACAGAATCAAAATATGTCGATTAGGAAGTATCGGGGATTTTTCCCTGATGCTTTTTTTGTTGCGAAGGAATGAGATGTATCCTATAGTGAAAGAAACGAGCGGGAAAAGGAGGCTTTTTATGACGTTGTATTCAAGCATTTTCACACGAAAATCGACACGTAAGTTCACGGACCAGCCGCTATCAGGAGAGGCATTGGCTGATATCAAAAGCTTTATTCAAACAATCCCTCCCTTAGTGCCAGATGCGGAGATTACCTATAAGATCGTGGGTCCAGAAGAAGTCAAGGGGATGGGGATTCCAAAGGCGCCTCATTATTTTTTGATTTATGGCAAGGAACAATTTTTAAGAAACACCTGTGCAGGATTATTGTTTCAGCATGTGGATCTGTATTTATTTTCCAAAGGGTATGCTTCGCGTTGGCTAGGGATGCTGAAGCCGAAAGAAGCCGATCCGAATTTTATTATTGGGATGGCCTTTGGGTATCCAGAAAAAGAAGAGAAGCGAACATTAACGGATTTTGACCGTAAGCCGCTAAAGGAAATCTCTGAAGGGACGGATTCTCGCTTAGATGCGGTTCGATTAGCGCCCTCAGGATTAAATGGTCAGCCGTGGTATATTATTGCAAAACCAGGGGTGCTATTTGTATACAGGCAGAAGAAAATCAACGGATTGCCGGGGATCATGTATAAAATGACAGATTTGGATGTAGGGATCGCTCTATGTCATTTAGCTGTAGCGACAGAAGAGAGCGGAAAGGATTTCAACTTTGGGATCACGAAAGGTGCACCGGGCGCTCCAGATGGTTTCCTGTATTTGGGAACAGTCACGTGACACCTCTTCAAACCGTTTTGAAGAGGTGTGATGCACTTATCAGATAAGTGAAAGTAAATCCAACTGCAAAACCTCTTTGACGACAAAAGAGGTTTTTTTGCGGTAGGCGGCAGCGCCACTCTCAAATAGTGCGAAGAGTGTGTTGCCTTCTACATAAATCTGTTCGAGATAAGGGGGCGTCTCGATGATTTTTATGGCTTGGGAAATATCTGAGAAATCAGTGGTTTTATGAATATCAAAAATAAAAATTTGCCCAGGCTGCTTGCCCCAAGATTTTGAAAGAAGCATGAACTGTTTATAAAAGGTCACGCCTTGAATTTTTTTCGGAATCGCCATCGAGCCAAAGGGTGAAGCAAGGGGTGCAAGGTTCGGTGAGTGATTTGAAACATTCGGTTTCTGCGTCAAATTCCCTTCGTCATCGATTGGGTAGCACACGACAGTTCCACTTTCCTTTAAGGCAAACAAGGCAACCACTAAATACCCATTGTCATAGGTCAAAGCAGAGGCGCGAGGCAGTTCTTTCAAAGGGACTTTTTGTTCATAAGCAATCGGGCCCTGTTTTTCTGAATAGTGGAGGATCGCTTCGAGAGTGATTGCTGCAACCGCCGCGTTTTTTCCAAGTGTATTACTGACCCATAGTTTTCGATGGATCGGATCATAGGCGAGACCGCCTGCGTGGGGCAGATCCGGCAGGAAGATCGTCTTGAGCTTGGCGCCATTTCGGCGATTCACTAAGTAAATGACAGAATGATGTTCGTGGGTGTGACAATAGGCAGAAATCAGCAGATAGTCTTCCGTCAACGTCAGTCCTTGCGGTGTCATGTCTAAACATGTTTCTTTTTCGCCTTCCCGCGTGATTGAGTGGGCCTTTTTCAAGCCGGGAACAGGGTATGTTTGCTCCTCCGCAGATTGAAAAAACTCTGGGAAAACGCGCCAAACATTTCCACGATTAAAGTAACTGCCTGATAAAAAATGGCGCAGCCAAGTGAGTGTTCCAATGTGCATGTTTTTCATCGAACTCGCCTCCAATACATTTATTTTAGCAATATATCGAAAATGGGAACAGTTTTAGGCTCTCATAGAAAAATAGTTGTCAAAAACGGTTGACAAGTTGAAGGATAACGCGTAGTATTCAACGAAATAAGCGTCTTACAAAAGAGAAGTAACATAACGAACCCTTTTTCAGAGAGCTGATGGTGCTGCGAATCAGTAAGGAGAATTATGCGAATGGACTTTTGGACGAAGTTTTGAACGCATAGTAGGAACTTCCGGGAACTCCCGATATAGAGTAAGGTCGTTGTTAGACGACTGATTGAGAAATGCCTTGTTTGGCATATCCTTGAGGTGGCACCGTGGATTATCCGCCCTCAGACCAAGTTTATTTGGTCTGAGGGCTTTTTGTTTTTAAAAAAAGGACCACCCTTGAAAAGAGTTTTTCCTCAGGTTAATGATAGGGCGCAGGAATTTGTCCTTCAGAGAAGCATCAATTTAATAAAACAAAAGTATAAACAAGAGAAGTAGCTAGGATAGAAAAAATCACAGAAAGTTTCGGTTGATGAGAAGAAACATTTTTTCCTTAGTGAATGGACTTGTTGGCACGTTCTTGAACTACAGTAGGGAACGACGGGTGCTCCCGTTACAGAGTACGATCGTTGTTAGACGATTAGAGTTGCTGTTTACGAACAGTAAAAAGAGGTGGTACCGTGCTATTTGCGCCCTCAAACCAAAGTTTATTTTTGGTTTGAGGGCTTTTTTTGCGAGTTTTTCTTCACGCTTTAGCGTGATTAGAAAAATCGTATGCGTGACGAGAATCAAAGTTACTTTTTCGTTTTTTTGAAAAAGGAACATCCTCAAAACGAGGTAGCTGCGAGTTTTTCTTCACGCTTTAGCGTGATTAGAAAAATCGTATGCGTAACGAGAATCAAAGTTACTTTTTCGTTTTTTTGAAAAAGGAACACCCTCAAAACGAGGTAGCTGCGAGTTTATCTTCACGCTTAGTTGTAAATAAAAAACATTTTTCAGTAAAAATCAATCAATAAATAAAGGAGCCTTAAGATGAAAAAAATTAAACAGTTATCTAATAAGAAGCTTGACCCAATCACCATTTATTATCGCTTGAAGAATCGTGGAACCTGCATCTTTGAACGAAGATCTAAGGTTCAGGATTACGCGATCATCGCGTTTGATCCAGTCAAGCTGATGACTTTTCAAGCGGGAGAATTTCGTATCAACGATGACAAAATTTCGTGTACCGATCCGTTACGGGAATTGGAAAAGCAGGTTCTGATTGATGAGGAGTGTCAGGAGGAACTTCCTTTCCAAGGCGGGGCAATAGGGTATGTTGGTTACGATGTTGCTGCGTGCTACGAAGACATCGGAGAGATACCGAAAGATGAGCTGAATGTACCAGACCTGCAATTCTATCTGTATGAATCCTACGTAATTTATGACAAGCAGAAGCAAATCACTACTTTGGTGGTCGGAAACTGCTACAGCGAAGATTCAGAAGCTCGATTAGAAGAGCGAATGGGAAATCTCGAAGAAACGCTTCAACAGGAAATCGAATTGCCAGAGGGGAATCTTCCTCCGTTGACATTTACCAGCAATTTTTCTCAAGACGAATTTGAGGCGATCGTCAGGCAGGCGAAGAAACGAATCGTGGAGGGGGATCTCTTCCAAGTCGTACCTTCGCAACGATTGTCGGCGGCTTTCACGAGTGCTCCTTTTGACTATTACCGCCAGTTAAGAAAAAGCAGCCCGTCAACCTATCTTTATTATTTGGATTTTCCAGATGTTCAGGTAATCGGCAGCTCACCAGAGAGCCTGGTCACAGTCAAAGGCGATACCGTAACGACGAACCCGATCGCGGGAACGCGAAAACGGGGGGCGGATGAACAGGAGGACGAAGCATTAGCAATCGAGCTGCAAAACGATCCGAAAGAAATCGCGGAGCATCGGATGCTGGTGGATCTTGGCAGAAATGATTTGGGAAAAGTTGCGGTTCGCGGTTCTGTGACGGTGCCGACCTATTTGACCATCGAGCGATACCGCTTCGTTATGCATCTTGTCTCCGTAGTGACAGGAATGCTACAGCCAGGACGCACCGCGATGGACGCGCTGAAGGCGACTCTGCCAGCCGGAACCGTCAGCGGCGCACCAAAAATTCGAGCAATGACTCGGATTTATCAATTTGAAACGGTCAAACGTTCGATCTATGCAGGAGCGGTCGGATTTTTAGGTGTAGAGGATCAAGCGGATTTCGCCATTGCGATTCGCACGATGGTCATCAAAGACAACAACGCGCATGTGCAAGCCGGGGCAGGAATCGTTTATGATTCTGATCCTACGAGTGAATATTTTGAAACATTGCAAAAAGCCAAAGCATTGATGGAGGTAAGAAAATGATTTTACTTGTCGATAATTACGATTCCTTTACGTATAATCTGGTCCAGCTTTTGCCAGAGGATTTAACTATTTTACGAAACGACGATCCAGAATTATTACGCACCGCAGAGAAGGCTTCCGCGATCGTCCTGTCGCCGGGACCGGGAAGGCCTGAAGAAGCGGGGAAAATCGAGCTGCTGATTCGTCGCTTTTATCGCAGAAAACCGATCTTAGGCATTTGTCTCGGACATCAAGCCATCGGTGAAGTGTTCAGTGGAAAAATCATCGGTGCACCCACGATCATGCACGGGAAACAATCACGGGTCTCAGGGGAGCGGCAAGTCATGCGCTACCATTCGCTAATGATTGATCCAGAAGCTGTACCGCAGGATTTAGAAGTAACGGAAAAAGTGGACGGCTGCATCATGGCGATCCGTCACAAAAGGTATCCCGTTTTCGGATTGCAATTCCATCCAGAATCAATCGGAACAGAAGACGGCGCCAGTTACCTTACGCAATTTTTACAGAAAGCAGGGATTTAAATGCAAGAATTATTTGAAAAAGTATATCGCGGCAATGATTTATCCATTCGTGAGATGCAGCAGGTGGGCAAAGCCATTTTTGACCGGCAATTGACCGATAGTCAGATCAGCGGATTGTTGGTAGGGCTGAAAGTAAAAGGCGTTGCGGCGGCTGAATTGACAGGCTTAGCACAAGTCATGCAAGGGAAAGGGACACCCATGATGGCGGCTCCCTCCGGCGTGATGGATAACTGTGGGACCGGCGGCGATCATTCCCACAGCTTCAATATTAGTACGACGGCGGCTTTTGTTTTGGCTGGTGGAGGAATTCCGATGGCGAAGCATGGCAACCGCAGTATTTCCAGTAAATCTGGCAGCGCGGATGTCTTGGAGGCGTTAGGGATTTCGTTAACAGTCAGCCCCGGGAAAATTGATTATTTATTGAAGGAAACAGGTATTGCTTTCTTATTTGCACCGAATTTACACCCAGCGATGGGGGCAGTGATGCACATTCGAAAAGAATTGGCGACGCCTACGATTTTTAATTTATTAGGACCGATCATTAATCCGTACCCGTTGGAACATCAATTGATGGGAAGCTACGCAGGAGAAGCCCTTATGGAAACGGCTAAAACTTTGGGACAGCTCGGGCGAAAACGCGCCATCGTTGTTCATGGACATGGTGGGATGGATGAAGCGAATCTGGCAGGAGCGACGCATTGCGCGCTGTATCAAAACGGTGCGGTGGAAGAATTTTCTTTTGACCCTGAGGAAGCTGGCTTTCAGCGGGTCCCTCTGGAGGGAATCGTCGGCGGTTCGGTTGAAAGAAACAAAGATATTTTATTATCTGTTTTGCGAGGCGTTCCTTCTGCTTATTATGAGACAGTGTTACTGAATGCCGGCTTAGGCTTTTTAGCTAGCGGACGGGTAAAAACATTGGTAGAAGGAATCAAAGAGGCGGAGCAATCCATCCTCTCAGGAGCAGCCTACGATCGTCTGCAGCAATTGATCATGAAACAACAGGAGGTGGCGTAATGGATTTTTTAACCACGATTTTGAAGGAAAAAAAACGGGAGGTCGAGGACCTAGCCTTTGTAGAACCAATGCCTGTTAAGACGCGGCCTTCTTTTTATCAAACCGTCAAAGACCAGCCGGAAACCATGCATGTGATCGGCGAGATCAAACGTGCCTCGCCATCAAAGGGAGATATTAATGAAGAGGTCGATATTTTGAAGCAGGCCAAAGCATACGAAGCGGCAGGGGTTAGCGCCATTTCAGTATTGACCGACCCTGTCTTTTTCAAGGGACACATCGAGGATCTGGCGGCAGTCGCTCAGGCAGTGAATGTGCCGATCCTTTGCAAGGATTTTATCATTGATGTGCGCCAGCTTGAGCGGGCCAAACAGGCTGGAGCGAGCATCGTACTGCTGATCGTCGCCGCCTTGTCCGCCACAAAATTAGCCGCCCTTTATCAAGAAGCAACGGCTCGCGGTTTGGAAGTGTTAGTCGAGGTACACGACGAAGACGAATTGAAGCAGGCGCAGGCAATTGGGGCGAAAATTATCGGGATCAATAACCGTAATTTGAAAACCTTCCACGTGTCAGTGCAAACCAGTCTTGATTTGGCTCAGCCGGAAGGTGAAACGGTTTATATCAGTGAATCTGGTTTTAAAGACAGAGAAGATGTCGAAAAAGTCAGCCAAAGCTATCATGGAATACTTGTAGGAGAAACACTGATGCGGGCAAGTGATCCAGCAGAGAAAATCGCGGAATTGCGGGTGAAACGAACATGACTCAAATCAAAATCTGCGGGTTAAAAACTCCGGCTGCGATCGAGGCGGCGGTAACTGCCGGCGCAACGTATATAGGGTTTGTCTTTGCTGAAAGTCCTCGTCAAGTCACTCCACAGCAGGTTCGAAAATTAACACGAAATCTGCCAAAAGGAATTCAAAAGGTCGGTGTATTTGTTTCACCGACAAACGAAGCAGTGGAGGACATCATCGCGGAAGCGGGATTAGACATGGCCCAGATCCACGGGCCAACGAATATAACAAAGCTGTCTCGACCAATCATTCGAGCCTTTGGCAGTAACGAAGCTGAGACGATGACTTACGGGCAATATCCGTTTTATTTATTGGATGCCCCGCCCGCCAAGCTGATGGGAGGGAATGGCTGCACATTTGATTGGCAATTAATTGATCAGCGAAATCTTCCGAAAGAAAAACTTTGGCTAGCGGGAGGATTAACTGCTGAAAATGTGGGTGAAGCCATTCAGTATTTTCAGCCGCGTGTCGTAGATGTCTCCAGCGGCGTAGAGACAGCAGGAGAAAAGGACTTGGCTAAAATCCAGCAATTTTGTGACGCTGTAAAAAGAACAATACGTAACTAAAAATAAACCACAAAAAAATAAAAACAGGAGTGATTAGATGTATCAAGAACCCAATGAAGCAGGTTTTTACGGAGAATATGGCGGGAAGTTTGTTCCAGAAACTTTGATGTACGCGGTGAAGGAATTAGAGGAAACCTACGAGTCTTCAAAAAAAGATCCCGCTTTTCAAGAAGAACTGGATTATTATTTGAAGCAATACGTAGGCCGTGAGAATCCTCTTTACTTTGCGGAGCGCTTGACTCGTGAGCTGGGGGGCGCAAAGATTTATTTAAAACGGGAAGACTTGAATCATACAGGAGCCCACAAAATCAATAACGCCCTTGGACAGGTGCTGCTGGCAAAACGAATGGGTAAACGCAAAGTCGTAGCTGAAACAGGTGCGGGCCAACATGGCGTGGCAACAGCAACCGCAGCGGCACTTTTCGGTATGGAGTGCACGATCTTCATGGGGGAAGTCGATGTGAAGCGTCAAGCATTGAATGTTTTTCGGATGGAGCTGTTAGGTGCCAAGGTGGAAAGCGTCACTTCTGGCAGTAAGACCTTGAAGGATGCGGTGAATGAGGCGCTGCGTTATTGGGTGGCGACGGTAGAGGACACGCATTATGTGATGGGCTCTGTTTTAGGCCCGCATCCGTTTCCCGAAATCGTACGTGACTATCAAAGTGTGATCGGAATCGAGACTCGCAGACAAATCCTGGAGGCAGAGGACCGCTTGCCCGATTTAGTGATCGCCTGTGTCGGCGGCGGCAGCAATGCGATGGGGATGTTTTATCCATTTATTGAAGACGAAGATGTTCGTTTGATGGGGGTGGAGGCTTCAGGGCACGGCTTGGACACGGAAGAGCATGCGGCTTCCATCAATAAAGGCAGTGTCGGCATTTTACATGGGGCTAAGATGCATCTACTGCAAGACGACGACGGACAAGTGCTGGAGGCTTTCTCGATTTCGGCTGGGTTGGATTATCCCGGTATTGGGCCAGAGCATTCTTACTTGCATACTATCGGTCGAGCGGAATATGCGGCGATCGACGATGAGGAAGCGGTGGAAGCCTTCCATTATTTGTCCCGTCTAGAGGGCATCATTCCGGCGTTGGAAAGTTCCCATGCGTTGGCTCAAGTTATGAAGGTCGCACCAACGATGAGTAAGGAACAGATTCTTGTGATGAATCTTTCTGGTCGTGGAGACAAAGACGTCCAGCAAATCAAAGAACGAATGGAGGAAGCAGAATGAAACCTTTAACAAAGACGTTAAAAAGCCGAGGAGAAACGGAAAAACTATTTGTGCCCTACATCATGGCCGGCGCACAGGGATTGGATAAATTGGAAGAAGAAATCGAGATGCTAGCGGAACAAGGCGCAGCGGCAATCGAATTGGGCGTGCCCTTTTCCGATCCAGTTGCGGATGGACCGACGATTCAAGCTGCTGGCCTACGAGCTTTTGCTCAGCAAGTAACCTTAAAGAAGCTGATCGCGAAGCTGCAAAACATACGTTCAAGTGTCCCGCTGATCTTGATGGGCTACAGCAATTCTTTTTTCCATTATGGTATCAAGGAGCTGGTAGAAGAGTTAAAGGAGACGGATGTCCAAGGCTTTATCATTCCTGATCTGCCTTATGAACACCGGGATCTAGTGGCTCCTGATTTAGGAGATATGGCTCTGCTGACGCTGGTATCCTTGACGAGTCCAAAGGAGCGGATCGAGGAATTGACAAAGGATGCGGAAGGCTTTATCTACGCGGTCACAGTCAACGGCATCACCGGAACGGATCAACACTTCCGCCAAGATCTGATGGACCATTTGGCTACTGTCAAAGCTGTTAGTACGATTCCTGTGCTGGCGGGCTTCGGGATCTCGACCAAGGAACAGGTACAAAATTTCCAAGAAGTCTGTGATGGGGTGGTGATCGGTTCAAAAATCGTTCGTTCCTTGGAAGAACAGGGAACTGAAAAAACAGGAGAACTGGTGGCGAAAATCTTTGAATAGGGTTTCGTTTGGTGTTTATTTTTATTAGCGTTATACTTGAGATACCATGAAAAGGGAGAGTGTTTCAAGTATGACAAAGAGAGTAAAAGGTTCATGTACCAGTATTTTAGTCGGAAAGAAAGCATCGATCGATGGCTCAACTATGATTTCAAGGAACGATGATGGGCATGAAGCATTAGACCCACAACGTTTTGTGGTCGTTCAACCAGAAGACCAACCAAGATCTTATCAATCTGTGATCAGCGGAGTAACGATTGAATTGCCTGACAATCCAATGCGTTACACATCTATGCCAAACTCGATCTTAACGAACGGCATTTGGCCCGCAGCAGGGATCAACAGCGAGAATATCGCCATGTCTGCGACAGAAACAATCACGACAAATCCACGAATCCAAGGACTTGATCCTTATGTTGAAGGCGGCATCGGTGAAGAAGATATCGTGACATTGGTCTTGCCATACATCCACAGCGCCAAAGAAGGCGTGGAACGGATGGGCTCTTTATTAGAGGAATACGGCACTTATGAACCAAACGGTATCGCTTTTTCTGATAAAGAAGAAGTATGGTGGTTGGAAACAATCGGTGGTCATCATTGGGCAGCCGTACGTATCCCAGATGATGCTTACGTCGTTGCACCAAACAGAATGAACATTGATCACTTTGATTTTGATTCCACAGATACTTTGTGTTCAAAAGATTTAAAGGCATTGATCGATGACAATCAGTTGAATCCAGATTTTGAAGGCTACAACTTGCGTCATATTTTCGGCAGCTCTTCTATTAAAGATACGGTTTACAACAATCCTCGGGCATGGTATGGCCAAAAATATTTCACACCAGACGTAGAACAAGAAGTTATGGATCAAGATTTACCCTTCATCTGTCGGGCAAACCGTAAGATTTCGATCGAAGACGTAAAATTTGTCTTGAGTTCTCACTTCGAAAACACGGAATTTGACCCTTACGGTGATGGTACAGAAGTTGAAAAAACGAAATTACGTCCAATCGGGATCAACCGTAACCACAACGTCCACATTTTGCAAATTCGCAACAATGTACCAGCTGAAATCGCTGGGGTTCATTGGTTGGCTTATGGGGCAAATACCTTCAATACAGTGGTGCCTTTCTACTCCAATGTCAACGACACACCGTCATGCTACAAAGATGCGACGGGAACTTTTGATATGAACAATATGTATTGGTTGAGCTGTGCGACTGCGTTGCTTGGGGATACAGATTATGACTTTTATGTAGATTTCCGCAACACCTTTGAATTAGAAGCAATGTCCGCTTACCACGTGATCCAAAACGAAACGGATAAAGCAGCAGCAGGTGAAAAAGACGTTCAAGGCTTCCTAGCAGCAGCCAACGAAAAATTGGCGGATGAATCCTTCAAGCGTCAAACAAAATTATTTGGCGATATGGTCATCTCAGGCTCAGAGCATATGAAATTACGGTACAACTTGAATGACTAATTGACTGAATCAAAACAAGGGACTTTCACAAATCTGAAAGTCCCTTTTTTTTGTGTGAAAAATCGTTGATGATCAACTTCACCTAACTGTTTTTTCATCGTTAATACGTTCGTACTTCAGGCGGAGTGTACTCTCGGATAAATTCACTGATTTCATTGAGTGAATTGGAAAAAAGTGTTTTTTCTCTGTCTTGAGTTGAAAGAAAGCCACTTTTGACCATATGATCGTACAGATCTTTTAATGGGTCATAGAAGCCATTTTCGTTAAATAGCACACAGGGGTTGGGATTTTGACCGACTCTTGACCAAGAGATCATCTCAGTTATTTCTTCTAAAGTACCAGGTCCGCCAGGAAGGGCAATACAGGCATCGCCTAAATCCAACATCTTTTGCTTTCTTTCAGACATAGTATCGACCGTGTACATTTTTGTCAGATTGGGGTGTGCCAATTCTCTATTCCTTAAAAAAGTTGGAATGACACCGATCACTTCACCATTTTTTGCAATCACTGAATCAGCGATGATCCCCATCAATCCAGCCTTTCCGCCTCCATATATTAATGTATGTTTTTGTTCAGCGATCCATCCGCCAAGTTTTTCGGCAGCCTGCTGATAGATAGGATCATTCCCGCTGCTGGCGCCACAATAAACAACAATATTCAATTTCTTTCAACCCTTCCTTTTGCATTTAAATTAGTATACCATAGAGTCAGAACTTACGTTCGTAAAAGGGGGAGCATGATGGAATTGAATGAGTATCAAGCATGGATCAGTGAATTTTATAAAAAACGAAATTGGTACCAGTATGATCCGTTTATTCGAGCAAATTTTTTAGCAGAAGAAGTGGGTGAGGTAAGTCGCGCAATTCGAACGATTGAAATTGGCAGAGACCGTCCAGATGAGGAATCCTCAGATTTTCCAACACAATTAGAGAATTTGACAGAAGAATTAGGGGATGTGCTGGACAACATAGTTATTCTCGCAGACAAATATGGAATTTCATTTCAAGAGATCATGTCTGCCCACAAACAAAAATTGTCACAGCGCTATGATGTTTAAAGGAGGCTTTAGGTTCTTTTAACGATGCGCTTATAGCGAATAAAAGGTTCCGATAGCCAATGTCAAAGATTCTGGCATCTGATTTTGACCCGGTTGTCACAAAAATAAGCTTTCATTATCTGACGATTTCTTTATTCTGTCAGAAAAAAGCTATACCTATCAAAAATACCCGATATAAAAAAGCGCGAATTGTCCTTAAACCCACAATGACTATAGAAGTTCTTTGATTACTATGCAGGGACTCTATGGATAAGTCGTCTCCCGCTGGAAATCAACCTGTACCTGTTATACTGAAAAAATAGAAAACGGATACGCAGTATTTTCCAGATAGATGGAAGGGGAGAAACGAACAATGAAAAAAGCAGTCTTGATTGTCAATCCTAGTTCTGGGAATGAAGAAGCTAAGAAATATAAAGACCGTGCCCAACAGAAATTGCAGCAATTTTATGAGGAAGTCGAAGTTCTTGAAACGGAGCAGGAGGGAGACGCGACGGCGTTCTCCAGAAAAGCCGCAGAAGAAGAGGTCGATAGTGTTTTTGCGATGGGCGGGGATGGCACGGTCAATGAAGCGATCAGCGGATTGGCGGAACAGCCGTATCGTCCAACATTCGGCTTTTTCCCGTTAGGAACGGTGAATGATTTAGGTCGTTCGCTGAATATTCCGATGGACCCTGAAGAGGCGATCGATTCTTTTGACCCTAAGCGAAAAACAGCGCTAGACATTGGAAAGCTCAATGACGACTATTTTATGAATATCGTTTCGGTTGGAAGTATTCCTGAAGCCATTAGTGACGTAGACGTGGAAGAAAAGACAAAATTTGGGAAATTGGCTTACTTTGTGAATGGTGTCAAAGAAGTTTTTAACGATGAAAACTATCATTTCGTATTGGAAATTGATGGCGAGAGCACCGAGATCGACAGCAGCGCGGTGGTGATCGTTTTGACACGGACCATTGGCGGCTTTACCCACATCGTTCCTGAAGCAAAAAACAACGACGGAAAATTATACCTGCTGTATTTGAAGGATCAGAGCATTGCCGATCGACTGAAAAGTGTACCGGACATTATCAGAGGTATCGATGAATCGACAGAAAATATCGGGTACACTCCCTTTACTGAAGGCCGTCTGGAAGTAAAAGAATCCGCGGACCTGCATCCAAGTGTGGATGGCGACGAAGGGCCTGAACTGCCCTTGTCATTCAAAGTATTGCCGCAGCATCTAGAAGTCTATTGCGGTACGGAGTAAGTAACCAATCAACGTGCACCAACACCCGGCAATCAATTGCCGGGTGTTTTTTGCGTTCATAGAATTTTAGGCGGAAGTTTGGTTCTTTCTATCCATTGTAAAGTATAACGAACTAAATGCAATATATAGTTTACAAAATGTTTGCTATAAGCTACAATGAAATCGTAGAAATGAAAAGGGAGGATTGTGTTGAAAAGTGAAAAATAAGCGAATAAAGATCGCAAGATTGGAAAATGATATGAGCCAAGAGGATTTGGCGAATGCCATTGGTGTGACCAGACAGACCATCGGATTGATCGAAGCGGGAAAATACAATCCGACATTAAAGCTGTGTATCGCCATTTGTAAAACACTCAACAAAACATTAAACGATTTATTTTGGGAGGAAACATATGATGAGAATGCATAAAAAAGTCCGGGATGAACGGATCACGCAGTTAAATAATCAGCTTCAAAGCGAGGCGTTCATTTTAGTGAGTACGTTGGTAATGCTGTCAATTTTTATTAAGGCATACCTCATGAATCAGCCGGTCTCCGAGTACATGACAGAATTGATCGTCTTAATCGTGTCGGCGTTTTATCTGGCGATCAGAGGTTCTTTTGCAGGTTATAGCACGACAAGTAATCCGAAAACGAGAAAAAAAGTATGGTCAACAGTGATTATCGGCATAAGTATCGTAATTTCAATGATCAATGGAGTAAAAAATTATTCCATGTACGGCGAAAAGTATACTGGGATTTTTGATGGTCATTTCTTAGCAGTGTTGGGGATTACATTTCTTTCATCTTTGGTATTTACTTCTGTCATGATTGGGGCCATATTCTTCATTGAGGAATACGGGCAAAAGCGCTTAGAAAAGAAATTGGACGACGACGAAGACTAGTTTAACAAAATCGATCCTTGAAACGGGGATCGTTTTTTATTTTTTTCTTTTAATAAGAATTATTCCTGTCCCTCAAATTTCTCATCTGAAATTGGCTATAAAAATAGCTTTTTAGTGAGATTCTTAAAAAGGAAAACGAATACATAGCCTTATTATGACCAAAAGTCTGTGTAAATTTTCTTTGAAATAGTTATTTTCCTCTTTTCTCAAATTTCATCAATAAAAAGCGCTTAAGCTGAACATTTGGCAATTTATTCCTTAAGGACTATAGTTATTCCAGAGGGTATTTTATTTTTAGTTTTGTTATTCACAACAGTAGGGGAGG
Organism: Enterococcus sp. AZ048; assembly: GCF_051715125.1. NCBI lineage: Bacteria > Bacillati > Bacillota > Bacilli > Lactobacillales > Enterococcaceae > Enterococcus > Enterococcus sp. AZ048. The sequence continues at coordinate 415,922 of NZ_JBIOTD010000002.1, read as the reverse complement.
AATTAAAATGGATATAGTGACGTTGGCCCGTTTTCAGTTCGCCATGACAACGGTTTTTCACTTTTTTTTTCGTGCCGTTCTCAATTGGGATGGTATTAGTTGTTGCCATTATGGAAACATTATTTGTTAAAACGAAAAATGAAAAATACCGTGAATTGGCGAAATTTTGGGGAAACATTTTCCTATTAAGTTTTGCGGTAGGCGTCGTGACCGGGATCATCCAAGAGTTTCAATTTGGGATGAACTGGTCAGATTATTCACGGTTCGTCGGAGATATTTTTGGCGCGCCATTAGCAGTAGAGGCATTATTGGCCTTCTTTTTGGAGTCCACATTCTTGGGACTCTGGATTTTCACGTGGGATCGGGTAAAACCGCTCATGCATGTCACCTTTATTTGGTTAGTTACTCTAGCTTCGATGTTATCCGCTTTCTGGATTTTAGCGGCAAATAGTTTTATGCAGCATCCAGTTGGCTATGCCCTTCGTAACGGTCGAGCAGAGATGATTGATTTTGGTGCTGTAATTGGAAATCCTAAAGTGTGGTATGAATTTGGTCACGTCATCGCGGCTGCGATCACGATGGGCGGAATGATTGCTGCGGGACTTGCGGCTTTCCAATTATTGAAGCGCAAAGACCAAAAAATACGGGAGTTTTTCATGAAATCGATGCGTATTGGTTTAGTGATCACATTGTTTGGCTCGGTCTTAGTTTTAGGCGCGGGCGATGCGCAAATGAAGGCCTTGATCGAAGGTCAGCCAATGAAGTTTGCGGCGATGGAAGGTACCTATGAGGATACTGGAGATCCGGCCGCATGGACGTTGATCGCTTGGGACAACGAACGGGAGCACAAGCAGGTGTTCGGTGTGCAGATCCCGTACATGTTAAGTATTCTTTCTTATAATAAACCTTCTGGTTCGATTAAAGGGATGGATACCATCAATAAAGAATTGGTCAAAAAATACGGGGATCGGAATTATTACCCACCAGTCAATGTCTTGTTCTGGAATTTCCGGATCATGGCAGGCTTTGGAATGCTGATGTTGTTAGTATCCATCATGGGCTTGTTCTTTACCCGCAAGAAAAATCCTATTTTATATGAGAAGCGCTGGATGCTTTGGGTGATGGGGCTTTGTACCTTCGCGCCTTTCCTAGCAAATACAGCGGGTTGGCTAGTGACGGAATTGGGTCGTTATCCTTGGACTGTCTATGGCTTGTTTACGATCGAAGACAGTGTGTCGCCTAATGTGTCGGTCACCTCGCTATTGATCTCAAACATCATTTACTTCTTATTATTCTCAGGATTAGCGGTTACGATGATCTATTTGGTGAGACGCGAATTGAATAAAGGACCTGGTCTTGATCAAATGAATGAAGATACTGGCTCTGTTGATCCTTTTGATAAGGGGGCGTTCACACATGAGTAGTTTACAATTATTATGGTTCGTGTTAATCGGTATTTTGTTTTCAGGCTTTTTCTTCTTTGAAGGTTTCGACTTTGGTGTCGGGATGTCGGTGCAATCATTGGCACACGACGAAGGAGAAAAGGACCAGATCGTTGAAACGATCGGACCTGTTTGGGACGGCAATGAGGTGTGGCTGTTAACCGCGGGCGGTGCGATGTTCGCTTCTTTCCCTTATTGGTATGCGTCACTCTTCAGCGGCTACTACTTGATTTTGTTTATCATTCTTTTTGGCCTGATCATTCGCGGCGTTTCTTTTGAATTCCGCAGTCATATGCCAAAAGAGCGCAAACAGCTATGGAATTGGACATTGAGTATCGGCAGCTTTATCGTGCCTTTCTTCTTTGGTGTTTTGTTTATCAGCATGATTCAAGGGATGCCGATCGATGCGAATGGTAACATGACCGCGACGTTTACAGACTACATCAATCTTTATTCGATCGTAGGCGGCGTAGCGCTGACACTGTTGTGCTACTTACACGGCTTGAATTACATCGCGTTGCGTACAGAAGGTCCGATTCGTTACCGTGCGAAGAATTATGCGCAAATGCTTTATGGCGTGCTTTATTTTGGATTAGTGGCTTTTGCGGTACTGATGTATATCAAAACCGATTTCTTCCAAAATAATTTTGCCGTGACGCTGGGCTTGCTAGCGTTGATCGTTGTACTTACTGTGATCGCAAATGTTTCTGTCTTTAGAAACAAAGAAATGATCGCCTTTATTACAAGCGGTTTGACATTGATCGTGCTAGTCGCATTGTTGTTCAGCGGATTGTTCCCACGGGTATTGATCAGTTCGATCCCTGGCAATGATCTATTGATCCAAAATGCGTCATCTAGCCCGTATACGTTGAAGATCATGTCCTATATTTCTTTGACGATCTTGCCATTTGTCTTAGCATATACGGCTTGGTCGTACTATATTTTCCGTAAACGGATCAAGAATCCACATGAGATCACCAATACTGCTCTAAGCAGTGGCGAAGGTCGTTCGTATTAATCAAAAGAGTCATTTCAATTTAATCATTTAGGAGTTTACTCATGATAGACAAGAAGTTATTACAACTTCCCGGTATCAAAAAAATTCTGATGTTGCTTGCAGGATCTGCTGTCCTGCAAGCAATCTTTATAATTGGGCAAGCGTATGGTCTATCCATGACGATCACTCATTTATGGAACGGGGAAGGCTTAAACAATCAAATCAATTGGCTGCTGCTGTTCTTTGTTTCTTTCGCATTGCGGCATGTGATGACGTATCTGCGAGAGCACGTTATAGAAGAATACGCGTACCAGCGGGCCAAAGACTTGCGCGGCGAGCTGCTGCAAAAGATTTTCCGCTTAGGTCCGCAGGTGGTGCAAAAACAAGGGACCGGGAGTGTCGTCACAACAGCGTTAGATGGGATCGATCAGGTAGAAGAGTACCTTCATTTGATTCTGCCCAAAATGCTGAATATGATGATTATTCCATGGATCTTATTAGTCGCCATTTTTCTGTTGGATTGGGAATCGGGTGTGGTTCTATTGCTGGTATTTCCTTTGATCATCATTTTTATGATCATTTTAGGTTATGCGGCACAAAGCAAAGCGGACAAGCAATACAAAGTGTTTCAAGTGTTGTCGAATCATTTTATTGATTCTCTGCGAGGGATCGACACGCTGAAATTTTTTGGCATCAGTAAGCAATACAGTAAGAGCATCTACACCACCAGCGAGCGGTTCCGTCAGGCTACGATGAATACCCTGAAGATCGCGATTCTTTCAACTTTTGCGTTGGATTTCTTTACGACGCTTTCGGTAGCGGTAGTCGCCGTTCTTTTAGGGCTGCGTCTAATCAATGAAGTCATTCTTTTATTCCCTGCATTGACGGTGCTGATTTTAGCGCCAGAATATTTCTTGCCGATCCGTGATTTTTCGAGTGATTACCACGCGACCTTGGACGGGAAGAATGCGATGGATGCTGTGAATGCTATTTTGGATCTGCCGGAGAACAAAGGGGTGACGATCGGTCTGCCGACGTGGGCCCAAGAAAGTCAACTGCAGGTAAAGATGCGCTATGACTATGAAGAAAAGCTGGGTGCAGAAGCAGACTTTACGGTAAAGGGGTATCAAAAAATCGGGATCATCGGCATGAGCGGATCAGGAAAATCAACACTGATCAATGTCTTGAGCGGGTTTTTAAATCCCAATGAAAGTCAGATTCGCTTTAACGACCATGAACTGCCTGCGTTTGACCAGCCTCAGTGGCAGGAACAATTGATCTACATTCCGCAAAATCCGTACATTTTCCAACGATCTGTTCGTGAAAATATTGCCTTTTATCATCCAGAAGCAACGGATGACGAGATTTTAAAAGCGGTGGAGGTAACAGGCTTAACGGACTTGGTCAACGAATTGTCGGAGGGATTGGACACGAAATTAGGCGAAGGCGCACGCACGCTTAGCGGCGGACAAGCACAGAGAATTGCCTTGGCACGGGCCTTTTTAGATCAAGAACGAAAAATTCTACTGTTTGATGAGCCAACTGCCCACTTAGACATTGAGACAGAAGTTGAGCTTAAGGAACGGATGCTGCCGTTAATGGACGATCATTTGGTTTTCTTCGCGACACATCGGCTGCATTGGTTAGCAGAGATGGATTATCTCTTGGTAATGGACCACGGTCAATTGGTGGAGCAAGGAACCTTGGAAGAATTAAAACAAAAAAATGGCGCGTTTATGAGGTTGAGTCAGGCATTGCGAGGTGAAAAAGGATGAATCGAATCGGCTTGTTTCAAGTGCTAAAAACAGATGAATGGGTCAAACCCTTTTTCAAGCAGTACAAGAAATCGTTGATACTGGCGCTAACGCTTGGCTTCATCACGTTTTTCTGTGCAGGTGCGTTGATGTTCAACTCAGGCTTCTTGATCAGTCGTGCTGCCTCGCTGCCTGAAAATATTTTGCTGATCTATATCCCCATCGTGCTGACACGGGCATTTGGGATCGGTCGGCCAGTCTTTCGATACGTGGAACGGTTGGTCAGTCATAATTGGGTCTTGAAGATGACGTCGAATTTACGGGTGAAGCTTTACGATTCGTTGGAGCAGGACGCGATTTTCTTTAAACAGAACCATCGCACCGGAGATATTCTGGGGCTTCTTTCAGAGGACATCAACCATATCCAAAATCTGTATCTGCGAACTATTTTTCCAACGATCATCGCCTGGTTGTTGTACGTCTTTATTATCATCGGGATCGTGTATTTTTCGCCCTTTTTCGCATTGGCAATGCTGTTGCTGCTGGGAATCGTCGTATTTTTACTGCCTTTATGGTCGGTGATCATCAACGGTGCGCGGCAAGAGCAGCAAAAGCAAATGAAGAATCAACTGTACAGCGATTTGACCGACAATGTATTAGGTGTGTCGGATTGGATCTTTAGTCAACGGGGGCAGGATTATGTGAACCATCACGAAAAATCCGAAGAAGCACTACGAGAAGTCACGCGCAAGCTTCAAAGCTTTCAACGAAAACGCAATTTTATTTTACAATTGATGTTTGGTGTGATCACCATTGCGTTGCTGCTATGGACAAGTCGGCAATTTCCAGGAAATCACGGGGGAGCCGCGAATTGGATCGCTGCCTTTGTACTCTCGGTCTTTCCATTGATCGATGCGTTTGCACCGTTGCCGGCTGCGGCGCAAGAAACAAATAGTTACCAAGACTCCATTAAAAATCTGAATGAGCTGCCGGAAATCCAAGAACATCTTGAGACGATTCCGACGGTTTCAGGACCGGTGACATTGACCATTGATCAGGTGCATTATCATTATCCAGATAGTCATAAGCAAGTGCTGTCAGGCATTGATCTGACGTTGCAGCCTGGTGAAAAGATCGCGATCCTTGGCCGAAGCGGCTCGGGAAAGAGTACTCTGGCGAATCTGATTCGTGGCGATTTGAAAGCTACCGAAGGAAAGATCACGCTGAATGGAGAGGAGACTTATGCATTTGGTGATGCCATCAGCAACTATCTAGGGGTGATTCATCAGACACCGTATCTATTCCATACAACGATCGCGAATAATTTGCGCATCGGAAATGAAGCGGCGACAGAGGAAGCACTCTGGCAAGTTCTAGCGCGTGTAGGATTGAAGGAATTGGTCGAGAGTTTACCGGAAGGACTAGAAACAATGGTGGACGAAGCCGGCTTACGCTTTTCTGGCGGGGAACGCCAACGCTTGGCGCTTGGACGAATCTTACTTCAGGAAGCACCAATCATTTTGTTGGATGAGCCTACAGTGGGACTTGATCCAGTGACGGAGCAAGCCCTGATCGATACCTTTTTCCATGAATTGCAAGAGAAAACGGTGATTTGGATCACGCACCATTTGCAGGGGATCGACGCAATGGACCAAGTCATTTTCATTGAAGATGGACGCTTGACGATGAAAGGCAGTCCAGAAGAATTGCAACGAACCAATGCCCATTATCAAAAGCTAAAACAGATCGATAAAGGCATCATTTAATAAGAACGGCTTCTCTGGTTTACACTGGAGAAGCTTTTTTTGTTTCAGTGGTACTAAGAAAAAGTATTGACTCCTACGTTACGTGTTGGTCTACAATAAGTGTATCAAAGAGATTCGAGGAGGAGTTTATTATGGGAAGACCGACAATAAAAAAAGAGTTGATTCAAGCAGGGACTGACACGTATGAAAAAATGAACGCGCTGCTTGAAACGATTCCAGAGGAAAAATTAATGAGTACGTTTCAGTTTGATGTTGAAAATGAGAAGCAAGCTCATTGGACGCGGGATAAAAATCTTCGCGACGTGCTGATCCATTTATACGAATGGCAGCAATTGCTGTTGAACTGGGTGACGGCGAATCAAGCAGGGGAGGCGAAGCAGTTCTTGAAGGAGGGCTATAACTGGAAGAACTACGGAGCAATGAACGTGGAATTTTGGGAGAAGCACCAAACCACCAGTTATGAGACCGCACGCCAGCTATTAACGGAAAGTCATAAGCAAGTGATGGCATTAGCAGATACTTTCTCAAACGACGAATTGTTTTCGAAAGGCAGCTTTTCGTGGGTGGGAGGCAGTACGTTGGGGAGTTACTTTGTGTCCGCCACTGCGAGTCATTATGAGTGGGCAATGAAGAAAATTCGCAAATTCAAGAAATCGCTGTAGCAGAGCAAAGGTCGTTCGATATTAACCGCTAAAAATATCGCATTAGAAATAAATGCATTATAATGACCCTGTCACTAGCGGAATGACTACTTCATGTTTTTTCTGTTACAATAAGAAAAAAGCGTGTTAGGAGGCAGGGTATGAAGAAAGCCAAGTTTATTTTGACAGCGGGAGCGTTAGGAGCTCTTTCTGTTTTTGTGAAACGAAAAATCGAAACAGAGACCGTGACCAATCAATTAATTCCTCGTCACTGGGATGAAGCAGAGATCACTGAACGGCTGCAAGCATTTACGCAGGCATTGGCAGAGGGGGATACAGAAAAAATCGAACGTTTTGTTTTAGGCAAGGAAGCTAAACACTTTCGCACCTTAAAACGACAAGAACTGATTTTTTTAGAGGCGCATTTTACGAGTCTATTCAAAGTCAAAGGAGATTCCCACAACAATTTGCGGGGCATCGTGTCTTATCGCGTGGCGACCGCAAAAAGAGAGTATACGTATTCCCTCAAGGTTGCTCGCTTAGGCGTGAGGGAGCTGAACTGGTATATCCAAGAGGTGATTGCTGCCGATCAAGGAATCAAGTACCCCAATGATCGCCTAATGCAGTTATCGGCTGTCGGACCAAACGAAGAGCTTTGCCAAATAGCAACGGATGCGGGGACAATTACATTCCGAATGTTTCGGCAGGATGCACCAAAAGCCGTCAAAAATTGGCGTGGACTAGCTAAGCAAGGGTTTTATGACAATACCCCCTTTGCTCGAGTGATCAAGAACTTTGTCATTCAAGGTGGTGCCCTGGACGGTTCAGGGAAAGAGAAGAACTCTATTTACGGCGGGTATTTTGAGGATGAAGTCGATGAGGGTCTCTATCACTTTGATGGCGCGGTTTGTTTAGGCAATCATGGTCCGAACACCAACGGCAATCAATTTTTCATCGTCGAACGAAATCAGGCAGACAAGGAACAACTGTATCGCATGACTCTGCCAGAGAAAGTTCGTTCCCACTATGAAGCGGTCGGTGGTCTCCCAGAACTGGACGGGCGCTATACTGTTTTTGGACAAGTCATCGATGGCCTATCGGTTGTCCGAAAGATTGCCAACCAAGAAACAGACGATCAAGATGCGCCGTTTGAGCCCATTAGGATAAAAAGCATCACGTTTAAAAAAGCAAGTCAGATTTAATCTGGCTTGCTTTTTTTGTAGACGTAGACTAACGAATGATTGATGAACGCCGTCTTATTTTCGCCGTTTTGATTGGAGTCGTTTTGAAGTGACCGAATAGAGAAAGATCAATAGTACAAGTAGAAAGAAGCGTAACGGCGCGGCGGGACTCCAAACCCATATCAGGAATACAGCGGCGAGAAGATAGAGCAAGGTTGCTTGAATCATAATATGCTCCTTTTGTTATTTTTATTTTTCTAAAATTTTTAGTATCTAAAAATGAGCAATAAAAAAGGTTAAGAAAGGCTTAAACAGACTGTCTCAACTTTCTCTATGATAACACATTTTTGACTAAATTTCAAGATTGCCTTTTCGATTGACCTGTGCTATTACGTCTATGAAAGGGGAGAATGAAGGGATGAAGAGATTTGATAGTACGTTATTTAACCAGTCACTATTTGAACAAGCACCCGACGTAAATTTACAGATCAATCAATGGCTTAAAAGGGGAAATAAAAAGTATCAGTTGTCGCTAGCAGATTTTACAGCGATCTCCGATGAACGCAAGGCGCTCTTTGAAGAACATCATTTAGTCGATTTTAGCTGGGGGAACACCAACTACTTCGCTTCTTTTTTGGCTTTAGAGCCGCTTTTTTATAAACGTGAGTACGTGACCCATTTATCCGCCTGTCAATCGATTTTTTATTATTTGCGCGCTTATCATTCTGGCTCTGTCACTGACGAGGAAATTCGTGAAGCGATCGAAGTCCGTTACCAAGAATATCAAGGAGATTTAGACAGGTTGATTGGCTCCTTTGAAGATTTCCCAGCATTGGAGGAATAAAATGAAAAATTACTTGAGCGATCCAACCTTCTATCCATTCTTTTTGAAAAAAGTTCAAGAGCGACTTAGCGGAACCACTGTTATGACTATCGAGCAAGCGGAAGAGATTCAACGATCCATCGAATATGTCTTGGAAAATGGTGGAGAGGGGACAGTGCCTGTTCGCTTTGACCAAGGGAAAAAGCAACTGGCAAAACGATTCGATGCACTGCAGCGCCTTTACAAAGTCCTTTTGAAGAATGTCCAAACTTTTGGAATAGAGTCATTGGAGGAAAGTCTCGCTGAGATCGATCACTTCTTTGCAAATTATGATATGGAGTATGCTGCCGCAGAAGTTGATCACGCATTTTTAGACTATCAATTGGCGGAAGCTGTTCCATTAGATTTTGTGGGCTTGGATTTTTACGAACGCTATCTGCAAAATTTGGCTGCTGAGGTTTTCTTCATCACGTATATTCCTGAGACACAAATTGTTGAGTTACTAAACGTGTATCAAGAAAAGCTAGGGTTTGATTATCGAAGGGACATCAATAATCTTTTTGACTGTGTGTTTAAACAATTTGTTGGAAAAGTATTAACAGAAAAAAGAGACAATGAAACCCTTCTGCTGAATACGATCGAAGCTCACTATGCGCTCCATCAATTAAAAACACAATCAAGCTTTCCAGCACTTGATTTCCTTTTTCAAAAAAATGCGTATTATCAGAGAGCCTTTTCTCGTTTTCAGGATTATGCACGTCGTTTAGAGGGCACGGAGAGCGCGGGTTCATTCTTTTTAGTGACCACTTCTACGAAGAAGCGATTAGAATTGCCTCCTATAATGCCTGCAGACCGGTTTAATCAGCTTATAGAAGCCTGTTCTAATGCAGATCAGCAAGAGAAAATAGCGCAAATAAATGAAGTAATTTCTTCACCAGAAGATTTAGAGGAATACATCAACATCAGCTATGAAACAACTGATTTTTATAAAAGGCTTTTTAAAGAACTCGATGACGATCTTTTAAAAGTCTCTATATTGTTTGTTGTACATCGTAATAATTTAGATAGCCCTTTCGAAATCGTTGATTTAACAGCGAAACGACCTTTAGACGCGCTTTTAAAAGATTTATTAAAATCGCTGACAATCGATGAACGGTATGGACGCTTTTCTGATATAGAAGATTATGAATTATTTTCTTATGACTTTAGTTAAAAAGAGTTTCGCCAAAATTATTAATGTTTTCCCTAATATTTTGCTCGACCAGAATTATCTTTAACAAAGAAAGTTATGAAAATATTGCTAGAAAACGGGCTGTTGTCCGTTTTTTTCATCTATCATATAATATCAATAGTTATTTTACGAGCCGGGATTCAGTGAAAGGGCTTATTTTCCGTTACTTTTAAGGCAAGAAGAACAGCCTATGTATAGGAGGAAACGGAAAATGAATACCTACTTGAAATTTACTATCATCGCAGCCTTACTCATAACGACTGGCGCGATTTCTGTATTAGGGGAGTCACAGGAATCTGCCTCTAATGGAACTGAACCAAAAGTTGCGGTGCAATCGTCGAGCAAGAAATCAACGGAAGCCGCCTCTTCGTCAACCAAATTAGAAAACGAATCCGCTGGTTCTACCAGTGAAGCTGCGGCTGAGCCCGCTACCACTGATAGCAGTGCGGTACCAGTTCAATCAGAAGAAGCAGAACAGCCAGCAGAAACAGAAGAGGTTCCGGTAGTGAGTGAAGAAGCGCAAACGGCTCCTGAAAATACACCAGAGCCAACACCCGAACCGACAGAAGCTCCTGAAGTCAACACACGTCCGGCCCCGCCAGTGAATGAAGCCGTTCCTGAGCAAGTGTCAGAAACCCCTGCAGAATCAACGAATGCTGCACAGCCTGCACCTGTCTCTATTCAAGCCAACCAAATGAAAATCAATGGACAGTTCATTTCCTATTCAAATGCGGGACAAGACAATGGACAGGCAATCATTGATGCCAATCACAACCAAGTAGCCACTTGGGGCGGCGCCTCAGTGCAATCGGGGAATGATGGCGCGAATACACATTTTATTGGACACAATCCTGGCATCTTCAATGTACTGTTTTCACTTGGAAACGGCCAATCAATTGAAGTCTCCGACAGTGCCAACAACGTCACAACATACACGATCTCCCATATCGTAACCGTTGATGACTATGGCATGGCCGCAGATGGCACTGATTATTGGGATCAAATCACTGGCTCAGGCGGTGGTGAACGTATCACACTGCAAACATGTATCAACGATGACTACAACCTGATCGTGTTTGCGAATAAATAAAAAAGCGACCATTCAACTTGATTCAGTTGAATGGTCGTTTTCTTGATTAATTGAGGATCTGTTGAGAAAAATAAATTTCTTTGGCCGTCTTCATTTTGATGTTGCCAAGCTCCTTGAGGTGCCTGCGGGCTTCGTTTTTTTGGACAGCAATGATGAAATTCCACAGGTTGTCACGGTCCGAAGCGGAGAAGAAATTGTTGACGATCAAGACGTTACTATTTTCGTAGCCTTTGATAGGATTATTGCTCAAAACTATGTCGTACTTGGCGAAGGCTTCGAAATCCTCAGGGCCGGTTGAGATCACCGGTTCTTTGAAGGTATCTACTGAGATTCGCTCATGGTAATTGGCGATCAAGAAATCCTGAAGCATCTCTGCATGCCGCCGTCCCAAATCACTCACGATCATGATGGAAACTTTTTGGCGCATATTTTCTAGATGGATAGGAAGATGGGTCCACTCCTTCATCAGTAAGAAAAAGACATTGTTTAGACGAATATCTGTCCAAAGCTCCGGAGATTTTTTCTCGATATCCCTTAAATGGATTTTGACCAACGCAGAAAAAATAGGATATACCAATTGAATTTCCCGCGCAAATTTTTGGTGCTTATCAAACAGCATATTCGGTCGGTAGGGATAGAAATTGTATTCCACGTACCAAGACATCATCGCCTGAATGATTTTCCGACGGTCATCACGATCTAATGGGAATTCGATCGCATGAGATAAGTTTTTTAGAAACGTATCGATCTTCCCGTTGATACGGACGATCTGTTCCGGATTGTCCCAATTATAAAATTCATGGAAAACCGTTCGGCTCACTTCTTTGTACCATTTTTTAGGCAAACTAAAATCCGTATCGGCCAAGAGGTGTTCCGCAAAGGGACGGCTGAAATCCAATACCTTATCAATCGTGTCGTCCTCTTCAACATAGACATTCTCCGGCAAATAAAAGCCTTGATGCATCCGATTCAACGTCACCATGAATAGGTACGCCGCTTCTTGTATCTCACGATCGTCTAGCGACACATCAAAATCAGTCGAGGTGCGCATAATGAAGCACGTCGTTTCTTCATGATCCAAGGTGAAGGGCCACTGATTGACACCATACGCCTCGGTAAAATATTGCTGGTAAAAAAAACGGACCCAGCGTTCATCCGGACCAGTGATCCGAAAAGGGGAGCGTTCAAGCGTCAGTCCTCGACGCTTCAAAAAATCTTCCAGCGCATTCACCATACGATAAAAGGACGCCTCGCTCATAAACAGCTCGTTGATCCAATACTCGGCATCCTGATTGGATTCATAAAGCATTTTTTCAACAAACTGAAATTCTAATGATTCGTGATAGATCTGACCATAGACATTCCCCAGCTTATTTGAGGTAATGTTGTTCAGGCGAACCCCCTGAAATTTTGAATAGTCAATGTAAATGTAGTCTCCCCAGAATTCATTGATAAAATCAATGTCTGTTAATAGCGTTTTCACGGAACAATCAACGGTTCTTGCTGCTTCTTTGATGTCGCACCAAGAAGGAAGCTGATCTAAAAATTCAACGAATTGGATTCGTCGATACGTAGAGGAGTTAAGTAGCTGCTTCATATTGACTCCTTTCAAACAAATAGTTTTTCTCGTTATAATTTTACCGATTTTCTTCAAAAAAAGCGAGCTATTTAATTAATCTATTCTTTAAAAGAGTGAGTTGATTCTATAAAAGAAAACTATACAACGTATTTTCTCATGAAAAGCTATGTTATGATAGAAAAAAATAAAGGAGTTCATTTACTGTGATTAAATTAGCGAAAGTAACACCACCACATTTAGATACGAATGTCGTACCGGTTCAATTGACCGATGAAACAATGGCGGCGCGCAAAACGCAGCTGCTGGCAAAAATGCAGGAAAACAATTACGATGCAGTCGCGATCTATGCTGACTTAGAGCATGGCGGCAATTTTGAATACTTTACAGGCTTCGTTCCGCGTTTTGAGGAAGCCTTGCTCGTGGTTCATCAAAACGGAGACGCTTATCTGGTACTTGGCAACGAAAATCTAAATAAAGCCCCTCTTGCTCGAATTGCGGCGGAGGCTGTCCATATGCCGCATTTTTCTCTGCCAAATCAACCCATGGAGACCAAATTTACTGTGTCAGAAATTTTGCAACAAACACAGCTGCAAGAGGCCCGCACGATTGGATTGATTGGCTGGAAGAAGTTTACCAGCTCTTCCGAGGAGAATACTGCACTTTTTGATTTGCCGTACTTTTTAGTTGAAGGCCTGAAACAAGCTGCACCAAAGGCGACGTTTACAAATGCTTCATCTATTCTAATTGGCGAAAACGGTCTGCGCATCAGTAACAATGCAAATGAGGTCGCTCATTACGAATTCGGCGCTATGCTTGCAGGCAACGGCGTGCTAAAAACCATGGAGCAGCTAGAGATCGGCAAGAGTGAGCTGGAGCTTGGCGGATTGTTGAATGATTACGGGCAAACACCCAGCGTGGTAACGATCATGGCAACGGGGGCTCGATTTGAAAAAGCGAACCTTTATCCAACGAATAAGAAAATTCAGCTTGGTGATCGGATTTCCATGACTGTCGGCTATAAAGGCGGTCTGCAGAGCCGTGGCGGTTACGCTGTCCATGACACGGAAGAATTGCCGGAAAATGAAAGAGATTATCTGGATCGCGTCGCAAAACCTTACTACAACGCAGTCAAAACGTGGCTCGAGGCAATTACGGTGGACATGAATGGCGCCGTTTTGTATGACAAGATCGAAGAAGTGCTGCCAAAAGAAACCTACGGCTGGCACCTGAATCCAGGTCATCTTTGTGCGGATGAAGAATGGTTGGCTTCACCGATCTATCCTGCTTCTCAGGAAACGATCCGAAGCGGTATGCTGTTCCAATTCGATATCATTCCTTCTGTTCCCGGCTATTCGGGGGCAAGCTGTGAGGGCGGTATCCTGCTGGCAGATGAACGCCTCCGCGCGTTGATTCAGGAAGCGTATCCTGAAATGTGGGCCCATATGCAGGCACGCAGACACTATATAATAGAAGAAATCGGCATCAAACTAAGCGAAGAAGTATTGCCAATGAGCAATGCCACTGCCTATTACCGGCCTTTCTTTTTGAACAAGGAAGACGCTTTAACTGCACGATAATTTCTCTCTGACACTCAAAGATCCGTTCTTTGAGTGTTTTTCTATTTTTTCTTCCGCTCTAAAGAGCCGCATGCTATCCTGAATAATGAGGGGAGGGCGCGTCATGATCGAAAGTCGATTGTTGCAGATACTTTTTATTTTAATGGAAAAAGGGTCCGCCACCGCCCCAGAGCTGGCGGAACAATTTGAGGTCACCCCACGAACGATCTATCGAGATATCGATGCGTTGAGTGCCGCAGGGATTCCTGTCTATGCGGTTAGAGGAAAAGGCGGCGGTTTGTTCATCCGTGAAACGTATGTGCTGGAAAAAGCTCTCTTTTCCGAAGACGAACAGCAGGAGATCCTCCTCGCGGTACAAAATCTAAATCTTACGAACGGCGGACGATCACGTGCGTTGCTGTCAAAAATGAATAGCCTATTTGAAAAGAAGGAGACCCCCTGGCTGGAGATTGATTTCTCTGACTGGACGGGACTGCGCAACGGTCTTTTTGAAACGCTGCAGCATGCCATCATCGCTAAAAAAGTCGTTCACTTCCATTATCTAAATGCGAAGGGAGAATTTTCTGATCGAGCGCTGGAGCCTCTGAAGCTTGTTTTTCGTGAGAAAGCGTGGTACCTCTATGCCTTTTGCCGTCTGAGAGACGAGGCGCGCCTGTTCAAGGTGGCTCGTATGCGTGATGTGAGGCTTCAAGACGAAACTTTTACCAGACAAATTCCCGAAAAAGTGTTTAAAACGTTAAACACTTCGCCACAAAAACGAATCGAGTTGACCTTGTTGTTTGATGCAAGTGCGGCTTATCGTGTATTGGAGGAATTTAGAACGGTCACATATCTAGAAGACGGGCGCCTGCATGTATCGGTTCTTTTGCCGGAAGATGAGACTACTCTGGACTACTTATTCTCATTTGGGGATCGTGTAGAAATCTTGAAGCCTGCAGCTTATCGTGAAAAAATGAAGCTGCGTATTGAACACTTGCGAAATAAATACAAAACTTGACATGGGTTTACAGGTTTTACTTGGTAGACTAGAGAAAAAGGAGGCGTTTGTATGAAACCTATTTTAAAGGACCCTGAGGAATTTCCATCGATCGAACATTTAGCGAATCACTTGTCAGCCGAGCATCTGGCGCTTTACCAGCAGCTTTTTGAAGCGCTCCATGACTTTTCTTATCAGGAGGAGTGGCACTACTATAAGGACGGTCATAATTGGTTGAGCAAAATCCTTCTTAAGAAGAAAAATCTTGGTTGGATCTCTGTCTAGGAGACGGGAGTCAAGGTGAGCGTCTTTTTCGGAGCGCGCATTTGGCCACAGCTTGTGGCGAATGAGCTATTCCAAAGACTGGAGGATCACGGCGCCACCATTGACCAGTCGGGGAAACTAACTGCCGTTTTGGTTCCTATCAAAGATGAAGCCAGTTTGCAGACGGCTGTTGACTTGGTGAATTTTAAACAATCGATCAACTAATCATCATCGTGTGGCATCTAAGGTTCTTGCGGATGCTGCACGATGATTTTTTTTGTTTTTTTATTCCGCGGGCAGCATTAAAAAACGGCATATTTTTTATGAACGGCATGGTATCATTAATTAAACATATATATTTTTGTATTGGAGAAAAAAATGACAAATAAACTTGGAATTATCCACGGAAGGTTTCAAATCCTGCATAACGGACATTTGGAATATCTATTGGAAGGCTTGAACCGATGTGAGTATTTATTAATTGGCATTTCAAGCCCCGATAGCAGCTACACGAAATTTACGGCAGCCAATCCACACCGCTCATTGGATAGTGCCAATCCAATGACCTACTACGAACGGTTTCAAATGATTCGGGCAGCTCTGCTTGAGCAATCAGTCCCTAGAGAAAGATTTGATATCGTGCCTTTTCCGATCAATGTCCCTGAGAAATTATTTAATTATGTTCCGAAAGATGGGACCTATTTGATGACGTTGTACGATGAGTGGAGCCATGAGAAATACGCGACACTCTCAGCACTTGGCTGTGAGATCGAGGTCATGTGGGAACGGACAAATGAACAAAAAATAACGAGTGGAACGGAAGTACGTTCAAAAATTATACTTGGCGAACCATGGGAAAAATTGGTTCCCGACAGTGTTTCCACATTCATTAAAAAGAACGAAATCGACCAAAGAATTATTCGGATGTCGGAGGAGGGGTAATCGATGCTGCATAGTTGTTCTCTCGAAAATTTTTCGTCCTCCTATCCATATGGAGGCAAAGCAAACGGCTTACATGAATTGTATTTAAACAAACTGCCTGTCCCTGAAAGCATCTTTATCGAAGCAACGGATGATCCTGCGGAAGTAGATTGTCCTTCGTTCCAGCAGACGCTTTTCCAGCATTTGGAAGCCTTCAAAACTGAAGAGGATTTGTATGATCTTGCGATTCGATCGTCTGCTCTTAATGAAGATGGGGCTAATGACAGCTTCGCAGGGCATTACGATACGATTCTGGGGCTCATGTGTTTTGAGGATGTCCTGGCAGGAATTAAACAGGTGCTTTTAAGCCAAGAAAAAGGGGAGACATCTTCTTCGAATAAAATGGGCGTCGTGATCCAACCGTTTATTCGTGCGGATTATTCTGGAGTCCTTTTTTCATCTAGTCCCTTTACTTTTTCAAAAAAAGAATGCATCGTCAGCTTCACGGATGGCTGCGGCGACAAGCTGGTGTCCGGCGAAGAGGCGGGCACAGATGTCCTTGTCACGCTCTCAGAAAAGGGCTGGTCACTACCTCATGAACAAGTCATTCCGTTCGGGGAACAAAAATTGTTTGAATTATGCCAGAAGGTAAAAGAGCTGGAACGCGTCCTAGGGTATCCGATTGACGTGGAATGGACCCTAAAAGATAACATTTTTACCTATATCCAATGCAGACCATTGACCTCTATTACAAAAATACCGTCAAAAACCGTTCCTGTAACAGCCGAATACCTAGACAGTATCCCTAAACAATTGCTGAAGAGTGACAAAGTTTCACTAAGGATCGATGCCCAGAAAAAGAACACCCATGTCTCGGACGCTTACGTCATCGTCAGCAACACATCAAGCACGCAGCAAGAGCTAGCCTCCCTCGAGACGATCAGAAGAAGTCCTCTCTGTCACGGATACAGTGCGGTCGTGATCTATCCAAAGCTCATTTCAGAAAAGGTAGTTCGGTCCTTTATTGGCGATACTGACCGTATCCACTTGAATTCACTAGAAGATTCAGGAAGTACCATGAACACCTCCCCAAAATATTCAACTATCGAGGAGTGCGTCGCCGAGTTTGTGACGATGGCAAATGATGACTTTTGGGTTTCCTCTATCATTATTCAGGAAATTTATTCGCCTAAATTCACCGGTGTCGTCAAAAAAGAGGGCGAAAACACCATCGTTGAAATAATCAAGGGGCATTTCTTTACAAAGGGAACGATCCCAGCTTCTAGTTACCTTATTTCACGGGAAGGAACGGTCCTTTCTAAACATGAGGTTTGCCAAGAAGAGTGGTATGAGATCTCTGAAGGAGCCGTGATCCAGCATGCAGACAAATTTAATCAAAAGAATTGTTTAACCGAAGAGGAGATTCAGCGTATTCTGAAAGAGTTTGACACATTTTTACAGGAGCAGGAGGCTTTGATCGAATTCGGACTATTGGAAATCAACGATACCCCCAAACCTTATTTGATTGATCTTGTTAAAAACTCTGAGGATTTGCCAGAATTAACCTCTAAAGATATTTCTCAAGGCATTTTATCTCATGGAAAACGAACGGGTAAGCTACTTTACGTGGATTTAACCGACGAGGGGTCTTTCGATCTTCATTTTCATAATGCCTTCAATGAAGAAAACAAACCAAACGACGGCGAAAATCTTATTTTTGCCTGTAAAAAGACCAGCATCGAACTGCTGCGGTTCATCTATGCGAACAAGCCAGAGAACATCGGCTTTCTTTTCGAGAGCGGCTCCATCCTGTGCCATTTATCGATCGTTCTAAGGGAGAATGAGATTCCTGCAATCCAGATCGGCTCATTTGATGCACTTGATTTGGAATATGGCGCTAACTACACGATTGATGCAGAAAGTGAACAACTCACTAAAGCTCAAAGAGTTCAGAAATTGACGTATTAAAACAAAAAACTTTTCGACGTTCGTGGTCGGAAAGTTTTTTGTTTTAATGATTCAGGACGTAAGAGAGGAATGAAGACATTTTATGGTTTGAGAATAATGTTAGTTTTTCTCAAACCATAAAAGAGGAAAAGCGTCAGAGCTATCAACTAAGTATCTACACGAGTCGCAGCAAATCATACATCTATAGAAACAAAACTTTACAAATGAAAAGAAAAACCACGAAATTATTTACGATTGAAAAGAAAATCGTGATAAAACTTTACGATCGTTAAGTCGTCATTGTACAGAACCAACAGTCGGCAATAAATTAAAAAAGACGTTCTCGAGTCAAAAACGGATCATTTGGTACGGATCATTGTGCAACGAACGGTCCATAAAGGATGTTTTAGCACGCATATACAATGGAGCCATATTAATGGAACACTTCAAGCGTCATGGATCACTTTTATCAAAACATGCGAAGTGAGTCGTCAATGAAGGATCTTTAGCAATCTATTTACTGAGGAAGGCGTTTATTAAGCAATCAAGGTTTCGTAACAATATGTATTTTCCCGAAAGCATGATTTTTAGAACTCATTTGTAAGGTAAATAGTCTGATTTTTATAGCTAAATCTATTTGTCGCATAGATCCCATAAATTCTCACTGACGCGTTTTTTCTACGGATTTCTGAACAATTATACTTGATCTAATCCGCTCATGGTTTTAAAAATGCTGTAAAATCAGTGATCTCAAAGTTTTTTTGTTAACAGATGGATTCAAATTTGTTCCTTTAATTTAGTTTCAAATTCATCAAACATTTATCTAGCACGATCAAGGATTTTCTTTTTTCATATTTACCTCCTCTGCACATTTATATTATAGTTATTTATACCTTGCTAAAACACCTGTTAAGCATTACAAAAAGAACCATTTTTCAGTAATCCTTATAAAAATAAAGGCACCTCTACCCTTTTATATAATTGTTATTTTATTCTTGACAAATTGGTATATACCTATTATCATAAAGATAGAGAGATCACCACGTCTCTCCTACTCTAACTGAAAGGACTGTATGACATGAGTCGCGAATTACTAAAAGAGCGTTATGAAAAAGAATTTGAAAAACTCCCCGACTTTATTCAAAAATATTTATTGTACTTAGAAGCCATCCCCCGTTCTACCAATACGTTGTACGAATATGCCAAGGAATATCGCCGGTTTTTGACTTGGCTCTCTTCTGAAACGATTATTCAAGTTGCTGATATCTCAACGATTCGTTTGGAAGATTTTGAAAGACTAAACAAAGACAATATCGTTTTATATAAGTCCTTTTTGAATCAGTCCCCTAAGCGAACCTTCGAAGGCAGAGCCGAAAAAGATCTGGCACAAGCCCCCTTAACTGAACGAAATACACATCGCCTAAAAGTCACTGTTCAGCGTAGCATCACTGCACTTCGTTCCCTGTTTAAATATCTCGCAAATGAAGAAATTGAAGAATTTGACGAGCAGCTTGGGGATTACGTGATACGGCCGATGTTGCGTAGAAATATCATGGTGAATATCGAAAATGGCGGCGTCGACGCATCAGACGCCGTACGAAAGGATAAAATCGAAAAAATGCTGTATTTAGATTCGGATGCGATTGATTTTGTCGATTATGTTTATAGCGGCTACGGCACTACGTTGACCTCTCGTCAAGCTAAGACCGCCTATGAAAAAAATCGTATTCGAGACACGGCGATCTTAGCTCTCTTTCTTGGCTCGGGCATTCGGTTATCCGAATTGGTAAACACCAATGTCCATGATCTTAATTATGACGGCCTGTACATTCAAGTGCAGCGAAAAGGCGATACGCTTGACCACGCGATGATCTCACCCATTTTTATCGATTATATCCAAGAATACATCGATCAGCGGAAGGCACTATACAATGCTGACGATTCCGTGGCCGCCCTGTTTCTGACCAAGCACAAAAATGTGGCTAAACGAATGGAGGGTGGTTCTATCGAAAAAATGATCGATAAATACTCCACCGCATTTGGAAAACGCACCACTCCCCATAAGCTGCGCCACAGCGTCGGCACGATGGCCTTCAGAAAAACCAAAAATTTGAAAACCGTCAGCGAGATTCTCGGACAAAGCGGCACCTCCGCGACAGAAATCTACACCCACATCGTCAAAAAAGAAAAACGGTCGGTGATCAATGATCTTTGGACGTAGACAAGGGACATTCCAGCAAGTGGAATGTCCCTTGTTTTTCTAATAAATCTCCTTTTCATTTTGCAGTGTGAGCACATCTTCGTACAGCATCGCAACGTTGCCTTTGTAAAGCGACTGCCGGCTTGTCTGTTTGATTTTCTTTGGCAGGAGTGTTCGAATCTCCTCTTCATTAAAACCAATTAGAAGTTTGCGTTCATCGAAAATAATTGGGCGTTTCACCAGTTTAGGGTATTGACTGAGAAGCACTAGCAGTTGATTGAAGGATAGGTCTTCAAAATCGATGTTCAGTGATTTGAATGCTTTGGATTTTTTTGAGAGGATTGGATCGACACCGTTTGGGCACAGCGTGATCAATTGCCTCAATTCCTGTTGCGTCAAAGGCTCGTGGTCAATATTTCTCTCAACGTAAGGGATGCCGTACGCCTGAAACCAAGTCCTCGTTTTCCGACAGGATGTACAAGAATTGCCAATTAAAATAGTCACCATCGTGATTCCTCCTTTTTTCTATGATAAAAGAGAAAGCGGAGGATGGATTCTTCTATTTTTATTGAAAAAATAACTAAATTGTAGAAAACGGCTTATTCCTGACGCAGGTCAAAAATGTGATCGGATAACTGTTTGAACAGCTCTTTCATCTTTTTCGAGGTGATATTTCCATCAATTAAATAGACAATTCTCGTTGTTTCCGGCAAATGGGTTAGCGGGCAGTCACTGATAACGATGTCGCACTGATTCATGGCTTTCTTCTTCAACAAGACATTCTTCGTCCCAAAGTGCTGCTCGATCTGGGAGCAAAGGTCGTCGTTGATATAATAATCCCTCGTAAAATTGACACCGATCACGAGCTTCTCTTTCTTTTTATAGCGATCGTAAATATGGATCAAGTCCTCCAGCAGCCCCTGTTCACTTTGCTTCTCCATGAAGGGATAGTCCGTTTTCTTCAAAGACTTGAATTCTTGATAAAAGCCTTCGATCGCCTCTTTTACCTCTTGGTGTTTCTTTTCAGTATAAATAAGGAAACTTGCCATCGTTGTGTTGGGATTGTTTTTACTCAGCACGTCGTAATAAACTTGGTTCCGAATAAAATTTAAAGTATACAAAGTGCGCTCATTTTCTGGAATGGTCAATTCGAATGCTTTTGAAAAGGTAGCGATCATTTCCTCTGCGTAGCGAAAATAAAGTGTTTTTTCTTGCTGCAGCACAGCGTATTGCTCGACGTTGACGTCGCTTGTTTCGGTTTTTGACACTAGCAGGCGTGACAGGATATTGATCGCCATTCTTGCTTCATCGCTCAATGGAAGATTAGGCTTCAACAGGTCAAAGGTCGGGTGCGTAAACAATTCCACGTTCGGGATCTGTTGCAGCTGCCCGTAGAATTTCGCTAAACTCGTAATCGGGAAATTTTTCAAACACAGATGGATCAACAGGTACAGCTTGTCCATCATGCCATTTTCTAAATGTTGCAGTACGTCTTTTTTAACATACAGATTTAGCGTATGAACGGCGTGCTGATAAGACTCGTCGGATGAGTGGATCGTTACATTGGAATGAATGTTCCAATAAATGTCGACCAGACAATAATGCAGCTGAAGCTCGTTTCCTTTGATCGTTTTTTTACCTGGCTTTGAAAAGGTAATGGCGATCCCGTAATGGAAAAGAAACGCATTGATGTTTTTCATCCGAGAATAGATGTAGGAAACACTGAAATTGGTTTTCTCACTGATGCTTAAAATAGAATTGGTATCTTTTTTCAGCAGAGACACCAATATCAGGTAATTCGTGGACTGCTCACAATAAGCCAGCAGCAAGCGGTAATAATACGTAGCCAGATCTGCATAAGGCACGTTGATTTTTACAAAATTTCCCTTTTTTAAAATAGGCTGCTCACTTAACTGTAACGAAAGAATATCTGCTTCCAGCTCTTTCATATACAGGGTAAAATTCAGCGTGGATAGCTGAAACTCTTCAGTTAAATAATCACGGGTAATATAAAAGGGATTATCCGAAAGAAATTGCAGGATCGCTAATTTGATTCGGCTCTTTTTATCTAAAAGATACTTGGTGATAAGTTCTTGACTGTTCATTTGTGTCCGCCCCTTTACGTTTGATTCTATTCTAACGTAACAGAAGAGATTTCAACCAAGATGATGCCTAGCCTAGTTAAAAATGCAAATCAAAAACGGAAATTTCCGGCGGCACGCCAAATCGTGCATGGATCGCAGTCGTTCCCAATCCTGTATTGACATACAATTGGGTGTGATCGCTAAGCTCGTATAATCCTCGAACATATTTTTCCGCTAAAACATTTTTGACTTGGTAAAACGGCAAACGAACCTGTCCCCCGTGGCTGTGGCCTGCTAAAACAAGCTGGGTATTCGTTCCGACAAATTTGTCCGCTACATCAGGCTCGTGGGTCAACAATACGGAGTAATCGTAGCGGTCACGATAGGACAATGTCGCCTCTACGGAGGGATTCCCCAGCAAAGAATCATCCAACCCGCCGATAAACAGCTTTTTGCCATTGGGCAGCGGCAGTGTTTCGCCGGCATTCGTTAACACTTCAAACCCTCCACGATTCATCACACGTTCATAGATGTGTCCTGCACCGCCGCCATAATCATGATTGCCCCAAACGGCATATTTTCCAACCGTCGCGGTCATTTCTTTTAATTTCTGAATGATTTCCTCTTCATGGGCATACTTCGCGTAATTATCAAATAAGTCTCCAGTAAAGACGATGATATCTGGTTTCTCGCGGTTTACTTTACGGATCACCTTGTCTAAGCGCTTCGTTTCATAACTTTCGGATACTTGAATATCTGAGAGCTGTACTACCTTGAGCGCCTTAGGCTTGGTGCGATCCCCTAAATCTAGCTGATGAACGATCACGATATTAGGCTCGATAGCGAAGGCATAAATAGGCAATGCGAGCACAATCAGTACGACACCAAGGACGATTTTCTTGATCATTTGTTTCACACCTTCCCTTTTTTGACCATCGGACGGACCGATTGGTAATCTTGCAAAATCAATAAAAGTAAGAGCCCTCCAACTACGATCAACGCAATGGATAAACAGCCGATGATAAGCGTTCGTTTTGTTTTATTTGTCATGCTCATCCCTCCTATGAGTAGAAGGATAAAAAACAATTATGCAAAACTTGTGCAAAAAAACACCCCTTTCGAAAAAAGGATGTTTTCGTTGATGCTTTAGTTACTTTGTCTCGCTCATTTCGATGGGAAAACGCAGAAGGACACGAAACCATCCGTTGTCTTGCTCCAACTGCAAGGTGCCGCCTAATGCATGGACCGTTTCTTGGACGATCGACAAGCCGAGCCCAGTTCCCGACAGGTGATGATTTCGAGAAGCTTCCCCCACCACAAACGGTTCGAGCAAGTGAGAAAATTGCTCAGGAGTCATTGGCATTGCTTTGTTTTCAACGAGCAGCTGATAATGAGTGCCCCTTCGTTTTCCCCGTATAATCAGGTGACGGTTAAGGCTGTATTTGATTCCATTTGTCAGTAGGTTGTTCAAAACGATTTGAAGGAGCGGCTCATTGGAAGACACCGTGCAAGGCTCGAGCCGTTCTTCTATCGAAAACTGAGGATCAAGCAAGCGATGTTGTTGCGCTTCTCTTTTTATAACATCTTCAATTGCCAGCGGTTCGAAAACCGGTGCTTCGTTCATTTGGCGACTATACGCCAAGAGATTCGTTACCAGCCCACTCATGTCCGATAGTTGCTGATCCATATCCTGAAGGAAGGTGGGATTTCCTATTTCCATCTCTTCTCCATCCACTAGCAGGCGCATGACAGCTAACGGCGTCTTCAATTCATGTGCGAGATTGCCTGAAAAATTCTTCAATCGCTCGTTACGTGCCGCCATTTCCAGCTCATGCTGCTGAAGAGATTGTTTCATACGGGCAATGGCGTGACTCAAGCTGCCTAATTCATTCTCTTCCGACGTGACTTCCTCTTCCGCAAAATCAAGCAATGAAATTTTCCGTGTCGTCTGTTCCAATCGTCGGATCGGCCAAATGATCTGATTCCGCACCAAGAGAACCACCGAACCAAATACTAGCCCTAAAAAAAGCACGGTCGCTGCTATCAGGATCGGCAGTAGTGTACGAATCGCCGATCTAAAGGCGGGGATACTTGTTCCAATTAAATAAACACGATCCTTTTTTTGAAAGAACAACGTGTAGAAATCGCTTTTCTGTTTGGTTTGTGCATACAGTCGCTGGACAGAAACGCCCGCCTGTACAGATTGGATCGTTGTCCGATCGACCCAAAAACGATTTAGAGAAATCCCCTCTTTGTCTAAACGAAAGGCCAAATCATTCGTCGCCTCTTCCTCGTGGGCGAATTCTTTAGCCGCTAGATCAATGACCACCACATCAGAAGAGGCTGAGGGGTTCTTTCCTTGCTGGATACTCTTTTGCGTTTCTTTTACCGGCTGCTCCATTTTCCAGTAATAATAGGTAGGGAATCCCCATCGATAAAAGACGGCCAAGAGAACAACGATCATGAAAAAAATCACACTCACTCGAAGGACGAAGGACCGCGTCAGACTATTTTTTTGCTTCTTCAAAACGATACCCGATCCCATAGACAGTCTGAATCCACTCTTTTCCCAGCTTGTCTCGCAGGATACGGATAAAGCTGTCTACGGTCCTTTCATCCGTCTCATGATCCATTCCCCAGACAGACAGCAGAATCTGTTCACGACTAAGGGCGGCACCTTGATTTTGGTAAAGATAATATAACAACTCGTACTCCTTTTTCGTAAGAGAAAGGTCTTTTCCGTAACACTTGACTCGTTTTTCATTTGCGATAAACACGAGGGGTTGCGTGATATCTTGCTTGACGATCCCTAATAATTTGGCGACACGAACCAATAAAACCTTTGCGTGAAAGGGCTTCGCAAGGTAGTCATCGACACCAGAAGATAACGCCTGTACCTCGTCCTCCGGCAGATTTTTAGCCGTCAGCAGCAAAATTTTGACCGCACGCGTTCGCTTCATTGTCTGCGCCACCTCCAACCCATTCATTTTGGGCATCATCCAATCCAGAACCGCTAAATCAAAGGTTTCTTCATAGAATTTCTCTAAAGCCTCTTCGCCGTCCTTCGCCTCCACGACGTCGTAGCCTTCCTTTTCAAAAAACTTGGTCAGCAGCTCCCGCATTTTGTCTTCGTCTTCACCTAATAAAATCTTCATCCCATAAAATCCTCTCTCTCTTTCCACCTAAATCATTGAATACCATCTCGATAAATTTGACAATAGCCTCCGACAGTCTTATCGCTTACCTAAACAATATTTAGAAAAAAATAAAGAGATCTCTCCTCAGAGAAATCTCTTTAAACGAAAACCAGTAGAAAAATCGAGTTGCTTGCTTCGATTACCTTTGAACTGCCTCCTCCTCTGTGAGGGACCTGATTACTCTACAGGGAGTGCCAAGGGCCAATACATTTTCGGGGATGGATTTGGTCACGACACTGCCGGCGCCTATTACAGAATTTTCACCGATCGTTACCCCAGGTAAAACGATGGTGCCGGCACCGATCCAAACATTTTTCTCGATCACGATAGGTAAATTGTATTGTGCTTTTTGAACGCGCAGTGACGGCGACAAGGGATGTGTCCCCGCACACAGTGTGACATTTGGGCCAATCATGACATTGTCGTGGATCTCGATCGTCGTGTCATCCACTAAAGACAACCCAAAATTCGCGTACACCTGTTTTCCAAAGTGCGTATTTTTCCCCCAATTCGCGTGAAAGGGTTGCTCAATGTACGAACCTTGACCAAAGCTTCCTAACAGCGCCTTCAAAATCACCGCTTTTTCTTCCTGTTTACTAGGCAGCGTTTGGTTAAATCGGAAAAGCAAGTCACGATAAAAGGCTTGCTCTTCTTTTAATTCGAAGGACTCGAAATAGGTTTCACCTGAGTCCATTAGCGTCTGAAGCATCGTATCAGTCAAGATTTTTCCCCCCATTTAAGATTTTAGGCTGGACAGGCCTTCTTTTCTTTAAGAAAATGCCTATTAAAATAACGATGAGTAGGATACTCAATAATTTAAAAGGTGCGAAAAGATTCGTCGTACCGGAAACCAATTGCAGCGTGCTCAAGCCAAAAGGTGCGATAAAGTTCCCAAGATTGCAGCCAATTAAAATAATTGAAGTGGCAGCCGTCATTTTTGCTGGTGAAGCATAGAGATTCAATGAATTATAAATGAAGGGAAAAATCAAACTCCCTGGAATCCCGCTGATAAAATAACCAATCAGCAGCAAGAAAAAATTATTTTCAGAGATCGCGATCAAGAACGTCGCTAACGCCAGCATTGCCAAGCCGAGATACAAGCATTTCTCCCCCAGCAGCCGATTCGCAAAGCCGAATAACGACCCCGTCACGATCCCAATGATCGGCATTACCGCTAAGAACGCCGACGCATTGTAATCTGCCCCTTTGATATCCGTCACCATCGTTGGAAAACGTACCCCGATCGCCACAAACGTCATGACTAAAAACAAGGCGAAGAGCGCTAATAAATAAACAGAAGCCTTGAGTTCTCCCTTTGCGCCCGTCTTCGCTTTTTTTGCTTCCTTGATTTCTGGAACAAAAAGAGTAAATAACACCAAAATCGGAAAAGCGATGAGATAGACACTGAAGGAAACTCTCCAGCCGAAGGTCAGCAACGCCCCCGCCAGAAGCGTCAAGCCAGCATTCCCAATATTTTCAGCAGCGCCGCGATAGCCCAACAGAGAGGCGCGCTCCTCTGGTTCTTCTTGAAATAGTAAATTGATGATTGAGACCGCCAAGGAGTTAAAGAGTCCGAACCCGGCACCTAAAATAAAACGGCTGATCAAGATCGGGACATAGCTGTTTAAGAATAGCGGAGCCAAGCCGCCGCCGAAGCCAACCAGAAGCAAGCCCAATTGAACGGTTCGCTTAGTACCGATTTTCTCAGCAATAAAGCTGGAAAGGACAACAAAAAGGACAACGGCTAGCGCGGGCAACGTTGCGACCAGTTCCACTTGAGTCGTCGTCATTCCCAGTGCGGCTCGCATCTGAGGCAGGGCACCATTGATCGATAGCGCACTCGTCAAAAGAAGCGAGATGGATAAAATAGACAGGCGGGTCATGAGACTGTTTTTATTGATCATTTTCTTCTCCTACTTTCTTCAAATGCAGGGTTGCCGTTTGGAAATCGCCATAAAAATCAGGGACTTGAATACCGAGTGTCATCAGTTCATCGCCAAAATACCGTTGATTTGTTTCTTGGTCTTGATAGCAGCTCGTTTCCTCCAAGCCTGTAAAAAAGATTTCGTGAAATACAGGTTGCGCAGAAGCCAATGTCCGTGCCATCATGACAAACGCCTCGCCTTTATTCTCCGAAACAAACATCCAAGCGGTGACATTTCCTTCGAAAGGACTATTCAGACGATAAAATTCGCCAAATTGAATCAGTGGTCGAATGGCTTGATACTGGGCAACCTGCGCCTTTACGATCGTCTTTTCTTCAACAGACAGCTCCGTCAAATCCAATTCGTAGCCGAAGACGCCGCTCATGGCAACATCTCCTCTGGTCTTCAGTGAGGTGATCCGCCCCGTTTGATGATTCGGAACCGCGGAGACATGGGCCGTCATGGAAGAAATCGGGTAAGCTAAACTAGTCCCGTATTGGATTTTCAGTCGTTCAACTGCATCGGTGTTGTCCGTTGGCCAAGATTGCGGCATGTAATAAAGGAACCCTGCATCAAAACGTCCGCCGCCGCCGGAACACCCTTCCCATAGAACATTCGGATAACGGGCGATCAAGTTTTCCATCAATTCATACACTCCGAGAATATGGCGATGCGCCGCTTCCCCTTGATTCTCTGGAGAGAGCTGGATCGAATAAACATCGGACAAACTACGATTCATGTCCCATTTGATATAATCGATCGGCACTTCGTCCAAAATAGCGCAGAGTTGTTTTTCAATCGCTTGCCGTACGTCTTTACGCCCCATATCCAATAAATGCTGATCCCGAGAAGAGGAAGGCGTACGATTCGGCTCCTGCATCAAGTAATCTGAATGGGCTTCATAAAGCCTCGAATCTATTGAGATCATTTCCGGCTCAAACCAAACCCCGAATTGCAGCCCTTTATCATGAACATAGTCCGAGATTCCCTTTAATCCGTCCTTCAATTTCCCTTCATACTCGAACCAATCCCCCAAAGAAGAATTGTCTGAATCCCGATGACCAAACCACCCGTCGTCTAAGACAAACATTTCAATACCTAAATCGGCGGCTTCATCCACGATTTCTTCGATTTTTTTGCTGTCAAAATCAAAATACGTCGCTTCCCAATTGTTTACCAAGATCGGGCGCTCTTTCAGTTGATGTTCCCCTCGAGCAACTCGTTCCCGCAGCAGATGATGCAGACTGCCGCTCATACCGTTCAATCCTTGATCAGAATAGGTCAGAAGAACCTCGGGCGTCTGAAAAACGTCATCGGAAGACAGCGACCATGAAAAATTGTACTCATTGATCCCCGTCAGCACACGGACCTGATCGATTTGATCCTTTTCCAGCTCAAAGGCATGATTGCCGGAGTAAACGAGATGCATCCCGATCGCTGGGCCGCTGAACTCATTGGTGTCATGGTTGACGAGTGCGATAAAGCTGTTCATTTGATGACTTGAAGCTCCCCGTCGGCTTTCAAAACGCTGAATCCCAGTATGAATGCTTTCCCGTTGGATTTGACGTTCTCGTAAATGCGCCCCTGGCAACGAGATCACTTCATCGTAGATCCCGCTATTCGTGAGATCCATCTGCATTGACGCCATTTTTTCTACTACGATCGTTTCCGCCGTTTTATTTAAAACGCGTGCTGATCGAGTCACGACTGGGCGGTCATGATAGATCGTGTAGACTAGCTCTAGATAGATTTCTTGATCCCGGTCCTTAAGAACGACGATCAAGGTCGTTGCTTCGTCGTCACTCTCCACATAAGACTGAGGCAGACCGCTAAGCTCGGGTTTTCCTGCTTCAATACGAAAATCAAAATAACGAAAATCGTGCAGATTCGATCCATTTTCTCGTCGAATCAATGACGCCGGTACACGATAATCCATTGAACCATGACTAGAATATTCCTGTGGCAACGTGTCTTTCGAGTAAGCCCTTTCAGCGTTGCCCGGAACATTTCCAGAAAATCCGCGGTCTCTTCGCAAATATCTTTTATACCCATTATAACGGGTAATTGCCTTGCCAAAATAGAGGTGATTCAGAATTCCGTCCTCTTCAAGTTGAATAATGTAAGAGATTTCATTGTTCCGTAGATGAAATACCTGATTTTCTTGGTCAAACATGACTGCCTTTTGATTCATTTGTGTTTCCTCCTCTTAACTTGTTGTTTACCTTATAATGTTTACTAAACAATTTTGTCAAGAATTATTTCAAAAAAAAAAGAGAACTTTTTTTAAAGTCCTCTTGATGCTTATTTTTTGGGCACAAAACTTTCACGTACCACTAATTTTGAAGGAAAGGTCATTATGACCGGTTCCTGCCGTTCATCTTCAATTCGTTCTTTTGCCAAACGTACCGCGGCTTTCGCGATTTCTTGGGCGCTGATGTGCACGGTCGTCAAGCTGGGTGTAAGAAATTCAGCAATTTCAATATCATCAAAGCTGGCGACATCGATCTCCTCGCCCACTGTAATGTTCGCGGACTGTAAGGAACGGTAAACACCGACCGACAGTGGATCGCTGCCGACTAAAAGCGCGGTCGGAAGTTCTTCCTCGGAAGCCAACCACTCATCCATCAATCGTTTTCCCTCAAGCGGTTCCCACAAGCCGAGTTTTGCTTGCTTTTTCAATCCATTAGCCGACATAAATTCTTGATAGGCTCGGAAGCGTTTCTCATTTTCAGTATAAATTTTTTCGCCAGCTTCATTGATCTCAATCGTCACACCGCCAATGTACCCGATCCGTCGATGGCCCTTTTCATAGAAAAGCTGCAACACACGTTTTGTCATTCGTTCGAAGTCCGCATAAACCATGTCCACTTCAAGATTGATATCCGGGTTATCCAGCACGACGATATTTTTATTTTGTTTACTTAACCGTTTCACTGCGCTTTCTGAGACCGTCCCGACAATAATGATCGCCCCCAGCTTGTCAAAGTCCTGCCACGTCTTAGGATTGTCTTCCAGATTATAGACACGATTCAATCCTAAATGGAGACGACGAGCTTCTTGCTCTAAGCCGATCCGCAGACCATTGAAATAAGGATCATCCAATTCCTTTTGCCGACTGGTGGTCGTGATCACACCGATCGAAGGCAGCCGACGCTTGATGTATTTACGCTTGTCTATATCGTAATTCAATTCTTTGATTGCTTGATAAATGCGTTCCTTTGTCGAATCGGTAACCGACAATGTTGGATCATTATTCAATACTCTCGAAACAGCTCCCGGACTCACTCCGGCTCGTCTCGCTACATCACGAATTCCTACCATGTATGTTCACCTCGATTGTTTACTAAACAATAACTGGGATTCTAAGATTCGTCAACCGCTTTTAACGATCCGTTTAAGCAAAACAAATAAAAAAGCCCCTTGAACTGGCGAGAACGGTGGCCAGCTCAAGGGACTTTTCGTTAACTATACTGAGTAATAAATTGGTGAATGGTTTCAGCTACTTCCTCTGCACTCGTTCCGATCGCCGGGTGCCCAGGATTTTCAAAAATCTTAAATTCCCCCTTCACCACTTCACCAACGATTGCTTGGTATTCTCTTTCAATATTTGGACGAATCGTTCCATCCTTTTTGGTTGCTGTTAGAAGCAGCGGGGCCTGCAATATTTGCAGCGAGTCGAAGAACAGCTCTCTTCTGGAAATAATCATTCGCCACAAACAATCGGTGTCCCTTTCGACGACTTCTTTCCAATCGTCTCCAATACACCAATGATAAAATTCGGAGGCTTCTGGATCAGCCATTGTAGAGGAGCGTTCAGCCAGCAATGCTTCATCAAAACCATCATGGAAGGTGCGGCCGTCAAAACTATCCGCTGTGACTGTCGCGATCAGATCTGGTCTGAGAAATGCTGCATTGATTGCTACCCAGGCACCTCCACTCGTCCCAACAAGGTTGGCTTCTTTGATAGCCAAATGTTCCAGCAATGCAATGGTTTGACGCGCTTCCTCTTTCCAGAGCTCTACAGGAAATTTTTTCAAACGGTCCGAACGCCCGTAACCTAAAAAATCAATCAAGATCACTTGAAAATCCTTATAAAGAGGCAGCATAGGTTTGAACAACTTTGAGGACGAAGTATTTCCATGCAAAAAAACAAGCGGCTTTCCATCTCCTTGTGTTTCATAAAAGATTTTCTTTCCATTATAGCTAAAGAAACTCACTGCAATCCCTCCTTAAAACGTCATACATTTGTTCTAAGTATAACAAGTATCCCGTGAGATAGCAGTGGCTCCTCTGGATAATAACTTTAGATAATATAAAATAAATGGATTGGACATTTACCTCAAACTATGTTTTTTCAGCGAAACAACGCCTTATTGGTCAATGTAAAAGCATTTTTACCCGCTTTTTCTAGTGATTCGACAGCATTTGTTTTATGCTAGAAAAAAGAAAACGAATAGAGGGCTTACGATGGAGATTGGTCAACGCTTAAAAGTACGTCGAAAGGAATTGGACCTGACGCAGGATTATGTTGCTTCCGTTTTAGGGATCACCCGGCAAACCATGTCCAATTGGGAGAACGGACGGAGCTATCCAGATATTGAACGAATCATTCGCTTGTCTGATGTTTATAACTTGTCCTTGGATGAGCTGCTGAAAGGAGATCAAGAAATGGTGAAGCATTTACAAGAAAGTACGGTCGTGAATCACTTTTTAAAAATTTTTATTGCGATGCTTTGTATCAATGGCTTATTGATGGTGGTCCTACTTTTTACCCCCTCTATGAGTGACGGCTTTGTTCTATCTATTTTCGCATTGATCGGTATCAACACCCTCAGTCTTTTCTATCTGATCGTCAAAAAAATTTAGGAGGAGTTCTTTATGAATGCTATCGGGATACTTATCATTTTAAGCGTGCTGTTCGTAATTGCCGCTTTCTCGTTGTTTTACTATGTTTTTTCATTGGTCCTATTGGATGCCAAAAGCCGAGGGATCAAAAATCCCAAGTTTTGGTCTCTCGTTGCGGCCGGAGGACAGCACGGCGAAGGGCTGCTGCTGTATCTTTTCAATCGACGAAAGACTGTCAGTAACATGACGGACACTGAATCGGCGCGCTTTCTTCAGCTTAAAAAGAAAATTTACTATTTAATGGCGGTGGACCTTTTCCTTTTCTTAGCCGCTGTGATTGCCCTCATGCGCTTCACGTAAAAAACGAGCGAATCCAAATCCGCTCGTTTTTTAGCTCAATGAACGGTCATCCCGCCCAACCTGTCTTTCCTTTTTCTCCAGATCCAGCAAATATTGCTTCCGTTCCAATCCTCCGGCATAGCCCGTCAAGTTTCCATTACTGCCGATCACACGATGGCAAGGGATAACGATAGCGATCTTGTTTAATCCATTTGCCCGTCCTACCGCCCGCACCTTGTTCTTATCCCCTAAACGTATCGCGATTTCTTGATAGCTTAGTGTCTCACCACAGGGGATCGTCTCCAGCATCCGCCATACCTCTTGTTGGAATGGCGAGCCGTCGTAAAACAAAGGCAACGAGAATTCTGTGCGATCCCCAGCAAAATACTCGGTTAATTGACGCGTCACTTCTTGACTGACCACAGTCTGTCCGTAGATGATGCGAAAATTGTATTTTTCCCGCAATCCCTCTATTTCCTTTTCCAAACCACGTCGGTCTTCAAACTCCAATAAATAGAGATACGCGTCATCGGTCAAACAAAGCATCCGACCGATCGGTGTGGAAATAAAGGAAGCATTCAACGGACGTGCGGTGGTCTTTTTTACGGGATTCCCCATAATTTTAGTAAACGCGTCATTGAACCCACTGGCTGATTCGTACCCGGCTTCAAACTGTTGATCGATCACTCTGCTGCCGTGACTGATTTCTTTGAAGGCCAGTCCCATCCGTCGTGCCCGCGCGTATTGCACGAAGGTCATGTTGTAAATAGTTTTGAATTTACGACGAGCGGTCGCTGAATTCAATCCGATCGCTGAAAAATCTGCTTCCTTCCAACGCTTCTCTGGATGCCGTTCGACTTCATTTACCAACAATTGCACCTCCTCAGGGATCGCTTGAGGAAATGAGAGCGGCTGACAAATTTTACAAGGCCGATAGCCTGACAACAATGCTTCCTCTGCCGACGAATAAAACTCGCAGTTTTCATAGTTAGGCTTTCGTGCAGTGCATGTCGGGTGGCAAAAAATCCCGGTTGTTTTTATTCCGGCAAAAAAGATGCCGTCGTATTTTTGGTCTCTGGTTTTTAAAGCTTGGTAGTATTCTTCTCGTTTTTTATCTGACGTAATCATGAGTAACGCCCCCCTCTTATTTCTTTTAGTATACGCGCCTGGGCAGATGGATACTTTCGAAAAATGAACAACTATTTCTTTTTTTGATTTTATAAAATAACTAATTCGTTTAATAGAGCATCACTTATAAAATAACTATCTGACATAAAATAACTGTCGTTTGACACCAGAAAAACTCTATCTTATACTTTTAGTTATAAAGGAGCTGGCACGGATGAATCAACAAGAAGCCAATCGACGAATGGAAGAGGAAATTCAATTTTTCCCTTGGTTCGTTCAAAATTATTTTCGCAAAAAAAGCGGCGATCAATACTCCTCCATCACCTTGTACGAGTACGCCAAAGAATACCGACGGTTTTTGAATTGGCTGATTCAAGAAGGCTTTTCATCTGCCGAAACGCTTTCGGAAGTCACTTTAGCGGAATTTTCTGCTTTGTGGCCGGAAGATTTGGAGTTTTACAAAGCCCACCTTGTCAAAGCGCCCAAAATTCTGAAAGAATCCACCAAAAAACGCTTGGAAGAAAGCGAGCAATCCCTGCCTTTGCGCCAAAATGCGACGGTCCAACGGGGAGTCACTGCGTTGCGCTCGCTGTTCAACTATTTGAATGAAGCCATTGATCGTCATACAGGAAAACCTTATCTTGAACACAATATGATGGGAAAAGTCGCAAATGTCAAGGATAACAAAACCATGGCTGAGCGTGGCGCGGCCATTGAGAAAAAACTTTTTCTAGATGAAGAAGCCCTCGATTTTCTGGATTTCGTTGACCAGCGGTACATAGAGACTTTAGAAACACGGCAAGCCATCACCGCCTTCAAAAAAAATCAGCTCCGTGATCTCGCCATCATTGGACTCTTTCTTGGGACTGGGATGCGTTTATCGGAGCTAGTGAACATGAATGTACAGGATCTCGACCTTCACACAGGAGAAGCACGGGTCTATCGAAAAGGCGGAAAATGGGACATGGTCGTCATTTCTTCCATCGCCATCGACTATTTGACAGAATATCTAGCTCAACGGGAGCAGCTCTATCATCCAGATGAAAATGAAACGGCGCTCTTTTTAACACGTTACCGCGGCAAAGCCAAACGCATCGCCAGCGGTGCGGTGGAAGCCATGGTGGGAAAATATTCAGAAGCCTTCAAAATCAAGATTTCGCCCCATAAACTGCGGCACTCAGTCGCCACACAGCTATACAGCAAAACAAATTCACTGGTCCAAGTCGCAGAACAGCTCGGACAATCAGGCACCTCGGCGACGACTGTCTACACCCATATCGCGGGCAAGAAAAAACGCGATGCGATGAATGATTTGTGGTCGTAAATCAACAAAGAAAAAAAGCATAGGAGCGTCGTCTCCTATGCTTATTTCGTATCCAAATGTATGGGAGGTTACAGTAATCGATTTTGTTCGGCAATTCGGATCGCCTCTATTCGATTCGAAACGCCTAAGTCATTATAGATATTTTTTATGTGACTATGGACCGTATGAATGGATAGTTCCTTCTTTTCGGCAATTTCCTCTGACGTGAGGCCTTCTGCCAAATCTTTGAGAATCTCCAGCCTGCGTGGGGTTAAGCGCAAGGAATTTTTTTCGGCAACTTTTTGCTTGCGTATTTTTGATACCCGTTTGGCGAGGGTGGTCGCTTTTGCACCAACTAGTCGCAACCATTCAGGATCAAATGCCTCTGGGGCTTTTTCCTGTGCGACATGAATCAAATGACGCATGTCTTCTTCCCACTCGATCAGCGGTGTGATAATGTTGTTTCCATGAGTCATGTGGTATACCGCTTCTAAATCAGCAATGGCTAAATCGTGTTCATTCATTTTCAAATACGTGATCGCTCGAAACGTTTTTGCATACATCACGTCCATCCAAAGCCCCTTGTAATTGCTGTAGTACCTTTCAAGATAATTCAGTAGGGCAAGTGCTTCGTCATAGCGGTTCTTTTGAATGAGGTATTTTGCTTGAGGAAAACCATTTCTGGCCAATTCCCATTTCGCCCCTTTTTCTATGTCATTTTTGACCACCCGCGTGGGGACATCATCTGGGGAGTGGAGATACAAGGCGAGCCAACTAGCCATCCGCGCTTGAAAACCGTTGTATTGGTACAGTTCCTGCTCTTGAATCAATCGAGTCACTGCCGTTAATTGCGATTCAGCTTCTGATAGTTCTCCTTTTAGCAGTTCCGTTCGCATCAAGAAATGACGGACCAATAGCATCGATTCATAAAGCTGTTCGCTTTCAGCCGCATGCAATAGTTCCAGCAAAAGTATCTTTGCTTGTTTCAAGTCATACTGAAAATAGGCGATCTCAGCTTGACAAAAAACATCTGCATGGATGTCTAATCCACCTAAAATAGTTGTAATATACGAATTGAGTGTGCGGAACACCTGCTTTGCGTGTTCTATTTGATCAGGAACCCCCTCTTCATAGCACGGGAAACGAGCCCAAGGCGCTTTGAGAATGACTGGTACCGGCTTATTCCAATGCTTCATGCCCTCCGGCAAGTATATACTGGCAAGTCGTGTATGCTCTAAAAAACTTTCGTCTCCCCCCAAGCGATCGTTTTGAGCCAACATGTGATACGCATCGCCTAAGACCGTCTTATCTTCGAAATCCTCTGATTCAAGCCGTTTTATCAAAGTTGTCAGCCGATTATCCGACTCATGGACTTTTCCAATAGAGAGTAACAACCAAATGTTTTGGAGCTCTGCTCTCGGGTACTCCTCGAAATATCTTTTGGGGATCTTCTCAGAGTGATCATAGAGAAATTTTGCTTGCGAATACTCTGTAAAAGGTGTCAGCATACGCCAAATCAATGCGACTACTTGGTCATATTGGCGGCTTTCGACAAACATCGTCAGCGCCTCTTCGTCTCTTTCTCGCTTCAAAAAAACCTCTGCAGCTTTTTGATAAAAAGAACGTGTTTCCTCTTGATCTATAAGAGTTTGCCGGGCCTTTAAGAAGTCTCTATAAGCGGTTTGAAGAGTGTACACATCATTTTTATAATCATAGGTAATGAGTGGATGCTTCTTCAGCATGGCAACAACCGCTTCATCGTACAACTCAAACAATTCTGGGGGAATCACATCCAGTAACGCCAATTGTATGAGGCTTCTTTTTTGGTTAAGAGGATACTCCTGGAAAAATTGTGTATGGAATAACTGTAGCAATACATCCTGACTTTGTTGCATGATTTCTTCAGAATCGCGGCAGCTCTTTGCCAGCATATACAAAGGTAACGGCCATCCTTGCCATCTCTCTGATAATTTTGCCAGTTGTTCCGTTGTTAAAGAAAGGGCATTTGCGTGAAATAAATCCGCAGTCTCCCCCTCTGTCAGTCGCAGATTTGTTTTATCAATAGAGAAGTAATCGATAGTACTCCGTATGCAAAGGCTATGAAGGTCGCTTTTTTGATTTGAGAGAATTACCAGACAAAGGTTTGAAAAATCGCTCTCAACGAGACTCTCATACAAAAAGCGGACATTTTCCTCTTCTAAAATGCTGTAGTCATCAATCACGAAGACACTTCGCTGCGTCTCTAAAGACGCTGCTTCGATCAGCTCGATTAACTCTGCGATTTGTCCCAGCGTCGTGGGGGTTTCCAATTTAGAAAACGCATCGGAATGATTAGGCATGAGTTTCTTCAATGACTGCGTTAATTTCTTCCAATTAAAAAACAAATGATTGTCCATTCTCCGTAAACGAAGCCAAGCATGATTGTAGATGCCTTTTTCCAAAAATGCTTCCAAAAGTTCACTTTTTCCATATCCAGGACCTGCTTCTATTAGAACAATAGGGGATCTAACCGCTTGTTCGAATAGGTCATTCATTCTTTGCGAGTGGCTATTTGCTGCTTCCACCTTTAGCACCTCCCAGCGTTTGTGTTATTTATTTTATCATAATAAATAACACAATACACGCCATTTTCGTTTTTTGGTCTCCCTCTTAAATCTCGCAAATTCCAGTTATGGACACTGTAGATAGATCGCTACGAATTCTTCAGGTGAAACTCAGCGATCATTTCTTCTTTTTATTGAAAAAATACCATACGACCACACCGCTCATCCCTGCCGTCCAACAAATGAAAGCACCTATCGAGAAGGAAGAGCGTCCGAATCCGCCAGTATTCGGCAGCGCCCCTTTATAGGCATGATTGACAACTCCAAGAAATCCAGTAAATTCGCCTTCTTTGATCGATTCAAATGCTGGAGGAAACTCGCCACTCGGCCCTTTTATCGGTTCCATTTTATTGTCCTTGATCCATCCATTCTCATCAAAAGTAAATCGCCATTGGCCATCTGGCTGCCGATAACTGCTTGGCGTCTTCGTCTCCACTAGTTGGTAATGGGAATCCTTCCCATAAGGTACATTGAAATCAACCCGGCCATTTTCTTGACTGCTATTCACAGCAAGGAGCGTCCATTTGCCTTCTGTAAGAGTCGTTGTTGTCACTAAGTCGTCGTTTGCAGGAACACCTTGTCCACTCCATTGATAAAGACTAAACTCCGCATCTTTCAGTCCCTCTTCCTCTGACGTTTGCTTAATAAAACTCCACTCATAGCCAAGGTATTTCCATTTTCCAACAAAGGTAACATCGGCACTTGCGATCGTTTTTTGATTGGCATCCCAGCCGACAAATTCCCACCATTGGCCATTTTTTGTTCGAAGGGTGGTTTTTGCCACATCAGTCACAGCGATCGTCTCATGATCTCCGAAGCCTCCTTTCGATCCTGGCAACAGTTCTTTGATTTCTTCCGGCAGCTCCTTACCGGTGAATGATGCATTTTCAAACGTATGATGCGCCAAATAACGAACCAGCTCTGGCTGCTTCACCGAAAATATGCTATTGTCCTCCGCCTGTAATGAATCATTGGTGGGAAGAACCCCGCTGGTAGAAAGCGCCGTTCCAGCTTTCAGTTTTACTTTTAGTTTCATCGTATGAAGGACACCTTGTTCACAGCCGCCTAAATCCCAGCTTATTTTCCCAGCGGATGTGCTTGCGGTTCCTCCATCTTCAGAAATACTGATTGCATCGCTCTCTTCTGATAGCTCAAAGTCTTTAGATAACACATCTTCAAGTTTTATTTCTAACGGTACGGCTGAATTAACCACATCTTCTAAGACGTCTTCCATGATCTTTTCGAAGGCTGCGCTGTCTTTTGCTAAATAAGCCGTCTTATTATCGTAGGAAATATTTTCCAGATTTTTCCTTCGTTCATTCTCATCACCGGTCCCATAAATACCGATCGGATAGACCCGGTGACCACGGTCCCTTAGGATTTTTGCTTGATTCAATCCGTGAATATCTCCAGTCCCTTCTGGCAACCCATCACTGATAAATATAACAACAGGAATTCGTCCCGGCTTTTGGTATTCTTCTATCGTGTCTATCGCTCCTTGAAGGCCGGCAGAATAATTTGTCTGATTGTAGGTAGTTGCTGGATTGTCATATAGAAATTCTTTTATACCATGTGCGTCATCTGAAAAATTGGTTCGAAATAGATACCTTTCTCCCCCGCCAAAGGCCGTCAATGCCACTTGGTTATCATAGCCAGATTGCGAACTGTTTAGTAAAATATTTGTCGCGCCATTCACCACATCGTTGGTCAAAAAAGAACGCGGGTATTTGTAGTTTTCTTGATCGATCGTGCCCACTGCATCGGCCGAATTCAGCATTGAACCACTATGATCCAATACAAAAACAACATCCAGTTTTGCTTGACGGTCAAAACTGCTGCCATAATCGATCCGAATTTCAGCTTCTGTGCGATCCTTGTCTAACCATTTCGCTGCTTTGTGCAGGGTCGTTTTATCATTCGAACTATCTACAGCACTTTCATATCCCTTGATTTCTTCTGTGACTGGCGGAGGAACGCTGACTAAACTTGGCAGCTGTCCATCCATTTCAAGCACGGTTTTGTGCTGCAATCGTTTGAATCGAGGACCATCCCAGATTAAGAACGCTTGGTTCCCGATTTCTCTGACACTGTCGGGAAGAATAATCGAAGTGCCGGCTAGTTTTTTGCACGTACGAAAGGCATCCTTTCCAATCGTTTTTACCACTGAATGGCTTCCAAATTCCAAGCCAGATAGTTCAAAACAATCCCAAAACGCCCCCTCGCCAATCGTCGTTAACTTCTTGCAGTTTGTAAAATCAAGCGCCGTTTTGATTTTTGTACAGCCATAAAAAGCTTGCTTGCCGATTTCTTCCAGATTCTCCGAATTAGAAAAATCAATGCCAGTGATTTTTTCATTCGTCTTGCCATTTGCTGAATGACTGAAGGCATTATCCGCTATCTTCGTTACTCGATAAACAACCTCTTGATATCTGGCATTCGCAAAGAGTCTGTAATCGCCAGTCACGCTTTTGCCATCCACGAGTACGGCGGTGCCATCGGAATACAGATGATACTTTACGCCTGCACTTCCAGTAATTTCCACCACAAAGTCGGCAGTTGAACTCGCTCTATACGTATTTTTCTTTGGTCCTATCTCCTGTTCTTCCCCATCGTCGATCGTCTCGTCCTTCTTCTGATCTTTTGATTCTGAGGTTTTGTTTGCCGGATTTTTTTCTTTTACAGTATCCTTTTCCTTTCCTTCGCTGGAGGAGGGGACTGTTTTATCTGATTCTCTTATGCTTTCTGTTTGAGCCTCTTTTGATTGAACCATCGAACTGTTCTCTGCGGACTTCTCTATCGATCCTGTGCTCGATTCCGTACTAGTGATTTCATTTGCCAAGGCTTTTCCGTAACTTAAATTGGCAATTTGTAAAAAGACAAGCACTCCGATCAAGAGTACGCGGCATACTACATTTTTCCTTTTTTTCTTTCTTGCGTTATTCAATTTCGTCACCTTCTTTTTGTAATCCTTTCAGTAAGGCCAGTATAATTCATAAAAAAAACGCACTCTTCACTATAATTAATGCTCTTAATTAGTGAAGGATGCTGAAAACACTGTTACAACAATGCTTTCACGATACGAAAATTAACTACCCTTTTTCTTAATAATTTTTAACCGATAATAATAGTTTTTAAGGAGAAAATAGTGAATACCTAATGGTGAATGGAAAGACAATCTGTTTTGTGGTAAATGATAAATAGTCAAGATGGGGGAATGCTAGAGAGGATGTTAACAGATTGAACGTTCCAATCTGATTGAACAAAAAACACAAGAAAACCGATATCAAATAAGTTTTTTGTTTTTTTAGTTATTTGGCAGCTTCTTGAGGTCTTTGATATCAGCGATCTTGTCAGTGCTTTGAGAAATGGATGGGGATCTTGTGCCTCTGTTTAAACCACTTAGAAGACTTTTTCATTTGAGTACATTTTCATACCAACATTATTATTGAGGTGGATCAGTCACTCCTTGATTTTAAAATGCATCGTATATTCCACATCTACCGGTAAGATGACTTTCTCTAAGGTTCGCATGATCCGTCAGTTCCTTTACTGATAAAACCTTTTTAGTGATTTTGATAATTCGTACATCACCAGCGTTTAAAAAATGAATCTATCCACCAAATGATGCCGAAATAACTAAGCCGCGATCTGAGAAACAAGGTTGGCTATATTTAGCGATCAGTGCTATTTTTTTAGGAATGGAGAGTTTGTGTGGATAAAAAAAACC
The DNA here is from genome assembly GCF_051715125.1 of Enterococcus sp. AZ048. NCBI lineage: Bacteria > Bacillati > Bacillota > Bacilli > Lactobacillales > Enterococcaceae > Enterococcus > Enterococcus sp. AZ048. The sequence continues at coordinate 374,382 of NZ_JBIOTD010000002.1, read as the reverse complement.
TCTTAAAAAGAGGCTTTGAGTGAATGCAGCTTTCATTTAGTTAAACGTGGCTACTCCGATACATTCCCAGCGACGATCCCTTGAAACCCATTGGTCAAAGCCGCATTCTCTGTCAGACGGAAATGCAGAGCACCATCGGGCATCCCTTGATTTTGCATGGAGACTAGCACGACCGGCTGATCATTGGTAAAGCCAAAGAGATAGACGTGCCGGCTCATACTCGCTTTGGGTGATCCCGTCTGCGCATCTGAATAAGCAGCGACGATACTGTAATCCGCAGAAGACTCGCCTGTTTCGGACCATTCACTAGAAACGATGATATCATTTATGGCTATCGGCATTTTAGCATTCGCTCCGACCACTTCACTAGGAAATTGCACGCCGTAGTAATTCACATTATTGTTCGGCTGGTACGCGCCATAGGTTTGCCCCATCTCTTGTCCCCAACTAGTCATAAATGAGTCCAATTCACCTGATTTTTCAGCATTCCAGGCTGTTTCTGGCTCAGAAATGGTTTCACTTGTACTTTCCATTGATTGACTAGTCGAAACTCCCGTACTTGTCGATGACGTTGTACTAGTTGTACTGCTGGTTGTTATGTTTGATTGTTTAGTGGAAGACATAGTCGTAGAAATCGACGTTTGTGACGTACTGCTATTTTTAGTAGTCATATCCTCGCTTTTACTACACCCAGACAAGGCCAATAAACCTATTAAAACACCCATACTAATAACTGATTTTTTCATCTAATCGCTCCTCTAGCTTGATTTTTATAGGATTATAATAACAATAAACCCAATGAATCAGGAAGCTTTTTTTTATTCAATTAGAAAAAACTCGCACGTTCGTGTATTGTCTATCATTGTTATTTCATAGCAACGCAATGAAGGCATAAAAAATCCCTATTCTACTTAGAAACGGTTCTTTATTTCTAAATAGAATAAGGAATTTTTTATTTTATCGTATCTAACCATTGGATCAGCCGCTGTGCTACTTGCTGATTTTGATCGCTGATCGTAGACTTTCCATCTCCTTTTTGATGCCCATAAGCACCAAATCCAGCATGGTTTCCTCCAGCGATTTCTTGATCCTCTGTTGCCTCAGGTAAGTTCTTTTTGGCTTTCTGATAGGCTTCTTTATCCAAAACATGATCATTCTCACCAGTCAGAGACAGCACAGGAATTTCACTATCCGCTAAACGACCTTTCTCATCAGGATAACTCGCCAAGAAGAATACGCCTTTTAAGTTGTCAGAATGACCTTTCGCAAACCGACTAGCCATCACACCGCCTAATGAATGGCCCCCCATGATGAAGGGACGTTTCGGCTGTTCCTTAAGCACCTTTTCGCCACGATCCGGCGCAAGCACAGCCAAATCAAGCGGCATTTTCATGATATAAACGGGATAGCCCGCATCCGCCAACTCCTTCGCCCAGACACTGTAGCTTTTCGGTTCGACTAGCGCACCTGGGTAAAAAATAACCATTGGTTTTGACGTGTCTTTTGAAGGGAAGTAAAGCCACTCACTTGCCTGTTCTGCTTTTTCTGCCGTTTGCTTCGCATCGTTTGCTGGTGAATAGGTCTGTGATTTTAGGTACCCGATACCGCCGATCATCACGACAACGATTCCGATGAAAATAGCTAGAAGGATTTTTTTCCATTTTTTCACAATTATCGCTCCTTTCTATCGTTGCAATCATATCATCTTTGAGCGTTTTGCTACAATATGGAGGCCTTCAAGCCGTGTTGATGACGACTTATATTTTGTGTTGGCCTTTTGGAAACCATAGAGCCTCATGAAACAATTGATTCTTAATAAAACAAAAAGGTTCCCTCATTGAAAAATCAATGGAGAACCTTTTTGTCAACCTTGCTTATCGATAATCACCACGGGATATTCCGCTATTTTTGTAAAACCACATGCTTTTGCCGTTTTAATTGAGGGAACATTTTCTTTCCAGCAATCCCAATAAACAGCTAGTTTTCGTTTGCTTGCTTCATTTAAGAATAGCCTTACCATATTTGAGGCGATGCCTCTTCTTTGATATTCCTCACTCAGCTCGATCCCAATCGCAATTGATTTACTGCTTTGATATTCACTTGTACAAAATCCCTGCACTTTATCTTCTGCTAGGAATGCATAGCCAATACCTTCCTGCAAGAAAGAATCAAGATTGCTGTAGCTAGCCGTCTCGCTAACTTCCTCGATAATCATGCCCAAATTACTTATATCCGAACTCATCATTTCTTGGTCAATTGCCGCTACCCCTTCATATGTCGTTATTTCTTTTTGCACTGGTAAAACATAAAAAAGACTGCGAACATTTTCAAAAACAGAGGCAAAATTCGATTTGATCATTTTCGGAATCGCTAAAGCATCGTAGAAGATGATCACTATCTCTTGATCCGTCTCAGCGATGACAGAAGAAATTTCCTCTTCCCTGTTTTCAATATTTCCAGCTATCCAAATGTAGTGACCGAAGATCAGCAGGCACCATTTCGGGCGTTCGTTGTCGTCTGCAAAGATTTTGGCTAGTTGCGGGTTCTCCTCCACTGTATCAAGCATGTATTGCAATGGAGAAAATGAGAGCAGCTTTCTTATTTCAGGTGTAATAGTTTTATGTTGACGCATGGCGCTTTCCTCCTCTGCTTTCCATAAACTTCTTTCTTCTATTCTACCTTAAATTGCTTAGATAAATCCTAGTATTAGTAAATCTGAAGTGAACTCAACTTTAGCTATTCATTTTTTGCATAACTAAAAAAAAACAAAGTATGACTATCCAAATTCGGACTTTTACTTTCTTCAAAAGGACTCCTATAATTCGAACTGTTCAACAACTAGAAATGAAGTGGAGGAAAAGAATATGACCGCAAAAATTACAGATAAAATGAAATTTAGTCCAGCTTTTGAATACATTGATGATGGGATCGAACATGGTGTGCTTAGTCCCTTCGAAACCAAAGAAGTGATTTTAAAAAAAGGCGAGGTGATCGCAGAAGGCTTCAAGCCGTTATCTGGTGATATTCGGATGCTGAAGGATGTGCCCGTGAAATTACGCGATGGTGTGACGATTTACACCGATATTTATTTACCGGTAACAGTAGAAAAAGTTCCTGTTTTGATTGCTTGGAGCCCTTACGGAAAAAGCGCCGGAACTGCTCCACGTTATAAAAATTTATTCAATATGTTAGGCATGGGCAATCACTGGAATTCCGGTTTAACAAAATTTGAAGCACCAGATCCAGATTATTGGTGTGCTCATGGCTATGCAGTCTGCAATCCAGATATGCGAGGCATCGCTCATAGCGAAGGCAATACAACGATGCTCGGTTCACAAGAAGCCGAAGACGGTTACGATTTGATTGAATGGTTGGCAGCGCAAAATTGGAGCAACGGAAAAATTGCTCTGACAGGAACTTCTTACTTGGCCTTCTCCCAATGGTATATCGCAGCAGAACAGCCGCCTCACCTAACTTGTATCAATCCAACAGAAGGGTTGGCTGACGGTTATCGTGATCTAGCCTTTATTGGAGGCATTCCTGATAAAAATTTCATCGAGCGTCTGCAAGTCAACCATGTCAGTGCCACTGGCGCGCTGCGGGAAGATTTGACCAAGGAAATGGATGCTTATCCATTGGCAGATGCGGCGCTTTGGAAAGATAAAATGGCTGATCCAAGGAAGATCACTGTACCAGCATTCGTCATCGCCAGCTATTCAAACACGCTCCACACGATGGGCACCTTCCGTTCTTGGCGTACGCTAGGCTCAAAAGAAAAATGGCTTCGCATCCATGACCGTCAAGAATGGCCTTACTATTATGATGAAAAAAATATTGAAGAACTGCGCCGCTTCTTCGACTACTATTTACTTGGAAAAGAAAATGATTGGCTGGAAACACCAACGGTTCGTTACTCAATCCTTGATTTTCAAGGCGGCAATCAAACGGATATTTCAGCAGAAAGCTTTCCACCTGCTGCAAGTGAAACTAAACGCTATTACATGAACGGCCGCTTTCGTACGTTGCAAGAGAATCCTGAATTAGCAGATTTTCCAGTAAACTACACAGCCGAAGCTTTACCAGGAAGAACCTCTTTCCAAATGACCTTCGATCAAGCAACAACGTTCGTCGGTTATCCAAAAGCAAAGCTGTTCATGGAAGCGGATGGCTACGATGATATGGATGTCTTTGTTTGGGTACAAAAATTGGATAAATTCGGCAATGTATTAAGCGAATTTGTCGTGCCGAATCATGGAGCTGCCTTACAAGACTTTACCCAAGAAGGTGCTTCGGCGTTGCGCTATAAAGGGGCTTGGGGACGTCTGCGGGCATCGATGCGTCAGCTTGATGATCAGTTTTCAACGGATGAAATTCCTGCCTATCGCTTTGATTGTGTAGAAAAGCTTTCTCAAGGAGAAATCGTTGAACTGGATATTGTCTTGAGTCCCATGGGCTTAGCCTATGAAGCTGGAGAAACCTTAAGAGTCGTCGTAAGTACAAAAGATGAGCTCGGTTCTGTAATGCCCGGTACTCCTGGTGCTAAACCTGACAATCATGAAGCTCATATCCTGCATACTGGCGGCGAATATGCTTCATATCTGCAATTGCCTATTGTAAAATAATTGTGAAAAATCACTGATGACTTTATACTGACTACAGCTAGTATGATTGGATCGGAGGTCCGTATGAAGTTATCAAATTTGGAATACTTTGTGGAAGTCGCGACTGAAGGGAGTTTTACTAAGGCCTCTCAGAAACTATTTATTTCGCAACCCACTTTAAGCAGAAGAATCCAAGAACTAGAGGTCGAATTAGGTGTGGAACTATTTATTCGTACTAACCACGGTCTCGTCCTTTCGAATGCCGGCGAACAGTTCTTGACTGAAGCAAATGATGTCTTAAAGCAGGTCGAGCATTTGTCCCACATGTTCGATCAGCAAGAGGCTTCCGAAAAAGGAACACAGCTTCTACGCATCGGTTATCTGCCGAATTTCAATATGAGGAAAATGTACGACTTACTTGAGCATTTCAAAGTAGATCATCCGAATATAAAATTTTTATTGAAACAAGACACCCCGATGAACTTAACGGATGGTCTGACTAATGGCCAATATGATGTGGTCTTTAATCTAGCTACTTATTTTCAGCATAATGAGCCGATCGAAAAAATTCCCTTTATTCAAAATCGTTTACAGATCGCGGTACCGATTCATCATCCTCTGAGTCGTAAGAAGCAAGTTGATTTTGCGGATCTAAGTCAAGAGACGTTTATTTTATTAGAAAGACAACAATCACCGATCGTTGTTGATTACGTTGTCAGCCAATTTATCCATTATGGCTTCAATGTCAAAGCAAATTCTTATGTGAAGGATCTTGATGCCGGTCTAGCGAAGGTTTCAGTTGGTGAAGGTTTGGCTTTCCTCTATTCGGGGATGAATGATGGCTCGCTGGAAGACAAGTATCATATTAAGATCATTGATTTAAAAAACGATGACACTGATCAAACGATTGTTGCAGCATTCGATAAAGAAAATAAAAATGAGTATCTCCGAGAACTAGTATCAGATGAATAAACATTTGAGACCTTCGTATATATGGTGTATCCTTCGATTTACGAAAAAGCGGCCATTCTGATGATTCAACTGATAAAGAAGCATCCGTTTCACAATGCGAACAACCGGACAGCCTTAATGTCTGCTTTAGTATTTTTACGGATCAATGGGTATTCGTTTGTTCTGCCGCAGCAAGATGAAGTTGATCTGGTCATTTATATCGCTACTTTTTCCGGAGATTTTGATCAGCTTGAGGACGATGTTTCTAAGGTCATCAAATTGACTACCCGCAACCTATGAAACTATTTTTAATAACTGCTAAGGAAAATCTGTAAAAGATTTTCCTTTTTTATTTTCCCCCACTTTCCCTTTATCCTAACCTCCCTCATATAAATTTTTTTTATCATTACCCAATGTTTTGACTATAGTTTGCCCTCCCTTTTATACTTCGTGAGCAATCAAATTTTAGGAGGATTTATTTATGATTACAGGTTTAAACCTATTAAACAACCCTTTTCTAAATAAAGGGACTGCTTTTACTAAAGAAGAACGCGCAAAATACGGCATCACTGGTATGCTTCCTAGCACTGTTCAAACATTAGAACAACAAGCCGTTCAAGCGTATGGACAATACCTAAGCAAACCATCTGATTTGGAAAAACGTATTTTCTTAATGAACATCTTCAACACAAACCGCACATTGTTCTACAAATTAATGGGTCAACATATCGTTGAATTCATGCCAATCGTTTATGATCCAGTTGTTGCGGATTCCATCGAACAATACAACGAAATCTTCGTTGAACCACAAGACGCTGCTTTCTTATCAATCGATGATCCAGAAAGCATCAAAGACAGCTTGAAAAATGCTGCTGACGGCCGCGACATTCGTTTGATCGTTGTGACTGACGCAGAAGGAATCTTAGGTATGGGCGACTGGGGTGTCAACGGTGTGGATATCGCCATCGGTAAATTAATGGTTTACACGGCTGCAGCGGGTATCAACCCTGCGCAAGTTTTACCTGTTTCAATCGATGCTGGTACAAACAACGAAACATTATTGAACAACCCGCTTTACTTAGGAAACCGCCACGAACGTGTGACAGGCGACACTTACTACGACTTCATCGACCAATTCGTTGAATCAGCATCAGATCTTTTCCCTGAATTACTATTACACTGGGAAGACTTCGGACGCGGCAATGCAGCAAACATTTTAGAAAAATACCAAGACAAAATCACGACCTTCAATGATGATATCCAAGGTACTGGTATCGTTGTTCTTGCCGGTGTTTTAGGCGGATTGAACATTTCTGGTGAAGCCTTGAAAGATCAAACGATCTTGACATTTGGTGCTGGTACAGCCGGTGTCGGTATTGCAAACATTCTATTAAAAGAAATGGTTCGCCAAGGAACACCAGAAGAAGAAGCACGCAAACACTTCTACCAAGTCGACAAACAAGGTTTGTTGTTTGAAGATACAGAAGGCTTGACACCTGGTCAAATCCCATTTGCTAGAAAACGTGGCGAATTTACAAGTAGCGAAGAATTAACAAACTTAGAAGCCGTTGTTAAAGAAATCCACCCAACAATCATGATCGGTACATCTACTCAACCAGGTGCCTTCAGTGAAACAGTCATCAAAGAAATGGCTGCACACACACCTCGCCCAATCATTATGCCTTTATCAAACCCAACAAAATTAGCTGAAGCAACTGCTGAAGACCTAATTAACTGGACAGATGGTAAAGCATTGATCGGAACAGGTATCCCAGCTGCTGATGTGGAATACAACGGCGTGACGTACCAAATCGGACAAGCAAACAACGCCTTGATGTACCCTGGTCTTGGCTTAGGCTTGATCGCTTCTACGTCTACTCGTGTCAATGATGAAATCATTTCTCAAGCAAGCCGCGCACTTGGCGGAATCGTTGATGTAACAAAACCTGGTGCATCTATCTTGCCTCCAGTTGCGAAATTAACGGAATTCTCACAAATCATTGCGGAAACAGTGGTTAAATCCGTTGTTGACCAAAAATTGAACCGTGAAGAAATCTCAGACGTAAAAGCTGCTGTTGAAGCAGCGAAATGGGCTCCAGAATACAAAGACTAATCCCGAATCAGCTTCCCCTCTCTTTTAAATGATTCGTTTAGATATAGATAGAAACAACTCTCTTAGATGAGGGAGTAGATGTGACTCTACTCCCCATTTTTATGGATTCAACCAACGTTTTACTAAAGAAAGGATCTTTAAAAAATGACACAAAAAGATACATCAGCTGCTACGCCAGTTGAAGAAAAAAAGACCAGCTTCTGGTCAACAAAAATCAGCGGTGTGAGTTTGCCTATCTACTTGATCATGGTCGTTGTCTTGATCGTGGCGATGGCGTTAGGAAAATTACCGACAAATATGATCGGACCAATCGCGATTCTTGTTATTTTTGGGAACTTATTCCATTTTATCGGCAACAAAATCCCTATCGTTAAAAGTTATCTTGGCGGCGGCTCTGTTTTTGCGATCTTCGCTTCTGCCGCAATCGCAACGTTCGGAATCTTACCTGACGCAGTGGTAAAATCAACAGAAAACTTCGTGACAAATATGGGCTTCTTAGATTTTTACATTGCTGCTTTGATCACCGGTAGCATTTTAGGAATGAACCGTAAACTATTGATGAAGGCATCTGTTCGTTTTATTCCTGTTGCTCTTATTTCAATGATCGTTTCTTTCTTTGCCGTTGGACTTGTTGGTATGCTGATCGGTAACGGGTTTGCGAACTCTGTCTTGTACATTTCATTGCCTGCTATGGCTGGCGGTGTGGGTGCTGGCGCCGTGCCATTATCAACGATCTATGCACATGTTTTAGGAACCGATGCTTCTGCCATCATCTCTCGTTTGATCCCGGCAACTGCTATGACCAACGTTTTAGCAATCATTGGTGCTGCGTTAGTCGCGCGTGCTGGACAATCGTTGCCTAAATTAAACGGTAACGGAAAATTGATGGAAAAAGGCGACCTTGGCGATGGCAAACCTCGCGAAGTGAAACCAGATATCGCTCAATTGGGTGTTGGTTTGATGGTTGCTTTGTCCTTCTTCATCTTAGGACAAATCTGTAACTTCTTCGTTCCAAAGATCCACGCCTACGCATTTATGATCATCATCGTTGTTATTTGTAAAATCACGAACATCTTACCTGAATATTATGAAGACGCAGCAATCATGTTCAATAATTTGATCGTTAAAAACCTAACTGCCGCTGTTTTAGCCGGTATTGGTATTGCGTTATTGAACTTGAATGTGTTAGCTTCTGCATTAACATGGCAATTTGTTGTTTTATGTTTAACAAGTGTGGTTGTGATCTCCCTTGTTTCTGGATTCGTGGGACGCCTCTTTGGCTTGTACCCTATCGAATCGACCATTACTGCCGGTCTATGTAACAACTCCATGGGCGGTACTGGTAACGTGGCTGTATTATCTGCCGCAAACCGCATGGAATTGATTGCTTTCGCTCAAATGGGGAACCGTCTTGGCGGTGCGATCGTACTGATCATTTCAGGATTCCTTATGCAGCTATTCTCTTAATCTACCAGTTAGTTCTATTCTCCCTCTCTTTTAACCATAGAAACATTAGATAAAAAAGGAACAAAGCGCGTTGACTCTACCATCAATGCGCTTCGTTCTTTTTTATTTTAGTTATGAAACTTATGAAGACGTGACAATCAGTTATTCTATGTCTAAAAACATGATCCGTTCTCCATTTTCAGGATCGTATTTTCCGCTGTCGATAAACCCAAAGCGTTGGTAATAGGGAAGAATTTTCTCATTTTCATCGTGGATACTCAAATAGATTCGACGGACTGCATACTGTTGCCTCATGAATTGAAGGATTATCGGGATAAACCGTGTGCCGTAGCCTTTTCCTTGAAATTGTGCGTCGATCATCAAGCGATCTAGCCACATCTCCTCCTCTTGCTTTGCGCCGATCATCGAAAAACCCACAAGAAGTTCCCCATCGTATAGAGCGAGAGGCTGCCAATGAAGGGATACGTCGTAAGCCGCTTCTAATAAGGATCGCGCATTGCTTTCGATAAATCCTTTCTGATTCTTTGCGACGGTAAGACCACAGACAGCTCGCCAATTGGTCTCGCCTACCTCTTTGATCGTCAAGCTCATTCTTTCGTCCCTCCTTTATCTTTTACCTGCTTTTACAGTAACAAATAGAGAAAGAAACAGCAATCGATGCGCCGATTGCTGTTTCTTTTAATAGTCGGTAGTTCTTCTTATCAAACGATCGCGGAACGTTCGTTGCTGTAATTTAAATAGATTTTTTCTCGAACAATTTCTTCCAACGTATCAACGACTTTGTGGATGTCTTCATAGGAAGTGTACAAGGCGATCGGCGCTAAGCGAATGACATTGGGTTCACGAAAATCAGGAACTACGTGATGATCTCTCAATGCCGCCGCAATTCGATAGGCTTCACGATGGACCACACATACATGCCCGCCACGAAGAGAATCTTCCTGCTTATTTGTATAAGAATAGCCATAGGCGGTCAATCGTTCATCGATCAAATACATAAGGTACGCCGTTTTAGCCAGTGAAACTTCTCTGATTGTCGCCATTCCAACCGCATTAAAAACCTGCAATGACCCTTCCAGCGTCGCCATCGAGAAGAGTGCGGGAGAACCAATCTGCCAACCACTCGCATCTTGTTGGTGTTCAAACTGTTGCTTCAATTGAAATTGCGTGTCGTTCCGATTTCCAAACCAGCCAGCCAAGCCTGGTGTTTGTTGAAAGTGCTTTTGATTGATGTAGAGGCCCGCAGTTGATCCAAAGCCGCCATTCAAGTATTTATACGTACACCACACAGCAAAATCCGGTTGAATCACTGAAAAGTCGATCTCGACTGCGCCTATCCCATGGCAGAGATCAAAGCCAATCAGGATACCCCTCTTGTGGGCTTCTTCCGTCAGGCGTTTCATATCCAGCAGTTGCGCACTCCGATAGAGGACCGCCGGCAGCAGGATGACTGCGACATCCTCTGTCATCGCCTCGATCACTGCCTCTTCATCAATAAATTGCCCGTCTCTACTTGGCACTACCTTCACGGCCTCTGCTGCTGAATACCCCTTTAGCTGAACGATGCTTTCCACCGCATACCGATCCGTAGGAAAATTTAAATCATCGATCAAAATTTTATATTTCTTCACTGTTGGGTGATAAAAAGTTGCCAATGCCTGATGGATATTCGCTGTCGTACTTCCAGTCACGGTGACCTCCTTTGCTGAGGCACAGATCAACGGCGCCATCAGATCCGCGATTTTCTCACTGTAGCGATAAAGGTCATTCCACGCACGCACCCCTTCCACCTTCCAGCGCTCAATCATTTTCTCTAAACTTTCAACGGCTGGTTTAGAGGCCATCCCTAAAGAATTTCCATCCATGTAAATCTCGTTCTCTTGGAGAAAGAACTCCTTGCGATAGTCTCGTAACTCATCCTTTAAATCCATTGCTTTGGCAAATTCAATGCCCTTTTCAAATGTTCGTTCCATCGTCATTCACGCTCCATTAATCAAATTTTCCTACCAGAAACGGATGCATTCAGTTATAATACACTCAATGCTCGTCTGATAACGTCCTTACCTAAAAGTTTATCCCTCTGCCCACTTTTTTTATATACGATAACCAATAGATTTCGGGCTCTATTTTTATTAAATAAGGAAAATGAAGGATTTTTTTAGCATAAATAAAGGAGACTCTTTCATGCTTGACCATACAGATTTGAAACTTTTAAAACTACTTTCAAAAAACAGCCGAACAACGGTAAAAAATCTTTCAAAAGAAGTCGCTCTTTCCGAACCAAGTGTAAAAACGCGCATTCAGCGCTTGATGGATGAAGAGATTTTAAACGCATTTACTGTTGATATCGACTATAAAAAACTAGGCTACATCCTGCCATTGTTCGTTAAAATCAGTGATCTGACGATTTCAGCACAAAAATTTGTTTCTATCGTCGAGGAAATCAGTGCCTTTGTTTCTATTTATGCCGTAACCGGAGAAGAAAACTATATTCTTTTCGGTCATGCACGTTCCGTTAGCGAGGTGGAGGAGATTCTTTCCAAGTTGATGGCTTATGGGAAAGTTTCTACGTCGATTATTTTAGAAGAAAAAAATAACAAAAAATTCATCGATGACCTCTAAAAAAGACCGACTGCCAGCGTTAGATTTCGATCTAACATTGGCGGTCGGTCTATCTTTTTAATAAAGAGCCTGCTCTATTGAATCGTTTCTTTGTTTTCACGCATAAAGATCGCTGCACCAACAGCACCGATCAGCACGATGGTTCCTGCTACGTAACAAATCTGGATCAGTCCCTTATCAAAGGCATTCACCACTACCTTTTGCAATTCGTGGGCAAAGGGTGCGTTCTTTAATGCCTCTGAGAACACGATTTGATGACCAGAGAAAGGACCGGCATTGATCAAGCTGGTGGTCAATTTTTCTGGCAAGTGCATTGATGCGGCATGCTGATTAAGGACAGCCGCGTAACGGTTTGCCTCTACTAAGCCTAGGATCACCACCCCAAAGCTGGTACCAAATTGTCGGAAGACGTTCAACAAGCCTGAAGCCATCCCCATCTCATGAGGCGCGACCCCTTCTAACCCAGCGGAGTTCAATACCGGGTTCACGATCCCGTTGGCGATCCCGATCATCACTAGCGTTGGCCACAATTGTGCATACCCCATCGTAGGGGAAAGCTGACCGATCAAGAAAAGAAAACCGGCGCCGCTGACCAATAAGCCCGCAACGATCATCCATTTTTTCGAGAATTTATTTCCCAGAATCCCAACTACGGGTCCTAAAATCAAGGACCAGACAGATAGTGCCAATTGACGAATCCCCGTGTCAAAGGCAGACCAGCCAATATAGTTCTGCATCAATACTGTTAAGTACGTATTAAACGCATAAATTCCTGAACCTAGCGCAAAAGCAACGATGACGGACCCGACAAAGTTGATATTCTTGAACATCTTCAGGTTCATCATAGGACTTTCGACCTTTGATTCGACAAAGATAAATAACGCTAAGAACACGACCGCTAAAAGCATCCAGCCACCAACGTGAGGATTTGTCCAACCCCAATTGATGTGTGTTTCCTTTTCGATCAAGCCATAGATCGCACTAAATAATGCTGCGGCAGACAAAATCATCCCAAGAAAATCAATTTTCTGATCTTTTCCGTAGCTCGGCGTCTCATTTACATAACGCATCGTCATTAAAACAGCGATGATCCCGATCGGCAAATTGATAAAGAAAATCGATTCCCAACCAAAGGCATCCACCAATAAGCCGCCCACTAATGGCCCAGAAGCGGAAGATAATCCAATAACCGACCCTAAGATCCCCAACGCTAACCCACGCTGCTTGCCATCAAAATTTGAAGCAACTAACGCCATTGACAGAGACATCATGCCTGCTCCGCCGATGGCTTGGATTCCCCGTCCGATGTCTAGAACCAGCAACGTCGGCGCAAAGCCGTTCACTACTGAAGCAATGACGAATAAAATCAAGCTTGCCAAAAAGACTTTCTTTCGCCCGTACATGTCTCCCATTTTTGACACGATCAGCAACGTGACCGCGAATACTAATGTGTAGGCATTCAGCACCCACTGTAATTGTGTAAATGGCGCATCGAAGGCCTTTTGCATTGTTGGCAACGCCACATTTACTACCGTCACGTCCAAAAGTCCCATAAAGACGCCCAAAGACATCGCGACTAATGAGAACCATTTTTTTGAAGAATTTTCCATAAATTGTTTGCACCCCTAGTTATAAGTATCAAGCTGCTGAGAAGAATTCTTCCGATCAGCAAGCTGTTTATTGATCCATGTTAATTTTGTTTTGGCTAATTGGATATCCAATTCATAGGCTTCGGCCAAAATACGAAAGCGTTCCTTGTTTTCTGGAAAACGCGCCTGATGCTCCGTCATATCCTTTTGCGCGTGTTGATAAAAGTCCAAATCCTTTTCAATAAATAACTGAAATTCCTCTAATATTGCTAGTTGCTCCGTTAGCGACACGCTATCCAACGAACGCAGCTTGAAGTGAATCCTGTCATTTCGCTTCGCGTCCGAAGGGATTTTTTCCTTCATCAATTCAATGAATCGGTCCACACCCGTCGCGGTGATGTGCCATAATTTCATCTTTCGACCTTCTTCATGGATCGTGGAGGTGACGAGTCCTTCTTTCTCCAGCCGTTCCAGTGAAGGATACAAGACTCCGCTAGACACTTTTCGCATCGGCTGCAAGGCAGATCCGACAATTTTTTGAAGCTTGTAGCCGGTCTTATCGCCAGTGATCAGTGAACCTAAAAGTAGTAAATCGTACATATTATCCCCCTTCCTGATGCCCCTTCATCAGTCTTTTAGATCTATCGACTTTGTAATTATAAGTCTTTTAGACACATTGTCAACTAGAAAGTTCTCTCACCTTGTTTCCACAAAAAAAGACCGATTCAAAGGAATCAGTCTAACGAATTTGATCGCTGTTTTCAGCGACTTCTATTGCTTGTCTTTCTCCAGCGTCTTTTTCGGCAATCGGATCACAAACAGGGTTCCGACCTCCTTCTGACTTGAAACATCGATCGATCCGCCATGAAGCTGAATCAATTCTTTCACAATAGAAAGTCCCAAACCAGATTCGCCGAGCTTCGTATTTTTTCTAGAGGGATCTGCCTTATAATAACGATCCCAAATGTTTTTTTGCTCCTCTTCGGTCATTCCGATGCCCGTATCTTCCACAGAGACAAGAACCGTTGAATCCGTTTCTCGCAGGTCGACTGTTATCTCACCATTGTCCGTAAATTGGATGGCGTTCTGGATCACATTGACCATGATCTGGATGAAACGATCACGATCGGCATACACCTCGACCGGCTGCTCATTCAGCAAGCTCAAGCGGTCATTCACAGCGTCGGCCGTTTCTTGAAATTGCGTCAGAATGTTTCTTAATACGTCTGTTCCATCAAAAGAACACATCGTTAAGGTAATCTGATGGCTGCGTATGGTTTCATAATCCAAATTTTGCTTCACTAAGCGAATCAGCCGATCCGTCTCATTTTGCATCAGCACAATGGCTTTATCCTTTTGCGTTTCAGGGATCGCATTGTATTTCAATCCCTCCAGCAGACCTTTGATCGTCGTCAATGGGGTGCGCATTTCGTGGGACGTGTTTGCCATAAATTGCTTGCGCAGCTCTTCTTGGCGAATGATTTCCTTTTCGTTGTCCTGCAAAGCCACCGCCATTTTATTAAAATCATGCGCCAATTCATTGAACTCATCCTTTCCCTGTTCCTCTTCCACCGTGATCTCAAAATTTCGATTCGTGATTTGGTTGACTGCCCGCTTCAAATCATTGATCTTCTTCACCTGACGTGTCGCAAGGGCAAAACTGATAGCGCCGCCAAACAATAATGAAATAACAAAGCCCTTCAATAGATTGTCCGTAATCAGCTTCTGGCTATTTTCCAAATCTCGGGCTGATTTCGCTGCGATCAAGACCCCGTAAAATTGATCCTGGTCAAATCGGCCCGAAAGAATGTAGGACGTTTGACTCGGTTCGCCTCTCAGGTCGTACTTGATCGTTTTCTCAAGGCTTCTTCCCGTTCGAATGATTTCCCATTCTTCGTTATTTAATAGGGAATCTAAAATTTTGAACTCTGTGGAAGAATAAATGACAGATTTGTTATTATCTAACAATACAAACTTGATTCCTTGATTCGCAAGAATGACTTCAGCGTTGTATAAATAGAAGCGTAGGTGTTCTTCTCTAGTCAGTGCATTGTAAGGACTCGAGAACGTATCCGGTAAATTTTCTTCTGGATGACTCAAATTACGTTCAACAGAATCGATATAATCTCGAATTTGATTGTAATTTTGAGCCACCAATGTGCGTCGGTTAATATTCGTGAAAGAAAGACCGATCAAAACGATCGTTAAAATGATAATCAGCCAAAACGCTAAAAGCTGTTGATACAAATACCGCATACGCGCCCTCCTTCGTTCATGCTCGATACTTCTACAATAACTGATTTTCAAAGGCAAATCTCATAAATCACAGAATAATCAAAGAATGTTCTTATTGTTCATAATAAATTCATCTGGCAAAACTTCTTTAAACATTCTGGATGGTTTTGACAGAAAAAACGCCTAACAACGGCTAGGCATTGTTAGGCGCTCGATTTTTTAAATTAATGACTCAAATGGTAGTATTCTTCTTCCATCTGCTGCATCCGTTCCCGTTCTTTTTTGTTGTACCAAGGAGAAACGGTAAAGGCTAAGACATCATTGATCAAGTAGACGGAACTGTTGACGAACATTGCCAAACTGGCTGATCCATGTCTGAATGAGATATACCAAAGGACCATCTGGGCAAGACCTGAAGCCAACCACCAGTAATATTGATTGTTGTAGCGTAGGAAACTGATGATTCCGGCGCTCAAACTGATTGAAAAGGCAATCGCGTCGATCCAAGGACGCGGATCATCCGTAAAGCGCTGGATCAAATAACCCGAAACGAAATACATCAGGATCGTGCTGATGATCGCGAGGACCCATGTCTTTCCAGTAAATTTACGAATTTTCGATGCCATGTTATGATTCCATTCTTTACTTAACAAAACGGGAATATCTAAAGTGATCATATACGCAATTTGTTCGCCGATGCTCAAATAATTTTTTGCGGAGTATCCGACGTAAATAAAACAAATGGCTGAGATAATTCCTAAAACACCGTTGACTGATTTTGCGGCGTTGATGGACAAAATACATAACACGCCCAATGTCGTTCCGATAAAGGTGATTACTGTCAGTGGGTTCATCGGTTGATTGACGAGTGTCATGACCTGACAGCCTAAACTAAAGAAAAAAAGATAATAGTTTTGTTGCGGCCATCCTTTTAATTGGTGAAGTAGAAATTTGAAATAGTTTAACATGATTGGCTCCTTCTAGAAAACGGTCGTTCTTTTTGATTCATTTAAAAAGAAATACTAAAAAATACCTTTTTCAATACTTCTTCTTGAAGAATAGCGGGAGCTCTGGGGCTCTTGCAGATTCAGTTTTTCGGTTTCTTCCTTGATTTGTTTGATCACGATCTCCGCCGCTTGCGGATCAGCGACAAAATCATAGCGATCCCCGTCAATTTGGATTTTTGGACAAATATCGAAGTTGTCGTACCATTCTTGGTAACGCTCATTTACCATTCGATAATACGCCAAGAGCTCTGGATTCGTGGCTACTTGCTCGTACTCACGCCCTCTTTTTTCGATCCGATCCAGCATCACATCAAAAGAAACCTTGATATGCACCAGTAAATCAGGTCGTTTTTTCGGTGCCGCATGCTCCAATTCCTTCAGCATCGTCTCCATCAAATTGTCGTACTGGAGAACCTCGTCAGCACTCACCCGACCAAGATCCGCATTCAAATGAAATAACAGACTGTCTTCGTAAATCGAGCGATCCAAGACATTGTCCGCTTGCTGCAGCGCATCCTTCATTGCTAAAAAGCGTTTATTTAAAAAGAATATTTGAAGCAGAAACGTATATTTTTCTGGATTCGAGTAAAACAATGGCAGCACTTCGTTGTCATCCACATTCTCGTAAAATGGCTTCGAGTTCATCTCCTGCGACAACACGTCTGTCAGACTGCTTTTTCCCGCACCAATCGTACCAGCGATCAATAGCATCGTTTCATCCATCCCTTCTCACTAAAAATTATTTTTTATCCTTGATAATAGTACTCCTAAACTTTTTTGAAGTAAAGTCTAGATTTTGTGTCTTTTTAATGATATGAGAAAAACAGACACAATATATAGTGTTTTCGGTTACACGAAATTGAATGTGCTTTCTTTCCTATTAAAACAAAAAAGACGCGAATCTCATGTATTCGCGTCTCCTGTAAAAATCATTACCATTCCATATCTTCCATCCGATTCTCTAATTCTCGGATTTCTTCTGTGAGTTCTTCCATCGCATCCTTGATCTCATCCAGCGTCATCCCACTAGAGCTGTAGCCTTTATAATAGGCTGTGACATACTCTGACTCCTCTAATTGACGGAGCCGATTCCGAAGAGTACCCAGAAGTTCAATGTCTCTTTCATATTGAAGCTCGTTCATCCGTATTCTCCTTTACGCTAACGCACTCGGACTTGGCAATTGCGGGCCGTTTCCTTCTCTTGCTAGGACCCAATCATCGTTGTCCCACATTTCCGTTTTGCGGCGACCGCGGAAATAATCCCATCGTGAATCGATTTCCATTTCTACCACTGCACCGCCACCGCCGAGGGTTACCCAGTTGTAGCTGCCGTTTCTGTGTGCAAACTTGATCCATTGCACAGGGAAAGTTTGTTCTACTCCGTTCTCGTCAATAAAAGAACGTCGTTGATTTTCAATTCGGATGAAGGATAGTCCTCTGGCATATGAGCGGTTGGTTTTATGGAAGACTTCCTCCGCCAGATCCATTGCCCGTTCATTGGATAGTAATTTTCCATCGGGTACGTGGGAATAATCCTTGAAGCTTACAAGAACACCGTTCTCGATGACTTCAATCACTCTTTCTCCGTTATAGGTATACACGCCGTCTTTTTGGTAGCGATCGATAGTGACTGTTTTTTTATTTCTACTCTCAACCGCTTCATTGACTAATTCATAGTCCTTTGGCATGGTTGTTAATTGTTCTGATAAATGGTGTTTGATTTGCATGGTTATCGCCCTTTCATTCTGACTCAGCTAATTTTCCTAATAGTTTTTCAAATGTTTCCTGCTCTGCTGAGGTTAACAAGGAGAGAAACTTGGATTGAGCACGCGCAACGCTTTCGATGATTTCAGCATATACCGCATTTCCTTCTTCGGTTAATTCCAGTAGAAAGCCTCTCCGATCATGGTCGTTTTTTTCTTTTAATACAAATCCTAGATCGATTAATTTCTGTGTGGTTCTCGTCACATTGCTTCCGTTAAGTCCTGTCAGTGTGATCAACTTCTCTTGAGGCAATCCTCCGTGATCGTGGATCTTCATGATAAAGTAATAGTTTGTAGCGTTCAACCGCAACGGGGCCAGCTCTAGATCAAGCTCTTTATGATAATCTCTCGATAATTTTCCTAACCATTTCAAGTTACTTTCTGTTTTCTGCTCCATAAAACCCCTCCTTTTTAGTTGACAACTCTCGTCTGCGCGATTTATAATTGCGTGCGCAAGCATATAATAAATCCATTTGACTTTTTTGTCAATCCATTGGCTTGTATGCATGACTTATTAAGGAGGTCTTTTCATGGGCAACACAAAAAAAGGATGGATGTTACTGGCGATCTATATTGCGACCTTTATGACAGCCATCGAATCCACCATCGTCGTGACAGCTGCGAACGCGATCTCGAAAAGCTTCGCTGGCGATGTTCCTATTTCTTTATTATTCTCGAGTTATCTATTTTCTAGTGCCTTAGCTACACCGATTTTAAGCCGACTGGCTGATCAATATGGGAAGAAACGAGTTTTTCTATTCGGACTTTTCTTGTTTATCGTCGGAACTTTTTTATGCGGCATTTCGACGTCCTTTTCTTTGCTGATTCTCTTTCGGGTGCTCCAAGGAATCGGCGCTGGCGGCATTATGCCCATCACCTTTGCCTTGATTGGTGATTTGTTCGATTTTGAGACACGCGGGAAGATCATGGGATTGAATAATTCGGCTTGGGGGATCGCTTCTTTGGTTGCCCCGCTACTTGGCGGCTTCTTAGTCAGCCAGCTAAGTTGGCATTGGGTCTTCTTTATCAATATTCCTTTTGGTCTTTTGACGATCTTGATCGTTCAGTTCTTTTATAAGGAAGAAAAAAAATCTTCTTCAACGAAATTCTCATTTGATGAACTGAAACAATATTTGTTTTTAACGGTCAATCTGTTTCTTGTACTCGTTGGCATTCAAGTACTGACTACGAATCTCGGATTCGGCGGACTTTTCTTCGTCGCGGGCATCATCCTTCTGTACACATTCCTTCTTAGTGAAAGAAAGCAAACAGACCCTGTTTTACCCATCGAAGCGTTCAAGGCTTCCGGGTTTCTGTTATTTACAATGATCACTTTTTTGATCAACGGGGTATTGATTGGCTTTCAAGTTTATGTGCCTTTATGGATTCAAACGGAAATGCACCTGTCTCCAACCTTTGCTGGATTGGCGCTTTTACCGTCCTCCATTTTCTTCATTACCGGTTCGTTCTTTTCCGCCCAGCTTGGCAAGCGCTTCGGTAGGGAACGCTTATTGATTTTCTGTTTGGCGGTCAATATTGCGGTATTTGCGGTGTTAGGTGTTCTACCTCAACACGCACCTTATCTTGCCTTTCTCCTTTTGGCTTGTTTCTCAGGCTTTGGCATTGGGACGACGGTCACGACCAGCGTATTATCCGCACAAGCGGCTGCGACTGGTAACAATATTGGCGCAGTATCGGGATTTATCACGCTCTTTCGAACACTCGGACAAAGCTTCATGATCACCTTCTTTGGCATGATCTTTTCCCTTTTTGCACATTCGTCTCTTTCGACCACGGGCTATCACGCCGTCTTTTTCTCGGCGGCATTGATCGTACTGCTCAGCCTGTTACTCGTCTATTTTGCGACACGAATCACCAAGGGAAAAACACCGAACTAACAGAAAACTGGCTGCCGATTTGGCAGCCAGTTTTTGTAGGCACATCGATACAACAAAAAAAAGAAGCCAGTTCACACTGACTTCTCCTCGAATAACGGGTTTCTATTTTACTTTTAAAGCAGCGAGTTGCGTTTCGATATCGGCTTCTCCGACATCTGCTACCAGTAATGCACAGGCAGTGTACGCACTTTCAACCAAAGCGGTATCAAAGAGCGTCACTTTTTTTTCGGTCATTTCGATGGCCATTTCTAAATTCATTTTGGCACTACCAAGGTCGTAAAAAGCAAGGAGCTCGTCTGCGGAATTTTCTTCGATCGCTTGAGAGATCCGTTCCATGGATGTGCCGATGCCGCCGTCTTCTAACCCTCCGGCAGTCGTAACGGGAACATCTTTTGCGACTTCACCGATCAACCGTTTCAGTCCTTCGGGAATTTCTTTTGTGTGTGATACCAATACTACGCCTCTAGTCATTAAAAACACCTGCCTCGATCATGGATTCAAATAAATATGCAGAGGACATGGCGCCGGGATCAATGTGTCCGATTGACCGTTCACCGACATAAGAAGCCCGTCCTTTTGTTGCTTTGATATTTTTTGTTTTTTCGACTAAGATCTCAAGTGTTGCTGGATTCAACGTTCCATTGTTCAAGTTTTCTACTGCGGGCACCCATAGATCAAGCATCGTTTTTTCACCAGGTTTTGAATTGCCTCGTTTTTCGATCCCCGCAATGGCGGCATTTAGTAAGATTTCTGGTTCACTTGATTCTTTGCTGGCTTTCATCATTTCCATCATTGCTGTCCCGTAAAGAGGACCTGATGCCCCGCCGACTTTGCTGATCAACGCCATAGCAGTCGCCTTCAAAATGTCCGGCAATTCTCCAGACAGATCCGCAGCCATCACCGCGTCCATCCCGCGAGCCATATTGTTTCCATGGTCGCCATCGCCGATCGGTGTATCGAGTTCGCTTAAATAGTCTTTCTTGATCTGGATTTTTTCATTGAATAGTTCTAAGGTTTTTCGTAAATTATCTGGTGTAAACATAATGGGCCTCCTTGGATACTCTTTTGTACAGCATTTCGATCGTTATTTGTTCCAGCTAACAGCTCTTTTTACCAAGCAATCGTGTGAACGGGTTCATTCAATAAGCGCACACGTTCGTCGTCTAATTTGATCATCGTGATGGATGCTCCGGCCATCTCCAACGAAGTCATGTAGTTTCCAACCTTACTGAAAGCAAGATCGAGGCCGTCTTCTGCCAAAATCTTTTTACTGTCATTGAATAAAATGAACAGCTCCATCAATGGCGTTGCGCCCATCCCGTTAACAAATAATCCGTATTTATCGCCTTCTTGCCACTTGAATTCTGCCTTCAATTTACTGATGATCTCTTCGGCGATCGCATGAGAAGGTTTGATCTTTTCACGGCGATACCCAGGTTCCCCATGGATTCCTACACCAAACTCGATTTCGTCATCTGCTAAAACAAATCCTGGTTTGCCCACTTCTGGAACAGTCGCTCCAGATAACGCGATACCGACTGTTTTTATATCTTCTACTAACGCTTTTCCGTAGCTCGCCAATTCAGAAACGGATTTTTCTTCACGGGCCATGGCACCTAAAATTTTATGAACCAAAACGGTCCCAGCCACACCGCGCCGACCTTGTGTATAGGTACTGTCTTCTACAGCAATGTCATCATCTACCAGAACAGAATCGACTTCAATATCGTCCATTTCTGCCAAATCCTTTGCCATATCAAAATTCATGACATCACCTGAATAATTTTTAACGATCATTAATGTGCCTTTGCCTTTATCGGTTGCTTTGATGGCTTCATGGATTTGATCGGGAGTTGGCGAAGTGAAGACCTGACCACAAACTGCGGCACTTAACATACCATCCCCAACAAACCCTGCATGAGAAGGTTCATGACCGCTTCCGCCGCCGCTGACCAATGCCACTTGATCATACTCATCACTACGTGCAACAACTAATGTTTCCGGTACTTGCTTTACATAATTTGGATATGCGCCAACTAATCCACTGACCATTTCTTCCACAACATTCTTTGGATCATTGATAATTTTTTTCACTTGCTCTTCCTCCTTATTCACTTCAAAGTATTTGTTCCTCCTTAACCGTAGAACAAATCCCTTTTTTTGTCCACGATCCACTTCTACAGAGGCCGCAGACACAGGTATTAAAAATAGTAGGGTAATAGAACGTGTCCTATTACCCTAAACAAACTTAAATTGGCAACGCCATAAATAACAATGCTGCTAAAATACCGCCGATGATCGGACCGACTACAGGTACCCAAGAGTAGCCCCAGTCAGAGTCTCCTTTATTTGGAATCGGCAAAAATGCGTGGGCGATCCGCGGACCTAAGTCACGGGCAGGATTGATCGCATACCCGGTGGTTCCACCTAAAGACAGCCCGATAACTAAGATTAAAATACCAACAGCGATTGGATTCAGTCCATCGCCAAATTTACCCATGCCAAATGTCAGCAACGCAAACACTAACATGAAGGTACCGATAATTTCACTGATAAGATTGGCGCCTAAGCTTCGGATCGCTGGGCCAGTAGAGAATACACCGAGAATGGTCGCTTGATCTTTGGTTTCTTTCCAATGCGGATAGTAATGAATATAAACAAGAACTGCACCAATGATTGCACCGATCATTTGACCTATGATGTATGGAACGACCATATCCCAACCGATTTTTCCGGCGATCGCCATTCCGATCGTTACAGCAGGATTCAAATGGGCAAAGGACATATACCCCGCCGCGTAGGCACCGATCGTAACCGCTGCGCCCCAGCC
This sequence comes from Enterococcus sp. AZ048, assembly GCF_051715125.1. Classification (NCBI taxonomy): domain Bacteria; kingdom Bacillati; phylum Bacillota; class Bacilli; order Lactobacillales; family Enterococcaceae; genus Enterococcus; species Enterococcus sp. AZ048. The sequence goes on along the minus strand of NZ_JBIOTD010000002.1, from coordinate 351,306 downwards.
TAGAGTGATCGCGATCCAGCCCGCGCCTTCTGCTTTTGTTTTACGCAAGCTTACACCTGCAACGACACCGTCACCTAATAATACTAAAACCATGGTCCCAATAATTTCTCCAATTACCTGCGTTGACATACTTGTGTCCATAAACTCATCCCCTTAATTTTTATTCTTATATCAGCTGCACAACTTTACATGCTGCGCAGCTGACGAATTGAATTAGTTTTCTTTTGGTTTATGTTTGTATTGCATGGTCGCCTGTACGGCTTCTTGCCAACCTTCGTAAAGATCATCGGTAACTTCTTTATCCATTGAAGGGTCAAAACGTTGACCATCTGCTGCGAATTTCTTGATTTCATCTATGTCTTTCCAGTAGCCGACAGCTAATCCGGCAAGATACGCTACTCCCAAAGCGGTCGTTTCCAAATAAGGCGCACGTTCTACTGGTGTTTGAAGAATGTCAGCTTGGAATTGCATCAATAAATCATTCTTCGATGCGCCGCCATCGACACGTAACAACTTGATGTCTGTGCCAGAATCTTTCGCCATCGTATTCACGACATCGGCCGTTTGATAGGCCAGTGATTCTAATGTTGCACGGATAAAGTGCTCTTTCGTTGTTCCGCGTGTCAAGCCGAAGATCGCCCCTCGAGCCTGCTGATCCCAGTAAGGAGCGCCCAGCCCTGTAAATGCAGGAACGACATATACATTTTCACTGCTGTCGACACGTTTCGCATAATCCTCTGATTCTGGCGCGTTATTGAACATTCTTAACCCATCACGCAGCCATTGGATCGCCGAGCCGGCTACGAAGATACTTCCTTCGATGGCATAGGTCACTTTTCCATCGATCCCATACCCGATCGTCGTCAATAACCCGTTTTCAGAAAGGATCGGCTTTTCACCTGTATTCATGACGATAAAGGCCCCTGTGCCATAGGTATTTTTGACCATTCCTTTATCGAACGCCAATTGACCGACTAACGCCGCTTGTTGGTCTCCGGCCATTCCGCCGATCGGTACTTGATTGCCGTAGAAATGATAGTCCTCAGTGTGTCCGTAAATTTCAGAATTTGATTTTACTTCTGGCAGCATCTCTCTCGGAATATCTAATAAGTCCAAAATTTCTTGATCCCATTCCAAGTCATAAATGTTATAAAGCATGGTACGGCTGGCATTTGTGTAGTCAGAAACATGGACCTTTCCGCCTGTCAATTTCCATACGAGCCAAGTGTCGATCGTACCGAATAACAGCTCACCCTTTTTCGCACGTTCACGTGAACCATCGACATGATCTAAGATCCATTTCACTTTGGTGGCTGAGAAGTAGGAGTCGATCAATAATCCTGTCTTCTTCTGGATCATTTCAGAATGGCCTTGCTCCTTCAAGTCGTCCGCAATGTCGCTTGTTTGTTTTGATTGCCAGACGATCGCATTGTAGATCGGGTGCCCTGTTTCTTTTTCCCAAATGACCGTTGTTTCACGTTGGTTCGTGATTCCGATTCCTTCGATTTGGCTTGGCTTCAATCCGCCTTCGATCAATGCTCCGGCGATGACTGATTGTACCGAGTTCCAAATCTCGTTTGCATCATGCTCTACCCAGCCTGGTTTTGGAAAATGCTGCGTAAATTCTTTTTGAGAAGAACTTACCTCCTTACCTGCTTTGTCGAAAACGATTGCCCTGCTTGACGTTGTTCCTTGATCGATTGACATGATATAAGACTCCATGTTCCCACTCCTTTTATATGTTTTTTACTTCTTTAAATCCGTTAATTGTGTTTCTCTGATCTGCTCTTCTAGTTCCCTTTGATACGCTTCCTTTGTTTGTGCATCCCACTCGAAGACCTCCGCCATCGCATCCACGACTGCCTCTTTGATCTCCATCAACCGGTGGCTGATAAAGAGCATATAGTTGGTTCGCCGCAACAAGTAATCCACGGGGGTCAAGGTCATCTCTTCCGCCATCGCGTACCGTAAGGACATGGACTCTGCTAAGGTGAGGCCATCAAAAGCACCTTGATCCTTCAGTGCAAACACTTTTTTTGCATTTGATCCATATAACTCAGCTAAATATTTCGCGTCTTCCTCAGGTAACCCTAGCGCTTCCCCTTTTTTCGCAAGGCTGTCGAGTTCCTGATCCACTTGTTTTGGATCGAGGTCACCGCCAGAAACAGGGTATTTTTCAGAATCTATGACTTCAATAGTATTGTCAGGCAATAGAGCCACGATTTTCTTCATCGCGCCAGCCGCCATCAACCGATAGTCCGTCAGCTTCCCGCCTGATAGAATCAGTAACCCATCTTTGGCGATCGTCAGATCACTGCCGCGAGACACCGCTGAAGGGTTGTCTTTAGGTTCTTCCTTGGCTGCATCGGCGATCGTTTTTTCAACTTTCGGTCGCGACTGTTTGCCATTTTTATAGTCATCTGCTGCACGAATGATTTTTTCAAAGTTTTCGTCGCTGATTTTTTCTTTTTTTGTTCCGTTGTAATCGCCGCCTGCTTCGCTGATCAAAGGACGTAATCCTGCCCAAGCAGCTTCAATGTCTTGAATCGTAAGCTTCGCGTCAGGATACCGGCGATTGACGATCTTCAATAGATAGTCCACATCAGATTTTTCTACCCTCGGATGGTTGTAATCGCCTTCATAATCCGTGTCCGTCGTCCCGAAATACGTTTTGCTTTCTCTAGGGATCACAAAAATCATGCGGCCGTCATTTTCACCTGTATCAAAATACGTAGGCTGCGGAACCTTTAATTTCTCGCCGTCTACGACTAAATGGACCCCTTTTGTTGGACGCATGTGCGGCTGATGGTCGATTTCCTTATCCAGCTTATTTACAAAATCAGACCAAGGGCCTGCTGTATTGATCACCAGTTTACTAGTGATTGATACGACTTGTTCATTCAATAGATCTTTGGCTTTTACCCCAGATACGTTTCCTTGATCGTCGTGAAGGATCTCTTCAACCTCCATCCGACTCACCGCTATGGCTCCATCTGACACTGCGCGTTTGATATTCTCAATGACCAATCGGGCGTCGTTGTTCCGATAATCTAAATAAACACCGCCCCCCAGCAGCCCTTTTTCTTCTAACTGCGGTTCTCGTTCTAAGATTTCTTCTTTACTCAACATATAGTTCGCGTATTGGCCGCCTGTGATCCCTGCTAGATGGTCATAAAGAGCCATCGCCACTTTGATCGAAAACATGTTGAAGGTGGAACCTGGTTCATCAAAAATAGGTAAAATCATCGGGTCTGCTTTTGGAATGTGCGGGGCAATTCCTTGAATAATGGCTCGTTCACTTACGGTGTCGGCAACCACCTCGACATCAAACGTTTTAAGATAGCGGAGTCCTCCATGGACAAGTTTGGTCGATCTTGAAGACGTTCCTTCCGCAAAGTCCTGCATTTCTAGCAATGCCACTGAGAGTCCTGAAGCTGCCGCCTGCAAAGCGACCCCTGCTCCTGTTATCCCGCCGCCGATAATCACTAGATCATACGTCTGATTGCTTAATTTTTGAATCATGTTTGATCGTTCTTGAAAAGAAAACACGTGTAAACACCTCGCTCCTTTATGCTAATTATCGTTCTTAAACATAGAAACAACGGTCTTGCAAAAAGCTGTAACTTGGTTTAAATGACACAAAAAGTCACCCTTCTTCTACTAGAAATCCCTGCGCAAATGAACTTCTGAAATAAGTGTATCATAACGAAAAACGCTTTCAAATAAATTAGATTGCAAATTATTGCGCAATCTTTCAAAATAATTATTTCACTTTATTTGTACGCCATTTTTAACTCATTTTTCCCATTCATTCGGTCAATTATATAGAAGAAATTGGAACGGTCTTTATATGCTTTTGAAAACAAATCAATCTATGCATAAAGTTTTCTTTTTAATACGCCTACAGTCGAATAACAGAATTTGAATAGATTTTTTTTGTATTTGAAACTTGATCACACTGCAAAATCGTTATTTTAAGAATTGAGTCTGCTGCTAAAAAAAAACGCAAACCCCTAAATCTAGAGATTTGCGTTTTTTTAGTTGTCTTTACGTGCTCTCAAGGCTGATAAAATCGATACGGTATCGATCACTTCTTGTAGCGCCGCACCCATTAATGCAGGAATAACACCTGTGCTTGCGATCAGCATTAGTATTACACAAATGACGATCCCTATAAGGACGGATTGACGTGCGATGCGCATCGTGTCTTGAGAGAGTCGAACCGCTTCTGACACACGACTTAAATCATCCTTTAAAATAACCGCATCTGCACTTTCACTTGCCGCAGTTGATCCATGGGCACCCATAGCGATACCGATATCAGCAACGGCTAATGCCGGGGCATCGTTGACCCCATCGCCCACCATGATTCCTGGGCGGTCCGCTTCACTCAAGGTTTTAATAACGTTAATTTTCTCTTCTGGCAAACATTCTGCGTGGACTTCAGTGATCCCTACTTCGCGAGCAATTTGATCTGCAATAACTTGGTGATCTCCCGTCAGCATGATGGTTTTCTTGATGCCTAGTTCCGTCAGCGCCTTGATCGTTTCGGCGGATTCCTTGCGAACAACGTCTGTGAAGGTGATGTAACCGATGGACTCACCTTCGATAGAAACGAATACGGCTGTTTTTTCTTTGCTCAAGGACACCGCTGATCCTGCGAAAGCCGCTTTCCCAACGCGAATCTTTTTGCCCTCAACGATAGCTTGAATCCCTTGACCCGTGACCTCTTCTAACTCTGAAACTGGGTACAAGGTCATTTTTTGGTCTTTGGCGTAGGTGACAAGCGAACGCGCTAAAATGTGGCTAGACTCTTGTTCCCCGCTTGCTGCATACGCGATCAGCGCCTCTTTGGAATAGTCCTTTGAAGTCGGATGAATCGTGTCGACCGATAGTTTTCCTTCTGTCAGTGTCCCTGTTTTGTCAAAGGCCACACTTTTTGCCCGTGCTAATTTTTCAATCGTCGTTCCTGTTTTTACGACGATCCCATTACGGCTCGAGCGGCTCATCCCCGCCACTAAAGCCACCGGTGCCGCCAAAATCAACGGACAGGGTGACGCAACGACTAGCACCTCTGCGAAACGGACAGGATCTTTTGATACAAACCACGCGACGCCACCGATAACATACGCAATCAAGGTGAAGGGCACCGCATACCGATCGGCCAGTCGAACAAAATGAGCAGGCTGTGCTTCGGATTCTTTGACCAGTTTTACTAACGTTTGGTATTGACTGTCTTTTGCGGCCTTTGTTACTTTGAACCGCAATGCTGCGTCACCATTGATCGATCCAGACATCAGCTCATCGTTAGCTTTCTTTTCAATGGGTTTAGACTCGCCTGTCAATGACGACTCATCCACAAACGATTCTCCCGCAACGACCCGACCATCTACCGGCACCAGTTCTCCCGGTTTCACTAAAATCAACTCGCCTACCTGAACGTCCTCCACCGCAAGATCGTCAATCGTTTCTCCTGTTACTCTATGGGCCACCTGCGGCGAGTTGTCTAAAAGCGAACGCAGTTCGCGGCTGGCCTGATGGCTGGCATAATCCTCTAAGCTGTCTCCGCCAGTCAACATGATCAGCACAACGAGACTTGCCCAGTAATCTCCAACAAGCAATGTCGCGACGATCGCTGTGATCGCCAAAATGTCCACGCCATATTTCCCTGAACGCAAGGTTTGGATCATCCCGACCAGCATAGAGATCGTCATTATTCCTCCAATGATCGAAACCAGCCAAAATGCCCATTGGCTTTGATGGAAACCAAATTCCAAAATTAGTGCGACGAGTCCAACCATCGCTGTTGACAAAAATTTCTTCCGATTACTCATACCTTTGCGCCTCCATCTTTCTTCAATAAAAGAGTACTACTCTGATTCTTTAATTGAAAAAAGAAACGCTTAAATGAGAAAGATAATCATTAACAGTTGATTTTGTAACTTCACAATTTAAAATAATTACAATTAAGCGCTTTAACAATTTTGCCATTATCCTTCAATCATTGTGAACGATTCCAATCAAAAAAACCGACTAAAAGTCGGCTTAGTAAAGACGTGCTTAAGATTTACGCTTGATCACCAATAGGAGTGCTCCGAGTAAACTAAACATCCCTCCGAGTACCAGCAATCTATCTGAAAGTGCTTCGCCAGTCTTTGGCAGCATTCGATAAGAAGAAGTCGATTCTTTATTCCTCTCCTTCTGCACCAGATGAGGATTTACTGACCGTTCATTCACTCTTTCTAGCGAGGATCTATGTACCTGAACAGTGTTTTTTACTGGGACTTCCGTAACGCTTGATTCGGTTTTTTCAGAAGGAACCGATTCTGTAGGCTTGGTGCTCGGCTTTTGACTTGGTTTTTTACTTGATTCGGTACTTGGTTCGGTACTTGGTTCCGTACTTGGTTCCGTACTTGGCTCTGTACTTGGCTCTGTGCTTGGCTCCGTACTTGGCTTGGTGCTTGGCTCTGTGCTTGGCTCGGTACTTGGTTCTGTACTTGGTTCTGTGCTTGGTTCCGTGCTTGGTTCTGTACTTGGTTCCGTGCTTGGCTCTGTACTTGGTTCCGTGCTTGGTTCCGTGCTTGGCTCGGTCGTAGGAGGAACGAGTACAGGCGGAGTGCTGTCATGCGAAACGTAGGATTTGTCTTCGATCACGGTTTGGCGTTGGCTGTATGGCGTTAAATGGTTCGTATCTCCAGGGCGATTATCGGCTACTTTTACAGTGAACAGGCGCGTCTCACTGTTGGGGATCGGTTCGATCAGTGTAATAAAAAAGCTGAACTGCGCTTGCTTTTGATTTTCGTTAAATTGAAGGATTGAATCATAGTCGATTTGTATACCTTGGCCAACATTCTCGAATGCTATCTGTGCCTGACGGATCGCTTCAATGTCTCCTGAAAAAGAGACGGTCGCGGATACTTTTACGGGCTTGCCTAAAGGCAACTTCGCAACGCCCGAATTAAATAGAGAAAAAGCATCGGTAAATGTGATGTTATTTGTATTTGCCCATGTTGCTTGCGCAGCAGTTATTGGTGTTTCCTCTGTCATCACTGCTTTTACGTTCATTGCAGGCGCCAGTGGTACAGCGAAAAGCAAACAGGTCGAAAATAGAAGGGCTTTTCTTTTCAAGTGTATTCCTCTTTTCTTTGATATCTGTAAAGAGAATAACTTGAATAACAGTATTTATATTATGCTTTTTTTATAGAAAATCCTCTAATTTTAAATAAAGTCCAACTTTTCTCCACACAAAAAAGGAATCTCCACTCATGCAGAGATCCCTGTTTTTTTGAAGTAGGCTATCGGTCGGTGCGATGGTCTCGGAGTCGATAGCCTACACCGATCTCCGTGACTAAGTATTCAGGTTTCAATGTGTCCGTCTCGATTTTTTTTCGGATATTCGACATATTCACCCGCAACGTTTGGGAGTCGTTGCTATAAGGCCCCCAGACTTCTGTCATCAACGTTTGGTACGTCACGACTTTTCCTAATTGACGAAACATCAACGCCAAAATTCGGTATTCGTTTTTCGTCAGATGAATCTCTTGTCCGTCTTTGTAGACTAGCTGCTTTTCAAAATCAATCGACAACGTGTTATTTTCTATTATTGGAGAAGTCGCTGCTTGCGTATTTTTATGTCGAAGAGCCGTACGAATACGGGCAAGCAGTTCGTTGGTGCCAAAGGGTTTAGTGACATAATCATCCGCGCCTAGATCTAAAGCTTTTACCTTTTCTTCTTCATTGTTCCTAGCTGAGATGATCACGATCGGCAGCTCCATTCGCTTGCGAAGGATCTTCAGCAGGTCCATGCCATCAATGTCCGGCAACCCTAGATCCAGCAGCACCAAATCAATAGCGGTCGTCTGAAAAGCCGTCAACGCCTCCATTCCAGTACGCGCGATCGTCAGTTGATACCTCGCTTGATCCAAAACGACTTCCATAAAATCCGTGATATTCGGATCATCTTCAATCAGTAAAATAGATGGGTTCATAGCCTTTCCTCATTTCAAATAAATTCTAACAAGCGTCTTGCCTTCCTTTACATCGATGGTCATTTTTCCGTTGTGGGCGTGAATGATCGTCTTTACGATGCTTAATCCGATCCCCAGCCCATTTTTGGAATCCACCGACACTTCATTTGCGCTGGAAAGATTCGACTGGATTTTTTGAAATTGCTTCAGTGGGATTTCCCCGTGATTCTCAATCTCAAAAACCGTTTGCCCCTGTTCTTGATAAACAGTCAGCTTTACTGGTTGCTCCTTCTCACCATGTCGGAAAGCATTTTCTACAAGGTTGAAGAGTGCTTGCTCGATCAAAATAGGGTCTGCTTGGATGAAAATCACGTCATCTGGCAATTGGACCGCCACTTGTCCTTCAGGATAGACTTTTTTTAGATGCTTATACACCGCCTCAATGATTTCCTCTACCGGTTCCGCTGTTTTCGTCACCTTCATCGTGTCCATATTGATACGCGTGATAGATAACAAATTCTCCACCATACGAATCAGCCATTGCGACTCTTCCTGGATGTCACTTAACAGTTTTTTTCGTGTTTCTTCTTTTAATTCATTCCCGGCACCTAAGGTTTCGGCAATTCCAGAAATAACAGTTAAGGGCGTTCTCAAATCATGGGAAACTGCACGAAGCAAATTGCTGCGGACTTTTTCCCGCTCATTCTCTAATTCGACCTGTTCTTTTTCGTCCTTCAATTCTGTTTGTTCTAAAATAACAGCGATCTGCGTCAAAACCAGCTTCAAATAATTCAACTGATCGTTTTCTAATTCAAGACCCGCGTTTCGTTCGATCCCTAAAACAGCCAATGTTTTTCCGCTAGCGACGATCGGTAAATAAAAACCTTTTGCCCCGATCAAGGTGTCCGTTCCATTACCGGCTTCCTTTTGATTTTTTGCAGACCAAAAGGCCACCGCTGCTTCGTCCTTCGTATCCAAGAGGGACGGGCGCTGATCCACTCGGTGATTGCTCTCCAATTTGGCCTGACGATCAAAAATGATCACTTCTCGTTCCAGCAGTCTGGACAAATACGTCGCAGAAATATCGAGAATCTGCTGCCGGCTCTCCGCCAAAACATATTGCTTGTTTAATTCATAGAGGATCTCCATTTGATGTTCTTTCTCCATGGCGCTCTCCGCTTGTTTTTTTAATCGAACCATAAGATTACTGATCATCAGCGCCACCACGAACATGATGACGAGTGTGATGGGGTAGCCCTGCTTATAAACCGTCAGTGAATACAGCGGTGCGACAAAAAACCAGTTGAAGGATAGCACGCTCAAAATCGAGGACAAGGCACTCCAAAAATAACCTGAAGTCGTGCGTGCCACAAGCAAGATAAAGAAGATATAGACAAGCATCAAGTTTTGATCACCCACATGGATGTATTTCATCAGCTCCGTCACGATCGTTGCTAAAAAAACACCGCCGATCGCGATTCCTAGATCTTTTCCGCCGCCCTCAATGACTTTGCGTGTTTTAAAAAACAAGGAATGTTTTTCCTCATTAAAGGGGATCAAGTGCAATTCTGTGTCGCTCAACCGCCGCAGCAACCGATCATCAAAGGCTTCCGTAAACAGCTTCTCGTACCAAGGCTGCCGCAGATTCTTTCCCATAATGATGTCAGTCACACCGGTCATTTTTGCGAACTCCACGATGGTCTCAAAGCTGTCCTCTTCCTCGATGCTGATCACTTCCGCCCCAAGCTTTTCAGCTAAAGGGATATTGGTGGGTGTATCGTCCTGCAAACGTACTTGGATCACTGTCCATTCCGCGCCTAGTCCTTGCGCCAAACGAGCGGTCCAGCGAATGCATTTTTCAGTCATTTTAGGAAACGTATCATTTACCACCGTTAGTAATTTATTTTGGATTCCGGTTCGTTTACCGCTGATCCGATTGATATGGTCAGAGGCACGCTGGATTGCCAGCCCTCGCAGCTGGTCTAATTTTTGGGGAATGAAGAAATTTTGTAACGCCCGTTTCGCATTTTCGTTGGCGTAGATTTTTCCCTGCTCGAGACGCTCGATCAATTCATCCGGCTCCACATCTATGACCTTGATCGTTGCTTGTTGTAGAAAGGTATCGGGAACTGTCTCTTTCACTTCGATCCCCGTCACCTCTTCAACGATATCGTTCAAGCTTTCGATGTGCTGCACATTGACAGTCGTGAACACATCGATTCCCGCATTCAGCAATTCATCAACGTCCTGATACCGTTTGCGGTTTCGCGAGCCTATCGCATTCGTGTGGGCCAGTTCATCGATCAAAACGATCTCCGGTTTTTGCCGAATGATTTCATCAATATCCGGCTCATTTAACAGGATTTCCTTATAATGAATTTTCTTCGGGGGGATCTGCGGCAATCCTTCTAGTAGGCGATTGGTATCTGGTCGGTCATGGGGTTCAACGTAGCCCACCACCACATTTTTTCCCATCAGCAACAATTCATGCGCCTCCGCCAGCATTCCGTAGGTTTTCCCAACCCCTGCCGCGAAACCGAAAAACACACGCAAACGGCCGCGTCGGGCGTCTCCTAATTGTTTGTTTTCCTCTTCCATCAGCGTCCCCCTTTCTCCCACAACAATTCCCTAACCATTGAGCGCGGTCAGAGAATTGCTTGTTCTGCTACTTACAGTTTATCTAATGCTAAGTTCAACTGCAAAACATTGACATAATGACGGTCAGAAAACCAATCCTTTTGACTGTTTTCTTCTATTATAGTACGAATGCTCTGCTGACTCACCTTTCGTTCTTTGGAGATTCGCGAAACTTGGAATTCCGCCGCCTCTAGACTGATATTCGGATCGACGCCGCTGGCTGAAGCCGTTACGAGATCATTTGGAACATTCTTTTCTGTCGGATTTTTTGCCAGCTCGGCTTTGGTCCGTGCGTCGACTAGGTTCTTTTGCTCAGAAGAAACGGGAGACAATTGACTGACTTTTTCACTGCGGCCGGAAAAATACTGGGCTTGCTTGAATTCCTGACCAATGAGTGTTGAGCCGACCACTTGGTTGTTCCTTGTGACTTGACTGCCATTCGCTTGGTCTGAAAAAAATAATTGACCGATCCCAGTAACGGCCGCTGTGTAGAGCCCGCCAAAAACGATCACACTCAGCAGAAGAAAACGCAGACTGCCTAAAATACTCTTTTTCATTGTACTTGCTCCTTCGTTATAAAATGATCAGTGAAAGGATCATATCGATTAGTTTGATAAAAATAAATGGCGCGATGATCCCTCCTAGTCCGTAGACGAGTAGATTGTGCCGCAAGATTTGACTCGCCGGCTTTTCTTGATACTTCACGCCTTTTAATGCCAGTGGGATCAGCGCCACGATCACTACCGCATTGTAGATAACTGCGGATAAAATCGCCGTCAAGGGACTGCCTAATGACATGACATTCAACCGATCCAGTTGCGGATAGATGCTATAAAATAACACAGGTATCACCGCGAAATACTTGGCGATATCGTTGGCAATACTAAACGTGGTCAAGGCGCCCCGCGTCATCAACAATTGCTTTCCGATTTGAACGACCTGCAGCAGCTTCGTGGGGCTTGAATCTAGGTCGATCATATTCCCCGCTTCCTTGGCGGCCTGTGTTCCAGTGTTCATCGCCATCGCCACATCCGCTTGCGCCAGTGCCGGCGCATCGTTGGTACCATCTCCTGTCATGGCGACAAGGTGTCCCTTTTCTTGGTATTCACGAATCAGATCCATCTTGTTCTCTGGCGTTGCTTCTGCCAGAAAATCATCCACACCAGCTTCCGCCGCGATCGCAGCAGCCGTCAAGGGATTATCTCCGGTGATCATAATAGTTTTGATGCCCATTTTGCGCATATCGCCAAATTTTTCTTTGACGCCATTTTTTACGATGTCCTTCAAGTAGACGACACCCATCACCCGATTATTTTTTACCACTACTAGCGGCGTTCCCCCTGATCGCGCAATCTTATCAACGATCTCATCACATTCAACGGGGTAGCTTTCGCCGTTGGCCTGCACGTATTTTTTCATGGTATCCGCCGCACCTTTGCGAATCACATCTCCCCGGTAATCAATGCCGCTCATCCGCGTCTTCGCACTGAAATCAATAAATTTCACTTCAGACTGCTGGAACGCTCTTTCCCGTAGATTGAATCGCTCTTTGGCTAGGATCACAATGCTTCGTCCTTCTGCCGTTTCATCTGCCAAGGAGGACAACTGCGCAGCGTCTGCAAGCTGTTCTTCACTGACACCGTGGACGGGGATGAATTCGCTGGCACGTCGATTGCCCAGTGTAATGGTTCCTGTTTTATCCAATAAAAGAACATCGACGTCCCCCGCCGCCTCAATGGCACGACCGCTCATAGCAATCACATTTTCCTTTGTCAAACGGCTCATGCCAGCGATCCCAATAGAGGAAATCAAGGCGCCGATCGTCGTTGGTGCCAGACAGATCAATAACGCGATCACGATGATCATTGATAGTGCCTCTCCCTTTCCAGATAACTGACTGCTAAAAGCCGTAAAGGGAACTAACGTGATGGAGACGGTTAAGAAAATGATCGTCAGTGTGATCAGAAAAATTTGCAGCCCGATCTCATTCGGTGTCTTTTTTCGTTGGGTGCCCTCCACCATCGCGATCATTTTGTCCAAAAACGATTGCCCATTTTCGGAAGTCACTCGAATCACCAAATAGTCAGAGACCACCGTTGTCCCACCAGTCACCGCACTTCTATCGCCGCCAGATTCACGAATAACAGGTGCCGATTCACCGGTGATGGCACTTTCATCAACAGAGGCTGCGCCTTCGATTACGTCACCGTCTGCGGGAATTTGTTCTCCGGCACGGACGTACACCAAGTCGCCGCGCTTCAAATCAGAGGAACGAAGCTCGATAAAATTTTCGTCCTTAATATCTTCTAAGCGATTGATTTTGTAAGTCATGACTTCCTTCTTCGCTTCTTTCAAGCTATCCGCCTGCGCTTTTCCGCGCCCTTCGGCAACCGCTTCAGCAAAATTGGCAAAGAGCAAGGTCAACCAGAGAAAGAGTGTCACAGAGATACTAAACCAAACCGGTACACGCATGGGGTAAAAGCATAATACGGTCGTGATGATGGCGCCCAGATAGACAACAAACATCACCGGATTTTTAATTTGCTGGCGCGGGTCTAGTTTTTTGAAGGACTGACCCACTGCCCATTGATAGATTTTCTTCATTTTTATTCACTCCATCTAGTTCAGTGTAAAAAATTCTGCGATTGGTCCAAGGGCCAAAGCGGGTAAAAAGCTTAACGAACCGATCACTAAAATAACAATAATCAGCATTGAGACAAAGGTTGGGCTGACCGTCGACAAGGTTCCAGAGCTCAAGGCGGCTTTCTTTTTGCCTCCCATGTTTTCAGCCAAGAACAAGATCGCGACGATCGGCAGGTATCTTGAGACAGTCATCAATACGCTCCCCAAACCGTTTAAAAATGGGGTGTCCGCGGTTAATCCGCCAAAGGCACTACCATTGTTATTGGCTAAAGAGGTTGCAGCATAAAGTAATTCACTGAATGCATGCGGGCCGCGATTGGTCAGCCAGCTCATGACCTCAGGATGCAGGATTAAGGCCATCGCCCCGAAAAGCGTCAGCATCAAGGGTGTTAAAATAACTAAACTCGCCATTTTTATATCAAAAGCTTCGATTTTCTTTCCTAAATATTCTGGCGTCCGTCCCACAAGCAGTCCAGCGATAAAAACAGCAAGCAGCAGAAACGCGAGCATGCCATAAAGACCGCTGCCGGCACCGCCGAAGATGATCTCTCCTAACTGCATCAAGAACATTGGGATAGCGCCCCCCAATGGTGTGAAGCTGTCTAGCATCGCATTGACCGAGCCGTTGGAGGCGGCAGTCGTTGCGACGGACCACAAGCTGGACCAGCCGACACCGAAGCGTACCTCTTTTCCTTCCATATTGGCCGAGCCAAGGACCCGCGCAAATTCTGGTCCATAGTATTCACTCATCGCGACACCGATAAACGCAAGTAACAGGAAGAACAAGGAAACGACCATGATCGTCCGGCCCTGCTTCCAATCCTTCACCCAGAAGCCAAAAGTAAAAATCAAGGCGGCTGGAATCAATAGGATCGCGATCGTTTCTAAAAAGTTTGAGAAAATCGTCGGATTCTCAAAGGGATAGGCGGAGTTGGCTCCGAAGAAACCGCCGCCATTGGTCCCAAGCTGCTTGATCGCCACTTGACTAGCCACCGGTCCTAAGTGTAACCACGAGCTTCCTCCCTCTAGCCCCTGATAAGAAAAGCCTGATCGAAAGGACTGCACCGTTCCCTGTGAAATAAGCAACACGGCGAAAACGATCGCCAACGGAAGCAAAATATACACCAAGCTGCGAGTCAAATCCTGCCAAAAATTTCCTAACGCTTTCTTTTTCACCTGCGAGATTCCTCGCAACAGCGCCACTAAAACAGAGATACCCACACCTGCCGAAACAAAGTTTTGTACAGTCAATCCAAACATTTGAGACGTGTTCGACAAGGTCGTCTCACCTGCATAGGCCTGCCAGTTCGTGTTCGTCACAAAACTTACAGCCGTGTTGACGGCTAAGGGAAATGAAAGATTTTTTACCGCTGCACCCCCCGGCAAAAAGTGCTGCGTCATCAATAGAACTGTCAGTAATACCACCGAGAAAAAACTAAGCAGTAAAATAGTCATCGCGTAGCGCTTGGCGGACATTTCCTTTTTACTGATGGGACCGATCACCTTATAAAACATTCTCTCGATTGGCTGCAGAAACCGCACGCCTTTTGGGATCGCGCCCTGCATGATCTCCTTGATGTACCAGCCCAGCGGCACCGCTAATAGTAATAAAACAAACAAGAAAAATAGTCCTTGATAGATGATGCTGCTCATAACTCTTCCCCCTTAAATAAAAACCAGAAAAGATAGATCATGACTAGAAGTCCGATAATTCCTAAAATAATCGTCATTTCATTTCGCTCCTTTTACCCCCGCTTATTAAATCAAGGGGCCTTTGTTTACCTTCTAAGCATAAAAAAAAAGACCTAAAGATAGTGTGAAACTTGATGCCATTTCTTTACACGATCTTTATACGGTCTTCGAGGGGGTTAAAGCATCGGAAACGCAAAAAAACAAGGTACGAATGTGTCGCACCTTGTTTTTGCTTTTATTACCAGCTACTTTTTCACTGGATTCAGGTCACTTTCTTTGGTTTCTTTAAACAGCCAATAACAGACGCCTGAGATCAGGAGAACCAGCACGCTGATAAGCAGGACAGGGATAAATACGCTTGCCGCTGAATTTCTAAAGATGAGGCCCATCAATAATTGCCCTAATGGCACCGCGCACTGGGCGACGGCTACGATGGTCGCCATGACCTTCCCTAAATTTTCCCTCGGCGTGATTCGTTGGACCAGCGTAATCAAGTAGATCGAAATGGCACTGGCCATCATTCCGATAATGATTTCCATAATCAGTACAAGGAAGAAGCCGACCGTTGCGTTGGTCATACTCAGCAGAATATTGGTCACTAGCAGGACGATCCCAGAATACGTAAAGACACGGTAAAAATTACTAAACGTAACGTTCTTCGTCAAGGGTCCTGCGAAGATGGCTCCAAGAATACTAGCCAAACTAAATACACCCATCCCAACACCGTACATTGTGTCATTCACCTGTAAGGTCATTCGTAAAATAACAGGAAGTCCTACTATAAAGAAAGACGTCAAAACATAATTCACTGCGGCTGCGATGAGGATCGACTTAAAGATCACTTGATTGTTCTTGACTTCCTTGAAGCCATCCTTTAAATCGTCCGTCAAAATCTGCCTCACGGTCCCTGAAGAGCTCTCGCGTTTTTCAAAAGGAATCTTCAAAAAGCTTTCGATAATCGCTGCGATCACGAAGAACACGACACTGCTGGCGACCAATAGTTTCGCGCCCATTAATCCGTAGAAGATCCCGCCAATGATCGGTGCAACAACGTTTGACAATTGCAGAATCCCATTTGATAGCCCGTTGATTTTTTCCAGCTCACTTTCTTCTACTAATAGAGGAATACTCGCGCCCACCACCGGTGTATCAAAGCTGCCAATGATCGCGAGAATAAAAATGAGCAGACCGATGCCAAAAATTGATTGAGAGGTCCCAACAACTAAAAATAACAATGCTGCAATGATCGCATTGCACACATCCATCAATACCATCAGCACTTTACGGTCATACCGGTCAGCGATCGCTCCGCCTATTGGCGCAAACAAGACCGGAATACTTGAGATAGCCAAGACAGTGGCGAAAATATCCGCCCGTCCTGTAATATCTAATACAAATAACGACAGTGCAAATCTCAGGATCGCACCCCCGAACACTGAAATGACTTGCCCCAACATCAAATAACTAATATTTCTTCGATTTCCCTTCACAACGTTTCCCACTCCCTCATATTGAATACATTCAGCTTAACGAATTCTTAATATAAGGGCATCCGCCTAAAGTCTCATTCCCTTCTCACACTTTAGTATCTTTAAGGAAGCAAATGATAGTGCTTCAGACCTTCGATCACGCCCTGCTCAGATTTCGCAATGTAGGTTGCTTGTTGTTTTAAACCCTCCGTCGCTTGCTTCACGGCGACGCTATGATCCACTAATTGGAACATCGTCAGGTCATTGTCGTTATCTCCAAAGGCATAGGTCACTGATTCTGAGGTGGCGCAGTGATCCAAGACTCTCTTGATCGCCGTCCCCTTAGAACTATTTTTTGGCAAAAGGCTGACCGCTAAAGGTGAGAAGCGAATGCGATCAGCTATCTTCTCTAGTTTTCTCGTCACTTGATCTTCTTTTTTACTGTCCAGATACAGGTTCATAAAATTGACAGGCTGCGTTTGATAAAACGTTGGAGCGATCGGAACATTTTTCTGACCTAGAAGAGCGCCATGTTCGCTTACTTCTCCTGTCATTTCTGTGACAGCATACCCTTGCTGGTTAAAATAACCGGCGGCGACACCCATTTCAGCCGCGACCGTGAGAATCGCTTCAATTTCAGACGAAGAAAACGTCTCGTTCACGATCTCCTTTCCATTAAAAAAAGCGTAACACCCATCTGATAAAATATAATCGTTGACCTGCAATGCCTGCAAAATAGGTTTGACTTCATAATAGCTGCGCCCTGTCGCGATGACCGGCTGGACATCCGTTTCTCGCAAGTGCTCAAAGGCCTCGATTATTTCTGTTTCTAGCTCCAAACCGTAGCCGCGACACAAGGTCCCGTCCAAGTCAAAAAAGATCCTCTTTTTCATTTACTCACCCTCTCGCATTTACTTACTCCTTCCATCAAGAATATAGCGCTTTCATTTTTTTCGCAATAGGAAAACGACCTAAAGCCCTGTCACTGCTCTAGGTCGTTCTTATTAATGCTTTCGTTTTCTGTAATATAGAATCCCCGCGATCAACACGATTCCCACACCTGCGACAAGAAGCCACGGATTTCGTGTGTCATTTGTCTTCGGATAACTTCCGCTTGCTGTTTCGGAGGTCGTTGGTTTATTGGATGATTTGGGAACGTCGGGTGCTTTCGGCGATTCTGTGTTTACAAATTTTCCTAAATCTATGGTTGCCGGTTTGTTTTTTTCTGAAGAGGCAATAGTAAATCGGCGTTTCTCCTTGCTGAGGGCATACCCAGTGGGGGCCTTTTTCTCCGTAAAGTAATAGGCTCCCGGCGCCAAGCGGTCTACTGAGAGTTGCCCCTGTTTGTTAGAGGTGTATTCTCCGACTTGTTTGCCATTGTCGTGATGCAGTGTGAAAACAGCACCTGTTAGAGCAGCATTAGATGAAGAAACCTTTTGTAATTTGACTGAACCCTGATAATTGATAACGTCTGCTAAAGTGATCGTTTTTGGCTTGCCTTGCGTTTTTGTCGGAACAGTAAAGGTGATTTTTGCTTCATTGAGCACGTAATTTTCTGGTGCTTTCGTTTCAACGAGCTGGTAGCTGCCAGGAACCAATCCTTTCGCAACGACCTTTCCGTCTTTGTTAGAAACAAGCTTTTCTGTTTCTTTTCCTGCTTCGTTCAAGACCGTTTGTGTTTTTCCTTTATTGTCTTGAATTTCAAATTCGGCCCCCGCAAGAACCTGTCCATGGTCGTTCTTTTTAGTCAATGAGACAGAGCCCTTTTCGTTTACGAAATCGCCCAAATTGACTTTATCAGGTTTTCCTAATTGTCCAGTTATATCGAAAGGATGCGGCGTTGTATCCAAAATGTAGCCTTTAGGCGCTTTGGTCTCAACGATCACGTAATGTCCTTGACTTAAGCCTTGGAAGTAAATCTCCCCTTTTTCGTCTGAAGAAATCGTGTTGTCAGGATACTCGGCGCCTTCGCGATCCTTCACAGAAAGCGGATCTCCTTGCGGCTGATTTTGATCGTTGGCCCGATAGACTTGATAGGCTGCGTCCTTCAGCGCCTTTTTCTGATCGTCGACTTTACGTCCGATGACCCCTGATTCGTAATTCTTGAAATCAAGGTTGTCGATGTTCGGGTCTTGATCCGCATTTTCCTTGACGACAAAGTAGATCGGCTGCTGATTCAGAATGTATCCCGGTGCTGGTTTTACTTCTTTGACGAGATACTCTCCTGCACCTAACCCTGAGATATTCAAAAGACCATTTTCTGGTACAGTGATCGTCCGCACAAGCTTTTGGTCGCCGTTGACGATGTGATACAGTTCAAATTCCGCACCAGCGATCGATCCGCCTTCTCCGACTTTCGTGATCTGTGCTCGTCCACGGAAATTTTGGAAGTCGCCTTCTTGTTGAATCTCCGGTTCACCGTATGCACGATCAGTGACCGTCACTTGAATCAACGCCGGATTGATGACATAATCAGAACCTTCTGTCACAGTTGGCGCTTTGGTTTCTTGATAATAATAACTGCCGGGCGCTAAATCCTTGAAGGTCACTTTCCCGTTTTTATCGCTGACGGCTGTTTTGTTTAGTGGTTTTTTATCTTTGTCATAAAGAGTAAACTCGGCGCCTGCTAAGCCGTCGCCATCTGTATTGCGTTTGACGAGTTGGAAACCGCCCTTGTAATTGATGAAATCTGATAATTCGATGACTGGGACCTTCCCTTTATGGGCCTCATCGATCGTGAAGCTTAATTTTTTCTCATTCAATACATACCCTTCAGGCGCCTTCGTTTCCACAAATGTGTATGCGCCGGGCGCTAAATGATCCACGTGGACCTTCCCTTGCTCGTCCGAGGTGAGCGGTGTCTGATTGACATTGTCGCCTTTTGAGTCTAATAGATCAAACTCGGCACCTGCCAACGAACGGCCAGCGTTGTCTTTCTTCACAAATTCGACAGCACCCTTCTCATTTGTTAGCTCTAATGGGCTGCCATCTGGCTGTGTGGTCACGGTTTTCGGTTTGTCTTGAGCACCAGAGGCGATGGTAAAGGGTACCTCGGTGGAATTGAGGATATATCCTGAAGGTGCTTTGGTTTCGACAAACTTGTAATCTCCTGGTGCTAAGCCTGTCGCTGTCACTTTCCCATCCGCTTGTGAAACCAACGGCTGCTGATTGACTTTTTTTCCCTTGCTGTCGATCACATCAAATTCGGCACCTGCTAAAGGATTGCCTTCACTGTCTTTTTTGATCAATTCGGCACTGCCTTGATAGTTTGGATAATCAAATTTATTCAGCGGCACCTGCTGCTGACTGTTGCGATACACTAGGAAGTATTTCGGCGCGGTGTTGATCATATACCCAGTAGGTGCTTCGATCTCTGTCATCCGATAAAATCCTAGCGGCAGGCTGTCGATTTCGAGAACCCCGTCACTATTCGTACGATCTGGGTTTAAGGCTACCGGGTCCCATAAAGAACCGTTTGGCGCCAATGGATCTAATCGCTCTAGTTTAAAACGTGCACCTGCCGTGATGCCATTTCCCAGCTTGATCGGCTGTCCATCCGCGTCTGTTTTTTGCAGGATCACCTTGTACCGCTCATTGGGAATCGTTAATGGCGCTGCATTTTCTGCAGATGTTTTTTCATTGATCGTGATTCTGCGGCCGTCGATGAGCTCATCTGAAATCGTGAAGCCTTCTGGTGCGTGCGTCTCGATCAACAAGTATTCACCATAAGGCAGACTGCCGAATGTCAATTGTCCATTACTGTCGACTTCGCCTTCACGCAGCATTTGCGTTTTGGTTGTGTTCCATAACTGGAATTTCGCCCCAGTCAGTTTTGTTTTCTCATCGGCTTCTGTTTTCTGGATCGTCAGCTTGCCTTTTTTCCCATTCGCAGAGCCGCCGCTGTGGTCCACCTCGACCGTCACGTCTTCCCCGTCTCCACCAGAGATCGTCTGTTCATTGTCTCCAGTGACAGTTATTTTATTTGAGACGGTGTCCTTGCTGCCGCTGGCACTTGAGGTGATGTAGCTCTTGTATTCCAATTGATAGGCGGTGTCGATCTTATGAAGCATCGTGATCGTCAACACCTGCTTGCCTGTCAGATTGTCCGTTGTCAGCGCCACCTGATAATCTTCATTCAAGGTCAGTGGCTTGTCATAGTTTGGCGTGACCGTTCCATCAATGGCAACGGTTGTTTCGTAAAGCTTGATTGACGATTGGTCAATGACTTGATTTTCCGTGGGTTCGTCTTTGATCACCACATCACTCAATGTTGACTGCGAAGGATTGATCACGGCTTTCCAGTCAACGTAATCGGGGTTCTTGCTATCCTGCTCACCAGACTTTTGAACATACTTTCCGCCATTTTTTACGCTGACTTCTCCAGTCAC
This sequence comes from Enterococcus sp. AZ048, assembly GCF_051715125.1. Lineage (NCBI taxonomy): Bacteria > Bacillati > Bacillota > Bacilli > Lactobacillales > Enterococcaceae > Enterococcus > Enterococcus sp. AZ048. Next base: position 330,510 of record NZ_JBIOTD010000002.1, on the reverse strand, counting down.
ATCTCGCTCATCATGATCGTTTTCATACTGCGCAACATTGTCATACTTATTCGAGCCTTCGATGATTTTTCCGGCGACGGAGGTTTTAAACTCGATCAAATAGGTCGTCGCCACGTTTTCTGGAAAATCGATCGTTAAGGTTTGATCGTTTTTCTCACTAGGTTCATCGAGTGTCTTCATGTCCTGATTAACAGAGGTTTCCGGTTGTTTCTTTTCTACCGATCCATCCTTTTTGACTTCTGCCTCATACACGTTCACTGAACCTGCCACATACGCCTGATTTTTAAGGATCTGATCGACTAATTGCGCTTCTTTTAAAGGGTTCCCGCTTAAATTAACAGCGATCGTCCAAGTGATCTCTTTCGTTTGTGCGTTGTATTGCCCGCTTTTTTGCGCGTTCAATTGATAAGGATCATTGGGCTTAAAGTCGTGACTGCCATCTGAATGATGGTCATTTCCAGACTTGTCTTTCCAATCAGCCGCCATATTGTTTTTAAAGCGGTCCTTGTCTGGGTTGTTGGGGTCCAACAATGACACATCAAAATCTGTGTGATAATTGATCACAAATTCAGAACTTGTCGGATTGTACGGGTTAAGAAAGACGATCTTGAAGCCGGTCTCTTCACCTGCCGCATTTTTGGTCAATTCAAGCGTATAGTCTTTGCCAGGTTCCAACACTTTATTGCCAGTCACGTCGCGAATTTCAAGATCGGGCGTTTTTCCATCTGCCTTCATGGACATCGTTAATCCTGGAGTCGGTGAATACGTGTCTGTCAGCTCCAAGTTTTCCATGTAATAATGATTTTTATTGATAGCAATCTGCCAGCCCGCTTTACGTGTCGCGTAATCCACATCTGTCAAATTTTTAATGACGTTTTGTTGCTGAGCTGTCCCTGAATCACTGCCTGTGTCTCCCGTCCCAGTAGCAACACTGTTATCCACTTGGGTCGGATCTGTGACGATACCATTGACCTTTGTTTGATAATCCATGATGATCGCTTGGTCGATGTCGTGCAAAAAGTTTATTTTAAAGCCGTGACCATCGGGATTTGGAACCAATTCGTAGTCTTTTCCTTCTTCTAACGGTGGGCCCTTTGTCTCATGTCCCTGCGCATCAAAAGTGATCGGGTAAAGTTTCACGGAGCCGTCCACCAAGTCCATGTTCTTACTGATGGTATCTGTGATCGTCGCTTGATCTTTAGAAAGATGCTTCTCTCCGTAGTTGTACTTGATCTCCCAATTGAAGGTTTGTCCATTAGGGTCGTAGCCCGTCATACTTTTTTCCACGGGTTTGCCGTAATTTGTCGTCACTGTAGCCTTCGCGTCGATCCCATCAGGGTCGTTTTTATCCGACAAGGTCGCGTGATTCGTAAAGCTGACTTTGCCGCCGTTTTCCGGCTTGGCTGAGTCATCAATCGCGGTTTGATACACGAGTCGATAGGCTTTGTTCGTATCGCCTTTGACTGTAACATTCCCATTTGCATCTACGGTATAGTCACTCGGATTTAGCTCACGACCGACTTCCTTTACCGTCCCGTCTAGATTCATGACCAGTTCGTAGACCTTGACCGATTTGTAATTGATCCCCTCAGGCCAGTTTTCTGTAACGTTCGGATCTGTTAAATGCTCCATCGACTGATTGACATCGACGGTCCATTCCACGTTGTTAGGATTGGGGGTACGATCAAAATGCCCTTTCTTATCGATCGAAGTTTCTGTATCTGGACGAATTTCTACATCGACTGGCGGAATATCATCCTCCACAGGATAATGAATCGTGATGTCTCCCGGTCCATCGATGTGCTCTTGGTTAAACTGTGCATCAAAATAAAAGCTTCCATTAATATCGCTTTGATTTTCGACTTCCTCCGTAAAGGTAAAGCGAACATTGCCGTCCTGATCAACGGTATAGGTGGCATACACTTCGCCATCCGCATTTTTCAATTCCCCATTGAGAGGTTTTGACGGACGCAGCTCTTCCGGCAGCTTGAAATCAAAATAGTCCCCCGCTTTGATCTGGCTGCGAACCTCCTCTGGAATACTCCAAGCATAATAAATCCGCACATGCGTGTTCGCTGGCACCGGCGGCTCGATGATATTTCCATCATCGTCAAGATAAACAAGGTTTGACCCTGTCAAAATTGTCCCGCTTCCTCCAGGAAAATACGTCCGAATGTCCGTTCCGTCTTCTGCTTTGGCGGCTTTTTTATCTGATTTTTTTGGTTCAGATGAAGCAGACGGCTGTGTACTTTGCGCCGTCTCGCTTGTTGACGTGGTCGTAGTTGCAGGAGGCGTTTTGCTGCTTGTGCTTGAGTCGTCTGCACTGCTGGCTTCAGGTGCGTCGCTTGAAGCACTCGTTGAAGTGGCGGACGTACTTGTGTCTGTTTTTGGAAATTGATAGCTGACTGTCTGCTCCTGGTAACTGAAGTCCACTTGCTGAAGGTCCTTCAAACGCTCTTGCTTCAACGACAAGTGCACAATACCTTTTCCGCTTGCCGCAGTTGGTATCTCGATCTGCTGAGCATTTTCAACAGTCAGTGCAGTCGTCTGCCCATTCTGTTCAAGTTCCGCGTGATCAATAATTGCTTGTGACGAGCGGATCTTCACAGGTATTTTATCTGTTGTCTCCGTTGTTTGAAGCGTCAGCTCCAATTGAGTCTCTGATTGACCTTTGGAAACATTCTCCAGCTTCAGCGAAGGAGATTCTCTTTCTTCAGCCAACGACGTTAAAGGCGTCAATGAATTTAATAAGATCAAAAAGGTCATAAATCCATAGACCCATTTATCTACCCGTTTTTTGTTTGTCATCTTCTTTAACTCCCTTACTTTTTGATAAATAGCGCCATTGACTGTTATAACAAATAATTGCACCTGTTATTTTCAAAAAACGCGCTTTTTCAGAATCATTTTTGGAAATTTCAACAATCACTCCTGTATTTCTTAACCGAAACTCCCTCTAACACGTCATTGATCCGAGACATATCCACGATAGACAACGCTTTAGAAACGACGACTGTTTCCGCTTCAGGATAGACCCTGCAGAGTTCTGCCATGTTGCCCGTCGTCAGCAGAACATCCACCGGCAGCTCGTGACAGTCGAACACGTCATGGAATTTTAAATTGTAGAGGTAGCTAAAATAGCCATTGATTTGCTGGATGAATTTTTCCATTAAAAGACCGGACATGTCACTTTCGATCATGACATGGATCGGCACTTCATACTGGCAAGGCTCGTCTAAAAAGAAGATATTTCTCAAATAACTAATCAGCAAATAATCCACTTCTAAAAAAATGGGGTTGCGGGATTCCCTATAGAGATCCGTGATAAAACGCCTCGTCTTCGCAACGAGCTTCGGGTACCGTTTAAAAAAAGTATGCCGAAACGTGTTGCCCGTAACATCCGTGTTGAAGCCTTTAAAATAGTAGGCAAAATAATGACTTCCCGTGACATAAGCTCGAAATCGAACCTGTTCCTTTTCCTCGATCGGACGAAAGACCTCTTGAAAGCGTGTCATCATGAGATCAGTGGCTAAATAGATCGGTCCTTTTTCATCTGCCAGTTTCGCCAATGAACGGTCCAAAATCTCCTTTTTTAAAATGTCCATCGTTTCCGGGAGCACCAGCCATGCGGCAAAAAAGAACGGAATCTCTGAATGCTTGTCATTGACGATTCCGTGAAGCTCTCCGATTCTTCTTTCAAAACAAGGATATAAAAAGCTTTGCTTCAGCGGCTTCGCAAATGCTGGGGTAATCTGAACAAAGTTTCCTTTTCGCGTGCGGATCGTCGCTTCCGCAAATAGATACGCCATCTGTTTCTTATGCCCCAGCGGAATCTTCGAATAAACAGTTGCTTCGTTGTTGAGCAAATCCTCCACGAACGTTTCCATCAGGCGTTCATCGACATACTTGAAGGGCCAAGAACTTCCTCGGTAGACGCTCCAATAAAAGATTCCCATAAACATACGGATCTGATGTTCTTCCCCCAGCAGCTTCGCACGCTCCCGACCAATTTCTATGGAATAATTTGCCAACAGTTCTTGGATCTTGTTCAAATCTCTGCGAACGGTCGACTCACTGATGAAGTGACGCATCGCGTAACTTTTGACGCTCTCGAATTCCTCCGTCAGCAGCGACTCCAGCATACCGACTGTTGCGCATTGCTTCACTATGAATGTGATCAATTCATAAATATCTGCGTCATTTTCTACATTCAACGAGACCCCTCGACTTTTCGAGAGTTCAAATGTGAATTGATCCGGCCGAAACCTTGCGACTTGATTCGCCAGATCATTGATCGTATTTAAGGTCGTACGCTTACTCAGTCCCAATTGATCCCCAAGCCATTCGCTGGACACCCACCGACCGTTCGTCGAATTCAGTAATAACAGCATGCGACGCTGGTAAAAGGTCTTCCGATCAAATAAGCTTTCAAAAAAATCTTTTCGTTCCATTACATGTATCCATCCCTTTTTTCGATCCTGTCTAATCGTTCATTCATTCTTTCATTGCTAGCATCATAGTAAATAAATAAAAAAAAGGGTAACAAAACACTCGTATTTTTATCGTTTCGCCGAATAAAGTAAAAAAAATAAGGCATTTCAACCAATAAAACGACGATTTGCAAAATTGAAATTTTGTTTCTCATAATTTCTCTTTTAAAAAGAAGCGGTAGTGATTCTTCCTTCTCATTTTTACTAGGTATTCACTCGTGTGCCTATGCGAAAAAAGTCACGACCTCCTAAAAAGCCGTGACTTTAACGGTGCCCTTACATCTCCATCCAAACAGGTTCAAACTGGTTGCCATCGAGATCCGTGATCTCTAGACTAAACATTTGATCTTCTGGGATTCCCATGTCTACCGCAAAATAATCGCCGCCGTTCGCTTTCGCTGCATCCGCGATCTTTTTCACCACTTCAGGACTTTCAACAGAAAACGCAGTCAATGCACCGCTTTGGCTTCTGACATCCGCAATTTCTTTGTTTTTAAGGAACAGCCCGTAAAACTCATGGCTCAACAGCATGATCCAAAAATTGTCGTCCCATCGCATAGAACTGGAATTCTCATTCGACATTTCCTCTACTTTTGTGAACCCTAATTTCGTATAAAATTCCGTTGAGGCCTGGACATCTTTCACTGGGTAATTGGCAAATACCATCGTTGACATTTTTCTTAACCTCCCTATTTAAATTTTCTTCTATTATGCAAAAATCCCTCGAATAAAACAAAGAAATCGCTTGCAATAAAGTGAACAAGTAAAAGCTTCATTAACGTTTTTAAACAACAAAAAAGCGACAGTCTCTGAGACTATCGCCTTCCCTATTAGCCCGCGTTCTCACTGAACTGATCAAGGATCTCTGCGTGCTTGCTTTTTCGTAAAATAAATAACGCCACTAAGATAAATACGACGGTCGTTAACAGTTGCACCAGTATACCTCCGCCGCCGGTGGAACTCGTTGGTGCGATGCTGCCGCCAGACGCAGCGATACTCGTGAAATCATTGACGCCATGAAGCAATAACGGCCAGATGATGTTTCTTGTTCGTAAAAACAACGCGCCCATGTATAATCCTGAGCCGAAGGTAGAGACCGTCTGCATCAATACGCCGGAAACATCTCCCGGTGAATAGTTCACGATCAAATGACTCAAAGAAAACAGGACACTGGTTACGATCACAGACATGTAGATCGCTTGACTGCCCGTATAAGAACGAAAAATCGTTGTTTGCATGACCACTCGGAAATAAAGTTCTTCAAATAATGCAGCAAACAGCCCCAAAATCGCGGAACTAAGAACGATCGACGCCACATTTCCATGACTCTTAGACAGATTGACCATTGTCCCAAATACCATGACCGCTAAATATAAAAGAACAGGAATCACTACGATGATCTGTGATAAAAATCGTTTGCCAGAAAAGAACTTCGGACGAATTTTCAACAAATATTTTCCTAAAAGATACGTAGCAATCAGCATGATCGTATTTTGAATCACCAATTTGCCAGCAACTGGCAAGCTCTTGGGAATGATCGCAGGAATTATAAATAACAAAACAATGACAATGATCCAGCTTATGATCAGTTTCCCCCATAGCTCTGACTTTCTCTTCATAACTTTCCCCCCTAATTGTAAAACAATCATACTAAACTCTGAAAAAATTGGGAAATATTTGATTTTAGGTGAGAGGGGTTATTATAAAAAAAGCCATTTTATAAACAAATTAGTTAAAATAAATTTTATACTGGTACCTGTGTTGAAAGCTGCTTTTTAAGACTATGGGTAAATATATTTTTTAATCCATTGGTATGCATCGTTACTTGAAGAAGCGTGATCAAGCATTTTGAAAAATTCGGGCTGATCAATCAATGAAACAAGTTCAGCTAACGCTGATAAGTGTTTTTTATTGTCCACAGCAGCCAATGTAAAGATATATTTCATCGGTGTCAGGCCTAATATTTTTATTGGTTTTTTTAACACCGTTATTCCTAACCCCACTTTTTTTACTCCGTCCTCTGGTCGAGCGTGAGGCAAAGCGACATGATCAGAAATCACCATATAGGGTCCTTCTTCATAAGTCGTCTGAATGATTTTATCAATGTACCGACGACTAACGATGTCTGCTTCGATCAATGGAGTGGCAGCAACATAAAATGCTTCTTCCCAACTATTCGTTGCAAGTCCTAACTGTATGTAATCTGGTGAAAGAATATCAGATAACCGTAAATCTGTTATTTCTGATTTCTCATTCAATTTGTGTTTTGCGTGATTGATTTTCGGCTGTCTTAAATGTCGAACAAGTTCCTTTCTCAGCACAGCTTCGTCTTCTATCTTCGTATACTTGCTTATGATGCTCATAAGCTCCTCAAATTGATAATCACTTGATAGATTTCTTGTACTATTTTGAATTTCTTGAACCAAACTATATTTCTCATCGATGGACATGATAGGATTGACCGTATAAACCGGTTTTTTTAATGAGAACAGACGTATATTTGGAACCGTAGTAAAAATCATATCATAGTCTTGCTTCTTTTTATAAATTTCATTGGTTTCTATGGGTCCTATAAAAATCATTTCAGGAAATAAATTTTTTAATTCATTGTAAATAATAGCAGAGCTGCCAATGCCATTCGGGCATACAATGATTCCAACCTTTCGTTTTACCTGATACTCATCGTTGTCATTGATCAATGAAGCGAAATGGATAGTTAAAAAAGATATCTCTTCATCTGGAATCCGTGTACCAAATAAATTTTCGATTGGTTTCATCGTTTCTCTAACGATCTGAAACAAGTCAGGATATTCTTGAATAATTTTCTTGTTTAATGGATTGATAATTGGCAGATGGAAAAACAGGCGATAATAAGCGGGCCGAAAATGGCTGTACAGCTGCTTTCTTACGTTACTTTTCTCCTTAAAGCGAATACCAGACAATTGTTCAAATCGATCAAAGATGCGTTCAACAAGTTCATTGATGATGGAGTAATCTGGTGTCTTTTCCGATGCATCTCCAATCGCCATTCCCAGCATCCAACCACAAATATACAAGACAGCGTACTTATTCTCGATTGAAAATTTTTTTAATAAACTCACAGAGAAAGCATATTCTTTCATTTGATAAAAAGTTTGAAAGCTATAGTTGTCATAAAATTCTGCCCATTCTTTGTTTAGACGGGGCAACAAAAAAATCAGCATATAACTAAATTCAAGAAGGCGGTTTTCAACTAATGAAATCGAGTAGCGATCGAGCTCATCAGAAATCTGGCGAAAGGTTTGTTCTTTTTCAATTGAGCTTTCGTTAAATAGAAAGTAGTCCCACAAGAAGCTACCATTATCCGAGCGTAAATCTTCCAGCACTAGTTTCATAAGATGATACCGCAGAAGGGACTCGTCTCCTGACAAAGTATACCCATTCTTACGATCATAGTTTATTTGGATCGAGATAGATTCCAATTCTTTTTCTACTTTTTTCAGATCGTTTATGAAGGTCGTCTTCCCTATATCTAGCACCTCTAAAAAGTGATTTACTGACAGATACTCATCAGTATGATAAAAAAGCATGAGGTAAATGTATTTTTTTCGTTCGTCAATATCCATCTCATATTGACGATAAATCTGATCATTCGAGAAAAATTCAACTAAAAATAGACGACTGTCATCGGATAAGTGAAAATAGTTTCCATCAAACCAAACAGGAGGAAGCGTTTCTTCAGCTAACAATTCATTCACTTTCGTAATGACATAATCAATTTGAACTTTCGTCAGCTTCAAATGGGTGGATAAATTTTTAGAAGAGATAATCGGTTTTTCAATCAGCTTGAGTAAAATCTGACGTGTTCGTTGATCAACTTTTTGCATCTCGTTTCCTCCTGTTCTTGCTTAGTTCAAACTTTCAGTTACCTTTTCCCGCAATAAACGAGCATTCTCTGCTATTTCTGTTTTACTTCCTTTAGACAATAGGGTTCCTACACCCATACAATCTACCCCTGAATGCAGCCACTCCGCAACATTTTCTGTGGTTACGCCACCTGAGGAGAGCACAGGAACATAGGGCATCGGTGTTTTGATCGTGGCTACTACTTTGGGACCGACAAAGGAGGATGTAGGAAAGGCTTTGACCATATCTGCTCCAGCTTCAAGCGCTTCGACAATTTCCGTCATGGATGTGCAACCCGGCATATATGGAATCTGGTATCGATTACACAGTTTCGCGACCGCATGGCTGAAGTTTGGTGCTATAATAAATTCCGCACCTTTCAATATTGCGTGACGAGCTGTCTCACTGTCAAGTACTGTTCCCGCACCAATGACTACTTTTTCTTGGTAGCGGTCCTTTAGCTGTTCAATAATGGTTCCGGCGTTTTGATTCGTGTAGCTGATTTCTAAGCATGAAACCCCTCCTTCGAGGCATCCATCAACAATTTCTTCGGCTCGCTCGATCGTCTCTACCCGAATGATCGCCATCAATTTTTCTTCATTGATTCTCGTTAGTGTCGCTATTTTTTTCATGATAAATCGTTCATCCCTTCTATTTCTTTGTATTGGGCCAGTGTAGTTCGAATCTCGGAGTCAAATGTTACCGGCACATCGCAAACTGGACGTTTAGGACTTCCTACAGGTATTCCTGTTACCTCCAGACTGTATTTCAAAACACTCGGAACTGTAGCTAATTTTAGAATTCTACGAAAATCATTAATACTTTCTTGTAGAATTTTTGCTTTTTCGAGCTCATTATTTTGAAACGCGTGATAAATTCCTAGATCTGTTTTTGTTAGAACGTTTGAGGTTGCAGCAACAGCACCATCTACTCCTGCTTTCAGAGCCGTAAGAATTAAGGAATCTGACCCAACTAAAACTGAAAAATCATCTCGTTCATTCAACGTTAAATACATTTTGACTGTATCGATTTGACCGCTGCTGTCCTTTATTCCGATGATTTCAGGTATTTTTATCAACTCTTTGAAGACAGCTTCACTGATTGAAATTTTTGTATTGGCTGGAATATTATAGAGAATGATCGGCAGGTTCGTATTCTCGGCGATTTTTTTATAGTGCTGAATTAATTCGTCATCACTTACTTTGATCAAATAAGGCGTTATGACAGATACGGCGTCTACTCCAAGTGCTGCAAATTGATTGGTCAATTTGATCACTGCTTCTGTCGAAATCCCTCCAGAACCTGCAAATACCGGCACTCGACCATCAACCTCATCCACCACTATTTTCACTAACTCGAGCTTTTCTTCCTCACTCAAGGCATAAAATTCTCCATTGGTGCCTAAAATAAATAGCCCGTGGATGCCACTGTCTATCAATTTGTTCACCAATTTTCGCGTTGCTTTTTCATTGATTCCATTTTCTGACAATGGCGTGACCATCGCTGTGATAATCCCTTTTATTTTCATTTTGAGTCCACTTCTTTCAACTCTTTAATAGATGCCCCCAACGCCCCGCCGGGATGCCACTGATAATATTTATCTAAATCCAATTGCTCTTCCTGTTGCAATAAGATAGACAAACATTGCAAAACAATAATTTCAGCTAAAATCGAGATTCTTGGTGGTTTGTTCAAATCGTCTCCTTCTTGCTTAACGCCGGCTAACAAAAATACTGTAGAGTGCGTTTTTAACCAAGAATTCTCGCCACCACTAACGCCGATAATTTTTGCATCCAATCGTTTTAATGATTCAACCGTTCGCTTCAGCTCTTCCGTCTGACCGCTATTGGAGATCGCGATAACAACATCTCCAGGAACAACCTGCCCAGCTGATCCATGAATTGCTTCTGTTGTATCCAAATAATACGTAGGTGTTCCTACTGAAGAATTCAATGCTGCAATATATTCTGCTACATGACTTGGTTTTCCTACACCTGTAATATGAACTCGTCCGTGGTTTCTTTTTGATTCAGAAATGATTTTACATGCCTCAACAACTTTTTCCTTATCTAACCGATTGATGTATTCGTTGATTTCTGGTTGAAGGACCTCAATGTACGCATCCAATTTTTTCGTAGTAATTTCCATTCTCTTGACCTCTCTCTTTTAAAAACAGACTTAGCGAAGCTTCATCACTAAGTCTGTTTCTTCTATCTACCAAATAGTGACAATATTTTGTCTAACATTATTCCCATCACGTTGTAATCAATATTCGGGAATGTTGATCCTTCAATGCCTAATGTGCCGTATAGTGGATAAAGAACAGTAGGTAAAAATGCCAATAGCAATCCGATGACGAATGACCCTACGACAGCACCTCGCCACCCGCCAGTGGAGTTTCCAAATACTCCCGCAGTTCCGCCTGAAAAGAAGCAGATGTGCGCTGCTGGGATGATAACTACTGGAAATTTAAGAGCAACCATTAAAAATACTCCGATCAATCCCGCGGTGTAGGAAGACAAGAAGCCTACGATTACCGCTGTTGGAGCGAATGGAAAGACTGTGGGCACATCCAATGCCGGACGTGAATTTGGAATAAATTTTTCAGAGATCGAAACAAAGGCCGCGGTGATCTCTGATAGAAACATCCGAACACCTGTCATTAAGATCGACATCCCCGCTGTAAACGTAAACGCTTGAACAAATGGGAATACTAACCAATGTTGTGTGCCAGCCAATTCTTCAACAGCCGGACGTCCTGCTTTTAATGCAGATACATAAAACAAAATCAACATGACAACTGAAACACCCATTAAGAAATCTCGGAAAAAAGACAACCACTTAGGGAAGTTGATGTGTTCCGTAGTTTTATCTTTATGCTTGCTGAAAAGCATGCCAATGTACCCCGACAAAGCGTACCCAATCATATTGAAGTGACCAATTGCAGTAGCATCGCTGTTCGTGATTCTGCGCATGAATGGCTGACATAACTCTGGCAAAGCTGCTGAGAAGAATCCTAATAATAACCCGCCAATAATAATTGCTGGAACATCGGCTACATGATGCGCTTTTAAGATCAACGATAGTACGCACGCGAAAAATAGACTATGTCCGGTTGTAAAGAAAATATTTTTAAAGGGTGTGATTCTCGCAATTACAAGGTTCATAATGAAACCGATGATCAACGTACAACTTGTAACAAATGCGAACTCAGTTTGAGCCAACGCAGTAGCCGCTTCAGGTGAAGCGACAACTCCTTGGATATGGAACCCTTTTTGAAATAATTGGTTAAAGTTTTGCAAGGCGCCCGTCATAATCGAGCCCCCGGCACTAAACACTAAGAAACCAATAATTGTTTTAAAGGTGCCCGTCAATACTTCGGTCCCGCTCTTTCTTTGAGCAACCAATCCGATGAATGCCACCATTCCTAACATGACTGCTGGTGTACTTAAGAAACTAATAAAAAAATCCATTTTTTATTTCCCTCCCAAACCCCTTTTTATCCTAATTCAGCTAAGGCTGCCTCTAATTTTGCCTTGATTTCATCTTTGTCCACGATATTACTGATCCCAATCAATTTGTATGGTAGATTTTTTTGTGCAAGTTCTTCTGCAACATCTGGTAAAGTAATGATCATTTGCCCACCAAATCCTGGAACACCATCTAATGACGAATGTTCTACTTCAATAGGAAAATTATTCATTTTAACAACTTCCGATACTTTTATTTTTAGCATCAAACTTGATCCTACTCCTGCTCGACACGCGACTAATGCTTTATACATACTTCTTCTCTCCCTTTTTTAGACAAACGGATGAAATTTAGTTTGTTTGTCTTATTGATTGTTAAAATAATGAACGAATTCTTCCTTTGAAGATACGTTTTGTAAAAATTCGATGAAACTTTTTTTACTCAATAAATCAGCTAATTTTGACAGTAGCTCGATGTGCTCATTGCTGGCTTTAGCGCTGAGCGGAAACAAATATCGGACAGGATCATTCGTTGTATGACCTGAAACGACTGGTACCTTCAGTCTTACAAAACCTAGTCCCAATTTTTGGGCTCCGTCTTCTACTGGAGCGTGAGGCAAGGCGATATTTTTAGTTATTACGATATAAGGACCTGTTTCGTGATAAATTCGAATAACTGACTCTACATAGGTTTCTGTAACCGCCTTGTTTTCTATCAACGGATCAAATGATTTCCTGATCGCCTCTTCAAAATTTTCAGCTTCTACATCTAATTGAATATAGGATTCTTCGATGCTTTCTTGCAACATGTATCTCACCTCTTTCTTATGCATTTGCTTTACACACTCACTATATTTGATAACGCATCCCTCTACAATGCTAAGTCAGTTCGCTTTATTTTTGCATAACGAGAAGAAGTGAACCGTTTACAGCCTTGCCTATAGACAAGTGTCCTACCTCCCATATTTCTCAGGACTAAATCTTGTTTTCTTTCGAAAGACAGTTCACTTTTTTTCTTATACATTAGAAAGTACGGACTAACTTTTAACTCCTTTGACCAAAGCAAAAAGACGAATCAGGAAATTGATTCGTCTTTCATCCGTTGATTTATGCTGTTTTTCTAAAACGAGCCATTTTTACGCTTGTTCGTCAATGACAAGCGCATCTACCCCAACTCTCCCCCATTACTGGCGATGACTTTTTTATACCAATAGAAGCTGTCTTTGCGGCTGCGGTCAAAAGTTCCCTTGCCTTCATCGTCTTTATCGACATAAATAAAGCCGTAGCGTTTCGACATTTCGCCTGTGCCGCCAGAAACGAGATCGATGCAGCCCCAAGGCGTATAGCCGATCAAATCGACGCCGTCTTCGATCGCTTTACCCATCTCCTCGATGTGGCGTCGGAAATACTCGATGCGATAGCTATCATGGATCGTGCCATCCTCTTCCACGTGATCGACAGCACCTAGCCCGTTCTCCACGATCATTAAGGGAATCTCATAACGATCGTACAATTCATTCAAGGTGAAGCGCAGACCGACAGGATCAATTTGCCAGCCCCACTCGCTGGTTTCCAAATAGTTGTTCTTCACGCCGCCGAATAAATTACCGCCCACGCGATCTCCGTTTTCATCAAGGTCTGCCGTCACGCAGCTGGTCATATAATAGGAGAAGGTGTAAAAATCGACCGTGCCTTCTCGTAAAATCTTTTCATCGTCAGCTGCGAATTCCAGATGAATATTCTGCTTTTCAAAATAGTGCTTCATATAATACGGATATTTCCCCTTGACTTGAACATCGCCGCAGAACCAGTTTAGTTTTTTAACCAGCTCCTGATTCGCCAATGCGTCCTCCGGTTTACACGTCAACGGGTACATCGTCATATACGCCAGCATGCACCCAATGTTGAATTCTGGATTGATCTCATGCCCGATTTTTACTGCCAAAGCGCTTGCGATGAACATATGGTGAAGCGCCTGATAGCGGCGTTCCTCATTGTCTTCCTTGTCCAAGATCCCTAAAAGATTGCGCCCGCCTAATGGCAATGTCCCAAAATTGATTTCGTTGAAGGCCAGCCAATACTTGACCTTGTCCTTGTATCGTTCAAAAAGCGTTGTCGCATAACGAACAAAAAAGTCGATCGTTTGGCGATTCGCGAAGCCGCCGTAATTCTCAGCCAGCGCATAGGGCAGCTCAAAATGACTAATTGTCACTAACGGTTCGATCCCATGCTTCCGACATTCGTCAAAAACCTGATCATAAAAGGCCAGTCCCTCTTCATTCGGTTCCGTCTCGTCCCCCTTCGGAAAAATCCGTGACCAAGCGATACTCAAGCGAAAAACAGTAAAGCCCATCTCCGCAAATAGTGCAATGTCTTCTTTGTAGCGATGATAAAAGTCGATGCCCTCATGGTTCGGATAATAGCCCTGCGGATCGATCTCCTCTGTCATGACCCGTCGTTTATGCAGCCCGCCTGCCCGCATATGGTCAGGGATACTCTCGCCTTTGCCGCCTTCATTCCAGCCGCCTTCACATTGATTGGCAGCCGTTGCGCCGCCCCATAAAAACCCTTTTGGAAATACCATGTATCGTTCCTCTTTTCCGTAAAATTAGATGGCTTTACTTTACCCAAAAGAAAAACCCGTCAACAAATACACGTTTCACACGTGTTATTTTGTCAACAGGTTTAGCTTGCATAAAGCAATCACTATCCAGTTTGTGTTTATTTTATCTGAATTATAGCACTGAAAAACAAGCCTGTGCAAGCGCTTTTTCGCGTAAGCGAGACTTTTCCTGTTCCTACAAATGAAACGGCGCTTGCTGGCTCTGTTATAAAACGTTTTTCTTTTGCGTTCTCGAATACCAACGTTGGATTTTGATTCGATCACGTATGTGCTACATGGAGTTATGCTTTTTGAACCGCTCCAATAGCTTTCGATTGGTTTTGTTCGGTCTTCTGCCCTTTTTCGCCTTCTCTGGCGTCGTTATGGGGATATTCTCCGGCACTGTCTGGGGTTCCTTTTTCGCCTCTCCTTCCAGATCTGGTGTCTCCAAATCGACTAGCGGATCTTGGGGCGGCTCTTCCTCCGCTTCGTAATACAGCTCCTCTAACTCCGCGCCTTCTGGCAAAATGTCCCTAAAGAGCGCTAACAGCTCCTGATCAGACAAGGCCTCGATATCCGTGCCCTCTGGGATAACGAACTCCATCTGTTTGACACCTTCGTCATCTTCATCCGTCATTTGGATCGTGATCCCTGATTCTACCGCCCCTTCTTTTGATTGTGGGACTGATTTAGCTTCGGATTCCTCTTGACGCAGAGGTTCTGCGGTCTCCTCAACATCTGTAGTCACGTCAAAGATCGGTGTCACCACCGTTTCGACGAATTTCGCACTCACCACCTTCTGGAACAGCTTCACGCCGTCCTTCTCAAAAAGATTCAAGCGCGTCATTTTCTCTAATTCTGCCCGGATCTTTTCTGGTGATTTCGTAACATCTGGATCTTTCAAAACCCAGCGATGATTTTTTCCTTCACTATTTTCAAAAATTACAACTAAACTTCGCATGTATTTTTCTCCTTCCAAAATTACTATTTTTATTAAAACGAACGTCACTGATCCTTTCTCCTTCGAGGTCCTCGTTCACAAAGAACGTGAAAACACATCTGGCTCACATCGGCGGGATCGGTATTGACGAGAATAGGCAAAACAATAGAACAAGTCTCTCTTTTTGATTCAAGAGAGGTATGAATGGGTGATCGATCGGTGGAATAAGCCTTGGGATCAAGCAACTGAAATGTCGTTCACGAATGCAGCAGCCGAATCCTTCAAGGGACTTCTCTCTGTACCCGTTCTTCTCAACAGGCATCAATCAGACTCCTTGGCCTTTGGAGTGAGTGATGCGTATCGACAAGCAGGCAGTTAGGGTGTCCTCATGAACGCCCTTCTTTTTATTTCTCACGGATCTTACCAAGAGTTTATGCCTAAATAGAAAACGCTGTCAATGCAATAATTTTTTTATGTCGACTAGAAAGCGCATTTCACAAGTGAACAATCCAGTGTTTTCAACACCTACACGCAAAAAAATGTGCCTTATTTCTTTTTTTCGTAGTTCCCCATTAAGAAAAAACAAAAATCTTATTGAAAAAAGTGCGTATACGCTCTTTTTTTAATAAGATTTTTTTCTATAAAATACTTTGTTTTACTCATTCCTTACGATTTTACAAAAGATTCGCGCCATGTCTTCAGCAGATTCTTGGTTGTTCGTTAATGCCCAGTATTCCAGCATTTTCCATAGCCCCGCCGCGTTAAAAAGGATCAAAATTTCGAGTTCTTTTTCAGATAGGTCTTTCCCAAGATCTTTAAACGAATTGAAGTATTGCTGATCCGCCAGCTTTTCTGTGTATTTTTTGATCAGTCCTTCAAATAGCTGATTCTTCTCAAGGAGAAGGACAAATCTCAGTCGTGACTTCCAAAAGTTAAAATAGGCGAGTGCTTTATGATAAAGGTCCGCCTCCTTGGTTTGACGCAATGAATCCATAAAATCCATGAATAGGACCTCAAAATAGCCGTCTAATACCTCTTGTTTCGAGGAAAAGTTCAAATAAAAGGTTCTTCGTGCCAGTTGCGCCATTTTTGTTATTTCAGTGATACTGATTTCGTCATAGGCTTTTTCTTCCATTAACGCTAAAAGAGCCTTCGTAATATATTCCTGAGATAAATTCTTATATCCTCGACTGTCTGCCTTCATTTTTTATCCCCTTCACACATTTTGTTTTTTGTGCATCTTTTCCAAATACAAGCCGCTTTGATTGCTCGTTTGTTTGCCCATAAACTATAATTCATTTCATTCAAATGCACAACTGTGCATTATCGCCACTTACTAAAGGAGTACAAATTACAAAGGCGCATCGCTTTTTTATGAAAGGAAGACTATTTATGACAACGTATCAGCAACCAAAAACTCATTGGACAACAAAGGACATCCCTGATTTGACTGGAAAAATCGCTTTAATCAGCGGTGGAAGCAGCGGCATCGGTCTTGAAGCAGCCAGAGCATTAGCTGAAAAGGGTGCGGAGGTCCATCTCTCCGCACGAAATGCGCAAAGAGGTCAAGACGCCAGGGATCATCTGATCGAAGCTACAGGAAACCGCCATATTTATTATCACACATTGGATTTGAGCAGCTTAGCTGTCATCAAGAAATTCAGCGAAGATATTCCCCTTGATCGTCTAGATATTCTGATCAACAGCGCTGGTTTGATGATGCCGGCGGAACGATCTGTCACCGTGGACGGGTTCGAAATGATGTGGGCTACAAACTATTTAGGCGGACTTTATTTGACCATCCAGCTTTTGGCTCTTTTGAAGCGGAGCGAGGCCGCTCGTGTCGTGAATTTGACGTCGTTGCCGGCTGGTCATCCTAAGATCGATTTGACCAATGTAGATGGCCACAATTACAACGCATGGACCATTTACTTAGAGACCAAACTAGCGCAAGCGCAAATCGCTCGCAAGCTAGACCAAGTCTTCACCGAAAAAAGGTACCCCATCACAATGATGGCGGCAAATCCTGGTGTTGCCGCAACCAATCTAGTAACAAAAAACGCTGGGGCCACCTCCACCGCAATGCGCATGGGGGCGCTTTTGTTTCGGGTATTCCCCAGCATCCGACAAAGTGCCGCGGAAGGTGCATTGCCCACGCTCTATGCAGCAACAGATCCCCATGCCCAAGGAGGTGCCGTCTATTCACCGAACAATCGTCAAAATACCAAGGGCTATCCCGCCTTGTGGAAATGGAACGAGACACCAGAAATGACGGATCAGCAGGCATTAGATCAGCTATTGGAGGAGTCCTTGAAACTCTTAAAGCTGCCGGGTTCTGTGCTATAGAGCGGCCTTTACCAACTTTGTGATGCGCTTCCATCTTTAATTTGATAGTATGGAGAGAGTGAACAATAGGAGGACATCATGAAAAAGAAATTATATTTGATGCGTCACGGGGAGACGCTTTTTAATCAATTAAAAAAAGTGCAAGGCGCTTGTGATTCGCCCTTGACTGAAAATGGCATCCAGCAAGCGTTGCGGGCAAAAAGTTATTTTAAAGAGACCGGTATCCACTTTGATCACCTCTATGCTTCGACCCAAGAGCGGGCCTGTGACACCTTGGAGCTGATTACTGACAGTAAAAACTATCAGCGGTTGAAAGAGTTGAAGGAGATGAACTTCGGTTCTTTTGAGGGGGAGCAGCAGTTTTTACAGCCGGAAGGAAAAGCGTATTTTGAATCCTTTTATCTGCAATTCGGCGGAGAATCGACCTTAGATGTTCAAAAGCGCGTCACGCAGGCCTTGCATCATATTATGAGCCATGAGGATCATCAAAAAGTGCTCGCCGTCTCTCATAACGGCGCCTGTGTAAGCTTTCTTCAATCCGTCTGGTCTGGAGACGAGCACGTGTTGGTGCGCCCTTTCCCGAATTGCACGATTTTCGACTTGACTTACGAAAATGATCGTTTTCAATTGGAGGACATTATTGATCCAGTGACGAATCAACGGATCGTTTTGCCTACCGCCTAAGACTCATTAAATAACAAAAAAAATCGTCTGCCTCGTGTAAGAGACAGACGCTTTTTTGTTATTCTAAAACTCTGCGAAAGACAGGCATGTCGTTAT
Source organism: Enterococcus sp. AZ048 (assembly GCF_051715125.1). NCBI lineage: Bacteria > Bacillati > Bacillota > Bacilli > Lactobacillales > Enterococcaceae > Enterococcus > Enterococcus sp. AZ048. The sequence goes on along the minus strand of NZ_JBIOTD010000002.1, from coordinate 311,997 downwards.
TCTTGCCATAATCAAAATCACTTGTTACACGAGCTAATTTTTCCATATCCTCATCGGAAATTTCGAAATCTACCTCGGCGTTGTTCTTCATGTGCGCTGGATTTTCCGTTTTTGGTAATGGCAACAGACCCAACTGTAAGCAGTAGCGAATCGCCAATTGCGGAATGGAGACCTTGTATTTGTCCGCTAAGGCAGTGATGGTCTTGCTTTTCAGCATCGCACCATGGGCGATGGGTGAATAGGCTTCGACAAGAATCTCCTGCTTCTGGGAAAACTCGATGACATCAAATGGGGTTTGACCAATATGGGCAAGCACCTGATTCACCGCGGGCTTGGCTTTAGAATGTTTCAATAGATTTTCCAAGTCGACAATCTCAAAGTTGGAGACGCCGATGGCACGCAATTTTCCTGCTTGATAGGCTTCTTCAAGAGCACGCCAAGCCGCGAGATTCCCTTCAAAATAGTGCTCCTCGCCATGAAATTCTGCCCATGGTTTCGGACTGTGAATGATCATTAGATCAATAACATCTACGCCTAATTTTTTCAGTGAGTCATCGATGGCCTTCACCGCACTGTCATAATCTTTGATTTCTGCCGCAAGCTTGGTGGTGAGGAACAGCTCTTCTCTTGGTACCGTTGTTTTTTTGATCGCTGCGCCAACGCCTGCTTCATTGCCATAAGCCTGTGCCGTGTCAATGTGGCGATATCCTGCTTCAATTGCTTCCAGCACTTTTTCAGTCGCCTGGTCGTTTGCGATTTTCCAGGTTCCATACCCGATCTTAGGAATTTCTACTCCATTCGTTAATGTATACGTCTCTTTTAACATACTTATTCCTTCCTTTCATCACTGCGTGGTTCCACCATTGTGTCCCCTTCGCCTAGCTGATCCGCTAACTTTTCGTTATTCTTCACTCGACCGATTCGTGTGTAGGAATAATTGGTTGAAAAGGAGCGGTAAAAGACAACGAGGGTCCTATTACCGTACAACATCACGTCTCCTGCTTCAATCCTTTCGACTTGCGTTTCACTCGTCGGCAGACGTTTCGGGAGTGTATAATACTTCTCATTCCCGTTCAAATCCTGCATCACGAATTGATCAGGCAAAACCTCTGACAACTGCCAACTAGCTTCCGTATCCTCCAGTTCTATTTGTAGCGGATGCCCATTCATTGTCCACTGGGTGTCATTGCTGGAGATCGAGGCAGTATCGACAGAAGGTTTTGCGCAAGCAGTCAGGGCTGCCAGTGTTATATAAAATAACAATAATACTCGAAAAATAGACATCCGCTATTCCCCATTTCTCTTTAAATTTTGTGGGAAACTCACTGAAAAGCTATTTCTTTGATGATTCTGGCTGGTGATCCTGCAACGATCACATTCTCCGGCACATCCTTTGTGACCGTCGAATCCGCCGCCACGATCGCGTTTTTCCCCACGGTCACACCGGGTAAAACCGTCACGTTGGCGCCTAGCCAAGCATTTTCTTCGATTTTTACTGACGCAACAGACAAGCCGCGGCGTTTTTTCGGGTCCGTGAGATGATTCACCGAAATGATCCGACACATAGGACCGATCAGCACATGGTCCTCAATCACGATCCCGCCTAAATCGACAAACATCACATTCTGATTGATAAAAATATCCTTCCCAAAGGAGATATGCTTGCCGAAATCCGTGTAAAACGGTTGAGAAATGGTGACCGAGTCATGAATGGTGCTTCCAGTGATCTTCTCTAAACACTCTCGCATCTCCCTCTGTGTATGGTAAGCGCCGTTCATCTCCATAACGAGCCGCTCATTATCGGCTTTTAGTTCATGAATTTCTCCATAAATTTCGGAGCCAAGTAAAATCTCCATGCCTTGGATTTTCGCCAAAAATGCCTGTTCCATCCGAATCATCCTCCCTTTACTTGCTGAGTCCAGTATACTTCGCTATACTAGCAATGACTAATACTTATATAAAATAGCTAACTATCGTTTTTAGCTATAGGAGGAAGTAAATGGATATTCGTGTTTTGACCTATTTTATGACTGTCGCGAGGGAAAAAACAATCAGTAAGGCAGCAGAGGTGCTGCACCTATCCCAACCTACCCTCTCCAAACAATTAAAAGAGCTGGAGGAGGAGTTAGGCGTCCAATTATTTATCCGCGGCAATCGCGAGATTTCGCTCACGGAAGACGGCATCTACTTGCGAAACCGCGGGCAAGAGATCCTCTCCCTCGTGGACACGACCACCTCAAACCTGAAGAAAAATGACGTGATCGGCGGAACCATCCGAATCGGTGGCGGCGAGACGCCCGCCTTTCGCTACTTGGCCAAGACCTTAAACGAGCTGATGGTCACGTATCCTGACATCACAGTTGAGATGTACAGCGGCAATGCAGACGATGTGAAGGATAAACTCGACAAAGGACTGCTGGATTTTGGCTTGGTAATCGATCCGGTGGAAAAGCAAAAATACGAATACCTTGCTCTTCCTGTTTCAGACCGCTGGGGCGTACTGGTCAATGACTTCCATCCACTGGCAAAAAAAGAAAGGGTATCCCCCAGTGACTTGAAGAATCACTCCTTGCTGGTTTCTAGTCAAACCATGGTGAATCACCAGCTTTCCGAATGGCTCGGCGGCAATTTGAGTCAATTTAAGATCGCCGGCAGCTACGATTTGCTTTATAACGCGTCGTTGTTCGTAAAAGAAGGTACGACGGTCGCCTTTTGTCTCGATGGGATCATTCCCACAGAAAACAACGGCTTGGTATTCGTTCCTCTGGTGCCTGAACTGACGGCAAAAATCAGTATTATTTGGAAAAAGAAGCAGGTGTTCTCCAATGCCGCAAGACGTTTTCTAGACGCTTTGCCCACTTCCTAACAAAACGAAATCTTCGTGCTTTTCACCATTCCGCGTTACAATAGGTGTGTCAAAAACAGGCTGTGCCTCATTTTCTGCAAGGAAAAATGACGGCCTCAATAAAAATTAGGAGTGGATAGAATGACAAGTTATGTGAAACGAACAGAAGACGAGCTACTCTCACCTGATAATACAGTATTGACCGTGATCGACTATCAACCGACCCAAATCAATTCCATTAATTCGATGAACCGTTCAGAGCTGATCCGCAACACGGAGATCGCGATCGAACTGGCGAAACTTTATAATATTCCGATTGTCCTTTCAACCGTCAACGTTGAAAAAGGCTGGAACACAGATACGATCCCTGTACTGAAAAAAGCCGTAGGAGAAGACGTTCCTTCTTACGACCGCAGCTCGATCAACGCATGGGAAGACAAAGAATACAACGAAGCCATCAAAGCGACCGGCCGCAAGAAAATATTGATCTTAGCCCTATGGACAGAAGCTTGCTTGACGTTCCCGACATTAGACGCCTTAAAAGAAGGCTACGAAGTCTATCCAATCATTGATGCCGTTGGCGGAACTTCCCCAATTGCCCACGAAACGGCGTTGCGCCGTGTCGAACAAGCCGGTGCACAACTGACTTCGATCGCGCAGCTCGCCTGTGAATTGCAACGAGACTGGAACCGCGAAGAAACCGTCCCAGGCTTTGACGAACTCTTGACCAAATTCGGTGCTTTCTCGAATTTACGATAAGAATGACAAAAAGATGACAAAGATCGTTCCCTGAAAAGGGACCTTCTTCGTCATCTTTTTTCTGTCATGAGGTAAATAAACTCGTTGCTCTGATCATTTTTAGAGGGACGCGCCGTTTTCAGCAATCAGCTTTTTGTACCAATAAAACGACTCTTTCGGCGTTCTCGAGAGATCGCCGGTGCCATCATCCTGCTTGTCGACATAAATGAAACCATAGCGTTTTCGCATTTCCCCTGTAGTTGCGCTGACCAAATCAATTGGTCCCCACATCAGGTAGCCGAAGCAATCGACTTTGTCTTCAACCACCGCTTTTTTTAATTCCCTCAGATGCTTTTGCAAAAAGTCGATACGGTAGTCATCATGAACGATGCCATCTGGCCCGACCTCATCGAAGGCCCCCAGACCATTTTCACAAATAATGATGGGCAAACCATATCTGCGGTAGGTATAATTCAGCAAATACCTCAAGCCGATCGGATCAATTCCCCAGCCCCATTTGCTTTTTTCAATGAATGGATTTTGCACCCCGCCGAACAGAGCATTTTCATCAGCCGTATCCCCTTCATAACGTGCCACCTGAGACATATAATAATTCATTCCGATAAAGTCTAGCTTTCCTTCCGCAAAAGCAGCTTTGTCCTCCTCGGTCATGCCAATATCGATGCCCATATCTTCCAGCTCTGTCATTTTATATTTCGGAAATTCGCCGTAACACATCGCGTCGATCTGATAAAAATCACGGTCCATTTCTTTGAAGGCGTTCAGCACATTGATGGGATCAGAATTGATAGGATACGTTGGCACGATGCCAAACACACACCCCGCTTGATTCGTCGCATCGATTTGACGAATCAATTGGTTCGCCTTCACGGCTGCCAGCGTCATATGATAGCCGATGATCGCCAGCGTCTCCTTTTTATTTCCTTCTAACTCTCTGTATTTTAATCCTGCCAAAATATAGGTGAACATATCTGAAGCTTCTGTTTGCGGTTCAAGATGGTTCATCTCATTAAAGGTCACCCAATATTTCACTTTCCCCTTCAGCGCATGGAGCATTGTTTCGGCATACTTCAAATAGAAGTCGACCACTTTTCGATTCTTCCAGGAACCATATTTCGTCACTAGATTCATTGGGAGTTCAAAATGATACAGTGTAACGATTGGTTCGATGTTGTGTTTCAGCAGCTCATCGACGACCTGTTGATAGAATTCAATGCCTGCTTGATTCGGTTCAGCGTCGTCCCCATTTGGATAGATCCGTGACCAATCAACAGATAGTCGCAAACTCTTGAATCCCATGTCCCCAAAAAGCTTGATGTCTTCTTTGTAACGATGGTAAAAATCAATCCCCTCATGGGAAGGATAGCGTCTGCCTTCTTCGATCGTTTTCGTGTATTCACGAGGGATCGCGGCTGAACCTGAAGTCGCAAAATCCATGATCGCGGGGCCTTTTCCGCCTTCTTGCCAGGCACCTTCTAATTGATGCGCGGCGATACTGCCGCCCCAAAGAAACTTGTTTGATAATTCCTTCATTTTACTTCCTCCGTATTATACGACGACTGTTAAGCAGTCCTCTTCATTATTCACGCTTAAATCACTTGTGGGTAACACATCTAAATAATCGGCCGTATTGGTGATCACCGTAATCACGACCGGATCGTACCCGTCGTCGCGAATAGCTGCCATATCGGCTTTAAGAATCGTATCCCCGACAGAGACCATGTCTCCTTGTTTCACAAAGGATTCAAAATGCTTGCCTTCCAATTCAACCGTGTTGATTCCGATATGGATTAGGATCTCTACACCATACTCTGTTTTGATTCCGATCGCATGATTGGTAGGAAACAAACTCACGATTTCGCCATTGACAGGCGCATGGATCGTATCCTCTGCTGGTTCGATCCCTAACCCTTTTCCTAACGCGGATGAAGAAAAAGCTTTATCATCCACATGGCTCAGCGCCACATTTCTCCCCTTCACTGGCGCTTTGATCAATAATTTTGTCACTGCCTCCGCGCCGTTCTCACTAGGATCTGTTTGCTTCGTCGCTACTTTTTCGTCATCCGGTATCCCCAAGATGAAGGAAGCGATCCCAGCTCCTACAAATCCGATGATCACAGCAATCAGCATCATATAAAAGTTCCGATAATTGCTTTCACCGATGAAAGAAGGAAGCCCCAAGATTCCAACCGGTGCATAGCCGACAACCTTCATCATCCCCGCGAACAATCCACCCAATCCGCCTCCAATAGCAACGGCGATGTAGGGGCGACGATATTTCACGAATACCCCATAAACAGCTGGCTCCGTCACACCCATGAATGCACTGAAGGCTGTCGTCGCGAATAATTGTTTTTGCTTTTTGTCCTTTGAGCGGAAGAAATACCCTAAAACGGCGCCGCATACTGCAATATCTGAAATGACCCATGCTGCGGTAAATACTGGATCGTAGCCTAACGTCGCATAAGAGTTCATAAAGATCGGAATAATAAAGTTCCCTGCGCCGATCGTGATCAAGAACGGCTGTAAAGCTGCGTAGAGCATCACGACACTCCAGCTGCCAAAAGTATTGCCGATAAAATCAAAGATAAAGTTCAACCCATCACCGATATACATACCTAAGGGTCCGAATAAAATCAACGTCACTGGCAGCGTGATGATCAACGTCAACACGGGACTAAAGAAATACTGCAAAGCCTTTGGAATGATTCTATCCAAGCCTTTCCCAACATATTTCATGAAAATAATGCTTAAAATAATCGGGAAGAACGAATTAGAATAGGTTGTCTCCGGCAGGCTCAAGCCAAGAAAATCCAAGCCTTTAGCACCATTGATCGTGTCTGACATCAAAGTCAAAGCGATCGTGACAGCCAAATATTCATTCACTCCTAATTGACGGCCAAAAGAAATCGCGATCAATACTGGTAAGAAAAAGAACACCGATTGACGAATCGCATCTAAGATCAGATAGGTCGAACTCTCCGCAGATACGACTCCAGTCAAAGAGACTAACGATAAGATCCCTGCCAACAAACCAGCAGCCATGATGGGGATCAGGATGGGCCCCATTGCCTCCGATAAGACACGCAGCGCCATCGTGACAAACTTTTCTTTTTCACCGTTTCCCTGCGCTTTTTCACCACCCGTCAATCCCAAAAGCCGATTGATCTCCGGTCGAATCTCCTGTACTTGCGTCCCTATGATGACTTGGTACGCGACATCATTCGATACGACGTCGATAACATCAGGCAATTCTTTGATTTCTTCTGTTTTTGGGATCGACCGATCGTTCAATTTAAAACGCAGGCGCGTCATGCAATTCGTTACGCTTTGAATATTTTCTTTCCCGCCGACCAGCTCGATCAGTTGTTTTCCAAATTTTTCATAGCTCATTTTTTTCTCCTCACTTTTCACAGTGACAGTCACTGAGCCTCACTACACACTCAGATGCTGTCTTCTTCTCGTTTCGTTACACGCTGGATGTGGAGCATCAAATACGCTTCCTCATCATCAGACAATTCCTTTCCAAATGTGTCTCTAACATAGATACGTATTTTGTTCACGCAGCTATAGGCTTCTGGATAAAGCTTCCGAATTTGCCGATTGAGCTCAGTCTCATTTGATGTAAAGGCCTCGTTTTTGAACATACGAACGATGAAATACTGCAAGTGGGTCACTAACCGAATGTAGTTGATGCTCTCCTCTTCAAAATCCAATCGAAAGTGATATTTAATGATGGACAAAATGTCTCGAACCGCCTCCATCATTTTCATCATGGTGTCATCCTCGCTGCCTTTGTTTTGCAGGTTGATAAAATGCAGGGCGATCGAAACGGCTTCTTCATTCGGACAGGTCATCCCTATTGCCTTCTCCATCAAGCCTACCGCGTACAAGCCGATCTTATAGTGATCCGGATAGAATTTCCGAACCTCCCAATCTAAAGGACTCTTTACGATCTGCTGCTTTTTCAGACGCTTGATTGCAAAATCAATATGATCCAGCAGCGCCAGATACAGATAATCAGAAACATCCTTCTTGATTACTTTCTCCCCATATTCAATCGTCTCGGTCACGATTTGAAGGTATTCCTCTTTGGTATTCGAAAGTAAATAGCTGAAATGCTCCAATTTGTCATGGGAATCTAACACATACGTCTTTTGAATCTCTGCCTCTGCGATGCCGTCCCCGACTTTGTGCTTGAAGGCCACTCCTTTTGAGTAAACAATGATTTCATTCCCGCGAGCTTGGTTATTGCTCCCTTTTTTTACAATGGCTACATTATTGTTTAGAATTTGACTGATGATCATGCTTTCCCTCCTTTCCAACAAAAAAACTCAAACTACCTGGGGATAGCGAATTTATCCCAAGGTAATTTGAGTTCTGCCTGCATTATCAGTAACATACTCAAAGCAGCAACTACCACCGTTGCTTTGATTTAAGTTTTCTCACTATTATTGTACGGGAGAAAAAATTCAGTGTCAACCGTTTTTTAAGCGCTACCATCCCTTCTTTCTCGGAACTAGACGGTGTTCAAAAAGAGCCTTCTATTAAAAGAAAGACCTCTCCTGCTTCTTTAAACCATTAAACAAAAAAACTCGAAGTGTTGAAGTCACTAAAGTCTTCAACGCTTCGAGTTTCTCTTCCACTGAAAGCCAACGAGGGCCCGTCAGTTTATTTCCTATCTATTGAGCTTCACTCTTCAACTGCTGTCTCATATAAATAACGATTGCGAGTAAGATCAGCAGAATTCCTAAGATCAAAAACTCATTTTCCATTCTTTCGCCTGTTTGGGGGTAATACTCATTTCGCGTAGTCGCGTGGATCACTTCTTTAGGCTTTGAACTGGGGGAAGCAGCCTCAGGCTCTGGAACAGACGATTCAACAGGCATGTTCAAGGTCCCTGTAACTTTGATCGTATCATTCATCTGCATGGCCTCCCGAAATTATCCTTTGATTACCAGCCAACAGACTCAAATTCAAGTGTCATATCAAAGTTATGATTGACGGTAGCAGCTAAGTCTTCATTGACTGTTCCTTCATAGCCGTAAGTCACTGTTTTCAGATTTGAACCGTCCGTATCTCCTTCTAATAATTTTCCTTTACTGTTGGCTAATCGATGAATCGTCGTAGGGGAACCTGATTGATCAACCTCTTCACCACCAGTGATGATAGCAGGATTTGTAGTAAATCCTCGTAATGACACGTCGTAATCTACATCAGTAGTGCTTGAACCCGCGTCTTTAGTCAATTTACTGAATTTGATGTCCACTGGACGTCCTGAATTATTAGTGATCGTGTAGTCTGGTGATTTGATCGGCGCGTTTGCTTTAGTATTCGTACTATAGAAAATCGTTTCTGTCGGCAATGTGACATTGATCCATGAATCTTCGCCTTCCACGATTTTTGCCTCTTCATCTGTATTGTCCATCCCTAAAGTTCCGTTGATCGGAATTTCGCCGGATTCTTCTCCAACAATATCTGTTGCTCCTACTGGTACTGCTAAAAACATCAAACTTGATAACGCTACTAAACTGATAAATTTTTTCATCTCTCATCTTCCTTCCAAATGGTATTATTCTACATGAAATGTGATTGCTGCCGCGACTTGGCCGCGTTTTTCCTTGGTAGTATCGTCATAAATACTAAAGAGTGCAGTTGCCTGATGTTCCCCCTTCTCCAATTTTTTTTCTAAGGTTGCTCCTTTTATTTCATAACCCGGTTGCATCGCCCCCGAGGTATAAACCAAATCATTTGACCCTTTTAAACGAATTTCGACATTGATGGGATGACCATTGTGCGCCGGATTCTGAATGAATAGATCGCTTGTCATGTCTTGATTGACTGTTGCGGTTGGCGCGATCACCATATTGAATTGACTCGCGTCGACTTTTTTCTGAGCCATGTTTTGAAGTTCTTTTTCCGAGATTTTTGAAGCATCTTTCCCGTCTGGTAAAAATTCGCCGCTGACCACGGTCACAGGTGTATCTGGTTGGTTAAAGTGCTGATAGACGAAATAGCCGCCAACACTCAACAGTAACAACAGAAGTAAAAGTAACAACAGTCGTTTCCGCTTGTTTTCTGGCTGTTTATTGAGTTCCTCCATGCGTTAATCCTCCGCTCTTTCAAATTTCAATGTCATTTTATAGGCCACGTTGACCTCTCTTCCCCCCGGTCCGTAATACTCGCCGGCGAATCGGAGCTCGCTGCGTTCATCTGTATCCAATTTACTGATGGGAACATTGGATAGATCCGTTTTTAGTGTCGTCAGTTGCTCCCGGTTTTTAGTCAGCTCCAACCACAGATCTTTCGTATTGTTTGTTTGAGGACCGTCCACCAGTTCAACATTTCCATTGCTTTCCTCTTCAAAGCTTGCCATTGACACATCGACAAAATAAGCGCTGTTATTTTTTACGGCATAGCTAGGTGATTGCACATACAAATTGCCTGACTCGTCCATCTCCGTCGTGAAAAACATCGACGTTGGGATCGACACGGATAACAGACTGGATTTTGTGACAAATGGCACGCCGTACCACTCACTATCCGTGGAATCAAAATTGGTTTTTAATTGAACATACAGCCAATAATCTGTTTCAGCATCTAAATCCGTAAATTCGAGTTTTGACGTAAGGGCGTCGCTTGCGAGTGTCTTTTCCTCCACCAAATCCGAATCACTGTCCTGCTTCAGGTCGTCTGGAGATTTTTCCTTGTCGTACAGACGAAAGATAGCCTTCGTTATTGTATTGCTATTTGAGAGGTAGTCGCTTATAGTAAACGTCGCCGTCGTATCTCTGATGACACTTCTCACATTCAACACGACCGACGGATTCGGCAGCCGTTGAAAAATCATGCTCGTTGCTCCTCGGATCGCGGTTTTTTCCTCTGTGGTAAAGTCCGCTCGAGTGGAAGCGTTCGACAATGTAAGATTTGTGCCATTCGAAGTAATCTTGTCCCTCGCTTGGACTGTACTCGCGATTGGCTCGCCATTCGCTGTGATCCCGTAGCTTGTAACATCCGCTATAAAGTCGCTGAAAGTAAAGCCGGTATTTAGCGGCTCGCCACTTCTAGTTCCCGACACATTGAAGGTCATTCGAAGGGCATTGTCCACGACAAAGTTTTCCGGCGGGATGGTACTGCGAAAAATCCTGCTGTCATTCGTCGATTTCAAATCGAGCGTTGCCCCTTTCCCTACTTTGAGTGTGGAATCGCTGCTGATATTGATCGCATTTCCAAAGGTCATTGCCACCTTTGCCTGATCTTGAATGTCAAAGGAAACATTACGACTGTTATTATTTGAAAAATCCGTCTCCCCATTGATTTTTAAATTGGCGTTTTTTCCTACGGTGAACCTTGCACCGTCCGCTGATATTTCAGCGAAATCAGGCGAGTTGGTAGTAAAATCAACCTGCGCGTTTTCTTCTAATTCAAAAATAAGTTCACCATTCGCTCGTACCGCACGAGCGTAACCTGTGCTGTGACGCACCATTGTCTGACTATCTTTTTTAAAAAGATAGTTGTTGGCCTCCGCAAATTCTTGTGCGGAAGTACCATTGCTTACTCTAAAATCGTTGATTCCTGAGAAAATAATTTTTCCGCCAGTGTTCCGATTATAAAACGGCTGTGCTCCTCTGTTCGAATAATACTTCACATTCTCGACTTCCAAGGTGACATTCGTTTGTCCAAAAATTCGGCAAAAGCCATAATATTCATCTGCTGGAACGGTAAAATCGGTTGAGCCGAAAGTGATGTTTTTAAACGTCACGTAAATACCCGCCGTGTTTACTTCAAATGCACGTGAAGACGTATAGGAGACCGTTCGTCCGTTGCCATCGATCGTCATGCTATTCGTGATGCCGATTCTGCCACTGCTTGTGAGAGCAAACACTTGATTAGGGTCGCTTGCAGGAGCCAGCTTTATATGACTGACCTTATCCACTTCGATCGCTGTTTTTAATTCACTTTCATTTTCGACGATACGCGGGCTTTCTGCTGTTCCTTCACCTACTGCCTGTACACCAATTGCGAAAGTTTCCGCCTGTTCAACAGAAGAATCTGTCGTTTCTTCCGTTGATGCCTCCGTTGCTTCAGAACTGGAAGCAGTTGCCTCCTGCTCCTCTCCCGATTCGTTTTTTGCAGCTGCGAACTCGATGGTCGCTGACGCCTCCGTAGACGCGGTCGTTTTTTTGGTAGCGCCATCATCCGCGGACAGGTCCTCTAAAAATTCATCAGAACTAGTGAGCGTCTTTAAGCTTTGTTCATTAGATGCTGTTGTTTCATTATGCTCCGATCCTTCTGGTGTTCCTTCTGCATGAACGCCTATCAACGAGCTGCCGTTGCAAATAAATAACAGGGAAACAAGGACGATCCCAGTTGCTTTTTTAACAAATACCATGAATTCACCCACCCCCTTCAACTTCATTTAATTTTTATTATTTTAGAATGACTCTTTCTTAATGAGCTTTATTCGTTAATTTAATATTATTATATGCTCTTAAATAACACAAATAATATGTTCAAACTGGATTGCCATACGGTTTTTATTCAGTTATAGAACATTATATTCTTTAAAGAAGCATATGGAATGCTTTCAAAATTTTATTTTCCAAAATAATAACAAAAAAGTCACCCTCATTAGAATTTTCTTTCTATAAATAAGTAAAAAACCTTTATTAAATCGAAATCTAACCGTAAAATGTATAAATTTTTGTGGTTTATTAATAGTATTCTTCAATATAAACGTTTTCGTCGTTTTTCAGCGAATTAAAAACAGTCGTTATTTAAATTATTGCTTTTTATTTCCACTTCTTAGCGGAATATCGCTTTTAAGCTCATAAAAAAACTCAACGAACTAAGAAATGAACAATCATTTCTTAGCGCGTTGAGCGTTTATCCTCGCAGGATAATCCGTATTTTTACACTTTATTCGTTATTTAAATTTTCTTGTCGTTTAGAAAAACTGAAGCGATAATCGTCCGTAAAGCTTACGGCAGATATTCCGTCGTATCTCCTAACTTAAAAATTTTCGAAGAAGAGATCACTGCTTTTTTCTTTTTCAAAGGATCGTTGGCTGTCTCTGGCAATTGTTTTAACGGGTCTTGCTCCAGTTCCTTGATCCCTTCATTTGTCGTTTGATTATTTGTCACCGCTTGGTCTTCGTCGGGTTTCTTAGAGGACTTCACTGAATTCTTTTTCACCTTTTCAGTTTCTGGAAGTAGTTTTTTACTGGTAACGGTCACATTCAATCTGGTCTGATAGGCATATTGGTAAAGAAAAAAACTTCCGCAGCTAACCAGCAGCAGTATGAGCGAGATCATCAACGTCGCTCGGCGAATTTTATCCTGTTCCTCAGTTGTTCCATCCATTGCTAAAAACCCCCATTTGCAAAATACAAATAAATGATATTTTCTATTGTTTTAATATTAATATAGTTATCGTTATAATGCAAATAATTATTTTATCGCAGATATAAATATACTTATGTTTCGATTATACGAATACGTTTATAGCCTTTATTTCCATTTTTTTAGTTATCGTTTGGTTCATACTGCCCTTAGCCCACTACCCTTAAGTGCTGCTAGGAAGCTTTTATGCCCTTTCTACAGTAAATCATTCTGCTTTTAAATCCGTAAACAATAAACATTTTTCGATATATTTCGGATGAGGCTGGAAACAAACAAAAAAACCTAACGAGTCTCCTCGTTAAGTTCTCTTAAATAATCAGTCCAGCGAGTCGCCATTGCTTTGGATCACCTGTTGGTACCAAGCAAAGCTGTCTTTCTTCAATCGTTTTCCGCTGCCTTTTCCATAATCATCAAGGTCCACATAAATGAAGCCGTACCGTTTGCTCATCTCGCTGGAAGAGCAGCTAATAATATCGATCGGCCCCCAAGCATAATACCCCCGCAGGTCTACGCCGTCTTTGATGGCTTCTTTCATCGCCTTCAGGTGGTCGCGGTAATAGTCGATGCGATAGGAATCGTGGATCGCCCCTTCTTCCAGCTTATCGAAATAGCCGATGCCATTTTCGGTGATATAGATCGGGCATTGGTAGCGATCATAAAACTCGTTCAATGCGATCCGCAGGCCAACGGGATCGATCGTCCAGCCCCAAGGGTTCGCATCGAGCTCCTTGTTGCGATGGGGTCCTAAGTCTTTGGCGTAAGAATCCTCATCGCAGATCTGCGTATAATAATAAGAGAAGGACATGAAATCTGCCGTATGCTTCAGTGCGTCTTCGTCGCCCTCTCCGAAGACGACCGTGATTCCCTTGTCTTCAAAATAACGGAAAGCGTAGCCTGGATAATACCCCCGCAGCAAAACATCCGCGTAAAAATATTCCATTTGATTGAGCTTGACGGTCGCCAACACATCCTCCGCCTTACAGGTTGCGGCATAGGAAGGTCCGCTGCACAGCATCATCCCGATCTCGTTGTCTGGATAATTTTCATGGGCGTACTTCGTAATCAGAGCGCTCGCGACCATTTCATTATGAACGCCTTGGTATTTCGCAGACAGCAAATCGTCTACGACATCCTCTCCGATCCCTAAGTGGTTGAACGATTCATGGATGATCAAATTGATCTGATTGACCACGATCCATTTTTTAACTTTAGTATGGTAACGATCTAAGATCACCTGACCATAGCGAACAAAGAAATCAATGACTTCCCGTGAATACCAGCCCTTGTATGCTGTCGTCAAATGAAGCGGAATCTCGTAATGAGACATCGTGATCATCGGCTCCATCCCATTTTCCAAGATGGCATCAAAGAGGTCATCATAAAATTTCAAACCCGCCTCATTGGGTTCTGTTTCGTCGCCGTTTGGAAAAATCCGCGACCAGTTGATCGAGGTACGGAAGGTTTTTAGGCCCAATTCCGCCAGCAATTTCAGGTCATCTTGATACGTATGGTAAAAATCGATGCCCCACCGTTTGGGAAAGATCCGATCCTCACTTGCCATCGCATCTTTTACATAAGCGATCGTCGTTTCCATGTTTGATTTTTTCTCTAAGGCGACATCGTCACGAAATTCATTGATGTCCGCCACACACCAGCCTTTGCCATCCACATCCCAAGCACCTTCTGCCTGATTTGCTGCGATCGCACCGCCCCATAGAAAGTCTTTTGGAAAACCCTTTGGTGCTTTATTCATCTTCGCTTCCCCCTTGTATCTGCTGTTCGATCTGTTGGATTCGCTGATCGTAGGTTTTAAAAATAGCCAGCATGCGTTTGGCAATATTCAATTCACTATAGATCGTCATGAGCGTATCCTGCGCATGGGCAAAGAGCACCGAATAATGACCTTCCTCGCCGGAAGTTTCTGCCGTGATCGCATCCGTCTGGATATGATGCGCCTGCACGATCTCTTCGTTTGCTAAAACCATTTTTTCCTCTGCGGTCTCAAAATCACTGGTCTCGATCGCTTTTAATGCTTCCATGCAATATTTCCGCGCATCACCAGCGTGCAAGATGATCTGCATCGCGTCTTGAACTGTCTGCTCGTTCATTCTTTATCAACCCTTCTTCCAAATTTAACTTAGGCCTTTTTCGCAGCCTCTGCCTCTTTTTCCATCTCCTGCTTTTCGTAGGCTTTAAAGAACGGGTACCAAATCGCAGAAGCCACCACGAAAATCAACACCATCAATAATAAGCCAGACACCGAGCGGGTGGTCAGCCACGTAGCGATCGGAAACGGACAGTACCACATCTGGAACATCTCCATCGGGATCGGCGCAAACGCGATCACCTTAGTTAGCAGCCAAACGATCAGCGGTAAAATAATCCCCTGCAGCCACATCGGAATCATCAACAGCGGATTCCACGCAACGCAGCCAAACACGATCGGTTCATTGATGTTAAACACAGTTGGTGCCACCGATGCCGTCCCCAGCGCTTTTAATTTTTTCGATTTGGAGCGCATCAGCATGAAGACCAACGGCATCGTACAGCCGATCCCGCCAATCCACAGATACGCAGAGTAAATCGTTGGGTCCGTCACTAGATTCGTCGCCGTTCCATCAATGTTCGCTTGGATCGCCGCCAATAAAACGGGATTCAATACCGGCGTCAATACCCACGTCGAGATGCCCAGCGAATAAAGGAAGCACACCACAAACAGCATCAAAGAGAAGCCCCACGGCGTTTCGACGATATTTTGCAGCGGCATGAAGAGCGCCAACACAAAATTGTACACATCGAACCCGACGATATCGACAACGACCCATCCAACAACGACCACGATCCCGATCGGCAGCATCGCGTCAAACCACGAACGTACAAAGTCCGGGATCACGGATTCCTCACTAAAGAAAGAGAATTTTCCGAATAGATTCAGCACGAAGCCGGCAAACAGCCCCGCCACGATGGCCACGAACATCCCGCCAGCGCCTAATGCGCTGTGGTTGAACCCCGGTTGCCCATCCGTGATGACCTGCGGAGTAATAATGATCAGAAATAAAATAATGCCTGCCATCCCCGCGTTGATCCGCTGCTTCCGCAACCGTTTCTTTTCCATTAAGTTAAAGGGAATCAAGAAAGAGATCACTAACGAGATCATCCCCATCGTCCACCCGAATGGCGTCCAGAAATTCGGCAGCCAAGGGAAGTAGTCGTTCAATATCGCCAACATACAAAAGATCGACCCTAAGAAAATCAACGGCAGTGCCTGCATGATGGAATCCTTCAATGTCACGATCCAAACATTGTTGTTGATTTTGTTCATCCTTGGGGTAAAGCTTGTTTCTAGCCAATGGATCAAAGAATTCATTTTTATACCCTCCTATTGTAGAACTAGCCCATCTCTTCCAACAAATGCGTCAACGCTTGTTCGCCATCCAACGTCGCGTAGTATTCCGGCTTCATCAAAATGACCTTCACTGGCGCATCCCCAACAAATTCCTCCACCTCGTCTAAGATGTAGGCTAAATGCGGCCCCACCATCAAGGCATCGATCTCCTCAATATAGTTTTCGATCTCACTTTCGCCTCGTGCCGTGATCTTCAACTCAATGCCCTTCGCTGACGCCGCCTTTCTGATATTCGCCGCCATAAACCCTGAGCTTGCTCCAGACCCGCACACTAGTAATACATTTAACTTTTCCACGTTGATTCCTCCCATTTCCATTCACATTTTCCTTGCTTGTTTGTTTCTAAAAAGCTTTGTTGATAGCGCTGCCATCTATAGGTATACTATAGGAAAATCCCCACGGTGAAACAACTATTTATTTGCACCGCAGCGGTGAAGGAGGTTTTCTTTTGAAGGTTAAATATTTACCCTTTTTGCGCTATTTGAACGAACAGGAAACGTGGACGCCCTCAAGTCAGTTGGCTGAGAAGTTTTCCCTATCCAAACGAACCATTAAATCCTATATTTCTGAGATTCAGCAAAATGAGCCTGGATTGATTCTTTCCTCCAACAAAGGCTATCGCGTGGACACTCTTCGTTTGAAGGCCGTCCAAGAAGGCATCCAAGTGGGCATCCCTGAGACACCCGCAGAACGGATCGCCTATCTCCTATTAAAACTGACAGCCGCAGAAGAGGCGCTTTCCATCGAAGACTTAGTCGCAGAATTGTACGTCAGCGAGTCGACGCTAATGAAGGACATCAAGAAAGTGAAGAAGAAATGTGCAGAACAGTCTCTTGAGCTGGTGCAATCCAACGATTCTCTACGTTTGATCGGCACTGAAAAAGCCAAACGCCAGTTGATCCATACGATTTTGCTTTCCGAGTTGGATCAAAACTTTGTCGACATCTCGAAGCTGCAGGAAAGCTTTACGGATTTTGATTTGGATTACATCAAGGAGATCGTGGCTGAGATTTTCGCGAACTACAATTTTTTCACCAACGATTATGCCCTGACCAATATCATTATTCATTTGGCGATTTCAATCGACCGTATGAAAAGCAATTTTCAATTTTCTGGAGCAGAGCATCTGCCCCCCAGCTCGGTCCCACCGCTGATCAATCAGATTGCTGAAGACATCGCCGGCAAACTGGCTGCTCATTATGACCTGCACTTTCCGCAGGAGGAAATTCGGGATCTGGCTTTATTGATCTCCGCCAACGGGACGAATGTCAATTTTACCCAAATCTCGAAAGAAGAATTAGCTGAAGTCGCCGATCAACGCTGTATCGATCTCGTGTCGACGATCCTAGCCAAGGTCTCAGAAATCTACTTTATTGATAACAACGAACCAGAATTTCTGATCCGTTTTACGCTCCATATCAAAAACCTGTTGTTCCGTTTAGACAACGGGTATTCCTGTAGAAACCCGATGACCGAGACTTTGAAAAAAGAATGCCCCCTGATCTACGATTGCGCCGTTCAAGTCTCACATATTATTCAAAAAGAACTTGATCAGACGATCAACGAAGACGAGATCGCCTACATCGCCTTTCATTTAGGCTATGCCTTGGAAGTGCAAAAACAGCGCACTACCAAGATCAATTGTGCGCTGCTGGTGCCTCTCTATTACAATATGAACATCCAAGTCATGGAAAAATTGCAGAAGCATTTTGGCGATGACTTGGACATCAAAAATATCCTGACGAATGAAAAAGAATTGCGGCACGTGTCGACCGAGCTGATTATTTCAGCCGTCAAATTGAAGCAAGTGACTACTACTCCCTATGTCATGATCAACCCCTTCTTCACCTTAGAGGATCGGCAGCACGTCTCCGAGAAAATCTTTGACATCAAAGAAAAGAAACGAGAGGAACAATTCAGCAAAAATCTCTTGTCCCTCGTCAATAGCGACCATTTTCTCCATTTGAAGAAGAAGACCACAAGTACGGCTCTTTTGAAGCGCATCTGTCAGCAAATGCAGCAGGACGGCTTTGTAGACACGGATTTTTTCACACAGATCATGGAACGTGAAGCGCTCTCCTCCACTGCTTTTGGACCTGTAGCGCTGCCCCACACGTTAACGATGGATGCCCACCAGACAGGAATCTTTATCGTCGTTGCACCGAATGGGATTCAATGGGGCGAACAACTCGTCACTTTGGTCTTTCTGATTTCGATCAATTACCACAACCGTCATATTTTCCGAGAGATTTTCGATGACCTGGCGATGATCTGTACGGACGAACAAAATGTCCATCGCTTGAGTCAGTTAGATTCTTTTGAAACCTTTGTCGAGAAACTTTCCCAATGCTTCGTCACGATTAAATAACAAAAACTCGAGCCACCTTAAAAAAGGAGGATCGAGTTTTTCTTTGTTGCACATTACTGGCTGGGCGTTTCTGGATTATCTGATTTTTCTGGTGCTTCTGGCGTTTCTCCGCTTTGATTATTTTTATTTGGAAAACTATTTGGTGCTGATCCTAGATTTCCTAGACTGATATCGATTGATACGGTTAGATTTAACGGAACATAATCACTGAAATGACTCATCCCAACGACCGTGCCTTTTGGCTGGTCAGAATCAACGCGCCGAATCACATAGTTGATAGCGGCGCCCTTCGATTGAAACTCATCGTGGAAGTATTTTTGCAGTCCGCCTTCCACCATCGTTCCTCGCAGGTCCTTCATATAGGGCTGCCCTAATGAATACAGCACTTTGATCGTTAAATTGTCCTTTGCACTCAGGACTTTCCCTGCTTCTTCACTTTGGGAAACTAACTGACCATAAGGAAGATTGTCTGTGTAAATGCCCTTGGCTTGAATCTGCACGCCCTCCAAAGCTGAGCCTGCGTCTTCCAAGTTATAGTCAGAAAAATTAGGAACGACATAGCCTTTCCCTAGCGAAATCGTCACGCGCATTTTATCCTTTTTGGCGATTTTTTGATCTTTTGGAATACTTTGTTCCATGATACTGTCCACTGGAACATCGTTTGACGTTTTTTCTTCATAAGTCAAATCGATCTCATTGTTTTTTGCCCACGTCTCGACCTCGCTGCGGGGCTTCCGCTGGAAATCAGGAACTTTGATGTCCTTTTGATAGGTTTGAGGGCCTTTTGAAAAGAATACTTTAGCGGCTTCTTTCCGTTGATAGGTTTCTGGCTTCACCTCCGCATTCGCGATCTCAGAACGGATCGGCCGGCCTTTTTCGATGGTGTCACTGTACTCTTCGATCAAAGAAAGATTGTCCGCCTTCTTCTCCTTGATCCATTGCTCCACCTGCTGCTTATTCATCTTCATAAAATCTGGCAAAGGGATTTTTTCTTTAGGATCTGCACCCAGACTGTTCGTTATGTTGAGCACGCCCCCTTTTTTAATCCGCGAGCCGGCCTTTTGCTGCTGAGCTAAAATCGTATTGGGCTCTTTCGCTAAATCATAGGATTGCTTGACCTTGGCCTTGACTTTGTTTTCCGAAGCCCAGACCTGCATATCCGTTACGTTTTTCCCAATAAAATTTGGAACCTTGATGTGGGTCTGCTGATAATAGAAGACACCTATTGCTAGGCACGCCGCGAAAATGCCAACCATCATTAAACGCCGTTTTCTTTTTTTCTGTTTTTTGTAATCCGGATCGATCTCTACGTCATCATTTTTTGTCCTGTTTCTTCGCTTTATCGGTGGTTCAGGAGATTCTTTTCTTTTTGTCGAAAGGTCTTCCTGTTTCGATTTCTGCTCCACCTCTTTCGGCGGTTCCTTTACCTGTTTGCGACGATCATAATTATCACCATGAAAATTTGATAGAAAATCACTCATATGGCAACAGCTCACCTTGATTTAAATAGAAGGTTTCATCCGACTGACGGGCTATTTCTCTGGAGTGAGTCACCACGATCACACATTTATTATGGATCGAAGCCAATTCTTTGAAGATCGTCACGATCTCTTCTTCCATTCCGACATCTAAATTTCCCGTCGGTTCATCGGCAAGAATAATATCCACATTCGTCGCCAATGCCCGCGCGATCGCGATTCGTTGTTGTTCACCACCAGAAAGCTGATTAATCAGGCGGTCAGCCTTCGCTTTGGTGATCCCGATATAATCCAAAAGATTATAGGCGATCTCGGTCGTGTCCTTCGGCATTTCATTGTCGGTGATCGCCATCGCTACCAGCACATTTTCCAGTCCAGTCAAGTATGGTACCAAGTTGTAATTTTGGAAAATAATACTGACATCGTCACGGCGAAATCTTTCATACCCAATCTGCCTGATATCTTCTCCGTTATATAAGATTTCACCAGAAGTCGGTGCATCCAACGCGCTGATTAAGGATAGGAAAGTGGTCTTTCCCGAACCTGATTCGCCTAAGATCGTATAAAACTGACCTTTTTCAAATTTCACTGAAGTATCCTGCAAGATCATCCGTCGTTTTCCGCCATCTTGATAGAAATAATTTAGCTCTTTCGCTTCTAAAATTGTCATTATCCATTCTCTCCTAATTCATATTGAGGTGCTCATTTTTCTGACGACCCTCATTCCACTATGATGTTTCAACTTGTCTTTCAAGTTTTCTATTTTGCAAGAACCACCGTAAAAAGTAGAACAAATACCCTACATCATGATTTTCTTAGGATTCAACCGCATCACATACGTCAGCGGTAAAATCGCCGATACCAAAATCGTGCCGATACCAGCAGCAAAGAATGTAATGAAGTAAGCCATAGAAAAACGCACCTCATAATTATTTAGAACATCTTCATTGGTCAAATTTGAATCTAGGACCGATGATCCCCCACCTGTCATAATGACTTGATTGCCGACATTTTGAGCGACCTGCTCCATCTTATCGCCAGCGATCAGAGATTCTGAAACAATTTTCCCTAAAATATTTCCTGTAACGAGTGACACCAAAAGTGCCGCAATACTAATCACCAATAATTCAGCGATTACTTGTTTCATGACATTTTTCCGCTGTTCCCCTAGAGATAGATAGATGCCCCATTCATGCCTGCGGTCTTTCATAAACAGCACCACGACCAGCGAGATAATCATCAAAGAAGCAAGAATGGCTAGCAAGACAACGTAACCAGAAATTTTGGACAAGCGTTTGACACTTGCACCAACTTTATCGAATTCATCCGAAGACGCGACTGTTTTGTAGCCATCTGGTAATAGCGGCTTGATTTCTGCTTTGAATGCGGCAACATCATCTGGCGATTTCAACGTGAAGACTGGTAAAACCTCTTCGCCCATGCCTTCCGCCAATTCGGGCGACATATTTTCAATTTCTATTTTATTGATCTCACGGGCTAAGCCATTCGAGACGAAGGCCGTATTATACTGATCCAGCTCTATCATCTGTTTGTTTATGGCATCTTGTCCTTGATTGTCGTTTTTCTTTTTATCTAAAGTTATTGGTTCAAATAAGCCAACGATCTTAATGCTATGTTCCGTTGAATCCTGCGAATCCAATGTACCGTCATCTTTCGGCAATAGTGTGACTGTATCAAGCAGCATTTGATCGCCAACGGATAGTCCGTTTTCATCGGCAACTTTTTTGGAGATTAATGCAACAGGCTTCTTGCCTTCAAGTTCCTCCTTAGTCAACATTCGGCCATCAACCAGTTTGACTTTTTTATTTTTGAAGTCCATCGGTTCTGTACTGTTGCTGCCCTTCAGCACCATGGACTTATGAGGACTAGTGATTTGCATATCGCCCTCTTGTTTCATTTCATAGGTTTTGAATTTTTTTACGTTAAGATAGGTTAAATAGCTATAATCATAGTCCTTCACATAAGGCGAGGCCCCCATTTTCTTGATAGTCTCTTCCTTGAGTCTTTCTGGCCCTTTGATGGCTGAACCGCCACTATTTTGGCTCATCAATTTATCGAGGTCTAACTCCGGCGCAACAGTCGCGCCTAATTGCTGCTTCATTTTTTTCTCAACATTCGCCGTGGACTGCTGAATCGCGATCGCTCCGGCGATGACATTTCCTAAAACAAAAATAACTGCAAATAGAATCAAGGACTTTCCTTTGGTTCTAAAAATACTATTTCTCGCTCGTTTCCAATAATTCATCGTAGCATCCTTCCTGTCAGAGAACTTGGATGATTGGAAAGCGCGATCAGATCATGGTTACTGTTCTTTAATAAACAGGAGTTTTCCTCCATTGAGTCCCCATAATTCATCCGCAAATTTGACCGATTGTAGTGTTTGAGTCGTAAAGACTAAACATTTTTCCTGTTGTAAACACTGTCTTCGTAATCGCTCCATCGCGAAGGAGACACCGCATTCGCTAAAAACGACCTCGGGTTCATCTACTAAAAGTAATTGAGCAGTTTTTTTGGCTAGTAATTTAGCTAACGCGACTAATTGCTGGTCTTTTTCCGATAATTTTTTCAACGGACGTTTTAACTGATGTTCTTGCAAGCCGACTGACAATAACACTTTCGTCAATTCCTCTTTGTCAGACTTCCCGCCAGACAATAAGACTTCCATCTCCAAATTTGCCAATGCTGAATCCCGCAACAAGCTGCCTTCTCGAAACAAACAAGCAACTTCCCGTCCGCGGTAAGTATTTCGATCCAGTGAAGCCAGCTCTTTTTCAGCAAACGTTAAGGAACCGTTTGAACAAACTGCCAGCCCTGCCAAAAGTGCTAAGAGCGTACTTTTCCCACTGCCAAGATCGCCAATAATCTGATAACTTCTGCCCGTTCGAAAGCTGCCATAAAGAGCAGCCAGCGTTTTAATCTCAGATTGTTCGTATTGATAATCAACCTGTTCCAATACCCATTCAGTCATTATTTCGACACCTCCTGCAAGGGCTTACTGACGATTTTTACGATTCGAAAATTGATCAGCAGCAACATGGTAATCAGACAAACACCTAAAAAAAGCAGTTCGGCGTGGTCGAACCAGCGGCTTGCTTCGAGGGTCTCCTCATTAACCTTGGGAAACACCCACTCTACAAAAGGCTCTTGATGAGACAATTCCCGTTGCAGATTAATCAGCCATTCACCCGTGATCCAGCGGCTCAAGCGTAGTGAGACGATAGAGGCACCTGCCCCGATCCCGAAAGTAAGCAGAGTGCTTTCCAGCGAACCACTTAACGCTAGCGTCCTTCGATCCATTCCCATCAGGTGCAAGGTGTAAAAATCTTGCCGCCGATTGATCGCCCGTTGATAGATCAAAGCGATCACTACGATTCCCAGTATCAAAGCCACGATCAGACCATTGAATAGCAGATCGAGCGTGTCATTAAATGACTGGAATAGACGCAGTGACCAATTTTGACCGATCAACGAATACTCTTCAAAGGACTCTGATTCTTTAAAGACTTTTACAAATTTTTTCAGTTCCTTTTTACCAGTAAGTTGGAACATCACCATTGAATATGTCGGAAGAATACTCTCCTGTATCGCTGCGCCTGTATCCCAGTTGATCAAAACAGGGCTGGAAAAGCCCTCTCCTTCTGCATTGGCAAATTCAGCGATTCCTGTGATCGTTACTTTTTGTTCTTGCCCCTTGGCTCCCAACGAGAGGGTATCGTTTAGCTTCAGCTTATTTTCCTTGGCAAAATCTCTGCTGATGACACAAGTATTCCTGTCGATCGGTGCAGTCCCTTTCAGTTTTTCCGTCTTTTTGGCTAAAAGTTCTTTTAATGAGTCCTTATCCAGCATGGTGATCGCTAAATAGTTTTCCTGATTCTTTTCTGGCGGAAAACTAGTGTAGTCCTTAGTCGGTTGGCCGTTTCCTTTGGGTTGCACCAATGTAGATGGAATAATCCCTTGCGCGTTCAATTGACTTTTCTTTACATAAGACAAGTTTTTTAATTTTTCATAATCGGTTGGTTTCAAATTTTTCGCTTGTTCGGTTTGATTTAAATCTTTTACACCTTTGACTACCACCGCTGCCTGTGCTCGGTAATCTGAGAAATAGGCTGTCGCTGTTCGATAGATTTTCAGCATTGAAAAAATAATCAGCAGAATCAACAAAATCATACCGCCTATTTTCAAATGACTGGAACGGTTGCGTTTAAGATTTAGCCAAGCATGTCGGATGATGATCATCGCTTTCGTCTCCTCCTATGAGCGTATAGTAGCAAATGCAGTGTTAACTGAATGTTAACCCACACTGGGAAAACTTAAATAAAAGGTTGAGCCGAGTTTTTCCTCGCTTTCTAAATAGACGAACCCGCGACACAGTTCACAAACATGCGAAACCACTGATAATCCGATACCATAGCCATCTTGCTTTAGACCGTGCACACGATAACGATGGGAAAAAATCGCTGGCTGCTTCTCTTGTGCTATACCGATCCCACGATCCTTTACTTGAACGACCACACTGCCATTTTTGTTGGTAATACTGACAGTCACCAATTTATCGTTTCCATATTTGATCGCATTATCAACTAAATTAGAAACGGCGCGGTAAATCCAGCGGTCACGTCCACGGATCATGGTCGTCTCATTTTCATCGAATTCAAACAGCAGATCAGGATAGTTCTTTTTATATGCATCGCAGACCTCGGCGCAAACTAAAGAAACATCCACGACTTCATCTCCAAGATCAGCCGTATTGTTGGAGAGTGTGAGAATATCGTCGATGCTGTCTGTCAAACGATCCAACAGAGTAAGATTCCCTTGATTGGCTTCTTGCTGGCGTTCGATTTCTAGATTCGCTCGTAAAATCGCGATGGCATTCTTTTGTTCATGGGTCAGATAACTATTCAAGCGGCGATAATCCTCTAAATGACCATCGAATTTATCTTTTAAATTATTGAAAGCTTCGCTCAGCGCCTCATCCTTCACCGTGTTTTCCGGCAGCTGATCAATAAAATTCAGGTCATGAGTGATGGCCAATATCTGATTCGTGTATATTTTTCGCAGGAGCAGCCAAAGCAAAAACGTCAACAGTAAAACCGCCAAACAAATAACTAGAGCCATCGTGGGCAAGTATTTGAACAGCTCGTCTTGATAGGCTTTTTCAACCATTGAAATGGTGACGGGCATGTCTTTCCCCGAATCGGAGACCTCATCCCGAGCTTTTGTTTGAACTAGCGTGTTCTCCTCCATGAAATAGACATCCCCACCAAAGTCAGAGGTGACACTGACTCCTTCGACATTATTACGCATGAAGAAAAAGCTGACCAGGATCACCCCGGTCACCAACAGGGAGAACAGCAGCATCGTCAAAGTCATTTTCAGATTTAGTCGCATATTTGGTACCCCTTTGCTCGAATTGTTTTTAAGACTTCCCTGCCTGCCGCTTCAGCGAGCTTCTTTTTCAGCCGGGCCAAATGGACCCGTAAAACGGAAGAAAACGGATCGAAATCTTCATCGTACACGTGCTCAGCAATTTCCTCAGACGAGACCACTGCCGGATGACGCTGCGCAATGCACAATAAAATATCAAATTCCTTTGGTTTTAACAAAATTTCTTTTTCCTGATAACTGACTCTTCGGCACACTGGATCTACTGTCAATCCGCCTATTGATATCTGAGGGAGTGCGCGTCCGTGGTACCGACGAACGATTGCACGCAAGCGTGCCTTCAATTCCAGCAGCTCAAAGGGTTTGATCAAATAATCATCTGCCCCGAAGTCCAACCCCTTCGCCCGCTCTTTTATTTCGTCACGTGCGGTGATAATGATGACCGGGCTCTCCATTTCCTCTTTTCGAAGGCTCTGCAAAACATCCAAGCCATCCTTCTTCGGCAAATTCAAGTCCAGCAATATGCCATCATAAGAATTTACGAGTGCCTTTTCCTCACCAGATTCCCCATCATGAGCCAAATCCACCGAAATATTTTCCTGCTCTAAGCCCTTTTTCACCGATAATGCCAATTCACGATTGTCCTCAACTACCAATACACGCATCTAACGTCACTCTCCATTTAATGAACTTAACGACTCTTATTCTGTTTAGAATAGTACAGTCCCTTCACCAAAGTCTATTTCCTTTTTGTGAAGATTTTTAGATTTTTGTCATTAATGGGTATATTTTTGTAAAAAATTCATAAAAAAAGACGACGCTTTGCTCTTTATGACTATTACTAAATCGCCGACCTGACGGATCGTCATCCTGTGCAACCTTCATCGAGGAACAGTCAGCAGATAATCAACCAAAACCAACAGCTGATTTCGCTGCATCCTCTTGATTTTCGCAGCAAAAAAGGCTGAGACGCGTGTTCGTCTCAGCCTTTCTACTAGTCTTCATTCATTTTTTTCTTCACGTAATCGGTAAAGCTCGTTGGTTCATGACCTAACAGCCAACCCAGCACATTGGTATTGCCATCGAGGCCCCAAGTCGAATAGGAATACGCCAATTGTTTGAAGCCCTCTCTGAAATAAAGATCTGTCGCATGGATCTGATCCAAAAATTCATCTACCTCCATATAAACGGCTGTTGCGTTTTCCCAGTGATCTGATTGAAGGTTTGGACTAATTCCTTTGGTGAATAGGCTTCTGTGCCGACCAATTCATAGGTCGCCTTGTTGTGTTTCGCTGGATCGGTCAATACCTTGACCACGACCTCGCCTACATCCTCCGTCGCGACATAGCTGATTTTACTGTCCACGTCGTAAAAGATCTGATACTCCCCTGTCTCCCCTACCATCTTCGGATTGAAGTTGTGCATATAATGCATCGGCTGTAGGATCGTATACGAACATTGTTTTTCCATGCCTTTGTAGATCAAATATTCTTCTACATCTCGTTTTGCCGTATGCTGCAGCAAGCTGGTGAGGATCGGATGGGTCACTGAAATGAAGACAAAATGCTGAATCTTGTGCTGGATCGCCTTGTCTACCATCCGCTGACCGATCAACGCTTCTTGTGCTGAGAAGAGCGGTGGGATATGCACCACCATCGTCGCCTCCTCCATCAGTGCATCAATATAGGAAAGGTCTGTCAAATCACCTACCATCGCCTTCTTGATTCCCGGTAATTCGTTTACTTTTGGATTGATATCTGCCGCCAATACATCCAGACCCGCTTCTACCAGCTTTTTCACCATCACGCGCCCAGTATTTCCTGCTGCTGAAGTGACTAAAATCATCGTATTCCCTCACTTTCTTAATTTGTATGCCCTTACATTTTATTGTATCATTTTTAGCGGATATCTATGCGAAAAAGAGACTATGAGCCAGTTTCAGCCCATAGTCTCCCTTTTTTTACGATAGTGTCGCTGCCAATTCAGCAACAGGTGTCGCAGTTTCTTTCAATACGGCATTCAATTCTTCGATGTTTTTACGTCCTTGGGTGTTCATCCAAGCAATCGCTGCTTCTTTTCCTTCAGTGATGTAGCTTTCCACACCATCTGCCCAAGTCGCACGACCGCAAAGCACGCCATTAAAGGTAGAGCCTGCCTCTTTTGCAAAGCGCAGCGTTTCTTGGAAAAGTTCTGCTTTCACGCCGGCACTCAAGAAAATGAAAGGCAAGTCGGTTGCCTCAGATTGTTCTTTGAAGAAGTTTGCTGCCTCCGCTTTCGTATGGATCACTTCTCCGCTGGCATAGCCTTTGACAAAGTTCATATTCACGGGGACTTCTACCTTCAGTACATCGACGCCGTAGCGAGGATCGGAGAATTCCTTCATCATTTCGATGACCTTATGCGGTTTTTTGATGGCATATTCCTTGGAAGTCGCATCAGCGATCGTTGCGTCATAAGATACCAATTCCAAGAAGAAGGGCAGATTCTCCGCTTGGCATTCAGAGCCGATCCGTTCAATAAACGCGTGTTTTTGATTGTTGATTTTCTCAGCTTCATCGACATCGTAGTAAAGCAGGAATTTGCAAGCATCCGCGCCCGCTTCTTTAAGACGTTTGACAGACCAAATGGACAATAAATCGGGTAACCGACCCGGTGTAGAGGCATCGTAGCCTGTTTTTTCGTAAGCCAATAGTAGACCGGCATTTTCTGCCCGAACATCCGCTGCTGGCAACCCATATTCAGGGTCCAGCAAAATAGAAGACGCATACTTCGTCAATTGTGAAGAGACGATTTCTTTAAATGCGATGATCTCCGCGTCCTCGGCTTCACTGCCTTTAAATTTAGTGATCATTTTCTTCAATGCGCCTCGTTGATCAATCGCCAACGCGCCGATCACGCCGTCTTCATTACATAGTTGTTTGATATAGTGATTTTTTTCGTTCATTTCCAGTTCCTCCTACTTTCTCTACCTGAATTTTGTCTGCTAGTTTTTGATAATTCGCCAATGCAACACGCCCTGTTGTCGCTTCCTGTGCATTTAGCATTCCTAAGACATTGCCTTGCGTTAAAATAGCCTCATCCGACAGCCCCGCTTCAATCGCAGCGGTCAATCCTGCAACCGTAGCATCGCCTGACCCGACTGGATTCACTACCTCGATTTTAGGGATCGTCACCCGGTAAAAGGTGTCAAAGTGCTTCGCAAAAGCCCCTTGCGCCCCCATTGAGACCACGATCCACTCAATGCCTTCAAAAAGAGGTTCCTTCAATGCAGCCATCAGCTCGTCAAGATTGGAAGAAACTTTTCTGCCTAACAAATCCGCCAGTTCTTCTGTGTTGGGTTTGATCAGCTTCGGCTTCACTTTCCCTTTCAATACTGCCTTCAGCGCGTCTCCCGAGCAATCCAATATGACTGGCTTCTCTTTACAAACCGTCAGCATTTGACTATAAAAGTCTACGGGCAGGCCGGCTGGCAAGCTGCCTGAAATGGAGAGTATATCGGCTCTTTCTGCTAGTTGTTGAAAATGCTGCAAGAATTGCGTTGCTTCCTTCGGTGAAATTACCGGACCGCTCTCTAGGATCTCCGTCTGCTTGCCTTCATGCAGCACCGCGATACAATTTCGTGTTTCACCGCTGATTGGTTGAAAGTCATGGGGAATCTGGTTTTCGTCCAAGTCTTTTTTGATTTCCTCTCCAAGAAATCCGCCGATCAACCCGCTAGCAACCACCTCAGTATCTAATTGCTTTAAGATCCGCGTCACATTCAGCCCTTTTCCGCCGGCAGTTTTGCGAACATTCGTCACGCGGTTGACCGTATCCAATTGAAACGTCGTCAACGGATAGGAAATATCGATCGAGGGATTCATCGTAATGGTTAAAATCATGCCATCGCCCTCTTAATCGTGGTACTCGCCGCGATCCCATTTTTCGATGAATTCATCAAAGAAATGCGGATCGGACTGGCCGTCACTGGCTTTTTCCACGTGATCGATTTTAGCGATCAATTTTTTGTTTTCTTCTGTTTCTTGATATTCCGCGTTAATAAAGGCCTCTAAAATATCACAGATCAAGAATTCCCCTGTGATTCGAGCACCGAAGCCGATCACATTAGCGTTCAACTGTTCTTTTGAATAAATCGCAGTCGTCATGTCGCGAACCAACGCACTGCGCACGCCGGGTACTTTGTTGACGGCGTTGTTGATGCCGACACCTGTCCCACATAGACAAACACCGAGGTCTGCTTCACCGCTGGTCACGGCTTCGCCAACTTTTTTTCCATAGATCGGGTAATGCGTCCGTGTGAAATCATACGTCCCCATATCCAACACTTCATGTCCTTTTGATTTTAAGAAATCTGATACAGCCATTTTTGTATCTGTGACGATGTGGTCACAGCCAATTGCGATTTTCATTTTATTCATCCCTTCTCGTTTTTTTATTACGCCATTTTATTCAGCATATCTACCCGGACTTGATGACGGCCGCCATCATAATTCGCTTGAAGAAATTCTCGAACGATATTTAAGGCCAATTCATCTCCGACGATCTCTGAACCAAGTGTGATCATGCGAGAATTATTGTGCTCGCGGGTCATATAAGCGCTGCGTTCATCAGAAACTTCCGCGGCCACCATCCCTTTGACCTTCACTGCCGTGATAAAGCTGCCGGCACCGTAGCCATCGATCGCTACCCCCAGACTTCCTTCGTTTTCGTTCAAATCGTTAGCCACCGCCAACGTCGATTCAACGAAATCCTCCGAAGCGGTCTCACTTTTGTCTACTACGGTTATTCCCTTGTCGATCAAGTCTTTCTTGATCACTTCCTTCAATCTCATGCCATCACTGTCTGAACCAATTACTACACGCATTGCTATTTCCTCCTTATGATTGTTTCAATCATTTGTTATTGAATGATCTCTGTGTATTGTTGATAATAACTCTTCAGCTCGGCTGAAAGAGTAGCATCCGTAAATAGTGCATCGATCTTTCGCAGGTCATAAAAATTGTAAAAATCACTGCGATCAAATTTGTTGGCATCGGAAACCAAACATTTAACGGCGGCATTGTCTAAAACTATTTTCTGCAAGGTCCCTTCCTCAATACTGAAATTGGAAACCTCCGTGCCCTTAAGACCATTGACCCCGACAAACGCCTTTTTGATTCCGATTTTCTGGACAGCCTCATTCGCGATCGATCCAACAAAGGCCCCTGTCTTTTCTCGATAGAGTCCACCGATCAAATACAATTCAAACCTGTTTGCTTCACTTAATAGGTTAAAAACCGGCAAACTATTCGTCACGATCCGCAATGAAGACGGTTCTATATATTGCGTCATCAACTCAATCGTGGTTCCCGATCCGAGAAAGATCGTGTCATCCTCTTTGTTGATATACGCGGCCGCATGCTTGGCGATGTATTCCTTCTCCTCGGTATGCAGCTTTTTCTTTTCGTTATGGGAAAGTTCATTTGTTTCTATAGAAGAAAGACGCTCTTCTTCCAGACTGTTGATTCGTTGTGCCCCACCGTGAATCCGCAGCAGTTGTTTCTTCTGCGAAAGCTCCTCGAGATCCCGTCGAATCGTCATATCAGAAACAGCTAATACCTCTTGAATAAACTTCACGGTGATCGTCCCATAGCGATCGCACATAGCCAAGATTGATTGTTGACGCTCCGTTTTCAGCATATGTTGTCCCTCCACACACTTATAATAAAACATTATCAAACATTAATCAACACAAATATGTTTATTTATTTTTGTTTTATGTTGACAAAGGCGATGTAAGCGATTATACTCAACGTATAAACAAACACAAACAAACTTAGAGAGGAGCTGTTCTGTTTGAAAAAGCTTTTTTTCAAAGAAACGACCTATGTTTCGGGAAAGGCCACACAAGAAGAAGTTTTTGAGGAAGTTTACTTAGATCTATTAAGCAAACAATTAGTTACTGATGATTTCTTGGGAAGTTTATTAGAACGCGAACGAAATTACCCGACAGGCTTGGACCTATCCCCTGTATCGGAGCTGTTGCCAGATATCGCGATTCCCCATACGGAAAGTGACTATGTGCGAACCACGCGAATCATTCCGATCAAATTGAAACAAGCGATTACGTTTCATAATATGATTTCGCCCAGTGATCAAATTTCCGTTCATTTTCTATTTATGATCTTGAATGAAAGTGGCGAAGCCCAAGCAGGAATGCTGGCAGACATCATGGATTTCATTAATTCAGTGGATAAAAAGGACCTTTGTTCGTTTTTCGAACTTGAAGACACCGAGGACATTTATCAGTTTTTAGAGAAACACTTTACTATGGAAGTTTCTGCCTAAGTGCAGGAGAAAAAATAATCTTTTAAGGAGAGAATACGAATGATCAAAATTTTAGCAGCATGTGGCGCAGGGGTAAATTCAAGTCATCAAATCAAGAGCGCTTTAGAAACCGAATTGAGCAATCGCGGCTACCAAGTAACTTGTGACGCGGTCATGATCAAAGACATCAATGAAGAAATGCTTTCTAACTACGATATTTTTGCGCAGATCGCCAATACTGACTTAGGATTCAATGTGAACATCCCGATCATCGATGCAGGTGCCATCCTCTATCGTATCCCGGCAATGGCTGAACCTGTTTACGAAAATATGGAAAGCGCTATCCAATCTTTAAACAAATAAAAAATGACAGACTTTACGAATGAATGAGGCCTCTTATAAGAGCCGCTGCTCATTCGTAAAGTCAGACTCAGAGAAATCAAAAAAATTCATTTAGTCAGCACCAAGAAAGGAAAAGCTAATGAGTACAATTATTGATATCGCCAATCAACTATTTACTCCTCTAATCAACTTAGGGGCGGCACCATTAATGACCATCGTATTGACTGTTATCGCTTTATTCTTCAAAGTAAAACCTACCCGTGCCCTAGAAGGCGGGATCAAATTAGGGATCGCTTTGACCGGTATCGGAGCTATTATTGGTATTTTAACGACGGCCTTCTCAGACGCAATGACCGCTTTTGTTGAACGTACAGGAATTTCATTAAACATCACAGATGTCGGCTGGGCGCCATTAGCAACGATCACTTGGGGCTCACCCTACACCCTTTACTTCTTATTAGTAATGGTCGTAGTCAACATCATTATGTTGGCGATGAAAAAAACAAACACGTTGGATGTCGACATTTTTGATATTTGGCATTTAGCGATCGTAGGATTGTTCGCTATCTTCTCTGGCGCGAACTTGTTCGTTGCGACTGTTTTAGTCATCTTCATCGGTGTGTTGAAAATTTGGAACTCCGACTTGATGAAACCAACCTTCAATGACCTGTTGAATGCACCAGACAGCAACCCGATGACCACGACACACATGAACTACATGATGAATCCAGTCATCATGGTCTTTGATAAAATTTTTGACAAAGTCTTCCCTTGGTTAGACAAGTACGATTTCGATGCTGCCAAATTGAACAGCAAGATCGGCTTCTGGGGATCTAAATTTGCGATCGGGATTTACTTGGGGATCTTCGTTGGGCTGTTAGCCGGACAAACTCCTACACAAATCTTTTCATTGGCCTTTACTGCTGCCGTCTGTTTAGAGTTGTTCTCTCTGATCGGCGCATGGTTTATCGCCGCGGTCGAACCACTCTCTCAAGGAATCACAGACTTTGCCAACAAACGTCTTAAAGGTCGTACGATCAACATTGGTTTGGACTGGCCTTTCTTAGCCGGCCGCGCAGAAATTTGGGCTGCCGCAAACGTATTAGCACCGATCATGTTATTAGAAGCGATCATTTTACCAGGAAACAAATTATTGCCTTTAGGCGGGATCATCGCAATGGGTGTCACTCCAGCCTTGTTGGTCGTGACCCGCGGAAAATTGATCCGTATGATCGTTATCGGTGCCATCGAATTGCCGCTGTTCTTGTGGTCAGGTACATTGATCGCTCCATTCGTTACTCAAACAGCAAAAGCCGTTGGTGCTTTCCCTGCAGGATTGAGCGACTCTGCCTTAATCTCTCATACAACAATGGAAGGTCCCATCGAAAAATTCTTGGGCTACTTAGTTGGTAACGCTTCGCAAGGACAAATCGAATTTGTCATCTATGCTGCATTGGCATTAGCTGCTTATCTATTGATCTTTATCTGGTACGCACGCCAAATGAAGAAACGCAATGCCGCTTATGCTGCGGAAAAAGAACAAAAAGCTGCACCAGCCGCTGCAAAAGGCAACGTCGCCTACGCTGCGGAAGCAAAATAGAAAAAGGTTGCATCACGCAAAAGAAGCCGTTGAATTCTAAAAAAGAATTCAACGGCTATTTCATTATTCTCGTTTAGGACAAGCAAAATAACCCCTGAAAAAGAAATGTTTTTCCTATCTCAAGGAAGCCAATTTAACATTATTTTCTGCGCTTTCGTTTACGGTCCTTTTTCTTTCCCTTCTTTTTAGTCCCGTTTTTCTTTTCCGGCGGTCCGAGAGTCTCTTTTTCTGTAGATGTCGATTGCTTTTGGGTTACATATTGATTACTGCTTTCCTTTGCTTGCACCGATCCAGCGGGCGCTGCTGCCTTTTCCGCCGAGGCCACAGCTTGGTGTGAGTCCTCTGAAATTACTTCGTCTACGACTTCTGTGTCCTGCCCCTCAGACTCGCGGGTGTCTGTCAAAACGACCCCTTCTGGTAACAGACTGGCAACAAACGCCACTCTCTCCTCTTCGCTCATTCCATGTAAGGTCATTTCCGCCTGTTCTGCTGGAACAACTGCGATCTGGGCAGAGGCTGACACATGCTCTCCTTTTTTCACCAATATTTGACGCGTACAATTAGCGATCTCCGCGTTTTCCAACTTCACAAACCGTCGAATATCCTCTTTTTCAAAAATCGTTAAAGAAGACAACAGCTCCATTACCGCATCCAATTTCATCGTAGATAAATTCGGATCGACATCCCTTAAACTCCACGTGTGACTCTTCCCAACAGCATCCTCAAAAGTCGAAACAATTTTATACTGTTGCCCCATCAAATCCTCAACTGGCGTTGTTTGATCAAACAAATATTTCTTACAGTCACTCAAACGATTGTTATATCGGTGATACTCTTTTTTATTTTTATACAGGCGATGAATCACTTGCTCCCACTCCTTGCCGCCTTTGAAGGCATCATGAAAAAGAGGTGCCAATTTACGCAACACCTCTGTCGGCTCTGAAGCTAGCAGGATCTCTTTAACAAGATCGCGACAAATACCAGAAAAGTCACTGACACACAAGCAATGACGAATCAGCACAGCGACGAGATACTGAAGAACGGTATCCGCGTCTTGCGAATCCTCGTAAGATTTTAGAATACGTTTTTCGAGATTGTCCTTCCCCATGGTAAAAAGGGTTCGTTGAGTCACTGGCTTGGTTGGCATATGTTTCCTCTCCTTCTTGTTCGCACACGATTTTTGATTTACGAAAAAATCTACCCCTCTATTTTACCTCATAATTCCGCTAAAAATAACTCTATCTTTTTATCGAAAATATTCAAAATGGGTAAATGTTCGTGGAATTCGCTATTTCTGAAGATATAAAAAAACTGAAAGCTCTTTTCAGAGCCTCCAGCTTAGGATTGTTCAAAAAACTTAGACAAGGTATTTCTCTTCTTTTTCGATCTTCTCATAATGCTTCTGTTCATCTTTATCTGTGATCACCGCTGTGACGTCGTTCAAACTATAATAAACAGAAAAATCCCGTTTACCGATCTTTGAACTATCGATCAATAAGAAACGCTCGATCGAATTATTAAGAGCAATCTGCTGCGTTTGCCCTTCTTCAAAAGTAGAGGTCATGATTTTTTGTTCATTTAACGCATTGCAGCTAAAGAATGCCTTATGGAAATTCATATCATTCAATGATTTATTCGTAATTTCACCAACAAAGCACTGCGTCGTTTCCCGCATCTCACCGCCCAACAAATACGTTTTTCGGTTGCCCTTATGCTTATTCAGCTCTTCAAACACCGGCAAACAATTCGTAACGATCCGTAACGAATCCGCCGTAATGATTTCCGATAACAGCTCGATCGTTGTGCCCGGACCAAGAAAAATCGTATCTCCATCATTGATCAACTCATTGGCTTTTTTCACGATCCGCTGCTTTTCCTCTTGCAGCATGATTTGCTTTTCCGTATGAGAAAGCTCTACATGACGATAAAAATCCTTCAGTTTGGCCCCGCCATGAACCCGTTCCAACAGCCCCTGCTTTTCTAATTCATCTAAATCACGCCGCACAGTCATATCAGAAACCGACAATTTTTCCATAATATCGCTGACCCGAACAGTTCCGCTCGTCTCTAATAATGACATGATTGCTTGGAATCGATCCTCTTTTAACATATCAGTGCCTCTTTTCCTACTTAACTTATCAAATTTAAAAAAATGTACGATTCGTACCCTACTCGATACCTAATAAAATAATCGGTTTTTCGCTTCCAGTAAGCTTGCTATGAAACCAACTCCATCACTGACTGGAATGGGTAGAAAGAACAACAAAATAGACGAAATCCGCGTTTGTTCTTTGGTGAATGGTTGGAATTTAATCATACCGATTCTTTTATACGTTATTATGCACTATTATAACGAATAAAACCTGATATATCCTTACTAATTTTAGATTCTTTTTTCGTGAATCAATTTCAGAAATCTTTAGAATATCAAGCATGGCAAAAAGAATGGCTCTCAACCTTATATATTAATTTATCAAGGCCAACTAGCAAGGAATTTATCATTAAAAAAAGACCAGAGCTGATAAGCTCTAGTCTCTATTTTAATGTTAATCCCCACCCGCAAATATCTCTTGACGATTGTAGATAGGTGCATGAGCCTTCAAGTCTTCTAATGTGCCAACTTGTTTGCCTTTTGAATAGTATCCATCTAGTAGGCCTAAGGATTGGAAAATCGTTTGTTTATAGGCAATCTCAGCGTTCCATTCTACTGTATCAAGAATTTGCAGCGCTTTATGAATTGCTTCTATTCCTGTTTCTCCTGGTGCGCTGATCAATACCCCATGACTGTTCAGCAACAACATGTTAGGAAGCGTTAATTCTTCTTTTTTCATATAATTAGAGACTAATTCGGCAAGCTCCGGTGAGCAATTCGGTTCGAAGTCAAGCACTGGCACGTATCCGATTTTTTGTGTAGCTTCTGTTAAATTCGGCATATCTAAACCAGACGTTGCCCAAAACATTGCGTTCGGTGCGTGAGCGTGTAGTACCGCTTTGATTTCAGGATTCGTGTCATAAACCGCTTCATGCAAATTGATTTCCCTCGTTAGATTCCCAACGCCATCAATAACTTTTCGCGTGTGCGGTTCTACGACTAGAATTTGCGCTGATGAAACTTCTCCTAAGTAAGCTTCTGACATCATTGTTGGAGTCATAATTATATATTCTTTTCCATTTCGATCTGTTGTTTTAAATGAAAAGTTTCCCCCAGCAACGTTAGTATTCTTTCGCGCAAAAATTAATTTGACGATACGCGCCAAATCTTCACGCTCTCTCTCAAAAATCATTCGTCCATCTGACATAGTCGAGACCACCTTTTTTATTTTTTAAATAGTTTTTTACTAGTAATTGCTTCTTGTGCAGCATTCCTTACTTGCATCGCTTCTTCATATTTTTTCTTTCTGCGTGCATCATATTCCTTGAAAAGTATTGGATTGCCATATTTATAAACACAGATTGATAGCCCGATAGCGACTATATTGAACACCAGTTGCTGGGTCATGAAGGCTACGATAAAGCTGATGATCGCAAGAAATAAAATGAGTAGCCATTTTGTTTTTTCTTTATTTTCTTCTTTGTTAGTCATTCACTTTACCTACCCTTTCATTCTTCCTGCTATCCGGCGACTTTCATCCCTTTAACCTTTTTATCTGCTAATTCCTCGTACCTTTGGCTAGGAACCTTTGCTTTATTCATGTATTTGTACAACCATACGAACATCGCAATAAAAATGACTGCACCAACAATTCCCAAAATGTTTCCTTTAAACGCTTCTGCAAATAGAATTCTAAACTCTGGCCCTTCAATGGAAGACCATGTAATTTGCTGACCTTTCTTGATCCCTTCGACTGCCCCAGTTTTATCTGCCAAACCAGTTAGGATTGGTGTCAAATAAGTGGCAGCATAAAGATAGATCGGCATAGAGATAACACCCATGATCAGCATTCTGACAAGATTACCACCCGTTAACAGCAATCCTCCAACGGCGATCGAGTAATTGATAATCCCTGCTAAAGGCAACACGGTGTTTCCAGGTAAAATAATCGCATAACCAATGAAGACAGGAACTAAAAGAATGGCAGTCACCCAAATTTCAGAACGACCTGCAAGAACCGGCCAGTCTAATCCGATGTATACTTCACGATCTTTGAAACGTTTTTTCATCATTTCAGACATAGCATCTGCTAATGGAGAAAGAGATTGCATAAACATTTTCGAGATCATTGGGAACAATGCCATAGCAGTCGCGATTTGAATTGCCAAATTCAACGAGCCCGATACCCCATACGCTGCGGCCAATCCAAGACCCAAGCCAATGATAAAGCCCATGACTGAATTCTCTGAGAAAACACCGATTTTTTTCTTCAATGCCTTTGTATCTGAACGTTTATTGAAGAATGGTATCTTGTCCATAACCACATTGATCGGCAACAGTAATACTGCGGAAATATTCATCAAGTGCGTAACCGTTACCAAAGGAATGCCCGTTAAATCTTCGATATGACGTTGGAACATATCGCCCATTTTTAATTCTAAAATAACTTGAACGATCGCTGTTGCGAACCCCGCCAACAAACTACCGCTGATAAAGTAAACCAGGTAGGCCGTTAAGGCTTTTCCCCAAACATTCCACATATCGACATTCAATGTCTTGGTCCAATTCAAAATCAACATGACAAAATTCACGCCAAGTACAACTGCGAAGAAAACAAACGCATAGGACCAAGACCACGTGATGCTGGCCGCGCCCGTCCAGCCTAGATCCAACGCGGGTAAATTGAGTCCAGTATTTTTCGCTAATGCTTCAGATGCGGGACTTACCGCATTGGACATGAACCCAATGACCATTGACATACCCGTAAAAGCGATACCTAAAGTAATCGCGGACATAAATGCTTTTTTGACTTTCATTCCAGCAATTAACCCTAAAAGCAAAATAATCAATGGAACAAAGATAGCTGAACCTAACCCTAAAATATAATTAATAATGTCCTGAAATATTTGCACGTTTTCCACTTCTTTCTTAATTCGTATTTTTATTTCCTATTCAACTAATGATTTAATATCTTCATAAATCTGATCGGAACCCATTCCTGTTAAAAATGGAATTCCTGGAAAGACCTTCACACCCAGTTCTTCTGCCTTCTCCAGCACTTCCTCATCAGGTTGAGCCACATAAACATAGATTCCTGTAGAGGGCAGCTCATTTTGAATCGATTTGTAGTCCACTGCTTCTACCGGGAAATCAATCCCATCATCTTCCAATAATCCGGCAATCTTACTAGCGATTGTTTGGCTGGTGGCCACGCCGCTTCCACATGCAACAATTAATCTTCTTTTCATTCTAATTCCCTCCGTCTTCTATCCATTCATTTTTAGTTAAATATTTTGTACAAACATTTGGTAAATTTTCTCTTCTTCTTGTTCCTGCATGAATGCTGCAACAAATTCTTCTTTCATAAATAATTCCATAAACGCTTGAAGTAATCCCACTTGCCCTTTAGGATCTTTGATACCAAGGAAAAATAAGTTTTTTACCCCCATATTCTGGCTGTCTCCCATTTGTTTAACAGTTACCTCATCTTTTAACCTGGCTATGTAAACAAACGGTTTGTCTACATACTCCGGATCAGAATGCGGCAACGCTATGTTCAGATGCTGAGTAATCAGCCCTGTAGGAAATTGTCTTTC
Source organism: Enterococcus sp. AZ048 (assembly GCF_051715125.1). Classification (NCBI taxonomy): domain Bacteria; kingdom Bacillati; phylum Bacillota; class Bacilli; order Lactobacillales; family Enterococcaceae; genus Enterococcus; species Enterococcus sp. AZ048. The sequence goes on along the minus strand of NZ_JBIOTD010000002.1, from coordinate 272,401 downwards.
TCTTGCAGTAATTCCATTCAAGTACCCTTCATTCACAAATCCCAATTTCTCTAAATGTGCCGCAACATTCTCGAAAACTTTTTCCTCATTCTCTCCCTCTATTTCAAGAGAAATCAGCCGTTGATCAAACATCTCTTTGTAACACACGAACGCTTCACTCCTTCTCAACATATGTTGAAATATTTTGTTATTGTTTGTTAAGATGTGTTTTACAATGTAAATATACAACGCTAAAAAACGTTTGTCAACGCTTTCTTTTCTTTTTATTTTTGTTAAACAAAGCCTTTCATTAAATACAATTATTTTTATTAACAAAGTTTAACATATGTGAACATCTTATCCTTGCTTTTTCTCTGCTTAAATGCTATTAATTAATGTATAGACATGGCCGTTAGACTTACGGTCTATTGTAAGAGCTTACTTATACGGGGTGATTTTATGTTAAAAAAGGAACGGCAAGAAAAAATATTGGATTTGTTGCAGATGAATGACTACCTGTCCATTCCAGAAATATCTTCAAATTTAAACGTCTCCGACATGACTATTCGGAGAGATATCAATGAACTCGCAGAACAATCTTTATTAGTAAAAATTTATGGCGGTGCACAAAAATTAGAAAAAATTGAGCAAGAACTCTCTACTCAGGAAAAAATAGACACCAATGTATCAGAGAAAAAATTTATTGGAAAAGTCATGAATAGTATCATTTCAGATAATGACACGATTTATATCGGTGCTGGGACAACGATGCTGCATGCATTGCCCGAAATAAAAAAAGCAAACTTATTTGTGATTACAAATAGTTTGCTGGCGTTTAATTATTTGATTTATAACACGGATTATCGCGTGCTATTGTCGGGGGGCGAATTTTCTCGTACGACGGAGGAATTTTATGGTGAAATTGCGGAAAAAAGCTTCGACAATTTAAACATTGATATTGCCTTTGCTGCGACAAATGGAGTCTTTGATAACAATGTAACTACAGCAAATCCCATCGAAGGTTCCATTCAGCGGGTTGCCTTTAAGCACTCTCAAAAAAAATGTGTCGTAGCAGACAGTTCAAAATTTAATCGATCTGATGTTTATACCTTCTATTCGTTATCTGACGTAGATTATTTAGTTACCGATGATAAGCTGTCAGATACGACGTTTGACTACTACCGTTCATTTACAGAAATCATCAAGGAGGAACAGGAATGATTTTGACAATTACTCTAAATCCGTCCATGGATTACAATTATCTTGTTTCTTCATTGATCTTGGACCAAGTGAACCGTGTAGAAAATCCTCATACTTCTATTGGAGGAAAAGGCATCAATGCTGGCAGAGTCATTGCTCAGTCCGGTGAAGGCGTGGTATTGACAGGTATTCTGGGAGGTCCTGTTGGAAAAATGATTTTAGATACCTTGAATGCTGAAAATCGCTACCACTTAGAATTTCTTTCTGTAGAAGGCAATTCCCGAAATGCGATCACTATCATGCACGATGGGAATACGCACACCGAATTGGTGGAAAAAGGACTTTACCTTTCCAAAGAAAATGAGGCGCTCTTTTTTCAGCACATTGCTCATCTTTTAAAAAAATACAAGATAGATACGATATGCATTTCCGGCTCAGTTAATTCAGACGATGCGAAGTTCCATCTCCATTTATTAGACTTTATTCGTTCGATTGTTGGAAAAAGCTTCCCAATCTTGATGGATATTTCTGGTGAACAATTGGAAAATGTTTTAGTACAACAATCCGTTCGTCCGACTTTTATTAAACCAAATACACATGAATTAGAAGAATTGGTAGGCAGAAAAATACAAACACCTGAAGAGATTGTGGTTCTTTTGCATGAGCCTCTTTTCGATAACATTGAAACGATTATGATCTCTCAAGGTGGTGATGGTGCGATCGTTAAGCATGAATCAACAGTTTATGATGTAAGAATTCCAAAAGTCGATATTGTCAATACCACTGGTTGTGGCGATTCTACAGTTGGCGGCATGGCTTTTGCCATCAGTAACGGCTATTCGATTGAGGATGCCATCAGGTATGCGATGGCATGCGGAATTTCTAATTCACTATTTGAAACGAATGGAACCATTAGCACTGAGCAAGTAAATCAGTTCTTCAAAGAAATTAAACTAGTAGAAATCGAAGAATTACTCCTAAAAAATAGCTAAATCCAGACTAAATACACCTATCTTGCTATCAGGGATCGGTGTATTTTTTTACCACGAGCCACTCCGCCGCTAAAAAATCCGATCATCTGGATGACTGATCGGATTTGATATTATAGTTTTAGTTTTGCAGCGGTGCCAGATCGGGTTCGCCATTTTCTAAGATTAGCTGAAAAGGTCCTTCATGAACAAACGGTCTTCGTCCGCCACGATACGCTTCATCCGTGAAGGTCATGAAGCTTTTCACGTAATGATTCGACGTATCCATAGTATAAGAAACACATAACCCGTCCTCTTCCACCCAATCAATTGAAAAAATCCCACCCGGATATTCTTCAACGTGAATCGTTTCGATAGCCGTCGCCCCTGCATCTTCTTCGCGAATCGAAGTCCAACGCAACTGATTTTCTGGTAAAAAATCGATTCGAAATTGCAATCCAGAATCGAAATGTATTGTTGCGATCCTGTCCTCTAATTTATGTTTTTTCATGTACCCACCTGCTTTCTTTGTTTGCTTTTCTACTTTAAGCATACAGGTTTCAGCGGTAAATTGCACCGCTAAAATGAACCGTTTTCAAGCAAACCTTTTTAATTGCTCGTCAATTTGCGATAATGAGAGTAAAAGGAGGAATCGAGAGTGGATCGTGCACTGGAATTGCGAATAAAAGTCGAACGGGGAGAAACAATTAACGAACCGTTGGATTATTTAGAACAGTCGGAGATTGTCAAAAAATATACAGAGCTAACCAACCTATCTCCGTTGGGAAAAATTTTTGTGCTAGTAGGCTTGGCTGAGATTCCCTTCGCTGAAAAAATACCCCTCACTCAAGAGTTGATTCGATTTGTCAACTCACATCTAGCAACTTCAGAAGGCTTTGCTTACACAGGGAAAATGGAAGAAATCGTTCCCTGCTATAACGCGATGCTGCTGGAAGCGTATTGTCGTCTGAATCTAGGAAACTCAAAGGAAGCGCAGCACGCATTGAATTGGATCAAGAATTATCAGGTCTTTGATCGTCAGCAAAAAACGACTTGGCTACACAAAGGCATCTGCAAATTTGGCGGGTGTATGAAAACAGTCCCTTGCTACATCGGCATCGGAAAATCCTTACGCGCCTTATTGACCTATCAAGACAAAGTCGATGCTTCTGATAAAAAAGTTAATGAAATGCTGCAAAAAGGCATTGACTACATGCTTCAACACAAGCTATTCCGCAGATTATCAAATGGACAACCGATCAGTCCTCATATCACAGAAAGTATGTTTCCGCAAAACTATGCGCTGTCATTAACCGATCTGCATTACATCCTTCAAAAGAGTCATCGGCTGAAGGATCCCCGTGCAACGGATTTATTGGAATTGATTAACGAGAAAAGGACCCAGACAGGCGGCTGGAAAATAGACTATCTCTATAAATACAACGGTTATCTCCCATTTGACACGCGCAGAAAAGACTCGGAATGGCTGACCTATCTCTACAAATAAAACCCTATAGAAATCAGAGTGCTTAGCTGATTTCTATAGGGTTATTTATTCACTTAATTCTGCTTCTCTCAAGGAGCGTTCTTTGATAGATTTATCGATCAGCCATTCTCCGACGGCAACCGCTAAGCCTACCCCCACTACTAAGAACAAGACATAGGAAACAGGATTTTCTCCTTCTGGCGGTAAAAAGAAGAAGATCGTGCTAAAGGCAAAGAAGACAAATTGCACGCCTGCGACTAATTTCCCTACCCCATCGCCGCCAGGAATTCGGAAGGGACGTTCGATTGTCGGATCTTTTTTCCGCAGCGTAATAAACGCAAAAGACAAGATGATATAGGGCAGGAAGAAAATGATCGAAGTAAAGGAAAGCAAGGTCCAGAATAAGTTGGCATTGCTGGAGGCGATCAGGCCGTAAAAGACAAGCAACCCAGTCGAAGACAGCCCCAGCAGGATCGCTGAACCGATGGGCGCGTGTACCTTATTGGTTTTCGCAAAGATTTTTGGCAGCTCTCCTTCGAGTCCTGCCTCCAACGCTGCTTTATTTCCACCTAATGCCCAACTGAAAATATAGCCTAGGAACGCGATGAAAGAAATGATCGCTACTCCGATCATTACTTGGGTGCCGAACACTTCCCCAAAGGCCGTGAACAGCCCGGAGTCTGGATCAATTTGATCAACGGGCAAAATGATCAACATCGCGACAGCTGCGATGATATACAGGATGATCGTACAGATACCGCTAGAAAATACCGCTTTGGGTACATTCTTGCTGGGATTTTCCATTTCGCCGGCAGAGCAGCTAATCAAGTCGTACCCCGTTAGCGCATATACGTACACCGGAACCAACGAAAAGAAGCTCAAATCAAAGCTGGGAATGATGGCTTTCAGTGAAAACTCTGTTTGCGATCCTTTCGAAGTGAGCGTCATCACGGCACCAACGATCAACGCAAGACAAGCGATCAATTTGCAGATCGTGCTGAGCATCGTTAGCCACTTGGCATCTTGCAAATCGATACAGTTGAAGGCTACGATAAACCACGTGCACACGATACAGAAAACGACCATGCCCCACACAGACAAATTCGGGAAGAACAGCATTTGCAGGATCGAACCCATGACTACTAAGGTCGACGGGATAAAACCCGCCACATTGATCCAGTACCACCACGTCGTCCGCGCCGCCCATCGATCTCCGTAGGCACGCTTGATCCAAACATAGATCCCGCCTTGATCCGGATACGTGGAGCCAAGCTCTGCGCAGATCAGACCATGGGAAAGGAAGAACGTAACGCCGAGAACAATAAAACAGAAAATCAATGACGGTCCCATCGACGCTTGCGAAGCGATCAATTCAAGAGAAAAAACCGCAGCAAACGAGAGTGACACAATGTCGATAAAGCCAAGCTTTTTTACATTTTCCATAATAGGTCGGTCCCCTTTCTAGCTTAATCTTTGGTCCAGAAATGCACGCATCTTTCCTTCATAATAGCTTTTCGTCTGATCATTTGCCCGCTTTAACCGCGGATACAAGTACCATGCCAGCAAGCCTCTTTGAACGTGGAGACGATTTTCGGCTTCTTGGAAAACCAGTGAACGAGTGGGATGATCCAAGACCTCGCTGGTGATCTCCACCTCGCGATTTGCCGGCAAGCAGTGCAGCGCTTTGCAGTGATCCGGAGCGATATTCAGCATCTCCATATTCAATTGATAACGCGGATAAAAAGCTGCTGTGCGTTCTTCTTTTTCGTCCTCATACCCATAATAATACCAAACATCAGGGATAATGAAGTCCGCCTGTTTTACGGCTTCTTCAACCTCTTCAGTCACCGTTAGCGTCCCGCCAGTCAGCGCCATTTTCTTATTGACCTTGTCGATCTCTGCTTGACTGATGGTGTATTTCTTCGGCGAAGCGATCGTATACTTAAGACCTAATGATGCAGCCAAATGGGCGTGCTCCATTGCCATGATCCCGTTTTCCCCAGAATCTCCGACAAAGACGATCTGGCTGTCCTCTAAAGTCTTTCCTTCTGGAAGGTGCTCCATCATCGTCAACACATCCGCCAATCCCTGCGTAGGATGAATGTAATAGGTCATGGCATTGAAGACGGGCACCGTTGCGTGTTCTGCTAAATTCAGTACAAGCTCGTGTTCTTCCGTCCGCAGCATGATCCCATCACACATACTGGACAAAACTTTTGCTGTGTCCTTGATGGCTTCATGAGAGCCAAAATGGATCTCTCCGGGTTTCAAATACAGGCCGTGTCCCCCTAATTCTGCCATGGCCGTTTCAAAGGATACCCGCGTCCGTGTCGAGGGCTCTTCAAAAATCATTGCCAGCGTCGCCCCCTTCAACAATTGTGGAATGGCATTTTGATGGGCCGCTTCCTTTAATTGAACGATCGTACTTAATATGTCTTGGATCTCCTCTTTTGATAACTCATAATTGTCAATAAAATGCTTCGTCGGATAATTTTTTACATGTGATACTTTCATTTTTTCTAGACCTCCAGTTCGTCAAATTCCATCGATGTCTCATCGGAAATTAGGTTATAATAAAGAAATAGGAAAGCAGGTGGTTTTAGTGACAGAAACGAAAAACTTTTATAGTGCAGCCAATCAGCACCTCACACAGTTGAATGAATCAGAGAAGCGGATTTTTAACTACGTGTTGAAAAATTTTGACGAAGCCAAGCACTACAGCATCCGTCAGTTGGCAAAAAAATGTTACGTCTCTTCAGCAACCATCTTCCGCTTTACTAAAAAGCTGGGTTTTGAGGGGTACAGTGATTTCATCGACAGCTTGCTGCATGCGCCTCAAGCACCGCAGACGATCCCCCATTCTGTAAAACAAAAGGATTACAAAGAAGAATATTTAAAAAATATCATGGAATCCATCCGCGTCGTAGACCAGGAACGAATGGAGACCTTCAATCAATTACTCGATAACGATCCGGTCATTTATCTGATGGGAGAAGAATTAGACTTGCAAGCCTTGCGCTATATCGATTGGCTTTTTACCGCTCAAGGCTTTAACTCCGTCCTTTTAACAGATCAGGCCTCGATCCGACATGCCCTTCATCACATCCGGGATCAAGATATCCTGTTTGTTTTTGCCTACAATGGCGACAGTCCGGCAGTCATCGAGACGATCGAATTAGTCAAACAGGCGTCACAAGCCACGGTGGTTTCTTTTACCCGTGCAGTCACCAATGTCGTGCAGAATCTATGTGATCTCGATTTTTACATTTTTACAGATGAGATCATTTATGACAGCCTTGATATGACCTCACGCATCTCTATGATCGCGATCGTCGAACTGATCCTCTATAAAAGATTGAAAAAATCTCTTACAACTGAATGACCCGTCTGCTCACTGTTGTTAGTGCCAAGTTATAAGGCATTGGCAGCAGTTTTTTTATCCCTTCGGCTGTTGCTGAGTGATACAGTGAATATTGCCGCCGCCATAAACGACCTGTCTTGTCTGCACGCCGACGATTTCATGATCTGGGAACATTTCTTGCAGCTGTTCGAGTGCCAACGCATCATTTTTGTCTCCGTATTGCGGTGCGATGATTGCCCCATTCGTGATCAAAAAATTCATGTACGAAGTAATGCAAATGTCATCGGCGTGTCTCGGAATACTGCCTGCCACCGTGTCGACTTCGTATTCTGCCCCATACGTTACAGGATCGATCGTGGTACAAAGCTTGTGGACCTTTAACTTACGTCCCTTCGCGTCCGTTTGACTGCTTAAATAGTTATAAGTTTCCTTCGCGACAGTGTAAAATGGATGGGTTTCATCCTCTGTATAAATGCACGCTGCTTCACCGGGTCGTACAAAACAGGCCACGTCATCGATGTGTCCGTTGGTTTCTTCGGGATCGATACCGTCTTTGACCCAAAGCACTTTTTCAACATTCAAGTAATCCTTCAGCATCTCTTCAATTTCCTCTTTACTCATATGAGGATTTCGCCCCTCCGATAACAGGCACATTTCCGTGACCATCACCGTCCCCTCACCATCCACATGGATCGAGCCGCCTTCCAAAACAAAATCAGGTGTATGATACGTATCGATGCCTTCGATCTCGCAGACTTTTTGCGCTAGTTTCTGATCCTCCGCCCAAGGGAAATACAGCCCGTCCACCAAGCCGCCCCACGCATTGAAATCCCAATCCACTGCGCGAACATCGCCCTTATCATTGACCACAAATGTCGGTCCGCAATCCCGCATCCAAGCATCGTCATTTGCGACCTCTACCACCCGAATATTCTCTGGTAAGGTATTGCGGCAGTTTTCGTATTGTCTCGCTGATACACACATCGTCACCGGGGTAAACGTACTGACGGCTTTTGCCACATCCGTAAAGGCTTTTTGCGCATCGGTGCCCCCATGCTGCCAATTATCCGGCCGCTCCGGCCAAATCATCCATATTTGTTTGTGCGGCTCAAATTCCCCCGGCATTCGGAAGCCGTCTTTCTTTGGGGTCGATGCAAGTCTTTTTGTCATTTTTAACACACTCCTTTTATTTTTAGCATCACGAATGGATGCTTTTTTGCTGTTTCATCGTCAGGCGAGCACTCAATCTTTGGGTCAATATTTATGTAAGCGCTTCTATTTTGTGGTTTTACCTTAGCATTCCCTCCTTTCCCTCGTCTATACACTCACGCGTGAATGTATCAATGGAACGTTTATTGGAGCGTGTTTCGTAAAATGAAACGTTTTTGTAACACCTAGACGAAAAATTTTCTTCTCGCTGCAACATCTCTCCCCTTTCGATTGTATATAGAGTGAACCCGTAAATGGAGGAGGAAAACAACAATGAAATCATGGATGGTTCTATTTATCTGTCTAACAGGACTAAGCATTTCCAGCGGAAAGGAAATCTTCGCTTCCCCGCAAGTACAAGAGAGCGCTACAGGCCGCTTCACTCGTTATTTTGACTATGACATGCGCTATTTCAAAGAATTTGCAAAAACAGGAAAAATACCCCGCTCGGACATTCCGAAGAAAAAATCAGTCGGGCTGCCCGCGCCGCTGATCGAAATGAAAACAAAAAAAGAATTGGACGCACGCATGGGGTACTCAGGAAAAATGTCTGATCAACTCCCGCCACACTTCTTGCCAAAAAAAATGTATTATTATTATAATGACAAGAAGCCCCTTTTAGCAGAGCGCACCTACGAGAATGAGAATGGCGAAAAGATAGTCCTTCGTTATTCAAAATCGCTGAAGGGAAAAGCACTTAGCGGCAATTACGAAGCGACGGAAAGTAGAAAAAGCCTTCATGTTGATCGTTTGACCGCTTCCCTCATCCAGTTAGATACAGGCAGCCTGCTCTGCTGGAGTGAGAAGAATGTGAATTATTGTTTGAATTTTGAGTCAAAAATAACTGCGCCTGCAGCAAAGGAAATACTCAGCTTATTTAATTCGGGGATCTAAAGGAGGCTCAATGATGGCATCTGAGGTTTTATCAAGAGAACATCCGATTATTGGATTTTTTAAAGAACTCTTCGCTTTTTTGAATCCAGCGAAAGAAAAACAAGAAAGTGAAAAGGAAACTGATTTTTATTATTTGGATCGCTACGGAGATCACCTGCTTCGTTTGGCAATGTCTTATGTCCATAATCAAAGTGATGCAGAGGACATCGTTCAAGAAACAATGATCCAACTGATTCGAAAAGCACCCGAATTCGAGAACGAGGAACACGAGAAAGCTTGGCTATATCGTGTGACGATCAATCTTTCGAAGAATCGGTTAAAAGCCAATGGGCGACGACGCTTCGAACCGTTGCCAGAAACCCTTACGCAAGAGACACCCGAAGATTTTGGGTACTTATGGGAAGCCGTTGCACAACTACCGGAAATCCAACGCTCAGCTTTGCACTTCTTTTATTACGAAGGCTTTTCCACCAAAGAGATCGCACAGCTGCTGGAGATGAAGGAAAGCACCCTTCGTTCTCATCTTCATCGCGGAAGAAACCAACTGGAACAACTCTTGAAAGGAGAGGCACCTGATGAAACAAACCTATCATGAATTAATGGATCATTTCTCTCTTTCAACAGAGAAGCGACAGGAAATTGCACGTGCGATGGAAAAAGAACGGCGGAAGCAGGAACAACCACAGCCTACGTGGCGCGCCTTTTTCCAACGGCCAAAAGTCCTGGCTCTTTGCTTCGCAGCCCTGATTTTGATTGTTTTTGGTGCCTCTCAGCTTCATACGCCGCAGCCCCCTGTCACGTTGCCGAATCCGGTCCAAGATTATCAAAGCTTCGCCGAGCTGAAAAAAGAGACGCCCTTTCCTCTAAATGCACCAACAAACGCAGGCGAAGCGGAGGAATACATGCTGATCAGCGGAGAAATCGCGGAAATTCATTATTCGGATCAATTGACTTACCGTGCCGGAAAAACAAAAGACGATGTCCTAGGCGGTGTAGAGCAAGGCCTTACCACAGAAAAAAATGGCCGCTTCACCCTGTTCAAACAAAAAGAACACTACAAAGGCATTCTTTTCCGAGAAAAGGAAATCTACTACTTCCTATACTCGGAGGAGGAAAAATCAGAAGAAGAATGGCTCGGACTTGCCCGCAGCATCAATTAAATAAACCATTAAAAAAAGGGAGAATCGCGAAGATTCTCCCTTTTTGTTGGCTTATAGTACATGTTCGGTTCGTTCAATAATGTCATCTTGTGTCGCTTTGGATAACACATTGAAGAAGGCAGAATAGCCGGCGACTCGAACGATCAAATCGCGATGCTTCTCTGGATGTTTCTGTGCATCGATCAAGGTTTCTCTTGAAACGACATTGTATTGAATATGATAGCCGTGCAGTTTATTGAAGAATGCCCGCAGCAGCATGATCAGCTTCTGCTTGTCCTCTTCTTTGGCTAATGTTTGCGGATTGACCTTTTGATTCAATAACACGCCGCCCAAAATATCTTCGGTGCTTAATTTTGATACGGATTTCAATACTGCTGTCGGCCCATTTTTATCCATATTATGCGACGGTGAGCAGCCTTCCGCCAGTGGTACCCACGCATTTCGTCCATCTGGTGTCGCCATCGTTGCCCGGCCTTGACCCACATTTGCCGAGATCGAAGACGTCCCTGAATAACGAATCCCGCCGATCGGTCCGCGACCATATCGGGTATTCGGATATTTGGCGATCTCGTCGATGTAACTGTCATAAGCTTCTGTGATGAGCTGGTCAACAGAATCATCGTCATTCCCGTATTTCGGCACATCATTTAAAATCATTTGCTGGATCTCTTGGCTGCGCTCGCTGGCATAATCCGTCATCAACGCTTCCCACAATTCGTCTGTGGAAACCTTTTCCTGTTCAAAAACCAATTGTTTGATCGCTGCTAAGGAGTCTGCGGTGTTGGCGATGCCTACCTGCAACCCAGAAATAAAATCATAGACCGCGCCGCCCTCTTTCAAGGTTTTCCCGCGACCGATGCAATCTTCGGTCAGTGCCGAACATAAAATATCGGGAACATCGCGCTCCAAACCAAGGTCGATGGCATTTTCCACGATTACGCTCATGCGAGTCAATTCCCGCACGGTTTTATCCCATGCTTCCTGTAACTCGCCATAGGACTTCATGTCTTTGAAATGCCCATACCCTTTGACGAAACGCTTGCCAGATACTGGATCGATGCCGTCATTCATAGCGATCATCAGAATTTTAGGGAAGTTCATGTAGCTCATCCCCGTACAACGATAGCCCCATTTTCCAGGTACCGCGGTCTCCACACAGCCGATCGCGCTGTAATCATAGGCATCCTCTTCCGTCACGCCCACTTTCATGAAGGATGGAATAATGATCTCATCATTATTGAAGGCCGGCATCCCGAAACCAAGCTTCATCACTTCGATGCATTCATTCATGAAACGATTGTCCAACCCAGCATGGTAACGCACCGTCAAATTCGGCTGCGGCAATTTCGTCTGCGCGACACTCCGTAGCACTAAATAGGACAACTCATTCACTGCATCCTTCTTATCGCGGGTTTGACCGCCGATCGTCACGTTTTGATACAACGGACTCCCGGCACTGCTGAAGGTATGCGCCTGACTGCGAACCTTATTGACCGTCAACGTCTTGATCCAAAGATTGGTCAAAAGCTCCACCGCTTTGTCCTTTGTGATGGCACCCTTTTCTAAATCCGCCTTTAAATAAGGATACATGTATTGATCGAAGCGGCCATACGACAATGAATGCCCGTTAGATTCGATTTGTAACAATAATTGGATAAACCATGTTGCTTGGATCGCTTCTTGGAAAGTCTCCGCCGGCTCATACGGAACTTTGCTGCAGATTCGACTGATTTCCAACAATTCAGCACGTCGCTGCGGAGTTGCGGTTTCCGCTTTTTCCTTCGCGAGAGCCGAGAAACGTTCCGCAAAAGTTTTCACCGCATCGATCATGATCAAAACGGCTTTGTAAAACTGATACTTATCCAAGCTTTCTGGAATCGTCAAATCAAGTGCCGCTTTCTCCTTCAGCGTCCGTTCTTTATAGCCCTTCAGCCCCACCCGCAGCATCTGACCATAATCCACCGCTAAATGGGCATCACCCGAATTCAGCTTGCCTTCCATCCCGAAAAAGCCAGTCTCCATAAAGACACTCACTTCATCTGGCAGTAACGCCCAGCCCTTCGCACGTAAATTGTTGTTTTCCCAGAATGGCGCAATTGAACGCAGATCCTCTTTGGTTTTTTCCGTAATGTAGAAAACATCGCCATCTCGTTTCTCAAAAAGATCCAGTTCGTTTAGCACAAATTCCATCGTATATTCCGGGAAGATCGGTGCATCCCGATTTGAAGACGCCTGATTTCCGACGATCAACGTATCCTCTTCAATATAAATCGACATCTTTTCCAAAATATTTTGCAGCATCAATGCCCGCTTCACAGTACTTGGCTGATTCAAATGCGCCTTATAGGCTTCTGTTACCAATAATGCACGTTCCGCATCAATATAAGGCTTTTTCGTCAAAACAGATTCGCGGAAATGATTCATCCGATTGGTTAATTTGCCAAAATACGGTGCATTTGCTTCTTTTGTCTGGATACTCATAATTACACCCTCCGTTTTCATACGTAACTACATTTATCTTCTTTCGCAACCATCATAGCATGTGAAGAGAAATACAGTCAATAGAAATTCAAACGATTTCAAAGTAAAAAAAGATACTGCACGGATGTGCAATATCTCAAGTTTTTACAGCTGATCCAGTGTGCTTTTGATGTATCGCGGCTCCACTCCTGTTCAGTCCGCCGTTTCGTCAATTGTCAGCCCAGAATCAATGAAGCGTTTGACCACCATCGCAATAGCTTACGCCACCTCGATAATATGTCTGTCCAAATCATAGAAGCGCACTGCCCGTTGCCCCCAGCTATGCTCCACGACGGGATGGAGGTATTCAATATCGGACCGATTCTCTAACAATTTAATGAAGTCATCTATGTCATCAACTTCAAAATACAGCTCGCTGGCATTATTCTCAAGAATGACCTCGTCTTCCTTCTTATGAATAAATTCAGCCCATGTATCGACTGTCTGCAGAAATAGCCCGCCAGTCAATTGAACATGAACACCCGCATCCACCATCACTTCTAAACCTAAAACAGTCTGATAAAAATCCTTCGCTTTTTCAATATCCTGGACTGCAACTAAGCTCCCCTTATAAGTCATTCATTCTTCCCTCCGTATACACTTTTCATCCATTATAGCGGTTTCAAATAAATTCGGATACTTATAATTCCAACTGCTTTACATTGTGTGAAACAGATTACAGCAGATGATCATCGTCTACTATATAGTGTTGAAGAAGAGAGAAGCTCCCTTGTTCAGAAAAATCACTACTTGACTGCAATCCTTTTAAGCAGAAACAACTCCATTGGCTGCTGATACTCTGGAATAGTGATTAGTAAGCTGCCCGCATCCTGATACCCTAACTTACGATAAAAATGCTGTGCCTCTTCGTCCACTTGAGTCGATGTCAGCAGCATTTTGTGTCCACGCTGCTGCATCTCCTTTTCCCAGAATCCCATCATTGCCTTGCCATAGCCTGCTCGTTGCTTCCCTTCCCTTACATAGAGCATCGTACAAAAAGGATGCTCGTCCCAAAAAAGATTGTACCTCAGCAATCCGACTGGCTCGTCATTTACCAACAAAATATAGCCCATTTGATCTCGAACCTTTTGCATGAATTGGTCTTTTGATAAATACTGATCCAGTGAGACCCAAAATGCGTGATCACTTTCTTGAACACGGCGAATTTCCATCCATATCCGCTCCTCTCCGTTTCCTCTACTATAGCATTTGATCGCACAAAAAAATCAGCCAGATTATCCCAACTGATTCGTTATACCGTAAAAACGTCAATGTTCTCTTTTTGGAGAAAATTCAATGCTTCTTTTTCTATCTTTCCATCCGTAAACACTTGACTGATCTCGCTAAAGGCAAATTCTGAGACCACACCATTTTGTGAAAACTTGCTGGAGTCCGTCAGAACGATCGTCTGTTCCGCCGCCGTCGCCAGCATTCGTGTGGTGTCACAGCGGGTGATATCACTGCCGGTGAATCCTCGACGTTTGTCGAAGCCATCGATCCCTACGAAGAGCTTGTCAACATAAAATTCATTGATGACCTGTTTAACTAAGGGGCCAACATTGACTTGGGAATCTTTTTGATATTCGCCGCCGATCAAAATAACCTTGACTGTTTCGGCCTTACGAACATAAGAGGCAATAAAACAGGAATTCGTTATGATCGTGATGTCATTGCGGTTGAATGCCAATTCCTCCGCTAACAACGCGCAGGTCGAACCGGATTCGATCATGATCACTTCCCCATCGGCTACGATTTTACTGGCTTCCAACGCGATCTTACGTTTTAGATCGTAATTTTGTGCCAATCGGTAATTGATATCGTCCATGTTATTCAGCAAGGCGTAGCCATGTTGGCGATGCAGCAATCCTCGGCTCTCCAGCTTATCTAAATCTTTCCTTATCGTTACTTTCGAAACATTCAATCGTTCGGAAAGCTCGTTGACTTCAATTTTCTTTTTCTTGCTGACGATCGCAAGAATCTCTTCTTCTCTTGACATACACGTTCTCCATCTCTGTTCAGTCGTTTGTTTCAGACTATCATATTTTCCAGATAGGAACAACTTTTCATGACTTTTAAGTTACGAACGTAACAATTATTATTTACGTTGATAATAAGATGTGCTACACTCAATCTGAACAAAGGAGGCTTTCTGATGAAAGATCAAGCGTGCATTTTCAATATTCAAAAATTTAGTATCCATGATGGACCCGGCATTCGTACGGTGGTTTTTTTCAAAGGATGCCCATTACGTTGCTACTGGTGCTCAAATCCTGAGTCGCAAAATGGAAACCCCGAACAAATGTGGGATACTCAAAAAAATCAACACACGATGGTAGGCGAATACAAATCAATGGATGAGATCATCCATGAAGTGATGAAGGATGAAGCCTTCTATGAAGAATCCGATGGCGGCGTCACCTTGTCCGGCGGCGAAGTTCTCTATCAAGCAGAATTTGCGACCGAACTTTTGCGTCAGCTGAAAGCAAAAGGCATTCATACGGCCAGCGAAACGACCGGTTTTTCAAAGGCTGAAACCTTCAATAAGTTTATCGAACAAGTCGATCTGTTGTATTTTGATGTAAAACATCACGACGAGGCGCAGCATAAAGCGGGTACCGGTGTCTCACTGAATACTATCTTGAAAAATCTAGCAATCGCGATCGAGCAAAAGCAAAAGCTCGTCGTGCGGATTCCGGTAATTCCTCATTATAACGATGGACCAGCCAACGCGAAAGCATTTGCCAAGCTATTCAATCAAATGAGCATCACTAAAGTTGAACTCCTACCTTTCCATCAATTCGGTGAGAAAAAATACGCATCGCTGGATCGTGAATATGAAATGCAAGACATCCCTCAACTTCATACCGAAGACTTGGCCTATTTTAAAGAGATTTTGGAGGAAAATCGTATTAATTGTCGTGTACATTAATACCCAAACGAAAGAACGTGTGACAAAAAATGTCACACGTTTTCCTTTAGAAAAATTTTTAGGGAATAGTTTACTTATTTTTCGACATAACTCAAATCATTAATAGATTTAACTGTCCATTTTTCATTCTTATAAGCAGCCTTTGACTATTAGCACTTTCAGATATAATTCTAATATCTTAAGATATTTTCAACGATGACTGAAATTTTTCCCTTTATCTTCACTTGATAGATAATTATCAAAAGGATATAATTTCCATATAGAAACTATTTAAGGAGTGTTTTACATGTCGAATCTAAAAACAGCATTGATTCAACTGCAATGTGAATTTGTCGCGGAGCGGAATCGTGTCAATCCTAACGGCCTTTCTTGGCTGCAATACGATATCTTGCATTTATTGCAGCAAAAAGGACCGGCCTCTCCTTCCCAATTATCTGAAAAATTGCAGATACGTCCCTCCAAATTTTCCAAAGCGGTCAAAGAGTTAAAGGAAAAACACTATGTCACGCAAACCATCAGCGAAGAGGATGGCCGTGGATTACGGACACAAATTTCCAACACTGGCTTGGCTTTTCTTAACTCGGTCGATGCAGGACATTCCGCCCTCTATGAAACAGCGGTCGAACATTTTTCTCCCGAAGAACAGCGGTGTTTCACTGAGTTAGCGAATAAACTAAGCTTTGCTCTCGAACAGGAAAGGACGCGAAAGGAATGACAAAAGCCATCACGATTCATGGTGCCAGAAGCAACAATTTAAAGAATGTCTCTGTCTCCATTCCAAAAGGAAAAATCACCGTCGTTACAGGACTTTCCGGCTCAGGGAAATCTTCTCTTGTCTTTGATACTTTGGCTGCGGAGTCGCAGCGCTTATTGAATGAAACTTACTCTAGTTACATCCAGCAGCTCCTCCCCCACTATGAACGGCCCATCGTCGATCGCTTAGAGAATTTGCCCGTGTCCATCGTGATTGATCAAAAGAAAATCGGCGGAACTATTCGTTCAACGGTGGGGACGGCTACGGACATCTACACGTCGCTGCGACTGCTATATTCTCGAATCGCCCGCCCGTTTGTTGGCTACTCCATGATCTACTCTTTTAACAATCCATCAGGGATGTGCCCTGTCTGTCAGGGAACCGGCGAGCAGCTTGTCTTTGATCACACGCAGCTTCTTGATCTGGATCGCTCGTTAAATGAAGGCGCGATTCAATTTCCGACATTTCAACCGGGTGGCTGGCGGTTGACGCGCTATACAGAGTCAGGCTATTTTGATAATCAGAAAAAATTAAGTGAATTTTCCCCTGCTGAGATGGAAAAATTACTTTACGATCCAGGCAGTAAGCCTGAGCATGCGTCAGAAAAATTTCCTAAGACGGGGCTCTATACTGGCGTGATCGACCGCATTCAAAAGACTATTATTGAAAAAGGGGCCAAACAATACCAGAAAGACATTGATCGGGTAACCACAACCACCGAGTGTCCAGAATGTCAGGGCTCTCGCGTCAATGAACGCGTGCGCTCAGCCAAGATAAATGGGGTTTCGATTGCGGATTGCGTGAAGATGCCTATTCAGGATTTATTGAATTTTTTGAATACGATTGAAAATGATCAAGTGGCGTCGATTTTGAAGGATTTAAAAAATCGTTTGGGGACTATGCTTTCGGTGGGATTGGATTATTTAACGTTAGGGAGAACGACTGGAACGTTATCTGGCGGTGAATCGCAGCGTTTGAAAATGACGAAGCATTTGAATAGTTCTCTTTCTGATGTTCTTTATATTTTTGACGAGCCCAGTGTCGGTCTTCACCCTGAAGATATTCTCGGTATCAACAACATCTTTTTATCCTTGAAGAAAAAAGGCAATACGGTCGTTATAGTAGACCACGATCCCGACACGATCAAACTGGCGGATTTTATCGTTGAGCTCGGTCCTGGAGCCGGAAAAAATGGCGGAAATATCACGTTTCAAGGAGACTTTTTAACGTTTTTACATTCCGACACGGTCACAGCAAAAGTTTTTAAAAAGACTCATACCTTGAATACAAAAAAACAAACGTATTCTGACTTTTTTACTTTAGAGAATGTGAGTGCCCACAATATCAACCACCAATCGGCTAAACTTCCGAAAGGAGCGTTGACCGCTGTTACGGGATTGGCAGGGTCTGGGAAAAGTACATTAATCCGAACCCTTTTCAAAAGGAGGTATCCTGAAGCTGTCAGTTTCGATCAAACGCCTATTAGAGGAAGCAATCGGTCGAATGTATTGACCTATCTTGGTGTATTCGACACGATCCGACAGTCTTATGCAAAAATCTCTGGACGGTCTGCTTCCCTTTTTACCTTTAACGGCGCTGGTGCGTGCCCTGAATGTAAAGGAAAAGGCTATATCACTTACGATCTGGCATACATGGGAGATGTTCGACAGGAATGTGAGAAATGCCATGGAAAAAGATACAATCAAGAAGCGCTGTCCTACCGTTGGCAAGGGTACACGATCGATGAGCTATTTCAATTGACTGTTTCAGAAGCAGAACAACGTCTCTCGATCCCCGAGCTTTCCTCTTGCTTGAGGGTTCTGAGTGAAGCAAATTTGGGGTATATGACTTTAGGTCAAAGCTTGGATACGTTGTCAGGCGGGGAACGCCAACGTTTGAAGATCGCTGCGATGTTGTTGAAGCAGAAGGCAGCGGATTCCTCGATTTTTATTTTTGATGAGCCCAGCACAGGGCTTCATGAAGAGGACATCACTCATTTACTGACGCTTTTAAACAAACTAAAACACAATGGAAATACTGTGATCGTTTTAGAACATACGCTCTCCATCATCAGTCAGGCCGATTGGATCATTGATCTCGGTCCACGGGGCGGGACGAATGGCGGGCAGGTTCTTTTTCAAGGATACCCTTCTGACCTGTTGAATTGCGATCGTTCCTACACTGCCAAACATTTAAAAAACTATTTGAACCAATAAAAAAGCGAGGGTTGAATCGTCACTTAAAGTGATCTCAGCCCTCGTTTCGTTTATTTTTCTAATACATAATACGTTGCGTTGTTTTGTTTTGTACTCTGTAAAACAAGATTTGTTTGTGTTTCTGTTGGGTAATAATTGGCGGTGAGCACCGTTTTTCCGTCATTCACAAAGATTTCGCAGGTGGAGCGGTCAACGAAAAGAGCCAATTTCAGCGATTCATTCACAGGGATTCTGCTTTCTCGTGTCTCTCCAAATTCTGGATTGAGGGGATATTGTATTTTGCTGCGATCGAGTTGGAGTGTTCCTTTTGCCGTATCGTAGCTCAAAACGAGCGCCTGCTCACCAATCGAATCCGAAAAGATGCGAATGATTCCTTGACAGTCTGCCGGAATAGCTACTTGCAGCTCATAGCTATTGGTGGTTTCTGTGACATTTTTTACCATTGCCGCCAAATCAAGTACCTCTTCTGATTGCCGCAAATAGGTGGTTTCGATCACCGGATATTGATAGAGTTTTCCTTCTCGGATCGTCAGCTCTTGTATCAGACTCAAGCTATGTGCCCAGCCTTCTTCAAAGGTCGGGTAGTGCATTTCCGGCAAACCGATCCAACCGACACTCAAACAACGGCCGTCTGGAGCAGTAAACGCTTGTGTCGCGTAGAGGTCAAATCCCTCATCTAACACCCGCTGCTTTTGCGGATTTTTCAGTTCATTGGTGGATTCTAAGTAGTCTTCCGCCAAAATATACGTGTTTGGATAAATATTTTGATAATTCAAGCTCTTTTTGTCCAGTCCCTGCGGACACAGCAGTAAGAGCGTTTTCCCCTCTAGGAACAGCAGATTAGGACATTCCACCATAAAACCTAGATCTTCGTCAATTTTCATTGGTCCTTGATACTCCCACTCCGTCAACGCCTTACTGCTGAATACCAGCACTTCCCCTTTTTCAGCGGTCGTCTGACCACCGATAATCATGAGATAGCCTTCTTTGTAACGGATGATCTGGGGATCTCGAAAATGAGCGGTGATTCCTGCAGGCGACTGATCGATCAAGGGGTTCGATTCTTTCTCGATATTCCCATCCGCAGCCATCCAGGCACCTAATTGGTAGCTCTGGCGCTCCCATGCCTCATCACGTACATTTCCTGTATAGGCCAAAAATAGTTCTTCCCCCACGGGTATCCCGCTGCCAGAATAGGCCCCATGAGAATCATACGAGCTCGATGGCTCAATGGTGCCTTCTTCCGATTCCCAATGGATCAGATCCTTCGAAGCGACATGATGCCAAGACTTCAAGCCATGCACAGGGCCAAAGGGAAAGGACTGATAAAACAAGTGCCATTTCCCATTGAAAAAGCTGAACCCGTTTGGATCATTTAAAAGACCTGTTTCCGGTTGAACATGGTAATTCAGGCGCCATGTGGATTGCTTGACGCAGGTTTCTACTTTTTTTATATAATCGTCGTCCCACTCTCGGTACGGGCGGTAACGCATTTCTTGTGTCCATTCCATCTGGCTGCTCCTACGATCCTAAAATTGGCAATACATAATCTTGGTTGTATTCCAATCCGGAGATTTTTTCTTTTGAATCGGTGATGATCACCATGACAGTTGCATCTTTGCCATGTTCAGCGATCATCTTCAAATTAATAGACCCGATCGCTTGTCCTTGTTCCACCCGTTCGCCTTCTTTGATCGTAAGTGTAAAGGGAGCTCCCTTCAATTCAACGGTATCGATTCCTAAATGAAGCAGTAATTCCATGCCGTCTTCTGTTACGAAGCCGATGGCGTGCTTCGTAGGCGCAATCATTTTTACGGTTCCAGAAATAGGCGCCTTGATTGTTTCTTTGCTTGGTAAAACCGCGAAGCCTTCCCCCATCATTTTGCTGGCGAATACTTGATCGTTCACCTCTGTAATAGGGATGATTTCTCCTTCAATGGGAGAATAGACTTTGACATTTTTCACGTTTCCTTGTGTTTTTGCGACTTTTTCAGTCGGTTCACTCTTTTTGATCACAATCACATTCGTCAAGATAAACGCTAATACAAAGGTCGCGATCCCGACGACGACATACGTGATCACCTGATACGGATCGTAGATATACATCAAGGGTGACAGTAATACGGCTAAGCCATAACTATTGGCTTGAATCCCTAATAAGGAAAGAACCATTCCGCCGATCGCTGAACTTCCCAACATCACTAAGATCGCTTTCATTCCTGTACGCATCACGACACCGAATAAGGCCGGTTCACTGACCCCAAGCATTTGCGTGATCGTCGCTGAGACCCCTGCTGTTTTAACAGAAGCATTTTTCGTTCGTAAAGCGATCGCCAAACACACTGCCGCATTCGCAAAACCATACATCGCGCAAACTGTGATCAATGGATTGAAGCCTGTCGTCGCGATCAGAGACGTTTCGATCATGATGAACATATGATGCATCCCTGTCATTACAGCGATCGGGTACAAGAAACCGATGATCAAACCGCCGATGCCAAATGGCAAATGCAAGAAGAGTTCAATGACCTTGACCGCCTGCCCTTCAAAGGCGTGAACGATCGGACCTAAGACGAATAACGCAACAAATACAGAAACCAAAATCACGACAAACGGCGTAAAGATCAGATCCATCGCATTCGGCATGACCTTCCGGAGTTTTTTCTCAAGCGTTGCACCGATCATCCCGGTGATCAAGGCGGTCAAGATCGACCCTTGATACCCGACTAATGGGATCACCCCGAAAGCCATGATCGGTTCTGCTGTTCCACCTGCGACCGCATAGGCATTCGGCAAGGCTGGGGACACCAGCATCAATCCAATCAAGAAACCAATGATCGGCAACCCGCCAAACTTCTTAAATGCCGACCAACAAATAAACGCCGTCAAGAAACCAAAAGCCGTATCTGTCAAAACAGTCACTGACGCACTCAACCACTCTGGGATACTGTTTGGCGCCAGCCCCATCGCATGAAGAACGGTTTCATTAAATAGAACACCCTTTAATCCAAGAAAAAGGCCCGTCGCGCCAAGAATCGGGATGATTGGAACAAAGATATCCGCAATATTTCGTACGGCCCGTTGCAACGGAGACGAATCGTCTTTTGCCATTTGATCTTTGGATACTTCATCAAATGCGTAGATCGATTGCAACGCATCATACACTTTATTGACGATCCCTGTTCCTAAAATGATCTGGTATTGCCCAGCATTATAAAAGACCCCTTTGACTTCTTCGACTTGCTCAACTTGGCTGTCATCAATAGCTTTGCGGTCCTTCACCTGCAAACGCAGACGGGTCGCACAGTGCGTAGCAGAGACAATGTTGTCTTCTCCTACGACTGCGACAAGTTTTTTAGCGATCTCTTGATAGTTTGTATTAGTCATGGTTTCCACCCTTTCTGATGACAACCGCCTGATACGGTTGCAGCATATATGCGCCCTCCGACTTCCGTAGCTCGGGGTAATTGTTCAACAACACATCACCTGAAGCGACGATTGTCTGCTCCTGATTGCTGAGATTGACAAACACTTGAATCGTTTCTTCGCCCATGCGTTCATAGCCTATGACCGCATCCGCCGTTTCCACTGGCGAGAACGCGCCATAGATCAGTGTTTTACGATAAGCTGAGTGATTTCTCAACTGAATCATCTGTTGATAATAGGAAAAAATCGAGTCTGAATGATTCATTTGATCCGCCGCATTGACCGTCGTCTGATCCCCCGTCAATTTCAACCAAGCATTGCCTGATTTATTGAAGCCGGCATTTGTCGAAGCATCCCATTGGAACGGCGTCCGGTTGTTGTCTCTTGAACGCTGATTGACAAAGGTCAAGGCCTCTTTTTCAGAGAACCCTTCTAATAATGAGCGATAGTAATTATCGATGCTTGAGACATCATTGAAATCATCGATCGTTGTTCGCTGAAAGTTTTTCATACCGATTTCCTGTCCTTGATAGATAAAGGGCGTGCCTCGTAAAAAGAAGAACAGTGTCCCTAAAGCTTTAGCGCCAATCTCGTTTTGATACGTTTCATCCGTAATGTATTTCGATAAGGAACGCGGCTGATCATGATTTTCTAAAAAGTTTGCGCCCCAACCGCTTGATTGGATCGCCGACTGACTTTTGAATAGCAGCTCTTTTAGATCTTGCGGCTGCCAATTCGTTCGGCGGAACCATTCACTGCCATTTTCTACATCGATATCGGCATAATGAAAGTCAAAAATCATATTGAAATAGCCGTCTTTGCCAATGTACTGATCGTACTGCTCATAGGGAACACCTGGTGCCTCACCGACACTCACGCATTCATAATTTTGAAAGGTTTCACGATTGAGCTCCGCTAAAAATTTCTCGATTCCCAGACGATTTCTCGTTTTATTCTTCACGCTGCCTAACCCATCGCTGCCATCAACCGGGACATCGCCGTAATCTTGATCTTTTTTTACAAAGGTGATGGAATCAATCCGAAAACCTGCGATCCCTTTAGACAGCCACCAATTGATCATGTCATAAATTTCCTGCCTCAACACAGGATTTTCCCAATTTAAATCCGGCTGTCTTTTATCAAAGGTATGGAAGTAATAGGTATTTTCTTCATTTGGAACAGGCTCCCAAACACTGCCGCCGAAAATCGACCGCCAATTATTCGGCGGATTGCCGTCTTTACCCTTTTTAAAAATATAGTAGTCACGGTATGGACTCTCCGCATCTGCCAACGCCTGCTGGAACCATTCGTGCTCATCTGAGGAATGGTTCACAACAAGATCCAGAATCAACTTGATCCCTCTCGCTTTTGCTGCTTCGATCAGTTCCGTTAAGTCCGCCATCGTGCCAAATTCTTTTTGGATACCTTTATAATCAGCTATATCGTAGCCATTATCAACCATTGGCGAAGTAAAAATCGGACAAATCCACAACATGGTCACGCCAAGCGCGTCTAAATAGTCCAATTTTTGTGTGATCCCTTTGATGTCACCGATCCCATCTCCATCACTGTCATAAAAGCTTTTCGGATAAATTTGGTAAACGACTTCTTCCTTCCAGAAATTCTGAGCTTCCTTCTTCAACGGTGTATCCTTCACTATCATTTCCATGAATTTCTCTCCTTTTTTGTGGTATCGATACCACAATTCTTTCAAAAAAATCTGCTTAGGCAGATTTTCGTATAATCAATTTTAATGCCAATTCTGTTTCATCAAGCTGATAGTCTTTTTCTTCCATTTTGGCGATCAGCCAATTCGTGGATTCTTTCCCTAATGCTTCTACAGGCTGCGCGATCGTTGTCAACGGTACAGCCAGCATTCCTGTGAAGGGTTGATTATCAAAGCCCATGATTGCTAAATCTTCCGGCACTCGTTTGCCCTTTTCGAGATAACGTTCCAAAATACCGCTCGCCACCTCATCACTACTGGTAAATACGGCGTCGGGGCGGTGATCTTCTGGTAAGGACAATAGCTTGTCCGCCACTTGCTTTCCGTCCTCGATCGTATGGACTTGCTTAAAGATCCAGTCGATTTTCATTGAAAGCTGATGGGTACTTAACGCGCGTTCAAATCCTTCGGTCCGCGAATTTCCGTGTCCGCCTCGCGTCAATGTCCCGCCTGTACAGTAGGCGATTTTTTGATACCCTTTTTTTATTAAATAATCCGTTGCTTCAAAGCTCGCAGCCTCCTGATCGGTGTAAACCTGCGGAAGATCCGATCCCGGGATTTGTTCATTGCAGAGAACGATAGGGCCATACTCGCGATACGCTTCAATGATTTTGGGATCGCCTTCGATGGAACACATGATCAGACCAGCGATCACCTGCTGCTTCAGCATCTCAAGCATGTTCGTCTCCGCTTTTTTATCGTCATACGTCTGCATCACCAGCACATTGTAGCCATGGGAACGTGCGCTCTTTTCAATCGAATCGACCAAGTGGGAAAAAAATGGATTAACGATACGAGAAACTAAAATCCCGATCATCGTCCCCTTCTTTGAGCGCAATTGCGTCGCTACAGAACTCGGTGTATAATCCAGCTCCGCCATCGCGGATTGAATCCGTTTCCGTTTGTCTTCAGAAATATACGGATGATTGTTTAAATATCTTGAAACAGTTGAAACAGATAAGCCTGCTTTCTTCGCTACATCTTTGATGGTTGCCAATGTCTCACCGCCTTGTGGTATCGATTTCACAATTATCATACGATGTTTGAAACCGTTTGTCAACTAGAAACTCGAAAAAAATTCACCCTATCCTTCCTTTTTTCCTTCACTCCTAAAATGTATCTAAACCGTTTACTTTCCTTTATAATAGAAGCAACTGAAATAGCGTTCCAAAAAAAGCTGCAGAAAGTGGGTTGTAACTTTGAAAAAGGAAGAAGGTAGTTCGTTGGCGATCGGTTTATCTTTGGGGTTGCTGTATGGACTTTTATTCGATAATTTAGCTTTGGGACTAGGACTAGGTGTTGCTTTTGGCGCATCGGGGGTCTTTGTCTCGAAGAAAAGAAAAAAATAAGCGCTATAAAAAGAAGTGCACTCTGAAAATCGCTGCTTTCAGAGTGCACTCTTTTTTGTTGTTTTTAATTTTCCTGCTCACGATTTTTGGCAAGTTTCTCCGCGAATTGTTGTAAAAACGGCTCATAATCAACCGTTGAAAAATCAGTCACATCAAATTCAACCAGCGTACCCAATTGGAAATGGTTGTATCCTCGTGCTTCAATGATTTCTTGAAAGGCTTCTCGCGTAATCAAGTCATCCGCTTGTGTCCGATCTGCTAACACATCGCCAAAATGATAGTGTGTCATGATGTGGCTCAAGTGACGACTTGGCTCAATATCCCGAATTTTTCTTCGGGACCAAAGTTCATCAAAGTCGGCGACTAAGCGAATCGTCACCACCTCATAGCCGTAACGCTGCGCTAAATCCTCTAAATTCCCTTTTTGCTTATCACTGAAGGGGTATTCAGAGACTACGAGGCGTTTTCCTGCCTTCATATACAGATCCAAAGCACTGTAATAGAATGCCCACACCTTTTTTTCCAGTGCTTTTTTCTCAACCAAATTTTCAAAACCGATAGTATCAGCGAAGATTTCCTTGCCTTCATCCGGTGTGACTAGGAAAAAATCTCCTAGTACCCGGCGCATTTCGTTGATCAAATAGGATTTCCCAGTTGCTGGACTGCCGGCGATCAAGATCAGATACTTTTCCATTTATTTTTGCATCGCCAATGGACTATTCACATTCATGAACAAACCGATCTTATGTTTGACGATTTCTTTCACCGCTAAGTTCGCTGGGATCACGTTATGACGAAGAGATTTGTTCACTTCCGTTTCCCCAAAGGATTCCTTCGCCACCTTCGTCCAGTTGACTAACAGCTCTGTCCCAACATTGAATTTGCGAATCCCGTTATTGATCAGTTCTGGATAATCCTCTTCCTTCACACCTGTTCCTCCGTGAATCACTAAAGGCACGTCAACGACTTGATGAATTTCCTTCAACAATGGAATATTGACCTCTGTTTTTGATTTAAATTGCCCATGGTTCGTCCCAATGGCGATTGCCAGCGCATCGATGTTCGTTTGCGCGACGAAGGCAACGGCATCTTCTGGCTTCGTGTAGACCTTGTCATTCTCAGCCACAGAGATCCCTTCTTCTGTTCCGCCGATCGTACCTAGTTCGCCTTCCACCGAGACCCCTTTTGCATGCGCATACTCAACGACTGCTTTCGTTTTAGCGATATTTTCTTTAAAGGGCAAATGAGACCCGTCATACATCACGCTAGAATAGCCGGCATCGATCGCCGCTTTGATCTCATTGAAGTCTCTTGCATGGTCCAAGTGCAAGGCAACGTCCACCAATTCAGTGTTGGCGATCTCTTTCACCACGGCCACCATCACATCATAGCCAATATATTTTGCCGTATCGATACTGGTTTGGATAATGATCGGCGAACCCATCTCTTTTGATGCGCGGATCATTTCCGGCAGCATCTCCAAATTATGCGTGTTGAACGCCCCAATCGTCATGTTTAATTCTTCTGCTGTTTGCGTTACTTCTTTTAGTGTTTTGTACATTTATCCGATACCTTCTTTTCATTTGATCGATCAGCCACTGATCGTTACTTTTTTGGCGATTTGTCGCATCTCATCCATTTTCCCCATGTATTTATCAATGCCTGCATCGTCTCCGTTACGTGCAGCTTCCGCCCGTTTTCCGTTGTAAAGACTCATTAATTTCTTGTACCCATCGCCGATCGACAGCTTATGATCCAAACTTTTTTCTAACGTTTCGATCGCTGCATCGATTTGGTCCAACGCGGCATAAGTCAAGCCGAGTTTCTCATAGGCTCCAGCTATTTCCGTTTTTTCTACAGCCGCATCTTGCTCCAATACGGCGATTTTTCCGATGAATTGCTGCGCTTCTGTTTCTAGTCGCGCTCTTTCTTCTAAGGAAAGTTCCTTCTTTTCTTCTATTTTTGCTGGTTTTTCTTTTTTCTTAAAAAAGCCAAACATCGCGAAACCTCCTAATTAAAACATTTTTAAGATCGGGCTAAGAATCCATGCATACAGCAGTGCGGCCGCAACGGTATCTACATCCGTCGCAGTGGCATTGACGAAGCCCATCTGATTAAAGATCGTTACTAAAAGTGCTGGTAAAAGGGTGATGAAAAAGCCATGAGCAATCCCCCCGATGATCGCACCTCGACGACCCCCGACTGCATTTCCGAAGATCCCCGCTGTTCCTCCTGCGAAGAAGTTCGTCAGCATTCCCGGTAGAATCATTGCTAAACCAAAGGTCGGCAAGATAAACATGGCGATGATCGTACCAATCGTCGTCGTAATAAATCCTAAGATCACCGCATTTGGTGAGTAAGGGAAAAATACTGGGCAGTCCAATGCTGGAATCGCGTTGGGTACTAGCTTCATCGCAATTCCTCGGAAAGCCGGTACGATCTCACCCAATAATAAACGGACTCCTGATAGCAAGACATAAACACCAACTACAAATTGGATCGCTTGCAAGAAGGCAAACATCAAGTAATGCTGCGCGCCGTGGTCGCCAACTCCTGGTCCGGCGAAAGCGGCAGTGACGATATATAGCGGCACCATCACGACCATTACAGACAAATACGTATCCTGTAAGAACTCGAAAGATTTTGGTAGATTGATGTCTTCGATGGATTTTTTGTTCTCGCCTCGTTCACCGAAAATATAAGCGACTCCAGCCTCAAACATATAACCAATCGTACAAAAATGACCTAGAGCGATATCATTTGATCCTGTGATTTTACGAATGATCGGCTGCGCAATCGCTGGCATCGCGACTGCAAAAATCGCACCGACGATACTTCCAACAACGATCAGAACTAGCCCTCTCAAGCCAGAAAAGTAGCCAAAAACAGTCGTCATCGTTGCCATCCATAGAATCGCTTGACCCGTTAAGAAGATGTATTTCCATTTAGTAAAGCGCGCGATCAGAATATTCACAATAAAAATACCTAGAAAAGTCAATGCTATGTCGCGCCCTAACCCCAATTCGTTCATCGCTTGCCCGTTGATCGCCTCGATTGAAGGGATGATCCCTTGCATATGAAATCCAGCCGTAAAGATTTCACCAAAATACGTAAGGCTTCCAACGATAATACTCGAACCCGCACTTAGTACTTGGAAGCCAAGCAGTGTCTTTAAGGTTCCCGATAGGACTTGCCCCGCAGATTTTTTCTGCAAAACCAGCCCTAGCATCGCAATCAGTGCAATGGTGATGGATGCTTGTGTCAAAATATTTTCAATAATAAAATTAACAACTCCCATTTGTTTCGCTCCTTATTCGTTTTATAGTATTCATTTTTCTTAAAATCGAAAAATGAGTTTGATCCTCATGCCGTATACCATTCCACTAGTCTTCAAATGATAATTGGCCGTTTAAACCTTTGATCAGTGGAACTGGCATCCTTATTCGTTTTATAGTATTCATTTTTCAAAACTCGAAAAATGAGTTTAAAATTCGATACTCACTTGTCCTACGAAAGAAATCCTATGGTCTTTTAGAATGGCTTTATAACGCGCCTTTTGCTTCTAAGATCGGTAGTAGTTTCTCTTCGATTTCTGGTTTGGACACAATATTTTTTAAATAGACAATGGCTGTTTGCTCTTCGTTGATCGAGAATTTTTCAAATTGTGACTTGAAATTTTGTGCAGTGATGATGATGTCCGAACGTGAAGAAGCTGCTGTGGAAATATCCACGTGATCCAGTTTTGCATCGACCCCATGTGCATTCAACACATCCTCAGCCGCCATTTGAGCCGCAAAGCTGCTTCCTAATCCTGCTCCGCATACGAATAAAATTGACACTTGTTTTCCCATTTTCTTTCTCTCCATTCTTTTTTTATCTATTGAACTATGCATAATTCCGTTAACTAAATAAAATTTCCTTGAAACGATCGACATCCGTTTCTTTGCTTAAACGATCTATCTTCTCTTCATCATTGATCAGAGCGATCAGACTCTTCATGATATTTAAGTGAGAGTAGGAGTCCACCGCAGCCAGACAAAAGATGATTTTCACGGGATCGTTCTCTTCATTTCCGAATGCGATCGGTTCATTGATCGTTGCAACGGTCACGCCTAAGCGGTTGACCCCGTCTTCCGGCCGCGCGTGGGCCAATGCGATGTACTTCCCGATTACGATATACGGACCATACTCCTTTACTGAGTCGATCATCGCCGTGACATACCTTGGCTCGATCACCCGCTCATTAATCAACGGTTCAGACACTCGCTGGATAGATTCCTCCCAAGTCTTCACCTGCTCATTCAATAAAATGTTGCTGTCTATTAAAACATCTTCTAACATCGGCTGAATCTCCTTCTTGTTTATCGTTAAATGGTTTTGATCAAAAAGCGTTTCCAATTCTTTGTAAATACCTTCAGTCACTTTCCCCCCGCTCTTCTCAACGGTCTCGATCAGTGCTGAAAATAGATGTGTCGAATCTTGATGATTGACCAAACGTTTAAGTTTTTGATTTTCTGTTAAGAATGCCGTAATTTGGCGTTTGCTTTCTTCTTTAATAATGGGTTCTAACTCTAAAACCGGCTTTTCTGAATAACGAATCGCCACCGTACTAAAGATCAAATCCACATCCAATTTTTCAATCAACGCTACTTCTCTAGAGCTCAATACGGCCAACACTTCGATATTAAATAACTCTTTCAAATTTTCAGACAACAGCTTGCCAGTCGCTACCCCGTGGTTGCAGATCACTACTGCTTTATAGATGTAGTGGAGGTCTTGGTTGATCGAACTGACCGAAGTCGAAAAATGAATGGTGAGAAAGGCAAGCTCGTCCTCACTCAACGTTTTCTTCGTTACTTGTTCGATAGCCGGAGTAAATTGTTGGATCGCTGCATATATATTGCCGTAATTTTTTTTGACCGTTTCTTTCAGCGGATTGACGATCTGGATATTGCTCTTCACTCGATTGATCATGCCGACCAAATGCTTGTAGAGGTCTTCCTGTAAAGATTCTTCTTTTCTGGAAAAAGGAATTTTGGTTTTTTCCTCAACAAACTGCATCAACTGGATCGACAACAATTGCGCTTGAACCCATTCGATCGAATTGTTCATGTCCCGCGAATTGAAGGTATTTAGCATAAAAACAATGTATTTGATCTCCACTTCTGGAGGGGAGAGCTGAAAAGTCTCGCAGATTGCTGTTACAAAATCCCGAATCTCACTTTGAGGAGTATCCGGTGCCTCCCACGCAGAACTTGCGATAAGGTCTTCTCGTAAATAACGATTCAGCCAAACGGCGGTAAAGACCAGCATTTGATTCCGATAAATCGCGTCTTCTTCCAAATTCACAGACGACGCATACAAGTGATCCAGCTTTTCAAACAATTCTTCCGAAAGATAACTGGACAAAATCCTTCGATTAACCGAAAATTCTTGCTCAGACTGCGGAGAAATAACACCTACAGAACGATTGATGACCTCATAGATCATCGTTCGAATCGACCGCTCTGCCCCCTTCAATACGATGCCTTGCTTCGCGACACTTAGTACCTCGATCCCATATTCCGCAAGCATGTTCCTGACCCGACGCATGTCTTCATCCAGCGTGCTTTTCGAAATTTGATAATCCTCTTCTTTTTGATACAAGAAGACGGGCTTCCTGCTCAATGAAAAAGAAAGAATCAAATCAAACATCCGATTTTCGCGATCCAAGTATTGCGTCTCCTCTGTCGCACCTAAGTGAGACAATAAGGACTTCTTTTCCTCTGAAGATAAAACCAGTCGATACCCTCTTTTTCGCAGATTTTTGATTTCTGGAAAGTGTTTTTCCACCAAAAAATGATTGATTTCTCGCAACTCATTTCGGATGGTTCGAGTGCTTGTATGAAATTCTTCCTCCAGCTTTGCCAAAGTGACAGGATAATCAGAAGTTATAAAAATACGTAATATATTAACTGTTCGATCCTTCATTTATATCTTCCTCTCGTCTAAGGTGAGTATATAACCCTTTATTTTTCTTGATAAGTAGAGATTTTTGCAATGTTTTTTGGCAACAATGTAAGCGCAACCTAAAAAAGATGTTTTTCTTCTTATAAAGAGTCTTAGTTAAATCCGTTATTTTATGCGTCATTCAGCATCGTCTATTTTTTATTCAACTACTCTTTTCTACTTTAAGATACCTGATTGCTCATGAAAAAAGAGCCGTTTCCGTTGCCTTTTCTTCTGCTATCTCAACAATAAATAATCGAACGTTAATCATAAAATAACAGATTGTATCAAGTCAATAAATGAGGAGCCCACAAAAAAATACAGTACCCGAATGGCTTAAACATTCAGGTACTGCATTTTCTTTTTTCTACGCCTGCACACTTGGCAAAATGGTCATTTCTGTGATAGCCACCTCGGCTGGCTGCTGAATAGCAAACAGAACGGTTTTCGCTACTGCTTCAGGAGTGATGGCGATTTGATAAAACTCTTCCATCCCTTGTTTGACTTCTTGTGTAGAAATCGTAGACAATAATTCCGTTGAGATGGCTCCTGGATAAAGCGTTGTAGTGCGAATATTCGTTTTTTCCAACGCAGACTCCATTCGGAAGCCTTCCATGATCGCTCGTACCGCAAATTTAGTCCCGGTATAAACACTGTTTCCTGGAAAGACTTTTAATCCTGCAATTGAGCTTGTGGCTAATACATTCCCAGATTTTTGCTTGGTAAAATGAGGAAGCACCGCGGCTAAACCATTTAAAACTCCTTTGATATTGCAATCGATCATGTCGTTCCATTCTTCTGTTTTTAGCTCGCTCATATTGCTAGCCGGCATGATTCCAGCATTCGCAAATAATACATCCACTTTTCCAAACGTTTTTACCGCTAAGTCAACTAGAGCTTCGACTTCTTCAGATTTACGCACATCTGTAGTGGCGTAAACACTCGTTTCTCCGAATTCTTTTACTAATTGCTGCAACTTTTCTTCTCGCCGGGCGCCCAATACCACCTTCGCCCCTTCATTAACCAGCATTCTTGCAGTAGCTTCCCCAATTCCAGAGGAGGCCCCTGTGATCACCACGACTTTTCCTTCTATAGTTTTATTCATTTTATCCCTCAATTCTGTTCAAAAATATCTTCTGCTAACGCGAACGCACTCCACGCCTTTGGCCACCCCGCATAAAATGCGAGATGTGTGATCAATGCGACGATTTCTTTTTTTGTCACGCCATTTTTCTTTGCTATTTTTAGATGTGCTTCTAATTGAGGCGCACCCATCGCCAACAAGGCTGAACAGGTGATCATACTGCGGTCATGGGCGGAAAGCTCGTCTTCCTTAGCCCATACTTCTCCAAATAATACATCGTCATTCAACGCTGCAAACTGTGGGGCAAATTCACCTAATCTTTCTCTTCCTGCTGTTTGTTTTTCCATTTGCTAAGCTCCTATCTTTAAGGTAAACTTTTTTGTAATTTAGGTTTACTTTATTTATTCAAGTTCTTATTTTAGTTGGTCATACCAGTCATCCGATACAGGCTCTAACCATTCGGGTGTGCCCGCGGTGACAGCGATATGCTCAAACCAACTGTCTTTTGCGGCGCCATGCCAATGCTTGACCCCATCATGGGTGATGACCACATCTCCTGCACTTAGACGACGTGCTTCTTTGCCTTCTTCTTGGTACCAGCCTTCTCCTCCAGTAACTAACAATAATTGATAGCCCTCGTGATGAATATGCCAGTTATTGCGGCAGCCTGGTTCAAAGGTCACGTTTGCAACACCTACGTCAATCGTCGGATCAGCGATCAGTGGATGGAGATAGCTTTGACCGACAAAAAATTCCGCATACGCTTCGTTCTTTTCGCCAACGGGAAAAATCACGCCATTTTCAACTTCTTTATGTTTTACCATTCTTTTTTCCTCCTGTTTCATGATTGTTGTTTCGAATAAGAAAGCAACCAATTTTTTATCGCAGTATCTGCGCGTTCACTCTTTGATCCGCGAATCGCTAACCCGGTTTTGATCTCCGCGCCGCTGCAGACAAGAGACAGCTCCTCCAGACTTGAACCAAAAGCACTGCCTTCATGCGTACAAAAGGGATAAATCACCTTGTCCCTCCACTCATGATCTGCTAAAAAAGTCTGAATGATCCGCGGATAGGTTCCCCACCAATTAGGAAAACCAAGAAAAACGGTCTTAATTTTTTCTAAATCGATCGGGTCCTTCTGATAGTCCACTCGTTGAGCATGGAACTTTTCTAGTCTTGCCTGCTCCACGGCTTCCTCATAATTAACTGGATAAGGAACAATAGGACGGATCGAATACGCGGCTAGTTGTGTTTGCTCACTGATTATTCTGGCCAATCGTTCGGTGTTTCCGACCGAAATCATTTTTTTCTTACCATCGATATAGTTTTCTCCTGCTCGAGAGAAAAAAATTATTATTGAAGTCATCGCACAGCCTCCTTCAAATAGTCCTTCACTATTGATTAAAGTCATAGACCTTCTATTTTCCAGTCCGTTCCTTCTCTGATTGCGGATAGCGATCGCCAACGATCGTCAACGCAGCCACGGCTTGATTCATCTGGCTTAATTCTTCTTTCGTAAAGGCTATCGTACTCGCCTGGTTATTTTCAGTTAATCGGTTGCTATTGGTGGTGCCCGGAATCGGAACGATCCACTCTCTTTGTGCTAAGATCCAAGCAATCGCGATTTGAGCAGAAGTGGCTTCTTTCTTTTTGGCGATTTCATAGATCAAGTCAAGAACCCCTTGGTTGGCCGCCATTACCTCTTGAGTAAAGCGCGGCAGCTCTGCACGGTTGTCGTTTTCATTAGCAATAGATTCTTTCGTCATTGTTCCGGTCAAAAAGCCTCTTCCTAATGGGCTATAGGCCACTAAACCTATCCCTAATTCTTCCAGAATCAAAAAAATATCCGCTTCTAACGCGCGCCACCAGATCGAGTACTCACTTTGAATTGCTGTTAGAGGCTCGATGGCATGGGCTTTTCTAATCGTATCTCCGCTTGCCTCAGACAACCCCCAATGGCGAATTTTTCCTTCTTTTCTAAATTGCTGGATGGTTTCCGCCACCTCTTCAATAGGAGTATGGGGGTCCACTCGGTGAATATAGTACAAATCGATATAGTCGGTCTGCAGCCGCTTAAGTGACCCTTCCAAAGAGGCTCTTAACGTTTTTTTACTGCTGTCGGGAAAATTGGATTGCCCGTCGATCTTGAATCCCCCTTTCGTAGCGAGGACGATGTCTTTTCGAAAATCTTTGACAGCTTCTCCCACGAGAATTTCATTTGTGTAGGGACCATACACTTCTGCGGTATCGAACATTGTGACGCCTTGGTGAAAGGCTTCTTGCACGACGCGCGCCATTTCCTTTGGCTCTTTGGCAGGTCCACGATGGTGATTCAGCCCCATACAGCCATACCCTAATTCTGATACCTCCAACTTCTGTTGACCAAGTGTTCTCTTTTTCATCTAATTGCCTCCTTCATAAAAAAAAATGAGCGATATTCTGAATACATTCAGAATACAGCTCATTGTTCCTACTATCTAATGCTTATATCAGCATACTACTATAGCTGAAAAGCATACTTGAAGCGGTTGATCAATTCTTGTACAGCCGGCGTTTGCAGACGCTTTTTCCAAACCAATACACAGTTTGTTTTGACTGTGGGATACAACGGGATAAAGACGGATTCTTCTAATTTCCGATCAGAAATCGCCCCCTCAACGGTTAGCGCTGCCCCGACTTTATGATCCACCAAAGGCAAAACATTGAATATCAAATTGAAATTTCCAACAACATTCAGTTGCTCAAACGGACTCCCCGACCATTTTGCAAGTAGCCTTTGGACCTCTGGACGACTTGAGCATAGCAGCGGCAGCCCTTTGATATCTTCAGGAGTCAGTACGTCCTTTTTCGCGATAAATAATTCTCTAGAAACGAGGATTCCCCATCGCTCTTCCCGAGGGAGCAGAAGGGTCTCCACATCCCTCAAATCAATCGGCTCCAGCAAAACTGCTAGATCTAGAATTCCTTTTTCTAGGCGATCAGAAATATCATCACTCGTTCCAGTCACTAGATTGAACTGAATCTGAGGATAGTCGCTGACCAGCTCCTCCAAAAGCATAGCCACGGTGTCTGAATTGTCCGCTTCTACACAACCAATGGCGATCGTTCCGCTTAGTTGCTCCTTTCGTTGAGCAGAAAAGGCTTGTTCCAACTTCTCATCCAACGCCAAGATTTCCTCGGCTCGTTCCTTCAAAAAATACCCATCTTTTGTCAAACTCAACCGATTCTTTTCACGATGAAAAAGCGGTGCACCGACCGTTTCTTCCAGCTCCTTGATTTGACGACTCAATGTAGGTTGGGTGATATTTAAGATCCGAGCAGCACGAGAGATGTTTCCTTCCTGTGCAACAGCCCAAAAATATCGTAAAAGTCTGATTTCCATAACTTCCGCCTTTTTACTTTTCTTTCACTATAGCAGATTAGCCTAGAGGATTAAAAAGCTTACGCGTTGATAAGGTCCAGCTTCTCAAGCATAAAGGCGATACCGCCCTCATCATGAGACAGCGTGACCTCATCCGCGACAGCTTTTAGTTCCTCTTTGGCATTGCCCATAGCGATTCCCAGGGCCACGGCTTCAAACATGTCGATATCATTTACACCATCTCCAAAGGCGATACATTCAGCCTTTTCCCGTTGAATATGCTGCAGGAGCGTTTCGATAGCTGTTCGTTTATTGATGTTTTTCAGCCCGATCTCCCCGCTGTCAGGACCAAATGCCGAAACGGTACTTCTCAGCATTTGGAAATCACCGTCGTATTCCTCATGAATGACTTCATAAGGAATCGATTGATTCACAAAGGACACTTTGTTCACGTCTTCATAGTCGATTTTGCTGGGATCTTCAATCAGCAAGTCTAAAAACCATTTGACCGATTGGATTTTTGCTTGCCCTTCTGGTGAATCCTCCGCCGTTTCTCCCAACGTAAGCTGAATGAGCAGCTTTCTCAAGTTGGCACTCGCAAATAATCCTTGATTCGATTCAAGGTAATATTCTACCTGGTGCGCCTCTAAGAACTGGATCAGTTTGTTCAGCTCAGCCGCATCAAATACACGGTGTAAAATAACTTCTTCTTCCACTTCGCAATAGCCTCCGCCAGCACCGATAATGCCGCTGATCGGCAGTGCAAGCACATCGTCAGGAATCTCAGCTTTTGACCTTCCCGTACATAAATAAAATTGATGCCCCTGTTCATGGGCTTGCTGGATCGCCTCTTTTGCACTTTCTGGAACACGTCCGCTTTCATTGCACAAGGTACCATCAATATCCAAAAACACTACTTTTCCCATTTTATCCCCCATCATTTTAAAATAACATTTTGTACAATTTCAGATTCTATCTGGTTACACGGTCTATCCCAAAAATCTTATGATTTCGTGAAAACTGCGGTTCACAGACTTGAATCATGTGATCGTAATTATCCAATTTCTGTTCTAAGCGAGCAAGCGTCGCATGGATCAGCTTCTGCTTCTCAACCAATTTTTCGTGCTCCTGAATCAAGATTTCCTTCCGTTCCAATAACGTCGCATCGCCCTGTTGATAGAGGGTTGAATACCTCGCCAATGACTCGATGGATAGGCCAGAATCGCGCATGTACTTAATAAATTCGACCCACTTAATATCCTCTTCCTGAAAGTCTCGAATACCCAACTCGTTTCGGGTGATCGGCGGAAGCAGCCCTTGCTTCTCATAGTAACGGATCGTCGCTGGCGTCATATGAAACTTCGCAGCCACTTCTGAAATATTCATAGTCACCGCTCCTTTTTTAAGTTTTGCCGTTTCACTCTAAAAGAACCATCCTATTCGTTCAATTCTATCAGTCTTGCGGCTCGGAATAAAGGGAGCTTTGCATAATCGCATCCGCATTTCTGATATACGCTCTTTTTTATTGATTATTTGTAAAACAATTAGTACTTTTCTTCGATTTTAGCTATGTCCTACAACTCGATGAGGAACATACGGTTCTTCCAAATAACGGACATCTTCTTCTGAGAGCTTGAAATCCACTGCACCAACAGCAGTCTCGATGTGCTTCATTTTAGTCGCTCCGATTATTGGTGCTGCGACGGGATTTTTTTGCAGCACCCAGCCGAGTGCGATATTGACCCGGTTCGTTTCATATTTTTCTGCTAATTCAGCGACACGATCAATGATCACCTGATCCTTTTCCGCTGTTTCGTCATATTTTGCTTTTTGTGCGGTATCTGTTGTGCTGCGCTTCGTCACTTGAGCGCGGTCACGGAGCAACCGTCCAGAGGCCATCGGACTGTAGGGCGTCAACGCGATTTTTTCTGAACGGCAATAAGGGATCATCTCCCGCTCTTCTTCCCGATAGATCAAATTCAGATGATTCTGCATCGATACGAACTTTGTCCAGCCATTTTTTTCAGCCACATGATTTGCCTGTTGAAATTGATACGCAAACATCGCGGATGCGCCAATATAACGAGCCTTGCCCGATTTCACGACATCATGCAGCGCCTCCATCGTTTCTTCGATCGGCGTATTTTCGTCCCAACGATGAATGATATAAAGATCAACATAGTCCGTCTGAAGCCGTTGCAAACTTTGATCAATTTGCGCCATGATGTGTTTTCGTGACAGCCCTTGCCCATTTGGCCCATCAAACATTTTTTGATGAACCTTTGTCGCCAGAACAATTTCCTCACGCGTCGCAAAATCCTTCAATGCTTTCCCGAGAATCTCTTCGCTTCTTCCTAATGAATAGACATTGGCAGTGTCGAAAAAGTTGATCCCTAACTCCAGCGCTCTCTTGATCAAGGGACGACTCTCTTCTTCTTCCAATACCCACTTATGAATCCAATTCTTCGGATCGCCAAAACTCATAGAACCTAAACAAATTCTTGAAATATCCAATCCTGTATTTCCCAACTTCACATAATCCATTCGTCTCCACACCTTTCTTTTCTATACCATACACGTTGAAGTCCACTTTAAGGCAAGCGTTTTATTAAAAAGATTGCCTTTTTTTCAATTTGTCTTTATCCTTTTTAGCATAGAGAACATTCTTGAAAAAATTGCTTTTCCTAGAACGCTCTTTTTACGGTGAAATCTAAGCGCCAGATTCTTCTTTTTTTGTTATCCAAACGACACATGTACTATACGACACGATTCTTCATATAGTACTATTCTCTATTCATTATACGTTATTTAAATAAGAAAGATTTGAGGTGACCAATGAATTCAGCGATCGGATTAGGAAATATCCTTGCATTTATCGTCTCTTATAGAAAATGGCACAGTCTTTTTTGGGCCTTCTTCCACGGGATGTTTGGATGGGGCTATTTATTCTATTATGGGTTATTTTATTGGGGACAATAATAAATAAAGCCGCACAGAGTAAAATCCTGTGCGGTTTATTTGTTATTCTCCCAAGACGATTCCAGCATCGTTGATCGCGGCTTCAACGATGGCCATTACGGTTTTGCTATGCTCTAATTGTTTTTTTACAAATGCCTGATCATTTCTATCGATCACGTGGCTAAAGAGTTTAAACTCATCAAACATGCGGTGTGGATGATCTTTGTAATCAAAGGTCTCTTTTTCTCCTGAAAGTTTTTCTGTCGTATAGCTGTCTAACGTGTTCGTCGGTCCATTCACCACGACCGATCCCTCTGTCCCTTGAATGGTTGAGCGAATGGTCGCTTGTGAATCCTTCGCACCAATACAAACAACTTTCACATCGCCATAATCCAGCAGCAGCATGCCAGACGTATCAATGTCTCGTTCGATGTTGGCTAAGTAGCGAACGTCTTTTGGTTTGCCAAGCAGTCCCACCACTAAATGAATGTTGTAGATATTGATATCCATCAAGGCGCCGCCGCCCTTTTTCGGATCGAAGGCTGGCAAAATCGTTCCTTCTTTAAAGGCATCATAGCGCGAGGAATATTGCGAGTAGTTGCATTCGATGATTTTCAATGCGCCGATTTTCTGGCTTGCTTCTTTGATTCCTTGGTAGTTTTTCAAATATTGGTTGGTGATCGCCTCTACTAATACTACCTCTTTTTCTGATGCGAGGGTTTCCAATTCCACTAATTCTCCATACTTCAAAGTAAAGGGCTTCTCGCAGATCACGTGCTTTCCTGCCTCCAAGGCCTTTTTTGCAAAACTGTAATGAAGGTGGTTTGGCACTGCTACATACACCGTGTCGAAGGCGTCGCTTTTTAAGCACTCTTCAATGTCCGTGTAGGCGGCATCGATTCCGAATTCCTCAGCTAATTTTTCCGTTTTTTCTTGGCTTCTTTTTGTTCCTAAAATCGCCTTTAATTGAATCTCCGATAAATCTTTCGTGATCGATAAAAATTCTTGCACGATTTTCCCAGAACCAAAAATGGCTAATTTCATGTTTTTTCCTCGCTTTCTTTATCGTGTGAGTGGTTGGATACCCTTTTCCAGCATCTCGATTTGCAGCAGTGTCTCCTCATCTTTGACAACTTTAGGTTTCCCGTTGATCAGCGTGTCATAAATATCCTCGTAGACGCGGCTATAGTCGCCAATTTCAGAAACGACCTTTTCTTCATGGTAGGTCCCTTCCTCGTCTATGTACGTCAATGTCCCGTAATGCTCCGGTAAATCAATCCCAAAATCTTTGTTTTCTGGCATATAGAACATTTTCAAGTGCTCCTCTTGGCGGTCTTTGGTCTCCTTCACAAAGACACCTTTCTTGCCATAGACAACAAAACTAGGACGTTCCTTTAGACGGAAATAGCTCGACTTCACAGAAACCTTCATACGACCATAAAACAAATCCAAATCAAAGTAATCATTCATCCGATCGTCGCCTAAAAGCTGGCGAACCTCATAGTGGACGTCATCCGGGCGACCAAAATACGAGATCACTTGATCCAGCGTGTGGCACGCATGCCCATACAGGTAGCTCGTTCCAATAGAGAAGGTTTCAACACTCTCTGGTACTTCTGGACGGAAGTAATCGTAGTGCATCTCGACTTCTAAAAGATCCCCTAGCACACCACTTTCGATTACTTTTTGAACGGTTAAAAAGTC
This sequence comes from Enterococcus sp. AZ048, assembly GCF_051715125.1. NCBI lineage: Bacteria > Bacillati > Bacillota > Bacilli > Lactobacillales > Enterococcaceae > Enterococcus > Enterococcus sp. AZ048. Next base: position 232,129 of record NZ_JBIOTD010000002.1, on the reverse strand, counting down.
GGAATCATACCGGCGATTTTGATAACATTGGACAAATAATCCTTTTTCCTCCGCCAATCTGTACAATTCCTTGGCTTCGTCAGAGGTTTCTGTAAAAGGTTTTTCAATCAGGACATTTTTTCCGTGCTCCAACGCTTCTTTGCCTAATTTAAAATGCAGCGGACTGGGCGTTGTCACCACGACCAATTGAATCTCTGGGTCATTGTAGATGTCATTGATGTCCGATGTATACGTCGTGCCGGGATTTTTCTCCCAAGTGATTCGCCCACTTGGCGAGTAGATTGTTTTGACGGTGATTTTTTCTGGTAGTTTCGTAGAAAATGGTAAGTGATACCGATTTGTACTTTTTCCGTTTCCAATATAGGCAATCGTCAGCATGTGTAGATCCCTCCAAATTTTTTGTTGTTACCTTTATTATAGAAGAAACCCGTTTATTGAGAAGCCTTTTCAGCAAAACAGGTCATTTTATTCACGCATTCGCGAAAACTGCTTCGATTTCTGAACATTTCTACCAGAACTTGAGCTCAGATAAGAACATCTCTTCTGAAAATAGTGAAATTAAGTTATGATAGATAGGATGTCGAAATTACTTTCAACTTTGACAGAGTGTTAAGTCGATTCGTTTAATACTTTCAAAATGTAAAGAAATTTCACGAAAAACTTTCCGTTCGTAAAGTATTTACTTCACTTTATTTAACAGGTGCTTTAAGAATAACCATTAATACAGACAAGGAGCTGATTACATGCTTTTAATCGACAAACTGCGCTTGCAGCAAGATTTAACTAATACTGAAAAGCGGATCGCAGACTATATTTTAGAGAATTTAACGATGATTCCGGCTATTAATGTGGCGGAGCTCGCCAAGAATACCTATACTTCCCACTCTTCGGTCATTCGTTTGTCGCAAAAGATGGGCTACGAGGGTTTTCGTGATTTTCGTGTAGCTGTTTCTGAGATCGCCCACAGTGATATGTATCGTTCGAATCCAGTTGATGCTAATTTCCCTTTTCTGCCGCAGGATTCCACCAAAGAGATTGCGAAGAAAATCGCGGATTTGACGATCAATACGGTACAGCGCACCTACGCTCAACTGGATGAGCAAATTCTTGATGAAGCGGCAGATTTGTTGTCAAATGCTGAACGAATCTTTCTATTTGCGCAAGGGGATTCGCAGATTCGGGCTCGCAGCTTTCAAAATAAGCTGGTGAAGATCAATAAATTCTTGATCATTGCCGATGAATATGCGGACGAGGATTGGAATGCCGCCAGTCTCACCAGCAGAGATTGTGCCATCTTTATTACCTATCGCGCACGTGTATCGCAATATGAACGAATGCTGAAGCACTTTTTGAATGAAAATGTGCCTTCGATCTTAATTACTGGCAATAATCAATCAAACTTGATTCCGCTCGCTACTCAATCCATCGTGTTCACGCAGGAAGAGTTGGATTTCCTCAAAGTCAGTACCTTCTCATCGCAAATTGCTTTTGAATATATTTTAGACACACTCTTTTCGCTATTATATGCGAAGAATTTCCAAGAGAATCTTACTGATTTTAAGAAGAAAAACAAATGGATCGAAAACGGGATTTTATCGGATAATCCTAGAATCGAGTGAAAGCGCATTGACAAATTAGAGAAATAAGATTATATTATAGATACATGATGTATGTATGTTAAAAGGATGAGTGAACATGGCTAGAAATAAGTATCCTGAAGAGACCGTGCAGAAAATTTTAGATGTTTCCATGAAGTTGTTTATGGAAAAGGGTTTTGAAGAAACGACGGTCTTGGATATCGTGAATAACCTAGGCGGACTGACGCGCGGGGCCTTCTACCACCACTTCAAATCGAAGGAAGAAGTGCTGGATGCTCTTGGCGATCGTATGTTTTATGACAACAATCCGTTTGAAAAAGTAAAAAAAGAAAAAGGCTTGAATGGTTTAGAAAAGATTAGGCAGGTCGTCAGGTTCCAACATCAAAATCAAGACAAGCAAGAGATCAACATGATGTCTCTGTCTTTAGTAGAGAATCCGAAAATCTTCACTGAATTTTTTGAAAGTAATCAAAAAGTGATCGCCCCGCTGTTTGAAGAATTGATCCGTGAAGGTATCGCTGATGGATCAATCACAGGGGTAAAATATCCGAAAGCCTTTGCCAGCTTTTTTGTTTTAATTACTGACATCTGGTTAGTCCCTTCGATTGCTCCGGGTTCCCATGAAGAGCTGCTTGAAAAGCTTTATTTTGCAAAAGATACCTTTGAAAAAATGGGTGTCCCTATCATTGACGACGAAATGCTGGAAAGTACCATAGAATTGATTGACCGTATCGGAAAATAAATAAAATTGCCTAGCAATTTTATTTTTTATTTAAATGCATACATACACAATGTATGATAAAAGGAGGAATTAAAATGATTACTGAAACTACAGCACTCTCTGTTCAAAATCTCAAAAAAAGCTATCAGGGTGTGCCCGTCTTAACCAATGTCAGCTTTACCATTGAGAAAGGCTCGATCTTCTCTTTGTTGGGTTCAAACGGTGCCGGTAAAACAACCACGATTAGAATTTTGACCACCCTCACCCAGCCGGACAGCGGAAAAATCTCGATCTATGGTTATGATCCCTTATCGGAACCTAGCAAAGTTCACGAAGTTATTAGTTTGACTGGTCAGTTTGCCTCGGTGGATGAATTTTTGAGCGGCTTCGAAAACCTAGTCATGATCGGTCAATTGAACGGGTTAAAAGATGCGAAGGAAAAAGCCAGAGGATTGCTGGAGTATTTTGATTTGACGACGGCTGGCGATCGACTGGTCGCTACCTATTCTGGCGGCATGCGCAGAAAGATCGATATCGCCATGAGTCTGGTCAACGATCCAGCTGTCCTATTCTTGGATGAGCCGACGACCGGACTTGATCCCCAAAGCCGTCGAAGCATGTGGCAGATCATTAAGAAGCTGAAAAAAGCCGGAACAACAATCTTTTTAACCACTCAATATTTGGATGAAGCGGAGGAATTAGCGGGTCATATTGCGATTTTGGATCGGGGGTTGATCATTGTGGATGGTACTCTTGCTGATCTGAAGCAGGCCGTTCCACAAGGCTTGATTGAATTTTCATTTGCAGATGAGGGGAATTATCAAAAAACTCAGGCACTTCTTTCTTCTTATAACTTTACTCTTGATGACGAACAGCATTTAGTGACCATTTATACTGATGGTACGGCTGATACCTTTATTGAAATCTTGGAGTTACTTCGATCAAATGACATTCAAATTCGGCATTTTCTGCAAAAAGATCCCTCCTTAGAGGATGTTTTTCTAACCCTAATCGGAGAAAAGGAGCGTGTCATAAATGAATAAAAGTCTTCCATTATTTACCGATACCTTCATCATGTCGAAAAGATGCCTCACCTTATCTATGCGTAATATTGACACTGTTTTGACAAGTCTAGTCTCGCCTTTACTGCTGCTGCTGCTTTTTGTTTCCTTATTCGGCGGCGCGATTGATGTTGGCGGAATCTCTTACATCAACTACATTTTCCCCGGCATCATCCTACAATGCATTGGACAGTGTGCCGCTACGACAGTCATTAGCGTAAGCAGCGACATCAAGCAAGGGATTATTGATCGCTTCCTTACGATGCCGATCAAAAAATCATCGATTCTAACTGGTCACGTTCTAGAAGCGATACTCCGCAATTTGCTGACGATCGTCACTTTAGTTATTGTCGGTTTAGTCGTTGGTTTTCGCCCGGAAGCGCAGTTTCATGAATGGCTGCTGGCAATCGGCATCATTTTATTGTTTGTTGCCTCTCTTTCTTGGATTGCGGTTCTCTTTGGCATTTTAGCTAATAGTCCAGAAGGCGCCAGCGCTTTTTCGATTTTTACGATTACACTTCCCTACCTAAGCTCTGGTTTTGTGCCGATCGAAACAATGCCCGAGTGGTTGCAGGTCTTTGCGGAAAATCAACCGATGACTCCGATTATCGAAACCGTTCGAGCTTTACTTTTAGGTCAAACATTAGAGATGAATGATCTCATTTTATCGCTTGTGTGGTGCCTCGCATTGATGGTGCTTTTCTACGCTTTAGCCAGAGGCGCATTCAAAAAGAAAATGTTGAAATAGGAAAGAAAAAAATGCTTCTACTTAACGAACGTAAAGTAGAAGCACTTTTGGCTTTACACAATGAGTGAAAAATCGTGATTGATTATTTCCAGCAACTCAAACTGATCCTCTTCAAAGGCAAATTTCAGAATACAGCAATTTGCGATTCTCCCTTGTAGATCTATCTTGGTTTTGTGTTCCCATTCCCGCATAAATTGCCGACAAGATGCTCCGTGAGAAACCATCAAAATCGTTTTCCCCTGATCTTCCCGAGCCAGTTCAAGAACCGTCTGTGCCACTCGTGCACGAAAGTCCTTTTCCCCTTCCCCGCCAAATTTAGTGAAAAAATCACCGTAGTGCAAGGGTGGATTCAAGTATTCATGCTCCGCCTCTAAATCACCAAAATGCCATTCCTTCAATCCTTTGACTCGTTTATAAGGCAAATCTGTTACCAGCTCCAACGTATCACAGGCTCTTTCCGAGGTAGAGGCATAGGCACTATCCAGCTCAATCTTGTTTCTGACAAAATAATCCCGCGCGATCAGCGCCTGCTTCTTGCCAAGCTCTGTTAAAGGCGAGTCACACCACCCTTGTATTTTTTTCTGTTGATTAAATAACGTCTCCCCGTGACGCATCAAATAGATCGTTTTCATTTTTTCACTCCATTTCCTTAATAGCTGACTGCTGCAAGTGTTATTCGCAGCGCCCTAGCCTCTTTAGATGTTTAAGTCATTCAACCATTTAATCACCGCTTCTTTACTGTCGGTGGCCTCATCACGATTGACGGAATAGCCGTCTTCGATTACTTTGGCGCCGGGCTCTTCTTTCTTGATCGAATCGATCGTATCGGAAAAACCACTGCCGCCATGGGTATTAAAAGGGATGATGGTCTTCCCAGCGAGATCTGTTTCGTCCAAGAAACTGTAAATGATCATGGGCATGTCCCCCCACCAGTTTGGATAGCCGAGAAAAATTGTTTCGTACTGATCCATCGTTTCGATTTTTTCTTTTAATGCTGGTCGTGCCCCCTCCTCTTGTTCCTTACTAGCCAGATCCACTAATTCTTCATGATCTGTAGGATACGCTTTGTCAGGTTCAATTCGGAAAATGTCCCCTCCAACTCGTTCTTGGATCGTTTGCGCCACATATTGTGTATTGCCTAGAACTTCCCCATCGATCACGACCGCGCTGTTTTCCTCTTCTTGGGTCATATTTTCAGGATCATCTGTTTCCGGCACTGAAAAATAAACCACCAATGACTTCCTAAATTTCTCTGGCGCTGGAGCAACAGGAGCCGAATCTTCTGACTTATTTCCAGTAGAACTTGAATCTTGAGACTGATTCTCCGTATTGCCGCAAGCTGACAACGCGGCAATCGCAACTATCGCTGCTAAAAGCCCGAATCGTTTTTTCATTTATTTTCCACCTTCCCAGGTTGGCTGCATCCTCACTCTTCCTTCAACTCGTTATTGATTTGGAGTTTTTCCTTTTCATAAGTGACCATATGAGTATCAAAATTATCTAGTTTGTATTTCAAATAATCCCGCGCTTCTTCTAATGCACTGATTTTCGCTTCCGCTTCATCCAAATGCTCCTGCAAAATCGCCTTTCTTGCACCCAAGGTTTCGCCGCCTTCGCGAGAAAGACTGGCATAATCGATCAATCCTTCGATCGACACCCCCGCATTGCGTAAAACTTTGGCGAAATACACCCAGTTCAAATCCTTCTCAGAAAAATCCCGATACCCATTTTTATCACGAGTAATCGGAGGGATCACCCCGATTCGTTCGTAATAACGCAAGGTGTCTGCCGAAAGCTCATACTTTTCACTGACTTCTTTGATATTCATGTCTTCTCTCCTTTCTCACTCAGTGGTTCTCACCAAACTTATCAAATTCTCCACAGCTTCCGGCTCACGATGATCAAAGAAACTGGATTTCTGCTGATCCAATGTCGTTATTTTATCCATGTCCTCTGCTGATAATTCAAAATCAAACACGTCAAAATTTTGCTGCATCCGAGCGACATTCGCAGATTTTGGAATTGCCACGATGCCTCGTTGAATATGCCAGCGCAAGATGACTTGTGCGACAGATTTGCCATATTGATCCCCGATTTGTTGCAGCAGCTCATTTTGAAACAAGTTATTTTTACCTTCCGCAAAAGGTGCCCAACCTTCTACCTGCACACCCTTTTCGACCATTGCCTTTTGATCGGCTGTTCTTTGAAAGAAAGGATTGATTTCGATTTGATTGACCGCCGGAGTGACCTCGTTGAAGGCTGCTAAATCAATCAAACGATCTGGATAAAAGTTCGCTACACCAATCGCTTTGATTTTTCCTTCTTTATATAGCTCCTCCATCGCACGCCAGGCACCATAGACATCATTCAATGGTTGGTGAATCAAATAAAGGTCCACATACTCCAAGTCTAATCGTTCCAACGATCGCTGAAACGCTTTTTTCGTTCCCTCATACGTCGCATCACTGATCCATAATTTCGTCGTGAGAAACAATTCTTCACGAGGAACCCCACTGCGTTTGATCGCTTTTCCGACGGCTTCTTCGTTTCCATAAGCTGCCGCGGTATCGATCAAACGATACCCCTGAGTGATTGCTTGATAGACGATCTCTTCACATTCTTCAAGGTCGGAGATCTGATAAACACCAAATCCTAAAATCGGCATCTTCACGCCGTTATTTAATGTAACGTTTTCCATTGCTGCTCCTCCTCTATTGTACCTGTTTTGTCGGGCGAATAATAATTTCGTTCCACGCCGCGTCGTCAGGCAAGTCGATGGCTTGTTGGATCGTTGTCGCTACACGATCCACAGAGATGCCAAAATGATCATAAAATGTTTCGTAGTTTTTCTTCAAAGTCGGATCAGTGACCGAAGATAATAAATCGGTATTGATTGCGCCTGGCGAAACGATCGTGACCCGAATATTCGATCCATCCTGCGCCACTTCCTCCCGCAAAGACTCACTGATAGCACGAACGGCCCATTTTGTCGCAGAATACACGGCACCGCCAGCATGAGCATAATGACCAGCCACCGAAGAAATGTTGATGATCTGGCCGCTTTTTTGTGCATTCATAAAAGGCAGCACCGCTCCGATCCCATAAAGCGTTCCTTTAATATTACTATCGATCATCTGATCCCAATCCTTGATCCGCTTATCCTTTAATGGGGAATGGGGCATGATCCCTGCACTGTTGATCAATACATCGACCCTTCCAAAGGTATCCACCGCAAACTGAACAAGGGACTCGACCTGCCGATTATCCGTGACATCTGTTTCCTGATAAATGGCCTTTCCAGCATTATTTCGTATATCCTCAACGATTTCCCTTAGTTTAGATTCCCGGCGAGCACCCAGAACGACGCGATTCCCATGTGCTGCAAGCAGCTTGGCACTCGCTTCTCCGATGCCGCTGGAAGCTCCTGTAATTACGATTACTTTGCTTTCTCTCATTCTAAATCCCTCCTGATGAATCAAGCATACACCTTGGAGTTGACTTCAAGGCAAGAGGAAAATCTATTTTTTTACGATTAATTATTCTCCTTAGTTATCAGAAAGCACACTTGTTCTTTTAACCATCATTTGTTTCAAAAAGACGAATTTCACTATCTGAAGGCTTTTTTTTCAGTATAATTGATAATATCCAAACACAGTATTTAAAAAAAGGCATCATCAATTAGTTATTCTAAGAATGGAGTAATCGTTATGTTTTTCAAGAAAAAAGCTCTCAGTAATAACATCGATGAAAAGGAACCTGATGTGTGGGGGCGAGAACCCCTCGCCTTATATGAACAGGTCGGACGAAAAATAGATCGAAGCGAGAAGAATTTTAGGATTACACGTGAAGGGCACTATATTTTTGATTTCATGGTTCTTTTTTATAACGGCAAGCCCGATATTCGCGGTGTCGGCGGCTTGCTTTACGAGGCAGAGTGGACGAATTACGGCACTAAAATCTACAGAGTGAACACTACGCTTTCTGCCGAGGCGTTGGAGGCGCTGATCATTGATGAGCTGCCCCTCACGAAATCAGATTTTTTAGTTAGTCCAACCGCGATCGATCCCAGAATCTATTGAAGGCGTGACAGACGAGTTGCTAGCAATTGTTTCTGATTCGTAATAATAGTTAGATAAATGAGCCCACCTAACTCCCTCTACTCGACAAAAAAAGAGCGCGCATAAGCGGGCTCTTTTTTTGTCGATTTTTTTAAACGATAGTAAAATTCATTTTCATAATTGTAAACTAATTTTGCGCAATCTTCTTATATATCGCAATGATCTCCTCCGCTAGATCAGTAAAAGCAATAGCTGTCATTAAATGGTCTTTACTATGGACCATCAATAATGAAATTTCTGTATTCCTTCCAGAGGCTTCAGCCGTCAGTAGCCCTGTCTGAGTATGATGCGCTTCTACCAATGATTCTTTTGCTAAGACAATCTTTTTATCTGCTTCGTCAAATTGTTGAGCTTTCGCCAATTGAATAGCTTCCATCGCATGACTTTTAGCATTGCCGCCATGAACGATCAAACCCATAATCACTTCTAAGTTTTGGTTATCCACTCGATCATACCCCTTCTTCAATCAATTTAAGGGCTGTCGCAAAGACTTTTTCACCGTTCATCATTCCATAATCCTGCATATTGATGACTTCGACTGGCACATTGATTGCTGCGGCTTTTTCTTCAAACTGCTTCAGCATGAAACGGACTTGCGGGCCTAACAGAATCACATCGATGTCTCCCTTTTCAATTTCAGGATCAGCTTCTGAAGCGGATAGTGCAAAAATCCTCGTTTCCAAACTTTGAGCCTCCGCAGCTTTTTCCATTTTTGTGACTAACAAGCTGGTACTCATTCCAGCAGCACAAACTAACATAATCGTTTTCATTCTATTTTTTCCTTTCTTAAGTAAGTCTTCCTAATTTATTAAACATAATCGAAGGGGTCTTTTCGTTTACGGGCGACCAGACAAGTGAAAATCACATCCAAAAGATAATCAACTGAAACACCATATTGCAGCGAGGTTAACTCATACGTTCCAGAATAAATATAGAGACTTTCGTTACATAATAAATCTAACTTTCGATCTAAATTCCCTGTTAAAGCGATCGTATAAATATTTTTTCGCCGTAATTCCATCGCCGCATTGACCATTACAGGATTTTTTCCTGTATGGCTTATAATGATTGCAACACTGTCATTATCCGATAATGTCCCAATATAAAAATCGTTATAGGTATTGAATACTTGAGTATTGATTCCTAAACTGCTCAACTTTAAACAAATTCCTTGAGCACGTGTATAATTCATATCGCTAGCATAAAAATCGATTCTTTTTGAATGAACTAAACGATTGATGATACGATTCAAAGAGTCCTTTTTGATCATTTGCTGTGTATGGCGGACTGTCTCTTGATATAGCCCCTCAACTGTTGAAGACAATTCTATATTCGAAGCCGTAACATCAAGCTTTATGCGATCATTTTTCTTATTTTGTGCATGTTCACTGACATATTGCAATTGAAACTCATGATAGCTTGTAAACCCCAGCTTCTTGCACAAACGATTAATTGTCGCTGAACTAGTTAATGTTAATACCGCTAATTCTTTCGCTGTTTTATCTAAAATGAATTCTTGATTTTCTAAAATAAACTGAACAATTGCTTTTTCCTGATGTGTAAATGCAGTGCCCTTTTGCAGTTGTTGAATAATCATTTGCTCACTCCTCAGTTTAGGATGGTCCAAGATAACGACACTTAACGTTTGAAGAACGGTAGTATAAAACAATATCTATACTCTGTAAACGAATCCAATTTCGTTAATTATAGCATCCTTATCTGAGAAATTAGACTTGCTGATAAATTTACCTTCTTTGATTGTTCCATAAAAGATTGGATTATGCTTCATTCGTTTGAATGAATTCAATCAATGCATTTTCTTCGATCTCTTACTGCTCTACCATATCAAGACTCTGATTATAAACTTTCCAAAATGGTAGATAGATTACGAATCCGATTGCAAAGGAAATGATTGGTATCAACGCTGTCTTAACATCTCCTGTTCCTAATGGCCCTAATAGAAATGGCGGCGTTGCCCAAGGAACAACGGCATAAAATTTCCCAAAAAAGCTAGTCGACATCAAAAGATACCCTACTCCCGAAGAAATCGTCCCACTCAAGATGAAAGGAATCATTAAATACGGATTAAGAGCAATCGGCAAACCGTAGATTACTGGTTCTACAATCGTGAAAATTCCAGGTGCCAAAGCAGTTAGACCAATCGTTCGAAATTGTTTTCTTTTAGAAATAATCATTAGAAAAAGAAGCGGCCAAACCGCGGCGGTCCAAACTGTTAATCGAATAAGCCCAGTGCTACCTAATCCGGCTAATACATTCGGTAAATCATAATTTGATGCACCATTAGATAAAGCGCTTGCATTTTGATCAACCCACATCAAACCGAATGGTGTGAATAAAGCCAAAAACATATTATCTCCGTGAAGTCCGACACTCCAAAGCAACAGACAGACAAAGGTCACAAACATCGCCATCCAAACACTATCAGATGAAGTTATAATTGGCTCTAATAGCGTATTTAACCAAGCTACCATGTCAAAATTCATAATCGTTCGAACTAACCAAGCCAGTGAAAAAATTGTTGCGAAAGGAAGTAGTGCTCCGAAGGCATTCCCGATATTCGGCGGTACAGAATCAGGCATCTTTATCGTAATATTCCTATCCAAGAAGAATTTCAAAATTTGAACACCAATAATACTCGTTATGATACAAACGAATAAACCACTTGCACTAAATGAAGTAACTGATATCCCCCCAGCCTCATCATAACCATTGATGGTAAAGATCAAAAATGTTGCCAACCCTAACAAACTACACGTCAAGGTGTTCATTTTTTTCTTTTGAGCGTAATGATAGGGAATCGCCACCGAACAGTACAAAGACATCATGTTCATCGTTAAGCTATTCATCCAAGCAAATTTTCCAGCAAACGGTGCCAAAAAGGCAATCAATGGTTTGCCGCTCGTCCCTACATCCGGAGAACCCAATACATACAATATTAAAAAGATCGAACCAATCATAATAATTGGAGTAACAGAAACCAAGCCGGCAACGACGGAAGAAATGATATCAGTGTTTGCAAATTTACCAAGCGGTCCGGAAATTTTCGTCGTAAAATCCGTAATTCGATCCATTAACTTTTTCTTTTGTTTAGCCATTTTTTAGAACCTCCTATTTTAGTAGTTGATCTCAGGGATTACATTTTTCACTTCTAGTAATCCCTGTATAACTACAGTACATTCTAGAAACTATCGGTTGCTCATACTGACATCAGCTGGGAAAACCACATCGACCGTTTTCCTAGCTTGAGTCTGAATTTTCATTGTTTCCAGCGTAATCTCCATTAAATCTCTCGCTACTGAAACCTTTCGATTATCGATAATGTCACAAAAAGCTATAAATTCATGATACATTCTGTGCTTATCTTGATTTAGCTCAAAAACTTGCTCAGTCGCCGAATCATTCATTAACACTTTAAACTTAGCGACCACATTTGCAGAGTCTCTAATCACGATGCATCCCTTGTCCCCTTGAATTGAGGTGACGATCGGTGCTTTACAATCCTTCGCTGCAATACAAACGGCTTTGAAATCACCGTAATCCATATTTAAAATGCCCGAAGTATCAATACCTCTTTGAATATTCGCTTGATAATTAACTTTATTCGTCGCGCCAAATAAGGTCACCATCAGATTGATATTGTAGATATTTAAATCCATCAAGGCCCCGCCTGATTTCTCTGGATCAAATGCTGGCTGAATAACTCCCTGTTTGAAACCATCGTATCTTGAGGAATACTGAGAATAATTGGCCGAAACAATTTTGATCTCTCCTAAACTTGGTAATAACTCTTTGATTTTCAAAACATTGGGTAAAAAGCGCGTCGATACAGCCTCCAAGGTGATTAAATTGCGTTCTTCCGCCAAATTGGCTAATTCGACTGCTTCAAGATAATTTGATGTAAACGGCTTCTCACAAATCACATTTTTATTTGCCATTAGCGATTTTTTAGTAAATATATAATGGAGATGATTTGGAACGCCTACATAGATTGTGTCAATAGCAGGATTTCCCAGCATCTCATCGAAATCAGTGTAGCTTTTTTTTATTCCGTGCTCTTCAGCTAGCTTCTGAATAACCGTTTCTTCAGCAGGCGTCGCGCAGATTGCTTCAAGCTCCATCCCTTTAACATCATTAGCAAAGCTCAACAGATCATGGACAATCATTCCTGCTCCTAGTAATCCTACTTTCATAGTTTTGCCTCCTTGGCAACGTTCATTGCTGCTTCGATAATTTCCAAGACGGCTACCACTTCTTCATCCTTAACGATTTTCTCGGCTTTTCCAGCCAAAACTTCAGCAATGTTATCATAGATGAGTCCGTAATCGCCTTTTTCTACAGGGACCTTCATATCGACTTCTTGTCCTTCTTCATCCAAGTAAGACAAAGTTCCCCATAGCTCTTCTGGATACTCCTCTGTTGGCAACGGATAAGGCCCATTGGGTTTTTCCTTGGAAGAATTATGCCCCAGTGAAGGCATTAGGAAGCTCCCTTTTTTTCCATGAACCGTGAAACTAGGATAGTTAATTTTTACATAATAGCTTGTTTTCACAATTACTTTCAGCCCATTTGGATAGAAAAAATCGATATCATAATAATCATCCGAAATTCCCGGATTATCGATACTTCGCACGTCATAAACAAGTTTTTTAGGAATTCCAAATTCTCCGATGATCTGGTCAACAGGATGGACGGCTAAGCCATAAAGTACGCCCATTCCTTTGTGCTCAGCAATACCTGGCCGATAGTAATCATAATGAGACTCTACTTCAATCAATTCACCTAAAACACCTGACTCAATCACTTTGCGAACCGTTCGCATATCGGCATCGAAACGACGATTTTGATTCGCCATTGCCAGAAGACCTTTTTCTTTGGCTAAGGCAAAGACTTCTTTTGCTTCATCGCTAGTAATGGCAAAAGGTTTTTCAGTCAGAACGTTCTTTCCGCACTCAAGAGCCATTTTAGTATAGGCGACGTGAAACTGATCGGGGGTATTGACAACGATCAAGTTCACTTCTGGGTCTTGCATTACCTCTTCAATCGTTGAAGTAAATTGAATCGCAGGGTACCATTTCTCCCGCTCTAAATCTCCTATTCGATCTTCTTCGCGTCGATAGATATACTTAACTTTCATTCTTTTTTTTCGTGCTTCCACATAGGGTAAATGATATTGGCAAACGCTATTGCCAAAACCAATATAAGCAATGACTAACATACATGTTCCCTCCTATTTTAAAAAACATATTCTTGAGCTGGTTGTTTTTGCAAAAACAATCCAGCAAAGACCATCAGCTGATTGGTACAGGTAAACCATACCACCTTAATATCCCTATAGGATTGCAATAGAGAAAAAAGGTTAACGCTTTCAAGATTACCTTGCAATTATGAAAATGAATTTCACTATCGTTTAAAAAAATCGACAAAAAAAGAGCGCGCATAAGCGGGCTCTTTTGTTATCCACGTTCCGTCTCAAATGTAAGAAAGTAACTGCTGACCATCCCTGATCTGGCAATGGTCACCTCCATGCTGCCGATTTCTTCGTCTTGCTGTATTTTTTGAAGCAGGTGTTGCTCGATAATCTCGTCTTCTGTTAACTTCTTATCTAAATGCTCAATGTAGGGCTGACTTTCCTCAAGGGATTCACCAGAATAAACAACATAGGTCAGCATCGTTTCTTGATTTTTAAAGCTGGTCTTTGCCATCCATTGTTGTATCGACATTTCTTTTCCAAAGCTCCCCAGCATCAGGATCGTGTCCTCCATATCCTCTTGATCCCATTCATAGAGAGGATTATTTGTCTCCATGAGCCTTCCGATCTCCAGCACTTGATCCTTTGTTAATTTTCCTTCGTCCGCAAGTTCATAATTGTCACTTTCTGGCGGTTCAATGACGCGATAGAGTAACGTTCCATCTTTATCGAGAACATCACATTTGAGAAGGTGTTCTTCCTTTAATGTCGTGATCCAAATCACGCGTGCCGTTCGGTAATTCCCATAGCTCTGTTGTATTTTTTCATAATTGATTGTCATCAGTTCCCCCCTAACACTACGTTTTGCAAGCCGCTCGACTCAACCGCTTTCATTCATAGTATAAAAGATACTTAGTCCGTTGACTAGCGGTATTCCAACGAAAAAAAACTATTTAATGAAAATAAATAAATGATTTGAGTATTTTTTTAAAGCAAAGAAAAAAACTCCACTCTCATTACGAGACTGGAGTCGAATACTTAAAAAGTTTTTTCTATTGATTAGAACGATTCGTTATTTTGATCTGCCTAAGAAGAATGACACGATCAGTACTAAAATGACCGCACCAATGATCGATGGGACTAGAGCCATGCCGGCTAATGAAGGGCCCCAAGAACCTAATAATGCTTGTCCTAAAGCAGAACCTACTAAACCTGCGATAATGTTGGCGATCCAGCCCATGCTGTTTCCTCTACCTGTAATTGCTCCGGCGATCGCTCCGATAACTGCTCCAATAATTAATGACCATAATAAACCCATGATTAATTCCTCCTATTTTTAGTGACTATTTTTTATTTATTACTCGACACGCGGTTCGCGGTTTTCATCGATTTTTTCTTTTGCTTTTTCTGTTCCGCGTCCTGCTGCGTCTTTTGCTTTTTCTGTTTGTTCTGAGGCGAATTCGCCTGTTGTTTTAGCAGCACTTGTTACTTTGTCCTGTACTGTTTCACTATCTTGTTCAAACTCTTCTTTTGTCTTGATATCAACAACGTGGATATTCACTTCAATAACATCTAAATGTGTCATTTTGCCGACTTCATCACGAACCACTCGTTTGATTTTGTTGGCTACTTCAGTGATATCTTTTCCATATTCCACCACAACGTCCATATCCACAGCTACTTGCTTCTTGCCGACTTCTGTTTCGATACCTGCAGTCACGTTATCTGTGTTTACTAATTTGCCCGCAACGTTTGAGAAAAAGCCGCCATCAACTGTTAACAAGCCATCGATTTGTTCGATTGCGACACCAATGATTTTTTGAATCACTTTGTCGTCGTACGAAACTTCCCCTTTGACTTCATCAGACTCATGATTGTTATGTGTGGGATTTGAATGAGTCGGTGTCGAAGCTCCTGCCTTCTCGTTTAAATTTTTCTTTTCAAAATTTTCTACCATGTACAATTCCTCCTATAATATAACTATATTTATCTTTCATGCCTTCCAAGTACACTTAGAAAAGCATAGATAGCTTCATTTGTTCTTTCTTTTATACATAAATTCATCAAGTAGACCCGTTTGTTCAAAGTAATAGCCTAGCGCTACACCTAATCCTGTTAGCACAATAATCACCAACGTTTTAAAAAAACCAATGGATACAAACAGAATCGCTAAAATGAGTCCCAATCCGCCAAAAATAATTGGGAGTTTGTAGTTATTAAATAAATCTTTCATATGCTCCCTCCTATTTCACGCGTGACTGATTTTCAGTCGCCTGATGTTCTTCAAATGATGTATAAGCGACATCTACTTTGACCTGTTCACGGCTACCTAAAATTTCCTGCAATTCCTTTTGAATGTCTTCCATCAACGTTCCTGTTTTTCCGATGTGGGCAGACGTTCGATTTAAATTGCCTTTTACTTTGACCTTGATCTTGTTCTTGTTTGCACGAACCTTGACTTGCGGTGAGTCCACGAACCCAACTCCTTCGATCTTGGAACGGACAAATCCTTCTATCGCTTGTTTGCTAAAGGATAGGCGGCCTTTGTTTTCTTTCAAAACAAACGTCTGTTTTCCCTTTGGATAAAAAATAAGGAACAAGATAAAAATCAGTACTACTACAGTGAATACTAAAGCTAACCAAAAGAGATACTGACGAAAATAATCGTTGGACAACGTTGTCATTAAGAAATTGTTTCGTCGGATACCGAAAGGAAGAGTCAAATAGGGAGAACTGATTGCGATTACCATCAATAATACTGACATCAACAACACAGAGAAAAGAATACCGATTGCTTTTATTCCACGATTCATAATGCGCCTCCTTAAAGAGTTGATATGAATTGTTCTTGGGCAATCATTATAAAATAACTATCTCGTATTTTTTAAAAATGGTCGCACCACTTTTCTTCCTCGCTTTCATAAATAAGCATAACTTACTTTATTTTTTTTTAACAATAATTTGCTTACAACCAAACGGTATATAAAAAAATAAATAGAGATTTTGAATAAAAAAAGCGCAATTATCGATTCTTATGACTATAAACCCCTCAAAAGTAATTATCTCCTCACACTCTCTCTTTCTCTCTCACAATCTTTAAATAACTTTTTGTAAAAATTAAGAGAACAAAAAAACACTCAGCAAATCACTGCTGAGTGTGTCGGAAAACCGTTTATTTAAGTTAAAATTCCTGTCCATGCAGTCCCTTCACCGTATCTACAACACTCTCATGGGCGACATTTGTCACGTCAAAATGAAAAATCTTGAATGTGGTTTCCAGGATAAAGCCGATACCGAAGACTGAAATAACAGTCCCGATCCCGACCTTCGCTCCTAATAGCCAGCCGATCATCAAGACCGTTCCTTCGATGATTCCTCGAACGAGACCGATGGGAACATTGGGCATTCGTTTTCCAAAAGCTACCATCAAGGCATCTCTGGGGCCGCAGCCAAGGGAAGCACCAATGTAAAAATAACTGCCTACACAAATGGCGATTTGCCCCAACAGCAGCATCATGACACCCGGTAAAAAATGAGTCATTTGCGGGATGATCCCCGTGGCTTGAATCATATCCGCAAAGGTACCGATCAAAATGGTATTTAAAATCGTACCGACCCCAATTTTTTCCTTTAATGCAACATCGATGACTAAAATAGCAAACCCACTGATGATCAGAATATTTCCATAGGTTTGATTCGTCAGATTAGCAATCCCAATACTGAAGGCCTCCCAAGATGCCAGCCCGATATTGGCCTGAATGGTCAAAAAGGACCCCAACGCAAATAAGAACAACCCAACTACCAACTTGATTAACCGCACACTGTACTCTTTCATTTAAACGCTTCTTTCTATGCTCATTTCTTTTCAGATAAAAAAACAATCGTGACTACTCCAATGCCGCGAGTGCTTCTCTCGCCCAATTTGAATCCTTCAATATCGCGCGCCCAACGCCGATCATATCTGCTTTATTACTCACTAGAAGATCTTCTGCAGCGGAAGCCGTCACCACGCCCCCAGTAAGTATAACAGGAATGTGTACACTTTTCTTTAGGACTTCTGATAGATCACAAAAGTAGCCTTCTTTTTTCGTGTGGGGGTGCGTATAAAAACTAAACCCGCCGGAAACATCTATCAAGCAAACACCCGCTTCCTCAAACGCCTTTGCGGCAATCACACTGTCTTCAATCGTAGTTCCACCAGGTAAATAATCACTCGCACCCAATCGAACAGCAATAGGAAAGTCCATGCCGACCTGTTTTTGAATCCCGCGGATAATTTCTAAATGAAGCTTGATCCTACCGCTAATCTGGTCGCCGCGATACGCATCTCTTCGTTTGTTGATCAATGGAGAATAAAACT
Organism: Enterococcus sp. AZ048; assembly: GCF_051715125.1. NCBI lineage: Bacteria > Bacillati > Bacillota > Bacilli > Lactobacillales > Enterococcaceae > Enterococcus > Enterococcus sp. AZ048. The sequence continues at coordinate 214,314 of NZ_JBIOTD010000002.1, read as the reverse complement.
GATTTAGCAGGTAGCCTTGTGCCGAGTGAAGCTCCACGCCATCGAAACCTGCTTCTTTTGCTCTTACTGCTGCTGCAATAAATGCACTGATTACGTGTTGGATCTCCTTCACTGTCATTTGCTTCGGAATTCCTTCCGCCCGCGAGACTTTAGGAAACACGGTTGCACTTGCGCTTAAGGGTTCTGCTCCGATAATCGCCTGTTTGGCTAATCCCCCTGCATGACTGATTTGCGCGAATGCTTTTGTCTGATTTTGATGAATGACCGTGGTCACTTTCTTCAAGCCCGTAATATCACTGTCTTTCGCAATAGATAATTGTCCGGCACTCGCTTGTCCGCGGGGATGGACAAAGCTATGCTCCGTGATGATCAATCCGAGTGACCCTCCTGCACTTTTTTCAGCATAGTACGCGCAAAGTGCATCTGTCACTTCTCCATTCTCGGTAGATTTTGCTGTGGCCATTGGCGGTAACACCAATCGATTGTTGATTTCAAGATTCCCTACCCTAATGGACGATGCCAGTACACTCATTCCTGCTCCTCCTTTTTCCATCTCTCCCTGTCCTGCTTTTTTAAGTGTAGCAGTTTCTCGGAGGGAATATAAGAGAGACTCCCCTTTTTCAATTGAATTCCGAGACTAACTATTCTTTTTTCTACTATATAAAGGTAGCTTTAATTATCAGAGACCGTTAGTTGCTTTTGAAGCTGAGTTACGATTCATAGCACATATTTCTTTTGCGATATTTTTATCACTTAATTCCATATAAAAACAAAGACCCAATCAACAAATCGAAGGGATTAGGTCTTTGCAGTATTAGTTTTCAGTTAATTTTCTCATGAAAAAAACGGTATCGACATCCATCAAATGATAATCTTTTGGCATCTCTGTTTTATCGATCAACTCAAAGCCGTTCTTTTTATAAAATTTTTGAGCCGCCTTCAACACCTCTACCGTCCCTAAATAAAGCCGCTCATAGCCTTGTTCTTTACAGCAGTTCACCAAAGTATCCAATAATTTTCGACCGATCTGTTTTTCTCCTCGGAAATCTTTTGTGACAAACATCTTTTTGATTGCTCCGCAGTGATTTTCTAATCGCACAAGCGCGATCGTCCCGATCACCTTATCATCAAACAGCGCGACCCAAAAGTTGCCTCCCGTATTGATATATTCTTCTTGGATCGTTAACAGATCTGGCTGATCCTCAACGGTAAGCTTGATGTTAAACTCTTCTCGCTGAATAGGAATGATCAGATCCACGATCTCTTCTGTGTATTTTTCTTCAAACGGTACGATTTTTACTTCTGACATGTTGGACAACTCCTTTTTATTCTTCTAACTCATTAGGAACGACTTGATACAAAATTTTTTCGATCGTTTTCATAGCCTGAACCAATTGCTGCTGCTCCTCATTATTTAGAGGTGCTAACAGCTCCTGCATTTTTTGATCCGACTGCGCTTCGACATAACGATTCAACGCCGTGCCCTCTTCCGTGAGGAAAAGATGCAAGCTTCGGCTATCTTCAGAACTCTTCTCTTTATAAATATAGCTGTTTCGTTCTAATTTACTCAATTTCCGACTCAAATAGCTCTTTTTAATATTTAGACATTTCGTCAGATCATTGGCCGTGACATTAGGATGACGACCGATCTCTCCCAAAATCCGCATTTCGATCATGGAATAATCCAGATCAAAGACTTTTTGATCGAAGACGCCTAAGATTCTCGTGTAATAACGATTGAATTTCCTTACTTCCTGCGTATCCATCCCGTCCTCCTATTCTCTTCAACTAGTTTACTTTATCAACTAGTTGAAGTATACACAATTTAGTTTACTTTATCAACTAAGTTTCGTTGAGAGTAAAAAGACTTGTAGAAACGTATGGAATGCTTTATTCTATCAAAAGTGTTCTTCGTGAATTCTTGCGAAGGAAGTCATTTCCTACTATAATGCATGACGAACACCCAACACTATTTAGAAGCTAGGAGGCGGTCTTGATGACAGAATCATCTTGTATCGTACGCACAAAGAACGACGACCCTGTATTTAATTATTCGTTCTTTGATGGAAAGCTCTTTTCCTCAAAGACAAGAAACGAGGAAAATCATGACGAACAAACAACTATCATTGCGCCCATCTGATTATTGGTACTGCAAACAACAGATTGGTGAGTTGATCAGCGCCTACCATTCTGTCAATGACAAGCAGACGATCGTGAATACACCATCAAAATAACGATCGCGACCAATACCCCAACACCGACGCCGACTAAGGCACCTAGTTGTGTGAATACCGCGAAAATAATGGCGAAGATCCCCATTGATAACGCTGGAATGAAGATTTTCATGCCGATCTTATCAGCCATTTTCTTCGTGACTGCTTCTGTTGGTGCACTTTCCTTGCCCTTGCTCACCTTTTTGAAAATTGGCGGCAAGGTCATGATGATCACCAACACGCCGTTGATCATCGGTGGAATCCAGCGACCGAACATCATTACGATCCCTAACGCACACCAGAAAATTGCGGTGCCGATGGGGGTCGCATTGTCTTTATCGCGGGCGTTTTTGATTCCTGTATAAATCGCTACTGCGCCCATGACCATATAGATGATCTCGAGTAATTTTTCAGATAATAATACGTCTTGATTTAGAAAAAATGACATCCTTTTTCCTCCCTATTTCTTGCTGCCGTAGTATTTTTTGTAAAGCTTGCGATCCTTTAAGAAGTAATAAACGATCGCTACGATAACCGCAAACAACGCGACTGGAATCTCTACTTTTGCAAGATCAAGCAAGCTCGTTTCGTACCCTAAATCTTTCAGTGTCGCTTGAACCAGCAACGCTCCCGGGCCGCCGACAAATAACACTTGGCAGAAGAACCAGGCGATATTCTCCATTCCTGAAGACATTCCCTTCAGCTCTTCCACGTATTCTTCATCCGGTTCTTGTCCTTTTGCTTCGATGGAACCGATCATCATTGGCATAATGATCGGACGAACAAACCCCGCCACGCCGCCGAAACTGATGTTGAAGGCCGCAAAGATCGAGCGCATGATACCGTATGCCCCAATAACCGCCCCTGCCGACGCATTTTTTATTTTCCCGATCAATTTGGCTGCTGACTCTTTCAAGCCATTTCGTTCTAATGTACCGGTTACCAACATGATCAAAATAAAGATCGCCATCGAACGGTTCGAGACAAAGCTGGTTCCCAGTGTGTTCAACAAGCCGTCCACGCCCAGACCACCCGTAATTGCCGTCACGACTGCCGCGACTAAAATAATTAAAATAGAGTCCAATTTCAATGCAAAACCAATAATAACGATCAAAATACCTATTAATTTAACTAATTCCATGTAAAACTCTTCCTCCCTCTATCTATTAACCAGCCGAAGCTGAATGTAGCCATTATTCGTTCGAAAAAATCAGAAAGAGTGCGTCAACGCAAATTTTGCAATTTTCTGATATTTCTCTCTATGCTTCCTTTTTCCACCAGACACTTCTCACGCTATTTCTTGAATAGCGTGCCGACTTCTCGTCCAGCCAATATATCAAACAAGACATACGGACTTTGCCCGTTCGCTAAGACCATTGAGATATTCGCGGCCAAAGCCCCTGTTGCAGTCTTTAATTTACTGCGAATCCCTCCGCGACTGAGCTTTCCAGTCGGAAGTTCGTCTGTTTCCGCGATAAATCGTTCATCGATCTCGCACAAATGACGAAACATTTTTGCCTCTTCATTAACAGCAGGATTTTCTGCGTATAACCCATTCACATCCGTCAACATAACCAACAAATCGGCTTGGACAGCTTCTGCAACAAGCAGTGACAATTCATCATTGTCTTCAAATTTCGTTTTATACTCTGGCCCGTCGATCGTTACTGCATCATTCTCATTAATAATAGGCAAAATTTGTCCTGCCAGCAGCTCTTCTATCGTTCGAGCAAAGGCCTGTTGACTTTCGTCCCCTTCAAAGACCTTCCGATCCAGCAGCAATTGCGCGATTTTCTGATCTTGATTTCTAAAGGCTTCCTCATAAAGGCCTGTCAGTATCCCTTGTCCAACAGCGGCAGCCGTCTGCTTCGAAACATTTCCCAACTGTGTAAGACCGATCCCCACAGCACCCGAAGAGACCAAAATAGGTTTTTTCCCCATCGCCATCAGCTCAGTCAATACATTAGATAACTGTTCAATGGCGGTTTCGATGATTCCCGTTTCTGGAGACACCAACAAACTTGTTCCGACCTTTACAACTATAACGTCGGCTTGTTTAATTTCTTCTCTCATGCGCTCACCTTACTATAAAAAACAAATAGATATACTTAATACAACTCTATCCATTTATTGCACTATTTTTATTTTTTGCTAATCATATCACAAATTCCTTCGCATGAAAATATTTTATTTTTTTAATCAAGTATTCCTTTCAGTCTGAATCCCTTTATGATTGGAGGTTTTAACAATTGTACTTATAATTTAGACAACTCTGGCTTGTTGCTATTTAGTTATTTGAACTGAATAAAATGACTATTCCTATAATCAAAAGGAAAATATAAAAGAACGACTGACATAATAATAAATAACCTTAAATTCACAAAAAAATTCAGATGCTTGAATTTTTTTTAACTTTTATTTTGATTCGCAGTCGAGCCTGCACTTCTGATTTCCAAATCCACAACAAAAAATCCACTCCCTTGCTATCAGTCTTAAAAAAACTGATAGCAAGGAGCAGACTCATCCTATTATCTTGGCATTTCCGTTACTGAATACGACTTTTCTCAATCTCTCTCTTCGTATTGTTCTACCTCTCGCGCGTACTCCTTACTGGATTCGTATAAGGAGAGTGCTTTTTTCCGACGTTCTTTATGATTCACCAACGGACTCGGATAGTCCTTATCCAAAATAACTCCATATTGTTCCTGTTCCTCTTTCGTCATTTTTTCGGGTTGATGGATCAGCTTATCCGGCACATTTTTTAACTCTGGGATAAACTCTCGAATAAACGCACCTTTAGAATCAAATTTTTGCGATTGTGTTGTTGGATTAAAAATTCGGAAATACGGCACCGCGTCTGTTCCTGTGGAGGCCGCCCACTGCCAACCGCCGATGTTGCTGGCAGGATCATAATCGATCAGCTTTTGCTGGAAGTACTTCTCTCCCCAACGCCAATCGATCAATAAATCTTTAGTCAAGAAGGAGGCTGTGATCATTCGCAGACGGTTGTGCATCCAGCCTGTTTCATTCAACTGGCGCATCGCGGCATCCACGATTGGAAAGCCTGTCTTTCCTGTTTGCCATTTTTCAAACAATTCCTTGTTATTTTGCCACTTGATAAAACGAAATTGTTCTTGAATGGGCTCCTTTTTTTGACGGGGAGAATTTGTATAGATCATGTTATAAAATTCACGCCAGCATAATTCTTTTTCAAACGTTTTTCGACTTTGAGAAGGCTTCTCCTCTTGTAATGCCTGCCACACCGTGCGAATTCCTAGTTCTCCTGTTCGCAGATAACGTGACAGATGGCTGGTTTGATCCAAACTCGGAATATCTCGCGCGTTTTCGTAATTTGAAACAAATTCCGTCACAAACTTCTTCAATTGCCGTTTTGCTGCTTCTTCGCCAACTTTAGTTTGTTTTTTTAATTTTCCGATCAGCTTTTCAAATTTCTTTTCATCCTCTTGAAAAAGCGTTTTTGAATAGACCGCATCTGCCTTGAAACGAACATTGACGGGTGTCTCTTTGGCACGTTCCTTCCATTGATTGTAATAGGGTGTAAAAACCTTATAGGCATTTCCCTGTTGGTTTTTGATTTCTTTAGCACCGTGCAGGTAATGATCTTGAAAACGGTAATAGTCAATGCCGTTTTCTTTGAAAAATTTCTTTGCCTGCTCGTCTCTTTCCGCTCCATATCCAGAGGTATCTTCATTAAAATAAATCCTTCGCCATTCTGGCAATGTCTCCTTCAATCGCTTAAATAAGTCCAATGGTTCCCCATATTGGATGTGCAAATGAGCTTTCTTGTCGATCGTTTTCTTAAAATGCGCCACACTAGCGAAAAAAGCTTCATGGTTTGAGCTGTCCTCTAGGAATTGTTTTGGATTCACTTGAAACAGCAACACCAATTCATCTTCCTCTGATAAATCCTGAAATGCGTGATAGAGCGCTTTATTGTCTTGTATTCTCAAATCGCGGCGAAACCATACCACAGCTTGCATCCAAACCCCTCCTTATAAACTAACGGTTCTTTCTTTGAAACTACCATAGAAAGAAGGAAAAATCATTTTTTTGAGCCTTCATAAGCGACAGTATTTTGGGAAAAAGCCCCATGAATCCCTTCAGCAAAGACATTCCCGTTTATTTGCAATTATCGAAAGAACTTGATTTCTTGTTTTCCACACGCACTCCTTATTCAAGCTGCTCTAAATTAGTTGAGAATAAAGATGCGAGGAGTACGCAGCTCCTCTTTTATACCCGCTCATGACAAAAAGGCGCTATTTCGAATGTTCGAAATAGCGCCTTAAAAATCAGGTCAAATCGATTTTGTTTGATACAGGCTTATCCAATCATCGGTGAAATCATCGATCGCTTTTTTTGTCGCCGCAAAATGAAAAAACTCTTCTAAAATCGTCGGAGAAAATGTGACTGCATCCGCGCCTGCTTCTATCGCGTCTATGATTTGTGTTGTACTTTTGATACTAGAGGCCATTATTTTCCCTTGCAGGGATTGGCTTGTCGCATACCTCTTCGCAGAATGAATCGTCTCAAACGGATCGATTCCGAGCGCTTCAGAACGATTGGTATAAATAGCGACATAATCGGCTCCCGCCTCCAACGCCATAAATGCGTGTAATTTTGTATACACCGCTGAGGTCGTGATCCGACATTCAGCATTGTCTTTTTTCAAGCGTGTCAATACACTCAACCCAGCTTTAGATGCAGGGATTTTAACAAAAACGTCCTCCCCGATAATGCGCCAAATCTTTTTAGCATCCTCCATCATTCCCACAGTGTCCTTTGCTACCACCTGCATATGCAAGGTGCGATCACCGCCAATCACATCTAATGTTCTTTTCATATGAGAGAAAAAGTCAATTTTCCCCTCTCTCTTTATGATACTTGGTGTTGAGGTCACTCCCTTTATAGGGACGATATCCAGATATTTTTCAATACTTTCTAAGCAAACGGTATCCAACATGTACTCCATTTTCCACCCTCACCCTCTTGATTTTCCGCCAGCCACATTTGTGATGATACCACTTAAGTAGCTTGCATGATCCGATAAATAAAATGCAACGACATCCGCAACTTCGCTAAGTCTTCCTGCTCTGCCCATTGGAATAGCTGCTGCCTGCTCATAGCCCTGTCTTAATTCTTCGACAGTTATCCCACGAATGAATGCGAGTGTTTCTTCGTAACTCTCTGAGCGCAGATCTGTTTCTTCCATGATTCCGGGGGCCACGCCCAACACACGAATATTGTATGGACCTAATTCCTTTGCCCACGTACACGTCATACTATTGATCGCCCCTTTGGTCCCTACATAAAAGCCTTGACCAATGGACCCTTCTCTGGCGCTTTCAGTAGACAGGTTCACGATGACTCCTGATCGCTGAGGGATCATGACACGTGCCGCTGCTTGACTTAATAAAAAGACACTCTTTTGATTGACGGCAATCGTTCGATCAAACAATTCCTCCGTTAGCTCATAGTTTCCTGACCCATCTGGATTCACTAACATTCCGGGCAAAGCGATTCCCGCGTTGTTCACAAGACCGTCGATTTTTCCAAACGTGCGATAAACTTTAGCGACCTGATCCTCCACTTCAGTTTTTTTAGATACATCTACTTTATAGAAGAAATAGTTTTCATTATCAAAGGAATCGGTAGTCTTGAGATCAAAATTGATCACTCGTGCATTTTTTTCTAACAAAGAATTTACGATACTTTTCCCGATCCCTGAAGAACCGCCTGTGACTATCATGACCTTATCGTCCAAATGCAACCAATTTTCCATACTGTCCTCCTTGAAATCTCGTTCTAAAATTCTCCCGGATTGGACTCGATCATCACTTTGATCTCGTTGCCCTCCATGACCTTGTCGAAGGCGTCACGCCATTCGGTCAGTGGGAATTTCTTCGTGATCATCTCGTCGATGTTGATGGCGCCTTTGGCAAGCAGATGGATCGCGATCGGCCAATCGTACGGATTTTGCGAACGGCTGCCGATGTATTCGATCTCTCGCTGAATGATCGATTCGGTATCCAGCTCCACCATTTTATTGGCGAACAAGCCCACTTGGATGAATTCTCCTTGTTTGCGAATCAACGGCAAGCTGGCATTGACTGCCGGCACCGCTCCAGAGGCATCGTAGACTTTGTCGACACCGTAGCCATTTGTTAGGTCCATGACGATAGTAGCCAGGTCTTCTTTCATCGTATCCACGATCACATCCGCGCCCAATTTTTTCGCCAATTCTAGGCGATGGGCATCTTTGGTGATCCCCGTCATGATGACGAATGCGCCAATTTCTTTGGCGATTTGTAATAGGAACAGACCAATAGGTCCAGGCCCCATAATAATGATCGTGTCCTTCAATTCTAGCTGGCTCTTTTGGTACATCGCATGCACACAGCACGCCAACGGTTCACTCATCGCCGCACCTTCGTAGCTCAAGTGATCCGGTAAAACATGGATGCTTTCTTCCCGAGCCAAAACATAATTCGCCATCGAGCCGTTTTGCTGGGTGCCGATGCCTTTGCGGTGAGGACAAAGATTGTATTGTTTTTCTTTGCAGTAGTCGCATTCGTTGCAGACATAAAACGTCGTTTCGCTGGTGACACGATCGCCCACGTTGACCTTGGTCACCTGCTCGCCGACTGCAACGACCTCTCCAGAAAATTCATGGCCCAATACAACGGGCGTGGTGGGATTTTTGTATTCCCCTTTAAACGTATGGATATCCGACCCGCAAATTCCAGTGTACGCGACTTTAATGAGTACCTTGTCCGCTGTCGCTTCAGGTACTGGCACGTCGATAAATGCCATTTGGTCATAACCGGGTGCTTGTTTTGAGACGCCCTTCATCATTTTGTTTCCTCCTCTCTGCTTTCAGGAAAAATCATTACTTTATTGTAGGATTCTTCACGGTTCACTGTGAGGTCAAAAGCTTTTTGAATGTCTTCCAGCTCAAAGCGATGTGAGATCAAGTCCTTTAATTGAATTTTTCCTTGTTCGATAAAGGTTGCCGAATGTAGCCATTCTTTCCCAGGAAATGGGGCGGAATAAGAATTCCAAAATCCTTGTATCGTATATTCCCGTCTAAAAATGTTTTCAAAGGCCCGTTGATGCAGCAGCACATCTGAATAGGCGATTCCCTGATAGCCGATTTTTCCGCCTTTTTTGGTAATCAACAAACACTGTTCTTCTGTAATTTTAGAACCGGCACATTCGATCGCAATATCGACACCCATCTCATCTGTCCATTCAGCGATCCGTTCTTCCAACGGTTCTTCCAAAGAATTGATAGTATCGGTAACGCCATATTTCTTCGCTTCGGCAAGCTTATTCGGATCGATATCAATCCCGATGATTTTTTTAACTCCCGTTAAACGGAGCCATTGAACAGTCAATATTCCAATCGTTCCTAGCCCGAATACTGCTACGGTATCCCCAATTTTTGGCTCCAGCCCCATCACGCCATGGGCCGCCACTGCCAGCGGTTCGATCATCGCTGCTTCCTCGAACGAAAGGATTTCTCCAATATTGATGACATTCTCTTCAGGAACAGCTACGTATTCTTCAAACCCGCCATAATGATGCGAACCGATCATGGTGTAATGTTCACATAATTGATACTTCCCTGATTTACAATAGGTACATTCATGGCAAGGGATTAAAGGAGCAATAGCTACACGATCCCCTATGGAGACTTGTTTTACCCCAGACCCTACGGCTTCGATCACGCCTGCAAATTCATGTCCCATAACCATCGGCAAGCCATATTTCCACTCATTTTGCATTTTATGGATGTCTGATCCGCAGATTCCAGCGGCCTTTACCTTTACCAAGACCTCATGATCCAACGGTACTGGCTTTTTGATTTCTTCGATTTCAAATTGATTTAATCCTTTTAACAACGCAGCTTTCATACAAATGTCCTTCCTTTCAAAAAATTAAGGAACTCTTTTAGAGTCCCTTAATTCGTACAAACTATAAAAATTAAAGGATTCCAGAAACTAATTGAGAGAATTTTAAAATAACCCAGTTCAAGAAGTTCCCACCCATATCAAGTGTCGATACTTGCGTCGCTCCTTTAGGGAATTCATACACGCCGCGCATCATTTCAGTATGGACTGGCGCAAAGTTCGTTGCCATGAACAATGCCAAAGCAATAACAACCGTTCCTGTCAACACAGATTGGATAATGTTTCCTTTACGATGTGCAACGATCAATGACACATAAAATGGGATTGTTGCCAAGTCCCCAAATGGCAGAACCTTATTCCCAGGTAAAATAACAGCGATAAACAACGTGATCGGTACTAAGAGCAATCCTGTTGCCAAGTTGGCTGGATGTCCAGTAGTCACTGCCGCGTCTAGCCCAAGATAGATTTCTCTGTCTCCATAATGCTCTTGTAAGAAGTCTCGGACAGATTCCGAAATAGGGATCAAGCCTTCCATCAGAATTTTTACCATCCGTGGCATCAAGAACATCACTGCGCCCATATTGATTCCCATTTTTAAAATACCGCCGATGTCATAGCCGCCCAATGCAGCAATCGCCGCACCGATAATGATCCCCATCATCATTGGTTCACCAAAAATGCCAAACCGTTTTTGGATCGAATCGGGATCTGCTTGCAATTTGTTGATTCCAGGTATTTTACTGATCACAATACCGATCGGAATCCCAATCAAACCAAACGCAGCGGTAGAACCTGTCGGCAAGCTCACTCCTTCTAAGCCATAAAACTTAGCCACTAATGGCGCCGTCTTATCTGCAATGATCAAACAAGCAACTTCATATAACACGGCACATAGGATAGCAAACCACCAATTTCCATTCGTTACGATGTATCCTGTTGCACCAGCAGCGATGAAATGCCAATAGTTCCATAAATCGATATCTAGTGTTTTTGTTACTTTAAGAAGCAATAAGATAACGTTTACAACCAAACAGATAGGGATCAGCACAGCAGATACTGGTGACGCCCACGCCGCAGAGGCAGCAGAAGGCCAGCCTGTATCGATTACTGTTAAGTGGAACCCAAAGCGTTCGACCATTGCTTGAGCGGCTGGTCCCAAGTTATCTGATAACAGTCCAATAACCAAATTGATACCGACAAAACCAATTCCTATCGTTAACCCAGATCTTAATGCTTTCCCAAATGGAACTCTAAAAATAAGTGCGATGATTAGGATCATAATGGGCAGCATGACAGTAGGTCCTAAATTCAGGATGTACTGTACAACATCATTAATAGCTTTCATTCAAATAATTCCTCCTATAATAGTTATTACAAATAGCGGCCACTATTTTTAACGTAAGTTATTCTCCGACAGAACGGACCATCTCGAGAATTTTTTCATCCAGCTTATCGGCACCTACACCACTGATGTAACCCAACGCTGTGATCGCCGGAATTTTATATTGCGTTGGTAGAATAGTGGTTGAGATCAACATGTCGGCGCCTTCCTGCTTAGAAACTGCCTCGGCGATTTTGATTTGTTGAACATCCGCGTCGATATCGTTGTCTTTCATTAAATCTTCAATTCGTTTCATGACCACTGTTGAAGTGGCGATTCCTGCGCCGCAAGCGACCAATACTTTAACTTTTCTCATAATAATCTTCCCCTTTTATTTCTCGTTTTTTTTGATTGCATGAAGCAATTGTTCCGAATTTGATGCTGATAGAACTTCCTCTAAAATCGTGTTATCTTGTAATAATTTCATTAATGATTGCAGCATCTCTAGTTGCGCATGAGGTTGATTCAACCCCAAGATGAACACGATATCGGCAGGGACTTTTTGATTGATGTCCTCCATACTGGTGAATGTGACTGGCTGTTTGTTGGTCACCACCGCCACAAATTCCGTCAGTATACATTCCGCATCCGTATGGGGGATAGCCGCTCCGAAAGTCTCCAGTTGGAGTCCTGTTGGAAATGTCGCTTCCCGCTGCTCTATTCGCTCAAGGAAGTCTTGTCTGACCCACCCCATTTCTAAAGCCTTTTCATAAACGTGTTTAAAAATCTCATCACTTGTTGAAAAAGACTCTTGAACAAAAATCAAAGGAGTTTTTACATAAAAACTTAGTTTCTCATTATTCTCCATTCCCTAGTTCCTCCAATATTTTTCACTAAAATCTACTAATCGCTGCTTTATTTCATTGATTGATTCTGCTGTTTCTATTTTTTTTAATTGCTCTGAGCCCGCCAAATTCATTAATTCAAAAATCAGATCCACGTGTTTGTCTTTGTCATTCGAAGCAAGTAAGATCACCGTGTGTATCCTCGATCCATCCTCAGTCACGATCCCTTTTTTGACGATTCCCATACTGAGCCCTACCCCCAATGCCCCAGCTTCACTCATGGTATGAGGCAGTCCGATCGTATTCCGCAGTACCGTGTATTGTGGCAATACAGGCATTTCTTCTTTTAATACCTTCACAAAATTTTTGCTGATGACCTGTTGATCATTTAGCGGTTTTGCTAGTTTGTCTAAAAGATCAAGCCAAGCGATTTCCTCATCGAACACTTGGATCGTGTCTTCATTCAACGCATCGACCAAGTGCAGCCTTTTTTTCTCCACCACCTCAAAGCCTTTCGGTGTAAACAAAGTCAACAATTCATGATACAAATTCTCTTCATCGGAGATTACCGTGTACTTTTTGATCAAAGACATGATTTTCTCAGGGTTGACTAATGTATTTTGAGAGAGCGTCACTGAACGTAAAACCCGTGCGCGCAACTGCCTTTTTTCCTCGTCCGTCAAGAAATTATTCACAACAAAAACAGATTTTTCAGTCTCTAGAGGGATTGCTGAGAAGATAAAGTCCACGTCGTATTCTTCACGGTAAAATGTTCGTTCGGAGACTAGCTCAACAAACTCGATTTCCGGCAGTAAATTCTGCAACGTATTTCTTAGCAATAAAGAAATCGAAATGCCATTGGGACAAACAATGATCGCCCGCTTTCGGTTCTCATCCCGAATGATCTCCGTACTCTCCACGATATGACTCCCAATAAACAAGGAGATCAGGAAGAGCTCCGGGTCTGGAATGGGTTCTCCGAAAAACTGGATTAACGGCTCACTGGATTCTTTTACTAAATAGAACAATGAGAATAAATCAGCGTCCTTGTTTTCTTGATAAAAGCGTGTTTGTAGATTTAAATGATATTTAATGCGGTAATATGCCGGTCTCATATGAATCAGCAGCCGTTCCAGCAAGATTTCTTTTCGATCAACCGTAAGACCCGAAACTTTTTCGAAATTGTTCAAGACATCAAGCAACGCTTCTTTTAAGTTGTCCATCTCGCTCACAGATAAGATGTTGGCCTGAGATAAATTCGTCGTAAGCAGCAACAACGCGAGATAGACGCGTTCATTTCTGCTTATCTCCTCCACATCCCAAATAATGTGTTCCGCAGCTAAAAATTCTTTTGTATCCGCCAATTCAAAATCATTGATCTTGAAATTGTAGATAATTTGTTTCCCTCGTTTTGCTCTGCGAATGATTAAAATAATCAAGAGGGGCAATACCTTTAATCGATCATCCGTAAATTGAATGTTCAGTTTTTCTTCTACTAGACTGATACGGCGTTTGAAAACTTCCACCAGCGTCGTATCGATTTTTGAAAATTGAATGATGCAATTCACGCCGTCGTAAATCTCCGCTACATTCATCAAAACTCGAGACAAGAGATCCCGCTTGTTCCATTCATCGCCGTGAAAGTAATACCCCGTTTGCCGGTTGTATTTCAACTCAAGATGGTCTTTTTTTACTTTTTCATTGATTCTCTTCAAATCTCGTAAAATCGTATTTCGACTCACCTCTAGTTCCACGATAAAATGATCCAGGGAAAGGTATTCCTCTTTCGCCAAAATCATCAATTCAATGACCCAGATCCTCTCTTGACCTGAAAAAATGTAACGACCTGTTTTTTCGTGCTCCTTCTCTTTCCCCCCTCCAAACATGGATACCACTGCCTGAGGAACTAAAAAATGACCATTCTTTGTTCGCTTGATCTGGGGCAGCTTTCCATCTTCCAGAAAATCATTGATTTTTTTTAAAGCGTAATTTAACTGACTTCTCGATAGATCGAACCTTTCATATATAACTTTACTGGTAATTCGCGGATTATTGATTAGTTCCATTAATATTTGGTTATTTCTATCTTCTAAGTTCATCTTCATCACCCTTACACTCTCAAATTACTTTAAAAACGTTTTCATTTCCACAAACTTTGTTATCCAATAATATGCATGTTTTGTGCAACATGAGTTTGCATCACATTTCACGAACCTTTTTCCACAAAAAAAAGCAGGTGAATTCCCCTGTTTAAACACTTTTATAGTAATCATCTATTTTTGTAGATAAAAAACTTCGCGTACCACCCATAAATCGCTGTTGCCCAAACCTCTAAAGATTAGCATATTTTTGTTATTCTTTCTGATCAGAAGTATCATATCTGTTATGTGCATTTTGAGCGTATTCAGGCAAGAAAATAACATCCTGTTTTTATAGACAACGGGATATGATTTTGGAAATAAAGATAAATAAATGATTTTTAACCAGACAAAAAAACAGCAACACCTCTTTCTTAACAAAAAGGTGTTGCTGTTTTTTTATTCATCCTTGGTCAACGTGAATTCTTTCCTCTTTTTTTGATGATCGAAAAGCTGCATTGTAATATGTTTGCTATCCGATCGGATCAAATGATACTCTTGATCCTCTCCACTGCTCGCCAACACGATGTTCTTTTTAGAAGAGTTCGTGGCGATTTGCGCATTTTTTAATACTATTCGATCATTGCAGGTAATCGTCCAAGAACGACAATTTTTATTGTTTGTTTTAAAAGTATATTGCTCATGCTCCCCAAGCCACGCACCTTTCAGCCAGACTGCATTATTCGCTGTGTGTGTATTAATAAAAATGAGTAGTCCGATACTGCAAATGATCCCCGCACCGAGGACGAGCCTTTTCTGATTTATTGTCAGTGCTTTTAACTGCCGCCAAAGCTTATACAGTCCGGTGTCTAGTTGATCTAATATACTTTTTAATTGATGGGCTCTTTTAGACAAACAGTGATTCCCCGCTTTCACACATATTCTTTTCTATAGTATAAAAGAACTTTATTTCCGTTGGACCAAATCATCTTAAACGATTGCTTTTCGATCCTACGTGTAGAAATGTTTTACTCTCATAAAAAACACTTGCAACATCATTCGCGGCAAGTGTTTATCTATTTATTTCAGTGTTCGTGCCGCATACCAGGCGGTACCCTCCGATCGCCAGCCCACCTTGACTAAGCTATCCCGCTCAGATGCCAGCGGTGTGTAGTGGTGACTGTCTTCCCTTGGCGCCGCATGAGGATTGTATAATCGATACACCGGAACGCTTCCTCCTGAATACCATGAAACACCTTCCGATTTCCAGCCTGCTTTGACCAAGTTGTCCCGTTCATACACATACGGTGTGTAGTGGTGTCTGCCGTTATTTGGATTGTACATTCTATATACCGATGTCCCCGATGTTGGCGATACCCACCCAACGCCTTCATAATTCCAACCTACCTTGATCAGGTTATTCGCTTCACTCATGATTTGAGTGTAATGGTGTTGTCCGTCATTTTTGTTATACATTCTAAAAATATAACGCTCATTGGCCGCTTGTCCATCAGTTGTTGGTGCAACATTTGGATCTGTGCCGTTAGAGTTGACGATTCTTCGAGCAAAATTCGGGTAAAAATAAGTAATATCCACGGCCTTCACTGTTTGCCCAGGCTGAGGTGAATGAATCATTTGATTATTTCCAACATAGATTCCGACGTGGTAAGTAGCGCCGCGGTTTCCGTAAAAAAGCAAATCCCCTGTCTGTAAAGAACCCAAACTTGCCTCTGTTCCGTATTTTTCCTGATTGGTCGTCCCCATTGGAAGATCCGTATTCGTTGCCTGCTTATAGACATACTTCACTAACCCTCCGCAGTCAAAAGCATTAGGCCCGGCTGCCCCCCATGCATAGGGTTTTCCGATTTGCGCTCTGGCGCTGGAGACAATCGAATTTTGCTGCCCCATTGAACGGCTCATCCGCGGCTGAGCAGCCTCTTCTACGTCAGGAATACTCATTATTTGATCATACTGCTCTTTAGTAAAACCAGCTTCTAACGCTTTCTTTTCTTCTGAATCCTGTGCTTCAACGACGGTTTCCTTGTCTTCTGAAGAATTGGAGAGAGGCTCCTTGTTTCCACTATCTTGTGTTGCTTCTGTCGTACTTTCAGAATTCAGAATAGAACTGCTAGTTGTTGATGCCGCTTCATCTGCGGCCTTGACAGTCATGATTCCAGTTGACCCAAACGCGACAACACTTAATAGAGACAAGGATGCACTAAACAAACGCAACTTAAATGACTTTCTCATAAAATAACTCCTGTTTTTATTTTATTTTTTTCGGATAATTCCATTACTATTTATTCAAATGACGTATGATTCCTGTCAATTCACTTAATTTGTTCCATAAAATAACTAATTGTAAGGAACATTGTACATGAAATCCCCACAAATTTCATCCCTTTCTGTTATCAATATTCTTCATTATCAAAAAGACGCTTACTGACAGCCTTTGAGCCACCTTTACATTTTTGTGACAAAATCGTTCGTTTCTATTCATGTAAACGGATGGTCGAAAAGCTGCTGAATTGATAAAGTAAGATCATTATTGGATTAGGGGGAACTATTTTTGAATACGGGTATAATAAAAAAAGGATTTTCTACATTTGATTTAAAAATTTTAGGAATTATTTTAATGGTTATTGATCACGTTCACCAGATGTTTGTTCCATTCGGTGCACCCGATTGGTTGGATTGGTTCGGGCGACCAGTGGCGACACTTTTCTTTTTCGTCAGTGTCGTGGGATTTTCTCATACCCGCAATAAGAAATCTTATATGCTGCGGCTTTATATTTCGATGGTTCTTATGGCGTTATTTACTTACTCACTGGAGCAACTCGTAGGATACGATCAAGTCGTTTTGATGAATAACATTTTTCGGGACCTTTTTGTCGGAACGTTGATGATGTATGCGATCGACCTGTTCAAGGAAGGAAAAAGGAACACTAATTGGCTAAAAATGATTGCATCCATCTTGTTATTTTTATTGCCGATCCTTCTTTCATTGCTGCTGCCAGTGCTTCTTTCGAGTCCTGATTTGATGCAGCATCGATTCAGCTTTTTGATTATCACCTCTCTTCTGCCGGCATTGCTTTTAGCAGAAAATAATATCATGGTGTTATTGATACCTTTACTTTATATATCAAGAAACAACCGGAAGATCCAATGCTTATTGATTGCGATCACCGCAGCCATTTATTTCTTCTTAGGAACAACACAATGGATCATGGTGTTTGCGATCATTCCGATTTTGCTTTACAATGGACAAAAGGGAAAAGGGATGAAATACTTCTTTTATATTTTTTATCCGGCTCACATTGCCATCCTTTACCTCTTATCTGCTTTTTTATTCAATCGATGATCTCCAAGAGAACTCAAAGCGAGTTCTCTTTTTTGATGTCACTAGCGCTTACTTCCTCAATCGTTGAAGAAGAATCCCATTGACCGAATAAACTAGAACAAAAGCCCTTCGAAATCCAAAAATTCCGAGGGGCTTTTACCTGCTGCGACCTTATTAGAAGGACACTAATACTAAGTAATGCGCGTATGTTTTTAATCTAAAGAATCACTTACAAGATAAGCATTTTTATCACTGATGCTGATTGACGATCTGTTGTGATTTTACCGCAGTATTTTTCACATCTTCATTTGCTTTTTTCAGCTTGTCGATATAGTCCTTCAAATCAGAATTTTCTTTATTCGAATTCGCTAATTGTTGCTTGGTTGCGTCTAGCTCTGCTTGCAATGAGCTTTTTTCATTATTCAAGGCCGTCACTTGACTGTTTAAGCTGTTAGCCGTTGATTGCAGTGAGCTGACTTGATTTTGAGCATCTTGCAATCTCGCGCCCCATTCTTGATTTTTTTGATTGATCTCTTGGTTTTTCTGGTCAATTTCTTTTAACTTATCAGCTATTTCTTGTTGTTTTGCTTGAATTTCTTGTTGTTTACCTTGGATTTCTCCATTTTTACTATTTAACTGCGACAATAAACTATTTTTTTCACCAATCAATTGATTTTCAGTATTTTTGGATTCATTGATTTGCTGTTTATAATTGTCTACTTCTCTTTGTGCTTGCGCCAATTGATTCTGCACATCCGTTGATCTCGATAACAGTTGAGAAAGCTGTTGCTCTTTATTACTCAAGGATGTGTTTAGTTTATCCAAATTTGTATTAATAGTTGAGATATTGTCTTCTCCACCCCAATTAATCAAACTATCTGCATAATTTTTTCCTACCGTTCCAAAAGCGATCAATAATAACGGCATAATGATAAGTGCAATGTTTCTTTTTTTCATTGGTAAATTTCCCCTTTTAATATAACCTACAGCGACCTACAATGTTTTAATCATAAGATATTTTTCACAATTTGCAATTACAGTTGTTGTTTAATTAGAAATTTCTTTGTTTATTTTAATTATTTATAATTTATTGTTTTTTATATTTTCTAAATAATAAAAAGGCATTTATTCATCCTTTTCACTATGCAAAAGAAAACTGTTTTCACAAGAAGATACAATATATTGTGCCATTTTGATAAAATACCACAAAGAAAACACAATATCTAGTCTTTCTTTTCATTTTTTTTAGCGCTAAGATAAGTCTCAGATGAAAAAGATAGGTGGTTATATTATGAAATTAGCAGTCTTTTGCGGATCACGCTACGGAAAAGAAGAAAAATATAAGAAGCTTGCAGAACAGGTCGGAGAATACATTGCAGACGTGGGGGCAGAACTCGTATACGGAGGTTCCATCAGTGGATTGATGGGGGCAGTAAGTGATGGCGTGATCAAGAAAAATGGAAACGTCACTGGAATTTACCCTCGTGGACTATTTGCGGATGAGGTACCTAGAGAGGATGTAACAGAATTTATTTTTACGGATACGTTGGATGAACGAAAACAGCTTTTGATCAATAAGTCAGATGCTTATTTGGTCCTGCCTGGCGGCTTAGGAACGTTGGAAGAGCTGTCCCAAGTATTGAGTGCTGGTTCAATTGGACTCATTCCCGCAAAACCCGTTGCAATACTAGATATTGACGGATTTTACCACTCATTCATTGAGTTTCTGATCAACGCTTCAAATGAAGCCTTTATTGATCCAGAGGCTACTAAGCACCTATTGATCTCCGCAGATTATCACTCCTTGATTGACAAAATTTGCTGCGAAGTTGCTGGAGAAGGAGTCGTTGCTTCATGAATATCTATTTAGCTGGTCCCTTCTTCTCTAAAGAACAACGGGCATTGATTCGCTCTGTGGAAAACGCCTTAAAAAATAATCCAACGGTGGAAGAATACCATTCTCCACGATTGGACCAAGCATGCGAATATGAGTCCTTTACTCCCGAATGGGCAAGGGAAACGTACTTGAAAGATATGCGTCATATCAAGGCCGCCGATTGTCTGGTCGCTATTTTGGATTATGAACATGGAATCACCGATCCCGGTACCGCCTATGAAATTGGGATTGCCAAAATGTTGAGCAAGCCTGTTATCGGCCTGCTAACCAATGGCGACACCGTGAACATTATGCTGACTGAATCACTCCATGCTTTTACAAGACAGATTTCAGGCATTGAACACTATGATTTCAACAAGCTGCCTCCCTCTCCTTATCAAGGAAATTATATTTGACCTACTAGCAAGTGCCTCCCTTTCTTCAAGAGAGGCACCGGCTCGTTCTGTAATTAATTACTGATTAATGAGAGACTTTTTTTCTGATAATTCATTAACGAGATTTTGGATGGCGACGATTGCTTGCGGAGTCACATAAGGGTCCATCGAGATCAGAGGAAACTCTCTAGGCAATCCTTCCCGTGCGCCAGTAGTGATCAATCCGTCATAATCCATAATTTTTTTATACACATCTTCGTTTCCATCCCACGCATCTTCAAAATGATGGATCGTAAAATTCCCATAGACAATTTGTGTGATAACCTTTGAAATGAAGGTTTCTTCTGTTGGTGATAGATCCGAGATCAATAATAGATGAATCGTCCTATCTTGAGAAGCCAGCAGCTCCAAGCTATCTGCCTCCTCCGTCAAAAGCAGGTAAACATAATTCGTGATAAAATCTTCTTTTTGGTAGAAATGATTTCTCTGGACAAACTGACGGACGATCTTTGTCACCTTCTCCACCGCGTGCTTATGCATGATCCTGACCATTTTCAAAAATACGGTGCGGCTTTTACGGAGAATCGCTAAGAATTCACCGCTTTCTTCATAAAGATACACATCATTCATCAAGACTGTGGTTAGTTCAAACAAGCGTTCTTTTTCAAAAGAGGTGCCCATCAAAGCGGTGAATGTTTCAACTAAAGCAAGGTGTTTTCTGAACATTTGCCTATAATCCACGTTATCCATCAAGGCCGCATCTCTATGCTGTTTGCTGAAGACCACTGAGTCTGAAAAAGAAAGCCACAGGCAATCACGCAGCACATCCTCTGTAAGATCAAGGTGAAAGGCCTCCGAAACAGTGTCGCGAAACCCTCGGATCGTTCGTTTATCAGGCAGCAGCAACCCGCTCTTTCTAAGCTTATGATTAGGATATGGGTGGCCATTTTTGATCCGCCATAAACTAATAAATACATTATAAGTCACCCGTTTTTGAAAAATATACTTTTTTTCAAGGCCATTGATCGCCGTAAATTCCGTTACGAATTTTTCGATTGCCCTTAACTGGTAGTCTTTCATATCTGGCAGCACCGTTCTTAAGGTATACTGCTTTTCAATAAAATAGCGATAATAAAAGTGCCGGATCACACTCTCCTTGCCCTCCAGACGCAACGGCCTGTAAAACAATTCAATTCCTGCTTTGTTCAATTCGGCTTCCATTTTTTTCAAATAGCGTTGTGTATTGGAAAAACTCAGGAATAATGTTTTAGATAACGCTTCAATGTTGTCGCATTTTTCAAACAATAGTTGTTCCGCAATTTGAAATTCTGGTGAATTTATCAAAGCCTCCGAATAGAGTTTTCCGATACTTAAATCATCCTTTAACTCTACATGATACAATCCTTTCTCTTTTACAATGATGAAATTGTCCTGCTCATCATTAATGAGACTGATGTCATTTAATAAGATTGGTAACGAACACGCCAGTTCACTCAGCAACTGTTCACTTGACGACCCTTCGCGATTATAATAAAGCAATTCGATCAGTTCTAACCTGCGTCTGTTACTTGTTCCTAAAACCTGACGAAAATCCATAATTATCTCCTCCAATTTAACCAATGATGATGATTTTTTATGATTAGAACCAAGCCAACGCGAACTACCTCCATAAAATGACGAGCTTTTCTTTTATTAAGACATAAAATAACTATCATTGTTTTATTGACGTGTGATTTTACACTTCTATTTTACTATCTTTTTATTAATCTATGTAGGTCTTTTCTCCTATAAACCACGAATAAAAATAGGAAAACATCCCATAATATTCTTATTTTATAAACTTTTTGGTAAGCCGGTTCTTTATTTATTAGAATTTAGCCATTAAACTTTCTTGAGTAAATACGAAAGCGCTCTCTTAACTCTCACCAGAAGCGGAAAGCTATAGACACTAAAAAAAACGACATTTCTTGTTTAGCAAGAAATGTCGTGATTATTTTATAAAACAGAGACTACCTATACAAATTGTTTCTTTTAGTTTGACTTACAGATTCAGAAATCGCTCCAAACATCCTCTTCAGAAGCTTTTGCCTGCTTCCGAGATTTCTTTGATTGTTTTTTATAGTTCTGACCGTGATCCTTCTTCGTATCTGCTTTTGGTATGATGAGCATCAGCAAAATATAGAGAAGGATCGGCGCGCCGACCAAAACGATACTAATAAAGATATAGAGTACGCGCACGATCGTCGGATCAATATCATAATATTCCGCGATTCCCGCAAGCGTCCCTGTTAACATTTTATTTTTTTGAGATTTCGCCAGTCTTTTCTTCATTTTGATTACTCCTTTCTAATTGTCGTAATCCTTCAAGAAAATGTTGCCTGCCTTCGAAGAAACATTGATTTGAGCAGGCTCATCTCCGAGTCGTTGAAAACGCAGGACTTTATGGGAATGCCCATTTCTTTCCTGAAGGGTTTCACAGTTTGAAAACCGATAATTGATCGTTCCTGTTCCGGTTTTCGCAACGCCTTTTAAACCAATCGTTTTAGGCAAGGAAACTTTAACATTTCCGTTTATTGTATGTGCATTGATTTTCTTCAGGGCATCATTTCCCATCGTCAATTTGATGTCTCCGTTGATCAGCGAGTACTCTGCTTTTGACGCATCCGCTTTTGAAATGATCGTTCCGGTCACCGTCTCTACTACCGTATCTAAAAGGCGACCGTCCCGAATTTCGATTTCATTCGTTGTGCCCTCGATTTCTAGCGTGGACGCATCAATATCCTTGATCAATACGGTCCCATCGACTGCTTTGATGGATACATTTTTCGCCGCAAGGTCCTCGATCATCAAATCTCCCGTCAATAACTGGACACGTAGATCGTTGTAAGCGCGTTTTGGTAAATAGAAGGTCAAGGTGGCATGAACCCGTTTATTGGGGACATGGAATAAGAAACGATAATCGTTTGCTTCAATTTGGCTGCGTTCCAAAAATGCATCGATGGGGTCAACTTCATCCATTTGACCGATTAGATCAACCGAAGCATCGACTTTTACATCCTTGATCTCCTCATCTTCCCACATTTTTAAAATAACTTTTCCTTTCGCCAATTTAATATCCAGCGAATGGGCATCAATCTCTTCAAATGTAAATGGATGATTAAAATGAGTTCTCGTTGTTCCGTAATAGTTTTGTTTGCCTGTCTTCCAATCAAATTCATTTGCAACAGTATCCGATACCGTTCTTGCAGCTTTATTGACCATTTGGCCCAATCGGCTGCTAAAATCCTTTGGTTGTACTTTGGGACGGTCGAAGGGTTGGTACCTTTGTTCTTCAAAATCCTCCGGAACATCAAAGAAGCGATCTGAAACATGAGGACTTTCCAGATTAACGAACAAGTCTTCATCAACGGCTAACCGCTCACGAGTCAATAAGTCGATCTCTTCTTCAAGATCCGCTAATTCTGATTTCATTTGATCGTAAATAGGTTGATTTTCAGCTGAAAGAATCCCCAGCTCTGCTTCAAGGTTCAGCTCTCTGAATACGTCTTTTTTCTCACGAAGTGTCTCTTTTTTTGTTTGCAGCGCGTGATCGAACTCGTCGATTTTTGATCGCACGGGGTCCGCTTCCTCCTGAACTGACTCTGAAGAATTCTCCCACTCGTCGATCATACTAGACACGCTGTCCGTATAATGCGGGGGATTCGGAGAAGGTTCTTCCCCTTGCTCTGAGCTTTGATCCAATTCATTTTTTTCTTGTTCAGCCGCTTCCTCAGCTTTTACTGTGTCTATTTGTTCCAAATCCTCACTGGCATCCGCTTCGATCTCTGATACTTTTTCAGCTTCTGACACCTCTTCCGTCTCACAGTCAATTTCTGCTTCTGATGTTTCTTCAGCGCCTTTATCTGCCTCTGATAGTCCTAGACTTTCAAGTAAATCCAATCCTTCTTCTGGGGACAGAATTCCTTTTTTTATGGATTCTAAAATTTTTTCTCGTTCATTCATGCTGATCTCTCCTCAACAAATTGTTCTATAGGTCTATTATGCAAGATTATTACGCATTCGTCATGGGTCGAAAGGACTAGTTTCCACAGTCGTCCCTTGATCAAAACGGATAAAAAACTTCTTATAAACACTCTGAATGGTTTTCAATTCAAACAATCGCTCAAAACTGGTAGTATCAAAGAGAAAAGAATGATTGGCAGAGAGGTGAAAAGTCTTGCAGAGAGAAATGTATGAACTGTTGGCGAGACGTAGTAAATTTTGTTTTTCTTTAATTGAGTTATTCCAAGTTGAAGATGATTGGCTGGAAGTAAAAAAAGTCAGTACAAATTTAGAGATCAGTGATCGAAGTGTGCAGCGTTACATTCATTACTTAGAAGAAATTATTGAAGACTATAATCAAGAAAAAAATGCGCACATCCACATGCACTACGAGAAATTCAAAGGAATCAAAATGGATTTCTCAGATTCTTCTATAGAACAACTAAAGCTTTATATCGTTAGTAACGATGAAAATCTAAAATTACTGATTGATCTGTGTTTATTAAAAACAGAGCCCTTAAAAAAATACGCAGATAAAAATTTTATCAGCCCTTATTCGATTAAAAATTCTGTTATAACGATCAATCAGCTTTTAGCCTCTTTTAAACTAAAAGTGGATACTCGTTCGTTGACCTTTACTGGTGAAGAAAAAACCAGTCGCTTTTTTACGTATATTTTCCTCTGGGCAATGTACAAAAACAGCCCATGGCCCTTCGAATACGTGGATGAAAAGAAAATATACCAGTCCATCGCTACGATCGAAGCAGGCTTTGGCTATACCTATTCCAACATTCAAAAAAAGCAAATAGCTTATTTTATCGCGATTTGCCTTATTCGAAACAAGAAAAAATTCTATATCGACAGCACCGAAAATTGGGATACTTACGTCAACATCCATGCCTTGCGAAAAGAAGAATTGATCGTGAAGGGAATGAACAATTACCAGATTTTCGAGAACAACGAATTGACGTTCCTTTTAGTCATCATGCAAATGAAACACCGCATGTACCGGTCTTCCGAGATCAGAGATCGTATCTTGAATTATCATAAAAAAAACAATACAGACATTCTTCAGGCAACAAATTTGGCCTTTGAAAAATTTCAAGAAGACTTTTTCCGTATTCCCGAAGAAAAATTAGATGTCTTTTACACGTACTTTTTTTGTACCCATCTCCAAAGCAAGATTTTTCCCGGCGTCTATTTTGATTTAGACGGCTATGATTCTTTAGAGGATACGAATGTCCCTAAAAATCTCGTTCGAAAACTGAACGCCTTCGTCAAAGAAATGAAAGCCTCTACGAATAGTGATATTTTTGATGAAGAAGAGCTTTTAGTAAAACGATACCTCTTGCTTTTTTCCTTTTTTGAAAACTGGGTCGCCTATGAGCCAAAAATAACTGTTGCGATTGATTCAGATATGTCCTTTTTAGTAAGAGAACGCCTGAAAAAAATGCTTCAGCGTCGTTTTGAAGGAAAATACAATTTAGAGATGGTCGAATCGGTCGGGAATTCTGAAGACAATTGTTTGGTCATCACCAACATGCCTTCAATCAATGGCTATCATCCAGAAAATATTTGTGTTGTTGAACCGCCTTTGCGGCCAAAAGATTTTCTAGTCGTCGAAAGAAAGATTGAAGAGACATTAGAAGGATTGTACGATTAGCCTGTACAGATCCTTCCGATTTCTTCAATAAATGAAAGAAAAGTACGCCCTATCAAGTGACCAAAATTCACTTAGTAAGGTGTACTTTTTTCGCGTCTTAGTTATTGACTTCTTCTTTCAAGCAGCTCGTTGCATGGCGAATGTCTTCTTTGACATTTTGGTAGCTGTAACGACGAATCTCGCCGCCTAAGGTATCAACGAGCATGATGTCGACCAACTCTTCATTGGTTTCATCCATGTAAACAAGCAATCCTTGATCCCCTGGATTCAAACGTTGACTGACCTTGTCGAAAATCGTATTGTTTCTTTTTGTTTTTACATAATTTGTTCCGATACCGGCAATATCACCTACGACCCAGCCGCACAATACGCCTAATGGGCCGCCTAAAATCCCTACGATCGCTCCGATCAACCCGCCTGTAGCAATTCGATTGCCGCTTTCAAAGTCTAGGCTGTCTTTGATGGAGAAACCATTTTCGTCAGAGCTTTTCTCAATGATCGCTGCCTGCTTGATTTCTACTGTGGTCCCATTTGATAGTGTCTTTAATTTCGATAATGCTTCATAGGCATCTGAGTTATTTTTATAAGTGATCAATGCAATTTTTTTCATTGTAAATCTTCCTTTCTTTCTTCACGTTTTAGTGGGTAAATCCTTGTGTGTGTTTTCCTTCATTCGCGTGCATCGAGACATTCGCTGCATTCAGCTCTTTGATCGCCGCATGGATATCTTTGATCAGTGCATTGGCAGAATTCATCGCGAAATCGCCGCGACAGACAAATCGTTGAATGATAATGTTATCTAAATCTTCAGGTAACGGATACGCCGGAACCTGCCAACCTCTCATTTGTAATCTGTCCGCTAAATCATAGAGGTTCCAGTTTACGTCCGCATCTTCCTTCAGCTTGTAGCAAATAATCGGAATATTATCCCCGTTGTTGTAAATGTCAAAGAGGTCTGTTTGTTCGATTGCTTCAGACACCTTCATCGCAACTTTACGGGTCCGCTTATGGATCTCTTTATAGCCATCGAATCCAAATCGGTAAAAATTATAGTATTGCCCAATGATTTGACTGGCGCTTCGAGAAAAATTGATCGCCATCGTCGGCATTTCGCCACCAAGGTAGCTGACATTGAAGACCATCTTTTCCGGTAAATCTTTTCGATCCTTCCAAATGATCCAACCAATTCCGGGGTAAACCAAGCCATACTTGTGTCCAGATGTATTGATGGATACCACGTTCTTCAATCGGAAATCCCATTCTAATTCTGGTGTGACAAAGGGAGCGAACATGCCGCCGCTTGCCGCATCCACATGGATACCGAGTTCACGTCCCGTTTCTTTATTAAAGGCTTCTACCTTTTTATCTAACGCTTGAATGTCGTCGTATTTCCCTGTATAAGTGATGCCCAAGATCCCTACGATACCGATCGTATACTCATCCACGTAGTCCATTACTTTTTCTGCATCCAGACTCATGTGTTCTTCATCCATCGGTACCGTTCGCAAATCGATGTCCCAGTAGACACAGAATTTTTCCCAGCAGACTTGATAGCCAGAAGAAATGACCAAGTTCGGACGTTGTTTGGTTAGATCAACACCGCGCTTCACTGCTTCATCACGCCATTTGAATTTCATCGCCATCCCGCCTAGCATGCATGCTTCGCTGGAGCCGACGGTAGATGTGCCGATCATTTTTTCTTTATCCGGCGCGTTCCAAAGATCCGCAATAATGTTGACACACGCTTGCTCGACCTCTGCCGTGCTGGGGTATTCTGATTTGTCGATCGCGTTTTTTTCAAACGTCTCCGCCATCAGTTTTGTTGCTTCTGGTTCCATATATGTTTGGCAAAAGGTTGCCATGTTTTGTCGCGCATTCCCTTCATCGATCAACTGATCCTTCACCAATCGATAGGCACAGTCTGGTGATACAGGTTCCTTATTTAACTTGTCGATAATGACGTTCTCGCTTGCTTGTTTTGATCCAAATAATGGAATAATGTTATCCATGATCGTTCCTCCTCTAAATTCTTCACTTTGTTTAGTTATATTTAGGTGCTTTCGCTACCTCAAATCGTTGAACCTCTGTGTTATTCAAAAGTTCGTCGGACATGACTACTTTTGTAATACCGTTGCTCGCATAATCTTTGTAATAGATCGTTTTGCTTTCGTTGCACATAATGCTGATGAATTGTGAATAATCGGTCTCACCTGTTGTTTTTATTACGACACCTTTAGGAATCGTCACAGGGGCCAAGATATTTAAAGCGTTCATGACTCCTTCATCTTCATCCTTCGCATCTTCAATGTGTTCTTTGAAAAATGTTGCCCGGACGAATCGTTCTGGCGGTGTATACCCTCCTGGCAAGCCTGAAGTTCCTGTCCCTTGAGAAAAAGGTGTCGCTTGGAAATGATCAAACTCTTTTGATTCATATTGCTTCGGACGCACATCCAAATAATTTCTCAAGTTTTCTAAATGCCATTCCAATTGAGGCGTATTCGTCATAACGTTTACGGGATCTTCTTTAAAATGAAGTGTTTCCTCGGTTGGTTCAATAACAACGGACTTGCCGTTTGTATCTGTGATGATCCAATGCAACGGCGTTACGAATCCTAAGATAGGTACAGCAATATCTACTAAATTGATATCTTCTATCGCCTCTCTTAATGCATCGATCGAAGAAAAGTTTCCTAAAATCCATGTGATGAATTCATGAGGACAAAGGTTTGTCTTTTCAGGATTTGATTTTTCTTGATAAACGGCCTCTCCCGGCAAGTAAAGCTCCGCTACCGAAAGCCCTGCTTCGTTCACGCCGTCACACACAAAGTAATCTTCTCCAAGGTCTGCACCTGTTCCTAAAAAGCCGAACTGATTGGTCCATTTTTTGCCATCGCTGGCAGATGCCCAACTGTAATCTCTTGGAAGATATAGAGGCTGCGCATCGATTGGATATGAAAAATCCATCGTCCTAGCTAATAGATGTTTCTTGTCGTTTGTTGTTATAAAAATACTTGTACACATAATGAATCTCTCCTTGTTTGGTTATTTATTACACTATTTATTCTAGTGCAGAAACCCCCTAAGTAATTAACGCATCTTGTCGTATTTCGCGACAAAATATTTTTATAAATAACGGAACTCTTTTCACTGGATTTGAATGAAAAAACAAGACGCATCCCTATAGAAATGCGCCTTGCTCCCTCATTCAGTTTTTTACACATCGTAGTCCGTTTGTGCCATTGGCTCAGCGAACGGAATGAAGATTTTCCACATTGATAACGCCGCCGATGATTTTTGTAAAGCCAAATAGTAAAAAGTAATTTCCAATCAAAGATGGTGTATTGACGATCAACGACCCGCCGCCAATCAGCAGCAACAGCCCCATCAAACAGCCAATCAAATCTACGATCAACGAAAGGTAGTAATACGGTAATGCGATCGATTTTGCCAGATCCAGTAAAAAGAATGAAATAACCGAATCGCAGATAAACCAAAAGCCGAACAACATGGAAAGCATCGTCAAATTGAGAGACGTATTCACCACTAGTACGATACCGATCATCAAGTCTACAAACCCGATCACTAGTGCCGAATACTGATTGTGTTTCGTGCGCTTAGAGATTTTATTGCGATTGATAATCTCGAAGAAGCCTTTTATCAACGAGAACCCCCCTACTAATTGAATAGACTCGACGATCGTATTATCTGTATAACGCATCGCCAATAACGCCATGATCAAATAGATGATCCCTGTCAAAATCTGCAAAAACCGATACGATTTTACCCAGTCTTTTATCTTTTTCATGATGGATTCTCCTCCTTTCCTTTCGTTTCTTTCGCTACATTTTGCGCAACTTGAGTAGACAAACGTTCTTCATCATTTTGTTCTAACGCTAGCAGCCTTTGATTGTCATTCAATAACGAAACATCGTGTAAATGATTTTTTTGCAGATAATTCATAGAGACACGCAGCAATGCGATAAAGAGCACGGCTAAAACAAGTAGGATCGTATAGCTCTTCGTCACTAATTGGTGACTGATCCCGCCTGCGATTGCATTTCTAAAGGCATACACCGAGTAGGACATCGGCAGGTACGGATGGATCAATTGGAAGAAGGCCCCTTGTGTTTGGATCGGGAATGTTCCGGCAGCCCCACCAAGTTGCAAGACCAATAGAATCATCGCTGCGAACCGTCCTGGGTTATCAAATGTCATCGCTAAGAACATGACGATCGACATATAGCTCCATGCAGTTATCAGTGCCGTAATGTAAAGCAAGCCAATACTGTAGGCCGGCAATCCCAGCAACAGCATCACTGTTACTTGAATCAATGCCATCAAACTAGAAACGACAAATCCCAAACTTACTTTGCTTAGCCACCAATTTTTGCTGGACTGGCCATCCATCGCTGTTTTTCTGATTGGATAGACGAAATTGAACAGCATACATCCTACGAATAGTGCCAAGGACATGATGTATGGAGCTAGGGCTTCACCGTAATTATTGACTTTGCTGTAGCGCTTGTTCTTCAATCCTGTAGGATCAACGAATTGATCAATCGTTTTGTGGGTCACCTTTACATCTTTTGCCTTCGCAACACCCGCATCTAATCCGCTGGATAATTCTGCCGCGCCGGCTTTTAATTGATTGATTCCCGAGACAAGCTCAGGTGATTTGCTCGTCAGCTCATCGAGACCGTCAGACAATTGTCCTGCGCCCGAATTTAATTGCGCGACACCGCTGTCTAGCTCTGGAAGCTTGCCTTGCAGCTCGTTCAGCCCACCGGTCAACTGATTGCTGCCGGATGCCAATTCTTCCACTCCCGCGATCGCGGTTGGAATGTCTTTGGCTGCCGTATTTAATGAGCCGCTGACTTGTTTTAATTGACGAACCATCGTTTGAGCATTTTCAGACGCTGGAACTTCAGACAACGCTGCTTCGACCTGCTGGTTCCCTTTTTTTATTTCATTTAATGTTTGCTGGACATTTCCAGCATTCTTGCTCATCCCTTCGGTGACAGCGCTCATCTCATTCGCCTGTTGCGCCAAGGCGGCGACAGTTTTTGATAAAACAACTAAATTTCTATTTATATCCTCGACCTTCGCAGTCATCGACTTCTCTAAATTGGTCAGATTTGCATCAACGATCGCGTTTAGATTTTTTATCAATGCCGCTTTCGTGCTGTCTGAGATTTCTTCGTTGCTTCGGATCAAGTCACTGATTTGAGTATCGATCGATTGGTTGACGTCAGCCAATCCTTCGGTCATAAGCATCAGTTTTTGTGAGATTTCTTGATCTTCTTTCTCTAATTGCGCAGAGTCGATCGACAATTTGTTTAACTCGCTGGCATTCGTCAATAACGCCTCCATCTGAGCAGAGACCGCATCTATCTGTCCAGAAAGTTGTGTACGGACATTAGGTGGTAACTGATTTTCAAAGTTTTGCAGTGCATTGGCCATGTCATCGGCAGCGATCGATAACGTCGCCACTCCAGCATCCAATTCAGAGATTTTTGTCTGATTGGATTGGATCATGTCGGTCACTTTGTTTAATGCCTGACTCATTTTCTGAGAACCTGCATCCAATTGTGCCACACCTGATGATAAAGGCTGCACAGATTCCGCCAATTCGCCAGTTCCTTTGGATAGCTTTCCAGCCCCCGCCTCGGCTTGTCCGACACCATTCGTGTAGGCCTTGATCCCTGTCGCCAACTGACCGGACCCGGAGGACAGTTCATTTGAGCCATTCGCCGCCTGAGATAACCCTGCCAGCATCTTATTGGCTTCTGTATCCACCGCACTGGCGTAGGCCTTGACGACTTGATCCCGAATTTTTATCTTCAGTTCATTCGCGGCCACTTCGGAAATTTCTTTTCCTATATAGTTATACGAATCATTGGTAGTATAAATGATCTCCATCTTTTCAGGATCATTGTTGATGATGCTGGCTGCTGATTGGGAGAAGTTCTTTGGAAGCGTAATGATCATGTAGTAATCCATCTCTTTCATCCCTTTTTCTGCCTCTTTCTTAGAAACAAAATGCCAATCCAGCGCCCGATTCTTTTTCAGATTCGCGACGACCTGATCGCCTATTGCGACTTTCTGCCCCATTAGCTCGGTGTCCTCATCTTCATTTACTACCGCTACTGGCAGGTTTTTGATCCCGCCGTAAGGATTCCAAAGAGACTTGTCGAAAATCGATGTATAAATAATCGGAATAAAAGTGATCGCGATCACTGAGATCAATAAAATTTTATTCTTCAGTAAGTTTTTAAATTCTCTCTTTACCATTTTCACGTAGCCAGTCCTCCTTTACTTTTTCTTCTTTCTGACGGTTTGGTACAGCGTAAAAATGATAAAAGAGAAATGGAATTGCTAATGTAACAACAAAACCTACAATCAAACTCATTAAATAAATGGAGCTGTCAGATTTATCGATCGTTGTCGGAACGATAAAGGCTGTGACTACAGCCGCGATCGAGATCACTAAGCCGGCTCCTGCGACGAGGTGTTTCACCCAGTCAGGTCCAGGAATCTCAAACTCTCTTTTCAACGCTTTCTTTTTCTTCAGTACCTTAAAATAGGAAATAAAAAACAAAATATACGCACTCAAATAGATCACGACTGTTAAAGAAATGGCTGTTTGAAAGCCGACATTTCCGCCGCCGCTGCTTGAACCTAATGTTAACAAGGTCGCCCAAAGCGTCACAACGATGGCTTGAATGATCAAAATTCTCACAGGGACATCGTTTCTATTTTTTTCTGCCAAGGATTTTGGCAGCAACCCTTTCGTTGCAGCAAATTGTAACCCTTCAGTAGGACTAACGATCCATGAACTAACCTGGGCTAAGATCCCAAAAGAAATCAAAAAGCCTATAAGTTTTACACCTAATCCGATATGTCCTGGAGAAATCAATTGTGCCGCTGTATCCATCACACCTTCGTTTGAAGAAATTTTTCCGCTTAATACCATCGAAACGATGCTTCCGCCGATCGTACTCATTAGAATCCCTACTACGACCAAGACCATCAACAGCTTAGGATACGCGCGCTTCGCATCTTTCAAATCTGCGAAATGTGTCGCGGAAGCCTCCACGCCCATATAGGCCAACACGAAAGAAGTCAGTGCTGCAATATCTTTTCCTCTTGGCAAAAAGGAGGACTCCGTAAAGCTTCGAGAAACCTGATGCCCTGACGCAAAGTAATGAATCGAGCATAAAAATAAAACAAGCACGGGCAAAACGATCCCGATACTGAAGCCGTACTTCGCCAGCTTGGCCGTCGTTTCCGTTCCTCTTAGCTGCAACAAGGTCAGCAGCCAAAAAATACCTACCACACAGAGAAATTTGAATACGGGATCATCGTTCATCGCTGGGATCTCCAATACATAAGATAACGTTCCGACGATAAAATAAATCATCGTTACAAAGCCGACGGTAACTTGGAACCATTGAAAAAACAAGGCCGCAAACCCATACTTTTCTCCTAATGGTTTTCCTACCCAACTGTAGATTCCTCCTTCTTGATACCCTTCGATCGTCGCCAATTCCGCAGAACACAACGCGACCGGTAAAAACCACCCTAATCCACATAACAATAAGAAAAATATCAACGACTTGCCAACTGTCGCAAATGTCGGGTATTCATACACCGTAATAAACAGTGAAGCTGTCATTGAAAAAAAGGCAAATTTAGACATCATATGTTTTTTATCCATTTCTTTTCCCCTCTCAAACGAGTTATTTTATAAACATAGTTTAGTTCAAATCACCTTATGTTTTTTTCTGAATCTTGTCGGAATACTGGACAATTTTTTTATTCTTAGAAAAAGCAAAAAAAAAGAGTAAAAACATCGCTTGACGTTTTTACTCGTTTCATTCGTATTCTGGATCAGCATTCGCTGCTTCAACGTTCTGATTTTCCCCTTCAATGCGTGTTAACAGAAGAGAGATCAGACAATAATTTTTTCGCTGCTTCTTCTGACAACTACAATCATATCCTTTCGGGACATCAACCGAAACTTTGTAATCGCTCGTTGCCAGCGGTTTCTCTGTTTTCTTCAGCCATTCATCTCCTTCTGATACGGTATAAGAATAGACTTCTGTTTCTTCCTCATTGACCAAGTTTAGACTCACTTGCTTAGGTCGATCTCCGGATTCATTGTTGCTGTCGGACCAAGTGCAATCAATATAGTAATTTTCTTCATTCTCTTTCGGCGGCAACGCAGTGGATGAGAGACGTTGGATCTTCTCTGCTGTTTCCTTCTTGGGTCTCGAATCAGACGGCTTGTTGTTTTGATCCAATTCTATGGTTTTGACAAAGCTCTCCGCAGTCAGATGAACATCTTCTCGAATGATCGCTTTTCGCCCAAATACCAATAAAAAGACAATCAGCATAACGAGGATGGTCACTCTCTCTAGCGTTTTTTTCACATGATTTTTCATAGGACACTCCTTTCAAACGTGCGTCAATGGGTGTGATTTTTTAAATGCGTATAGTTTTTGATGGCTTCTTCGATCGTTACGCCCGTTGCGTAGATAGACGCATCACACGAATCGTAAACGATAAATTCATTCTCTTTTGTATTTAATGCTACGTGGTATTCTCTATTTCGCTGTTGTTTTTTCATGACTTCATTTCCTCTCTATTCTATGTATCAAGTGATATCTTTACAAAAAGCGAAGGGGGAAAGAACGCAGTCCCCCCTTCTCATTCTATTAATCAAACATTTTTTTTCCGGCTCTTAACAATGTCGGAATGTCCTTGTCATAGCGTGGTGTTTTTACAAGCTTAGACATCGGTACCCCAGCAAAGTGGAAGGCGGCGATTTCACCTGAACGGACTGCACTTTGTTCTGTAAAGATCATTTGATACGGTTGTTCCACAAATTCACCTGTAAAGGCTAGGTTTGTTGAATGTTCAGGGATCACTTTCGGACGATCGATTTTTGCACGATTGTTGAACAGGGCAGACGCATACGGCATGTATACGGGAATACAGTTCACGATCCCCTCCAAAATTTCCGTTTCTTTTTCGCGAATATTGATTGGACCAGGGTCGACTTTGCTCAATTGACCGATCAATTCTTGCGCCATTTCTTTCCCAGTCATATCAATGTAGGGTTTGTTGATGAATTCACCTTCGCGACGAGGATAAAGGAAATACCCCCAAATAACAGTTTCATTTTCTTTTTGTGATGTGAAATGTGGTTGATGATGGACCACGATCGACATCCGAACATCCTTCTGACCTAAAGGTGTGATCGCCTCGGTAGAAATAAATGAATTCAAGGCATTTCCCGGCTGCTGCGTCGTAATACGTACGATCTCATTCAACAATACATGGTCTTTTGAGGTCAATGTGAAGCTGACCCATTCGCTGGCATCACGGTCCGCAAAGAATTTGTCTGGATTTCCCAGATTATAAAATTCATTTGAAATATTCTTCCATAAGCTTGATGCAGCACCATAGTCCATATCTTCAGGAGCCGGCGTATCATAATCGCCTAATGTTGCTGAATCTGTAATGGAACCGTTCGTAAATAGAACCGCTGTGTCTTCATCCACTGAGATGTATTGTTCAGTGTCATCCAAGGTATTGATCATTTTGATTCCTGTTACAGTGATCTCATCCTGCATTTTTGTTTGTTTAAAATCAAAGTCCGTCACAAGACGATCCAGTACGATCTTACAGCCTTGCGCTTCCAAATATTGGATCAACGGCAGCATGATGCTTTCAAATTGGTTGTAACGCGTCCGATTGACACCTACTAAATGCTCGATTTGCGTAAATTCGTAAATCATTTGATGCATGTAGCGACGGAATTCCTGCGCGGAGCTTTTTGTCCGAAAAGCGAAGGTCGTTTCCCACATATACCAAAAATTCGTTTCAAACATATGGGGATCGTCTTTGAAATAGTCTTCGATTGTTAAATTATCCAGTTTTTCCTCTTCTGAATCAGGCATCGCGATCAACGCGGTCAACAATTTACGATCCAAATGATTAAAGCCTAATTTTCCAGCATCTAAAATGCCGTGTTCGCCTTCTAATAAACGAGCTTTGTCAAATGTCGGATGTTTCGAATCGAAATCCCGAGTATCTTCTTCCGCTGTCATTCCTGGTTCGGTCGCTGAAGGGATACGGCTCAACAAATCCATAAGATCTACATACGTGCGGTAGTTCAACATACGTCCGCCGCGGGCAACATACCCTTTTCTATTTTCCATAGGATGATTTTTATTCCAGTATTCATCTGTGACAGTGTCTGTAGGCGCACCATCATTTGATCCATGATTGTCTAAAGAATAGAACGTGATATCTTCTCCGTTCCATTTTCCTTCTTGAATAAGGTAAACGGCTGCCGCCATGTTGGCGATTCCCGCACCGATCATAATTGCTTTCTTTTTTTGCATTTTTCCTTCTCCTCTCAGTGGTTCATTTCTTTTGTTGAATCGTATTCATCGTACAGTGAGCTGTCATCTTCGAGTAATCCTGTTTTTTTACCCGCATAGAGAATGCCTAATGTGACTAATCCAAAACTGATTCCTGCTTTTAATAAATTCTTTTTCATACCGTCATCTTCTTTCTTTTTTTAGTGATTAAAAAGTGAATGAATCCATTTCCTTTTCAAATTCAGCCATTTCTTTTTCGTCGTATTTTTCATAACGATCGGCTTCGTGCAAAATGTGTTTGATCTCGTGCAGCGTTTCTTTTTCTAACACCCATTTTTTTAATGTGTGTTTTTTAGGCTGTTGATCCAATGAATTCAATTCCGCTATTTTTTTATCCATTTTTTCTAGTGTTTGAGCTACTTCTTCTACAGTTTTCATTTCTTTGTTTTCATAGTTTGTCATAATGACCACTCCTTCTTTTATCGAGTTGATTGATTTAAATAGGTTGAATAATTGGCACCAGCTGCTTCATTGGTCGGTTGGCATAACATGTAGATCAAGAGGAGCCAACCAACGATCGGGATCAATCCCATCAATAGCCAGGCACCGGAATGATTGGTGTCATGTAACCGACGAATCGTAAGGGAAAGTTGTGCGATGAACAAAACCACTCCAAGGCTGAGTACAAACATGTTTGCATTTTCTAATGTGATATAAGAAAAGCCTGTCAATGCGATGCCTGTACGATAGAATAAGCTGTCGAACAACACACTGTATACGATTGTTGGAAGCCAGTATTGTTTTCTTGAAGCCGTGTACTGCCACTTGAACATATCTGTCCAAAATTCAAGTAAGCTTTTCATGAAGACCGTCTTCTTTCTATCATTTGTATTTTCTGTATCTTTTGTGAAGGTGCTTGTTTTTTTTATTCCTGCAATTTTGATCACCTCGTTTAGCTGATAAGGAAATAATACGGCATTTCCTCCCCTTCAAAAGAACCACTTTTGTCTGATAAAACGACATTTTTTTCCCAAGCGAAAAAGAAAGAGTCTTTCCCCTTCAAACAAAAAAGAAGCGAACCCTTCTGAAGGTCCGCTTCTTTTTTGTATTTATTATAGAAGCAACTCATTCGTTGCTCGTTTAAAACTGCCGGTTGTTAGAAATCGCTCCATGTATCATCTGCCACCGCATCCGCTTGTTTTGGCTGACTTTCAGCAGGTCGAGCATATGCTTTCTTATATGATGCTCTTTCGCTGTTGTCTGCTGAAGGAATAAAGAAGGCAAATAGAAGATACAATATAATTGGCGAACCTTCTAAAAGGAAGATGGATAACACAAAGACCACACGTGCAATCGTAGGATCAATCCCGAAGTACTCCGCAATCCCTGCCAATGTTCCTGTCAATACCTTGTTATCTTTTGATTTCGTCATTTTTTTCATCTGAATCAGTTCTCCTTTTTTCTCCCAAATAGATGGGGCCCGATTTATAGTAGCGAGTTCCACTCACTAGGTTCCACTCACTAGGTCTCTTTCTCTTATGACTATAGTATGCCGTTTTTTTCTCTTTTCGTCATAGGCCTAAAGGAGTATTTTTATTTAGCATTTGGTAGTAGTTTTTCGTTATTCTCACACATGGAGGCTCCTTACCTATCCAAACAGTTGACAGTTTAGCCGCTAGAACTTAAAATGACAGACAATTAGACTCCTAACTAAAAAAGAAAGCAGGAATTCAATGATCCATATTCGCGAAATGAAGGAAACAGATAAACCGTCGCTGCGCCAAATTTACCTAGACAGTCGCCGAGTGGCCTTTTATTGGAGCGATCCAGAATCAATGCATCTAGCAGATTTTGACCATGATACCAAAGAAGAACATGTCTTTATTGCTGCGCTCGACCAACGAATTATTGGGTTTATTTCTTTGTATCCTCCAGATAATTTTATCCATTGTTTATTCATTGATCCTCGATTCAAAGGACAAGGTACTGGTCATCTCCTGTTAGAAAAAGCCAAGCAGTCCTTGCATCTGCCGATGACCTTAAAGTGTTTATCACGAAACACCCCCGCTCTTGCCTTCTATGAAAAAGAAGGCTGGGAAAAGATCAATGAAGTAGCAGTTCAAGATCCCTATTGGAATATGATTTATAAATAGTTGTGCAGCCTTATGGACGGACCCACAAAAAAACCGCTCAGCCTCGTAGTAGTAACTCTACGATCGCTGCGCGGTTTTTTCGTTTACTTGCTGAAAAGAAATCCAATGTTCGTCATCGTTTAGTCTTATTTATCTCTCTCAGTATCTGCTCTTTTTTGAATAATTTTTTGACCCAAATTAGCCCAATCCAGCGGTCTAGGCGGTGCTAACCAAACGATGCATTCTTTCTTGTAAAGGCTCCCTAGATCTCTGGAGTCCGTTAGCAGGATGTCCGCCTCGGTAATAGTTGTCGTGATCTCAGCACCGACTTGGTGGAAAAAACCGATATTTTCCATAATAAATTGGTTATACAAATGCCCGAAGGAAAAATCAACGTATACTTTGATGGTTTCTAACAGCACATTCTTTGGGAAAGCATCCAAAATTAGAAATAAGTACTGGAAGAGTACCTGTTTCTTTTTTCTATATAACTCAGGATTCGTTTGCTGCATTTCTTTCACGTAGGTTCCACAAAATTCCAAAAGTGCGGGATAATTTTGTTGAAAATAAATGATGTTGATCTCTGGTTGAATGGCTTCATAAGCCAAACTTGTCTCAAGTAATTGAAAATGCAAAAAGCGGCTACGTGCCATAAACGCCTTCTGATTTTCTAGGCTATTCGCAATTTTAGGAAATACTTTCGATAGACTGACTAACAGATCTTGGCTCCAAGCGGTAACCAAAGAATCGTCCGCTGGCGATAACTCTTGATCCAACGATTCCGAACAGGTCGCATAATAGCAAAAAAACGCGTAGACCTCTGCTTCGCGAAATGTGTCAGGAACCCTTCTAAAAAATGTATCGGAAAGCTCTTGACTGAAATTTTCAATTAGTAGATTGGCCGTTCGTTTTTCACTGATGTACTTTTTCTGTTGAATTCGCAAATTGGTTACATATAAATAGTACATCAAATTGTTTTTTTCATGGACCGTAAAATGAGCGCTATCGAACATCTGCAGCTTGGCTTGAATCAAACTTCTGTCAGACGAAGTGAAAATATCCTCCTGCCCTCTGTATATCCGTGCAAAGAGTTCTGTTAAGAAGAGACGAATATTTTTCTCACTCTTGCCTGTTAATCGAAACTTTTTATCAATCTGAAGCTCAAAATCCTTAAGGTAGTGATTCAATTTTTTATACGTGCTGTGGGCGATCGGATAACTGATCGTTTCTTTTTCTGAGAATTCATTCAGAGATTTAAACTTCTCTAAACTCGCCCCTAATAAAATATGGAAGCTTATCGATTCTTTGACATAATTTTCCAACAAGGTATCTGAATTCGCCGTCCCAGTACTTTCGACTTGAACAAAAGGCTCCTCTACAAAAAGGTGGATCTCCTTCGCCAAGCCAAATCGCTCCAAATCAAGAACCAATTGATCGATCGTACTTTTCAAGACGTAATTTGACATTTCCAGGTCATCGGACAGTTCCTTCTTTGTCAAGGCAAAGTAAGGGCTTCGTTCGACCTTTTTCAACAATTGATACTTCCGCCATTCTTCCTTTGCCAAAAAATTATCTAGCAAAACGATCACTCACTCTCGCCTCTAATTTACCATTTGCTTCCCCATACAATACGACTCCAGACAAAAGATAAGCACTCTGCGCGATATCAGGAAAATCATTTGGTGCGCCGCTTCCTCCATCGCCCCCGTTTGGAGGTGTGACCACCTGTTCTTGTGAAAAGAACGCCTCATTAAGAATCAATACTTGATTTTCAGGATGTCTCTTTTTCATAGGAAGATAGGGATCGTCAGGGGGAAAATCTGTCGATTGTCTATTTTCCTTTTTCCGCTCAGGTGTCGGAACATGCAGGTGATCTGGATACTCTTGGTGTGTCTCCTCTTGTTCTTTTTCCGAAGTATTTTTTGTCTCCGAAGTCGTTTGGGCGCTAGTAGTCTCTGTTTCCTCTAATTCAATTTGCCCATCTATCTTTGCGCTTTCGCTCGTTTCGCTAGATACCTCTTGCTCAGTGATTGGAGTGATCGTATTTTGAGGGTCTAAAGGATCATAGATGACCGTATTGCCAAATACGTGTTCAGAAAAAAGAAAAATCGATGCACCCAACGCGAACACCATTGATCGCGTGACCATTTTTTTCATTCTGTCACTCTCCTTTTCCGAAACTTAATCACTGACTTTAGTGATTATTTTGATACCAACTAATAAACAAAATAAAAATGAAACTACGACAATTATACAATATAACCTATTATTTTGTTTCTTTTTCCTAATAATTTCCTGTTTATCATGAACTATTTTTTGTCTCGTCAATTGACCTGGTTTTTTAAACAACTGCCCCTTTACGATAAACCGTTGCTTCGTCTGCGTCGGCTTGTCACAAGTAATCAGAGTGATCTCGGACGTCCCATGATCATCTAAAACACGCAGGTCTGTTTGATCAATAATTTTCGTTTCACTTACAATGTATTGATAAAAGCCGCTTGCATCTTCAAAAAAAATAGAATCTCCAATTGCTACCTTCAGCAGCTTACCAAATAATAAGCTCTCTTTTCCCAAATGGTGACCAATCAAGACCACATTGTGATTTTCAGGCGTTCGTTCTGGAAACAAGGTTCCTGCACCAACTAAAATTTCTTGATTCGTTACACCTGAAAAGACGGGGAGCCCTATGTCAACCTTCGGAATGATAAGCTGTCCAGATGCTTGAAATGTCTGGTTTCGCTGAAAGGCGAGTACATCTGCCAGATCTGGCGGCTGTACTGCCTCTAAGGGAACTTCAGCCGCCTTTTCACTCGTATAAGTTGTCTTGATGGTCACCTCTTGCGTTCTGTAAATAAGCAGTGCCTGTTTCATGAATGGTAAAAATAAGAAACTAATCGCTAGACAATAAATCAGTATTAAGCTAATCCTCAGTTTTTTTGTCATTTTTTTTCTTGCGCCATACTAAGAACAAAAGAATCAACAATAGTAATAAAATACCAATCAGAATATAGATCCATGTGTGATCCTTCTTGATCGTGACGTCTGAGTCATTCAATTTCTTCGCTACATCTGCTTTGATCTCGAAGTCCTTTTCTAAGGACCAATGGTAACGAAAAGCCTCTTCTTTTTGCGCACCTTTTTCTTTGAATTTAAATGTGCCATCCGATTCTTTTTGACCGTAAGCCTCTATTTTCATCGTATAGTCTCCAGCTTGCAGACGTTCTCCGTTCAACGGAACTGATAAATTAAAGTTCGAATTTGGCGCCATTTGCATTTCTGATTTTTCATCGGTATATAGTGCTTCAGAACTTCCCTTTTTGGTGATGATTGTTTTTGTTGCTAAGTTATTTAAATACGTCCCATTCGGATTTTGAAGATTTCCCTGAATAACATTCCGTGCATTACGCTGATTTGGATCGACGCTATTCAATTTCAAATCTGGAGAGCCGTTTTCTGTTGTTTGACGCATCAACAAAGCGACGACATAGGAATACTCATTTTTGATCGCCAAACCTTTATCGTTGTTATCTGATGATGCTTTCGCTTCTTCCGATTGTTTTTCTTTGAACGTGATTCCTCCAGCAATAACACCGTCAAATTTTTCATTCGGCATATGTATGTTCACTTTATATTCGGCAGCAGATTTTGGTTTTAATGTGATCTCCGATGGTGCTTCTACGTACTCTTTTAAGTTGTATTTTAGTGAAGGATCGGGTTTGATCGTATTCTTGCTGTATTCTACAACGCCATTACCGTTAGTCGTGGCGCTGTTGATTTGTGCTTCCACGACAACTTCTTTATCTGTGTCGTTTCGCAAATCAACGGTCAATGTTTCTTTTTGATCTGGTGAAAGCATCAAGTCAAAGTAGGTTTTGTTTTTATCAATTTGGTTTTCCGAGGCTTTTGGTGTCACTGCAAAATTAAATTCTGAGGCATAGCCAGCGGTTGTTCCCATTAATAAACTAAAAAAAGCGATACATAGCGATGTTATTTTTTTATACTTCATTGTCTAGTTTTCCTTTCATTGAAAGAAAGGGATGCAAGAAGCACCCCTTCTTCAATTAAATAGTTATGATTAGTTTCCAGGTGCGTCGGTTAGTACCCACGTGAAGGTTGTTGAATATTTTTTCGCATATTTTGTTGTTGAACCAGGTACGCTTAATTCAATGCTGTTGGCACCTGTAGTTGCGTCGGTTCCCCAATTATTTAAATAGGTTCCTGCACCTTGGCCTGCTTTTGCAGCCATAACGTCTTGTAATTCACCCGTTGGATCGGCAACAATCGTTGCTTTACCCGTAGGTTTTGCTGAATCGGATGCTGTAACGACATTTCCGTTCTTAAATGTTACTTCAGCCCCGGTCAATTCTTTTGCATCCTCTGTTTTGAACTGGCTGTTTTGTTTTACTTGCAATGTCCAACCTGCTTCTGTTCCGCGGTTATCTGTTACTTGGACAAAGTTAGGACCAGTTTTTTCATTGCTGTCTTTATCAAGATATTTTTGCGCTTTTGCTTTGTATACTTCGTCTTTTGAGGTGATTTTTTGTGTCCCGAAGTCTAAGCTTGATGCATAATCGATCGATAATGGGCCATTCGTTCCTGGTTTAGGACCTGTTGGGTCTGTTGGATCGACTGGCGTAACTGGTTTCGTTGGATCCGTTGGATCGACTGGATTTGTTGGGTCTGTATTAGGTGTAAATGTGATGACCCCGTTTGTGTCGTAATTGCCGCCATCTGCCGCAAAAGTTGTTGTTGTGCTCAAGCCAATACTTGCTAAAATAGCTGTTGCTAGAAATAAAGAACCAAATTTTTTCATTGTGATAGTCTCCTTTTATTTGAATTAATTGCCAGGTACGTCAGATAAGCTCCATGTCAATG
Source organism: Enterococcus sp. AZ048 (assembly GCF_051715125.1). Classification (NCBI taxonomy): domain Bacteria; kingdom Bacillati; phylum Bacillota; class Bacilli; order Lactobacillales; family Enterococcaceae; genus Enterococcus; species Enterococcus sp. AZ048. The sequence goes on along the minus strand of NZ_JBIOTD010000002.1, from coordinate 171,213 downwards.
TTGTACTGTATTTCACAGCATCTTTCGGTGTGCTGCCGGGTACAGCCAAAGTGATTGCTTTTGTCACGTCTGCATCAACTTCTTTGCCATCTTTGTCTTTTTCTTTTACTGATTCAGCCGTTCCCCAACGATTGACGTAGGTTCCAGCACCTTGATTTGTTTTCGCTGACATAACCAGACTTTCTGCACCTGCAGGATCTAAGGAAATCGTTGCTGCCGCTGTAGGATGTACGGCTGTCGAATTGCTGGCAACCGTCGGACTAACCAATTTAACCGCTGAGCCCGTTAACGTATCATTCAATGTGCTTGCCGCTTTGAATTGACCGTTTTGTTTTACCTTCAACGTCCATCCGCCGTTACTTCCACGGTTATCTGAGACTTGAACATAGTTTGGCTTTGCTGCACTGCCGTCTTTAAATTGTTGTGCTCTTGCATAGTACACTTCATCTTTATTGGTGATCTTATTTACACCAAAATCAAGTGATGACGCATAGTCGATGGATAACGGACCATCGGTTCCTGGATTCGGACCATTTGGATCTGTCGGATCGACCGGTTCGACCGGTTTAGACGGATCAGGATCAGTGGGGTCCACTGGTTTTGTTGGATCTGGATTTGGAATAAACTCCACCGCACCATTTGATGTGTAATCTGTGTCTGCTGCATGTGAAATAACACCGCCGACTGTTGAAAGTGATAGTGCTGCAAGTGTCGCAACGGTCATTAACCTTACTTTTTTCATCTTTTTTTCTCCTCACATCTTTTAGTGTCGTTGCCAAATTTTTTTATTCATAAAAAAGCGGAAACGACTGTTATTTTAAGGAACATCTTTTAATGTCCATGTTACTGTTGTTTGATACTTTTTCGCGTATTTGACTGTTTTCCCAGGAACCTTCAACTGAATCGCTTGTCCTCCTGTGGCTTCGTTGGTCCCAAAACGGTAGAGCCATGTTCCGAATCCTTTATCTGTGTCGGCTGTTATTACATTGATCTCCGCATCAAGCGGTAATGAAAATCCGCTGCTTGCAACAGGTGCATACGCATTTGAAAGATTCGAGATCATTCCACCTTGAGTAAATATCAATTCAGCACCGCTTAATTTTTGAGATTCAGAGGTGTGAAACTGACCGTTTTGTTTGACTCCTAACTTCCATCCACTACCTGTTCCTCGAACGTCTGTGACCTGTACATAGTTTGGACCCTTTTTCTTAACACCGTCAAAATCAGTGTATTCTTGTGCATGAGCATAATAGGTCTCATCCTTCGTAGAGATCGCTTGATTCCCGAATTGGATACTTGAAGAAAAATCAAGAGATAAACTGCCGCCTGTACCTGCCGGCGGTCCAACTGGATTTGTCGGATCAACAGGAACAACTGGTTTTGTAGGATCTGGGAGCAGCGGGTCAAGTGGTTTTGTTGTCGTTCCCCCACCACTTTGATACTTCATATGTGTGTTCGTATCTTCTGCATGTACGCCCGTTCCTCCAATAAATAGAAGCGAGACCATCAGAAAAATACTAACGAATGGTATGTGTTTCAGTGTTCTCGCCCTCCTTTAGCTTGAAGAAAACAAATGCTAACAAGACAACGCCGATCAATGAGGTGACCACATTTGAAGTATCCCCTGTAGCTGGAATGATCGTTCCTTCTCCTTTATAGGAAGGTAACGCGCCGGCATAGCCCGTCGTTGAATGTCCGGATTCCTGAGGGCGCTGTTCAGGAACAGCAGCAGAACCGCCCTCTTTTTGGGATTCCTCTTTTTTTGTGGGCTTTTTAGGATACTCATATTTTCCATAAAAGGCGGTAACCCCATTGCTATCATATTCCGCATCTGCGGCAAAAGCCGGAACAGCAGTAAACAGCAACACTATTAGTAGCAAACTTTTTATAGCTAATCGTTTCATCTACTCACCTAATTTCCTGGAACATCTTCTAATTGCCATGAGAGTTTTCCTGAATATTCACCCACCCGTTGCTTTTCAACGGGGACACTCAACTTGAAGCCGTTGTTTCCTGTCCATCCAGCGGAAATATCCTTGGAGCCATCAGAAGAAAATGATCCGGATTCTACGATTTGCGAAGCTGTGGTGATCGGTTTTTCACCTAATGTCGACGTATAATATAAAGCATCCTCTAAAGAGATCGTCCCATTTTTTAGTGTTTCAGATTGGCTCAACGTCAGTCGCCAAGGCTTTCTTGCTCCGCCTCGTGTGTCGGAGACTACAAGAGTACCTGTAGTTGTTGGACGATAGGTCTCCAATTTGTTCGAAACAGAATTACTACCAAATTCCAGTCCATTTGGAACGGAAACTAATGATAAACTTCCTACTACTGTGATCTTCGTACCCGCTTTAAATGTTGCGTCACGATAAGTCATATCTGTTTTAGGATTAATATTACCGATTGAATTATTCGTACTTGGTCGATCCGCCTCGCTTAATGCCGTGATCGGACCGCTCTGGTCTTGCAAGAAGAATTGTAAGACATCTCCTCGTGTAATTTGTATCGTTGATATATCAATCGTCCATTTCCCATCGGCTCCTACTAGTTGCCCAGGAATTCCAGATGGTTGACCATTGACGGTAAATGTTATAATACTGTTAGGTTCCCCAGTTCCTGTTAATTGCTTCGTAATGCTTTGGATGCCATCCGCATGATCGACTTTCGCAGGTTCTGGTGGTGTGACATCGATGACAGTGGTAGTGATTGGTGTTGGTGTGATCCAAGGTCCGCGTTCTGCGATTCCTGAGATATTTTCTCCAGCTTTTTGGAATTTGACGGGTGTGCTTGTGTCTGTGTAAGAGACATAGCCATTTTTATCTGTCAGTAGATTGTCTCGGACATTCCCGTTTGTATCTGTCAGTTTCACCTTCGCCTGGTTTTCTGACGCATACACAGGAATATACTTGATCTCCCCGCCAACCAAACCATTGTTATCGGGTACTTCACCAATAATTACTCGACCTTTGATCGTCTTATCGGCATCTGTCACAGGTGTCCATTCGATTTTAGGATCTTGGTTCATCCCTGAAATTCGGCGATAGTTCGCCTGCTTGAATTGGTCCAATCCAGCAACGGATGTCGTCACAGCCTCTCTCGAACCACTCCCCGTAACTTTCAAACTCGGTACTTTCGCATAGGTTTCACTTGACGGTCCTAAAACAGGCACGCCAACCTTCCAAAGATCAACATCTGAATCTAGAATTGAAAACGTATTGTTCGCTTCACTTCCATACGCGACATTAACCGCGATTTGCGAGTTATTCAGGTTTCTCAAATCATATTGAGCAGGACTGTTCAACGTGAAGGAGTTCCCCGTTCGACTGACACTCCCGGTTCCTATACCGTTCGCTGCCATATTGATCAACGGTTGATTACTTGTTCCGATCACGTAAAAGAAACTTCCCGGCTCCGCGTTTAAATACGTATTGTTGGCACTAAATGCAACGATTGACCCCGCCAATTGTTTACTTGTTAGATTGACAACTGCGCCTTTTTTGATCGTCATCCCCGCACCAGTATCATCAAAACGTACCGCATTCCCAGGCATGTCTACGTTGAATACACTGTTCTCTCCAACCGTCAGCGCTAAATAATAGCTATAAACTGCTGGATAGGTCCGCCCTGTCGTTTGTGTTTGACCAACATCAACATGACAATTTTTTCCTATCGTGAATTCTCTTGAAGCCCCCGTTGATCCAGCACTAGCACGTACGTTGTACCAAAATACAGAGAAATCATAGTAATTGACGTTTCCTTTATAATTCGTGCCGTCTTCCATGATCAGGCTTCCTAGATAAAAGTTTTCAGCACGGGTATTGATGTTCATATTGCCATAGACTCTGACTTCCGAGTGTGAAGCCCTCGCTAATCGTTGTACCCCAGATTCAGCTGTGATATTTCCAAAGCGATACTTCCATTTTGCTCCAAAAGTATAATTTAGACGGTTCCCAACGATGTCTTCAGAATACGCTCCGCCATACCTTTGGTTTAAGGTGATATCATGCATATGAAAAGAACCCGTAGCATTTTGAGGTGAAGCTAAATAGATGGAAGAATCTTTGAAATCAACACGGTGCCCTTGACCGTCGATCTCCAGGTCATTTTTTCTGGCGTAAGTCGACAAGGTCCCATCTGAAGCACTTGGGTTGTCAAAGCTTTGAGATAAGGATATCTTAGTAATCGTTTCATTCCGAATCGCTTTGACAAAATCTGACCAGTTATCTACGACCGCTTCATTTGCTGCTAATGCACGAATCTTTGCCTTTTTGGCTTCTGGTTCCTTCTCACTAGTTTCCGAAGACGCTGTTTTATCTGTTGAGTTTTCAGAATTTTCTGTCTTTTCATCACGAGGAGCTGTCGAACTTGTTTCTGATGACAGTATGTCTTCAGATGATGATTCCATCACACGATCATCTGTTTTACTCTCATCAGTAGAAGATTGGATACTATTACTTAGATCTCCTACCTCCTTTTGCTCAGTGGAACGCGTACTTTCTTGTGTGGTTTCTTCAGCATTCACATGAGGAACTTGGAAATATGGAAGTAAAATGATTAAAAATAAGACTACTTTAATTTTGCGTCTTAACATTCTCTCACCTCCTTTACGAACTAAATATTATCATAGCGTTTGCCCATTTTTTATATTATTTTTTAAAAAATTTGGTAATTTAGTTATAAAGCTTGTGATATTAGTCTATTATTAACAAAACCAAAAGCAGATTCATTTTATATTAATATTAAAATAATGTGTGTCATATTACATTTTTATATACTCCAAAGACAACATTAGGTACTGGCTACTAAATAGTAAGCACTTTTCACAGATTCTCAAGAATATTAAATAACAATTATTCTTGTTAAAAAACGGTTTAGAGACACGACGAATCCGTATAGACCAAACGTTTTCTGAAAACACTTTGAAAATTATTAAATTTTTCTTATTTAATTCATAAATGAATAAATCTGTGACCTACTTTTAGTGAAAATACATAAAAGCACACTTGTGGAAGAATCCACAAGTGTGCTTTTATAATGATAATCAATCAGCTTCTAGTCAATAATTTAACATTTTCTACTAAATTTTTTGCAGTTAGCCCATAAAAATCCTTCAATAATTTAGGATCTCCTGATTGACCAAATTGATCTTGAATTCCAATTTTAACTATTCGAGTTGGATAATGTTCTGCTAAGTATTCCGCTACGGCACTACCCAATCCGCCGATGACGCTGTGCTCCTCAGCTGTAATAATCCAAGGAGTTTCTGCTGCAGCTTTTATAAGAAGAGACTCGTCTAACGGTTTGATCGTCGAATAATTCAACACCCGAATTTGAATACCTATTTCAGCCAATTTTTTCGCTGCCAACACGGCTTCTTGTACCATTGAACCGGTAGCAACAATCGTTCCTGAGTTTCCTTCTATTATTGTTTCTGCTTTTCCTATTTTAAAAGGAGTTTTTGTATCATGGATTCGTTCGACAGGCAGACGTCCTAGACGTAAATATACAGGACCATCCTGTTCGAATATCGCTTTCATCGCTGCCTCCGTCTCCAAATCATCCGCAGGATTAAGAATAGTCATGCCTGGGACCACTCTCATTAAAGCCAAGTCCTCAATGGACTGATGAGAACCCCCGTCTTCACCTACTGTAATTCCAGCATGTGTCGCCGCAATAGTTACGTTTAATTTTTGGTAAGCAACTGCATTTCGAATCTGCTCGTACGCTCTACCTGCTTCGAAAATCGCAAAACTACTAGCGAAGGGCCTCTTCCCTCCTAAAGCAAGTCCTGCCGCAGTTCCAATCATGTCTTCTTCTGCAATGCCCATATTAAAAAACTTTTCTGGTGCAGCCTTGGCAAACATGTCCGTTTTCGTTGCAGCCGATAAATCTGCATCTAAGACCACTATGTCTTTATGATCTTTTAGTTGAACCAATGTTTCTCCATACGCTTGTCTCGTTGCTATTCTCACCTAGAGTGCCTCCTTAAGTTCCGCCAATGCTCTTTCAGCCTCTTCTGGAGAAGGCGCTTTTCCATGCCAGCTAACTTGATCTTCCATGAAGCTAATACCCTTACCTTTATGTGTTCGGCACACAATAACTGAAGGACCATCTTTCCCGCGTTTCGCTTCTTGAACAGCTGTTGTTAATGAATCAAAGTCGTGTCCATCAGCTGTCAATACATGCCAATTGAACGCAGCGAATTTCTGGCCGATATCTTTTACAGCCATTACTTCATCATTCGTTCCATCGATCTGCAACCCATTATTATCTACAAATGCAATTACGCGATCCAATTTGTAATGAGCTGCAGTCATCACAGCTTCCCAGACTTGCCCTTCCTGCAATTCACCATCACCTAATAAAATATAAACATTTTTTTCGATGCCATTCATGCGTTGAGCCAATGCCAATCCATTCGCGATGGACAAACCTTGCCCCAATGAACCACTCGAAGTGTCAACACCTCGCGTTTTAAGTCTATCCGGATGCCCTTGCAACTGAGAACCAAATTTTCTCAATCCAAGTAGTTCTTCTTTCGAAAAGAACCCCTTATCCGCTAAAACAGCGTATAGGGCTGGTGCTGCGTGCCCTTTGGAAAGAACGAAATAATCTCTATTTTTTTGATCATAATACTTTAAATCAATATCCATTTCTTGATAATAAAGTACCGTTAAGATATCAATCGCTGACAACGAACCTCCAGGGTGTCCTGAACCAGCCGAAGCCAACGATCGAATAACCCACTGTCGCAATTCAATTGCTTTTTCTTCTAAATTAACCATGCTTATCTTCCATCCATTTATTTTTTCATTTCTTCAAGAAAGACATTCATCAGCATCCAAGATGATTCGGAGCCAGGATCTTTGTGTCCAACTGCACGTTCTCCTAATCTCATTGCCCTTCCTTTTTTTGCAATTAGTGGGACGGTCGATTCTGCTCCGTGCTTCATAATTGATACGGCTTCTTCCATTATCGCAACAGAATCAGCCTCATTTTTATGCTCCGTCAAATAATCGATTCCAGGTAGTAATGCATCAAGCATGGTTTTATCGCCTATTTCAGCTTTTCCCCGCTGTTGAACTGCATCAATACCATTTTTCAACATACCGACAAATTCCGGGAATGAGACTTCAGATTTTCCAGTATCATCTTTGCCCATCTTGATAAAGAAACTACCATATAGTGGACCCGAAGCACCGCCAACTTTACTTAAAAGCACCATACCCGATTTCTTTAGTAAGGCTGTAATATCTTCCGCTTTTTCTAAATTGTCTTGCAAGTTGGCATTCACTGCTCTAAAGCCAATACTTAAATTGATTCCGTGATCCCCGTCACCAATGTCTGAGTCCAACTTGGTCCAGTAATCCCGATTTTCTTCCGCCAGCTCCGCCATTCTCTCTAAACTATTCGCGAAAAATTGTTTATCCAGCACTATTTCATTCATGAGTACACCTCTTTTTATTTTTTCTTTGCAAAAATTTCTGTTAACATCTTATTCACATTCCCTGAAGGTTACTAAATTTCTCATCGAAATTCTTTTTCTACAATTTATAATATGGTGTATTACATGGTGCATCTAGCAATTCTCTGATCTCAACGTCTAATTTTACTAAGGTAACAGACATCCCTGCCATATCCATGGAAGTCGCATAATTGCCTACATCAGTCCGATGGATTTTTATTCCTTTTTTATTCAAGATTTGATCAACACGTCGATAACAAACGTATTGGTCCATTACAGGTAATGCCCCTAAACCATTGACCAAGACATAGACTTCGTCGCCTGCATCAATTTTTGAATCTTCAAGAATAATTTTCATGATCTCGTCAATGATTACATCGGCCTTTTCAACTTTACGGCGTTCGATTCCCGGCTCTCCATGGATCCCCATACCAATTTCCATGTCCCCTTCATCCATTTGGAAGATAACATCACCGGTAACTGGTAACGTAGAAGAAGACAGTGCAACACCTAACGAGTAGGTATTATCGTTTGCTTTTTCAGTCACTGCTTTAACTTGATCCAAATCGTACCCTTTTGCAGCTGCACTTCCAGCCACTTTAAAGACTGGTAGGTCGCCTGCTACGCCGCGACGGTCCTTTTTGTCTTTTGCGGAATAAACATCGTCTGTTGTGGTAACCGTTTCTACACGAATCCCATCTTCCTCTAGTGCCATTTCAGCACCCATATCAAAATTCATTACATCGCCAGCATAATTTCCGTAAAGATATAAGCAGCCTTTACCGCTATCTACCGCTTTTACAGCTTCGTAACACGCATCCGGTGCAGGAGAAGTATTCACATTCCCAACTACTGCTGCGTCAGCAAAGTCCTTTCCGACATAACCTAAGAACATTGGTTCATGACCCGAGCCACCACCCACGATCACCCGAACGCGGGGCTCTTCACTCATAAGTTTACTAACAACCACACGATTTTCTAAATCTAATGTCACATAATCCTTATTGGCCGCTGCGTATCCTTCTAACATTTCTTCTACTACTTCATAGCCATCATTTATAAGACGCTTCATCTTCTCATTCTCCTTTTTTCTATTCATATATTTTTATTGAATGCTATTTTCTATTTTTTATAAGAACAAAGACAATAATAATCCGCCTAATAATCCGCCTGATACAGCTGCTAGAATTTTAGGAATTGATTTTTTTACATTTCCTCCAACCAATGCGGAAGCCACCCATACACCAACGCCGGCTGCTAACCCTTGATCGACCCATGCACCCGTTTGCGCGATCATTGGGGTTGAGATGCCGTGATTAATACACCAAACGGTTCCGACAATAAACAAGGCTGCCATCCAACCACCGATTGGTCCCCAGTGCTCCACCATTTTGCCCCATGCCATACGAATTACAAAGGGAAATAAAAAGCCCCCACATACTGTTGCCAGTCCTAAAGCCAAAGTCATTTGTTTTCCTCCGTTTCTTTTTAGATACTATTCTTCGCCAACCAACCGATCCAATTCTTTTTCCGTCATTCCCGGTTCCGGTGCCTTTTCATCTCGTTGTTCTTCTTTTGCGACACTCTTTTCAAAGGCAGCTGCGACGATCCCACCGATGACTGCGCCAACGATTACTAATGCAATCGTCGGTAAAGCGTCTGAAAAGACAGATGCCCCCTGCATGAAAGAGTCCCGAGCAATCCCGCAGACACCGATTGCAAGTCCCATATCCACGAATGCTGCATCGTCTTCGTTTCCGGTCAGATTAAGGTAATGATTCATAAACCACATTGGGCCAATAATAATTCCAGCTGCCAAGTACCCCCCAAAGATGCCAAAACTTCCAAGCTCATTCCAAACAGACATGACTATCGTGCCAGCGACCATATAACCTACCATGCTTCTTAAAAATTTCATTTTTCGCTCCTCACTTTCGTATTCAATAACGTCTTACAATTGGGCCAACTCTTGGATGATCGTTTCTTTCTTCTGACAAACAGTGGCCTGAACAGCCGCTGCAAATGCCCCTTCTATCAATGGACAATCCATGATTTCCGTTTTATCTTGCAAATCTTCTTCCTCAATCAAATCAATAGCCGTTTCAGAGCTCAATATAGCGCTTCCAATATCGCAAAAAATAAGAATATGATCACAATCCGAATTTGCTTCTATCGCCTCCATGATCATAACGGAATTAGTACCCAGCCGACCATCTCCAGTACCGCCTGCAGAAATGATTCTTACCGCATCACTGGTTCCTGTCATCTCTTCAATCATCTCTTTTGTTCCATCTGTAATTTTTTGACTATGGGAAACAAGAATAATGCCAAACATTTTATCCCTCCTTTACTCTTTTAACGGTGTCAACAATCGATGCATATTGTGTTGGTTTATGTCCGAAACGCCCTACAAACACCCCATCCACATTGTCGTCTGAAACAATCAATTGAACATTTTCTTGAGATACAGAACCACCATAAATGATGCGAATATTTTCCGCTGTCTTTCTATCGAACAACTCTTTGATGCATTCGCGAATCAGTCCATGCACTCGCTGCACATGCACCGCACTCGCCGCACACGTTTGACCAACGGCCCAAGCAGGTTCATAGGCCAAAATAACTTTTTCCGTTTGTTGTCCTTCAAGCTGGAACAAATCAAGAAATAACTGCTTCTTCATTAAGTCCTTGATTTCTTGATAGTCCTCTGTTTTCATGATTTCACCAATACACAAGACTGGTGTGACATCATAATTCAGGGCTAGGCGAACTTTTTGATTAATCATTTCATCTGTTTCATTGAAAATTGTCCGTCGTTCCACATGTCCGATCTCCGCATAGCTGCCCTTCATATCTTTCAACGATTCGATTGAAAATTCGCCAGTATAAGCCCCATTGGATTCAGGCGCAATATTTTGTGCGCCCAATCCTATTTCTGAATCTTTTAGGATCATCGCTACTGGGTATAGCACGCCCATTCCGGGACACATGAATTGTTCGATTTTTTTCTCATTTCCCACTTCTTCAACGATTGCATGAGCAAAATCTCGGGCATTGTCTATTTCGTTTTGGTACAGCTTTAAACTAATCCCAACAATTGGCTTCCGCATGATGATTTACCTCCTTTTACGCTTATTTTTCGAATGCTTCCCAGTCTTTCAAGAAAGCTTGAATTCCTGCATCCGTCAGTGGATGTGACCAAAGTTTAGGGAACAATGCGCCTGGTATTGTCGCAATATCCGAACCCAATTCTGCAACATCTTCTACGTGTTTCAGACTGCGTATACTAGCTGCAATGATCTCCGTCTGATAACCATATTCCATCAACACTTTTTTTAGATTACTGATAAGTGACAAACTGTCTGTAGCGATATCATCCAATCGACCGACAAATGGACTAACGTAGGTTGCACCAGCTTTAGCGGCCATCAAGCCCTGTGCAACAGTAAAAACTAATGTGACATTTGTCTTGATACCTTCTTTAGATAGTACATTGACGGCACGTAATCCATCTTCTGTCATAGGAATTTTTACGACCACATTTTCTGCCCAATTAGCGATATCTCTCGCTTCTTTCACCATAGTGTCTGTATCTAATGCAATGACTTCGGCACTGACGGGGCCCTCAATCAAATCGCATATTTCAGTAATCACTTCTTTAAAATCTCGTCCTTCTTTTGAAATGATTGTTGGGTTTGTTGTTACTCCATCCACCAATCCTAATTCATTGATTCGTTTAATTTCTTCCACGTTTGCTGTGTCCAAAAAGAATTTCATGCTTGTTCCCCCTTCTTATTTAGAGTATTCAGATTCCTTTTCCATAATCTGCTCAATTTTTCTACCTGAATTTCCTCCTTCAAAAGTAACAGACAAATATTCGTCGACAATTTTTTTTGCTACATCGATTCCAATGACCTTTGATCCCATAGTTATGATTTGTGCATTGTTGCTTAGTTGTGCTCGTTCAGCAGAATACGTATCATGCACTTGTGCTGCTCGTATGCCGGGAACTTTGTTTGCTGCTACAGCCATGCCGATTCCCGTACCACAGCATAAAATTCCACGGTCAACTTCTTCCTCCAGTACACCGTTTGCTACATGAAATGCGATGTTTGGATAATCAACCTCATCAGATGAATAGCACCCGTAATCCTTGACTTCATATCCTTTTTCTTTAATGTATGCCAATAATTCACGTTTCATCTCAAACGCATTATGATCCGATCCAAGTCCAATTTTCATTTTTTTCTCTCCTTTTTCTTTTCTTATCCACATGATAGCCACAAACTTTCGTTTTGTCAACTATTATTTTCGTTTACTTTCGTTTAATCAAATTAAAGAAAATTAATCGAAAGCAAAATGATTGTTTTCTGTTGTTTTTCTATTCCGAATGGTTTATACTAAAATCAATCAAAGATTCTGGAGGGATTTTTATGTATACGAACCAAAGAAGGGAAAAGATCCTTGTACTACTGCAAGAAAGGGAATCTGTCTCCGTGAATGATTTGACTGACCTACTAGCAGTATCTAAAGCAACCATTCGTTCAGACCTTAACTATTTGAGTGATAACAACATGTTGATCCGTACGCACGGAGGCGCTACGCGAACGAAAGAAGACGAAACAATAAAAATCGATAAAAATTACGATATACGAAAGCAAAAAAACATCGAGAAAAAAGCTGAAATTGCTAATATAGCCTTTCCTTTGATCGCAAACGGCGAATGTATCGTTTTAGATGCAAGTTCTACTTGCTATGAGTTAGCTAAATTGATCAGTCAATCCGATTTGCGGATCACTGTATTGACAAATGGATTACGCACCGCATCACTTCTGAAAGAAAACTTGAATTTGACTGTTGTATTGATCGGCGGCGTCGTAAAGGGTAGTTCGAATGCAGTCGAAGGAACTTTAGGTATCGAGATTTTGAAAAAGGTAAACATCGACACACTCTTCACCTCTGCTTATGCAATCTCTGCCACAGAAGGATTATCTGATTTCAATTTATATGAAGTGGAATTGAAGAAACGAATGGTCGAACTTGCTTCTCAAACAGTTGCATTGATTGATAGTTCGAAATTTGAAAAAAAATCCATTGCTACTTTTGCTACGTTATCTCAATTAAATACATTAATAACAGATAGCGAAATTCAAGATGGGGTAAAAAAGCATTACAGCTCTGTCGTTAAATTTTTAGAATAAAAACCGATTGGCGCGTATTCTTCGGAATCTGTGTCGATCGGTTTAATTTCTTCTAAATGCCCTACAATCCTGAGAAGAGTTACTGAAACGCCAGCAATTTCATTTTATTTCGTAAAAAACATTTTCCATCGTCATTTACAAATGAAACCATTTACACGTCTTCGTACCGATAGTAGACTTAAAGTAATACAATAAAGGACGTGGTGGAATGGATATTAAAGCGATCGTATTAGACATTGACGGGACATTGCTGAACTCAAAAAAGAAGATCTCTGAAAAAACAAAACAAGCATTGATCAACGCACAAAAGAAAGGCGTTAAAGTGATATTGGCTTCGGGGCGACCGACTCCAGGGATGTTTGGGTTGGCAGAAGAACTAGAAATGACGAAATATGAAGGGTATTTGGTCTCCTACAATGGGGCGCGGGTGACGGATTGCTTAACAAAGGAGGTCATTTTTAACCAAGCGATGGCTGTTGAAACAAGCCAAGCGATCTTAGAGCATCTGAAAAAATTTAATGTACAGCCAATGATTGACAAGGATGACTATCTTTATGTAAATGACGTTTACAACGGGATGCTTGATTTACCAGAGGGGCCCTTCAATATTATTCAATATGAATCGCGGGGCGGCAATTTCAAGCTTTGCGAAATAGATGATTTGGCGGCATTTGCCACCTTCCCTATTAACAAAATCTTGATCGCTGCTCAGCCAGACTATTTGCAGGAGCATGCGGAAGCAATCCATGCACCCTTTGATGAGACCGTGACGGCTGCCTTTTCTGCTCCTTTCTATTTTGAATTTACAGATAAAGGAATCGACAAAGCTAAGGCCTTGAATGCGGTATTCCCTGAAATGGGCATCCATTCCTATAACATGATTGCATTCGGCGATGGGCAAAATGACCGTTCGATCATTGAATACGCTGGGATCGGCGTGGCGATGGGCAATGCGGTAGACGAATTGAAGGCCATCGCAGACGATGTGACCCTATCTTGCGATGAAGACGGTATTGCCGCAGGATTAGAAAAGTATCTTTAAACAAAAAAACAGCTTTTAAGGAAATTATCCTTAAAAGCTGATTGTTTATGCTTCCATTTGTGGGTTTGCGGCGGTCAAGACCGCATCGACACCTTCCACAGCGAAACAATCCATGATTCGCTGCTTCAATGCCTGCATCGCTTGATCGGCGCGTGCAGCCTGTTCTTCATTGACAGATTCCATATAGAAAATCGCGTCATGAGTATCTTCTGTCAACATGGTTCGTTGGGCTTCCCGCCAGTTTAAGCAACGGCAAATGGCCCCTTCCTCATCAGCATAAATGATTTCCCCAGGTAGCGCCGGTGCATCTTCTTCCGCCCCCAAAGGTAAAAAAGATTCACCGCCTGCGGCTTGACCCAAATGAATCGTACCGACGACCTTCTCTAAATCCTCTCCGCCACAAGGAACTGCGAATTCGAGTGACACACTATTGTAAATGTCCACTAAAGGATTGATGGGATGAAATTCACGATCTTGACTCACACGTTTCAGCAGTGCTTCGATGGATGAACGTGCACCTTTTTTAGTTTTGAACTTACTGAAGGCCTCGCGCCACTGGGCAATGACCGTATTTTGACTAAATGTCTCATTTGTAAGAAAAGCTTGGGCTGCTTCTTTTCCATCGGTCAATAATTGTGTCAAAAAGGGATCAGACGCTTCCCCCTTATTTTCTCCAATACCCTTGACGATCAATACATGAATCTGCGCTTCGGGAAAGATTTCCCAAAAAGACGCCTCTACGTTAACGGTTGTCATACCTTCACTCCTTTTTTGTATACAGTAATTTTACACTACAAATGGCGTTTTAAATCTATTTTTGCGACTTTTCTAAAGCACACATTTTTAAGCGTCGTTTCCCACCTGCACCAGCGCCCTCAGTTTCTCCACGTCGACTCGATAACCCCGTTTATTCTTTTCAATGTACCCTTCTTCTCGCAAATACTTGAATGTGTGGGTCAAATGACGATAACTCACCCCTAAATAATCGGCGATCTGCGTATTTTTTTCGCAATATTGGCCGTTCACCGACACTTCGATTAATAATGCCGCAAGACGATATTTCAGCTCAAAGGTTTGCGCATTCGAAAAATGAGTCATGCGCAAAAGAAGTTTTTCCCCTATGTACTTAGCGATCCACGCAGAAAACGCGGGATCGGTCCTCAGCATTTTTTCTACCTCCGGCATAGGAATCGCCAAACAGCGAACCGTATCAATGGCCACGACATCCTTCGCTTTCTCCTCTGCTTGTACCAAAGTCAATTCACCGATCAAATCTCCCGGCTCAAGAAATTGCAAAATCAGTGTTTTTCCATTAGGTTCTTGTTGAACGATGCGAGCTTTTCCTGCTAAAAGGATGAGTAAATGAGACACCGTTGCCCCTTGATGAAGGAGCGGTTCATTTCGATCGTACGTCCTAACGACACTGTGCTTTAATAGATCCCCTGTAAAATGAGCTCGGTGTAATCGCTGAAGCTCCTGTGCCACAGAGGAATCCGTTGTTTTTTTCATCATAACTAGGCTATATCTCCTATTGATCGTTTTTTATGTCCTGCATACTTATCCTATCAATTCATTATTGGAGGAACAACTATGACGAATCAAAAAATGAAGACTCTTTCCTTTCTTTATTATCTCCTTAGCGCCTTTGGCATCAGTTTGACGTTGAAGGCAGGAATCGGTGTCAGCAGTTTCAACTCTCTGAACGCAGCGGTTGCTGCCTTTAGTCACATAAAGATCGGTACGATTACCACGGGGTTGAACTTCCTGTTTTTAATAGGCTGTATCGCATTAGACGAAAAACGACAACTAAAGGATTATGTCACCATGGCTGCGGCACTTCTGTGCTTTGGCTCGACAATCAATCTCTTCACCTATTTCATTTTTCCGCTCTTTTCACTGGATGCGTATTTCTTTAATTGTCTGCTGTTTGTTTTAGGGACGCTCATTGCAGGCTTTGGGACTGGAAAAGTCTTGAAATACCGCTGGTTGAAATTTCCGATCGAGATGTTCTGTGTCTTTTTGACCGAACGGACGACGCTGAGCTTCAAATATTATCGCTACAGCATCGACCTTCTTTGTATTCTAGGTGCTCTGATACTCACCTTTTCCTTCCATTTACCTTTGATGGTCCGAGAAGGGACATTGATCAGCTTTCTCTTATTATCACCCACGATCGCTTTTGCAAATAAAGAATAAAAAAGTGACGCATCCATTTATTCTTTATTAAAAACCCTTCGAGCCAGCTTAACCAAATCATACCAGCAAACGGAGACCATTCCTAAAGCCGCACAGATCGCTAATTGCGTCAACGACAATGGTGCCAGATCCAAAAAACTGTTTATCGGAGCGTAGATCAACGCAAGTAAAATGAGCATCGTTCCACCAAGGATCAGCCAGATCACTTTATCATGAATCAACTTGATAAAGGTTTGGATGCCAAATAGATGATTGGAACTATTGACTTGAACTAGGAAAAGATTGGCTACGATCAAAACAGCTATTCCCATAGTGCGGGCCAGTTCATCATTTGACGGATTTTGCTGCAAAGTAAGATAGTAAGCCAGAAAAGAGGCGACGAAAATAACCAGTCCCTGTACCACACTTTTGACTAGCAACCCTCTGCTCAGGATACTTTCTTTCGGATCACGAGGCGGCCGGTCCATGATATCCGGCTCACTGGGCTGTCTTTCCAACACGACGGAGCACGTTGGGTCAATGACTAATTCCAACAACACCACATGTACAGGTAAGAGCAGTAGCGCGGCTTGCGGAATACCAAGAATAGGGCCGAAAAGCGCGGTCAACGCGATGGGGATGTGAATCACAAAAATATACCCGATGGCCTTCTTAATATTGTCGTAGATCCGGCGACCATCTTTCACGGTACTTACAATAGTAGAAAAATCATCATCCATTAAAATCAAGTCGGCGGCTTCTCTGGATACTTCAGAACCTCTTTTGCCCATCGCGATCCCGATATCCGCATATTTTAAAGCCGGTGCATCGTTCACCCCATCGCCAGTCATTGCAACGACTTCACCTCTTGCCTTGAACGCTTGGACGATGCGCATTTTATGCTCAGGAGTCACTCGTGAGAAAATCGTGATATCGGCGACTTTTTCTTTTAGTTCCTCAGCGGTCAGCGTATCGATCTCCACGCCTGTGATAAACCCATCGGTATTTGCGATCCCGACGCTTCGTGCAATCGCTCCTGCTGTCACACCATTATCTCCCGTAATCATCACGACTTTGATGCCGGCTTTCTGACACTGCTGGATGTCCTCAGCTACGCCTTTTCTTGGCGGATCAGACAGACCAATCAGTCCAAGAAAATTCAGCTCGCAGGCTTCAATCGTCTTCGGAACCTCAGCTTCGGTCGAGACGATTTGTTCGCCTACCGCAATCACTCGCAAGCCTTCGTGAGAAAAGCGATCAATCGCCTCAGCGATTTCCGCTCTCTTCTTCGAATCAACAGCAGAAATGTTTAGCACACTTTCTGGTGACCCTTTGACCGTGATTTCGATTCGAGCATTCCGTTCCCAGACATGCCCCATCATTTTTAGTTCATCGGTAAAAGGATATTCCTTCACCAATTGTCCGTTAAATAACCGTTCTTTGCTCCAGCCATGGGCTTCATCGTACTCCAGCATGGCAATTTCCATTGGATCGTACGGCTTAGTTTCACTGGCAAGACCCATGGCTTCGATCAATCGATCTTCCGCTTGATTCGCCGTCACCCATATTTCGGATACCGTCATTTTATTTTCGGTGATGGTCCCGGTTTTATCCACGGCTAAAACGGAAACAGCACCCATGGTTTCAACAGCTGGCAATTTCCTGATTAATGACTGTTTCTTCGCCAAGCGCCAGGCACCCATCGAAAGAAAGACTGTCAAAACAACCGGGAACTCTTCAGGAATCATCGCCATCGCAATTGTGATGCCGGATAAAATACTTTCTACAAAACGAGCCTTCAATGGCAGATCAGCATCATTAAAAAAAGTCACGACCGCGACAAGTGTCAAGAAAATCAAGGCTATGATGGCACAGACTTTGACTAATTTCCCGATTTGGTTGTCTAACGGCGTCACTTCTTCTTCAGCCGAGGCTAAATGTTTCCCAATTTTTCCATACTCAGTTTCCCTCCCGATCTTATCGACCAAAATCGTCCCGCTGCCCGTCGTCACCAGCGTCCCGGTATAAACGTAGTCCTCACGCCAATAGTCTTCTGAAGTGGATTCTTCCGTTTCAGCCAGCGTCTTCCAAACCGCTTCAGCCTCACCTGTCAAAGAAGACTCGTTGATTCTCAGGTCGTTGGCCTTGATCACAAAGCCGTCAGCCGGAACTTTGACCCCTTCTTCAATCAGCATCAAATCTCCTGGAACCAATTCCTGGCTCAAAATTTCATTTGATTGCCCCTCGCGAATCACTTTGATTTTTGGCGCTGAGAGATCTTTTAACGCATTCAAGGTTTGATCCGTTTTCCATTCTTGGATCACTTCAATGGCGATAATGACCACCACGAAGACCAGCATGATCAACCCATCTTTAGGCTCGCCTAAAAAGAAATAAATCAACGCCGCTACGATCAACAGCAGAAACATCGGTTCCAGAATAATATGAAGAATCTTCAGGTAAAACGGCTCCTTCCTTTTTTGTTCTAGCTGATTTAGCCCGAATTCATCCCTTTTACGCGCGACTTGTTCTTTCGTTAACCCATTCCAATCTATCTTTTTCATCTCGATTCTTCCCTTCATTTTTTATAAATCGATTGCTCCATCATACGTTTTTGTGAAGGTATTTACGAGAAATAATGATCACTTTTTAGTAGATTGTAACTGTTTAGCAAGGGAGAAAATACAGGTTGCCCCTCCCCTTAAAAAATAAAAACAAGGCTGCCCTAAAATTAAAGTAAGTGGTATTAAAAGATAGATTCGTGGCGCCATCGAGTAAGAAAAAGGGCCGCTAGATCAAAAAAACAATGAAGACTAACCCTGATTCGTTAGTTTCCATTGTTTTTAAATACGAATTAATTTTGGAATTGCTTGCAGAAATGAACTTTAGCCGTGCACCCCAGATAAAGTTTCTATATAAAAAATGCGCTTCTCTTCACCTATTCTCCCATACTTGCTAGAATAAACGAGTAAAGGAAGTGTGGAAAATGCTACAAATCAAACGAGCGTACACTCCCGCCAGCGAATCCGACGGGTACCGGGTGTTAGTCGACCGATTATGGCCGCGTGGAAAATCCAAGGAAACAGAAAAGATCGATCTTTGGCTGAAGGCGATCGCACCAAGCAACGAGCTGCGAAAATGGTTCAATCATGATCCAGAAAAGTATTTTGACTTTAAGAAAAAATATCAGGCGGAGCTGCAAAGCGGAGATCAGAAAGAGGCACTAGAAACGCTAGAGGCCCTACTCCGAGAACAAGAAGATGTGACCTTAGTATATGGGGCAAAAGATGAATCTCACAATAATGCGCAGGTATTGTATGATTTATTAAGCAAATGAAGCAGACTCTGAGTGAGCCTGCTTCATTTTTAAATATAACGACGAACAGTCTTTTTATACTGCTTGTAGTCCTCGCCAAATTCCTTCGTTAAATAGGCTTCTTCTCCCCGAATTTGGAAATCAAATAGCAGTACCGCTAGTATTGTCATTCCGATCATAAGAACAGTAGGAAAAACAACAGCAAACCCGAGATACAGCAAATCAAACGCCACAAAAGCCGGATTACGGCTGAAGTGATATATTCCGGTGGTTACTAGTTCGGTCTGCTGTGCCTCATTGAATCCCGCCCGCCAATTCAACCCCATCTGCCACACCGCAAGAAAGAACAAAACATCTGCTAATAGGATTAATACCAAGCCGACATAAACACTTTTCGTTTGATTGATTTCAAAAAAGAACGGTGCGATAAATTGCAACAAGGCACCTAAACCTGTCAAAAACTTTAAAACGACCTCTATCTTTTTTTCCTTAGACGGCGGTTTGTCTCCCAAAAGATCCACCTTTATTCCTTGCTTTTTCAAAAGCCACGCCTTTCCCAGATAGATCAAATAAAAGACAAGAAAACCAACCAATGCAACACTTTTTTCCATCATTCATTACTCCTCCATTCATATGATTAAATAATCATATGAATATTATTTCATATACAGATCGTTAGTTCAAGCTTTTTATCAAGTTACTTTTCCATCATAGTTAGGTATAGAAGAAAAGTAGTCACATAAAAATTTCTCAAAAAAACTCCCTTTATGATTGGTAGCAACAGAGAGTTTCCTTTTTAAATTTTAAAACAGATGCCCTCTTTCAGGATATCTATGATTTCTTCAAAGAGAACGATCATTTTCGCACGATGGCTTCTTCCTTCATTCTATTCGATACCATCGATCGAATGAATTTAAAAACGGACAATACTTCACAAAGTGAACAGCTTTTTAAAAGTATTCTGACCTATATCAATGATAATATGTCGGAGAATCTCAGCGTCAATCAGATTGCAGAGGCGAAAAATATTGATCGAACTTATCTCTATAAGCTATTTCAAACCCATAAAGGCATTGGACCCAGTGAATAAATTCAGGATTTGAAGCTTCAAAAGGCCTGCTCCCTACTACGGAAAAGTTCACTGACGATTACGGAGATCGCCTACGAGACTGGCTTTTCTTCCTCTTCCTATTTTTCAATGTTTTTCCATTCAAAACTAACTATCTCTCCGTCGGCCTATCGGAAAAAATTTATTATTAATTGACTGACTAAAAGAGCAACACAAACTGTAATTAAAAGAGCCAGACTATCTATTTTTAAGAAACAGATAGTCCGACTCTCCAGATACTGTAAAGCAGGGAAATGATCGTTCATTTCAAATTTCCCGTTAAATGAACGCTACAAAATACGCCTAACTGTCTTCCAGATCAGTTAGGCGTTATGGTTTTAATTATTCAGATTAACACAGCTAAACAACTATCTCCGGGTACGAATACTGGTAATGCGCCGCCAACAAATCGTTCATTAAATCCAGCCAAACTTTCGACACGCATGATAGATCCCGTCATCGACATTTCGATCAGTCACATAATCTGCTAGCTCCTTTAATTCGTCCACCGCATTGCCCATCGCGATACTGGTCCAGCGCTTATCAAACATCACCAAATCGTTCACGTCATCGCCAAAGACCACCACATCTTCACGCGGTCTGTCAAAATAATCCAAAACATCCAAGATCCCCTGCTTCTTATTGTCATGCTGGCACATCGTATACTCTTGGACAAAACGCAGCTTTGCGAACTTCTTCGGCTCAGGGATTCGATGATCTTGCTCCTTGGGTAACGCCAAGTAAAACTTGAAGATATCCTCCACCTCATCCACGCTAAAAGTCGGATCAATGAAATACTCTGTCGGCTCCTGTCTTGGCCCAACCTGTTCTCGAAACAAATCATTTTTCGCATAAACCTTCTCCGAGTCATCCGTCGCAATCAATACACCAATACCTTTTTCCTCCGCATCATGAATGACGGCCAGAGCCTCCTCTTTATCTAACGGTGTATTCTTCACCAATTGATTCTTGATGACCACCCCCATACCGCCGGAGCACACCATATTTTCAAACCCAAGCTCAGTCAATAACTCTCGACTCTTATAATGTGCCCGCCCGGTCGCAATGGAAACAAAATGCCCATTTTCTTCTAAAAGCTCCAGTGCACGCTTCGCACTAGGAACAATTTTCCCTGTTTTTCGATCCGTCAACGTCCCATCGATATCAAAGAAAAATAACTTATTTTCCATTTTCCCTGCTCCTTTATCTTCATTACATCTGTTATTCATTGTATCATAATTGGAAGGTTATAAATTTACGACTTGGTTATTCACAGCCAACATTGCCACGGCGAAGTTTTTCAAGACTTATTTTTTCAGAATGACCAATCCTACTACAAAAACTCCCCGATTATCTAAAGAATTTTTAATCCACGGATTCACCCAAATGTGTTAAACTCAGACAAAAGATAAAAAGAGGAGAATTCTTGTGACTGAATATACTGGCTTCGATAAAATTTATCGCGACATCGTCATGGAGATCATTGAAAATGGCACGGATCAAGATCCTGCGCTCGTTCGGGCAAAATACGCCGATGGTAGCCCTGCGCCTACCCGCTTCATCCAAGGCGTCAACTTTAAGATCAAGCCTACTGATGGTATCCCGATCTTAAAATCAAAGCGCGTCTTCCAAAAGACACCCTTGATCGAATTGGAATGGATTTGGCAGGAATTATCCAATGATGTAACGTGGCTGCAGGAACACAACTGTAAAGTCTGGAATGAATGGGTCGATGACAACAACACCATCGGCAAAGCATACGGCTTTCAATTAGCAAAAAAATGCCGCAAGCTGCCGAACCATGAGGAAAAACTCAATCAGGTGGAATATGTTCTGCATCAATTGGAAAATAATCCTGGTTCTCGCCGCATCATGACGAGCCTTTGGGATGTCGATGATTTGGACGAAATGACGTTGGAGCCTTGTGTATGGGCGACCAATTGGAAAGTCAATAACGGCGTCCTTGACCTGCACGTCAAACAACGATCTGCCGACATGGCACTTGGTCAACCTTTCAATACCTATCAATACGCTGTCCTGCATCGCTTGATCGCGGATCATTTAGGTTTTGAACTCGGTACGATGCACTGGTGTATCGATGACGCGCATGTCTACGACCGTCACATCGATGCCTTAAAAGAACAATTGTCACAGCCGATTCCAAACAGCGAACCTGCGCTCGTCCTACCAGACAAATACGATGAGAACGGTAAAAAACGTTCCTTCTTTGAACGCCGATTGTCGGATGTGAAGCTGGAAGGTTATGAGAATAATGGTGTTATTAAGTATGAGATAGCCGAATAGCAAAAAAAAGGGCCTCAAACGACATTCATCGTTTGAGGCCCTTTTCTATTTTATCAATACTTTCTTAACTAATCCCAATCGCGCGACCGTCCCATTCCTTTGAAAAATCGGTGATGGACACCCAAGCCATCGCACCGCGATCATAGGTTTTGTTTGGTCCGCCAGAACCGGCCTTCGCACTTGAGCTGTAATACAACGGATCGTACACTAAAAACTGATTATCCCGATACCCAGCGATGACCTTACAGTGATTGCGGATCGTGTTCGCTTGATAAGAAGAGTACCCATAATATAACACAGGGTTGCCATTGATGATGCGATCAACCAGGTTTTGTGTGCTGACATTGCTGATGTTTGAGACGTTTTTGTACCATCTCTTCGCATAGTTTGCCAACGAGCCTGGCGTGATCACCCAACCAAACCCTTCTCCTGTGTATACATTGCCTTTTTGCCCGCCTTTGTCTTTGGGATACATCGGCAAATTGTCCTGAACATATTTCAAATCGACATTTTTCCCTTTGTATTTCAAAAGCATCGTCATCGATGCCCCCGCGCATCCCCAAGGACTGAAGACCGGAGCATATTGACTCACATAAGGCACATTCAATGTGCGCTGTACAGGCGCGATCGGCTGTGCGCCGCCTAATGTGTACCAAGAAATGCCTTCATTTCGCCAACCAGCCTTCAGCAGCGTATTTCGTTCACTCAGCAGCATCGTATAATGGTGGGAACCTGCACCTCTGGAATTCGGATTAAATACCCGATACATCGGCATACCTGCCCACGGTGTGTGCCACGCGATCCCTTCATAACGCCAGCCGACACGCTTCAGATGATCCCGCTCTTTTCCATCTAATGTGTAAAAATGTTCCCCAGAATTCGGGTTGTAGACTCTAAATAATTGCCGTCCCGTCAACGGCACTCGCATACTGATACCTTCATAACGCCAACCGACTTTGACCAAATGATCCTTCTCATACGAATTCATGGTATGGAGATGCTCGCCAGAATTCGGATTATACACCCGATAAATCGCGATCGTCGGCGCCGGTGCGGCCTTCGCTTGTGCCTTCGGAGCAGCGACTTTCGGTACAGCCTTCGCAGTCGTTGCGGCTTTTGGCGTCACAGTTGTTGTGACCACTTTCTCGTTGTTTGCGTTAGGCTCTTTCATTTCAACTTGCTCAACGATATCCTTGTTCGGTGTCTCAGTTATTTCTGAAGGATCAGGCATCGCTTCTTCAAGTTGCGTATCCTCTTCACCTTCGGAAGTCTCAAAGGATTCATCCTTTTCTACTGGCGGGGTTTCTGCCTCTTTCTCTGTCTCTTCAGTAGAAGTCGCGGGTTTCTCTGTTATTTCTGTTGCAGTTACTTCTTCTTCAGCCGTCGTATCCACGGGCGTAGTCGATTCGATGGCAGGAGGTGTCACTGCCACTCCCTCTTCTACGATCTCGGATTGAGGGTCAGCAGAAGGCGCAGCTTCTATCTCCGCCTCAGGTTCAAGAACCTGAACCACTTGCTCCTTACCTACCTCATCAGCAAAAACAGCATGATCCTCCGTCGCAAAAGCAGACGCACCCAACAACCCTAGAAAAATAATCGGCGCCACAACCCATGTTTTCTTCCGTTTATACATCTTGAAACGCTTCTTCTCCATGTGTTACCTCCTTACAAAAATAATAATTGTTATTATTATTAAACCATGGATTGTTTACAAATGGAAGCGCAGCCAACACTATTGATTATTTTTCTTTATTCAAAAATAAAAAACAACAATCCGCTCCTGAAAATAGAACAGATTGTTGTTTCTCTTTAATGCCTATTTCGCTTCTTTCACAAATGGAAGGAGTTCTTCCGCGAGTTGGTCAAAGTCCAACTGATTTACTTCCTCGATCTGACGGATCATCTCTCTGGGCATCTTTGGATTCATACCACCGCAGATGGCCGCCAATACGGCGCTTGCTCCTGCAATCGCAATCGTTGTATTGTGGGTCGGCAAACAGATTTCCGCCACATTTTTCACTAATGTAGGAAGTTCACGATAGTCACTGGTTATTCCAATCGGTGCGTTTTTCATGGATGCGCCGTTCGTGGTTCCTGTTACACCGGTCTCTTCAATCGGCACGCCTTGAGCAATTTTGTCCAAAGCTTTTAACGTCGATGGACCCGAAACAAATGCGGAAACCGGTGAATTGTCGTTCCATGAATAAACCTATATACTTTTAAAAAAACAAAAAAACATTTCAGCCATTAGTGACATAATTGGTTATATTAATCTTTAGATAAACACGTATCAATAAACTTGTGCAATTTCAACTCAATATTCCCTTCGATGGTTTTCAATCTGAGTAGTGGGATTCCTGATTTCTCAAGAATAGAATTCTTTTGACTATCTCGTTCTTTTTGAACTTCTTTTTCATGAGAACCGCCATCCACTTCAATGACGCATAATGGCGTTTTTCCAACTTTGTAATACAAAACAAAATCACAGCTAGACTTTTGGTTGATGAATTCAAGCTCCCTTTGTGTAAACGAATTATTTTCAATCGAAACAAGCTGTGTCAGATAGATTTGCTTATGATGCTCTAATGATTGATATTCTTCCTGAGCTAATAAATCTTTCAACAAAATATCGACTATTCTCTCCGATTTATATTCAGCATTTGACTTCGAAAGGCGCGCAGAAAGTTTCTCCAATGATTTGTCGTAATCGTCGTACAATAGATCAAAAGCAGAGATTACTGGACTTTCGTGAATCAAGTCGGATTCAGCATAATACTTAATATATCTGATCAATGCAGCAATATTACTTTCATCATCGAAAACACTGTCACCTGTAACAAGAGTAAATCGTTTAATCGCTCTTGAGACAGCTACATTTACTAGCGGTGATTGATCGACAAATTGTCTGCTTCCTTTGTAGGAACCCTTTTTATCAAGAACTGTAGAAAAGATGACCTCTTGGTATTCTCTTCCTTGAGATTTATGAACTGTTTTCTTAATGAAATTCGGTGATAAGGTTTTCTCAGCTAATGCTACTTGATTTCTATAAGGAGCAATAACACCAACATTTTTTTCTTCTGAACGCCTTACTTCTATAATAGATTCTAACTCTCTTAGGTTGGAATAATTTCTTGTATGATTCCCTTTAGACGTGGTAATAATCTCAATGGCCTGTTCTCCATTATCTTCGGACATCGGAATAAGTTGGTTATCGTAAAACTGCTGATTACAAAATTGAATGATTTTCGGATGACAGCGATAGTGTTCTTTCAATAAAGACATGGGTATTTCATTTTCGAATACTTTGATAACAGAATCCAACAGACTATATTTGGTACAGTCATAGTATTCAGACGGACACTTTAGATTCGATTTTTCCGGAATATGAGGCAATTGCTTTCTATCTCCTACTATGATGATATTCTTTGCACAACCTAAGCTTAAAATTCCCGGCACAATATCTTGCTGAGAAGCCTCATCTATAATGATATAATCGAACGAAAATCCTTCACATACTGAGTTGATAATGGAATGGGTACTACTACCAACAATAGGAAATCTATTCAAGAATGCGTTGAAGTTCTTTTTATTCCTATAATTATTAGCCGTAAAACTTATTTTCTCATCTTTAATATTTTTAGCTAAGTGTTGTTTAAGATAAACTAAAGAATCCTCTTTCAAAGCATCCAGCGTATGGTCAAATTCCGCATTTTCAAGCGTTTTCTCTAACTCTTTGATCTTATTTTGCCGATTCTCAATTTGTTGATTGTAATATGCGAATTGTAAACTAAAAATGAAGTTCATCTGCTCTGAAAGGTCATCCAGAAAAGGCGTTTTAAATACTCGGAAATTCAAGATGAGTCTGAATCTATCTACCAGAGAAACGTGTCTGTTCGTTAAGTATTTCATATAAACCATTAAGTCAGTCATTTTCTTTGGATTTAATCTATATTTTTGGACATTAATCATTTTTACAGAAGGATGCTCCTTACGCCATTCTTCTAAATAATGCCTCTCAGTTTTAAACTCTTTTATTTCTGCACTAAATTGAGCAAGCTTATTTCTTAATTGTAAATACTTTTTCAACTTGTCAAAATTTTCTTGGATCGTTTTTATTTCAATCTCAGGACCCTTTGGCTTATTAGGAATCTCTCTAGCATTCGAAAAGAAATTATTCTTATTGACCACACTACCAAGTTCGGCAACTAAATAATCTAAATTAACCTTTCCCAACTTTTCATAGACATTAACAACAGCTTCATTATTATTCGAAACAATCGCGACTTTTTGATTTTTTAGCAAAATATTCGCAACTATATTCAAGATTGTCTGCGTTTTTCCGGTTCCAGGAGGACCTTCAATAACACTGACCTGTGAGGAAAAAGCATTAGTCACTGCCATCAGCTGGTTCGCGTTTATCCCAAAAGGAAAAATAAGATTATCGGGCAATTCTCTTGTTTCATTTTTCCCATAACAATATGCACACAACGCATTTCCCCGAAAAGGTACAATCTTTTCAAGTTGTCGTTGAACATTTTCTGCGATAGCTTTTTTGTCGTTATCCGCATTGAAAACTCTCTCAGAAGCAATTTCACTGAAATATTTAAAAAGATCTTCTTTTTTTAAATCTGGCTTAGGGGAAAATGATACATTTTTTGATTCCATCACATATCGTTTCTCACTACTAGGATACTTTACAACAACAAACTTATTCCCATATTCAACTGCGTATTCAATTTCACTATGATAATTGTCTTTACTAAGTAGAAAGTTACTATTAAATTCTTGGCATGGCTCTATCTGACATTCCTTCATTGGCTGAGACCAGCTCTTCCCTGATGGAAAATAGATGGTTAGCATTAACGTTTGCGTCTCTTCCTTACACCATATACGCCAATCGCTCATTTGATTGGTTCTGTTTTGCCCATTCATATAAATGGTTACCATAATAAAAATCAACCCTTATTTTATATTGATTCTATTATAACTGAAATTATTAACAAAAAACATGATATCCCCAAAGAGGGAAGAACGTTTTTTATGGTTTTAAAATATCATTTCTCGTATACTTGGTTCAAACCCTTAATTTCAAACAAATCTAAGAACAAATATGAATAATTCAAAATTATCACTCTTTTAAGCATAAATGTGGAAATTATTAAAAAAGAGTGAATCCGAAAAAGAGAAAATTATCAATGTCATTTTATAGTCCATATTGTAATGATCGATCGTTTTATTATATCTCAAATTTACTAAAATAAAAAAACTAGCAACTACCACCTATAGAATTGAGGTATAGTTGCTAGTTTTTTTACTGAGTTATAAGTTAGTTGATTAAATTTTTCAGTATTGATTATTCATCAAATGAAGAATTAATTAAGTCTTGTAACGTTCCATTTTTAGCATATACAACTGTATCTTCTTGTAAAAAGTTTTCTCGACTAATCGTACTGTCCAGCTTGCCAAAAATAAAATTCGTTGCAATTTTATGGATAATTTTAGTTGGAGCAAATCCATAAACCTGATTTTCTAAAATATGTTTGATTCGTTCACCATCATCTGGAATTTCACTTTTAATCACTGGACTATTGTACAATTTCTTTACAATCTCTGTGATATAGAGACCTGATTTCATATAGAGGTCAGCAAACGTTTTAGTCGAATCATCATAAATGCCGGGATTTTCTTTTTCCAAATCTTCAACCATCATCTTGACAACCCATTTAGGGGTGTAAATTTGGTTAGTTTTTTGAGGTGGAATATAGTCAAAAATGTCTTCATTCTTTTCTTCAAAATAGTTAGCTAACTCGACTTTCTTTCTTAGAAACTCTTGAACAGACTCATTGAATACTACTTCATCAAAAAGTTTTCCTGCAAAATGATGTTTTTCACCATTTTCCTCATAATCCCCACCATCTCTCAGGAACAAAAATTGATCAACAGTAATTCCCGTCACTTCCTGAAAAACGTCTTCTGGTGTATATTGATCAAAATTATTTAAATCTAGATTATTATCACCATACGCCATGATGAAACTTGGAATTGTACGTGCAAATCCTCTTAAGCGTCCACGTACATCCTCTTCTACTTCGGTTTTATTTTTATTTTTTATTTTACGTTCTTGAGTCTCAATAATTTCTTTTTGAACAGTTTCGACGGTTTCAACAACTTTTTTTTCGACTTCTTTATTATGTGTCTTGATAGCTTTCTCAATTTTAGTTTGATAATCATTATTGATCTCAAGTCGTCTTTGTTCATTGTCAGCCTGCTCAATTTTTTCCTTTAAGTCGCTTTCTAAATGAGCCTTTTGAATCATAAAATCAATATTAGCTTCATCAACAGAATGTTTTAGTTGAGTTTTGATTTTCTTTTCTATACGATCCACAGCAGTATTAGAAATTTTGTATTCTTCTTTTACATCTTGAAGTTGTGGCTTAATAATCTCTGTTACCGATTTACTTAGGTCATTGGATAACTTCTCCGCCGTTCGTTTATCTTCCACTGGTTCAAGAGTCTCCGATATAACATCTTGAACTTTTTCTATTGTATATTGTTTTTTTCCAAAAATCGCATCAGTTTTTGTGATTACAATTTCAGGTTCAACAACTGATTGTCCTTCATCGTCAACATTAATATCTTTTGTGTCTATTGCAGGCTTTTCTTCTGGTTTAGTTATTTTTCCTTGAGATACATAATCCATATTATCCAAAATATCCAAAGCTACTTGTGGGGCTTGGAAAATACCAGCAATATTGGCAAAAAGAAAATTACTCATAAAGCCACGCTTGACTACTTCAGATGCTTTAATTGTTTTGGGAATAGTCAGAACTTGCGAAGCATCCAGTTCAACCATCTTACCTTCGCTGTCTTCACCAACTACAGGGAAAAAGTTCAACAAACGCTTGATATTTTTCTCTCGATCACCCGTCGTACCCCCTCCAGAAACTGTTCGAGTGGATAGATTATTGGCAAACTCATCAAAAATAATTAACGTACGTTCAGGAGCAAAATCAAATACATAAGCATTTTGTTTTTGATATCGCACTTCTTCACCATTGACTTTTTCAGTCCAAACATATGGATTTTGAGCGCGAAAAGCAGCCTGCATATACAGAGCCGGCGATTTCATATTGCTCAACATCATTACCGCTGTCCATTCAGGAATTGTTACCCCTGTTGTCAATTGTCCTACAGAAAGTGTGATCGTTTTATCCTTAGTCGCAATTGCTTCTCTTACTCGTTTTAGAGATTTTTCATTCACTGCTACTTCTTCTAATTCCGTCTTGCCATCTCCAGCAGCCAGAACAATTTCATAATTTTCAAAAACAGGATGATTTTTAAGCAATAATTGCAATGCCTTTGCACTCGCTACGCGATTCATAATCCAAAATGTATGTTTAAGTTCATTCCGTAATTCTGGTGTAGAAAAGGGATACTTTTCATTATGGGTCAATGTGTCCAACCATTTTACAACATCTGATTCATGTACGAATTTTCCATCTTCTTTTGTAGAAAAGAATTCATTCAAATCAAATGCAAAATCAATATTGTTTCCATCTTCTAATGTTATTCCCTTGTTAATTTCATCAGTGATCATCTTGGACATCTGGTAGGTAAACATATTTAACTGTGGCAATGTTTCATAAGGGTTATTTTCTTCGCCATCCCAAGTGTACTTAGCATCTTGTTCGTCTTCATAAGACCAGTTAAAAATTTGATCATCATTAAATGAACCCTTAGCGATTGCTTTAAAAGGTGTGCCTGAAAGATGTAATGTGAATTGGCGTTTGATCTTATCAAAAGCAATATCAGTTTTGAATGTATCAACTCCTTCGTGCGCCTCATCAATAATTAATATATCCCAATTCGTATCGGCTACCCATTTTAGTTTTTCATATCCACCACCGAAATAAAGCGAGCCTTTTAAATCTTGTAAACTTAGAAAAGCAATCTGCTTTGTATTTTCATTATTAGTCGCATAATTGACGTATTCCTCACGTGACATTGGTGAACAGTCTTTTAATGAGTCTGACTCGCTAACAAATTTATAATCCGTTTGCCAAGCGATAAATTTAGTGAAATCATCAAACCAAGAATTTGCAATCGCAGGCCGGTTGGTAACAATTAATACATTGATAGCCTCCATCTTTCGAACCAAATCATATGAGGCAAGCGTCTTTCCAAAACGAGGCTTAGCATTCCATAAAAAAGAACCACTGGGATTCTCTTCGGAATAACTTAATGTCTTTTCAACCGCAGCCTCTTGCTCTGCTCGCAATTGATAAGTTAATTGTTGATCTTTTTGAATTTTAGAGTAATCTTTGAAAACAAATTCCCGATAAAGTGCTAAAGCATTTTCAGGATGACTATTGAAGTAAAACCATTCAGTACCCTTATTTCTTCGTATACCACTTTTTCGTAAATATTCATGAAAATCTCTGTCTGAGAAGTACCCTCCACCATTAAAACGAGCTTCATGTGCCCATAGCTTTTTAGGCTCAATTCCTACCGTGTGAGTCTGTTCCCAAATACGTGTATCAGCGTCACGGTCAGTATAGCCAATTTTTATCCAACCTTCTTTAGCCGTATTAGTAGGTGTAATGTAGGCATAAATTGTTGGCTTTATTTCACGTTTTGGAACAACAGCCGTATTCATGTCCAATTATTCCATCTCCTTCACTTTAGATTCAATGAAGTTGATTTCATCTTGGTTCAATCCATATTTTGTGTAAAGCTGTTGATCAATTTCAGGTATAGATTTTGACCAGTCAATATCAGATTCTTGGCTGAAATTCTGATTTGGAACTTTTTGCCAAGTATCTCTATTATTATCTTGTGTAATCTTCAAAATACCTAACATTGTTCTGCCAAATTTGGTTTTTATATATTTCAAACAGTTTTCCGCTTCAAACTCTTTTTTGAATGCACCTATTCCAATAAATGTCTGAGTGTACCCAATAAGTGGTGCTACAACCAACGGTGAACTAAGAATTTCTCCTAAACTTCCTGTTCCATTTGATCGAGGCACTAGCACTTTATACGCACCTAAATTTCCATGCAATGTGTCTATATATTTTTTTGATATATAACGATAAACTCTCTTTTTATTTGACAAACCATACACTTTTATATCATCTTCATCCCTCGGTTTTTCTGTGAATGCTGAGATTTTATCAAAAATATTGTTTCTAAATCTTTTATCCTGTCCTTTACTTCCTATGATCTTTTCGTATTGTGGGTAATCCATATATAATTCTTTTAAATTAAATTTATTTTGTGTATAGATAATTGCCGCTAAACTTTCCTCAAACGTTTTCGCAGCAGACTTTTTCATGATACTTTGTAATTCTGGATAAGAGGTAAATACTTCAATAGCCCCGTAATTTTTGTTTTCATCTCGATAACTAACTACTACACCACCTTTAATATCGGTATCGGGAAATATTTTTGAACTTTCTTGATTATAATAAACAATTTTCAAATGAGGATCGTTCAACATTTTTTTATTCCAAGCACTAGGGGTTTGACCAGCGTTAAAAAGAAATCTAGCCGGCGTAATGAGTTCTACTAATGGGGAAATTCTATAAGCCTCCTCCATAAATTTATGATAAACCGGGAGTCCGGCAGTATTTTTACCTTGTGCTTCTTCTTGATAAGGTGGATTTCCAATCACGACATCAAATTTCATAATTATTCCTCCTCTTTCAATGTATGAAATTCAAGCATTTTCTTAGTTTTCCAATCTTTTATTTTAACCGGTATTCCTTCTACTATTTCATTATTAATATTTTCAAATTCCTCTAACTCGCTAAATAGATTCAATTGCTCTATATTAGTATTTTTTTCACTTAAAGGAACAACATATTTTAAACCATCCATCTGAAATACATTGTAGCTAACAATGACTGCAATCTCCTTTTGCAATAATATATCAGGGGTATGTTGAAACTTCTCACTATAATAATCAATAAAGGTATACAATAAATTTTCGCGAGCTATTAATAATGAATCTCCTTGATATTCATAACCAAAACTTGATCTATACGCTTCTTTTGTTAGACGAATCCACTCGGAAGGATCGTCTATCTGATCACTAATTCGTTTTAGTTTACGATCAATAAATCCTACCCTTTCATTAAGAGGTATCGATTCTCCTGTGACATTATCATAGCGACTAACCATATAAGGTGCTTCACCACAGGTAATCTCAAGCCAAGTTTTCGAAACATAATCTTCTAATGAAAGATTGCAAAAGTCTCTATCTATAAGATCATTTTGCATCTTAACTATCCAAGTGGGTGTAAAAACTTCCGCTTTAATCTTAGTTCGATCTTTCTGTTCGTATTTCAATTTTTCAATGCGTGGACGTATTAACTTTGACTGAGTACCAGTAACGTGTTTTATAGTAATACTGTCACTAGCCCCAAATCCTTTACCCATTTTTTCATAAGTATTAGTCGCCCAAATAATATTTCTCTGAGTTGTTCTATCTTTTAAAAGAATTTTCAGTAAATCCCTAGAGTGACGTAATAATTTATTCTCGTCAATATCAATCGACTCATCTATATGTGGATCTGTCAAAAGAATGCCTCCTTAACCGATTTATTTCACTAATAACTAGACTTACCAAAATAATGAATCTATTCTTGTAGGCTTAGAATCCACCTCGATATAGAATTAATTGTAACAATAATAGTCATAAACATAAATAGCTATACTTTTACTTTACTATGAATAAAATACTGAATAAAGACTATAATAAAATTAATCTTCGAGATATCTCATCTGCCCCTCAATCCAGTCAGTAATCTGACTTGAATCTTTAGAAATACGGACTAAGTAATCTTTTTCATCTGCAGTCAATGCTTTCCTAATTAATCTTCGAGTACGAGCATAATTTAATATCAAAATACTCAAATATAAATTGAAGACTTTTAAAGATAGTTCGACAATCACATTTCCGGAGTATAAACTATCAATTTTAAAAGGATCATTTGATATCGGTAGAGAATGAACTTGATTAGAAAATAAATCATAAATCCCTTGTTCTACATTAATGGATATAGGCGAAATTCGCGAAGTAATTCTCTTTGATAGAATGTACTTTTTCCCGTTTAATATTGCTTTTCTATCACCTTTATCCAGAGTTTTAAATATAGCATTTTCCGTCAAATCTCTTTGATAAAATAATAAATGCATGCTTCCAGAAAAATCTCTGTAACTCAAATCATAGTCATTTAATTTATCCGTTATATTAAACAATGTTTGAGTACTGTGATAACTCCAACAGTCTTCTCTGAAATTTCTCTCAGCCATACTCATCCCTGGCTCAATAAAATAATTCATCATTCTACATAGATCAATCATATTTCTGGCAAGACTAGTAATTGTCATATTTTCTTGAACATATTCTATTGCAGATCCTCTAACTTTAATCAGCATAAGGAGTGTTTCGGCTATTCCTATAGCTTTTCTAGTGACACCTTCAAGATAAAAAGTACGTACTGTTGTCGGTTGTGAGCTTTCAGCAAGCAAGTTGTATCCAATATCATATAGATTCCGTAAAGTATTTTCTGTCACTAATAACACCTCATCATAAAGCTATCAGATCGCTAAATCATTAAGCCGCAATTCCAAAACACTCCATAACAATACCATTCAACTGCTCAGCTACCCCAGAAAAATCACAATCCAAATCCAAAGTCGAAACACTAATCTCATTTCCACTCATCTGATAAGTATTATCAGGCTGGATCATTTCATCTGTTCTGGCATAAAGCAGCATTCCTGAGACCTCATAACCTTCTTCTTTAAGCTGAGCATCTTTATTTTTCACATAAGTAAAAATCTGGTACAGATTACTTGAATGAAGTGTATGAGAATCATAAAAAGTCTGTGTTGTTCGAGAATAATATTTTGCATCAATGATTAAAATCTTCTTTTCATAAGTCAACATGATATCGCTTTGCATAATTGGAAGCATTGATGACATATCATCATCCAGTACCCAAGGTATTTGTGACGCACTAATTGAAATTTGCGGAAATTCTTTCTTGAAATACTCAAAAAGAAACTTCTCAAACAAACGACTCATTCTCTGCTCATCAATAAAATCCATCAATTGAGTCGTTCCATCAGTATTCGTCTGCAATAGTCCTGCTACGACCAGATAGCAGATAGAAACGTTTGATTATTTCGATTATATCGCACACTCCAATTTATCGAATGAGCGTCCAAAGTATCTACTCCATCAAAAAAAATTAGTAGCCTTCGAAGATCTTTTTTTCTTACTTTTGAAATATCCGATTTTAACAAAAGTATCATGGTTGTTTTTATAATTTGATTCATATATGAATTACCTGAAAAATCGTCATAGGTACAAACCAATTGCTTGCGAAGGATGGCTTGAGTCTTGATGGATTCTGATATGCTGACTTTTCCGCGCAGCGTGGAAAGCATTTCTTCTTGTTCAACATATTCACGGTCTAAACCACGCTTAAGCTGAATTGAGACGCCCTTACATAAGATGGCTGCACATAGGTCACCCACATTGCTGAACTCTTCCGTAGCGATTTTCTTATATCCTTGTTCGTTCAACACGCGAAAAGCATATGTCAGCATATAATAGATATTTCGTATAGGAATCACTTGATCGCGCCCCTTAAAGTACTAATCCAATCATTTACTTTATATGGTTCATCAAACCAGTATTCTTTAAGCAAAGGAATAAGCTCAAACTCAACAATACTATTTAGATTTTCTTCCATGGAATCGTGAAGATTACAGAAAAAACTATGCCCAATAATGAAGCCTTCCCCTAGCGATTCATCCAATGATATCACTGCATTTAGATTTTCAACACTCTGAATAAGTTTATCAAATTTTGGATTAGCCAGTTCTGATTGATATCTCTGAAATTCTTCCGTTTTAAATCCAGATTTCATCTCATAAAAGGCAAAACGTCTACGTAATGCATAATCTAGCATCGCCAGACTACGATCCGCAGTATTCATCATGCCGATAATATACACATTTTCTGGAACTGAAAACTTCTCATCTGAATAGAGCAGTTGAAGCTCCACACCACGCTTGTCATTTTCAATTAACATGAACAGTTCTCCGAAAATCTTGCTCAAGTTTCCACGATTAATCTCATCGATAATGAAGAAATAATCATTTTCACTATCAATTTCCGCCGCTTTACAGAAGTCATAAAAAGCTCCTTTTTTTAATTCAAACCCTGTTTCAGATGGGCGAAACCCCATAATAAAATCTTCATAGGAATAACTTTGATGAAACTGAATCATCATTACTCGCTCTTTATCTTTTTCGCCCATAATAGAATAAGCTAATCTTTTAGCTGCGAATGTCTTACCTACACCGGGGGCTCCTTGCAAGATAATATTTTTCTTGTTTTTTAAAAGATTAACCAAGGTATCATAATTATCTTCGCTCATAAAAACTTCTTCAAGGAAATTGTTCTTATCATAAGAAGGATAAATAGGTTCTATACCTTCAACATCTTCAATTGTATCGCTCTCGAATAATGCGTTTAGTTTGTCCACATATTCCGAATATGGCGTAATATCTGTTAAGGTCTTCATTACCGCTTTCCCTGGATGTGACCATTCCCCTTTATGTGTCCAATCTACATGACGAACATTTTTATGATCTTTTGTGGAGTCATACTCATAATCAGATGTAACAATTCCACGTCCTACTACTTGATACATACCTTTCTTTGCAAAAACGACGTCTCCCGGTTTCATTTCATTTACAAATTGCCATGTAGCATGAACCGCATTCTTATATGAGGCATCTGAATGATTAATTTTCCTTAGCTTTTGTCTCATTTCATTTTTGCTTTCGTAATAAGACAAATCACCGAGTGAGTTCCACCCGATTGACATAATTCCTGATTCATAGAACTCATCCCAATAAACCGCAGCATCACCGGGCGAATAAATCCAATAATGAACTGTTTCAACATCTTCATCCGCTACAGCTTCGCCTCTTCTTTTTCTTTGACTGGATACTTTTTCAGCGCGGTTCATCTCATTGACCTCCTCTGAATATCTCCACGCTTCAAAGCTAAGTTCCTTGAAGTCATTGAGTTTCGTTTCATCGCTCTTTAAAAAGGTTCCTAACTTTTCAACAATTTCAAAATACGTATCTGATGAAATTTTATTCCCCACTGCTGGCAACGATTCAACAAAATCATGTGGAAATTTACCAGCTTCATAAATGTACCAAGTGTTACGAGAATCCAAGTTCAAAAAAGAATCTGGTGCAATCCAGTATAAGCCCATTGTGACTTTACTATTTCCGTTACCCTTTTTATTGATTACTAAATCAAAGTATTTTGATACCTGTTTACGATTTTTCGATGTTTGATCTTTCGAATAAGCCATCGCCGAATCGAATAACTCCCAAAGATCATCAATGTCATTTTCATCGCGCCCATCTGCAAAATAATAAAAAGTAGCATTTTGGTTATTTAAAACAGGGATACTTTCAAAGGAAGTAGGGATGTCAGAACGGATATCGAACAGTTCCGAAATTGTTTCAATAATCTTTAATCTGTTGGATTCCTTCATCGAACTTTTATTAAATAAGCCAAAAACAGTGAATGGATCAATATCAACTAACTTTTTATCTCTTTCCAGTGTAGGGATATTAATGCCTGTAATCTCATATATTTCATTAACTTTATTGACTAGCTTTTCTCGATCCTTTTGATACATCAATAACTTATTAGCAAATTCAGTATAAAATTCAACCCAATCAAACATTTTCTTTTCACTCAATCGTCTTTCCTCCTATAATTTTGTAAATGGCTATGCATTTTCAATTCTTAAATCAATTTTTTGATCAAATATTCTTTATTATTTATCTCTTTCCCAGTAGGTTTCATGAAATCATCAAATTTAAAATCTAACCATTCCGGTGAATAGTCAAACCAGAACTTTTTACTAGTGATTCGCTTTTTAAATGTCTCAAATGCTTTGTGATCCTCAGCATCTACAAAGACTCCGCCTCTCACTCTGTAACATCCTACCAGAGCCATCAAATTAATGAATGCCTGTACAAGTAAATCATATAGTTCTCCTCGTTCTTCATACTCAACTTCTTCAAAGAAGAGTAATTCTTTGGCCTTATATAATTTGATGTATGAAGCTGCTTTTTCTTCTCTACAGTACTTCTTAAAGATTTTACTAGGATTTTTCGAAACTCCCAGATAATAGCGATTTTTTTCTAACAAGATACAATATAGAAATTTACTTTCTATATTTTGAGAAAAATTGTCATCTAAAATTTTAATAATCTTTTCGGGAACATCCTTTTTAAATTTAAATAATTTCATTCTAATGACACAAGGATCACAGTCTGAAAAAAAGCCCCCTCGAACACATTGCCAATTATACTTTTCCATATATTCTAAAGTTAGTAAATTTTCTAAAATCTCAGCTTCTGAATAATCTAAACCGCTAATTTCTTTTGTTTCTATTAACTTTATTGGTTTATTTTGTTGAGTCTATGCTGATCCTTTACCTTTAAAATGTTTTTTTAAACGCTTATCTAAATTAGCTGACTGTCCTATGTAATAGTTCTGGTTTTCCAATTCTAATACATACAAAGTTCTATTTTCCATATTTTTCCCCTCAGTTATTGAGCAACGATTAATCAATCAGAAGTATATTATTTGCATAATAAAAGCTATTACTATTTTATCACTTTCTTATTCTAACAACATTATCATTCACTACGATAGTACTTTCAAAGTAGGCTTAAAGCATGTAAAAAAGGTGTACTCTAATAATGAGAATACACCTTTTTTACATGTTTTATTCATATACATTCAAAATTTCTTGAATAATACTTCGTTCATTCAATTGATGTATATATTCGACAAGTTCAATTTTCATTAACTTAAACAGTCTCTCTTTCATACCACCGTATTTCAAATTAGAGATCATTTCAGCTAACACCTCAAATAAAGTTCCTAAAACATACCCCTCAATCCAAGTAGTTTTAGTATTTTCTTCAAGTTTTTTCTTTACTTCATCGATTTTGTTGGTAAGCCGCTCCTGAATATAGTTTTGATGATGAGGATTTTTAATTTTTGCTACCTCAATTTGTTTAAACGCCTTTTCTGTTTCTATAAGCACCTTCGTTAATGACTCAATTTTAACATTCGCATAATTGATTCTTCTTTTATACAAATCTTCAAGTTTATTGAGTACACTTATAATATCCTCAACACCAAACAAATCTTGAGTCTGAATGATCACATTTTGATTACTTGACATAAAGTTAGAATAGTCAATTTCTTCTTTTAGTGATTCATTTTTCCTTTTGAAAAAGCTGAAGGAATTGTTTTTAGCACTATTTTCCTCAAAATGTTCATCAAGAACTTTCGGAAGTAATTGATCCAATAGCCATTCTTGAGATTCAATAATCGTCCACAATTTTTTTTCATAGCTATTATCAAAATCCCACCAATAATAATTCATCTTAATATTTCCAAAACAATCAATAGATTCTTTTACTTTAATAAAAGCCTTATAGTTCGATGTTTTAGGATCAATAACTTTTATCATGTTAGAACACATTGCGTCAAATATATTCCAGCTATTTCTTTCTGCTCTTTGATAATCATGTTCTTTTGTGAATTGATCAATAAGGTTCCAAACTCCAACAGAACTTGTCGCAATATGAAATTCATCGAATTGACTATCTCGTGGTAAAAAATTAGTAATCTCTTTCTTCTTATAGACTGATAGTAGTTGATCTACATATTCATCAATAAAATCATCAAGAATATCAATAAAACCTGTGGTTTGATCTTCCTTTAGGAAAATTCTTGTATTTCCTAAATCTACATAGTACCCTTCATCATCCAAATTTTTAATAAGATATTTGCGCATTCCTAATTCTATTGGAGTATGTGAGCCTCCGTAATACCTACTTAATATTTCGTGATGATCTAGTGTAATCATTGCTTCCCTGACATAGTGACTATTAATCTCAAATAGACAACTACCTTTTAATTTTTCTTTCAGTAGGAAGAAATGAAGTAATGCTTCCATTCGAATTTTTTAAATTTAAAACTTTGGAATCAAAACTTTCTACGATTTCTTTTGTTTTTTTATTAGAAAAGCGTTTGTTCATGCCTGTTACTTCATCTAAAATATCTTCTATACTTGCCCCAGAATCTTGTAACTGTTCCAAACTTCTCATAATTACTAATACGTCAGGAGTAGTATGAAACTTTTTAATGTATTTCTCTACATCACTTAACTTGCTTTTAGCTTTTTTGAGTGCTAACTGTGTGACCTCACCAAAAACGACATCACTTTTTGTATTATTACAATTTGCACACAATGGACGGAGATTTAAAATACCATTCAGGTCAAAAGAATCTGATAACTCAAATTTTGAAAAAGCTTCTTTCCTCTCTTTTTCATATTTTTTTTGTTCATATTTTATAGGAATGATATGATCAATAACCAAGTTTCTATCCCTCCAAACATCCTCCTTAAATTCAGAACATGATGAACATCTTTGTCCATATGCAAGAACCAGAGCATATTTAATCTCTATAGGAATTTTTTTTCTACCCATTATTTCCCTCCTTTTATTTTTCATTATCAAAATAATAAGAATTATAACATGAGTTTTATTGTAAAATACTTTTTGATCGTAAACGTCGGTTTTCTTATCCCAAACGTCTATATACAGACTACTTATAACATCTAAATAGTATATATCTTCTTGCTCAGAGTAATAATAAAAAATTTTTTTTCAATTGCAAGTCTACCTAATCAGCTACTACCTTAATTTCTATGGACAGCTATTGATTTGTTTATCAGCCCTAGGTATCTAAAATTTTTGCCACTCCTCCTCTCGGTACTTATTCTCCCAAAATGATATTACGTATTAAAACAATCGCTTAGAGAACAATTCTGAGCGCTTATTTATTAGCTTGATATTCGATTTGCAAACTGTATGCAAAAAAAGAAAGCTCAATACCATAAGCTCTCTCACAGATTTATTCAGTTAACCTTTTCCCAACCAGATAAACCATCCAATCCAGCTCCCGTTCCACCTGCAACAACTGCAACCCAACATCATCCAGATACTCCCCAAAAGCATCCGGCTCCTTCAAGTCAGGCAGAAAGTATTTAACCTTAAAATACTCACAGCCAATAAGAAAAATCCCGTCATCAGCCAGTATTCTTTTTACCTCTAAAAGACCACCTTGCAGATCATTCCAATGAAAATGATTTTGAAAAGCGCAAATTAGGTCAAAGCTATTTGAAGGATAGTCTGTTTTCTCGATGTTTACTCTATCGAATGTGATCGTATGGTCAGAGTATAATCTCTTTGCTTGTTCAATGGCTTTTTCTGAAATGTCTATTCCAATGTTTGACTCGGTCTTGAATCTTTGACTGAGGTAGTACGTGGTTGCACCATTGCCGACACCTATATCTAAAATGTGGTGAAATTGTTTTGCTGGTAAGAATGACAGGCTCCATTTTGCCATGGGCAAGTAGACTTTATTCCACAATTTCATCATGATACTCCCTACCCAGCCGGATGGTGCTTTCGATTGGTTTAGAAGGTGTTTGTAAATGAAAAATAGTCCTACTACTAGTATTAATAGGATAAAGAAAAGATTCATGGTTTTTCCTTTCTGACCCAAACTAAAGTAATGATCTTTCTTTGATTTATAGACTGGAATGGTATCCTACAAATCCAATACCATCTTATCTACGGTCTTTTAGTTTCACATTTCTTTCATTACTTACATTGTACTTCACTTCAACATCCACTAAATAGTAAACG
Organism: Enterococcus sp. AZ048; assembly: GCF_051715125.1. NCBI lineage: Bacteria > Bacillati > Bacillota > Bacilli > Lactobacillales > Enterococcaceae > Enterococcus > Enterococcus sp. AZ048. The sequence goes on along the minus strand of NZ_JBIOTD010000002.1, from coordinate 129,753 downwards.
ACATGCTGTAAGTCCTCTTCTGTTACGTCTGCCTCAGTGGCACTTGTTGTTTGTTTATACCTAAGTTTGACAACGTTCCCTTTTTTAAAGCTTTCTGGTTCCTCTGTTTCAAATAATGCTTGATCTAAATAGCTGTCAACCAACACCACATAATACTTCTCTCCTATGGTTCGAACACTTTTAACAAAGAAATAGTCAGTTCGTGTTTGAACAGGATTTCTACCTAGAAGCAAATCCAAGGACTGGACTTTTCTTGGATTTGAGATAGCCACTCTTTTTTCATCCTCATTGAACAAGTCCATAGGTGTTGCTTGATCTAATTCATCATAGGTAAAATTAATGATCTCATCTTTTTCGTATTTCAATTTCGTTTTCGTATCCCACTGTAAAAGGGTGCCGCTAGAAATATCTTGAAAAATCACACTATGACCATAATAAGCCTTAGAGGCTCCCATCGGAACTCTGTTATCAATACTAATTACTTTTGCTATTGTGTATTTTCTCATACTATCACCCACTATCCAGTATCCAGTATAACTTGTTTTTCTTCGCCACCTAGGCAGATAAGTAAAAAAAGGCTTAAAAACCTAAGTTCCTATATCATCATTCCAATATCCAATCTTTGAATAAAGGTAGGCCATCAACTTCACCCGAAGTAACTGAATCGCTTTGAAAACTAAGGCGAATTTAAAAAAACTAATTTCCACCCCATTCAATGGGTTCGCTGGATTCCACGATTCCAGGGCCCACAGGCGCGATTTCTCCTGTTTATGGATTCGTTGGTTGGTCGATGTAGTACAAATAGCCGTTCTTTCCATCTCTTCCACGTTTGCTTTGGTCGTAGGAGTCACTATCTATGCAGATATTCGCGGCAATCGCCACTTCCTTGCTTCCCTAAAAAAAGAGACCCCCATATTCACCAGCCATCCCGTAGATCTATCCTACCTTTGACAAAGTCAGCTCGCAGGCTTCCATTAAACAAAAGGCCGTTTAAACCAAAAAGATACCCGCGATCAGTAAAATCGCAAGTATCTCTCATTTCACTAAACAAACAGCCGTATCAAGGAATTATTCGACTGAGTCTCTATGCATATTTCGCCATCGCTGGATGGTCTGGGTTAGTAATTTTTTTAATGCAGGTGCTAAAAGTAGATAAAAGATGACGTTCCCAAACGCATGCATCGTATCTACGGGAATTCCGGCTAAATAGTAGGGTAAAAACGCTGAGATTCCGAGAAATGGCGCTTGAACCGCCGAAATGAAGAAACCAAAGAGCATTCCCGTGATTCCAGCGTAAATTGCCTGCAGCAGAATACTTTGCTTGAATTTCGGGATTTTTTTGAGCACTCCTGTCAATAAAATAATTAGAAAATAGGTTACCACTTGGGCAATAGTCCAGACGCCCATCCCCATATAAAAATTGGTAATGAGAATTGACAGCAGGCTGACCAGCAGTCCTTGATAGGTGCCCCAGTAAATGGTGATGATCAACAGTATGGCGGTGACTGGCTGCACGTTTACGATAAATTGAAAGGCCGTTCGACTGACGACACATAAGGCGACCAGCATAGATAATAAACTTAATTCCTTCACTCCTAGTGAAAAGACGGAAGCGATGGATTGCTTAGAATTGTTCAAGCTTGAACACCACACGATCGTCCTTTTTCAGAGTAACGTCCTTGGCGCCCGAATTGACTTGTTCATCATTGATGGTGAATACCCAATATTTATTGTTCTTTTCATCCTGTGCGTGACCATCAATCGAGGTGATCATGCCATTATCGTCTTCAACGGCATAGGTTTTTTTTAAGACATCAAATAGTGATTGTCCCTTTTCAAAGGAAACCTGCTTTTTTGACAGCTCTTTATCTCCGTCTACTAGCGTGATGCTTGCTTTTTCTCCTATTTTTTCGCTGCTTGCGACCGTTTCTTTAGCCGAACTGCTGTCTGACGACTCCGACGGCTTAGAAGTACACCCGCTAATAAGTGTTAAACTAAAAATAAGTGCAAAAAATACTGTTCTTTTCTTCATTTTTCTATCCCCTTTAGCTATCTAAATTAAAAGACACCCAAAATCAATGGGTATCAAAAAAACGGAAACAAACGCCCCTGATCTTGCTTGTTTGAAATTTATTTATTGGATAACACGTTCGTCGACTTTCCATAAGTACTCGAATAACAGCACGAAACAAATTTCCAGCGAACAAAAACAGATGCCTCTGCATCAAAAATACCAGATTTGACCATTAGATTAAAGTATCTGAGGCGATCTGATTGCCATTATTGGGATAAAACAAATAAGTACTATTTAATAAGATATAATTGCTCTGAAACGGCAATATAGCTCTGCTGGTTATTGGACACTTAAAATGGTTCAGCTTATTGGAATAGTTAGCGAAAGCCTTCGAATAAGGAAAACACCGTAACGTCTTGAAGATCGCGGTTTAGTCGTGGTCCTGCTCATCAAAGAGAATAAAAAACAGCATAAAAAATACCGACTAAATTTTCCAGTCGGTATATGGTCTCAAGTCACTCTGATATTCAACCCAGCCTCTCCAAAACGTCTGCTATCTCAGTCAAAACTTCTGCGTCGGTTTCGGTTTCTTTTAATTCCTGCAATAGATGGATGGTTTCATCGGGCGCTTTTTTTGTCAGTTGACCTAATGCCCAGACGGCGGTGCCGCGAATGACTGGACGCTGGTCTTGCAGACAGTCACGAATTTCTGGCAAAGCTTCTCTGCCGCCAAGATTGGCTAAGGCGATCAATGCATTGCGCTGCAGCGGTTTTTTCCCGCGCCACGATCCGGCCAAGTGCCCAAATTGTTCCTTGAACTCGCGATTTGAAATGGTAAGGAGCGGGGTCAATTTCGGATAGACCTCATCGACTTTCGGCTCCATTTCCTCGTGAAAATGAAAGTCTTTCCCGCGGTTATAGGGACAGACGAGTTGACAAATATCACAGCCGTAAATGACGTTGCGCATTTTTTTGCGATATTGCTCCGGCATCATGCCCTTGGTTTGAGTCTGATAGGAAAGACATTTTTTGGCGTTCATGCGGCCATCGCCCAATAAGGCACCCGTAGGACAGCCAGTAATGCACCGCGTGCAATCCCCACAGCCATTTGGAACGGGCTGATCTGGCTCAAACTGAATATTCGTGATGATTTCGCCAAGGTACACGAAAGAACCATACTCTTCAGTAATCAGTAATCCATTGCGCCCGATAAAGCCCAGTCCCGCCCGTTGTGCAACCGCCACATCCACCAGCTCACCTGTATCGACCTGTGGAGCAAACCGCCACTCGGCTTGGAGCTGTTCGGTTTCAGCCTGCTCTTTGATAAAGGCGATCAGCTTCGTCAGCCGTTCTTCTAAAATAAGATGATAATCTGTTCCCCACGAAGCACGGGCAAATTGCCCACGTTTTTCATCTCGGGGAACTTTTTCATGGATTTTGGTTGGGTATGCCAAGGCAATCGCGATAATGCTTTTGGGATCTTCAAAGGTTTCCTCTGGATATAGCCGTTCCTTGATGTTTTGATGTTCAAAACCAGAAGTATGGCCCAGTGAGCGTTGCTCCAGCAACGATTCTTCCAAATAATCAAAAGGCTCGGCGGTTGTAAAGCCAATTTTATCTATACCTAGCTGCTTGCTTTCAGCAATGATCCGTTCTTTTAAAGTTTGCATAGTTCCACTCCTAGTTCGTACTAAAGAAATCTTTTTTTCAAAAAACGAAAAAATGAATCTGATTCTCACCACGTATGTCATTCTACTAACCCCTGCTGAAGCAGGAAGTAGAACTGAGATCCTAGTTCGTACTAAAGAAATCTTTTTTCAAAAACCGAAAAAATGAGTCTGATTCTCACCACGTATGTCATTCTACTAACCACTGCTGAAGCAGGAAGTAGAACTGAGATCCTAGTTCGTACTAAAGAAATCTTTTTTCAAAAACCGAAAAAAAGAATCTAATTCTCACCACGTATGTCATTCTACTAACCCCTGCTGAAGCAGGAAGTAGAACTGAGATCCTAGTTCGTACTAAAGAAATCTTTTTTCAAAAACCGAAAAAATGAATCTGATTCTCACCACGTATGTCATTCTACTAACCCCTGCTGAAGCAGAAAGTAGAACTGAGATCCTAGTTCGTACTAAAGAAATCTTTTTTTCATAAACCGAAAAAATGAACCTGATTCACACCACGTATGTCATTCTACTAACCCCTGCTAAAATAGGAGGTAGAACTGAGATCCTGATACGAAATTACAGGCTTACTATATCATATGTTCCTTACATCCTAAAGAAATTGACTGCTCTACAAGCGTGTTCTTCCGACCTTTTTAGTCTGTACATGTTGCTGAAATTTATTTTTTTCGTATAAAATACGGCAATAACTGAGGCAATAAATCACTTTCATCAGATTATTCTCTCCTTCTTCAAGGGTTCACAGGCCTATCATTCTTCCTAAGAATGATACAATAACACTATAAATAACTAGGGCTGAACAGGCTTTATAGGAGGAGGCACTTTTATGCATTGGGCTTTTCAACTTGCGAGTGAATTGATTGAGAAACATAAGGAGGACCAGACACCCATCACCTGCGCGTCAGGGGTCAGTCCTTCGGGATATGTCCATGTGGGGAATTTTCGCGAGATTGCTACAACATATTTTGTGACACAGGCACTTAAACATCTAGGCGCAGCACCGCGCTATATTTTATCTTGGGATGATTACGATCGATTGCGGAAAATTCCGAAAAACGTCAGCGGCGTCTCCGAAGAAAACATCGGATTGCCGTATACCAAGGTAGCACCCCCGGCGGATGCGGATACAGACGCAGCGTCATATGGCGATTATTTTGAAGAGATGTTTATCGGCGATCTGGCAAAATTGAACATTCGGCCAGAGTTCATTTTTGAAACGAAACGTTATGAGGGCGGGGCTTATGACGAGGACCTCGCATTGGTTTTAGCCAAGCGGAAAGAAATTTATGATATTTTAAGCCGGTTTCGGACAGAAGCCGCTAACGAGGAGGAACGGGAAGCGTACTATCCTATCTCCTTGTACTGTGATCAGTGCGGGCATGACAGCACGACGGTGACCAATTACGACGAAGCCACTCAGACACTGAGTTATTCGTGCAAAAATTGCGGGCACGAAGGAACTCAGACTATTAGAAAACACCAGCACATCAAGCTTCATTGGAAGATCGATTGGCCGATGCGTTGGCGCTATGAAAAAGTCGCCTTTGAACCTGGTGGCAAGGACCACTCATCGAAAAACGGGAGCTTCGATGTTGCAAAAGCGATCGCTAAGGAAATCTTTGACTGGAAGGCACCGCTATATCAGCCTTATGATTTCGTCAACATCAAAGGACAAACTATGAAGATGTCCAGCTCAACTGGAAATATTTTGACATTGCCAGACTTGCTTTCGATCTACACCCCTGAATTGGTACTGTATTTGTATGCCAAATACCAGCCAAAAGCGCAATTTGATTTAGGACTCGACGACGATGTACTACGGAACTATTCTGAATTCGAACGATTGGTTCAAAAGGCCAAAAATACAGAACTGGACGAAACAAATCAGCAATTGCTGCAATTGACCGGTGTCGACTTGGATCAGGTGTACCCAAACTTCAACCATGTCGTCAGCATCTTATCCCTGACCGCGAACAACACAGAAATCGCCAAAGAACTGCTTATCAATGAGCATGTCTATACAGAAGACGCGATCGATCATATTTTGCCGCGGGCCAGCTACTGGATCGAAAATGACGCGACCTCACGGCTGGTCACGATCAACCAAGCGCCGAATCGTGACGTTTACGACCTATTGACTGCGCCAGTCAAAGCGCGAGTTGCTAAATTTAAAGACCTATTAGCGACGAGCGGTGATTTGAACGAGGGAGACTTGATGCAGGCCATCTACGACCTGACAGATGCCACGGATAAAAAAGAAAAACGCGCAGAACAAAAAGAACTCTTTTCTGCCATTTATCAACTGACCTTGAATCAAGACCACGGACCACGCATCCCGTTATTAATCAAAGTCGTGGGCCCTGAAAAGCTGCAGCAATTACTAGATTTCAACTAAAGAGAACATGTTAGCGACCAAAAGAATAACATCTTTTGGTCGTTTCTTTGTTTGACAAGCTAATGTCCATTAGCTAAAATAACCATATAAAAGCGAATGGTTATTAGCCAGAAAGGATGCGCCCTATGAAGAAAGGCACTACAAAGGAACGGATCGTGGAAGAAGCCTCCCGTCTTTTCGCCAAAAAAGGCTATGAAGCCGTGAATGTCGAAGCAATCGCTCAAGCTGTAGGCATCAAGGCCCCCTCTTTGTATAAGCATTATCGGAACAAGCAGGAATTATTCGATGCTGTCGTGGCGGAAATGAACAGCCGTTATGAAGCAACTATGTCAGCCTTTCAGATGGACGGCTATGAAGGCGAAGCAGATGCTCCGCTGTTTGCGGAGAAGACGGAAGAGCAGCTTGTTGTTATTGGTATACAGTTTTTTATGTTCTTTTTACATGATGACTATGTATCGAATTTTCGGAAGCTGCTGACGATCGAGCAGTTTCAAAATCCGAGATTGGCAGCATTATTTACGCAACAATACACAGACAAACCTCTGGCGTATCAGGAAAAGTTGTTTACCCTGTTGATAGAAGCTGATGTGCTGCGTGACTGTGATCCAAAGGTCCTGGCCTTGCATTTTTATGCCCCGATTCAGCTGCTACTAACCCTTTGCGACCGCCAGCCAGGAAGAGAACCCGAAGCCTTGCGGACACTAGAGCAACACATTCGTCAGTTTTATATTCTTTATCAGAAAGGAACGGATGCCCATGAGTAGAAAAAGAGATCTGATCCAGTGGTGTGGTTTATTCGGTATCGTCAGCTTTCTTTCTTATGTTTCTGCTGTTCTTTTCAGCCCATTGGCCTATCCTGGATATAACTGGATGGCACAGGCAGTGAGTGATCTGAGTGCAGATACCTCTCCTGCCAAAGTCTTGTGGAATCAACTTTCCGCCTTGTCTGGTGTCGGCAGTGTGGTGTGCATCATGATGGTCTGTGTCTTTATCCAAGGCAAATTAACGAAATCTATACGCTTAGGCATCTATCTTTTTGCTGCGATGCTCTGGGTATCAGCGGTGGGATACACGCTATTCCCTCTGAGCGAAAGCGGCTTTGGCGGAAGATCTTTTCAAGATTTCATGCACATTGGAATGACTGTCTTAGTGGTCAGCCTGTCTATCGCTTCGCTTCTGCTTATCCTGATCGGCGGATTTCATTCGAAGCAGTACCAATCATTGGCAGTTTGGGCAACCCTGGCGCTGATGCTGATGCTTGCCGGAGCCATCGGTGTCAATGTTGTTCCTGCCCGATACTTCGGTATTCCCGAACGCTTCAGTGTGCTAGCAGCAATGGGCTTTAATGCTGTGTTGGGCGTTTATTTATTTTTAGGCTTTTTTGAGAATTAAATTTTAAAGATTTACTCCGTTCTTCCCCCCACGTTTCCAGCTATTTAAAATAACTAAATGAATATATAAAAATCACAGAAACCCAATCATTCATCCACTTTATTTTTATGGAAATTTCCTTTTGCTGCAATTATTATTCGTTATACTGAAGCTATCAAAAAATCACAGAGGTATCATTTATGAAGGACAATAACAACAGTATAAAAGGAAAAAATACCACCGTAACGACACTGATTCTTTTTTTAGTAATCCTCATCGCTCTCTTTCTTGCGTTTATCACTGGCGCGAAGTTGGCAGAATCGAAAGCGCCGGCACCTGCATCAAAAGCACTTGCATCGGCTGCATCGAGCAGTACTATACAGTCTTCGGAGAGCACATCTTCATCAAGCAGCGGTTCTACCGTGAGTTCATCGGCTGCGAGTACGTCCACGACGGAGAGTACTCCCGCTGAAACTGTTGAACAGGGCTCTTATGGCGTCACTTTTCCTAAAGGTGCCGTTTTAATGGGAGAGACAACTATCTTCGGATTTTCTGTAACAACCTATCCGCAGAGTGACGAACTCGCCGTCTCTTATAGTCCTAAAGGAAATTACGCTCCAGGTGCTCACATGAGCAGCGTGGCTGGCTTTTACCCGACGGACATTCCAATGACAACGATCCCTGTCAATGAAAATGGCGTCACAAAAAACGTTACTGTCTCGACAGAATTGAAGCTTTCTGAAAGTGACAGCAGTAAACCTGACCTAGCATTCTTTCTTAACTTTAACAACAACGATACGAAGGTCTTTGCCTACTTGAACAATAACAAAAATGTTGTTCTTGCCTTTACTCCACCCAACAATAACGGCCCCTATATCGCAGTCGTCCTTTATGAGACACAGATGTAATCCCACGTCTTCTAAGTTTCTTTAACTTGGAGGACGTGTTTTATTATTCATTCGATGATGCTTTTCAAGCGCCCTCATAATAGGGTAAAATCAAATAAAAGAGACACGAGTCTTATAAGAAAGAGGGCATTTATGTATACGATTTTAAAAAACGGGTTTCGTTTTCTATTGGTGATTGGCTGCGGGATCGGGTTGGCTTTATTGTTAGGCATTTTTGAGGGGCGTTTTGAAGCAAATCAATTGATTTTCTACACGATCCAAAGCAACCTACTCATCTTTTTTGGCTATTTATATTTGATTGCGAAAAGTCTTGTAGCATCTGTATCAACCAAAAGGAACGTAGCGTTTGATTTTTCGCCGAACGTCATGGGAGCGTTGACGCTGATCATTGTTATCACTGGATTGATCTACAATTTTATTTTAGTTCCTTCTATTCCAAGTACTTCGGAATATGCAGTCAATAGTCTGTCCGATTTTCTTGTCCATACCTATACCCCGGTCATGGTGTTCGTTGACTGGCTGCTCTTTGCAGATACAAGACCTCTGAAAAAAATCAAGCCGTGGACTTGGGCGGTCCTGCCGTTGCTTTATTGGGTTTTTACGATTGTTCGTGCGCAAATTGGCGGGCCCATCGCCGGTTTCGACAGCTATTACCCTTACTTTTTTATTGATGCGATCGATTTAGGGTGGCAGCGGGTGTTCCTAAACGTTATTGTTTTATTGATTTTCTTCGTCGTTTTTGGTTATTTAATGAAGTTGATTGCTTGGGGAACCAATCGTTTTAAACCAGCAAACGCGAATCCGCGCGTTTATTAATAGCATAAGCTTAAAAAACCTGTGTGATCCCTAGGATTGCGCAGGTTTATATTTCTCGATCGTCTTGAAAATCATCCGTTATTGGAAGTCTCCCTGTTTCTCTCATTATGCCGTTTCTTTTTATGATACTCTGCCAATGCTCGATTGAAATTTGCGATCAATGCGGTCAAAATACCAACTCCCACAAACACATAAAGGATTGAAAAAAGTTTGCCAAATGCTGTCTGGGGAGACAGATCCCCGTAGCCCACCGTCGCGAGTGTCATCACGGAAAAATACAGCGCATCTAAATAAGTCATCCCTTCAATATTGTGATAGAAAATCGTTCCGATCGATAGAATGAATAAAACGGCTAGCATAAGTGCCTTCTGTTCTTCCTGTCGAAAAAGAATTCGTAAAATATGCCACAAACTTCTAAATAGTAATGCGAATGCTACCATGATATCCCTGCTTCCATTTCAAAAATAAATTCGTTTACTTTATTTTATACAACTAAGAAGCTTTTTTAAACACGCTTGAACACATTAAAAAAGTACCGCTCTCTTATTTTGAGCACGGCACTTTTGTCTGCAATTTTTTAGTCTTTATCTGGCATATCTTGAATAATCGTTACGAAGGAAACATCCGCCATTTGCGCATAAGGTGCGATGTACACTTCTAGATCGATCCCGTTTCTGCTAGGCTTGACTTGGACGATCGTTCCGATCGGAATACCTGCGGGCGAATTTCTGCCTAGACCGGAAGTACGGACGACATCTCCTTTTTTGATATTTTTTTCTTTAGTAATTTGCGTGGCGATCAGTTGCTTCTTTTTTTCATCGTACATGGTTAAAATACCAAAAGATTCTCCATCTTCGGCACTTATTTTTATCGGAAAATGATTGCTGCTTCTATTATCAGAAGTGACCAGCTCGATTTCGCAGGACTGTTCTTTTACTTTTCTTACTCGACCAATCAAGCCCTTTTGAGACATCACCGCCATGTTTTTTGTAACGCCATCCTGACTGCCCTTGTCTACCATCAATGTATTTTGCCACGCATTCGGAGATCGGGCAATCACTGTTGCTGCCAGCGTTCGATAGTTCGTCAACCGTTTTTTTAATTGGACTTCTTCTTTAAGGCGCTCAATTTCTTGTGATTGGCTCGTTACCTTCCGCTTCATTTCATCATAGTGAGCAACTTCTTCTTCCAGTTTTCTGTTTTCCTCATAGGTATCAAATAAATTCGACACAGAGTATTTACGATCAGATACCCATTTCTTTGGTACAGCAATGACTTTATTCACTGCGCCGATCGGGTCTTTTACGACAGACCGCATACTCTCGACCCCATTTTCCTTTGCTTGATTTGCCATCACACTTATCGCTATGACCATTACGATAAGGATAACCATTAGTCTTTTTTTACGATTCTTTCCTGAATGCGCCCTTTTCATTTACCCACCCCAAAACACCCTATTTGAATTGAATTTTACCAATAATCGTTGGACTAAAAAATGAACAAAAGATGTTTTTTAAGCAAACTTATCATTTACTGTCAATTTATCAATCATTCTAATCATTTTTAGTAGTGATTTAAATAACGAATTCATCAAAAACATTCTTTTTTTCTAGCTTTATCTTATAAAAAAGAGACCGAGCGAGTGGATTGTTTTCATCTGTTATGTTAAATCTATCAAAACCCTACTATAATAAGAGTAACGATACTTCATTGAAAGGATGTGTGGAAAATGAATACGCCTCTTAAAAACAAGGATTACTCGCATGCCAATCTAAGGCACTCTGATTTTCATGATAGGATTTTTGAGCAGGTTGATTTTTCTCATGCGGATCTAACTGGTGCGAATTTTGATAATTGTTTGTGTGTGGATTGTGATTTTTCAGACGCGCGTTTGGTAAATGCTTCGTTACAAGGAACGGATTTTCAGTGGTCCCGCTTGTGTGGCGCAGATATCTCCGGTGCGAATCTCTTTTTCGCCATGCTGGAGCACGCGGATTTGACAGGTATCATCCATGATGCACAGACGAAGTTTTTTGATCTTTATTGTCCCGCGGAAGGAGCATTTATCGGCTACAAAAAGTGCTTTGATCACCGAATCGTCCAATTATTGATCCCAACGAATGCTCGCAGGACTTCCGCAACAAACTCCTGCTGCCGTTGTGACAAGGCGAAGGTGCTGACGATCAAAGATATGTACACGAATGAAGCCTATGAAGAAGCGATTTCTTATGTTGATGGAGACTTTATTTATCGTGTCGGTGAATGGGTCGTTGCAGAAAATTTTAATCCCAATCGTTGGGCAGATTCTACTGGCGGTATTCATTTTTGGCTGACGCGAAAAGAAGCTGAAGGATACATGTAAGCCTTCGTCTGCCACTTTCAATTTAGCTAAAAAACATTTTTTTCTATTTATAAAAGAATATAGACAAGAAAATTCTTTTAAATGCTAATTTAGGTGATCTTGGTCGACCACTGACGGTTGAAATAATACCGTTCACGATATCCCTCTTAACAATTAGTACTTTTCCTTTACAATTACACTCAAGGGGGATTGTACTAGTGCGAACATCAATTTATGTAGAAACAGACAAAAGTGTAGAAGTCTTGTCGGTGGAGGATCTGCTTTATATCGCTGTTGATACCACAAGGGATCATTTTTTATGCTTCACCACAAGAGATAAGAAGTATTACGGCCGCGGAACGCTTAATGATTTTGAAGGAAAAGAATGGCGCTGGTTCTTTCGTTGCCATCGCTCCGTCGTAGTGAATTTGCTTAATATCAAAGAAATTAACAAATATGACCGGTGTGTTTATTTTTCAAACGATGAAGGAAACAATACCTGTCCTTTTTCAAGAAGAAAATATTTGCCGCTGAGAGAATCTTTGAAGGAATATCTCCTGACTTGATCCATGATTTTCCTATGAATAAAAGAAAAATTCGGGAATTTATGTTGTAGCTGGGGGATAAATAGATTAAACTTTAAAAGCGTTCAATTTTAGATGTTGGAAGGAGGGAAATTTTTGACTCATAGCCTCACACTGTATTTGTTAAGGAAAATACAAGCGCAACGTTATATGTCCGAAATAGATTATGAAAATACGACTTATGCTCTAGAAATCCTACTTATCAATTTGTTTAAAAGTGTTCAAGTATACGCTGTCGCATTTGTTTTTGGTGTTTTATTTGAAACATTTCTCATGAATCTGGCATACGTTTTTCTAAGAATACCCGCTGGCGGCTGGCATGCAAAATCTTCCCGTAACTGCTCTATTTTCGGCTTGGTCGTTTTTGTCGGGATTCCAGTATTTTTAAAATACAGTCTGTTCACCTTTTCATTTAACTGGTTGCTTCTTCTGTCCTCCATCGTTCTGCTGATCGTTTTTCTCTACGCACCTTCAGATACAGAGAAAAATCCTCTTGTCAGCATTAGTGAACGAAAAAAGAAAAAAAGGAAGGCACTATTCAGCGCCTTCGTGGTGATTTGCCTCTCCCTATTTTTTGTGGCTGCTAAAACAAGTACATTGCTAATAACAGGTCTAGTCATTGAATCACTCTTGATTCACCCATTTTTTTATAAATTAACTAAAAGGAGTTATAAAAATTATGAAAACTATCAAACTGAACTCTAACTCAATGCAGAAAAAAATCTCCACTATTATCCTTGCTTTTTCGGCTGTTTTGTTAAGCTATCCTTGCTTCATTTGGGGTTATGAACCTGAGAATCCAAAACTTAAACAATTAAAACGGAAATGAACACGTTCCAATTCTTAATCATCGTTTTAGCGATGGTTGTAGAAAATTTTTCACAGCTTTTTATTTACTCAAAGTTGATAAATAAAAAGATACCCTTTGGAATGAAATTGATACTCCCGATAATTTCCACAATTGTTTATATGTTCTTTCATTATTGGATCTTGATCGTCATATTGCTCTACTTTTTGTTTGTCGGAAAACGAGTCAGCAAAGGTTCTAGCACTAACATGATATGGTTTTACGGTGTCTACACGACATTTTCCTATTCTGTATTTGCTTATCTAATGAACTCAACACTGCTCTTTATCTTGGGAGAAACGCTTTTTGATCAATACATGTATTTGATTAATATCGTGTTTTCTCCCTTTTTTTCTGTTGTTTGTAATTTGCTGTTGTTACATTTGATACGGCCCAGCCTGACCTTTTTAAAAAGAAATCTTGATAATGCAAATCATTATTTTCTTTTCTTTATAAACGTTTTATTGACCCTGTGCTGCGTATTGCAATTCAGCTATTATTGGATAGAACGATACCTCCTAAAAGATGGAACTGGCATTAGAAAATATCTGATCCTTCTTTTCATTTCAATAATTCTTTTACTAGTTCTCTATCTAAATTTAAAGACAAAAAAAATGGATGCAGAACGTATCCAACAACTCAAGGACACGCAGTTGGCTGACCTTAGCTCGTATGTTCATCAAATCGAGGCGATTTATGGCGAGCTGCGCAGCTTTCGACACGATTACCATAATATGCTGATCAGCTTGAGTGAGAGCATCAAGTCAAAAGATATTTCACTGATTGAGGATACCTATAATAAAATTCTGAATCACGAAAATCTTGTTATTGATAAAGAGCACTATTCTTTGACTAGGTTGAATAACTTGAAGACATTACCTATAAAGGGTGTGATTTCAGCGCATGTCATTCAGGCGTGGCAGAAAAATATTCCTGTACGCTTAGAGGTCGAGGATGTTATCGAAAATGAAAGTATTGATATCTTAGATTATGTGCGGGTGGTATCTAACTTACTGGATAATGCTATTGAGGCTGCTGAAAAAGATGCGCATCCGTTTTTGAACATCGCCTTTTTTAAGAACGATTCTGAGAGGGAGATTCAATTGATCATAGAAAATTCCTGCTCGGAGAACTCCTTAAACATCGTAAAAATCTTTCAAAAAGGGTACTCAACAAAAGGAACGAACCGGGGATTAGGATTAGCCACGGTTCAAGCGATTTTACAAAACTATCAAAATCTTTCCCTGCAAACGGAATTTCAAGCAGGTGTATTTCGACAAACTTTTGTAATCAGAGAGGTGATTCAACTTTGAATATTTTTCTATTGGAAGACGACATTCTGCAGCAGCAGCGTTTAGAATTAGTGATTCGTGAAATTCTTGCAAAAAATCATTGGATCGCTAAGTCTATTATCGCGACCTCTCGGCCAGATTTTCTGCTTGAGAAGGTACGAGAAACTGTTGATCAAAATATTTATTTTTTAGATATTGAATTACATGGTGAGAAAAGAAAAGGATTGGACGTCGCCAAAGAAATTCGAAAATACGATAAATACGGGATCATTATTTTCATTACGACCCACTCTGAATTTGCGCCGATCACCTATGCTTACAAGGTTTCCGCCTTTGATTTTATAGACAAAGACAGCTCGATCGATGAGATTCAGGAACACATTTTTGAAGGTCTTTCCCATTTGCGATCAATGAACACGACTCAGCACGGCGAAGAATTATTTGTCTTTCGTAATCAAAATACCAGTTTTCAAGTTCCTTTTTCCGATATTCTTTATTTTGAAACGACGGAAATTTCTCATAAAGTCCGACTAATTTGCAAGTCTCGATTGGTCAATTTCTATGCGACCCTAGAAGAAATAAAGAAGCTGGATGATCGTTTTTATAAGGTCCATCGTGCATTTGTTGTCAATCTAAGCAACATCACGGAGATCAAGCGAAACGAAGGCATTATTTATTTTGACAAAAATCATTTTTGCCCCATTTCTAGAAGAAAAATCAAAACCGTTCTTGAGAAAATGGATACCTCCCGTCTAGGATAATCCAAAAGGCAGTAAGACCCTTCTTTGAAAGAGTGGTCTTACTGCCTTTCTTTGTATTCCACTTATTACTCACGTAGTTGTCGATCAGCTACGTGTTTTTTTTGTTTTGAAAAATATCCATGGTAAGTCCTCTGAGATCTGTTAATCGCAGCAGGTCTCGCAAAGATTCGTATTCATCATACAGTTTCTTTTTTTCCGCGTTTAATTGATAGGTCGTCAGGATTCCTGATAAAAAAGGGGCATCAAACATTTTAGCAGCGACGGTCTGGTAACGCGTATCCGTTTGAGTAATGAAGCAATCCTCGTCCTTATAATAATTAATCAACAGAGGCGATGGCCCTTCTATATTGATTTTTCCTGAATAAGAAGTCTGTTGGGACAACAGCCCGTTTTTCTCTAAAGAGTCTAATTGCTCCTCAATTATTTTGGCAGTTTTTTCAGCATTTCCGATCTTTACAAAAAGATCATAAACGGACGTGCCCTCGGCAGCCTCTACGTCTTTCATCGCAAGGATTTTCTCCACAGGAATGGTCTCACAGGACTCTTCACTATTTTCCACTTTGTCATAGTAATACTCTCGATGTGTTCCCTGAAAAATGATCTTCTTTTGAAGCTGGATGCGCTCTCTACTGATTCCTGCCCCCAGCATGCGATCCAGTGCACTCTTTACAAAATCTTCAGTCATTGTAAGCCCCTTTCAACCTTCGTCCTGGCATTCTTCTCTTTGGTCCTTGACGAAAAAGACGATACCCTCACAACCGTTAGTCCTCTCGGGTGCATAGTTGGTGACTACTCTATTTAAAAAAACTGATTATGCGCTATTAGAAGAAGTCAGCTATACGACTTTTTGTTTTTCCAATTCTAAATAGAAGAGAGCTTCCGTCATCTTCTTTGAATAGACTCTTCGTACTTTTCTAGGGACAAACTGATGAATGTCATCTTCGCTGTACCCGATCTGCAATTTGGTTTCATTCATAATGATCGGGCGTTTTAACAAGCTCGGATTTTCTTCAATTACAGCAACCAATTCATTGAAGGATAACTCGTTAAAATCAAAAGAAAATTTTTGATAAACCTTCGAACGTGTCGCGATAATCTCATCTGTTCCGGTTTCCGTTAATGAAAGAATTTCTTTCAGCTCTCTTTTCGTAAGTGGTTCAGAAATGATATTTCTTTCCTCAAAATCCAATCCTTGTTTTTCTAACCATGCCTTCGCTTTTCTGCATGAATTGCAACTGGCTGACCCATATAATTTAATCATATTTAACTCACCTTTCTAAAAAAATCATTTTTTAAATACGCCTGTTATCTACACCTATTACGATACAGCACTGATTCGCCGTTGTTAACCTAATTCTAAAAAGCTCCCTTAAATCCGCTGCTTATTTTAGACTAAAAATTGTCATTTTATAACTAATTTCGAACTAGATTAACGACCGTAAAACCCTTGTATAAATGAATTTACGCCAATTTCAATAACAGAAGGAAATCGACACCTGTGAAATGACTCAATTATTTCCACGCGAAGTAAAAATATGATTATTTGACAATAAGTATCATTTATCATTACAAAAATAGATGATATTATTGTTTGCATCCATCATAAAAACCGAATTCTATCACTATTGGATGATTTATCCATTTGTCCATTAGTATGTTTCCAATTTTCAGATTATTACTATTCTGAGCCGGCTTATTGACTAAATATCTCGATCCTCCGCCACTTCTAGCGGCCAGTATCAAACCAAAATCCAGACGGTGAATCTAAGAAGTTGCATCGGTGGCGTGTGGGTATCATAAGAAGTCTTTGATTTATTTCGGTAACCTGATAAAATATTATTTGTGTAGGAATCTATTGGAATAGGAGGAAGCACTCAATGGATGAAAAAGAACTAAATATAACCGTTACCCATAAGTATTTTGAATTGAGCAGCTTATTCATGCAATTTTTCCGTGAAAATTCTCGCGGCCCCTTCAAATTTGAGAATCGCAACCGTGGTCAGGGGCAAATACTGAGCATCGTCCGGGAACACGGAAGTATCTCTCAAAAAGAGCTGGTACAGCGGCTGGATATGCGCCCGCAATCAGCCTCCGAGATGATCCGCAAGCTTGAAAAGAAAGAATACATTACGCGCGAGAGATCGCAAGAAGATAAACGGGTGATGACTATTCATTTGACTGCACGCGGAAAAATCGCCGCGCAGCAGAGCGACGATTTTCAACCAGTGGTCCTTGACGTCCTAACCCCTGAGGAAAAGGAACAATTTGATCATATATTGACCAAGCTGATCCATGAATTGGAACCGCAGGTCAAGCACAAACCCCGAAATCGTTTCGGGCGTCCGTGACGTGTTTCTTCTATACTATAGAATTATTTTTAAGCAGAAAAAAGACGTATTTCGTGATTGAAATACGTCCGTCTGCTTATTTTTTTCGGTTTCTGATTTTCTTTGTTAAAAAACCAATAACAAAGACAGATAAAATTTTGAACATCAATGATTTTACCGCGCTGTCCTGTTGCTTGCTTTGATTTTTTCCTGATTGTTTGTGATGGAAATGATTTTTTTGCTGGCCGCCGTGTCTTAATAGATTTTTCATATCCTAAATTCCTCCTATTTTACCCTAATTTTCTTGTCGGTGGTCGTTTCGTTGGCGTCGTTTCTGTCTCAATTGCGTCTTCAAAAGCGGTCAAATCTTCGTACTCTTTATAATATTTTTTCAGCGAAGAGGTGAACTCTGGGTCCCACGGTTTTACATGGCCCGAGTAATGAATAATTTTTGGGTCTCGCCGTGCTTGAAAATATTCTTTTTCGCCTTCTGGGTCTGGATGCTCCACTTCACGTTTCATAATATAGCTTTGGGCATTCCACTTAGGATGCAGTTGCAGCCATTGGTCATGTAAAATGGCATTCAACGCGTCTTGATCATGAAATTGAAGCTTTTCAGGATTGTCATGGATAAAGCGTAACACACGCTTCGTTACATTCTCACTCAGCCATTTTTCCACATTGATCAGCATAAAGCCGGAATTAAAGTACGTTGTCGATCCACAAGCGATGTCCATTTTTTCGAGACGATTATGGAAGCCTGCGTCCTCAACAGCAGCTAGCGTGTATGCGCCGAGATCAATCTCCCAAAGCTCTGAAATATCGGCCAGCGCAATCATGTCACAATCCAAATAGAGAATTTTCTCCACGTTTTTATCTTTAAAGAGTTCAGGGATCGCGATTCGATAATACGCCGTTTCAGGGATTCGATCACTTTCTACAGCATCCGAAAAATAATTCTTATCGATCGTTAGGAAATGCAGTTTTTCGCCGTACTCCTTAAGCGTTTCTCGCATCAATCGTTTATTTCCGATACTGATCTTATCATCGATCACATAAAAATCGATCATTGATACCGGTTGTTCCGTATTCTCTAAAATGGAAACAAATAGTGCCGAAACGTGCTCCGCAAAGCCATCATTACTACTTGAAACCACTGTCATTTTTTCATTTTTCATTTTACATTCACCGTCTTCATAAAGATACTTTCGTTTAGCAGTTCCATATATTTCTCTTGGAAAGGATGGTCTTCTAACGTATTCCAAGGCTTGTCGTGTCCTGTAAAATGGATAATCGCCGGATTCTCCCGTCCTTCCTTGTATGCTTTTTTGTAGGCTTCGGTCGGTGCTGGATGTTTGTCCGAAACCAATGACGCCTGCATATTCCAACGAGGATGGAACGGATGCCACTGCTCATACAACACCGCATTCAAGGCATCTTGATCATGATAAATGATTTTATCCCCATGCTTTTTCAAGTAACTGATCGTTTTATCTGTAATTTCTTGCTGGTTCCATCGATCAACATCGATCACCATCACGCCGGAGTTAAAATAGTAGTCTTCTGAATCTACGCCGAGTCTTTCTAGTGCCTTCGTTTGGCCTGGATCAATGATCGCTCCGATCGTTTTTCCTTCTAGATCCTGTTGGTAAAGTTTTTGGATATCATCCAAAATAAGCGTATCTGCATCGATATACAAAATTTTCTTATATTGTTTTTTTGCCAAAATCTTTGGCATCGAGATTCTAAAATAAGCGGTCGTTGTAATATGATCACTCACTAAAAAGTCTTCATACACACTTTCATCAACCTTCACAAATTGAATAACAGCGGCATTTGAATGATTACGCGCCGTCTGGATCAATTTTTCTTTACTTGCGACTGAAAGATCGTCGTCGATAATAACGAAGCGAATGGGTGTACTCCTTGATGTTTGTTTCAGTAAAGTTGAGATCATTACACTAAGATAAGGAGCATAATTTTCATCAGCTGCTGTGACTACAGGGATTTCCTCAATTTTTGAGAACATAGAACCTTCACTCCTATCTGAATTTTTCGTAGCTATTAATAACAGTTCTCTACAAAATTCAGAGTAGACCCCTCCGAACAATTAAGCAAAATTACTGCCTTGACACCTCTTCCATTTACTCAAAAAACGGGCTAAAAGTACTTATATTTGGCTGTTTTGTATAAATTATTAATTTTTTCTAAAGTTTTTATTTATTTTATTGTAATCTTATTGAATATTATTCATATGAGCGTTTAATTGTTCATTTTCTCCTTATTAGACTACCCTTAGGATAGATAAAGCACAAAAAAGGACGGATATAGATGAAATTAGTTGCAGTAGATCTTGACGGCACCTTGCTAAATAGAGACGGTCTTGTCACTGAAGCGAACGCCTCCGCACTAAAGAAATTTGACGAACAAGGCGGAGTCATCGCGTTAGCTACGGGACGCTCGATACACTCCGCAAAAGAAGTGTTCGCCCACTTGGGGATACAAGGATATACTTTGGCTTCGAATGGTGCCTATGTGGCACGCATTGAAGATGGCGAAATCGCCGATGTTCTGAAAAACTATACCATTGATTCTGATACAGTGAAAACTGCTCTCACACTTGCGATGAAAGCGGAAGTGACTGTCGTAGCCAGCAGAGCGACCCAAGACGACCGCATGTCCTTTGCTCAGGATAAGAATGAAAAGAACAGCCCCTACTATGCACAATTCAATTTGAAAGAATCAAAAGTTGAAGATTTATGGAAGGAAATCGAGGAAAATGAGATCCGTTATTTCAAATTGGCCTTTACAGATAACGACACACGCAAGCTGGTCAAACTCCGTGCGCAATTAGAAAAGCACGAGATCAACAGTTCCTATTCTGATACCTATTGGCTCGAAGTGATGGGAGATGGTGTCAATAAGGGTGCCGCACTGAACTTTTTAGCTGCCCACCTAGACATTGAAGCAAAGGATATTCTGGCGATCGGTGATCAAGAGAATGATCTGGAGATGTTGAAAATGAGCGGGACCAGCGTGGCGATGGCTAACGCAGCCCCTGCTGTAAAAAAAATAGTCCATAAGATGACTCGCTCCAACGATCAGTCTGGTGTCGCGTTTGCATTAAAGGATTACCTCGACTAACCCTCCCACTACACAAATAAAGAGGCTGCCGAAATCGGCAGCCTCTTTATTCATTGTAGCTCAACACTTTACGACCATTTAATGATTGACACGTGCGGTTGTTTCTTCCGTGGATCGTCATGAAGCGCAGGATCTGTTCTGCTGAGACTTCCATAATGGTCTGCATCACATACCACTCGATGCCTTCAGTCAATGGCGGTGTGGTTAATGAGCCGATATAGTGATAATAGCTTTTATTTTCAGGAATCAATCCGTCTACAGAAAATTCGCCGAAGCATTGCTGCTTGTCGTATTGATCCAATATATGTTCAAAATCTGGGTTGTGCTCTCCAACTTGGTAAAAAACACCCAAAACTGCTGTTTGACCGTTAGGCGATTGGAAGAGAAAATGACCTTCCAATGGAAAAATCTCGCCATTTAAGCGATGTTCTGAATCCGCGTGAAAATGCACTTGGACAAAGTCAAACCTGCGATGGTTGATGAGCGCCTGCCCCGCACCTAAAAGCTGCAGGTTTTGTCCATTATTAAAAAAAGTAGCGGTCGTATCAGAAAAGTTCACTTGCACTGGGGCAAGCGCCTCGTAGGTTTCAGTCATGCTCGTTTGGATGTCGATCGGTGATTGGGTCTGACCGCCTTGCGGATGCCAATCTCCCTGGTGGCAATAATCAATTAAAAATTCTGCTTTCATAGGATACCTCAATTACCTTAAAATTTTTACAATAATATCATTTTCCAGAATTTTTTTCCATCCATATGCAAATATCATTGAAAACTGAAAGTTTTTGGGTTTCATTTAGCAGTTCATGGCGTGCTTTTTCGTAGAGGCGGACGGTCACTTGTTGTACGCCAGCAGCTCGATACGCGCGGGCCGCTTTCATTACACCTTTTCCATACTCTCCGACAGGGTCTTCTTTTCCAGACAATAAAAGGATCGGTAAATTTTTAGGTACCTTGTGGACTAACTCCGCGTTTTGCGCACGAATAATCAATGTAAACAATTCGTGGTACCCGCTTAATGTGAATAAAAACCCGCAGTTAGGATCTGCAAGGTACGCGTCGACCTCCTCCGGCAGACTGACCAGCCAGTCTTTGTCCGTTCTTGGAGCTTCTATTTTGCGATTCATCCTACCAAATGCCAAGCGATCGATCAGCTTGCTAGGATGCTTTTCCCCTTGAATCTTGCTCAACAGCTTCGCTGATTTCTGACCCATTCGCGTCAGCCAAACAGGCTGCTGCCCCGTTCCGACTAAGATCGCGCCTTGGATCTCCTCTCCATAGTCGTAAATATAATTGCGCAAAACAAAGGAACCCATGCTGTGGCCTAAAATAAAAAAGGGCAGCTTCGGATACTGTTTCTTTCCCCACTGGGTCACTTCATACAAATCTTGGACCAACCCATGCTTGATCGTTTCATCATGAAAATAGCCTTTCGGGGCTTCCTGGATGGATGATCCGTGGCCTAGATGATCATGACCGACCACGACGATTCCCTGTTCATTCAAGTATTCGGCCAAAGCTTCATAGCGCAATAAATGCTCGGCCATGCCGTGTGTGACTTGTAAGACTGCCCACGGCTCATCACAGGACCAATGATAGCCTTGCAGCCGGGTGGTTTCATCAACAGAAAGCAATTCAACGGTTTCTAACATAAGAGACTCCCTTCTTCTACACATCGTTTTAATTTATTCGCAAATTTTCACGTCATAAATCCATCTTAAGTTGGAGGTACTTTTCTAAATAAATGATACACTATTACTAAAATGGAGGGATAGAATATGTCTTGCTTAGGTAATATCATCTGGTTTATTTTTGGCGGCTTGGTTGGCGGGCTGCTTTGGTGCCTCGCGGGTGCTTTATGGTGCCTCACGATCATCGGTATTCCGATCGGACTGCAATGTTTCAAATTTGCGTCGTTAAGTTTTGCGCCCTTTGGCAAAGACATTGTGTACCATACAACAGGGATAAATTTGTTCGTCAATATTATTTGGCTGATTGTTTCCGGAGTTCCTTTGGCATTAGGCCATCTGGCTAGCGCTCTTTTTCTATGCCTCACGATCGTCGGCATCCCGTTTGCTATGCAATCTGTGAAGCTCGCACGGTTGGCGCTGCTGCCATTCGGGGCCGAGATTATTCCAGTTCGCTGACCGAATGTTGCTAAAATCGAATAATATAAAAAGAGGAGACCGCAGTCTTCCTCTTTTTCTTATCCGAAAATCAAGTAGAGCAATCCTGCAACTACTAATACGATATTCAGCGTTACTTGAATGTTTACCATCAATGAAGAGATGTTTTTCTTCTTGCGCTTTGCGAGGCTAAGAAAAATATTATACGCACCTACTAAAATGATGAAGATTACTAATGCTGTTAGATACAAAAAGCCACTTCCCTTTTTAATTGTAGTGTACCGTGAAACAATTACACCAGCAAGCGAAGTCAAAGAAATCTAATTTAATTGTTTGAAGAAATCTCGTAATTCCGCTTTTCGTCGTTCACTCAGCTCACGTTTGGGAATATCCTGGATGGCACCTTCTAATCCGTACAACAGATGTAAACACGCACCGTCATCTACCAAATGACGGATCTTCAGAAACGCACCCTCTGTTCCCAAATCCCGTAACTGCTCCGGTTCAACGATCCCTACTTGTGCTAATTTTTCTTCATTTACCACACCAATATTTTTCATTTCTGAGATTCTCATTGCTTACTCCTTTTAGATATATTATACCTTAGAATGTAAGCGGAAACGACCGCTTTCATAAAAAAGTGCTGCGAAGATTTTTATTTGCGGTATCATTGGAATCATAATTTATAAAATCCTCGTATTTTTTTGCTCGCTGTGCTTCTCTTTACATAGGTTTTTATTATTTTTCAAACTTTTTTATCCACTCATTTTTAATACTTCTTCTCTTTCAAATAAGAAGAAAATATAACTGGTGTTCTTTTTTGCAAAGTATTTTTAAAGATTTTTTTAGGTTAAAACTTTATTTTTTGTCTTTTATTAGGTTATTATTTGTACTATATGATATTTTAATTTATCATATAAAGAAGTGAGCTTAATTATTAACAAATGGAAATGGAGGCGTTTTTTCATGCTGGGGATGGATAGAAATACTTTATTAAAGATTCAGATCATTGAGATATTAGACGGTCTCCAAGCGCCGATTTCTCTAAAAGAACTACAGGAGAAGATCGGATACGCAAGTCTTGGTACGATTCGTATGAACTGCAAAGAGCTGCAGATTATCATTGATCAGCTTTATACGGAGGAAGACTATTCGTTAAAACTTCGCATGAACAATGGGCGCGGTATCCAACTGGATCGCTCCTCGACGAATCTCCAAACATTGACGAGTTATCTTTACCAGCATGATCTTGCATGTGAGATCATTCGTACGATACTGGTTAAACGAAAAATCTCAGCTATTCAATTTTGTATGGATAAAAATATCAGTGAATCCAAGCTGAGACGAAAAATAAAAGAAATCAATCAAGAATTGAAGGACTCGGACCTTTATATCTCTTGTTCTGCGAAAATTAGTCTCAAGGGACGGGAAGTCGATATCCGTCGTTTTTATTATGTTTTCGTTCGAGGACTTTATCATCAATTTACGCAAGTTGCAGGGATAAACACGGACAGCTATTTACAATTGGCCGATCAAATCGAAGACTACCTAAAGATCAAAAACAATCCGACGAACTTGGAAATGATCAGTTTTTGGTTATTGATCACAAATCAATCCCTCATTAAAAAAAGCCCGCTTGTCTTCAATGCTACTGAGGTAGAGCAATTGAATCGCTTCAAATACCCGAAGAAACCTGATTTTTTGAAGATGTGGGACAATGATGAGTGGCGCTTCTTTTTATATGCGATTTATAGTTCTCTGTTGAATGATTTCGAGTTGCAACCGAAGAACGCTTCCAAAGAACGATTTTTCACTGAGGCGACGGCCTGCTGGATCGATGCCTTCTCTACGCATTTCCGTTCGTTGAACTTGAAGGAGCAAAAAAGTGTCGGACGAAAGCTGAGACAGCATTATTCAGCCTTCTCTTTTTTCAGGCTGAACCTTCCTCTCGTTACACAGCTTAGTATCAATGTGGGATTGACCCGTGTGGAAACACAATTTCCTTATTATTACCGTCGCTTCCAAGCGTTTTGGCAAGACTTCACTCGGAAAATGCCAGAATACGACCGCCCACAGTTGCAAATGTACACGATCCTTACTTGTATGACCCTGTACCCGCTTGAAAATTGTCTGCCGAAAATATCGGTCTATGTCTTTTCAGAGCTGAGTGAACTTTTTGCCAGCTTTATCCAGCAAAAGATCGACCTGCATTTTAAAAATCAATACCATTTAGATTTTGTTGAAGCGCCTCAAGAGGCCCAGTTAATCATCGGGACTTCTCCTACCTGCAACAATTTCTTGTTGGAAAATCAAAAATCTGTCGTGATCCGATCGAACGTTTCACCAGCAGATTACCATGATATTGAGCAGATTCTTGATTCTCTTGTAAAAAAGGATCTGGAAAACAATCAAATCGAATTAAATTAGCTTGTGAAGCTGACCAAAAACAGGTATTGTAGTATTTATCACAAAGAAAGAGGAGGCCGCTATGGTTTACGTTAGTGAGATGCATACTACCCCGCCGACTGAATTTGGTTCGGAATTAGAAGAAAAAACCTATGACACATTAGCAAAGTTGGAGATTCCTTTTTACCAAGTCGCTACTGGAGAAGCCTTGACGATGGAGGACTGCATTGACATCGATGATCGCTTAGGTGTTGAAGTGGTAAAGACGATTTTTTTATGCAATCAAAAGAAAACGAAATTTTACCTATACATCACGCCGGCTGATTTCAAATTTGTCACCAAGGACTTTGGCAAAAAAATGGAGATTCCTCGCGTTTCCTTTGCCTCTGCTGATTTGTTGAAGGAACGCTTAGGTGTGATTCCTGGTGCGGCGACGATCTTTGGACTTCTTAAAGATCCCGATCATGAGATTCAATTAGTGTTCGATCAATCGGTCTCTGAACGGGAATGGTACGCCTGCAGTTCTGGCTCTGTTACAAATTATATGAAACTTCGAATGACCGATGTGTTTGATAAATTCTTGCCTTACACAGGTCACGAAGCTATTTTTATCAATTAAAAAAGTGTTAGGAGACCCCTCTCCTAACACTTTTTTTGGACGATTTTTTGAGAAAGCCACTCAAAAAACGGTTTCTTTCCTTTTTTTGAAACACTTTTTTCCCCCGACCCTAATGGATCACACGTGCGAGGTGCTTAACATCTTACAGTCACACAGCCGATTTCTTTCATCGGACCAGTGATCTCTTTTCCGCAATCTGTGCCGACAGCTTGAATTGCGAAGTAGTAAGTCCCTCTAGATAAGCAGACCTTGCTCAATGTGTAATCCAAGTAATAACCTTTTCCAAAAGCGCCATTCATATATTTGGCATAGCGAACATCGATGGTCGTGTAAGCAGAGCCATATCCTCCGCTAGCGGTTCTTCGATAAACGCGAACTTTCGAATAATCTAACGTACTAGGATTTTGCGTACCTAAGAAAATCTGTGCGCCATAATAGCGTGTTGGAATACAGCCGCACACTAAATAATTTTTGATGCAGCCTTTTAATCCAGTACCGATTTCCTTTTTCTTCAATGTGGTTGCACAGCTTGGGCCCCATTGAGGACTTACCCAGCTGCTCCATTGACCATAGTTTGCTTTCACCCAGTAGTAATAGGTCGTGCATTGGTTCAAGCAATCGTCTAGGTAAGACATTTCTGAACCGTCTTGCTTGCCATTCACTGTGATCGCTGTTGCATTGTTGATATTGTTCGTTGTACTGCGATACAGTGTATAGCTTGTTGCATAGCGAGTAGACCCATTGTCACTCTTCGTATTTGTCCAAGTTACTTTGATCGCTCTCTCAGAGACAGCAGAAGCTTTGATACTTGGATTCAGCGTCTTTCCGCAAACGGTGAATTTACCGATATTTGAGCTAGATACTGTTTCGATCGTATACGGACATGTCTTCGGACGTCTTACCATGACTTTGTAGCAATAAGTTGTGTTGTGGTCTAATTTGATGTCATTATAGGTCGTTTGTCCTTTTACTGTAGCGATCTCTTTGAAGTTTCCAGAGTTGTAATCGTTACACTTGTTGACTGCCCGATAGATCTTGTATTCCGCATCGCTGCCTTTTGATTCCCAGCTAAGCTTCAGCCAATGATGCTGTGTTTCACTCACACAAACATTTTTAACTGCATCCCATTTTTCTTTGTAGTTGTTTTCATTACAGTGTTTCCCGCTGTGGTTTTTATCACAGTGCTCGCCATGCTTCCAATTATGGTTGCAGTCTTTGCCGCTATGCTTTTCGTCACAATCAGGTTTGTGTTTCCAGTTGTTCGTGTTGCAGTCTTTCCCACTGTGATTTTTGTCGCAGTCAGGTTTATGTTTCCAGTTGTTCGTGTTGCAGTCCTTCCCGCTGTGATTTTTGTCGCAGTCAGGTTTGTGTTTCCAATTGTTCGTGTTGCACTCTTTCCCACTGTGATTTTTGTCGCAGTCAGGTTTATGTTTCCAGTTGTTTTCGTTACAGTTTTTCCCGCTGTGGTTTTTGTCGCAGTCGGGTTTGTGTTTCCAATTGTTTTCGTTACAGTTTTTCCCGCCGTGATTTTTGTCGCAGTGATCGCCATGTTTCCAGTTGTTTGAATTGCATTTGCGGTATTTACTATGGTTTCTATCACAATGTGAATCATGCTTGTTATAACTGTTGCAGCCACTTCCACTATGCTTTGTATCGCATCCTGTTTTATGCTTGAACGATCCAAAGATACGGCTGCTAGCGTCTTCTTCTGCTTCTTCAGATTCGGCGATCTCAACTTGCGGTGCTTCCGCAGCAGCATCGATTCCCTCTTCATTTTCTTTTTTAGCAACGTCCTGGTTGGCGATTGGTCCAGCAGCATCTGCTTCTTTCCCATCAACGACCGCTGCTACTTTATAGTAGTAAAGATAATCCGATTTGATCGTGCCTGCTACCTTCAACGTCATATAATCGTCTACGGTAAAGGTCTTATCACTTTTCAATGAAGCAATTTTTTCAAATTCACCGTCTTGTTCTTCCCCACGATAGACGTTGTAGCTTTCTGCATCCGCAACCTTATCAAATTGAATAGTTGTCCAATTTTGTTCATTGTTGTATTTGACCGTCAGATTTTCCGGCTTGTCGCTATCTGCCGCAAAAACTTCCGCTGGTATCCCCAATGAAGATACCGTCATGATCAGTAACGTTACCAACGACATGATCCCTTTAAACTTTTTCATTAGTCTCTTCTTTTTCATTTCGCTCTCCTTTTCTGCTCTTACCCAAGTGCAAAAAGTGCACAACAAATAACCCTACCCTAACTATAGTGACTACTACCTTAGAAAAGCAGCAGTCTATTTTTTAAGAGATTGTTTTTGGCCAAAAACAGAAGTAGAATCCCATGTACCACCCCCCATCAAGTAAACATACCACCACGTATGTTTAGGTTAGAGGATTCCTCTCTCAACTTTCCCCGCCTCTTAGAATGTGATTCTTCGGGGTATTTTCCTCTTGGCATAAATATAACAATTATTGTAATATATTTCTATAATCCCTCAAAAATCAAAAATATTCTTTGAATTATGATGAAAAGTTTTTCCTACATCCCATATATTTAATAATATATTTAATTAATTGGTTGGCTGAGGGCATTCAATTACTGGGAGTAACTCGCTTTTTTGAGAAAGTTGTCTTTTAAGAACAATCGATCGCTAAAAAAAAAGACCCTCAAAAAAATTGATGGCCTTTATCATATAA
Source organism: Enterococcus sp. AZ048 (assembly GCF_051715125.1). Taxonomy (NCBI): domain Bacteria; kingdom Bacillati; phylum Bacillota; class Bacilli; order Lactobacillales; family Enterococcaceae; genus Enterococcus; species Enterococcus sp. AZ048. The sequence continues at coordinate 101,426 of NZ_JBIOTD010000002.1, read as the reverse complement.
TTATTATTTTTAATTAAGTATATCTTGTAAAACTAAAAGAATTCTTCCTATTCTTTTCGATTGATCGAAACGATCTTTTGCTGCAAGCGATCGTAGACAACAACGAATTCTGAAACTTTTTTCTCGGACGTCGGTACTCGGAAGTAGTAATCCGACTGGCCGTCTGTTGGCGTGTTTGTATGGTAAAAACCGGAAAGGTAGGCGTGTGTAAGGTCCCCACGGGTATCCTTGAATAGTTCAAAGAAGCCGCTTGGATCATTCACAGAGATACTTTTCTCTAATGCCTTAAATTCTATTTGGTCCTTGTTCATTCCTGCTTTTTGCATTTGTCGATACAACTGCGTATCTGTTCCCTTACGGACTATTTCCGTCCATGCTGTCTCAAAGTCTGCGGATTTATCAAGGTACGTATCATCCTTTGTGATGACAGACTTCATATCACTGCCGTCTTCTGCGGTCAGCTCCGACAGTTCTTTATCATTGAAACGCAGTCTCACCGTATAATCATGGCGCGTCCCGTTTGTATCGGTAAAGCTCCAAACCTGCCGCTGGGTCATCATGGGCTGGTCATCGATCAGTCGTTGACCAAAGCCAATCAAGCTGACACTCACAAAGCCGCTCTCTTCAGAGCTTACCATCGGATAAATCTTGCGGTAAAGATCAAAGATGTTTTTGCCATCCTTCGCCGACCCGTAAATTTTTTCGATCGTGCTTGCCATTGCCTGTGAACTAGAGAAGCTGCTTGCATCCTCAAAGGCTGTATTCAGTGCATCCACTTTTTTTGTTTGTTCTTCTACTAACGTTTGATCATTGATATCTTTTAATGCCAGAGTTTTAAGTTTTGGCAATTCTTCTTTTTTCTGTGCTTTGTCGTCGCTTGCGAACACGCTGAAGGGAATCGTGAATTGTGGGAAATTTCCGCTCAATACGATACCAAAAATGCCGACAAACAACGCTGCCAGGACACCCCAAAAGATCAACCATTTTTTTGCTGTGTTCATAGGTCACCTCGTCTCCTCCTTATTGTGGCGACTAATCGCAAAAGCGTCAAGTATTTCTAGTGAATAACTGCCTATTTTTATGAAATTATCTAAAATTTTCCTTGCAAAAATAGGATTATGATAGTTATTCTTGTCAATTTCTATTACACTAGAAGAAATGATTTATAAGGATAGGCGGATATGGCAAACAGACAAGAACGGCATCAAAAAAAACAAGAACTCAAAAAGAAACCTACACGAAACAAGCCTTCACGGATCAAGCTGGCGAAATCTACTAAGATTTCATTAGGCATACTTACCGTGATGCTTTTAATGCTCCTCGCAGGAACGGTGTTCTTTTTCCAAAAGTATGGCAAAGAAGTGACCGCAGCGATCGACGCAGGTGAAGAGCATGCGGCGAAAATTCAAGAAAGCGACTTTAAGCAATACCACCCCACCACGATTCTCGATAAAAACGGGCAAGTCATCAAAGAGTTAAAAACGCAGGAGCGGGACTATTTAACGTATAAAAAAATGGACCCCCTTGTTTCCCAGGCGTTGATGTCGATTGAAGACAAGCGCTTCTACGAACATCATGGTGTCGATACGCAAGGGCTTTTGACGATTGCATTGAATGCTGCTACAGGTCGCGGCGTCCGTGGGGCTTCTACGATTACCCAGCAATTAGTCAAAAATATTTATTTGACTCCTGAAGTGTCTATTTCTCGAAAAATCGAAGAAATGGTCATGGCTCAAGCCCTGGAAAAAAGATTTACAAAACACCAAATTTTAGAATATTACTTAAACAACGTGTACTTTGGTCATGGTGCCTATGGGATCAACGCGGCGGCGAAGGTCTATTTCGGAAAATCCATCAATGACACCAGTCTTTTAGAAAAAGCAACACTGGTAGGGATTACGAACAATCCAGGGATTTTTGACCCTACGACCAATAAGGAAAATGCCTTAAAGCGTGCCAAGCTGATTTTAAAACAGATGAACGCGCAGGGCTATATCACGAAAGAGCAATATGAAAAAGCGAAATCAGACGATATCTCCGCGAAGATTCATAGTAACGCCCTGAACAATCAGCTAGACAATAATGAAGTGGCTTTAGCCGTTGATTCAGCCACGAAGATTCTAATGGGGCAACAGGACTTCCGCTTCCAGTATCAATTTGACTCAAAGGAAGAAGAAGATCGCTACAACGAAGAATACAAGACGGCGTATAACAAAGTGTATCAGCGAATCCTTTCCGGAGGCTATCAAATCAGCACGAACATTGATACGGGGCTTCATGATCAACTGCAAGGAATCGTCAGCAACGTCATGAACGCTTGGCAAGACCGTGGAGAAAATGATTTCTTTACGAAGCAGGCGGCGATGACAGTCATTGACAATCAGACAGGCGATGTCGTCGCAAGTATCGGCGGGCGCGGCGAAGAGGGCAACCACTACAATCGGGCCTTTCTCTCCTTCCGACAACCTGGATCAGCGATCAAGCCACTAGTCTCTTATGCGCCTGCGTATGAGCGCGGTTTGCTTGAGACAAATGCCGTTTCAGATGATCGACCAAACGACACGTATCCAAACAATATTTACAATGGCTCTAAGGGAAACTTGACCTTAAGAAATGCCTTAGCGATATCTTCAAACGTCGTTGCGTACAAATTAGCGGAAGAAAATCGGGCAGAATTAAAAGAGCCTGTCTATCAGCCATTAGCGCAAATGCAATTTACCGGACTTGATGTCCAAGACGATAACCCGATCATCGCTGTCGGCGGGATGACCTATGGTGCCACCACACAGGAAATGGCGAGTGGAATCGCTACTTTAGTTAATCAAGGGAATTACCGCGCACCATTAAACATCCAAACGATCAAGCGAAAAGACAATGGACAAGAGATCTTCGCGCAAAACGATCTTGCGCAACAAAAGGTGTACAGCGACGATGCTGCCTATTTGACCATCGATACGATGAAAGCTGTCCATCAAGACCCCGACGGTACGGCAAACGGTCTGGCCTTGGCCCACAATCAAAATTGGGCGGTCAAGACCGGGACGACAGATGAAGCAAAGGATTTATGGACGGTCGGCGCCACCCCGTATTACACCGTAGCTGTTTGGGCCGGCGATGACACGCCGCAACCACAGGACAACAGCAGCGTGGGACAGGCAACGAAGGAAATTTTCAAACAAACGATGGATCTTTTAAATAATGGCAAAGAAGACGTTGATTTCCAAATGCCCTCTTCCGTGCAAAAAGTCGGCAACCAATTGGTGACTCGTTCCAGTCAAACCAAGCAAGTCTTAGCAACACGTAAGAATGCGTTGCAGACTTCGACAGCGAACATCGATACCTTGGCGAAACAAAAAGCCAACGAATTAACGGCGGCGAAGTTGAATACGCCAATGGTTGAAGAAGCTTCAACCTTCAGCAATCAATTGATTTCTGAACGAATCGATACGTTGAGTCAATTCGAGATCATCGTCACAGACAGTCAGGACAATTGGCAGACCTTCGATCAGTATGCACAACAAGTCTTTGCTCTGGTCCAACAGGTTGAGCCATCGGGCGGTTCCCTTTCGGACCAATACACCAATGTCTACCGCAACAAAGAAGCAGAGTACGCCCATGAAAAAGCCGCACGAGACTCTGAACTGAATACGGTCAAAGACCAAATTCAAGACACAAAGAACCAAAGCAAAGACTTAGACAAACGAATCAATGATTTGAAAAAACAAGTCGAGCAAGCAGAAAAAGACTAAAAAAACAGTCGCCGATTCGGCGGCTGTTTTTCTAGTTTAGTGACATGAGATAGACAAATTGCGGATATTAAACTCCTTTAAAGCAGCCGCCATCCCATTCACTATATGAGAAAAAAAACTATCAGACATGCACTTATTTTGATAAGCAGCGGAACAATCAGCCTTCCTGTCTTCACGTAAGCGAGACCTAGAATACCATTCACTAGTAAATATAAGAGTCCGCAGATGAAGGTTTCTGGCTGCAATAAAATGCTGTACAAGATACTCGATACCCATACACCTAAAAACGCGTGATCCTTGAAAACCAACCCAATAATTCCTCCTCGGAAAACAACTTCTTCCATAATTGGACTAAGGATAAACGTAAAAAGTACAATGATCACTAGCGGAACTGTAGATAGAACCTGCGTGTCTAATGGATTTAACGCTTTTTCAATAATGACTTTGTGATCGATAAGGACGGATTCCAACACGGAGAGAATAAGTAGAGAAATCGTGGCTGTTAAAATGATTTGAATATTTCTCTTGGTCAAAAATTTCAAATCAAAAAAGAACAAATCTAAACTTTGAGAAAGCCGTAGGAGTATAAATGAGGCAAATAAGCAAAACAGACAGAGTGCAAAACTATCAATTGTCGTAAAACTATGATCGTTGTTTCTTTGGGCGATCACTAAAAACATGGAGAACATCGCCGAAAAAAATACGACCAAACCGCCTAATCCTATACAAATCATCACATTCCATAATTTATCGACTGTTTGATTTTTCATGGCTCCTCTCACTCCCTTTTCTTTTATTGTACCGTGCAAACACACGCAAAAAATCCCGATTCCTTGGAAAATATACCAAGAAATCGGGATTTTAATTACTTCCTGTCTCTTATAACCATTACAGAATCAGTCCTATTATTCCAATCAGGTTATTCAGTAAGTGAATAGCGATAGGAACACTGAGTTGATTTGTTTTGAGATAAGCATAGCCAACAATCAATGAGAAGCCGCCATAAATGAGCCAACTATATATTTCTGTAGGATTATGCAATGCAGTAAAAATAATACTTGAAAGAAGTAATCCAAGGAATTGATGCTCTTTGAAAACAAATCCAATGATTCCCCCTCGAAAAACTGCTTCTTCCATGACTGGCGTGCAAATAGCATAAATAAATAGGATCACAATCATAGATAATCCATTGAATCCCCGACTAAGCATCTGATCGTTTGCCGTGCTTCCCATTCCCTTTTGTAACATTAAATATGAACAGAGTAATACAAGCAAACGATAGAGCACTAAACCAATTAAAATAATCGTCAAGGTTTTAGCAGAAGGAAAACTAAATTTAAGCGTACTGACATTCAGCTTTTTTAAAGCCACCAATAGCACACTTACACAAATAACAGCTAAAAGGCAGCACAAGAGTTCAGCAACAATTTTACCTATGCCTCCATCAATCGTTTGAATAGCTGTCACACTCATATTTAGAAGTATATTCAAAACCACAAAAAGGATACCTAAACCTGATCCTATAATTGCCTTCCAAACACGCTCGATCGTCGAATCATCCACTGCTTTCTCCCGCTTTCTTTTCTCTTATTATACTGCTTTACTCTGCAACTGTGATTATCCTTTTAATAGAAAAACAACTCATCTTCCCCTAACTAAAGAGAAAATGAGTTGCCCTTTTTACATCTGTACTTTCGTTCCGCTGTTGCCTTTCACGGCTTCTGATGCTTGTTCTAAAGAAGCGATGATGGCTTGACGGCCTGCTTTTGATTCAGCGAAGTCGATCGCCGCTTCGACTTTTGGCAGCATACTGCCCGGAGCGAATTGGTCTTCGCTAATGTATTGCTGCATGTCAGCGACAGTCGTTGTTTCCAACGCCTTTTGATCAGGTTTGCCGAAGTTGACGAAGACATGGTCGACAGCTGTTAATATAATGAAGACATCTGCGTCGATCAGCGCAGCCATTTTAGCTGCGGCAAAATCTTTATCGATGACGGCGTCGACGCCTTTGTAGCGTGAGCCTTCATAGATAACCGGAATACCTCCTCCACCACAGGCGATGACGACTTGCCCCGCATCGACTAAGGTTTTTAAACTGATTTTTTCGTAGATATCTACTGGTTTTGGTGATGGAACGACCCGCCGCCAGCCGCGTCCTGCGTCTTCCACATACACGTCGTCTGTTTCATCCATCAGTTTTTTGGCTTCTTCTTCCGTGTAATACCCGCCGATGGGTTTTGTTGGATTTGAGAAGGCTGGATCTTTCGGATCAACAACAACTTGTGTCAGCATCGAAACGACTGGAATGTCTTCCATTCCGCGGGAAACCAATTCTTCATCAATGGCTTGCTGCAAATGATAGCCAATGTAGCCTTGGCTCATCGCTGTACATTCTGGGAACGGCATCGTATCTTCCGCCGTCTTGCTGGTTTCTTCGAAGGCCAGACGGATTTTTCCGACTTGCGGGCCATTGCCGTGAGCGATCACGACATGGTGTCCGGCTGTAATGAGATCCGCGATGGATTTCGCTGCTAATTCTGCTTTTGTTAATTGTTCATTGGCAGAATTTCCTAACGCATTTCCGCCTAAAGCGATTACGATTTTTGACATGAGGGTCTCCTATCTTTGTGGTTGTTGTTGCGTGATGCAGTGGATGTTTCCGCCGCCGTACACGATTTCTACTGTATTTACGCCCACAATTTCTTTATCTGGGAAGATCATTTCTAATTGTTCTAAAGCTAACGCATCGTTCTTGTCACCGTATTGAGGCACGATCACGCCGTTATTGGTAATCAAGAAGTTCATGTATGACGCGATACAGATATCGCCGTCTTCACGCGGCATTGTTCCTTCCACGTAATCGATCTTGAAATTGCCGTCGATCGTCACATTTTCGATTGGGCAGCAGATCTTATGCACTTTTAGCTTGCGGCCTTTTGCGTCTGTCATTTCATTCAGACGTTTGTATGCATCTTGTGCTGCTTCATAGAATGGGCTGTTTTCATCTTCCGTATAGATACATGCGACTTCTCCTGGACGAACGAAGCACGCCACGTCATCTACGTGTCCATTGGTTTCTTCTGGATCGATTCCGTCGCCTAACCAAAGAACTTTTTCACAGTTCAAATAGTCGCATAATTTTTCTTCGATTTCCTCTTTCGTCATGTGAGGATTGCGCCCTTCACTTAACAAACACATTTCAGTCGTCAAGACAGTCCCTTCGCCATCCACGTGGAAAGAACCACCTTCTAAAATGAACTCATCTGTGCGGTAGGAATCGACGTGTTCGATCTCGCAGATTTTTTGTGCGATCAAATCGTCTTGGTCCCATGGGAAGTACAACCCATCGACAAGTCCGCCCCAAGCATTGAAGCCCCAGTCATTCCCGCGCAATTCGCCTTTGCCGTTGATCACGAAGCTCGGCCCGCAGTCACGAATCCATGCATCGTTGTTAGACATTTCGTAAACCGTGATGTCCTCTGGTAATTGACGACGGCAGTTCTGGAATTGCTGCTGCGAAACGACCACGTTCATTGGTGTAAATTTGCTGACTGCTTTCGCTACTTCCGTGAAGGCTTCTTGAGCCGGTTTTCCTCCGTCGCGCCAGTTATCTGGACGTTCTGGCCAAATCATCCAAACCTTTTCCTGTGGTTCGTACTCGCCGGGCATTCTAAACCCGTCTTGCTTCGGTGTTGTCTTTTCGATTCTCTTCGCCATGATAAATTACTCCTTCTTTTTTGATTTTTTTCACCCATATGATCGCTTCACCGAAAATGGTAAAGGCGATTGCTCCGATCGTGATCGGAAGTTGTTGGCTCAATGTTTCTGGATCAAATTGCAATGGCAAGGCAGTAAAGATCAGCGAAATCACGATCATGATCATTGGCAATGCCACTAGAAGCTTCAATACGCCGTCGCTGCCGCCGACTCTGAATGGTCGCGGTGTGTCTGGATCGATTTGGCGTAATTTGTAGAATGCAGGGAATACTGGAACATAAGACATCAAGAACATTACAAGGTTTAATGAGAAGAACGCCCAGAATAGGTCTTGATTTGGTAAGATCGGTGCAATAACGACTACCACAGTTGCAACGATCCCGTTCATGATAGCTGCGCCGATCGGCATTTCGTCTTTCCCGCCGCGTTTTGCAAAAATTTTCGGCATATCGCCGTTTTCTGCTGCGTAGCAAGCGGTATTGTTTACACCTAATGACCAAGAGATCATGTTGCCGAACAACGTCAGCAAGAATAAGAAGGCCATCGCGATGATGAACCAGCCGCCAGTCGAACCTGTCAATAGCTTGAAGCTGTCCATCAAACCGCTGCCGGTACTGATTTGATCGGTTGGAATCGCCACCCCGATCCCGAATGCAGAGAAAATGTAGATTGCTGCGATCACTAGACCGCCGGCAATAATGGATTGCGGAATTTGTTTCTTTGGATTTTCCATATCGTCTGCAAAGGTACAAATAACTTCGAACCCAAGTAAATTAAAGATGATTACTGAAATAAAGGATAAACTGTTCAAGTCAAAGCTTGGCAGCATTGAAGACAAAGTAAATTCATTCGCTGCGCCTTTTGTCACAAACGTATAGAGTCCTAATGCACCAATCAAAATCGCTAAAAGCATTTTAATGACTGCTGCCCCATTTAAGATCCACACACTGTCCGCGACTGGGTAAAAACTGATCCACACGATCACCCAAATAAAGACCAGTTCGATCAGAATTGCCGCGATCGTTGGAAACTCAATGCCCGTGATCGTTGTTAATAAATCTGGACAAACCACCGCTAAAGAAGCCAGCCATAATGGATAATTGATCCAATAATACCAAGACACGCGTGAACCCCAGCGGTGACCAAATGCTTGCGTCACCCAATCGTAGATCCCGCCGTCGCCAATATAGGTCGTTCCTAATTCTGACGAAATCAACCCGTATGGCAAAAGGAACGCGATCAGTAAGAAGATCCACCAAAAAAACTGTGAATTCCCGATTGCTGCCACTGGCGCTGCCGCCTCCGCTACGAATACGACACAGATAACGGATAAGATTGCACTCATCAAACTAAATTTTTTCTTTTTTTCTCCCATTGTTTTCTTCCTTTCCGGTACAAGGGAAACGGGGATTGAGGATTTCCTCAATCCCCGAATGGAAATAATCCTGATGAATTTACTGAATGCCGCAGATCATTTCCGTCCTCACCTTTTGGGTCTATAATGCTTTGCCTAAGAAGACTTCCAAATCTGCTTTTGCTTCTGCTTGTTTCTTTTCATCAGTTGGGTTCTTTTCTGCATAATCGTGCATCAAGTAAACCAGCAAGCCGCGGATCGATGTCAACCGGTTTTCTGCTTCATCGAAACAGATCGAGTTTGGTCCGTCCATCACTTCATCTGTCACTTCTTCGCCACGAGTTGCAGGCAAGCAATGCATGAATTTCGCATTTTCGCCAGCACGTTTCATCAATTCATCGTTTACTTGGTATTTCGGATAGAATGTGCTCATCCGTTCTTCTTCAGATAATTCTGCTTCATACAATCCGTACCAAACGTCTGTGTATACATAATCGGAGCCTTCGATAGATTCGATCTCATCAGATACAGTGTATGATCCGCCTGATTCTTTACAGATCGCATCTAATCGTTCACGGTGGTCTTCATTCAATTGGAAGCCTTTAGGACCGAATTGTACAAATTCCATGCCCATTTTTGTTGCTACTAAGCCTAATGAGAAACATACTTGTGTCGCATCGCCAATGAAGGATACTTTGCAGTCTTCAATTTTCTTGCCTTCAGGTAAATGTTCGATCATTGTACATAAGTCGCCTAATTCTTGTGTTGGATGGTTGAAATCAGACATCCCATTAATAACTGGGATCGTTGCATTATTTGCTAAGTCGTACACGCTGTGATGACGTTCTACCCGTGCCATCAAGATATCGACTAAGCGAGACAATACGCGGCTCGTATCTTCAATCGTTTCATGCCCACCTAATTGGATTTGGCCTGGTGCCAAGTATTCTGCGTGTCCACCTAATTGTGTCATCGCTGTTTCAAATGAAACCCGTGTTCTAGTAGAAGATTGTTGGAAGATCATACCCAATACTTTATTTTTTAATAATGGCGGATAATAACCGTTTTTAATAGAAGCTTTGATTTTCAAAGATAAATCGACGATGTATTGAATTTCCTCCTTCGTGTAATTTTCTGTTGTAATGAAATCTCTTTTTGCCATGTTGACGCCTCCTAAGTAATTTGTTTGCTTTTGCTCCTTCAATTTACTGATAAATAAGCAAGTTTACGATAAGCCAAAGGATGTAAACGCTAACATTTTGAAAAATAGACATTTTCATGCGGTTTATTTTTAGGTATAAACCTTTTATTTTACAAGGGTTTAGAAAAGTTTAGAAAAAAGTTTAGCGATTTTAGGAGCGAAGACGGAATAAATGGTGTTATACTTAGAAAGAAAAAAGGAGTCTAATAATTCTTTAATGAAAGGGGATTCAATATGATTGCTATCTTCGTTTACAATATACTTTTGATCATTCTATATTCCATCACTATGGCTTTCGCAATAAATTCCTATCTAAAAGAAAAAAACAAAGTGTTTTTACTGATTAGTTTCTATCTGGCCTTTTTTATTTTTGACAACGTCATTATTTATATGACCGAATTCATCAATTCCTTTGCGCAAAGCTATGACCAATCGTTTATGAGCGGTCCTGCCATCAAAACGATCATTTTTATGGGGAATGCCTTCTTTTCGATCTCCATCATCGCCGATCTGCGAAACGAAAAGCTCAAAGCTCCCCACTATGGCCTGCTGATCGCTTTGGCTGTTTGGATGATCACAGTTCCTTTAATGGCCAACTCTGCATTTAAAGTCTGGCTCTATTATTTGGGCAATCAGCTTTTCCTATTTTATCTCGGTTTTTATTGCTGGCGAGGGACGCGATTGCCGCTTCCCGATTTAAATATCGGGTATTTGAAAAAGTTGTCCATTATCAGTTTTCTTTTTAGTGTCCTGATCGTCATTGAGGACAGCTTCGTGATTTTCAATATTGATCAATACAGCTCTTTAACGACGAAAATTTATAATCGAAGTATTTCAGAGGATATTTTTTCGATCACCGTCTGTCTTCTGCTCTGCCATTATTTCCTAAAGGAACGGCAGCATTCTGAAGAACTCTCCTCAGAAGAACAAGAGGAAGCACTCTTGATTCAACGGTTTTGTCATGCTCACCAATTCACGCAGAGGGAATCTGAAGTCTTCGAGCTTTTACTTTTTCACTGTACGAATCAGGAAATTGCGGACCGCCTGTTCCTCTCTTTAGGAACCGTAAAGACCCATGTCCATAACATCTTCATAAAACTCGACATTAAGAAACGAACGCAGATCTTTCCTCTTTTTGAAGAATACCAACAAGCCGCCAATCAAAAGATGACGCTAAAAAAGAGCAACGATTTCTCTTAGAAGAAATCGTTGCTCTTTTAATCGTCTTCAGGTTGACGTTGTTCAGAGGACGAGCTTGATGAACTGCTGTAGCTGGAACTTGATGAACCGGAGGAACGAGACGTATCCGATTCGCGAGAACGTGAATCCTCTTCAGATTTTTTACGCGAAGAATCGTCTTTGCGACTGTCGCTGATGGAATCCAAAATGTCTTTGTAAGAATCATAGGTTGATTGCTTTTCTGCCAATGTCTTTTTCAGCTCATTCAGTTCCTTTGTACGATCTGCCAAAGCTTTAGCCTGCCGTTCTTGATAGCTTTTTTCTGCTGCAGCCATCGAGGCGTCACTTTGCTGGATTTGCGAAGCAAAACTCGCATTCTCATTTGCCAATTGATTTTTTACCGGTGTCAGCTTATCTATAAGCTGCTGCTTGAATTTACCGTCCGGCAACACTGCCAACGTTTTGATTCCCGCCAAATAATCCGACAAGGACAAGCTGCTTCCTTTATTAACAAGCGTTGTGACATCATTTTCGGCACTTGAAAAATCCTTCGACTGATTTTCCGCGATCCCTAGGAGCATGCTGATGTCCTGCCCCCAGTCTTTCTCCTTGGCGGAACTTTGGTCCAATTGCTCTTTGATTTTGCTGATCTGCTCCCCATCTGGTTTTTTCAATACAGGATGTGCGGATAGATCCAAACCATTGAGGACACTTTTTTCAAAAAGAGCATTTAATTCTGTTTGGATATAAAAATTTTTCTTTGCTTGATCAATGTCCTCAAGCGTTCTGCTTTCCCCGCGCTGATTTTTTACTTCAGTGGCAAGGTCGTCAAATGCAGATGCTGAAATGTCTGCTTTGAAATAGCCTGATTTTTGATCTTCATAAAGATTGGTCAGACGAGCATTCAGTGTTTTTTTGGTTTCGTTCTCTGATTGAATCACTTTTTCTTGATAGATATGATAGCTGGCAAAACCAACGGCGCCCAACACAACCAGTCCGAGTACCACCCAACCGATTGTTTTCTTATTCAAACCGGCTCCCCCTTCATTCAGGTATTTATTTCTCCGAAAGTGGAAAATACGTTTTATTTTTATTGACCTTAGATTCAAACACTTTGTCTAGCTTATCTCTAGGCAGCAAACGATTGAACGGCCAAGCTGCCAATATTATAGCATTTTAATACCTGCAAAGCACAAATAATAGTGAAACTTTAGTAACTCTTTCTAATTGTTTTGTTATTTTAAAAAAATTAGAATATTTTTACTCTTTTTTTATTTTTCATGGATTTCTTTAATCGCTGTCTTTTTTCTGATAAACTCGTTCTAATCTTAAAAAAAGGACTGATTTAATTGGAAAGTCATGAAGAATTGGATAGAGGTTTAAAAAGCCGTCACGTCCAATTGATCTCAATTGGGGGAGCCATTGGCACTGGATTGTTTCTCGGTTCAGGGAGAACGATCCAGCTAACGGGGCCGTCGATTCTTCTATCCTACGCAATTACCGGCTGCATCATTTTTTTAATCATGCGTGCGTTAGGTGAATTAATGTTATCAAATTTGAATTACCATTCTTTCTTAGATTTTATAGCGGACTACTTGGGCAATAAGGCTGCGTTTGTTACCGGCTGGACGTATTGGTTTTGCTGGATCGCGATTGCGATGGCAGATTTAACAGCCACCGGGATGTATGTGAATTACTGGCTGCCAGATATTCCACAATGGCTGCCTGAAATTATTGCTTTGGTCTTGTTGCTTGGGCTGAATCTGGTTGCCGTTGGATTGTTTGGCGAATTGGAGTTTTGGTTCGCGTTGATCAAAGTCGTGGCGATCATTGCCCTGATTCTTGCTGGCGCATTTATGATCCTCACAAGTTTCAAAACAAGCGCAGGTCACGTGACCGTCACTAATTTGTGGAGTCACGGCGGGTTTTTCCCGAAAGGTGCTGGCGGTTTCGTCCTCTCCTTCCAAATGGCGACCTTCGCTTTTTGCGGTGTGGAATTGGTAGGCTTGATTGGTGGAGAAACCTCTGATCCGAAATCGGTTTTACCAAAGGCCATTAATACGATCCCTGTACGGATCATTCTCTTCTATTTAGGCTCTTTATTTATGATCATGTCGATCTATCCTTGGACAAGCCTGTCGGCCGATCAAAGCCCCTTTGTCCAAGTCTTTTCCGAGATCGGTATCGCAGCGGCCGCATCGATCGTCAACTTAGTTGTGTTAAGCTCCGCTATGTCCGCCTGTAACAGCGCCATCTATAGTACGAGCCGGATGGTTCGTTCATTGGCACAAGAAGGCAGCGCGCCTAGTCGCTTCAAAAAATTAACTAAAAACCGCGTCCCTGGAAATGCGTTAGTATTCTCTACTCTGGTGATCTTCATCGCGGTGATCTTGAACTTTTTCGTTCCAAGTCATATCTTTACGATGATCAGCTCCATCGCAACGATTTGCTTTATCTTTATCTGGGGCATGATCGTCTTTACCCATATGCGTTTTCGTAAAACAAAACCTGAGCTAGCAGCAAAAAGTTCGTTTAAATTGCCGCTGTTCCCTTATGCAAACTATCTGGTCTTCGCCTTTTTAGCCTTTGTCTTGTTTGTTTTGGCACTTGCCTCAGATACGCGGGAAGCGTTGATTTTCTCACCGATCTGGTTTATCGCACTACTGGCAATTTACCATTTCAAATTCGAGCGAAATAAACCGATATCAACCAAAATTTTGCATGATTTTGACGAGCGAGAGTAAATTCAGTTATTTATTTCACACACTGATTGTGAAAAACGCTTGTCTTTTGACGATTTTTACAGAATTGGTCTATACGTTAAACTCAATTGTAAATCGCTCATGAGTCTTGAATTCATTCACGTTATCAGAAGACGAAAAAGGAAGCAGTGGCTCACTGCTTCCTTTTTGGTATGCCTTTGATTGGTGTAAAATGAATCCTACTGTAGAGCCTACACAAACAAAAAATCGATTTTCTAAAAAGACGTTTTCGTGTTTTCTTATTGCTCTTCTCTAGGATCTTTCAGTAAATGGCTCTCGCGGCGGAGCTGGTAAATCTTATGAATATTGATGACCAACGTTTTTATGACGGCATACACTGGAATACAGATCAACATGCCCAAGATGCCCGCGACACTCCCAGCCCCGATCAACACTAAAATAATGGTCAGCGGATGGACGTTCAAGGACTTCCCGAATAGCAGCGGCTTGATCAAATTGCCGTCCAACTGCTGGATAACTAGGATCGATAGTCCCATGTACAGTGCCTGAAGCGGCGAAATGAACAGTCCGACGATCACCGCCGGCACCGCACCGATAAATGGCCCAACATACGGAATGATGTTCGTGACGCCGCAAAAAATAGCCAACAACAAACTGTAGGGCTGTTTGAAGATCGTCATCGCTAAAAAGCTTAGAATCCCAATGATGAACGCATCTAAAACCGTACTGCTGATGTAGGCAGACAGCGTCTCGTTCAATTCACGTACCGTTTGCCGCAGCTCTTTGCGGATCGTTAGCGGGAAAAACTGTGAAACAGCATCTAAAAATTTGTGTCCATCTTTAAACATGAAAATCAAGATAAAGGGTACTGTGAACAACAGCACAAAGAACTTCATCGCAAATCCCACGATTCGTGACAAACTAGAGGTCACACTGACGATCCCGACTTTGATCAAATTATTGATCGTTAAGTTCGCTGCGGCCAATTGTTCCCCTAAATGGAAGTTTTTAAACTCTTCCTTATTTGCAAGTTCATTTAACCAGCGGCCCGTTTCCTCCGCATAGATCGGTAAATTTTGCGTTAGCTGAACGGTTTGTTCAATCATTTTAGGAACTGCATTCATCAATACTAAAGCAATCACAAAAGCGATCACGATAAAGGACAGGAGAAACCCGATCACTCTCGGCAGTCCGCCTCGCTCCTCTAAAAATACAACGATTGGATCAAACATGTAATAAAGAAATCCTGCAATCACCAACGGCAGCAAGATCGCCGAAGCCATCCCAATCACCGGTTTGAAGATGTTCGGCATTTGTAGAAGAAAATAAATACCTATGATCGTTAAGACTATTTCCGCTGTCCAAAAAAATAGCTTGGACTGTTTGAAACGTGTCAGCATAAACGCCTCCTCTAAAAAAATTTCCTTGTATGGTATGGCTTCATCTTATCATTTATGCGTGGAGGAAGAGCGATTTTTGTAAAAATAAAAAATAATTTTTGTGAATTTTACGCATTATTTTGGTTTTTCTTTTAATTGGTTAAGCCTATTTTTTGTGTAGGTCTTCATTATCCGCTACAATTAAAAGAAAAAAGGATTTGATAAAAATGGAACGACCATCGACAAAAGCGACCCGTTGGATCAAGTTTATCGGCGGCCGGAACCTAATTTTTACATTGATTGCCGGTGTCCTGTTGGGGGCACTAATTTTTGTTTTCTATCATGTACGGTTCATTTTCACCCCGCTAGCGATCATTTTTAAAACGGTTTTTGCACCTGTACTGCTGTCACTGATTTTGTATTACTTACTAGATCCCATCGTGAATTATTTTGAAAAAAAAGGCGTCAAACGAATGTATTCGATTTTAGGGATCGTCGTTGTTTTGTTATTGCTCTTAGGCGCCTTCTTCGTTTGGGCTGTCCCGAGAATTTACAGCCAAACCGCTAGTTTGGTCAATGATTTTCCGCAACATGTAGAAAATTTCAATTTAACCTTACAGGATCTCGCGGCCGGAACGGTTTTTGAGAGCCCCATCGAAGAAATCTTTGATTCTTTAGAGGATGTCGTTTATCAGATCATCAGCACTTTATCCAATTCTCTTGGAGACATCCAGACCTTTGTTGGAAATCTCTTTTCGACGGTCAGCGGCTTTTTCGTTATTTTATTTACAGCACCCATCATCACTTTCTTTCTATTGAAAGATGCTCACAATTTTCACGGCTATTTCTTGAAATTACTGCCGCCGAAGTTTCGTGAGGATTCCAAAGAACTAGGGGGAATTTTGAATAGTCAAGTGGGGGATTATTTGAAGGGTCAATTTATTGTCGCTTTAGCCAACGGCGTGATCGTCTTTATCGGCTTTTTGATCATCAGTATGCCCTACGCTCTGCCCTTAGCGATTCTCGTCACAATTACTTCCGTGATTCCTTATATCGGGCCTTTCATCGCCTTTGTACCCTGTGCAGTGATTGCCCTGCTCCACTCTTTCCAAATGCTGATTGGATTGGTTCTTGTGTGGATCGTCGAGCAAATCTTAAACGGCAATGTGATTGAACCAAAAGTTTTAGGGGATCAATTAAAGGTCCATCCTGTTACGATCGTTTTAGTCCTATTGGTCATGGGAAATCTCTTCGGATTGTTTGGTCTTGTTTTTGGTATCCCGACCTACACGATTTTCAAAGCTTTCGGTGTCTTTCTTTTCCGTAAGTTCAAGCAGCGATACAACCGCTATTATGGCAAAGACGATGGCGAATATGAAGATACGGAGTTTTCGCAAGAAGAATACCCGGCAAACTAAAACCTGCTCGCTTTCGAGCAGGTTTTTTTGCATCAAAAAAGGAGCGGATTTCCCGCTCCAGCTTGTTAGTTCAACCGTTGAACAAATCGTTCCAGCCGTTGAATCGCTTCTTTTAATTCATAGATCGAATAAGCATACGAAAGTCGTAAGAATCCTTCGCCGCTCTTGCCGAATGCCGACCCCGGTACAACTGCTAATTTTTCTTCTTCAAGCAGACGCAAAGCAAAATCCTCGCTGCTCATGCCGAATTGACTGATTTGCGGGAAAAGGTAAAAAGCGCCTTTGGCTTTATAGCACGGCAACCCCATTTTCTCTAGTGCATGGTGCAAATAATTGCGCCGCTCTTCATAGGATAAGCGCATCGGTTCGACTGTCTCTTGCCAATTATTTTTCAATCCAGCTAAGGCTGCGTACTGACTTGCTGTCGGTGCTGCCATGATCGTGTATTGATGAAGCTTCAATAATTGCTCTATGAACATTTCTGGTCCGGCCATAAAGCCCAACCGCCAGCCTGTCATAGCGAACCCCTTCGAGAAACCATTGATGACGATCGTCCGTTCACGCATTCCCGGTAATTCTGAAATACTGGTAAACGGCTCATCATACACCAATTCCGCGTAGATTTCGTCGGAAATAACTAATAGATCATGCTTCTTCACAACATCCGCGATTTTGATCAACGCTTCGCGGTCCATCGTGCCCCCCGTTGGATTGTTAGGAAATGACAAAATCAAAATTTTGCTTTTTTCCGTCAATACGCTCTCCAGCTCTTCCGCCGTCAGCATAAAATGATTGTTTGATTGAAGATCAATGGTCACTGGCGTTCCACCGACCATTTGTGTGATTGGTTCATAGCAGACAAAACTAGGCTGAGGAATAATGACTTCATCCCCCGGATCAACAAAGGTCCGTAAAGCGATGTCTATGGCTTCACTGCCGCCGACTGTTACGATGATCTCGGTTTTAGGATCATACTGAACTTTGTTCCTGAAAAGCAGGTAGTCGCTGATTTTCTCTCGAAGCTCGATCATCCCGGCATTTGCCGTGTAAAATGTTCGTCCTTCCTGAATTGATCGAACCCCTTCTTGCGTCATGTGGGACGGCGTGTCAAAATCCGGCTCACCCACCCCTAGAGATATCGCATCCGGCTGCTCCGAAACGATATCAAAAAATTTCCGAATGCCCGAAGGCTGAATATCTGTGATTTTTTTCGTTAAAAAATTTCTCATGGGCTCACCTGAATTCTAGGATCAGAGTCATCTTGATACATATCGATGCCCCACTCCTTGTATTTGTCTAACAAGAAATGCGTTTGCGTCCCGGAAACATCTGGGATCGACGCGAGGTTGGTGGAGATGAATTTTGAGATCTCCTTAATATTGCGTCCTTGCAGCAGTAAAATAAAATCAAAGCCACCGCTGACAAAAAAGAAGGATTTGACTTCAGGAAATTTTCGTACGCGCTCCGCGATCTCACGATACCCATCCTCGCCTTTAGGGATCGTTTGCACTTCCACTAAGGCTTCGATCCAATCGTCTTCTACTTTATCCCAATCGATCAAGGCCCGATAGCCGCAAATAATTTTTTCTTCTTCCATTCGTTTTATTTCTGCAGAAACGATCACTTCATCTTCGCCTAACATCACGGCGTATTCTTCTACGCTTAACCGACAATCGGATTCAATTAGTTTCAACAATTGTTTGCGTTTACTCTGTTCCATAGAAAGGTCTCCTTCGATTTATCCATTTGTTAGATTATTTTAATCTTTCGTTTATTATTCCCAAAAAAAGAAAAACTGTCAAATGATTTTGAAAATTCGCTAAATACGCGAGAACGATTCATTGTATTTTATCCATACTAAAATTTTTTCTTTTTTTATAACACAAGTACCGGGTTTCATAGTACAATAAATGAGATGAGCAATAAGAAAATGGTGTAGAGACAGGAGGATTGAGAATGGAACAAGTAATCGAAATATTTATTGAAAAACAGAGGCAGCGTTTAGCTGACGGAAAGATTCGCCAAGAAGAGTACGAGGCTTTCTTAGATGGCATCAACGACGCGCTTTCATTTTTAGGGATGTATTACGTAAACGGGTCAGAAACCGTCGAAAAAGACGATCGTAAACCAGCAACTTTTAATGAGATCGAAGAAAAATATAAGAAGTTTCGCGAAGTAGCGATGTATAAAAACAGCTTCTTGCGCGTATCCGATATCATCAGACATTCTGGACAAATGACAGACGATCTTAAAAAAATCACGAATACAGTTCGAGAAGAATTGTAAAGAAGCGCACCCGCTTCTTTACAATTTTTTTGTCCCTTCATGACTTAAAAAAGCTGCTTAGCCTTTCATCAAGAGTTCATTATAAAAGGCTTGGCCTATTTCCTTTAACTCACTTTTATTAAATGATTTCGCGACCCACGTCGGCATCGCCAACTCAATGTTTCCATAGATTTCGATCATTGCTTGAATAAATGCCTGCGTGTCCAACTGATCGATCGCTTTACGCAGACGTCTCGCAGGTTCTAGCAACTGACTTTCCATCTGACGGGTTCGATACTTCCGATAAACTTTGCGTCCTTCTTCAGCCGCCAAAGAAAACAACGGCTGCTCCTGGGCAATAGCCTGTAAGCTTTCTTGCTTGTAGCGATCATAGCGCTGCTGCCAGCCTAACAATTCACCATAAACACTCTCGATCGGCTGCTTGCGAACGGTTGCCAACGCGCTATAAAAATCAATCGGCAATTTTTCTACCCGTCGTTCCCGTTTGATCCAAGTAGCCAATGTTGATTGCGGAATACCCGCGACCTTGCCGAATTGCTCGACTGTGATGCCTAAATCTCGTCGAATGTACATTTTGATTGGGTGTTCGATCATTGTTCCAGACATAGTCCACTTAACTCCTTTGCGATATTTATACTTCATTATATAATGGGCACAAAAAAATACCAAGGCGAAAGAATAGCTTCTCTTCGCCTCAGTAGTTAATCACGATTTTTCGGTTGTTTTAGCCGCGGATCGTTTGAGCCCTTTTGCTGATTGAATCGGCGCTCCGTCATGGCTTTTTGCATCGCCAGTTTCTGTTTTTGCTTTTCTAAGCGGGCGATTTCATTCTCCGCTCGCCGCTTGTCCGTCCCATCTAAGGAAGACAATTGCTGCTGGCGTTTATCGATCTCATGATTGATGTGGCTTTCCCAGTCAGCCATGACCTGCTTCCAGCGATCAGGGTCATCGCCACCGTTAGCTTTCATCGAGTCTCGCAGCAAGGTTGAATACCGCCGAACGGAATTCCCCCACACCTGGTTGCGGTCTTGGAAATAATCGGCTTGCTGCTCATCGTCCAGCGAGGCAATCAAACTGTCTTCCTCGCGGTCCACGATATTTTGTAAAAATGCCATGATCGGCAAGACTAAGTAAACGATCAAGGTCGGCTTCACAAAGAACATTCCTAAAAACAACCAGACAATTCGAAAGGCGATCGCCCCCATGTCTTGTTTGTTCAGCTCGTTCACCCGACGTTTGCGCTGTTCCTCATCCTTCAATGCTTGCCCTGTTAGCGCGACGATCAATCGACGCATGACGAAGGTCACGATCAAGGTCAACACCCCATAGATCAATAGCGTCTGCTTCGTCGTATCGTCGATCAGCAGTCTTGTCGCTGAAGGGACCAGCGATAAGAAAAACAGTAACAATAAGTAGATGACCAATTCTTTGTTCTTCACTTGATCAATTTTGTTAAACGCGTACCCTGTCTGAAACCACAAATTCGCGACAAAACAAAAACTAATAAAATAGATCCCCACTGCTCGCAACAGCGACACCATATCGACAGCACCGTTCGCCGCCGTCTGGATCGGTAATTCTAAAACGATGATCGTCAAAATGATCGCAATGATCGCATCACCGAAAACCACCACGCGTTCCTTCATTTCTGCCACCTCTTTTTCATACTTCTGACCTATCATATAACAAACAGGCAAAAAAGAATAAAGATAAGGAAGCAGATGAAACGATTAGTCTACTCGTTCCTCTTTCGGCTGCTCATTCTTGTCAGACAACCGTGTCAGAAAAATGACGGAGAAGAGAACCAAGCCAAAGCCCACGACCTGCATCCCAGCGAATTGACTATTAAAAAGCAGCACACTCAAGATCGTTGCCAAAATCGGCTCCGTTACGGTCAGCACACTAGCCAAAGAGGCCTCAATGAACCGTAAGCTCGACAATTGGAACAAAAAAGGCAGTGCCGTCCCAAAAATAATGATGCTGATGACCAGTCCAACTGAATAGCGGTCCATCTGGAAATCTGGACGCCAGACTGGATGAATCAGTTGAAAAGCCAGACCAGCGATGAGCATCCCTAATCCCGCGATCCGCATTTCCCCGTATTTTATTAGCAGCAGCCGCGGCTGAATCGTGTAGAAGGCGAGCGTGACCGCTGACGCGATGCCCATAAAAAAGCCCATCGTCGACAGACTGAGCGATGCCGTACCACCCTCCATCACGATAAAGAAAACACCAATAAAGGTCGCTGCCATCAATACAAATTCAAAAAAATTAAGCCGTTTTTCCTTATTTGCCACTAAAAATAGAAAGATAAAGATCGGCCCTGTAAACTGCAAAATCGTCGCGATCGCTGCACCGCTATATTGAATCGCCTTAAAGTAGGTGTATTGAACACCCAGCATCCCGATCAAAGAAAACAGCAGCAGACCGACAAAATCTCGCGGCGTAAATTTTTTCCGCTTGCGTCGGCCTTTTTCTTGAAGGAGCGTCAATCCAGTCAACAGCACCCCTGCTGACAAAAGACGCACGCTGACCAGCCATTCCGGCGAAACAAGATACTCCTCAAAAAGAATTTGGCACATAATACCCGATAAGGCCCACAAAGCACCTGACGAACACGCCAGCAACACACCTTTAAACTTCATTTTTTACTCCTTCCATTCCTTTTCTTGTTGATTCATTATAGCATTCTCAGACAGACAAAAAACCAATCACAAAAAACGCCTTGTGATTGGTTCCTTTTTTTATTCTCCGAGTGGCAAGATCACTTGCGACTCTGCTAAGTCAATCGTGTACGCAATATCTTGATTTCCTCGTACAGTCATTCCAAAATCAGTCCCGTAGACCGCTAAACCGATTTGTCGTCCTGCGGGTAAATGATACATCGTTGGGTGCAAGACTACGTCGATCTCGACAAATTCATTGGCCTTCAGGTCGTCGTTCTTCCAAGCATTCTCCCGATTTTGCAGATTGATATGACCACGAGTGATCAGCTTGTACTCATCCTCTGCGCCTAATTTGAATTCGACAAGATTATCTTCACGCCAATTTCTTCCTAGTGGCAAGCCATGTGGCGCTAAGACATCTGGAGTAGGTTTCAATCGTTTCGCCGTTCCGAAATCAATCAATTCAAAACTCAGCATGCCCAAATCCACACTCGAAGCTACTTTTATAGAGACTCTTGGTCGTCCATTCAAGAAAATAGCTTCCTTTAATACCTCTGTTTTCGCTAAGTAGCGGTGCCCATCCATCGGTCCCGCTTCTTTTAGTTCCTTCTCCCAGAGCGGGATGTTTTTGGTGTACCCTTCGTATTGCTCCTTTGGTAATTGGTCGTTGAAAGTCACCTGTCCAGACGCAGCAGCATCCATTAATTCCTGTGCCCCCAAATGATAGACTTTTTCACTAGCCGGTGCCCAGTCGGTCAACGTATGCCAAGTTTCAGGCGCAGTGTTTTCTTGATAAACAATGTCTGGCAAGAGAGCCTTCGCATCGTTTTCTACACCGTAAAGCTTGTGGCTCAACCAAAGATTCATCATGTCTTGGAAGTCCAAAGAAGGCATATTGTTGATATAGATGTGCTGTCCTTGATGCAGGATCAACTTCTTCGCAACAGGAACCTCCTTCAAGGCATCCCACAAATTTGCAACTTGACGCGGCTTCACATTCCAGTCATTCAATCCGTGGACCATCACGACATCACATTTGATATCTTTAATAAAGGGAAGATAATTTCGCTCATCCCAAAAAGTAGAATAATTTCCTGTTTTGCGGTCTTGCAGCTTCGCCATCTCGTTTAGATAATCCATGAAGAATTTCTTACTATGAAGCCAATCGCCCGCATTGCGCATTTTGCTGAAGGTCTCGATCGCCAGTACATCCGCGTCTTCTCCAGGGAATCCTCCCGGTGCGATGACTAAGCCGTTGTCGCGGTAATATTGATACCAATCAGAGATCGCGGCTTCAGATATAATCGTTTCTAAGCCTTCGATCTGGCGCGTCGCGCACGCCGTTGCCAGCGTCCCTAGATATGATTTTCCGGTCATGGCAACTTTGCCATTGCTCCACCACGCCTTGATCTCAATGTTGTCTGTACGGTTCGTAAAGGCACGACGGTTTCCCGCTAACCATTCAATGTATGCTGCCATAGCCGTTGTTTGTTCGACAGAGCCGCAGGTTTGGATACCGTCAGAGTCTCTCGTTCCGATCCCGGCACCATAGACTACCGCAAACCCTCGCGCCAAGAAGAAATCATTTAAGCTATGATTGTTTTCACGGCTAAAGGTCTCGGTCCCATGAGTCGCCTTCCCTTTGACCTCTCGTTCTGCTGGCAATTCCACTGGTGTTGGTTGGTATTGTATTTCTTCATACGTCGTCTCTGTCGGTTCTTTTCGTTCCAATGGCACGTTGACATCGTAGGTCAATGCTTCACCGGCAGGTCCGTTGACACCCTGACTGTAGGGACTCGCTGTAAATAAGGTCCCTACTTGCAACCCGTCTTCTGTTTCAATCGGCCGTAAAATTTCTAATTTTAATAAATCCAGCTGCCCATCGTTGTCCGTATCTAGAGGTGCCTCCACATAAACGACTTCACGAATCAGTTTCGCCGTATCAAACACTGCCTGCGCTTTGCCATTAAAAAAGAACGGTCTGCTCACTTCGTTGTTCTCGTAATACCCCTCTGAGGCAAGCTTATCCAAATAATTCAATCCATTTTTAGTGTGACTCGTCAACAAGAGATACCACGCTTCAATGAGGGTATCGCTATGGGAAAAGTCACTGTCGATCATCGGGATGCCAATTCTAGCTGCTTCTTCTAAAACTTTTCCGGGATCAAAATCGATCGTCGGCTCAAAATCAAGCTGCTGCAACCCCATCATATAAAACACTTCTTTTGTGACCGGTTGTTTTGACCGATAGAAATCAGCTAAATCCGTCGTTTCATCGGCCAAAAAATTGCCAAGTTTGCTGATAAAGCCGCTTTCGTCCCGTACGGTTAAAAAACTCTTTCGTAAAAACGCAAACCATAATTTCGTCGCGTCCTTTGAGGCGTCGATCGTCAGAAAGCCTGCCGCCATCAACTCTTTCTTCGCTTCTTCAAGTGAGACTCGTTTTAAACCAAATTGATTGATTTTCATGTACATTTCTCCTCGTATAGTCAGATTGTCAGATACACCGATGGGGTCTCTCACTCTTTCTTTATCCCATTTATCCAATCGCTCAAATAAACAATAAAAAAACAGACCGATTCCCCTTTTTTCTGATAAAATAATTATAACAAATACTTTCGATAAGTTCGTTAAAGTTCAATGAAAACGATTACCGATCATTATCTGAGGAGGAAGAAGAATGGAAGAAATGACTTACTGCCAAAGTTGCGGCATGCCCCTAACAAGCGGAACACACGGGACAGAACACGATGGCTCTCAAAATAAGGAGTACTGCCTTTACTGCTACAAGCACGGCGGTTTTGTCGATGACCATACAATGGAAGAAATGATCGCGATCAGCTTGACCCACATGAAAGAAGCAGGAATATTAGAAGAACAGGGAAAAACCGAGGAAGAAGCCTTAGCATTTATGAACGACTTCTTCCCAGAGTTGAAGCGTTGGAAAAAAACATCGTAGAATACGGTGTTCTTTCTTTGATCAACAGGTAGAAAAGCAACTCGGAAACTTACAATAAGCCTCCAGATTGCTTTTCTACTTCTTTAACTGTCAGTTGCGGCCAAATTTTTTGCCATTCCTTTTTGTTTACTCGTTCCTGATAGATTTTCTTTCTAGCATCATGCTCCATAAAATGAGGCGTTGGACGTACGACAAAATTTACAAGATCATCCACACCATGAGGTGCTATCAATTCAAGCTTCCCCTTTTCCATGCGCACCGCGATCGCCGTACAAGTCTCTGGAAATTTTGAAACAGCATCGTAACAGTCTTCATAGGGCGCTGTTTTAGGATTATGCAGATGCATGTAACGTTCGTTCTTCAATTCCCATCTGAATTCAGGATGCTCCTCTTTCAATTGGGTCTCAAGGTTTACCGTTTCTTCGTATGAAAGAGCAGGATCAAAAAAAATCACATCGACATCATTTAAATGATCCATCCCTGTCCTCCCAGATAAATGATTCCAAATAAAGTTGCGAATTGTCCCCGCGCATAACCAGCAATCCGATAAAGCCAATTGTTCAATGATTTTAAATAGGTCCACTAGTTGTCCGTTTTCCAACAATAACTCCTTTATTTCTTCTTCTGTCAAATCAATGATCCCCCTATCATTTCGATGATAACAATAAATCGAGACTCAGAACTGCCTCTTCCTGCCTACGTTCATTTAACTTTATGGATAAAGTATAGCACTTAAGAAAACTTTTTTTATTGCTCTCTTTTTGAACAATCAAAAAAAAAGACCTCCAAGCGAACGCTTGAAGGCCATTTTCGTTAAACTAACTCAATATATTTTTCATTCTTCTCTAAATGATTCAAGTAAATCAATAAACGGTCGTACAATTGATCATTGGCTTCTTCGATGGCTGCGCCAAGGTTTTCACCAATTTCTTTGACTGTCCGTTTTCCATCGATCTGTTGAAGAATGAAGCTGCCGTATTTGTCGAGTTCCATCTCAGAGGTTTCCGGGATTTTGTAGTGGATTTTGCGTAACACGCGTTGAATCCATGCATTTTGTTCGGTAATGACAAACACGATGCCATCACGTACCTCATAATGCAGCCCGTCTCTCAGTCGATACACTCGCGTCAACAGCTCTTCCGTTTCCGGATTCACAGCAGGTTGCTGTTGATTAGTCATTGTGTTTCACTTTCTTCACACTTAACAATGGAACGATGACTGCAACAACTAAAATTGCAAGTAGCAAGAATGCTGCCCAGTTAGATCCTAAGAAGCCTGTTGGCGTTCCTGGAGTAATGACACCAGATACTTGCAAGATGATTCCGATCAAACCAACGATCGATCCACCAGCGATCAAACCAGATGACAAGCTGACACCCAGAGTGATACGTTCTTCAGCAACTTCTTCTTTTTCTTTTTTATTCAATACATCGATCAATTGACGGATCAACGCACCAACTAAAATGATTGACGTTGTTGAGATTGGCAAGTAGAAACCAATGGCGAATGTCATGATCGGCACTTTCATGAAGTGCAACACGATACCCATTACGATACCGGCAATAACCATGTGCCATGGCAATGAACCAGAAGTGATCCCTGAAGTCAGTGTTGCCATCAAGTTTGCTTGCGGCAAACCAAATGGAGGATTTGAACCAGTGATCGCTAATTGTGGTGACAAGATCACCATCATACCTGTTACGATAACCACACCAACGATGTTAGAGATCAAGAAGTAACGGCGTCCTTCGT
This sequence comes from Enterococcus sp. AZ048, assembly GCF_051715125.1. Lineage (NCBI taxonomy): Bacteria > Bacillati > Bacillota > Bacilli > Lactobacillales > Enterococcaceae > Enterococcus > Enterococcus sp. AZ048. The sequence goes on along the minus strand of NZ_JBIOTD010000002.1, from coordinate 75,043 downwards.
TGAAGTTTCCGCCCATTACGAATGTCACTTTTTGTGATTGTGAATAACCACCAGCTACTGAGATCGCTAATACGATAAAAGTACCAAACATTAATAATTGTTGTGTATTTTCAGCTGACGTCCAGCCCATCATAACAAAAACCAATGTCAAGATAACCATTGATGCGATCGTCATACCAGATACTGGCAAGTTTGACGTACCGATCGTACCAGTCAAACGACCAGCAACGATAACGAATAGGAAGCTCAAGATGATTGACAACAGCCCACCAACAAGTGCCATAGCAACACTTCCAGTGATGATGAAGCCCATGATGATTCCGATAACAGCGCCAGCGATCAATGGAAGCATTCCGCCGCCTTCTTGCTCAACGCCATCTTTACGACCTTGCAGAGTTGCAGAAATAGATGAAATGATTGTTGGGATCAACTTGATCGCGCCGATCAATCCACCAGATATCATCATACCCGCTCCGATGTATTTCACATAAGAACCTGAGATCACAGCAAAGTTTGATGCACTTAATAGTTGAGACGCGTTGTCCCAAACATGTGCGTTGCTGTTGGCCATTTCCATGAAGTAACCAAGCAATGGTGCGATCGCGAAGTTCGCTAAGATCGAACCAGCAAACATCAAGACAGAAACATCCATCCCAACGATAAAACCAATACCTGTCAATAACGGATTCACTTCTGTTTCAAATTTCCATTTGTAGAAGCTTTCGTTTACGAAGCTGATGACATTGTTCATCACACCGAAAACTGAACCCGTCAACGCAGTTAAAACACCACCGATACCAAAACCGATACCCATGTATTTCAACGAATCGCCACCAGTATCAGAAGCAACGAGTGTTTCTGAAATAGCCATTGCTTCAGGGTAAACTAATTTACCGTGTTCGCTGACCAACATGTAATCTTGAACGATTGAGAAGACTCCGACACCTAGTAAAACAGCACCGATTCCTAAACCAACACCTTCGATGAAATTCACTTTACCACCGACTAAAATTACGGCTGGTAATACGAAGATCATCCCAGATGCTACAGATTCCCCACCACTTGACATCAATTGCAATAAGTTCTTACCTAAAATCGTTTTAGGTTTTACAAATAGAGCGACTAGCCCTGATCCAATAATTGCGCCTGGAATACCAGCTGCTACAGTTAATCCGGCCTTCATACCTGAATAAGCGGTCGATGCAGCAAAAAGTGCAGCAAGCAAAATACCTAAAACCATAATGATCGGTGAACCAGATTTTTTAGGTTTATCAGCTACGTACGGGACATAATCTTTCCCAGCTACTCCACCAAAAGCGTCTTTTGAGAGTTTTTTCATTATCTTTGAAATTCCTTCCTTACTATCTTTTCCCCAATGAGTGAAGGAATCCTGTAAGAACAGGATTCCTGTCCTCTCAATACCGACTATTTAACTAAGCGATAAATAGCGTCAGCATAAATAGCTGTTGCTTTGAACAAGCTATCAATAGGCATAAATTCGTTTGGCTGATGCATTACATTTTCTTCTCCTGGGAACATTGCGCCGTATGCGACACCACGTTCTAGGATTCGACCGTAAGTACCTCCGCCGATTGATTCTTCATGGCCTTCAAGACCTGTATGTTCTTCGTAAACGTCCAATAATGTTTTCACTAATGGATCACTTGCTGGAACATAGTGAGGCGTTTTCACGTCACCAATGATCGCGATCGAAACGCCTGCATCTTTAAGAACGTCTTCCATGTTCGCTAAGATCGTATCTTTGTCGATGCCTTCTGGATGACGAACATTGATCGTGATCTTTTTGTCGCCTTCAGAAGTATAGTCGAACAAGTTCGCTGAAGAAGTTGTTTCACCCATTACATCGTGTTTTGTGTAAGCATTTAATTTCTTACCGTTGTAATCTAAGTGCATGTATTCAGCAGTTGTTTGAACAAAGTTCGCACCATTGCCGTCTAACTTGTAGTCCACTAAGAAGGTTGCTAAGAAGGTTGCAGAGTTGACACCGAATTTTGGTTCTTGTGCATGGGCACCTTTACCAATTACAGTAAGTGTGATTTCGCCATTGGTTTCAGCGAATTCGCCTTTCACGTCTGATTTTTCAATAAACGCGTCAAATGCTGCTTTCATATCCGCAACTTTTGCTTCGTCGTTGACTTTAAGAACTGCTGTTGCATCTCCTGGTACCATGTTCGTGCGTAAGCCTGATTTGAAGCTTACTAGATCAAAGTCGCCAGATGCAGCGTTGTCTTTGTTTGCGAAAGTTACTTCATAAGATAAGATTCCTTTTTCACCATTAATGATTGGGAATTGTGCGTCTGGAGAAAATCCAACTTTTGGCATTTCTTCCACTTCCATATAACGGTGGATCCCTACCCATTCACTTTCTTCGTCAGTACCGAAGATAAAGCGGATTTTTTTAGAGATCGGTAATTCTAGATCTTTAATGATGCGCATTGCATAATAGGCAGCGATCGAAGGCCCTTTGTCATCGGCAGAACCACGAGCGTATAATTTTCCATCTTTAACTACTGGTTCAAATGGATCTGTATCCCAGTTGTCGTCGACAGGAACAACGTCTACGTGTCCTAACAGACCGAACATTTCTTCTCCGTCACCGTATTCAATGTGTCCAGCAACGTTTTCGATGTTTTTCGTAACGAAGCCATCACGGTCACCAAATTCTAGTACTTTGCGTAAAGCGGCAGCTGGTCCAGGTCCAAGAGGTTCTTCTTTTGTTCCATGTTCCACGTCGCGGATACTGTTGATGCGAATAAGATCGCCTAAGTCTTTCATTAAGTCGTCTTTACGTGCGTCTACTTCTTTTTGCCAATCAATTGTCATTGTTTAATCCCTGCTTTCTTTTTTTTGTAACAAGTATTGAAACCTGTTAGATTCATTAGAAAGATCATGTCTAAATAAAGTTCTCAAATTTTGACAGCGTAGAATAACTATTTTTTATTGGACGAATTCACGGTCCCTTTTGAGGATGAACTACGTCAAAACAATCAACGGAAAAGACCGCTCATGAATGTTAAAATGTTATTCTATGATTCCTAATTCCGCAGTTTGTTTCACCTCCCAAGTTAGCATTATACCGTATTTTTATTCATAAGTCATTGTGAAGAAACCATCATTTGATATAAATAAGTTGATTTTCATTAAAAATAAAGCTTCGACTTATATTTCTCTTGTTATTCAAGCTGACTAAAAAACGGTACTTTTTAGATGACATGACATATTTAAAGCCTATAAGAAGTATAACGAAGGTTGAATCCGTTTACAAATTATATTTCATTCATTTAGGATCTGTTTCTCTCATTTATTTGTTATCTATTATTAATTTTAAATTTTTGAATTATCCAGACAATAACAAAAAAGAAAGCACACGTAATTGTGCGCTCTCTTTTCAAATTCCTATAATTTTTTAATCCAAAACTCATATATCTGTTTTTTTATCCCACTTGCTTTTGATCCTTCACCGCTGTTTGCGCCAGCGTCATTTTCGCCTGCGGAATTCTGAAAGGCGAGCACGAAATATAATCGATCGACAGGTCGTTCAAAAAGGCGATTGATTTTGGATGTGCTGCTGCTTCTCCGCAAATACCGATCTTCAATTGTGGATTGACCTGTCTTCCCCTTTCAATGGCAAGCTTCATCAACGCACCCACACCCGCTACATCAAGCACTTGAAATGGGTCATCCGCAAAGATCCCCGCCTCCATGTATTGATTGATGATCCTTGGAGAATCATCGCGAGACAAGCCTAAAGCCATCTGGGTCAAATCATTGGTTCCAAAACTGAAGAAATCCGCGTGCTTCGCAATTTCATCCGCTACAAAGCAGGCTCTCGGAATCTCGATCATCGTTCCGATCTGATACTCTAAAACCTGTTTACGGGCAGAAAGACTCTTCTGGATCGCCCCTTCAATAGAGGTACGCACGCGGGCAAATTCTTCGGCATCGATGGTAAAGGGAATCATGATCTCCGGCGCGATCGGGTACCCCTTTTCTAAGATCACTTCACAGGCAGCTTCAATGATCGCTTCTGCCTGCATTTGATAGATTTCTGGATAGGCAACGCCTAAGCGCAGTCCGCGAAATCCCAGCATTGGATTGACCTCTGCCAAATTATCCGTTTTCCGTTTTACTTCATTGAATGTTTTGCCTAATTCCTTCGCGACTTCCCGACATTCTTCGGTTCCTTTTGGTAAAAATTCATGCAATGGCGGATCAAGCAAACGAATAGTGGTGGATTTTCCTTGAGCGGCTTCATACATAAATTTGAAATCTTGCTTTTGAACTTCTTTGAGATCCTTCAGTACGTCCAGTCGTTCTTCCAGACTGTCTGCAAGGATCAACTGCCGAAATTGCAGCAACCGGCTTCTTTCAAAGAACATGTGCTCCGTTCGAGCCAGACCGATGCCCACTGCGCCTAACGCCATGCCTGTCTCAATGTCGTTCGGTGTTTCCGCGTTCGCCCGCACCTTGATGGCTGCATGGCGATCCCAGATGACATGCAATTCATCCAAGGCCACGGTATTTGTCACTTCCTCCATCGGAATCTCACCGAAATAGACACATCCGCTTGTTCCATCGACAGATAGGATCGCCCCTTCTTCGATGACCTTATCCCCCACCACAGCTTTATTTTCTTCCAATACGGTCAACCGCTCACAGCCGACGACGGAACAAATCCCCATTCCGCGCGCCACGACTGCCGCATGGGAGGTCATGCCGCCACGGCTGGTGATGACCGCCTCACTGACCGCGATTCCTTCAATGTCTTCTGGTGATGTTTCTTCTCGAACCAACACGACTCTTTCGCCGCGCGCCTTGGCCTCGGTCGCTGCTTCGGCAGTAAAATATGCCGCTCCTGTTGCAGCGCCCGGGCTAGCCGCCAAGCCAGATAAGAAAGATTCGTGGTTCTTCAATTCTTGCTCATCAAAGTTTGGATGCAAGGCCGCCTCTAAATCCTTCGCTTCGATGCGGCGGACTAATTCTTTTTCGTCAATGATCCCCTCTTTATGGAGATCAAGTAAAATGGTGAGCGCCGCTTTGGAGGTCCGTTTTCCGCTGCGGGTCTGCAGAATAAATAATTTTTCCCGCTCAATAGTAAACTCCACATCTTGCATGTCGTGATAGTGCTTTTCTAAGTCTTCACAAATTTCTTTTAACTGGCTGTACTGTTTTGGCAGCTCATCCGCCAGCACCTGAATCGGTTTCGGTGTCCGAACGCCCGCAACGACATCTTCTCCTTGAGCGTTGATCAAATATTCCCCGAACAACCCTGGGTCTCCTAATGACGGATTGCGTGAAAAGACCACACCTGTCCCCGAACTTTCACCAAAGTTCCCAAAAACCATCTCCTGAATATTTACAGCAGTTCCTAGATCGTCGCTGATGTCATGAAGACGACGATACGTTTTCGCGCGCTGGTTGTTCCAGCTCCCGAAGACCGCTTCGATCGCTAATTGTAACTGTTCGATCGGATTTTGCGGAAATTCCCGTTGCAATTTTTTTCGATAGATCTCCTTGTACTCGCTTACAATTTGTTTCCAGTGGTCAGCCGTCAACTCATTATCAAACGACAAGCCATTTATTTTTTTCAACGCGGTGATGCGATGTTCAAAATCGTTGTTGTCCATCCCCATCACGACATTGCCGAACATCTGCAGCAAGCGACGATAACAGTCGTAAGCAAAGCGCTCATTTTGACTATTTTCTGCGAGAGCTGCTACCGTTTGATCATTCAATCCTAAATTTAACACCGTGTCCATCATACCAGGCATTGAAAACTTTGATCCGCTTCGGACCGAAACCAGCAATGGGTTCGTAACGTCTCCAAATCGTTTCCCCGTTTTTACAGATAACTGCTCCACAGCAGCCATCACTTGGTCCTTCATTTCATCGGTCAAATGATTGCCGTGATTTAAATAGTACAAACACGCTTCTGTTGTGACGGTGAACCCGGTCGGTACAGGCAGACCTAATTTCGTCATCTCTGCCAAATTGGCTCCTTTTCCGCCTAATAGATCTTTTTGTTCTTTTGATCCTTCTGAAAATAAATAAACCCAACGATTCATGCGCTTCTCCTCTTAAAAAAGTTTTATTTAATCTATTTTCAGTTTAATACGAGTATTATATAAAGTCAATAAGATGTTTATATAAATTTATTACGTTTATATATGCGTATAAAAAGTGCCGCACATAATAAATCAGACACTTACATCCTTCAATCGCATCCCTGATCATTCGCAACGTACAAAAAAATAGACGATTCTCTATAAAAAGAATCGTCTGTCGAATTTCTTATTTCTTTCATGATGCTACTCTCGATAACACAGACCCAATCCCTTTAGAAAGTTCCGTGTATAGTTATCGCCGCAAGGCTTGAAGTTACGATGCCCTTCTTTTCGCAAAATCGCTCCAAGTTCTCCCTTCGAAGGATACACCCCTGCCTCTGCTAAAATATCCAGCAAATCATCGCTAGTTAGGGCCAGCGCGATTTTTACCTTTTTGATCAGCACATTGTTCATGTGGTTGAGTTCCGAGCTTTTCGGTGCCGGTGGTTGTGCGGCTGTATTTTTCGGCTCGCCCCGCTTCAAAAGAATAAACCCGTTCAAAAAAGTGTCTAGTGTCTTATTGTTGATCATTTTTTCATAGACATTTTTGTCGAAGCCGTCGCTCTCGTTTTCATCCTGGTTGTTTATTTTCGTCAGCATCGACTTTTCTTCTTCTCTGGAGATCGTCATGCCGCCAAGCTGGAATGCCTTTACAATCTCTGTATCCTTAATGTCCAGCGCATATCTTAATCGTAACAACAAATCATTATTATTCATCGGTTTCCTCCGTACCTTCGCCTGATCCTTTTACTATACCACAAAAAAAATTCGACTAAGGAGTTAATCCTAGTCGAATCTTGTTACATAAGATGCAGGAGGATCAACAGAACCGCAAGAATCGCGGGCGCTGCTTGAATCACATAAATGGATTTTGTGACAGTTTTCCCGCCGTAGATCCCTACGATCACCACAAAAAGATTCAACAGCAGCAAGATTTTTAGCCGTACATCCCCTTCAAACATGAGAAGACTTGCTAAGATCGCCAGACCTAAGCTGCCGTTATAAATCCCCATATTCTTCAAGGCGATCTGCGCATTCTTTTGTGTAACAAATTCATAGGGCATATCAAATGTTTTTGCCTGTTTTTCTGATGAAGCAAACATCTCTAATCCCATGATCACCAAATGAAGGAGACCGATGATTCCTGATACTAGCAAGATGATAACTGTCATGGTTGTTTTCTCCCTTAGACGTCTGCCGATTCATTGCGGCAGCGTTCGTTTATCCCTCTACTATAGTCATCTTCTTCGGATTCTCCAAACAAAAATGCTTACACCTCTTCGATAATAAATCCATGAGTCCGTAACTGATACCCGTCTTCTTCATGGTAATTGGCGCCAAATAAATGACGGCCGCGCTTTTTCGTTTCTAGCATGTCGCCTTCATTAAAAGTCGCGACCACCGTTTTTTCCTTATACGTTCGCGTTAGAGAAACCGCTCGTCTATCATCATCGTAGTGCCACGTCATCGTTCCGTAACTAAATACTTCAGAAAATTGCTTTCGCAAAGCGATTAATTGCTTAAAGAAGGTGTGCAGCTCGTGGTCTTGCTCTTCCCAGATCATACACCGCCGGCAATCCGGGTCCATCGCTCCTTCCATCCCCACCTCGGTTCCGTAATACAGACAAGGGGTGCCTTTTTGGATGAACATAAACGTTAAGACTGCTTTCATCATGTCCTTGTTTCCGTTGCATAACGTTAGGATTCGTGGAGTGTCATGAGAATCTAAAAGATTGAAGCTGACTTCATTGGTTTGATCACGATAAAGCAATTGCTGGCGATTCATCCCAAAAATCATTTGCGAGATCGACAATGATCGTTCCACAAAGAAACCTTTGATACTGTCGGTAAAAGCATAGTTCATGACCGCGTGGAATTCATCTCCTTGCAGCCAGGGCTGTGACGAATGCCAAATTTCTCCTAAAATATACACGTCTTCCTTTTGCTTCAACACAGTTTCATGAAATTTTTTCCAAAAATGATGGTCGACTTCATTGGCAACATCTAACCGCCAGCCATCGATGTCAAATTCGCGAATCCAATACGTCGCTATATCAAGCAAATAGCGCTGCACTTCTGGATTCGCCGTGTTCAGCTTCGGCATGTGCGGATTGAAATTAAACGTATCGTAAGTTAGATTTTTCGCATTTTCTGAATTCTCGACCGCCGTGTATCGTGGTGGGAAAGTCTCAATATGAAACCAATTCGCGTAATCGGATTCTTCCCCATGCAAGATGACGTCCTGCCATTGGTGAGCGCTCGCGCCAAGATGATTAAAGACCGCGTCCAGCATTACACGCATGCCGCGCTCATGAGCTTTTTCCACCAACTCACGAAAAATTCGCTTATCACCAAAATGAGGATCAATCTCATAATAATCGACCGTGTCATATTTATGATTCGACGGCGAAGTGAAGATCGGACAGAGATACAAGCCATTTATCCCCAGCTCCTCCAAGTAATCCAGCTTGTCGATGATTCCTTGCAGATCACCGCCAAAAAAGTTTTCCCGTGTCGGCTTTTCACTTCCCCAAGCAAGAGCATTTTCAGGATCGTTCGAAGCATCTCCGTTGTAAAAACGTTCTGGAAAAATTTGATACCAGACCGTTTGATGGACCCAGCCTGGAACCTTAAAACGATCAATCTCTTGAAAATAAGGCATCCGAAAATACAAATTATCCTGTGTCAGGTGATCCTCGTCGTAGCTAAATAGTCCTTGATCTGTATAAAAAACCTGTTTTCCCGCATAATCCGTAATACAAAAAGCGTAAGCCAAACGATGATGGGGAGCCATAACTTCAATCTCCCAAAAATCATGGGTATCCGTCGTATAATTTCTCTCCATTGGCCGCTGCTGATGGTACCATTGCTCTTCGGCAAAGAGATAAAAGTCCCCACCGATCAATCCGACGCTCTTTATCTCATTACGAGCTGTCTGCAAGCGAATCCTCATCCGTTCTTTCGTGTAAAGAAACGCAAATTCACTTTCGGGACGATGATATATTCCTGCTTCGTTCATCCCTCCACCTCCATTTCTACTTTTATTGTACCAAAAAAAATGTTAGCGACTCCACTTTGACCTTTTTCGAGCGTTCAAATACATTTTTTTCCTTGAAATATGCTACTATAATTATAGAAGAAAAAATTTTCTTCGCCTCGTTTATCGAGGATCACTCCAGGGCGTAGCATGTTTGGGGAAGCGGCTGCGTCCGTATTTTTTTGACAAAGCCAAGTAATTTTGTTTTAATTACTATAATAATTACTGAAACGAGGGATCATGCCATTGAAAAACTAAGCGACTGTTGGAAGCTGCAAACCGATCTAGAATTGACTTATGTTGATGGGATCAGTGGGCAGATTTTCAGGACTGGCTTAGGTTTTCAACGGATGGTCTTTTTTTGTCGGTTTGCGGTCGCAATTCGCTGAGCGCAAGCAGGCATTCAATCAATTCGCGCATTTAGTGACTACGCAGTTTAACAGAGGAATCGGTGCAGGAAAATAAAGTTGATTTCCGACCCTAGAAGAAAGCATTCTTCTTTCCTAAGCGAGCTGCCAGCTTCTCAACTATTTCCGCAAACGACTATCAAACTCCTACTCCTTTCCTGAAAATGGGGAGGATTTTTTTGTTCCCTGGTGGAACAGGAGGAGGAATTTTTATGTCTACAATTAAAATTACACAGTTAACGTTTGGTTTTGATAAACAAGTAGAACCCTTGTTTGACAAAGCCAATTTAACCATCGATAGCAGTTGGAAATTAGGGTTAGTCGGCCGCAACGGTCGTGGAAAAACGACATTGTTGCAGTTACTATTAGGAAACTACCCGTATCAAGGAGAGATTCAGTTTCCTTTACACCCTATTTATTTTCCCACCGCGATTGAAGAGGCCGAACAGTTAACCTATTACGCCTTGCAAGAAGCGGCCGATTTTGAATTATGGAAGCTCGAACGGGAAATGAATTTGATCCATTTAGACCCGCAAGTCTTGTGGCAGCCTTATCAGACACTCTCGGGCGGCGAACAAACAAAAGTCTTACTGTCTTTGCTTTTTACTCAGGAAAATTTCTTTCCTTTGATCGATGAGCCGACCAATCATCTCGATCTGCAAGGACGGCAGCATGTGGCGGAATACTTGAACCAAAAGGACGGCTTTATTATCGTCAGCCACGACCGCCAATTTCTAAATCAGGTGACCGACCATACCCTCGCGATTGAAAAAAGTCAGCTCGTTCTTTATCAAGGAAATTTCGCAACCTATGAAGAACAAAAGGCGTTGCGAGATGAATTTGAACTGGCTCAAAATAGAAAAATAAAAAAAGAAGTCAGCCGCTTGAAAAAAACGGCGGCTGAAAAAGCGGAATGGTCTCGTTCACGAGAAAAAGATAAATACGGAAAATCTACAGAAAAAGGCAGCGGCGGCATTTTTGATACTGGAGCTATCGGCGCACGTGCTGCACGTACCATGAAGCGTTCAAAAAACATCGAACAACGAATGTACGATCAAATCGAAGCAAAAGAAGGCCTCTTGAAGGATTTGGAAGATGTCGACCGCTTAACGATGCATTACCAAGCCAGCCGACACACGCAACTATTAAAGGTAGAAGATTTGAGTTTGTCCTATCCTGATCACGACGCGCTATTTTCACCTCTTTCTCTTGAGCTAAGGCGTGGTGAGATCGTTGCCTTGACCGGTCCCAATGGCATTGGAAAATCCAGTGTTCTTCATTACCTGTTGGGAACTTTTTCAGGCGAAGCGAAGGGAATATGCCTTCACCCAGAAATAAAAATCAGTTATGTTCGACAGAATTACGAAAACAATCGTGGGACCCTGCAAGATTTTGCGGAGGCCCATCGGCTGGATTACTCTGCCTTCTTGAACAACTTGCGAAAACTAGGCATGGCACGAAATGTGTTTCAAAATCGAATTGAGGAAATGAGTATGGGCCAACGTAAAAAAGTCGAGCTGGCCAAATCCCTCGCGCAAGAGGCAGAGCTGTATATCTGGGATGAACCACTAAACTACCTCGACGTCTTTAATCAAAAACAACTGGAGGACCTCTTATTGCAAGTGAAGCCTACGATGCTGATCGTAGAACACGACCAAACATTTTTGGAAAACATCCACGCCCAGCAGCAACCTCTGAAAAAATAAAACGAACCGGCCGAGTTTTCCTCAGCCGGTTCGTTTTATTCTTGTCTCTGATTTAAAAAATTGCATCGATCCAACAAGCTTGAATCTCCCAGATTCCCCCTTGGATATCTTCAAATGGCAAGCATTTCATTTCTTTGATCGCTTGATCATACTGAAAAAGCTTTTGCCAGCTGCGCACCAATTCTGCTTTCAGATGCGGATAAAAACCAGTGGTGTACACGTCGCCTTCATAACGAATCCTATATTTTTTTAACTGAGCAGCATAGGCCGCTTGCTCTTCAAGCGTGCCCAATAATCGCAAATTCAAAATTTTATTCCAATCAGACATACGGAAAAAAACGATTTTTTCAATTGGAACACGTAATTTAATTATTTGTGAGTCCAGCGAATGATTGACATATTTCGCATCTAAAAACGTCCAGATCGCAGACTCTGCTGCTGGCGGTCGCTCAACGATCTGTGCGGCGTGCTGACGATACCACCCATAGGCTTGCAGGAATACTTGTGAAGTCTCCCCATACTTTTCCTTTATATACGCATTTTTAACTAAATGCCTGCCCGATTCGAGTAGGTTCGCAACAACCTCTTGGCTTTGAGACGTGTACAGTGTTACCTTATTATCTTCGTAATCCATTCCTTGCGAATTTCCCATATCGTCCCCACTTTCCTCTCTCCTAACACACTAGTGTCGTCGAAAAGGCGGTCATGGCTTTGTTCGATTTTTCGTTTGATATTGGGATAAAACGGTGTCATAAAGGCAGTCACATCATCAATTCCATACGTATTCAGCATTCTGGCATGGTCCTTTTGATCCGCTAAATCTTTAGGGATATACAAATGATTGACGATATTGCCCCACTTCAACAGATCAACAATGAGCAGCTGCTCTTCCTCCAGTTCGACCTCTAAAATAACATTCCCTTCACTGTTCGCGATCCTTTCTTCTTTCGAAAGGGAGACCCAGATCGGGTATTTTGCATCGATGGGCGGCGGAACAATCTTTGAAGCTCTATGAAAATACCATTCATACACACCAAGGTACAACGGTGCATAGTCTTCCATTTTCTTCTGAATATAGCTTTTTTGCGCCAGAAAACGCCCTGTTTGGTCTAGCACCTGCAAAATGCCTTCATGCTGTTTCGTCCAAACCTTTACTTTATTTGCCATGTCTCCTCCTTAGATTGAAAGAGACAAAAAATCGGTTTCTCTTAACAATCCAAACAAAAATTTTTCTCTTCATTTGGCAACGTAGCTCTGACATAATCTTGAATATGCGTGTGGAACGCGCGGACCACGGATGGCAGTTCGTTTTTCCGTAAAACCTCTACAAAAGCCAAGTGTTCCTCCGATTTTTTTTCAAGGATTCCTAAAGAGGACAGGTCTTCATTCATTGCGATAAGCAATTGATAGTATAGACTTTCTAAAATCTGCGCCCGTCTGACGCTCCCTGACAATTGCCAGATGTATCTATGAAACGACAAATCAAGCGTATTGAACAAAAAGACTTTGTCCTCTTCATTGCGGCAACGCTCTTCGCCATCTTTCATTTCTAAAGCAATTTCCGTTAGTTTCTGAAAATGTGATTCCTTGATCATTTGATTCCGCAAAATTTTACGTAAAATTTGCGTTTCAAGAGAAGTTCGGATCTCAAACACTTCCATGATCTCTGCTGGTCCCATTTCAATCACGTGGTTTCCCTTACGAGGGGAAAACGTGATCAATCCTTGCTCATTTAAAATGCGCATCGCTTCTCTCACAGGCGCACGACTAATATTGAAGTTATTCGAAATGTCTGTCTCAATCAAACGGTCGCCGCCTTTTAATGTGCCCGACAAGATTCTGTTTTTCACATACGACACGACCATGTCGCTTAAACTTTGCTTTTCGTATCTAGGCATAATATCCATAAATGAATCAGCATCCCTTCTGATATATCTTATTAATTATATCAGAAAGCCTTTACTAAGTCTCTTGTCGTTCGGGATTTGATTGTTTTTGCCTTTTATTACAACCATCCCTCCGCACTCGTTTACGGAAAATGAGCAAAGTAAAATTGTGCCTGTATTCACATGAACAGTTAGATCATTCTATTGATTCAGGCTTTTCTAGCAGCAAGGCTTTAAACAAACAAGCCGCACATAACAGCATGATCACCGTCAAGGGGAGCGCCGCTACGATCGAACACGTTTGTAGCGCATCCAATCCGCCTGTCATCAGCAAAACTAAGGCCAACATCGCCTGAATGACACCCCACAAAATCTTTTTATCGTTTCCGGGGTTCAAGTCGCCCTCCGATGAGAACATTGATAGAACAAAAATACCGGAATTGGCCGATGTAATGAAGAAGGTACACAATAGGCAAATCGCGATAATAGAAAAGAGCATGCCTAATGGGTATTCAGCAAAAACAACAAAAAGAGCCGTTTCTGTGACCTCTTTTGCTTTGTTAATGATCTCAATGTCTAAATGAAGGCCAAGACTGCCAAAAATCGAGAACCAAATAAACGACACCATTGAAGGAGCGATGATGACGCCCAAAACAAACTCTTTGATGGTTCTTCCTTTTGAGATTCTAGCGATGAACGTTCCAACAAACGGCCCCCAGGCGATCCACCACGACCAATAAAAAATCGTCCACGATCCGAGCCACGCATTGTCCCCGAAAGGATTGATTGAAAAGCTTTCTGACACGATCGTATTGATATAGCCGCCAAATGAGTTCGTAAAAATATTCAAAGCCATGATTTTAGGCCCTACCAAAAATGCGCCGAGCAAAATCGCAATCGCTAAAAACAAATTAATATCTGATAACAGCTTGATTCCTTTATCGATCCCGCTGACTGCGGTCCACGTATAGACAATGGTCAGCGCGACGATGATCACTATCTGAACCAACCTCGTCGTTGGAATATCAAATAGGTAGTTCAGCCCTGAATTTATCTGCAAGGTTCCTTGTCCCAACGATGTAGCGATTCCCGCTACGGTCGCAAAAACTGCACAAATATCAATGAGTTTACCAATAGGTCCTCTCACGCCTTTTTCTCCTAGAATCGGTAAAAAAATACTGCTGATCAGTCCAGGCGTATTTTTTCTAAATTGAAAATAGGCCAGTGCCATTCCAATGATCGAATAGGCTGCCCACGGATGAAATCCCCAGTGTAAAAAGGATTTTTGCATCGCCATATCTGCTGCTTTTTCCGTACCGCCAAAAGTCGTAAAATGATTCAGCGGTTCCGCAACACCCCAGAAAACCAATCCGATCCCCATTCCTGCACCAAATAACATCGCAAACCACGAGCGGTTGCTATATTCTGGAACCGAATCATCTGGTCCAAGCTTTATTTTCCCAAAACGACTAAAAGCAATAAGTAACGAGAAGATGACAAAAACAAACATCGCGATCAAATAAAACCAGCCAAACGTATCCACCAAAAAAGCTTTTGTGCTATTCATCGCTTGCGCAAATGGGTCTGGAGCAATCAAGCCGATCAGTACGATTATCCCAGTAATCAACAGCGAAACATAAAAAACGATATTTTTTTTCATCTGTAGGTCTCCTCTTCTCTTTAAAGTTTTTTTATTAGCCGAACCGCGGATTGGCGGTTCGTCCGTGTGTACAAATTAAACTTTCACTTCAAAAAGTCGAGGTTCTTCGATCTCTGTCGACAGAGCGTCCAATGCGACCCCTACTCGATGGTAACGCAGGCGATGTTGAACTTCTTTTGGTGTCGCAGGGTCTCCCAATGGGTACGGGATTGAGATCGTTGGCACGATTCGATTGACGCCCACGGTTCGAGCAACTGGGATCAAGTTCGCCATTTGAACGATCGTGATTCCTGCTTTTTCAATTTCTCTGGTCATCGTTGCACCGCAACGAGTACAGGTGCCTCAGGTGGAGGTTAAAATAACAGCTTTAACGCCATCTTCGATCAGTTCCTCTGCAATCTCTTGTCCCATCCGACTTGCTTCAGCTTGAGTCGTTCCTGTGCCGACAGTCGCATAAAAATAAGGATATACGCCGCCAATTTTGCCTTCTTCTGCGTACTCTTTCAATACATCTAATGGCAGGACAACATTTGGGTCATCATTGGCTGCGGCTGGATCGAATCCCGCATGGATCGTCATAAATTCACCTTTTCTCAGGCTATCCATCGATTCCACATTGTATTTCCCCCATTTTGTTGCCGATGCCGATTGAATACGATCCGGATTGCCAACGGGAACGATCCCGCCTGACGTAACGAGAGCAACTTTCAGTTTTGTCAATTCTTCGGCAGAAATAGCTGGAGCGATAGGAGCTCTCTCAGATTTTGGAATAACCAATTCAGAGTGATACGCTTCCCCATTCACCTTCTTCAGCAACATATCCATAACACGATCCGTCGCAGGAACTGGCGGGTCCAACCAAATTTGGTCGCGAACACCGCGCCCAAAATACCCTTCTCCTTCTGCCGAATAAAGTGTCTCTCCATATAATAAACGCAAAGCAAACGCGCTTATCTTCGCTACATCTTTACGCATCGCCGCAGCACTAGCACCGCCTTGAAAGATGTACATTTCTTTACGGTACATTTCTACGCCCGGATTCTCCTCGTTCATTGACGTGATTGCGGGTACACCGAATTTCTTTTGAACAGCAGAACAAATATGCCCGCAGGCAGCCCCGTAACGTCCCGCTCGAAACGCTGGTCCCGCAAAGAAAATATCAAATTCTTTATCATCTAGAAATTCCAATATTCGTTTGATTGCTTCATCGGTTTCCGAACCCATAAAGTTATCCCCGCAAATAATCGTGTGGGTGATCTCTACTTCGTCCTTCAACGCCTTAGCGTAAGCCATACCCGGACCGACGATTCCCTCTCTTATTTCCGGCTCATGACCAGCAAATTCTTCCCCGCCGATTTGTCCGAAAAATTGATTGATATATAAAATCGCTTTCATATTTTCCCTCCTAATTCCTACTTAACTACTAGACGTGTCTATTCTCTTGTTAGAATTCCACCATCGTCTTTGTTGACCAGCCCACTACTTGATCGCCGCAGAACATGGCATTATTTTCCATAATAATAGAACCGTCCGGCTTCACAGACGCACCAAGAATCTCATCATTTGACCAGCCTCCAGAAAGTCCGTCCCGCGCCAAAGCTTCCAATTCACCTAACACGGTTTCCATCGGCGGTAATTCGATCAATGTCGAGACGTTTCCAGCAGAGACGATCGCGTCGCATTTTTCATCCATTGATACCAGCGGTTGGCTCGCGCCGTCGCGTCCAGTACATTCATTGGTCAATCCGACAGTCTTGATGCCCGCATCCTCCAATGCCACATAGCACGCTGTAAAATCAGCATCAGGATTGCCATAACCTTCCTCGGCAACGATTGCACTGTCTGCGCCCAAGCTTTTCGCCAGTTGTGCAACAAAAAGTGCTGCGCGTTCCTTTTGCTCTAAAGCAACGTTTAGATTCGACATAATGATTCCCAGAAAGTTGATTGATTGTCCGTGCTCTTCATACAAGCGTTTGATCATCGGAAAATTTTGGAAATCATAGGTCGACCATTTCGATGAACATGGCATAAATGATCCTGAAATCATCGCGCCATCCAGCACTTCATTCGGATGCATAAGCGTTGGGAGCATCCAGTTGCAATTCCAGCCGTAATTTAAGTCGTTGTACCCATCATCTTCCATTTGAGACTGCGGTTGCAGAACAAAGACAACACTTGGCAATTTAGCTACAGCCTCATCACGCTTCGTTATTGGGTCCAAGGCATAGGTTTCTACCTCATCCGATTTCAACCCTTTCGTACAAGCACCGATATACTCAGCTAAACGCATTCCTGCCCAGCGCAAAGCATGGTTTTTCTTTTGCTGTTCGTGATGCTCAAATGTTTCATCTGTATCGGCTACTAATACTACATTTTTGAGTTGAGAGTAATACGTATATTTCGCG
The DNA here is from genome assembly GCF_051715125.1 of Enterococcus sp. AZ048. Classification (NCBI taxonomy): domain Bacteria; kingdom Bacillati; phylum Bacillota; class Bacilli; order Lactobacillales; family Enterococcaceae; genus Enterococcus; species Enterococcus sp. AZ048. The sequence goes on along the minus strand of NZ_JBIOTD010000002.1, from coordinate 57,817 downwards.
CCCTCGCCACTCATGTCGATCAGTCCGTCTTGAAAGCCGCCCCAATGTTTGCCGACAGCTAGCACGCTCATTCCCTTCAACGCATGGGTTACACCGTCTCCTGCCTGCATCAGTTTTCCTGTCACTCCCGGAAATACAGGACCACCACCGACGCGATACCGTGGTTCAACTGCCTCTTTTACTGGAACGATCCGAACGTGATCTCCCGGGTTAACGATGTGCAATTCTGCCTCCGTGATGTGTTCATCCTCAAACACAACGTCTAACGCTTCTTTTTTATTTATTGTCAAGAGACCATTCGTGTAGGTTGTTTTCTCACCGAATTGAATCTCATTAACATGAAAATTTGCGATATTCAATTTCATGTTTCTTGCTCCTTTCCCATTCCCAGGAATCGGTTTTTAGAAAAAATCATTTGATTTGCGATTCCTGTACCCTTTTAGCCATGAATATGATTTTCCAGATATTGAACTTACTTTCCGATATAGCCTGCCTCTGCTAAAAATATTTTTGCTTCAGAAAGGTTCTTTTCAGCGATCATCACTACTGGACCTGTACAGCCCATCCCGCTTTCAGCGTATATGTTTTTCTTCCATAAATGCTGTACAGCTTCTTCTAGATCTAAAATTTCTACACCATGGATTTCTTCTGTGACGATCTCCTTTTCTGGAGGAACTGCTTCTTCTTGAAGACTTTCTTTTTGCGGCTGTGCTTCCTTTAACAGCTTGCTTAAAGAAGCTTGTTCGAGCTTAATGAACTCTGATTCCTGAATTTTTTTGAAATTTCCGCGAACCAATTCATCCGCAAATTCGATCGCACCACGAACGACCGGCGCACCTGAAGCTCTTGAAACGATCATAATCAATTTATCCATGCCTTTTCCAACGCCCGGACCATAGCCGAAACCTAACGATTCATAATTTCCGCCTGTAGTATAGGAAGAAAATATTTTTTGCAAGACGTTTCCGGTTAATGAATCCATTACCATAACATCACAGGTTCCGTTGAGAACATCGTTGCCTCGCATGATCGCACCACCTTCGCTGCGGCTGGAATCTGCAAAATGAATCGGATAGCCGTTTTCTGCCAAACGTTTCAACACGATCTCCGCTTGGCGAGCGCCATCAAGGTTCAATAGACCGACTGTCGGCGCTGCAATACCGCAAGCCTTGGCTGTAATGATGCCATATAACGCATTCAGCACCAGTGCTTCCACGCGTGTCAACGCAGATGTTCCAGTCGTTGTCGCAAGGTACATTTGTCTGCCTTTTGCAGGCGTGATGACTCTGCCAACAGTAGACACTCCAATAGGGAAAGGATAATGCATCGTGACTCCTGCATCCGCAAGTCCTTTTGTTAACAGCTCCTCGAGCCTCTGATGGCCTTCCTCTGAATCAGAAACCAAAACCGTCTCAACCCCTGAATAGTCTACGGTTTTCGTACCGATTACTTTTATTGAAATCCCTTTGTCTGCGGCCATTTTCGCCGCTTCAATCAGCTCAGACTCATCGTGTTCGCTTCCTAGAGCAGTTAAGGCGACTGTTGAAGTAGTTTTTCGCCCCGTTTCCAAGGTGTCCGCAAGCTCTTGAAACACCTTTGCAATGAGTTGATCGGTTTCTTTTCCTGCCATAAACTATTCCTCAAGCTTTCCAGCAAGATGATTGGCAAAATCTCGTAAAGATCCCGCGATCATTTGCTTGATTTGATCTTCAGAAATTGTTTCTTCTTGTTTGCCGCTATTTTTTTGCATGACAAAAGAGATCCCATCAAACAAATTTGTCATTCTCCCTAGGAAAAGACTCCCTTTCCCGACAAACATTGCTCGATTGATACCATCTGCTAACATATTCTCTCTTGCAAAACCTAAATAAGGAATCCCTGAAGGAATGTGTCCTTGCGTTGGTGCCCACCCGACCATACCGTGCTGTTTCACGAAATCAGGCAACTCCGCTTTTTGGATTTGTCCCTTCATTACTGCCAATGCGCCGATCATTTTATAATTTGCTTCCGGCACGTTCCCAGCCCCCGCCGGTTTTGTAATATCTGGATTTTGCATCTCTACAGAGTATTTATCGATATCTGTTAGTTTTAATCCAGCGTTTTCCAAAGGGATACTCGTCAATGACGAAATCACCTTCTGAGGTGACGCTCCTGTTCCAACCGTGTGCCGACCAACGATGTCGATATTCAATTCTGGATTGATCCCATCGTTTTTAGAGATCAATACCGCAAAGCTTGCCACACAATCTTCTAAAATCGGCAGACCTTTGTTCAAATGATCTTTTCCGTTCATGCCAAGCTTGGCAGTTGATCCGCCAGCAGCAACGATAACATTTTTGAAAACACCGGATTTAACCAAGGAAGCTGCTTGGATCAGTGCATGCGTAGGTCCAGCACAAAAACCACGGACATCGCTGCCTGTCGCATTTTCCAGGCCTGCCATTTCCGCTGCTGCTTTTGCAAAATTCCCGCCGCCTCGTTGGTTCATATCTCCGCAGGCTTCTTCTGAACATTCCAATACATACTCGATCTCATTTTTATCAACGCCCGTTTGTTCTAGCAAATGTAAAATCGCGATCGTACAGGAGGCTTTTGAGACTAAGTTCTCAAAAATGACATGCGCAAATAAGGTATCATCTAAATTATGAGCGGCTTTTACACAACCAACCGTGTCTCCATTAAAATAGATTGGTTCCGCCTTTTCATTCTTGATGAACCCGTCAATATCTTCCTTTGTTACTTTTTCCGAGAGCTTTTCTAAGATTTGTTCATCCAATAAAGGATGCTTATCCAATTTACTTTTTACTGATTGACTAAAACGATCTTCTAACTTAACCAAGTCAAAGACATCGACATATTTCATCATGCCGATAAACTCCTCTTCAGGCATGATTTCGCCGAAATTCCCTTGTCGTTTGTTTTCAGCTTTTTTATCATACCAAGGGGTCTCGAATACTTCGAGTTCTTCTGGTGTCATATTGCCAATATAGACTTGATTCGGTGGATAGGATACACAAGTGTCATAGTCCCGCAAGTGTTCGCTTATGTTTTTTAAGTATTCTGAATCAGGATCAATTTTTCTTTGAAGTGTTTGAGTAGTACCATTGTGTACTACCATATCTGGGGTATGGGCAAGAAAATAGCTCGACCCTTTCAATACGCTATACAATAGAAACATCCTTTCTTTTCACAATTTTGGAATGATACTGAACAAGTCAATGTCCAGTATCATAAAAAGCTGCACATCAAACTTATTCACCTATTTGACTTCGAATGGAAGCCATTTCGTCAACGATATCGTCAACATCTAGTACCATTTCCATCATGCCAACTTGTTCCTCGTACAGCTCAGAGTCGATCGTTTCTTTCATTTCTGGTTCAACGATATGATATACGTCAAGTCCTAACTGGACTCCCGCTAATGGACCGGCATACGTAGGGTCTCCTAAGGTTACAGTTTCGGCTGCTAATCCAGCAGCTTCACCTTCTGCCGCACCAAGAACAACAACAATATTCTCAGCACCGAATTCCTCTGTAAATTCCTTTACCCTCTTTTGATTTTCCAGATCCATTGCGCCCGCGGCCGTTCAGACAAAGCATTCTGTAGATGAGAATACGACATCTGCGCCTAGTGGTGTCACACATTCTTCAATGGCTTGACCAGGAACGCCGTCTCTGTCGCCGAGGATGATAACTTTTTTGTCTTTCAGCAACATAATGATTCCTCCTTGTTTTTTTATATTATTTAATCGGTGTGACCCGTTAAATATACTTTTGAATCATTGCTTCTACACTTTCTGGCGTCGCATCGTCTTTTACCAGTTCTTCAACTTTTTTTCCATCCTGATATATGGCGATCGCCGGGATACCCAGAATTTTTTGCCCGATCGCTACTCTTCTCGCTTTCGCAGTATCCAGCTTTGCGAAGGGCATCTTATCGCTGTATTTCGCATCCAGCGCCTCGATACTCGGCATCAGAGCCTGACAGGGTTCACAGGTTTCTGAAAAGAAATCCACGAGCATCGTCCCTTCACTTTGCACTACTTCTGTTTCAAAATTCTTTTTGTCTAAAACTTTCATTGGTTCATTACCCCTTACCCTTATGATGTAGCTGTCTCTCCTGATAAAAGACAGCTCAGATGGTTCCTTCAAGAAAAATTTTAGTGATGCAGATACTTCTCAATTGCGACGGCTGCTGTGGCCCCATCACCACTAGCGGTCACCACTTGGCGAACATTCTTCACACGCACATCGCCTGCTGCGTAAACACCGGGAACATTTGTTGCCATTTTTTCATCGGTTTTAATATAGCCGTTCTCCATGTCAATCATGTTTTCAAAGAGTTTCGATTGGGGTAAATAGCCAATAAAACTGAAAACACCGATCAACCCGTCTTCTTCGTCAGCGTCAAAACGAGTGGTCTCATTGGTTTGGGTATTGCGGATCGTAATAGACTCGACGATCCCATCCCCATCTAAACGTTCCACGATCGAATGATAAATGTAGTGAATCTTGTCATTGGCCATCACTTGTTCGATCGCGATCGCGTCTGCTGTTAGTTCCGCTAAGTTTTGGATAATCGTTACTTTTCGAGCAAATGTGGCTAAGAAAAGTGCTTCTTCTACGGCCGAATTTCCCCCACCGATAACAAATACCTCCATATCTTCGAAAAAGGCAGCGTCGCATGTCGCACAATAAGAAAGACCTTTCCCCATAAACTCCTTTTCATTCTCGCAACCGATCGGACGGGGAAATGCTCCTGAAGCAATAATGACCGAACGGCCATGGTATTCTTCCTTTTTCCCTTTAAGAACCTTTACTTCGCTGGAAAGCTCAACATCAACAATCGTGTCTGCTGCTCTCTCAACGCCAAAAGAGGCCACCCGCTCAGACATACGCTGAATCAGCGAACGCCCTGATTCTTCTTCGAGACTTCCTGGGTAGTTCTCGATCTCGGAAGTCAAAATAATCTGTCCGCCATCCTTTCCTTTTTCGATCAATAACGTTTTTAGCCTTGCTCGACCAGCATAAATAGCTGCTGACAAGCCCGCTGGTCCTGCACCGATGATGATAACGTCATACACTTGCATACCTATCCCCCATTCTTTTTTATAACCTACGATGAACAATCATCGTGATTTACGAAATGACTCTTTTTCTGCTCCTTTGTAAAAAAACGTAGACTCTCTATTGAGAGAATTTCATCGCCTTATAATTGTGAAATAAAAAACTAACTATGTGCAGCACGTATGCTCGATTTATCGTTATGTATTTCGCTGATCAACGTCGATTGTCGACAAACGACTATTTGTACAAAAACTATTCTATCAGTATTGGAAGCGCTAATCAATGTATTTTTAATCCAAATTTTTCGTTATTTATTTGGTAGAAATGACGATTTATTTTGTTGTCTTATTGTCTATTTTTAATTTAGAAACTCGATTTTGTTACATAATTCACTTTTATCTCATTCTTTGAATAGTCCCCTTATCTTCCTAAATCGACATTTCAATAGGAATAATTTTTCGTTCTCAATTTGTTTTTTTAACTAACTAAAAAAATTGAAAATCTTCTTTCACAACTGTTTTTTTATTTTCAATAAAAAAAAGCCAGAGGATTTTACTCTGGCTTTTAACACGTATAAAAGTAAGATTTACCCAAAAGCTTGTTCCGTTCTTGAGATGATTTCGTCTTGAAGTGCTTTCTCTAAATTGTTGAAATAGTCGCTATAACCCGCTACACGTACAATCAAGTTTTCGTATTCTTTTGGATGCTTTTGTGCTTTTAACAAGGTGTCCCGATCAATCACGTTGAATTGGATATGATGCCCGTCCAAAGCAAAATAACTGCGGACAAGTGACGCCATATTGGTGATTCCTGCTTCTCCTGCTACCACACTTGGTGTGAACTTCTGATTCAACAGTGCGCCGCCAGTTTTTGTCTGATCGATTTTAGAGGCCGATTTAATGACTGCTGTCGGCCCATTGCGATCGGCGCCCTTTTCAGGAGAAATGCCGTCTGGTAATGGGATTCCTTTGTGACGGCCATTTGGCGAAGCTTCCATCACTTGACCAAAGTACACGTGACACGTCGTTGGTAAAAATTCCACCACGGTTTTAGAGCCTTTTGGTGTCGGACGACCAGCGATCACTTCTTGTAGAGAGGCTGCGACATCTCGCAGTAAGGTATCCGCGTACTCGTCGTCATTGCCGTATTTTGGTGTGTCATTGTACACTCTGTCGTAGATTTCCTCGTAATTCTCAAAATCTGCTTCACAGGCTGCCAATAATTCCTGCATCGTCATCGTTTTTTCTTCAAAGACATTGTGCTTCATCGCAGCCAGCGAATCGGTGATCGTTGCGATCCCAACACACTGAATGTAGCTCGTGTTATACCGGGCACCGCCTGCATTGTAGTCTTTGCCGACTTTGATACAGTCATCCGACATAACGGAAAGCAGCGGTACGGGCATGAATTCCATATACATCCGTTCGATCAGGTTATTCCCAGCCACCTTCACGTCCACTACGTATTGCAGCTCCTGATGGAAGGCGTCAAATACTTCCTCATAGGTGGTCATTTTGGTGAAGTCTCCTACGTCGATCCCCACCTGCTTGTCTGTATAATGGTCGTAGCCTCGATTCATCGCCAGCTCAAAGACTTTCGGAATGTTTAAATAACCTGTTAATACATAAGCTTCCTTTCCTGCCACCCCAACTTCGACACAGCCTGAACAGATCCCGCTTTCTCTGGCATCGTCCACCGTTTTCCCTAGATAACTTAATTCTGCTAAAATGGCTTCCGAATTATACATCGCTGGCTGTCCCCAGCCTTTGCGAGAGACTTTTAAGGCTTCCCGCAAGAATTTTTCTGGTGATTTGCGAGAAATCTGTACATTTGAGCTTGGCTGCAGCAGCTTCATTTCATCCATGACCTCTAAGATCAAATAACTCACATCACTCACGCCGCTAGTTCCATCTGGACGCAACGCACCCGTATTTAAATTACAGAAATCTGTATACGTGCCGCTTTCTTTCAGTGTGATCCCGACTTTTGGCGGCGCCGGTTGATTATTGAATTGAATCCATAAATTCTCTAATAATTCCCGCGCTTCTTCTCGCGTCAACCGCCCTTCTTCAATATCTTTTTCATAGAAGGGTTCTAAATGCTGATCCAATTTCCCTGGCGAATAAGCATCCCAGTTGTTCATCTCCACCGTCACGCCAATGTGGGTGAACCAATACATCTGGATTGCTTGGCGGAAGGTTTGCGGCGCGTGTTCCGGTACCACATCGCAGACTTCTGCTAAATCCAGCAGTTCTTGTTTCCATTGCGGATCAGTCTCTTTTTCAGCTAGGTCTCGACATTGCTGCGCGTAGCGTTTTCCATAAATGATCATGCCCTCGCAGACCAGCTTCATGCCTTCCAACTCTTCCCGTTTGTTCAACGCCTCCATGTCCTTGTTGTAATCTAGATTGTCAATTTCTTGCTGGATATCTGCTTTGAAATCCGCAAAGCCCTTTTGATACATTTTTCCATCGGCTACCGTATGTCCTGGCCCACGCTGCATCAAGAACTCAGTGTATAATCCTGCATCAAACAACAAATGCCACTCTTCCGGCAGCAGACGATTCATTCGAGTCATCATCGCACGATCGTGCCAATAAGGAATGATGACTTCTTCTTGAATGCGACGATCTTCTTCACTTACACGGAAAAAGACTTTCTCACGATTGTTCATGTTTTCAAAGTCTTCTAAGGTGTGACAGCACAGTTCTGGGAACGTCGGAGCCGCCCACGGCTTATCGCCCTTTTCTCCTAAAACTAAAGACCCTTTTTCAATATAATTCGTCCGATTTTCCATAATGTACTTGAAGGCTTTCCCTCGTAATACAGGCGCGGAAACTTTGCCCTCCCATTTTTTATAGGCTTCCGTCAATAGGACTGCCCGTTCCATAGAAATACTCGGTGTACATTCCTTGTCGCTGATTTCCCGCAATCGTTTGATCCGTTCCGTGCTTCCTCTTCTCGTTGGTTCCAGTGTTAATTCCGCCATTAATTTTCCTCCTGTCCCATTTTTAGGAATGACTGATAAAAACTATTTCCCCTGACGTTTAGGCTTTATGTTGCAACTTAGCCGCCAATCGTCGCTTGATACCCTGCGTCTTGATAAACCTTTTGAAGTGCAGCGACTTTATCATCCGATGGTTTGACAAAGTTTTGCGTGCATACTCGTTTTAACCGCTCATACTTGTCTCGGCCAAAATCATGATACGGAAGCAGCGAGATTTCACTCACATGAATTTTTTCACTTGCCAGCCAATCAATAATCTCCTTAGCATCGACTTCATCGGCATTGATTTCCTCTAATAGGATCAGTCGCAAGTTGATCTCCGCTTGTTGTTCAGATAAAAATCGCAAGTTCTCCAGAACCAACTGATTGCCTACGCCTGTATACAACTGATGGATATGTGAATTTATGAACTTTAAATCATATAAAAATAAATCCGTATATGGCAGAATCCTGCGGTAATTTTCCGTTGGCGCTACCCCACACGTATCGATCGTCACAGTGATTCCCAAACGCTGACACTCCTGCGCCAAAGCCACGACATAATCCATATCTTGTGCCATGACCTCACCACCAGAAAACGTCACACCGCCACCGGATTGATCATAAAAAATTTGGTCAGATTGAATCTTTTTCACTAATTCTCGTAATGAATACTCTTTCCCGATTAGCTCCTCTTTCCCATATTTGTTTACCATGATCTCTGGTCCAAACATTTGGCTTTCAGGATTGTGACACCATTCACATCTAATCGGACACCCTTTGAAAAAAATCGTCGTACGTATGCCCGGCCCATCATGGGTCGAAAACTTCTGAATATTAAAAATCGTCGGCTTTTTCACGTGCTTCCCTCCCACCTTTTATTATAAAGTCTCACCACAACAGTTGCAAGCGCTTTATTCATAATAGTGAATTATTAGCGCTTGTTTTCTGTGTTTTTTCATTTAAATGACGCTTATGCGCTTTTCAGGTATACTTACTATACATCTTCATTTTTCTTACTGTTCAAAAAAATTTTTTAGTTCGCTATTCGATTCCCCGATTCATTTGGTAAAATGAATGGACGGAACGTTTTTTAAACCGAACGAGAATATAGGAGCATACATATGACTATTGGTGAAAAAGTTAAGAATTTACGCAACGAGCGCGGAATGACCCTCAAACAACTTTCTGAAGCTACAGGCTTATCAACGGGATTTTTATCCCAATTTGAACGCGGAATCACCACCATCGCAGTCGAACATTTGGCAACGATCGCGGCGTTATTCAAGGTAAAAATCAATTACTTTTTTGAAGAGGAAGCTGAGGTCGAACCCATTGTTCGCGGCTATGATCAGCCTGTGATCCATAAATTGAATAACATGATCTACAAACAACTAAGTCGCACGCCACAGGACAAAAAAATCGCACCAAAAATGATCGAGATCATGCCTCATGAAAAACGAGAGCTTCCAACGACCTACCCACATCATGGAGAGGAATTTGTCTATGTATTAGAAGGGATTCTAACGTTAGTGATCGAAGAGGCGACGTACCAGCTATACCCAGGTGACTCCGCCCATTATTTTTCAACCATCAACCACAATTGGGACAATCAAACCAATAATATCGTTAAATTCATCGTGGTCCATTACCCAAATGATTATTAAAAAAACGTTCGATCACTGATGATCGAACGCTTTTTTTAATTAGAAACGCAAATCCCGAAATTCATATCTCTGATGAAGATCGCTTGAGAATATGCCATTTCTTCCGATAGAGCCGTTTCTGTCACACGTGCCAATTCTGACTCAGAGACTCCTGCCGCAACGATCCGCTCACGCATCACACCTAGCAACCAGCCTAGATCACTCCCTGTTTCAGCCGTTTGCAGCACAGGCTCTGCACGGACACTTTCCACCTGTAAGCCCGCTTTTTTAAATAACGTGTACATCTCTGTGCCAATATGACTGTTGCCCTTTTCATGAACTACTGTTTGCCAGGCCCACTGCTGGGCCATGGTGTGCAGCGGAAAAGTCTCGCTCTGCGATCCAGAACCCGTCGCATCACTTTCTTGAAAAATCATGCGGCCTTCTTCGTCTAACACCTTCGCCAATGCCTTGATCGCCTGCAACGGATCAGGCAAGTACATCAATATGCGTCTGCCGACGATCCTATCAAATGGCCCTAACGTTGCTGCCACATCCTCTATATTCATTGCCATGAATCGCACATTGATCAACTGCTTTTCATCCGCCATGTTCTTTGCTGCCGCAATCGCAGCCTCGTTGCTGTCAATACCGATGATTTCACCCGTTCCTTCCATGAGATCTTGAAGCAAGAAGCTCACCTCACCGTTGCCACAGCCAACATCTAGCACTCTCATTCCATTTTCTATCCCTGAATCAAGTAATAATTTCCGCGTAAACGCGTTACGATCGGTCATTGTCTTCTCCTTCTCTATCCCATGTCTCAGCACATCAGCCTTTGAATGGATTCATTCTCTTTTATAATAGTAGTCTTTCATTATATCCTGTCCAATCTGCTTCAACAAATAAGTACTACAGCCTAATTCTATAATGATCGCGAATTGCCAACTTTAATAAAATAATTAATTGCAACTGAATCGTAGTCTATCTTTCCTTCCACAGTTTTTTCGCTTATAATACCTTCAGGTGATTTGATGAATACAATAGATGCAACGGAAATCGTTGAAAAAATGAGCAATCAGAAAATAAATTATGATCGTGTGCTCCATAAGATGATCCAATCGTGGGAAAACGAAGACCTTCGCCCCCGAATTTTGATTCATTCTTGTTGCGCACCTTGCAGTACCTATACATTGGAATTCTTGACCCAGCATGCGGATGTGACGATCTTTTTCTCAAATTCAAACATCCATCCTGAAAGTGAATACCAACGTCGCGTCTTGGTCCAAGAAAAGTTTATCAATGACTTTAATGCGGCAACGGGGAATCATGTAGATTTGATCATTGATGATTATAAGCCGAATGAATTTATTCAATTGATGCAGAAGAAAGAACTGACTGAAGAGCCCGAGGGCGGAAAACGCTGCACGGCTTGTTTCAATATGCGCCTAGATTTGGCCGCAAAAGAAGCACTAGACCGCGGGTACGATTATTTCGGCAGTGCCTTGACGATCTCGCCGAAAAAGAACAGCCAGTTGATCAATCAGATCGGGATGGATATTCAAAAAATTTACAATACCCATTATCTGCCAAGCGATTTTAAGAAAAATTCCGGCTATCAACGGTCGATCGAAATGTGTAAAGAATACGATGTTTACCGTCAATGCTACTGCGGATGTGTGTTTGCCGCAAAGCAACAGGGCTGTGATTTGAAAACGATCAATAAGGAAGCCAAAGCCTATGTGAAAGAACATCGGAGAGAAACGATAGAAGAATAGACTACATAGAATCGATAGTCATTGACTATCGGTTTTTTTGAGGATTTAAAAATTCAACATACATAAAAAATCTAAACTACATTCATTTATCATTTAATTTGTTATAAATTACAGTGTTCATGTCAAATAATTTCTTTACATACGCTTCTCTTCTTCGGTACAATGAATGAATTACATAACTTATTAAGAGAGGTTTTGTTATGGACAAGTCCAAATTAAACAGTCGTTTATTCTTCTTTCTAGTATTGACACTCTTACTATGGGGAAAAAACTTATTTGCCTACTTTGTCGATTTTGATTTGCGGTTAGACAACCCACTTCAGGTGTTTATTTTAATAATCAATCCACTGGCAACCACGTTGCTTTTTTTAGCTATCCCTTTGTTTGTCAAACGAACGAAACTTGCGTATTTCACTGGTTATAGTATCTACCTGCTTTTAAGTGTGTTACTTTTTGCCAATGTCGTTTATTATCAGGAATTTACCGATTTTCTCACCATCGATACGATTTTAGGGACGGGAAAAGTCGCAAGCGGATTGGGTGAGAGTGCTGTCCGCTTATTCAAGCCCCATCATCTTTTGTACTTTTTGGATTGTCTTCTGTTGTTAGCGCTTTTACTTTTGAAAAAAATACCCTTAGACTTTCGACCACTTCGACGAAAAATCGCGTTTTCAATTACTGCTGCTGCTCTTCTTTTGCTTGGGGGAAATATTTTATTAGCGGAGACCAGCCGACCAGGATTATTGACCCGAACGTTTTCCAGAGATTATTTAGTGAAGTATCTGGGGATCAATGCCTATACTATTTACGATGGAATAAAAACGTATCAGGTTTCTCAAATACGTGCTCAAGCCAGTCCGAATGATATGACACTTTTAGCAGAAAAAATCAAACAACAGCCAAAAGAAAGAAATCTGGAAACCTTTGGCATCGCTAAAGGTAAAAATGTTATCTATGTCCATCTGGAAAGTGCTCACTAGTTCCTGATTGATTACAAACTGAAGGATGAAAAAGGAACAGAACATGAAGTGATGCCTTTTGTGAACAGCCTCTATCACAGTAACAGCTCGTTTAGTTTCGATAATTTTTACCATCAGGTCAGTGCTGGAAAAACGAGTGACGCAGAAACGCTTTTGGAAAATTCGCTATTTGGTTTGAATCAAGGCTCCCTCTTCTCACAGGTAGGCGGAAAAAATACCTTTAATGCTGCACCAGCTATTTTCAATCAGAAATTCGGTTATACGACCGCTGCCTTCCATGGCAACGCCGGCAGTTTTTGGAATCGAAATGAAACCTATAAGAAATTCGGCTATCAGCATTTCTTTGATTCTAGTTATTATAAATTGAATGATCAAAATTCGTTTCAATACGGGTTGCACGACAAGCCCTTCTTTCAGCAATCAGTGAAGTATTTAGAGCATCTTCAACAACCCTTTTATGCCAAATTTTTAGCCGTTTCGAACCATTATCCTTTTTCCGAATTGCCGGAAGAAGAGAACGGGTTTCCAAAAGTTACTACGGGGGATTCCACAATTGATGGGTACTTCGCAACAGCAAATTACACTGACACCGCGATTAAAGAATTTTTTGATTATTTAAAGCAAAGCGGACTTTATGAAAACAGCATGATCATTTTGTATGGCGACCATTACGGAATTTCTGAATCTCGTATCAAACAGACGAAAGATTTATTTGGCAAAGAAGAATGGTCTGATTTTGACACACTCCAAGCTCAGAAAGTCCCGCTGATTATTCACATTCCTGGTCAAGACCAAGGCACGATCAACCACACTTACGGTGGGCAGGTCGATGTGTTGCCAACGTTGCTAAACTTAGTTGGCTACGATAAAACGGATGAATTGATGATGCTTGGACACGATCTGCTTTCACCAAACAATGAGCAGCTCGTGGCTTTTCGGAATCGCAATTTTGTTACAAAGGATTACGCGTACATCAAAGGGGATCTTTATGATAGCCAAACGGGTGCCTTTTTAAACTTCAGTCATCCTGAACTGGTCGAAAAAGCAACCGCGGACAAACAAAAAATGGATACACAATTAGATATTTCTGACCAAATCAATCATGGCGATCTACTGCGGTTTTATTATGATAGCGGACTTGAGCCAGTCAAAACAGACCAATTCAACTATAAGGACTCAGTAAAAACTCTGAATCGTATTGAGAAAAAATTGGCTAACGCTTCGACCAGCGTTTTTTCAAAAAATGGGCAGCGATCCACTGAAGAATTCTACAAAACACGGTCTTACAAGGAATACATGGAAGAATACGAATAAAAAACGCGAGCCCTTGATTTTTAGGCTCGCGTTTCTTCTTATTTCAACAATTTTTCCAACACCTGCATCACACCTGAGTCATTATGAGAAGGTGCTTGGTTTTTTGCCATTGCGAACACCTCGGGGCTGCATTCTTTCATGGCGTAACTGTGTTCTGTTAATGCGAGCATTTCCAAATCATTGTTGGCATCGCCAAAGGCCGCCAATTCATTGGGTTCGATGCTCCATTCGTCCAGTAATTGCTTGATCGCGCGTCCTTTTGTGACTCCCGGGATAATGATATCGATGCTGCCGTGACCACTGGTGACGGCGGTGATCTCTCCTGCAAAGGTTTCATTCAGATGAGCCGCGATCGCGTATGTTTTCTCTACTTCGACATCTAACGCAAATTTTACGATGGGATCGTCTGGCAGGGTGTCGAAATCCGTCACTTCTTCCAAACGATAGCTATAGATGCGCGCAAATTTTTTGAAGTCTTCACTGGCACTTTTTAGCATATAGGAAGAGGCGATCCCACAGGCAACAAATTCCAACTCATGTTCACTTTGAATGAGTGAATCCATGATTTTTTTGGTCAGCTCTTTAGAAAAATGATGCTCCTGCTGCAGGCCGTCATCATTAAAAACCAATGCCCCGTTCTCGGAGACATAGGTGATTCCTCGATCGCCGCTGAAAAAGGAACGTAACTGGTAATATTGATTCCCGCTGGCGACGATGAAACGAACACCATTTTCCCGCATCTTCGAATAGAGTTCCTCAAACCTGGGACGATCATAGTCGTTTAAACTGTTCAGAAAGGTTCCATCCATGTCTACTGCTACTGCTTTAATCATTTGTTTCCTCCTTTTTCGTCAATAATTGATGCAGCACATTTAACTGCAATTCAAAATTTTGCCGCGCTTTTTTGTTTTCTGTATCTAAAATAAATCCGCAGGACAAGTTGAGCAATGCCGCCAGCATTAAGAATCCTGCTGTGATCAATGTCGGCATCCGCTCGACGAACCCTGTACGGAAATAGGCGATAAAAACGGGTGTGCCCAATCCAATAGCACCTACAGCCAAAAGAGTGGCCAATGTGCTAAAAAACAGAAGTGGACGATAATCTTTAAATAACTGAACTATCGTTTTGATCACCCGTACTCCGTCTGAGACTGTATTTAATTTTGATTCACTGCCTGCTGGACGATTACGGTAATCGACTTCAACAGTTTTGATCACAAAATTTTTATCCAGCGCGTGGATATTCATTTCCGTTTCTATCTCAAAACCCTTGCTCAAAACGGGCATACTTTTCGCAAATAGCGGACTCAAGGCGCGATACCCGGTCAAAATATCTTTGATGTTCCCATTGAAGAAAGAATTGATCAGGCGGCGCACCATGACATTTCCAGAATTATGAAAGGGCCGCTTATTTTCAGAGAAATACGTTGAAGAGAGGCGATCCCCCGTCACCATGTCCGCACCGTTTTCAAGCACTTCACGGCACATCTTGCGGGCATCTTTTGCGGGATAGGTATCATCGCCGTCCACTAATAAATAACATAGTGCGTCGATTTCACGAAACATTGTCCGTACGACATTTCCCTTTCCTTGCCGACTTTCTTTTTTTACCTTCACCCCTGCTGCTTTAGCGATGGCATAGGTATTGTCGGTGGAATTATTATCGTAAACATAAATGGTCCCCTCCGGCAGCTCTGCTCTGAAGTCGTCAATCACTGCTTGAATCGTCTGCTCTTCATTGTAGCAGGGGATCAGTACGGCAATTTTATCCACTTACTTCGTCCTCTTTTCGTTGATTTTTTCGATAATACTTCGGCGTTTGATTAAATCGTGCCTTAAACAGCTTTCCGAAATAGCTGGCATTTTTGAAGCCGCACGCCTTTGCCACTTGCTCGATGGGCCAATTTGTATTCACCATTAGCGCCGCGGCCATGGACATTCGGTAGTCATTGATGTATTCCATCGGCTTTTTTTGAGTGAAGCGAGCAAAGATGCGAAAGCATTCGGAGCGGCTGATGCCTGTCGCTTCACAAATGGTCTGGATCGTCACGTGCTTCATATAATTTTTTTGGATGTAATACATCACTGCTTTGATTTCTTTTTCGTGTTTTTCTGGTCGTTTCGTCAACGTTTTTTTCTGCTGTTGGAATAAATGAAGAAATACTGTTTCCCAGATCGAACTAAGCTTAGAGAGAACACGCAGCTCATAGCCCGTTCCTTCTTCGATCGTCGCCAGTTCTACCAATCGCTGAAACATCTCTGCGCCTATCGCCGTTCGCTTCTCGAATAGTCTTCCAAGAAAGCCTTCGTCCCTTAATGATTGAAAATATTTTTGGTAGATCGTTCCCGCACCACCGCCGGTCAATAGATCCGTAGAAAAAACGATCGTCAGCATCTTGGCGGAGCGATTTTTCCCCTGCAAAGCCGCCCCATGCAAGCTATTCGAAAAAACCACGACGCTGTCTCCTTCATTTAAAACAAATTGCTGATCGTTCAATCGATAATCCAATGTTCCCTCCAGCAGCACATTCATCTCGATCGTCTCATGCCAATGGTAATTCAATATCTGACCAACCGAATCATTAAAATCATCCTGCCAGACACCAAAAGGAAACGCATCGTCTGGAAACACCATCAGTTCTTTCAGATTTCTATCTAAGTAAAGCTCTTTCGAAAACATCGCATCACATCCGAAACTATTTTTATAGTATGATAATTTATTATAGCGTTTTCATCGTTATTTTGAAACTATTTTTTTATAATTGAACATTCGTTTACAAATTGATAGGCTCTTATTCTATTTAAAAAAAGGACCGCGCACGTTTAATAACAAAAAAAATCACTCCCGCGCCTGCGAAAGTGATCGTCCTTAATAGACTTGGTATTCTTGTCCGGTTTGTTTGCCTTCGACGCTTTTTACATATGCCATTGCGACCCGCTCTGCTGGCACTGGAACAAAGCCTTTAAAGGAGTCTTGGTAGTCGTCGTAGGACTCCACTAACACATTGGGGCTGACACAATTGATTCTTTTGCCGTGGGTAAAATCAATGGCTGCTGATTTTACGAAGGCCATCACACCGCCATTTGCCATGGCCGCAGAGGCGCCGCCAGGAATGGGGTCGTCCTTCATGATCCCAGTCGTCAAGGTAATGCTGCCGTCGTTGCGCAAATACTTCTGTCCAATCAAAACCAGATTGATTTGTCCCAGTAATTTGCTTTGCACCGCCACCATATTGTCCTCCGGTGTCATCTCCTCTACCCCGCGGAAGGTCGCCGCACCTGAGGCATTGACGATCGCATCAACATGACCGACTTTTTTAAACAGACCTTCGATACTTTCCACCGAAGTCAAATCTACATGCACATCCCCGCTCGTTCTCCCCGCCAGGATCAGTTCGTGTTTTTCTTTTAATTTCTCAACGACCGCCTGACCGATCGTTCCATTTCCTCCGACTATCAATATCCGCATGATTGTCCACTCCTTCTCTCCCATAAAAAATTTTTGATCGTATGATTTGCTTCTTCTATTATAGAACAATCAAAAAAAGCTTTCAGCATAAATTGACATGAAAAAAAGACCCGCCATCGCAGGTCTAAGACTTAATCTTCTTTGTTCTTGTCGATCTTTTTGTTGATTTTACCAGCAACATCATCTGCTGTTTCTTTTGCTTTGTCTTTCGCTTTACCGAAGCCTTGTTGGATTTTCCCTTTTAGTTCAGTTGATTCATCATCGGTTACTTTTCCTTTAGCTTCGTTCACTTTACCTTTTAGCTCATCGTTGTTTGCCATAATAAACCCTCCTAATGATTCTTCTATTTTTCTTAGAGAAAAATACATTTGACTCTATCTCTAAATTTATTCTACCACCAGGAAAATAAGATGGCTAAGAATCTGCTTGCGTTGTCAATACAGCTTCCGCCTGTTCGATCTCCCACTGCAACGCCTTGATCCGCTCCGTTTTCAGTTCACTGGAAAGCGTCAATTGCTCCAGCCTTCTCAATTCATTTTTTGCCGCAACTAACTCTGCTTTCACAACTAAAAGAACGCTTTCATTCATCTCCATTGTACATTTCCTCCCAAGCACCGCGCACCAATCTCTTCTTGATTCTATGCTACACTGCTTCTGAGGTGAAGTAAATGCGAAATACATGGTTACAGGAACAATTAGGGGCTATTTCAGAGGAAAAGTACCAATTCGTCGTTGACGAAGCGGTGAAATATATCGAACAATTAGAAGACGACAATGAAAGTTTGCAGATCGCTCTGGAAGGCAATATCTGGAGCCCTAAAAAATGGAACGAAAAAGCAGAGAAGTAGCCAAAAACGTTGGCTGCTTCTCTGTTTTTTTATTTTATAAACGATAGTGAATAACTTTTTCATATTTTTTAAACAATTCCTGATTCAGTTGATCTCCTCCGTCCAAATTGGCGGAATAAAAAATGGGCGGGTAGTCAATGCCGCTCTTTATTAGTTTTCTTGTTACTTCAACAATGATTGTATTTAAAATCAACGCCCCAACAACTGTTGAACTGGGACCAACTTTTTGTTCAATCCCTTCGATCTCGCAACAAGCATCTCCAATGTCTCCATGATTATCCAAAATGACATCTGCAACCTCATATAGTTTTTTTCCAGAGGAATGCCTACTCGAAACTTGCTCTGAATACTTCATATTTGTCAGCGCAATAATCGTGACTCCTTTTTCTTTCGCACTTAACGCTAGATCAATCGTGACTGGATTTCTTCCAGATACGGAATGCAGAATCAGGACATCCCCTTTTTCAAAATTGACCTTGGAGGCGAGAGCCATCCCGTACCCTTCTAAACGCTCCATCTTACTAGTTACCGTTATTGGTGACTGATCCAGCATCAGCTCACGTCCAAAAATTGGATTGATGGTCATCATTCCACCGGCACGATAATACAGTTCTTCAGATAAAATCCCTGCATGACTCGCACCAAATATATAGACCCCATCCCCATTCAAACTAGCAGCCGCCAGTAAATCGATGGCTTTACATATTCCTTCTTTTTCTACTTGCTCAACTTCTCTTACGATTTTCTGAATTCTATCAAAATATTGAAACATTTAGATTCCTCCAAACAAGCTTCCTACTAATTTACCTACCATTCCCCATAAAGAGAGATCATTGCCTCCAAAAATCAAAATCCAGTTTTGAATTGTTGTACTAAAAATAACAGCTGATACACCTACTAAAAATACCATAGCGACAGAAGCTACCATTGTTCCAATAACAGCACCTCTTAGTCCACCCTGACCTTCACCAATTACTGCGGCGCCTCCACATTCGAAAAAGCTAGTAATAACTAATGGGACAATCAAAATTCCAAATAAATCAAAACTATTAACTAGAATAACTAAAATCGTTGATGTAATCATTGCGACAATAAAGCCGATAATTACAGCATTTGGTCGATAATTAAATAGAATCGGCACATCAAATGCTGGTTTTGCACCCGGAACGACTTTTTCGGCAATTCCTTGGAAAGCAGGGATAATCTGATTGATCAAGAGACGAACGCCATAAAGCATGATGAGTAATCCGGCACCAAAATTTAATCCTGCTTCAATCGCAAACATGATGATATTTCCGCCCTCTGGAATCAAAACAGGTGCAATGAATCCCACAATGAGATTCATAAGAAACATGACTAGTCCACCGGTAATAGATATTTCTCTGAAAAAAGAAAGGCTTTCAGGGATGTTCAAGTCCTCTGTCGAGCGTTCTTTATTTCCTACACGCTTCGCAACGAATCCCGATATCAAAGATAGGATACCTGTAGGGTGACCTATTAAGAAGGAATCATCCCCCGTAGCATCCCAAACATACTTTCTCATGATCCATGGCATGAAGGACCAATAAATAGCGGATAAAATCGCACTAACAACAATCAACATTGTCCCACGCATGCCTGCCTCTACACCACCTGCTACTAGAACAAACGGAAACCACCATAGCATATGACCTGTTAAAAAAATTGTTTTAACAGGTGTGAATCGTGCGATCATTAAATGTAAAACTAAACCCAAAAACATGGCTAGCCCTACAGTACCACCATATTCAGCAGTAAAAGTAACATCAGAAAGACCTTCAGCGACTTTTACGCCTAGTTGTGTTTGAACGGCTACATTGATTGGTGCAATTGTCCCCACTAACATATTGACTCCAGCCGTTAAAATCACCATTCCGAATGCTGCTGTCATCGAGCCTTTAATAATTTCAGAAACCGACTTACGTTGAATGACTAACCCAATCATAGCAATTAATCCTAACAGCACTGGTGGATTTTTTAGAATATGATCTGTAATAAACCCCATTATCCTATCCCTCTCTTTCGTTCAAAAATTTTTCCATTTGCGCGCGAACTTCAGTAACGTCCATATATTTTTTAATCGGATAAACAGGCGTTTTAACCGACGATTTTAATTCATTTAACAATTCATTACTCGTAAAATAAACATCAGCCGGTGTCGCTTTGGCGGTCGAAAGGTCCGTATTTTCAACCGTCGCTTTCAATTCTAATTCCTTCACTACTTTATCGATCGTCATCTTCAATACCATCGAACTTCCTACACCAAATCCACATACTGCTAAAATTTTCATCTTTCATTTCCTCCTTCATTGAATAACTCAATAATCTTTTCTTTATTCCCCTCTAAAATAAGCTGATATTTTTTTGTATCCATAAATATCGTCATAATCTTCTGCAAGCTTTCCAAATGACTTTGATTATCCATCGCTGCAAGTACTAAAAAAACCTTTATTGGTTTCTCAAGCATATTTACCGATTCACGCACTACTAACAAACTTACGCTTTGTTGATTTACCCCAACTCCCGGTCGTGCATGCATCAAAGCAAAATAGTCTGTTAAAACCATATACGGTCCATGTTCCTCTACACTGTCGATCATTGATTGAATATAAGCTGGGGTAATAAAGTTCCTTTTTAACAATGGTTCACTGGCTAGTTTGACTGCTTCTTGCCAGCTTTTTAATGTTTCCACAACTTGAATTTGTTCTCTTGGCAATAACGTATCTGCTAAACTCATTTTTTAACCTCCATCATTTTTGAAATAAACCAATTTTTATCTTCTATTCCTTGCATAATCAATTCCATCACAGGTTCCACTTTTCGCACTTCCTCTTCCTTGATCATCAAAAGAACGATAATATCGACTTTTTGATTTCCCCAATTAATTGGCTTATCCAAGATAACGATCGAAATCGCCGTCTTTTCAACAAACTCCGGAGAACCATGTGGAATTGCAAAACCATTGTCTAAATAAGTTGATTGTAATTTTTCACGCTCCCAAACAGAAGATTCAAACGATTTTTTCAGCTCCACATCAGAAAATGCTTGTTGATCAATCATAAAATCAAGAGCTTCTTTTTTAGTTGAAAAGTTTTTAAATAGAATACTCTGATCAATAAATGCTTGTGTCGTATGAGTTATTTCTACTTTTTGCAAACGATTCTTCTCTTTTACGATAATCAGATCAATATAATGATTCATGATTCGTTTCATATCATTCACTGTGACCATTGGACTGATCCGAACAACTGGTTTTTCACAATCAGGAATCTTTACAGTAGAAATAATAAAATCCACATCTGAAAGATCCAATTTTTCCAGTGTTACTATTGATACAGTTTCAATGCTGTCAACATCAGGGAGGATGCGCCGAATTTTAGCGGAAACGAAGGAACTTGTCCCTATTCCATTTGGACAAACAAATAGAATTTTATGCATCTTTTTGATTCTCTCCAATGCTGCTTGGAAATGGATACTGACAAAACCTACTTCGTCATCGGACAATGCAATTTGATAAGGCTTACAGAAATCTGTCAAAGCAAACCAGACAACACCGTAAAGTGATGGATATGTTTGCTTTATTTCCTCGATTAAGGGATTGATCACGGAGGACTGTGCTTCTAGTCGTAAAATCAGTTGATACAGATGAACAACCAAATCCTCTTCTAGTCGCCCGTCTTGAGTTAAATCTGCTTGCAACCCTTCGCTGACTTTTTGGATCAAAAGTCGCACTTTTCCTCGAAAACTAAACGGAATAGCATCATCTTTCATAAAAAATCGTAATCCGCTGCCGACAATTAAGTACGTTAAATATTGGATTTCCTCTTGTGAAAAAGTGTAGATGTTTTGTTCTTCCAGTCCATTTAGAAGACCGTAGATTAATGGATACTTATCAAATTCGAGAAAAAGTTTTCCGTATTGATTGTTTCCTTCCCAACGAATGTGATGCTTCTCTTTTGACCGTTGAATAATCAATACAATAGACACGATAATATTTTGAATATAACTTTCAGGTATCTCAATTTTCTTTTCGTTCAATGCTCGGTAAAAACCTTTTGAAACTTTATCCAGTAATACAGCATCTATAAATAATGCTGTTGACTGATCATTGTTCAGCAAATTTAGAACTACTCGTTTCAATACACGTTGTATTTGAACTTCTGACCCCTTAAAAAAAGTACCTGAATTGTCAAACGTTAATAATAGATCTTCTTTAGAAAATAAATCTTTAATATAAGAAATATCATTCGCGATGCTGCTTCGTGAAACATAATAATCCTCCGATAACTGCTGATAACTTAGATGTTCCTGATTCAACAGACGCTTTATGATTAAAAATTTACGCTGTTTACTATCTATAATCCCATTATCCATTCTCATCCTCACCTTCTTACTAAATGTATCATTCTCTCAAACAACCGAGTAGACCAAAAAATAGTTTTCAAATATAAAAAAACGCTGTACACCTCAATCCTTTAAATAGAATAATAAAATCTATTTTTTTAATATAACATGTTCGTAAAATAGTCAAAAAAAAAGACCCTCTATTTAAGAGAGTCTTTCATCCAAATACCGAATCCCACGCATCAACCGTTCTGCCCCGTCGATGATTTTTTCTTTTGGAGCACCGAGGTTGAAGCGCAGATAGGTCGCCCCCTCGGGTCCATAGGTCTCGCCTTTCATGATGGCGACCTTCTCTTGTTTCACTAAAACCCTTTGTAGTTCCTCCATTGAATAGGGTACGTTTTCAATATTGATCCACCCTAGATAGGTGGCTTCGGGAATCGTAAAGCGAAGACGTGGGTCACTAGCCAAAATTTTTTTCAGTTCGGCGAAGTTTTCGTCCACTGTCTGATTCAATTCCTCCACCCATTTTTTCTGATTTCTGTAGCAATCCATCGTGGCTAACAGTGCTGGATACGGGATCGAGGACAAGCCGTCGCGTCCTTTTAATACACTTAAGAATTGTTCCCGCAATCCTTCATCTGAAAAGATGCCGTAGGAGCCGCCCAATCCTGGAGAATTAAAGGTTTTAGACGCGGACGACAGCAAAACCACTGGAACCTCGATTTGATCAGCATACTGTAAGATGGGCAAATGTTGTTTTCCTGGTCGGCGGACATCCATGTGGATCTCATCGCTGATGATCGCCACTTCGTACTGGTTGCAGAGCGCAATCAAACGGGTCAGTTCGTCTTTTGTGAACACCCGCCCAGTTGGATTGTGGGGATTACATAGGAGGAAGATCGCCGGTTTTTCCGTCTCAAAGGCGTCTGCCAATGCTGCAAAGTCGATCGTAAACTCTTCGTTCTGATTGGTCAGCGAGAAGGCGAGGAGTTCTCGCTGATTGCCGCCGATACAGTTGAAAAAGGCATCGTAGCAAGGGGTGAAGGTCATGACTTTCTCCCCCTTTTGGCTGAGTAATTGAAGACAGACGGACAAGCTGTAGATCACACTTGGTGAATAGACACACCATTCTGGATCGATAGAGCAATCAAATTCCTGCTTGAACCAATGACCGATGCTTTCTTTATAGTCCAGATGATTCCAGCGCGTGTAGCCGAAAAATCCCTTTGTCACGGCTTCATCCAAAACGGCGATCGTGCCGTCAGGAATCATAAAATCGGTGTCCGAAATAGAAAACGGCAGCAAGTCTTTTTCCCCAAAACGGTCCTGCACGTAATCCCATTGGGTAGAATAGGTGCCGTAGCGCGAACGCTGCTCGTTAAAATTGCTCAAGGTCGATTCCTCCTTCATCGAAGGATCGGATCACTGCCGACAATAAATCAATGGTCGCTTCCACATCCGCGATCTCTACGATCGACTGCCATGAATGGCAGTACCGAACCGGCACACAAAAAACCAGGGTCGGTTTCCCTGCAAAAAGCTGTACCGAACCGGCATCTGTTCCACCACCGCCAAGTAAATCGTACTGCCAAGGAAGATGATTCTTTTCTGCCACTTCTTTGCAGTAATCGATCAATTTTATGTTGCCTAGTGCTGTTTTATCTGCCAGAACGAGTCCCGGACCCTTCCCTTGGATGCGGTTCGGAACCTCCGCCGCTTTAGGTGTATCTTTGCCATTCGCAACATCGATGACAATATTGATGTCTGCATCCACGTGAGCGGCCGCGACTTTTGACCCGCGTGTTCCCGCTTCTTCTTGGACTGTACCAACACCGATCACCTCAATATTCTTCGTCTCCACTTGGTTTTTGAGTTGCGCCATCACCGCACAGGCCACACGATCATCCAGTGCCTTGCCGATGATTTTCTTTTGGTTAAAGCTTTTCTTGGCTGTCGTATTCGGTAAGATCATGTCCCCCACCTGCAAGCCGGCTTCTTCTAATTCTTCTTTTGAATGGGCACCAAAATCAATGTACATCTCGCTGATTGGTACGACTTCTGTCATTTTATGGCTTGTTTTGGGCAATGTTCCCACGATTCCTTCTAATACAGCACCGTTTTTACGACAAGTCGCCCGTACTTGCTGCCCTAAAATCACATGTCCCCACCAGCCCCCGATCGGGTAAAAAGAGACAAACCCGTCGTCGCTGATGCGATGCACGAAAAATCCCACCTCATCCATATGGGCATATAAGGCGATTGTTTTCTTTTTTGTTTTTACCTCTCCGAAATAAAGATTCCCAAAGGCGTCCTTTGTCGCCGGTTCATCAATGATTTCTTGCAGCGCCTGCTGCACCTGCATCTCTTGTCCCGGCAACGCATCTAAATTGGATAGAGCCATTAATAAGCTATCGGTTGCAGTCAATTGTCATCCACTCCTTGTTAAAATGTGTCAAGCGTTCCCCGTGACCCGCGTCATTCACCAGGATGTCGTCTTCGATCCGAATACCAAACTCAGCATTCGGCAAATAAACGCCCGGCTCGATCGTGAAGGTCATATTTTTTTCGATCGTGACGGTTTCTTTTGGTGCCAGTGCTGGATATTCGTGACAAGAAAGACCGATGCCGTGACCGAGATTGTGACTGAAATAGTCGGCCAGTTCGTCTTGTTCAAGTGCCTGCCGCGCGGTCTGGTCAAGCTCTCCCAAGGTTTTTCCAAACGCGACGGCTTCGATCGCGTGTTTTTGCGCTGCTAAAACTTTTTGGTAGGTGTCTTCGATTTCTTTTTTCACTTCGCCAAAAGCAAACGTCCGCGTGATATCAGAATAATAGCCTTGATAGATCGCACCAAAGTCGATCATGAGCAATTCATTCGCCGCAATTTTTTTCTGACTGGCATGGGCATGAGGCAACGCGGTCCGCTCCCCCGAGGCGACGATCGTTTCAAACGCAGGACCGTCACTCCCGAGCTTTTTACTATGGTAGTCGATCTCATTCGCCAGCTCTAGTTCTGTCATGCCGACGCGAATCATAGGCAAAATGCGTTCCAGCGTTTGATCCGCGAGGGCAGCCGCTTTTCGTAATGCGCTGATCTCCGCTTCGGACTTGATCATCCGTAAGCCTTCGACTAGCTGTCTCGTAGCAATGAGTGTCCCTCCGACTTCTGCCATCAATGACTGGAAGCCTGTAAAAGTGTCATAGGAGATCGTGCCCGCTTCAAACCCCAACGTTAAGCCAGTGACAGATCGCCGCAACAGGGAGAACAGATCGCCCCCAACAGGAATCTCACAGATTTCTACATTGGTCGTTTGTTGTTGTGCTTGTTTGGTATAGCGCCCGTCCACAAATAACTGCGCCTCTTTTTCAGTGACCACGAGCAGGCCATTCGATCCAGTGAAGCCGCACAAGTAACGGCGATTGATTTTGTCCGTCACTAAGAGACCGTCCAGCTTTTGTTCTACTAATCGTTTTCGTAATGCGTCCATGTTCATTTTTTCATCTCCTAAAATAAAAAGGACAGTCGCAACTGTCCTTTTTGGCTAGAAATCAATATCGGTCAAATATTGTTCGTCGTCATCTGAAATGACAGAGCTTGATTTTTCCGCTTCTAATAAAGCTTCACGTTCCAATTCTTGTTTTTCCAAGACTTTAAAGAATGGCAGGTACAAGCCAAAGGACATGGCTACTTGGATCACCTGGATCACGATGGCGCGCCAGTCAAAGCCTGTTAAAAAGCCTTCCATAAAGACAGGAACATACGGCGGGTCAAAAAGCGGATAGTTCAGTAATCCTAATTTCATGCAGATCATCGGGAACATTCCCACCAGTGCGCCACCGAAGATGAAGGGGATCATTAACACTGGATTCAAGATGATCGGTACACCAAAGAGGACCGGTTCGTTGATTCCGAATAGCGACGGCAACAGGGCCACCGCACCGACTTTTTTGTAGCGTAAGGACTTGCTGATCAGCATCGCTAAGACTAACCCGATCGTGACTCCTGAGCCAGAAAAGTTCGCAAATGCCGACAACGTTCCATTTGTAATCACGTGCTGCAAAGGCTGTCCCGCTTCGTGAGCCGCGATGTTTTCAGACAGATATTGTACGGCGATCGGTGACAGGATCGGTGACAATACAGCAGAATGGATACCGAAGAACCAGAACACAAGACGCAGAACCAAGACGATATAGATGATCCACAATGAATCTAGGCTGCCGATCGCTGGTGCCAGTACATCCATGATGACCTGCGGCAACAAGACCCCGCCTGACAAGCTGTCTGTGATGGCACGGATCACGATGAACAAGACCCCGATGGCTGCGGTTGGGGTGATCAATTCAAAGGAGCTAGAGACAAAATCCGGCACCCCTTCAGGCATCTTGATCACCAATTTATGCTTCGTGAAGAACTGATACAATTTTACCGAAATAATAGCGACAAAAATAGCGGTGAACAAGCCTTTTGAATCGAGATACGCAGCAACGATATTGCCGTTGTCATCGACATCCATGGCGACGATCAGAAAGGCGATCGCAGAAAGCATCATGGAACCCACCGTGTACAGCTTATAATGTTCACTCAAGAAATACGAAATGGCCAACACGGCATACAAGCCGACCAAGCCTAAGGAAACTTTAGAGATGATCCCAAAAATATACCCATAATTCTCAAACCAATTCGCGACCGCCTGTGTCTTGATAAACTCAGGGATCGATGGAAAAATAGCTGCGATCGACCCTAACAACAGCACCGGGGTCATGACGACCATCCCTTTTTTGATCGCTGTCAAATAGGGATTGCTATCCACTTTATTAGCGATCGGCACCAATGTTTTCCGAATGAACCCTTCAACCTTTTCAAAGGCACCCTGTTTCTTTGGATTTTCCATTTTCTTTCCTCCTGTCTATTGCGTCTTCATTGCTTGGTTTTTACGATACGCCACCAACGCCTGCTTCATGACCGTCGCGCCATCCATTGACCCGTAGATGTCTGAAGTCAGCAGCACCGTCGGCTTATCTGCTTTTTCTGCTTCGCCTTTGATGAAGTCATATTTGTGGCTCAACTGCGGCCCAACCAAAATCACATCATAATCATTGATGTAGCGTTCCAATTTATCCACCCCGATGGCTTCCATTGGGTAATCACTTTCCTCTAGGCTTTTTGATTCTTTGACGACTTTTTTCATCGATTCCATCATCATGGTCGTTGAAAAGCCTCCTGCACAAACTAATAGTGTCTTCATATTCTTTTCCTCCTAAACGTTTTTATCTTCATGTAAAGCCTATGCTTCACTTTGTTCCCGTAGCATACCGATCATTTCTTCAATCAGATCACGCGCCAGAATACTGGTCATCAAGTGATCCTGCGCATGGACCATCAACAAACTGGTCTCCGTTTTGTCGCCATTGATCTCACTAGTGATCAATTTCGTCTGTACGTCATGTGCGTCAATGCTTTTTTCTTTGGCTTCCTTCATCTTGGCATCCGCCTCGTCAAATTTGCCTTTGCGAGCCAAGCGCAGTGCTTCAAACGCGGACCCACGAGAGTCGCCTGCCGCGGAAATAATCTTAAAAATATCCATTTCTTGTTCGTTCATTGGGTTATCCTTCTTTCATTAAGCTTTTCATATAAGACACAAAGTCTTGAAAATTCGTTATTTTTGCCAATTGCAGTTCTAATGACGGATCGTCCATCATTTTGATCATCAAGCGGCTGATTTCTTTGTGAAGATTTAAATGGTCCTTTTTAATAGTGATCAGGAAAATGATTCGGACCTGCTTGTCTCGATAGGTTAGCGGTTTTTTCAGTAAAACCACATCAATGACTTCCTTGATCGCCGCCTGCTCCATCGGGTGCGGTCCAGCGACCCCATGCTGATAGATCGTGTCGATCATTTTCTCCCGCCGCAGGACACTTTCCTTGAACCCAGTTTCGACCCAGCCCGCTTCCTCTAAGCGAGCGCCTTCATTTTCAAGAAGCTGTAAATACGCGTTGCCGCCTTCCTGGATTTGAAACCATTCAGGATCAAATAGACTGAGAATGACGTGGTGGACGTCGAAGAGCTTGTTTTGCGATTCTCGCAGAAGGTTCAGATCCTTCTCGATTTTTGTGATCTCTGCATGACTAAGGATCGTCTTCGTGTAAATGATCGGGATCTCAAAGACCGCCTGATTCAGCGGAACTGTCGAAATCACGAGATCAAAGCTTGAATCAATTTGATCCCTCTCGTTTAGCGCAAAGGTCGAGACCTCCGCATTGCTGAACAATCGTTCCAAATTGACTTTTAGCAGATACGCCGCCCCGCCTCCGGTCGAACAGATCACCGCGATCTTTTGGTAATCCTCAATCACTTGATTGGATTGCTTTTCCAAACTCGCCGCAAAATAAATCGCGACGTAGCCGATCTCATCCTTGCTGATGTCCGCATCCAGATCCTTGTTCAATTCATTGATAAAAACCATCGCCACGTTGAACACGTTGGCATATTGCGTATAAATGTCTTCAATTAAAGGATTTTCCAATTGGTGGCCGGTGTAAAGCCGTTGCAATAACGGTGCCACGTGCATCAGCAGCGCGTTGGCTAACTCCTGATCGTTGCGAAACTGTGTATGGTACTGCCGATCAACAAAATCCAGTGCCTTCTCGATCGATGACCGTAGAGACTGATTGCTGACCACATCGTCTAGTACCGCAAATTTGCCCCTCAACTGTTCTTCAAGGTATCTTTTTTCTTCCTTAGAAAATACCAAGTGATACGTTGTTTCTAAATAGCTGACTAATTCCTCCGTCAGCCGATCATACCCATCTACGATCGCCGGCTCCTCGATCTCCTCATGACTCAATGTGTTGTTTTGCATGATCCGAAAGCTGAGTAATCGAATATGCTGAACGATATTTTCAAAGACGATGTCGCTGATCTTCAATTGGTTGCGCTGAAGCTGCTCCTGTAAAAACTGGCGCAAGTCTGTCTCATCGAACACAAAGTTGAACTCTTTGTACTTTTCCGTCAACACCGGCGTGTGGATCGTGTTTCGGATCAAATAAAGAATCGCCCGCCGTTTTCTCGTCTCTGTCCCAAGAATCTTCAAGCCATAATGGGCCTTGCTGAAGAGGGACAGCTCGTACTGCTCACAGAACTGTTCTACCTGCTTGATATCGGCCTTCACCGTCGATAAGCTGATGTCCAGCCATTCCGCGATCTGCTGCATCGTAATGTAATCTTCATTGAACAATAGCAGCAATTCGATGTTTTTGATTCGCTCCTGCGGACTGGAATTATCCACCCGCTCCTGCTGCTTTGACTGGGACAAGTAGCTGCGAAACCTTCCCGAATCAAAAATTTTTAACTGATAGCCCGCCGATCGAATCCGTTCGATCGTAAAGCCCTCCGCAGCTCCGATATCCTTCAACCATTTGATATCGTTTGCAAGTGTGCGTTCGGATATTTGAAATTCAGCCGCTAATGCCTTAGGCGCAATCGCGTGCTTCTTCGCATATAAGTATTCAACAATTTTTTCTTGTCTCATAACGACCTCCCGCTTACAAATAAACTATACAATGTAAGCCCTTTACTTAAAATGGCAACTTTTTCTAATTAATTATGCAAAAAAAGTCTGAATGCTTTGTGCCTCTCTTATTAAAGCACACTCGTCAAAAATGACCGATGTTTTTTTCGGAAATCATCAAAAAAAGCCCTTCAAATTGAAGGACTTCTTTTTTAACATTTGATATACGAATACCCGTTTTCCTGCAGCCCGACTAGAGCGATCACCCCGGATTCAACTATGTCCACTTGATCATGCATTTGCTTCGAACGCACATGGAAATTCCGCATGGAACGGTGACACGCTTGGTAAGTCACGTGAGGATACTCCTTCATAAACTTGATCACCCGCGGCAATAGATACCCTTGGATCGCTTCACCATTCATTAACAACACGATTTCTGCCTCCGGCTCCGTCAACAGCACATACTCGATATTGTGCCGAGCCTCTCGGATCATTCCTAACTCATCCACATGAAAAACAACTTTCATCACTAGCGCCTCCTTTGATTGATTTAATGAGTAAAGCCATAATTCTTCCGTTCTGTCTCTTCATGAAAAACCAAATGACTGTGTTCCAATTCCTTGATCGCCGCTTTCAGATCTTCGACAAAATCGTGGGCCATATTCATTCCAAAGTCACTTCGTACGACGATTCGTTGAATGATTTGCTTGTCTAACTTTTTAGGCAGCGGGTAGGTCGGCACTTGCCAGCCCTTCATCAGCAGCCGGTCCGACAAGTCATACAAGGTCCAGCTGCGATTCGTGTCCTCCGCCAGCTTGTAGCAAACCAACGGCAGCTGCGTGCCATCGTTGATGATCTCAAAATGACGGGACCGTCCGATTTCTTTGGCTAAATAGACGGCGACATCATGGGTGCGCTGATGGATACTCTGATACCCGTCAAAGCCAAAACGGACGAAATTGTAATATTGCCCGATCATTTGCGACGCGCTGTGGGAAAAATTGATCGCCATCGTGGGCATTTCCCCGCCAAGGTAGCTGACTTTGAACACCAATTCCTCCGGCAGATACGCTTCGTCTCGCCATACGACCCAGCCGACCCCAGGATAGACCAGTCCATATTTATGCCCCGACGTGTTGATAGAGACCACATTTTTTAATTGGAAATCCCATACCAATGCGGGTTCAACAAAAGGCGCGTACAACCCGCCTGACGCTGCATCGACATGGATATAGACCTTGTGATCCGTCTGTTGGTTGTATTCTTCTACTAATTGATCCAGCTTCTGGATGTCGTCGTACTGTCCTGTGTAGGTGATGCCTAAGATCCCAACGATCCCGATCGTATAGTCGTCCACCGCTTCCAGCGCATTTTCGACATCTAGGGACAAATGATCCTCGGACATCGGGATCTCTCGCAGCTCAATATCCCAATAGACACAAAACTTTTCCCAACAGACCTGATAGCCTGAAGAAATGATCAAATTCGGTTTTTTCGCCTGAACCGCCACACCCAGCTTCTCTGCTCGCTTGCGCCAGGCGAATTTCATCGCCATCCCCCCGAGCATGCACGCTTCAGAGGAACCAATCGTGGAGGTCCCGACAAATTTCTCTGGCCCCTTCGCATGCCACAGATCCGCGATGATATTGACGCAGCGATTTTCCATTTCGGCGGTACGCGGGTATTCGGACTTGTCGATCATGTTTTTATCCAGTGTCTCGCTCATGAGCTTGACCGCTTCCGGCTCCATAAAAGTCTGACAAAACGTTGCCAAGTTCTGACGGGAATTCCCTTCATCCAACAGTCCGTCCTTGATCATTTGATAGGCGATCCGCGGTTCGATCGATTGTTCGCCAAGCCGATAGGACGGCAGCGTCTCCTCTTCGTTTCGCGACCCAAAAATGGGTTCTAAATAACTGGCCTCTCGTCGATCTTTCTTTCCATAAAGCATCTGATCACGTCCCCTTTTTAGTCAAAAATGTCCTAAATTTATCCAATCATTTCCCGAATACTCCTTCCTCTTAAGAGTAGCTGAAAGCGCTATAAATTACAAAAGAATTCCTCTCATTTATTTCAGCGTCCACACGCTTTTTTCGATTTCATTCAAAAAAAGCAGATTTTTTAAATATTTTTATGATTTTTTTGAATAAAAGGCTTTCTTTTTACTTGTGAATCTATTATTTTGGTAGTAGCATGCAAAAAAATAATTAGCGGAGGACGCACTATGTCTTATCAAGAAATGCTTTTCACCTTTTTAGGTGGATTAGGAATTTTTCTTTTCGGGATCAAGTATTTAGGAGATGGACTTCAAAAAGCAGCCGGAAATCGGCTGAGAGAAATCCTAAATCGTTTTACCTCAACGCCTTTTCGCGCTGTACTAGCAGGACTGCTCGTCACTGGAGTCATTCAAAGCAGTTCAGGGACGACCGTTCTAGCCGTTGGTCTGGTCAGTGCCGGCTTCATGACCTTGCGGCAGGCGATCGGTGTCATCATGGGAGCCAATGTCGGGACAACTGTTACCGCTTTCATCATTGGGTTCAACTTAAGTGAATATGCCCTGCCGATCATCGGTGTTGGGGCGATCCTGCTCTTTTTTGCAAAACGGCCCTCGCTTCAATCGATCGGACAGATCCTTTTTGGCTTCGGCGCACTTTTTTATGGATTGAAATTAATGGGTTCCGCAATGGACCCGCTAAAGGAACTGCCGCAATTTAATGACTTGATGATCAGTGTCTCCCATCACCCCATTCTCGGTGTAGGGATCGGGACCTTATTGACGATGGTCCTGCAAAGCTCCAGTGCCACGATCGGGATTTTGCAGCAACTCTACATGCAAGGAAGTGTGACCCTTGGTGCGGCACTGCCGATTTTATTTGGCGACAACATCGGCACGACCATCACCGCTGTCATCGCCTGCCTTGGCGCCAGTGTTGCCGCAAAAAGAACGGCTGCATCTCACGTCATCTTCAATTTATTCGGGGCTGTCCTGTTTACGATCTTGTTAACGCCCTTCACCGGAGTCGTCGTAATGATCGCGGATACCCTTGGGCTGAATCCAG
This sequence comes from Enterococcus sp. AZ048, assembly GCF_051715125.1. Taxonomy (NCBI): domain Bacteria; kingdom Bacillati; phylum Bacillota; class Bacilli; order Lactobacillales; family Enterococcaceae; genus Enterococcus; species Enterococcus sp. AZ048. Next base: position 24,796 of record NZ_JBIOTD010000002.1, on the reverse strand, counting down.
CCATGCAGCTGGCCTTCGCTCACGGTCTCTTCAATCTTTCAAATTTGGCGATCCAATTCTGGTTCATCCCGCAAATTGAAATCCTCGTGAAGAAGATCGTTCCTGGCAGCGAGAAAAATTTGAACATTCGCCCAGTTACGCTGAGTGAGCCGATCATCCACACGTCTTCGGTCATGGCAATCGAACAAGCCAAAGGCGAGATCGTTCAAATGGGGCATTACGTCATTTCTTCTTTAGAAGCTGCCCGAAAATATTATCATGAAAACAAAGAAGAATGGCACGACGACGCCCAGCAATACGAAGACGCGATCAATCAATGCGACATTGAATTGACCGAATACTTAGTGAAAATCTCCATGGCCGAGCTTTCGCCTCTAGAAAGTCAAGAACAAGCCATGCTTTTGGAATTCACGAAAGACTTCGAACGAATCGGGGATCATTCGATGAATATCCTGCGTTATGTCGAAGAATCCATCGCCTTAGAAGAAAAGCAGCGGGCAAAAGACAAGCGCAACAAAACAAGCACCACGAACGGGCGACAAACCTTCCTGCTTCAAGACGAAGACCTGGAGCGCCTATTCGATAAGGTCCTGAAAAATGTCCGCGACGCCCTTCAAGTACTAGAAAACGATGACATCGCCCTCGCACAAAAAATGCTGGAGCGCGAAACGGAGATCAATCAATTAGTCGAACTTTTACGAAAGAAATACATCAGGCTCATGACCAAAGGAGAAGGACGCGCCGCAGATGGGGTTCTACTGATCGACATCAGCTCAAACTTAGAACGCTCCAGCGACCGTACCCTCCACATCGCGAAATACATTATAGGAAATAAATACAACTTCAAATACGATACCTCGAACTTCCATTATGAAGTCCCCGAAGAACCAGCGGAGACGCCACTCACGAATACCAGCGAGGTATTGGATTAAAAAACTCAACCTGCCATTCTCAGTAAGAGGGGCAGGTTGAGTTTTTTTGATGTGCGAAATGGAGGATGCATGATTAAAGAAACGCGGTACATTATTGTTGTAGAAACTATGAGAGTAAAAAAATCCGAGTGAATAACAAGGAGCTTATAAGACATCCTCCTCGTATCAAAAAAATATTGCGTATCTTATTTCTTCATTTCTTTCATCTAACACTATTTTTCTATTTAAACGCTTCAATAATTTTCTTTTCAACATAAAAAGCAAAACACATCACTATCTCCTGCATAAATTTGAATTTACCAAATAAAAACTTCTCTTCCTCCTCTTCCCGACACACTTACAGATTATTTGTTATTTATAGTTAAAGCAGCACGTTCATTTATATAATAATTTATGTTATATAACTCGTTACTCAAACTTTTTAGCTTTTTTAAAGGAAAAAGGTATTTCAAAACCTATTTACAAGCTAGTTATTTTATATTATCATGCTGGTATAAATCAGTTGTAACCGATTACACAAAAGAGACATGGAGGATGATCAGGATGAACGCAGCGAGCCTTGGACAAAGACAATTATTTGGAATCAAGAAAGATAATTTATTGAAACGGATCAGCACGTATTTTGAGGAAACCAATAATGCTGGGGAGGTCGTAGAATATTTTGTTGCGGTCTTGGTTCGTCATGCCTTGAGTGTCGGCGATTATTCGATCAATGAGTTGTCCGACTTGATCCGCAACATTTTTCTAACTTCTGAACCTACGGATACGTTGCGCCAGCATTGTGTTTATTTTCAGGATTATTTTCCAGATGAAAAGGACTGGAAAACGGTCATTCAGCGTTTATTTGCAAGTGAGGCGGCGTTTCGTGACTATACTCGGGAAGCGAGTGCCTATAAAGCCCTGTTAGATGAGAAGAACCGCGAAGTACCGATCCTTTCTGATTATCAATTTAATCTGGTCTCCGTATTTAAAGATGTGACGGGAAAACGACACACGTGGGCGCTTCAGAATATCAAAAGGGTCCAATCCACAGAGCAAACGCGCGGCATTTTGAAAATCTTGACCACGTTGACGATCTTCAAAACTGCAGGAGTCCGCCGTTTTGCGGAATACGTTAGATATAAAAGCGTAAAGGGACGCGTCGATGCTGAAGATGTCGAACCGGTAGTGACTATCAAAGAGGAGCAGACGCCTGCTGCCAAAACACCTGAGAAACCGAAGCGTTCCGCTGCACGAAAACAAGCAGTCGCGGCTTCTACCGGGAAGAACACCGCAGCTCTGTTCTGCGAAGAGAAGGTTAAACAAACAAGCACCGCGCTCCCAGATGAAGCTTCGCTGGATACCGCTAGTATTTCTGCTGCACCTCCCAGCAGTTCGAAAACACGCGGCGCTTCAGAAAAAGCCCCCTCCTCCACAAAATACGTCCCTGAATCGCTGCAAAAACCGGATACCTCCTATATGAAAATTGGAAAAACCAAAGAACAGATTCAGGAAGCTCGAGAGGAACGAAAGCGGCAGCGAAAGATCAAAAAGGCCTTAAACAAACGAAAAAGACGGTGATCGCGCTTTGATGACAGCCATCAAAGGCGTATTTCGTGCGGCTAAAAATTGGCGCCTGCTGGAGAGAAGCTCCCGTCCTCTTCCTCAGGACTTCTTAAAGAACGCAAAATACGCCTAAAAAAAGAGGCGTGTAGCCTCATTTTTCAGACGATAGATTGATCAAAAAAGAACGTGGGATAGCTGACTATCCATATGTTTCAACAAAATACTCGTAGATTTCATCCCAGCTATTCATTTTTAGTGGGTACTCTTCATAATAGTTGTGGGGCGCCGCGAAAAGAATCCCTTGGCCTTGAAAATCTTCCAAATGATGCTTATGGTCATCGATCAAATAATCCGCAGAAATAATCGACTTGTCTCCGCAAAAAACGTAATGGCTTTTCGGAATGAAGGCGAAATGCTCCTGCAGCCACGCGTACTTTGCATTAAAGGAGGTAGGAAAATCCATTGCCGCAGTGGTAATGAAAATTTCGTGCTTTTCAGACAATTTCTCTAAGGCTTCCTTCGCTCCGTCAATTAACGGAAGGTCCGAAAAATAGCGGGTATCCTTAACGCGTTCGCGAATGCTTTCTTCATGCTCGGGGTGCAATTCTCGTAATTTCTTCCCCGCCAGATCATTTTTCACGTACGTTGTCCCGTTTGCTTCATTAAACAGCCGGATCTCTTTGGAAACAAAATCAGCGATCACTTCATCCATATCAACTGCGATTCTTACCAATAATCTCACTCCTCTAGTTTATTAAAACGTAGGTTCTCTTCTACAAATAAAGAGGCCTTCTTTGTGAATATTTTCCTCTAATTTCAAGGCTTCGTCAATCTTACTGTTTATCAAAAATGAAAAAGCAAGACGAAAAGATACCCTCTTTTCCTCTTGCTCTTTTTTTACGCTTCTACAGATACAGGCACGATTTCAAACTTCGTGACATCGACTAACCCGATATCCGTGATTTTTAGATTTGGGATGACCGCCAATGACATAAAGCCCAACGTCATGATCGGATCGACTTTTTCTGAGACACCTAACACGCGATGGGCCAAGTGATTGATCTCTGCTTCTTGTTTTGCGACTGCTTCCCCGGAAAGATCGCTCATCAATCCCGCGATCGGCAAGGCCATGCTTCCGATCACTTTTCCCGATTCAACCAGCACCACGCCGCCTTCTTGTTCCTTCAAGGCGTGGACAGCGACAGCCATGTCTTCATCCGTTGCTCCTGTGACGATCAAATTATGGGAATCATGGGCGATCGATAGTCCAATCGCACCTTTTTTCAATCCGTACTCTTTCAGCAGTCCCACAAAAACATTTCCTGTATCATGATGCCGTTCAATGACTGCGATCTTCGTGACATCCTGACTCAGATCAAAGACAAAGTGATTGTTTTCGTCTCTTTTCACCGAAACAATGGCTTCATTGGTCAACGCTTCTTGAGGGATGACTTCGATTGCTCGTGCGTTGTCGCTCGTGAGCGTGAGTGCTAGCTGCTCCGGCTGGAATTTGTTGATGTGCACGCTGGATTGTACTTGTTCTGTCGAGATTCGGTTCACTGTCGGCAAATAGTCGCCATTTTCAGCGATCAATTCTCCAGCGATATATGTTGCTTCGATCGTCGGATTTGTCAAATCAGAAAAAATAACTAAATCGGCTCTTAGGCCTGGCGCCACAGCGCCGCGATCGGACAATTGGCAGCATTGCGCGGCATTGATCGTTGCCATCTGGATCGCTCGAATCGGTGAGACCCCTTCTTCGATACAAATACGAATACTGTTATCCAGGTGGCCTTTTTCCAGCATCGTTTTTGCCTGCAAATCATCCGCAGACAACACGCATCGTTGGTAATTATTTTCTGTTACGCCTTTCAGCAGCGTCCGCAAGTTTTGTGTGACCGAGCCTTCTCGTAAAAAGACATACATCCCGCGCGCGATACGGTCCTTCAGCTCTTCCACCGTGGAGCATTCATGGTCATTGGAAATTCCTGCTGCCGCATAGGCGTTAAGGTCTTTGGCGAACACCATTGGAGAGTGCCCGTCGATCCGTAAGCCCCGTGATTTTGCGGCTAAAAGTTTGTCCAAAACGCTGTCTTCTGCATGGATCACGCCCGGAAAATTCATGAATTCCGCTAAGCCGTCGACATGATTCTCTTCAAATGAAGGGATCATATCTTCGGCTTCAATGACTGCCCCCGCATTCTCCATGTTCGTCGCCGGCACACAAGAAGGCATCATGTATCGGATGTCCAGCGCGGTTTCCTTCGCCGCCTCTACCATATAGGTCAGCCCCTCCAGCCCAAGAACGTTCACGATCTCATGGGGATCAGCTAGAACAGTCGTTGTGCCGTGGGGAACCAGCAATCTGCCAAATTCTTCTGGTGTCACATAAGAGGATTCCACATGAATATGAGGATCAATAAAGCCTGGTGCCACAAATTTGCCCTGTAGATCGAGGGTTTCTTTTCCTTCATACGCTTCCCCGACGCCAGCGATTCGTCCATCCACGATGGCAACGTCGCCTTCCATGATTTCTGCTTGGTACACATCGATCACGCGTGCATTTTTTAAAACAATATCTGCTGGCAAACGCCCTGCGGCTACGTCGATCAAACGTTTCAATGTCTTTTTGTTCATATTCCTGCACCCCTTTTAAAATATTTTTTCTATTATAGCACCCTTGAAGCCTTCGCTGTAAAAAAGTATTCAAAAATATCAAAAAAGCCGCGTAAAAAGAGTATGAAATCACGCAACTATTATTGGTTTTGCTAATTATTTTCTGTACATTAATAGTATGGTAATAAAAAAATAAAGGAGGCTGGTATACTTGGCTAAATCAATTACAAAGGAAGAATTAATCGAAAAGCTAATGGCATTTGTTAAGGAAAAAGGGCGGCCGCCTCGCCTGACTGAATTTGGAAATTCTAGTTCGATCAATCGACATTTTGGCTCCTACAAGGAATTTATTCTCAGTCAAGGACTCGTTCCCTACCGCGTCGAACCGAAGCTGCTGACTAGAGAGGAGATGGAGCAGCGGCTAAAATCATTTATCAAATCAAAAGGACGGACCCCGACGCAGCAGGAGTTCGCACATACCCGATCGATCAAAAAGGAATACCGCAATTATTTAGGCTTTCTTAAAAATACCGGGTACACCTTGATGCACATCCGCTCTCAGCCAACCCCAACAGAGAGACATAGAACCGCGGGGATGATGGGCATCAAGATCACCGAAAAATTTTTGCTGGAGGAGCTGGCGTTTTTCGTAAGAGAGTACGGCCAGATCCCAACAGCGAAGGAATTTGGCTATAGCGAAAGACAAATAAAAAGATATTTCGGCTCCTACGAGAAATTCCTACACTGCCAAGGTTTGGCACTGCATAAAGAAGAAATCGCCCCTCTCTCAAAAAAAGAGCTCGTAAACAAGCTAAAAACCTTCGTCCTGATCCAAGAACGATTACCGACTGAGGAAGAATTCGGCTATTTGGATCACGTGGAGCGCCTGTACGGGTCATTTGAAGCGTTTACCAAGGAGAATGAGTACGAGCCTTCGCTTGTAGAAAAGGAATAGACCTTCAGACGTGTCCCTCTCTGTGTTCGCGCGTCGATCGATCAATTATGAACGATTGCTCAAAAAAGGAGCCCTTCCAGCAATAAGGAAGGGCTCTTTTTTCGTGTGCTATTATCCTTCTGGATGCAGCACGCTGTAAGTTTTCTTCAACACTTCGTCCGTGTAATCCGTTAATCCTTGGTACACTTCTTCGTTCAAGCGTTTGTAGACCGCCACGTTTTCTGGTTTCGGCGTGAAGACATCTTTTACCTTGACCATTTTTTCCACGGCTTCTTCATAGCTCTCATAAATTCCCAAGCCAACGGCCGCATTGATCGCTGCACCGACACTGGCACTGCCATTTACGACATTTCGTTTGACTGGCAAATTGAACACATCCGCAAAAATCTGCATCAGAAGATCGCTGTTGGAGCCGCCCCCTGTCACGATGACTTCATCGATAGGATGGTTCATTTCATCCGTCATGTTCGTCACATTGTTTTTCATGGTATAAGCAATGCCTTCTAAAATCGAACGATACAAGTAGCGATAATCATGATGGGCATTGAAACCGATCATCACGCCGCGCTTGAAGGGTTCCCACGGATTCGCCAACCAATCCAATTTCGTCATCAGTCCGTCACTGCCGGCTGGAATATTACTTGCCTGCTCGTTCAAATATTCTTCTTCGCTGATGCCTTGATAGTTTGAACGAATACTGATTTTTTCGCCTAAAAGATCCTTGAACCATGAAACGGTCCACATGCCGCGGCGAATCCCATAGCCTTCGTAGATGTAACGACCGGGCATCGAAGATAAGATCCCCCAGTAATTCACTGCATCGCTTGGCGGCATCGTTTTGCCCATCATCATGCTGCAAATATATGTTCCCAGCGACACCACCGCACTCGTGTCTTGGATCAAGCCGGCACCTAACGCTTCAACCGCCTTGTCACTCGTTGTGGCAAAAACCGGCAAGCCTTCTGGCAGACCTGTTTTTTCACTCGCTTCTTTCGTGACCGTTCCTAACTGATCGCCAGGTTTCACCGCTTCAAACAGCATCTCCTCTGGCAGGTTGTATTGCTTTAAAACGTCCTCGTCTTTTGACCAATCCCATGTTTCGTAATCCACCGGCCATTGCCCAAAGTTGTTTCCGATATTGTCCTTGAATTCGCCGGTCAAACGATGGGTGATGTACCCGCTTGTCGAAGTGACGTATTGTACCTCTGGATTTTCATGAACATAAGGGGTCGAGGTCCGTTTGTCCATCCAGCTAATGACCGGCTGCGCTAGACTTCCATCCTTTTTCAGCAGGACACGGCAGCAGCGAATAAACCCAAGCCCGATCCCAACAATATTTTCCTTCCGTACACCGAATTCATCCATTGCTTTATTCGACGCACTGCATAGCGCATCCCATAGATCGTCACCTGGATGTTCAACCAAAACATCCTCTCCAAGAATCATAGGCCGCGTTGCTTCTTTTCCTTCACCCACGATGTTTCCTTCAAGATCAAAAATCACGATCTTCGCACTTTGGCTGCCGCCATCGATCCCAACGATATATTTCTTTTCCATATGCCTCTCCTTGCCCATCTGATTTTTTTCTTCTATTATATAATGCTTCCCGTGCAGTATGTCCTTCAACAAAACGTTTCCTTTAATCCGTTGAGGACCCGTCATTTTTTCTTCGTCCTTAACTGGCAAAATAAGACTGAGAATAGGGTTCTCAGTCTTAAAAAGGAACAGGCTTTAGCGTACGAGGAAACCGCCGTCGACTGCTAAGATATGGCCATTCACAAAGTGTGACGCTTCAGATGCTAAGAAGGCTGTGGCACCCATCAAGTCCGCCACATCGCCCCAACGTCCTTCTGGTGTATGGTCAACGATCCATTTGCTGCGTTCTGGATCTTCAATCGATGCTTTCGCCGCGTGTGTTTTGAAGTAGCCTGGTGCGATCCCGTTCACTTGGATATTGTATTGTGCCAATTCGTCACAGTAAGCTTTTGTCAACCCAGCCAACCCGTGTTTAGACGCGGCATAGGCAGGTGCCCATTGTCCGCCTAAGAAAGAGAACATAGAACAGATGTTGATGATTTTTCCGCTCTTTTGCGGGATCATGACTTTCGCAGCTTCATGACTCATGTCAAAAGCAGCTGTTAAATTGATGTTGATGGTTGGGTCCCATTTGTCGCGGCCGTAGCTGACGACGTCGTCACATGGGCAAATGCCCGCACAGTTTACTAAAATATCGACAGAGCCGAATTCAGCGACACATTTTTCAACGACTTCTTGGCACACGCCGTCTTTCGTGATGTCTGCTTCCATGTACGCTGTTTTCGCACCGCGTTCTTCTAACACCGCATTGAATTCTGGATCATCCGGCATGATCGAAGGCATGAAGATGTTCGCTCCTGCTTCAGCTAACGCCAATGAGAATGCTTGGCCTAATCCAGTATTTCCGCCTGTGACGATCGCGTTTTTCCCTTTGATATGAAACATGTCCATTTTAAAATCTTTGATTTCCATTTTTCTACCTTCTTTTCCTTTATTTTTGTTTTTTCACCCGCTTGGGGGTTATCCCTTGAGTCTGGTACTTAGTTTTCGTGCGAATTCTGCCGCATCGCCATGGACGACGAGGCTGGCTAAATAATTCATTGGTGCACCAAGATCGGTATTCACCGAAAGAATCTCTTTGACGTTTTTTAAGCCTTCAATGTGCTGCGTCGATCCGTAAATGCCTAACGCAATGTACAGATCGGGGCTGACCGTTTTGCCGGATTGACCAACTTGGATCTCTCTCGGCGCTTTCTTGCGATCGACTAATTGCTTCGACGCGGAGACTGCACCCGACAGCTCCTCCGCCAGCTCCTGCAGCTCCGCGATGGGTCGCTTGAAGCCGCCTCCCGCTGAGACGAGGACAGAGGCTTCCCGAATATCCACCGCGCTTTGTTCGTTTTCGACAACCTCTAACACTTCGATTGATGACGCTTTCAATTCAACCGGAACAAAGGGGATCTTTTGCGGAATCTTCGTCTGATCTGCTGCGTGAAAAACATTGGGATGGACACTCGCCATGATCGGTGAAGAGTCACAGACGATACTCGCCATGATGTTGCCTGAAAAGGCTGGGCGAATCAATTTTTTCCCGCGTTTGTCGACCTCTATATCGGTAATATCAGCCACTAATCCTACCTCAAGACGCATCGCCGCTCTCGGGGCCACCATTCGCCCAAATTCTGTCGCTAAAAGGATGATACTGTCAAATTGATACTCTCTGTGCACCTGTTCAATGATCGTCGTCACTAACTGACTATCCTTCGACTGGATCGTCGGCGCATCCACCGCGATCACAGCATCCAATCCCTTTACGTCTTCCGTCAAATTGATGCCTAAGCCGTAAATAAAGGATTCTTCGTCTCCTGCCAGTCGTTCCACAACAGCCACCAGATCCAGTGAATCAGCGACCCGATCGTTGTCGATCACAATGAGTCCCTTGAACATTATACGTACCCCTTTTCCTTTAGAAAATGCACCACTTCTTCGATGCCTTCGTCGTCCACCTTCACCACTTTATGGGCGACCTGTTCCCTTTTTACGACCACATTTTTTCTCACCTTCGTGGGTGAACCCTTGCCGCCAATTGCATCAAGAGGCAATTGCAGCGTGTCGTTGGTCACCAGTGAAAAGTGATCGTCCACATTTTTCCCGATGTTTTCATAACGAACAAACCCTAACCGCAAATTCATTTGGTGCGTCACACTTAAAACACTTGGATTTTTGATCTTCAAGCGGTACGTTTTTTCCTCTTGCAACGCTTCAACGATCGAAAATTCCCGCGTCACTTCTGGGATTGCAACAATTGTCGAAAACTGATTGATCCCCATCAATTCAGCAATCTGAGGACCTACATGTCCGGTGCCGCCATCCAGAGTGTGGGTGCCAGTAAGCAAAAGGTCGAAAGACGTCGTCTCAAGATACCGTGCGAGGATGCGGCTCGTTACCAAAGAATCACTGCCGGCAAAGCGGCGATCGCTGATCAAAACAGCATGATCCGCACCTAAGCGCACAAAGTCTTTCATTTCCTCTTCAAGCTTCATCGGGCCCATCGTGACAATTTCAATAGAAGTAGAAGGGTCCTGTTTTTTTTGCCGCATCGCAAAGGCCACAGCGTTCTTATCATCTGGATTCAGGATAAGCTTTGATGCGTCTCGATCAATCTTATCTGTCTCATAATCGTATTCAAATTTCTCCGTGTCTGGAACGAATTTGACTAAGCAAATGATTTTCACAGTAAACCCCTTCTCTTTACACTCTCTGACAAGGAAGCAAAAGCCTCCTTGCCGAGAAATGTACGTTTATTTTTGGTACTTGTAGCCTTCTTGGACTGGATAGATATTCCCGAAGCTCATGATTCCTTTTGGATCAAACGCTTCTTTCAATGTTTCCAGCATATAGTAAGCCGATTGATGCTCGTCTTTGGTCCATTCGTTCCGGTATTTACCGATTCCGTGATGGTGACACATCGAACCGCCTAATTTCAATGTTTCTTCAACGATGATCGCTTGGATCGGATGGTGGTAAATTTTCATTTCATCCTCTGGTTCGCAATTGATATCGTAGTTATACACGAAGTACATATTCGTTCCATTCAAGTAGCTGTGGGAAGAGTGCCCGCCCAGCATAGTCAAATCGTCCGCACGAGGAAATTCGTTGCGAATCCGTTCAATCACATTGTTGTAGATTTTTGTGATGGTTTCCCAATCCGCAGAAACTTCAGTCGTATAGCCATCGTGCTTGTCATTGTCGATCATGCCCTGGATCTCATCGTCGATCGTTTGCTGCGTCCAGTTCAATTGGTTGAACCAGTTTTCGATCAATTGCGAATCCACTTGCTTCACGATGCCGTCTTTGAATTTTTCAACAGCTTCTTCAATGCCTTTGCCTGTTGCTTCCACAATGCCTTCAGGTCCTTCTGCCATGAAGATCAAGACACATTGCCCTTCGTAGAAATGGTAGAAATGTTGACGTGCGTCTTCTGGTGAATACGTCCGAGCAACCGATGGACGGTAGCCATTGACCATCACTTCACGGAGAACTTTTACCCCGTCTTCTACATCCTTCACTAGATAGCCGTAGAATTTGTTGTTGTCTGGGTAATATTTAAAGATTTTCACCGTTACTTCAGTGATGTAGCAAAGCGTTCCTTCATTCCCGATAACGATATGGCGAATGTCTGGTCCGCCGGCACGACGTGAAATATTTTTGATGCGCGAGATATGCCCATTCGGGAAGACACATTCCAACCCAACGACCATGTCTTCGATCCCGCCGTATAAAGTTGAAAATTGTCCGATCGAACGGGTAGCAACCAAGCCGCCGTATTGTGCGATCGGTTTTGATTGCGGTGAATGCCCTGTCGTATAGCCGATTTTTCTTAATTCATCTTCCAACGCCTGCAAAGGCACACCTGCTTGAACCGTCGCCTGCATGTTGTACGCATCGATTTTTAAGATTTTGTTCATATGAGAACCGTCGATCACTAATGCCAGGTCTTTCCAGTTTTCAAGTCCGCCCTCTGTCGCTGTTTGGCCGCTGCGCGGAATCACATTGATATCATTTTCATTACAGTACATCAATAATTCTTTGACTTCTTCTGGATTGTTCGGATAAACGACCGCCGTTGGCAATGGATTGTCCAAAACACCTTTTGCTTTCATGTATTTACGGTAACGGTCAGAGGCCGCATCGTACAATGTTTCATGATCCGTCACTACCTGTTCCTCAGAAACGATGTTTTTTACGTCGTTAATGATTGCTTCTTTCACTAATGTCTCAGAACTCATTCAAATAACCCCATTCATCTTTTTTTCGAAAGCGCTTTTCCTGAGTTCAGTATAAAGTGAAGAATCCGCTTTTTCATTAAAATTTGATTAGATTTTCTATTTATTTTAAATTTTTTTGTATTTATAGGAAAATTTTCCGCTTTATATTTGCTTTTTAGAAGATGGCCGTGCTATGCTTGTGTCAAGATACAAAGGAGGCCCCGCGATGAAGATTCAGTTGGATCGAATGAATGAGCTCGAACGCACTATCCATGCTCGTTTGTTAGAAGAAAGCCGAGAAAAGACGAACTTGACCATCACCGAAGCCGCGAAACTCGCCGATGTTTCCCCTTCGAAGATTTCAAAAATGGTAAAGAAGATGGGCTTTTCCGGGTATAAAGAATATTTCCGCTTCTTGACCGGCAAAGAATTGGTCAAACAGAAACGGTTGAATAGTGAGTTTGCCCGCATCAAAGAGTTCATGGAAAACTTTGATGAAGCATCCGTCGATTATTTAGCAGAGCTGATTCAGCAATCTGGAAAAATATTGCTCTTCGGCTATGGCCCGACAAATTTTTGTATGGAATACTTTGAATACAAACTAAATTTCACCCTGAATAAAAATGTCATTCGCGTGAGTCAGCCATCCTTGATTCCTGATCTGTTGACAGAGGATTCGTTGCTGTTGGTTTTTTCCGTCGCCGGAAAATTCGCCAACTTTGATCCTTTGTTTGAAGAAGCAAAAAAACACCACGCAAAATCATTGCTGGTGATGGAAGAATTAAATACAGACCTTTCCCTGGATAGCAGTGAGATCATTTTTCTGACAAAATCGCATCAGAACGAGCAGTTGAAGTCTCATGAAAAGACGCGAACGATCTTATTGATGTATATCGAAGAAGTGATTCGTAAGCTGACGCAAGAAGACCCCCGCAATGAATAATTGCGGAGGCCTTTTTTTTGTGCTTATTTCATGATCCAATCAAACAGCCAATCCATCATGATCGCGATGAAGGCACACAGGACCGCCCCGACGATGATGATGGGTGCGCCATCTGTGATCGCGATTCCCCGCAAAATGACATCCCCGACACCGCCAGCGCCGACGAAGGAACCGATCGTCGTGATCCCGACAGAAATCACCAGCGCATTACGGATGCCCGCCAAAATTACCGGCATCGCCAACGGGATCTTGATCATATACAGGATTTGATAGCGATTCATCCCGATTCCTTTGGCGCTATCGATATACATCGGATCGACATTGACCAACCCGACATACGTATTTTTGACGATCGGCAATAACGAATACAGCACCACTGTAGCGACCACCGTATTCTGTCCCAAGCCCATCAATATCAGCAAAACAGTCAGCATCGCGATCGACGGTACGGTCTGGATCACATTGATGATGCCGATCACAAAATCTGAGAGCTTTGGGCGTTCCGACAGCAAGATCCCTAATGGAAAGCCGATCAGAAAGGTCAGTACGACGCCAATCACCGAAATGTAGACGTGAATCCCAAATTGCTCGATCAAATAGGAGGAATTCTCACTCAAGTATTGCATCAAATTATCCAGCATCAGCTTCCCTCCTCAAAATAATTGTGCTGTTCCAAAAAGCGCCGCGCGATGATCTTCGGCTCCAGCAGCTCGTTGTCTGATTCATAATTCAAGCGCTGCATCGTTTCCGTGTCGATCGTGTTTTGCAATTTCAATAAAATCGGCTTGAGTTCAGGATATGCCTTCAATGTCTCGCCAGAAACCACGACACTCGCTGTATACGGCGGGAAGAATTTCAAATCATCCTCCAGCATCACCAGATCATAGCTTCCCACACGTCCATCGGTCGAATACCCCAAGATCACGTCCAATTCATTTGACACCAGCGCATCATAAAGCAGCCCCACCTGCATCGGATAGACCCGTTGAAAGGTCGTATTGTATTCCTCGGTGTACCCTTTATAGCCGTCGCCTTCCCGCTTGTACCAGGTTTGGTCAGAGCCTAGCCGCATTTTCCCAGCGACTTTTTGCAGGTCGCTGACTTTTTTCAGCCCGTATTTTTTTGCGGTTTCCTGCGTCACCATAAAGGTAAACTGATTGGAAAACCCATAGCTTGGGAACCAATCAAAGCCGAAGCGTTTATCAAACTCCCGCTGCACGATCTTTAATGCTTTGTCCGGCTCTTTTTCTGTCGGCAATCCCAAGGTCCCGATCAGATCCGTCCCCGTATAGCGCGTCGGTGCGATATCTAGATCGCCCCGCAGCATCGCCTCGTGCATCAAGTTGGCAGAGCCTAAATTGTTTAGATAGACAATATTTTTATTCGTTGAATGCTGGAGAAGCTCGACGACGATATTTCCTAAGATCTGTGATTCAGAGGTCACCCCTCCAGCCACCGTGATCGTGTCGTCTTTGGTAGAAAAATTGCGCATGATAAAACTTCCAAAAAGAAGGATCATCGCCACTAAAAGTACGTTTCGCTTTTTCATCGGCTCACCCTCGATCCATCGTTAATTTTTGTTCAGAACGTTTCAACAGCGCGTCAGAGACCAACGCCAATAGCGTGATAGGGATCGTCCCCATCATAACTAAGTCCATCCGGTACAAATTCAAGCCGTTGAAAATATAATCCCCCAGACCGCCTGCACCAATATAAGCAGCCAGCGTCGTCCATGAAATGACATAGACCGTCGACACGCGAATCCCAGCCATGATCACCCCCATCGCTAACGGCAGCTCGATTTGCAGCAGCCGCTGCATTTGCGACATGCCCATGCCCTTAGCAGCATCCAGATAAGTCGCATCGACAGACTTGATGCCCACATACGTATTTCGCAAGATCGGCAGCAACGAATACAAAAACAGCGCGATGACCGCCGGAATTTTTCCGATCCCAAAAAGCGGGATCATGATGGACAGCAATGCCAATGACGGGATCGTTTGAAAGACGCCCACGACTTTGATCACGGTTTCTGATCCTCTAGACAACCGCGTCAATAACGCCCCCAATGGCACCGCCACAAGAATCCCTAAAAAAATCGCAAAAAAGGATAAATAAAAATGTTCCCAAAATTTCAATAAAATCTCATTGCCATATTCAGACCAAAAATTCATACCATCACCTCCTATTGCAACTGTTCTTGTACGAGTGAAACCAAGGACGAACGGGTCACGATCCCAACCAGATGTTCCTCGTCATCCACCACGGGCAGGTATTTGTAGGTGTGATTGATCAATGGCTCGATCACATTTGCGACCCGGTCGTTTTGATTCACGCTGGCCGTGTCTTTTCCCATCACTTCAAAAACAGACGTATTGGGCTTCAGCTTCGAGATGTTCCGCTCCACAAAATTGATGTCGACAAATCCTTTTAAGCATCGCTGATCGTCCACGACCAATAACGTATCGACTTTCTTTTCCGACATTTGGCGGATCGCATCCGTGATCGATTTACTGATGGAAATAGCTTCGACCCGGGGCACCATCAAGTCCGCCACAGTCATTTCATTGTTGTAGTAGCTGTTTCGCTTGCGTTTTCCGATCAGCTCCTCTACGAAATCATTGGCAGGATGTTCCAAGATCGTTTCCACCGTGTCGTATTGAACGATCTCGCCGTGGTCCATGATAATGATCTTGTCCGCCAGCTTGATCGCCTCATCCATATCATGGGTGACAAAAACGATCGTCTTTTTCATCTCCTGCTGCAAGCCTTTGATCATCTCCTGCAGCGCGTCTCGGGTGATCGGGTCCAAGGCACCGAACGGCTCGTCCATCAAAATGATGTCCTGACTCGCTGCCAATGCACGAATCACGCCGATCCGCTGCTGTTGCCCGCCAGAAAGATTTTTCGGCTTGCGCTCTAAATAGTCCAACGGCAGATCCACCCGCTGAATCAAGCGTTCCGCGATCCCCGCCTTCTTCTCTTCGCTCCATTTCAACAGCTTTGGAACGATCATGATGTTTTCCTTGATCGTCATATGGGGAAATAATCCGATGTTTTGGATCACATACCCGATTTTTCTGCGTAATTCATCTTCATTTAGCTGCGTAACGTCTTCTCCATTGATCTTGATACTGCCCTTAGACGGCTCGATCATGCGATTGATCATCCGCACCAAGGTGGTTTTTCCGCTTCCGCTCGTACCAATAACACAAATAAACTGATTATCCTCAATCGTTAAATCAAACGGGTGGACGGCGATTGCTTTTTCTCCATATCTTTTTTCAACCTGTTCAAACTCGATCATACACTGTTTCCTCCATCCATTATGTACTAGGCCGCCAGTGAATCTGGGCGGCTAGAGATTATCGAACCAAATACCCGCCATCAATGGGTAAAATATGGCCATTCACAAAATTCGAGGCCGAACTAGCCAAGAATATCAGCGACCCCATCAAATCCGCCGGCTCTCCCCAATAATTGGCGGGCACATGCGCCAAAACTTTTTGATTGGTCACAGGGTCGTCGCGATCCCGCTTCGTCATATCCGTAGCCAGATACCCCGGCGCCAAGCCATTTACTTGAATATTATGCCCCGCCAATTCGTCGCAGTAGGCTTTAGTCAGCCCGACCAATCCATGCTTCGCCGCCGCATTTGCTGGGGACGACTGTCCGCCTAAGAAGGCAAAGAGCGAACAAATGTTGATGATCTTGCCGCTTTTTTGCGGAATCATTTTTTTGGCTGCCTCATGAGACATCTCAAATGCCGCCGTCAAATTCAATTGGATCATCGGGTCCCACTTGGCACGGTCGAAGTGACGAACCTCCTCAGAAAGATACATCCCCGCACAATTCACCAGTATGTCTACTGTTCCGAAGACCTCGACACAATGCTCTACCACCTGCTGAGGGACCCCTTCATCTGTCAAATCCACTTCCATGAAAACATAGCAGGAACCCGTCTCTTCAATAATCTTCTGCGTCGTCCCATCATCATCGATCAAGCTCGGAACAAGGATATTCGCACCACTTTGCGCGAGCGCCAACGAGAAGGCACGCCCGATGCCGGTGTTGCCTCCTGTGACGATGGCTGATTTCCCCCTCAGCGAGAAAAGATCCATGCTGAATTCTGTTATTTCCATTTATGTCCCCCCATCGGTCCGTATGCAGACAAAAAAGCGGACACCAAATAAGCTGGTGTCCGCTTTTCTCTCTCCTCTTAGCATCAACGACCGTTTTCTATTTTTTATATTTCCCAAACATCCATGTTTGTGGTTGAAATGGCTACTGCTCCTGCCTGCAAGGCAGTCATGACGAGCTCCTTGTCGCAAACCAACCCGCTGGCAATGATCGGAACATCCACGACCTCCTGCACCCAGGAAAGTACTTTGGGCATCGCTCCCGGCAGCACCTCCACGACATCGGCCTTTGACGTTCCTAACTGCTTAGGCAAATTGTGAAACGATTTTGAATCGATCAAAAAGAACCGATGGACTGTAAAAAGTCCCCGCGCATTCGCCGCCCGCAGCAAGATCGACTTTGAGCTGATGATGCCATCTGCTTTTGTGGCTCGCTTCAAATAATCAACCGCTGTCTCTTTGGTCGCCAGTCCATCGATCAGATCCACATCGACCATCACGATTTTTCCAGCTTCTTTTAATTGGTCGACAATATCCACGATGCTGCAAACATCGCCATAAAGAACGAAGATAATGTCACTTTCGCAGGTCAACGCTTTCTCAAAACTGCGTTTACTATTGATCGCTGCAATCAATGGATTGTCTTCCATCATTTGTATAATTTTATTTTTCATCTGTCTACTGTCCCTACCAAGTAATTTAATACGCTTTCATTCTACCATACCTCACAAACTCTTTCATGAGAAATTCGCCGTGAGCAGCTATAGCGAGAAGAAAAAACGTCCATTCACTGTTCATCTCTGAAAGTGATTATTTTTATAGTTTACGGGAAAATAAGAATTTCGTCAATCGCTCTTAAGCTAATAAACCCCTTATCTTTTATTGAAATAGCAACGTTTTTTGACTGTTTCTCCTTCTTATCATTCAAAAAAAAGACACTTTATTTGACTATAGGTTCAAAAAAAACGTTGACATCGCTTTCATATAATTCTATACTTTGGGTGTTACTGGAGACCAGAGAGAAGTAACGCTTTTTTAAGCGTTGCTTCTTTTTTGTTTTTTTGTAGAAAAATTCACAAGCAGGAGGGTGTTATATGAACAGAGAAGCAGTTAAAAAATGGGGAACGTTGTTACTACTGTCAGCCGGTGCCGGAATCATTTTCCAGCTCCCGTACATTCGGGAGACGTTTTATGTACCGATTCAAAAAGCGATGGATCTGACCAACGCGCAGATGGGGATGCTCTCATCAGGGTATGCGACGATGGCGACTTTTTCGTACTTTGTCGGCGGAGTTGTCGCGGATAAGTTCTCCGCACGGAAGTTGTTGACCGTTTCATTCTTAGTGACAGGCGTTTTGGGTTGGTGGTTCTCCACATTCCCAGGCTTTCAGATCAGCCGACTCATCTTCGTTTTGATGGGGATCTCGACGATCATCACGTATTGGTCTGCGGCCATCAAAGCCACACGGATGTTGGGCGACAGTTCGGAGCAAGGACGTTTGTTTGGTTGGCAA
Source organism: Enterococcus sp. AZ048 (assembly GCF_051715125.1). Lineage (NCBI taxonomy): Bacteria > Bacillati > Bacillota > Bacilli > Lactobacillales > Enterococcaceae > Enterococcus > Enterococcus sp. AZ048. The sequence continues at coordinate 6,348 of NZ_JBIOTD010000002.1, read as the reverse complement.
GAAGGTTTACGCGGGTTGCTGAATTGGTTGTTGGTTGTTGGAATGAATGCGGTATTCGTCCGCTTCTCAAATGAAGTTTTAGGAACCGCTTGGGCTATTCGTGTTTGTGCGATCACTGTTTTCGTCATTGGTATTTTAAATTGGTTTGTTATTGAAGACACGGAAGCAGAAACACATTCAGAGCCTCTTTCTAAAGTAGTTATCGGTATGTTCAAAACGCTTAAGATCCCTCGTACATGGGTCTTAGTAGCGATCGTCTTCTTTGCCTACAGTATGTATGGCATTTTAGGCTACATCAATACATTTGCCATCAATGTTTATGGCTTGTCTGTCTCAGGCGGTGCACAGCTCGGCGCGATCCGTTATTTAGTTCAAGCTGCCGGCGGGATCATCGGCGGGATCATCGCAGATAAATTAGGGTCTCGTCTGCGGGTAATCATCGGCGGTGCAGCCTTGCTGACACTCAGCTTCGCTGGTTTCTTAGTATTGCCAGCCAACGCAGGGATGCTGGTTGCCGTCATCGTGAACTTTATCTTCGGCTTGTTCTTCATCTATGTAGTTCGCAGTCAGTACTTCGCGATCATTGATGATGCGGGCTTCCCAGTGGAAATGACCGGACGTGTTTCTGGACTCGTTTCGTGTCTTGGCTATTTGCCGGATGTCTTCATGTACACCATGATCGGCGGCTGGTTGGATAATAATCCAGGAAAAGCCGGCTTCAACATGATGTTCATGTATGCGATCGCCATGGGCATTGGGTGTATCATCTTCTCATTAGTATTGGCTGTCATTATCAAGAGAGCCAAAGCTTCTGGAACAGTCTCAGCGAACATCGACTAACCATCGTTCCTCTAGCCACATACAAAAGGGCCAACTCCTACAAGAGTTGACCCTTTTTGTTATTTTTCCGGCACATCCAAAAATTCACCGTGCATATTTTCGTAATGCTTGACGCTCAAGGTCTCAAAGACTGCGATGACTGGATGCTCATAATCCAGCTCTTTTTGAAATTCATTGAGCTGCGCAGCCAATTTTTTGTATTCGACCAACTCTTCCACAAACAAGTACCCCTTTAACGCGATACTTTCATGCTTTTCTTTGTTGAAGCAAAACAAGCTGCCAATGCGATTTTGGCGAATATTCTCTGCGGTTCGGCCGTCGCCATTGATGTAAAATTTGAAATAGTAAAACCCATTTCGTTCCAACGGCGGTGAAATAGCGATCGCATGGGGAAATCCGCGATTGTCCATTGTGATCATTGTGAACGTGTCTGCACTTGCCAACAACTTCTCCATATTCTTATCCATTTTTGTCCCCCCTCGCTTGTACTATTCGTGTGTTTCTGGTACATAAAGCGGCACAAAATCTGCCAAAAATTCCACGGTTAACGGCAATGCTGGTCCTTTGTCCCCGTCAATACGGGAATAGATTTTTTTATCCGTCAAAGGCGTGATCTCCAACTTGTTCGTCTCCAGATACGTCATAGCATCTGAATCCTTTAAGCGTCCCGTAAATACAAAACGCAAGAGCTGAAGCAATTTTCTGAGACGCATATTGTGCAAGATGCTGACATGAAGCTCATCATAATCGGTATCGACATACGGTCTGCCGCCGATCGAATGGGTGGTCGTTGCTAAAGAGAACCACACCTTCAATTTCTCGTGGTAATTGTCTGCGGTGATCTCGACGGGATAAGAAGTATCCTTCCCGACTTGCTTCAACGCTTTTAACGGATACACGATCAACCCGAATTTCCGCTTTTCACTTTGCCGCACTTCGTTGGAAATATCCGCAAAGGACCCAAAGGTAAAGGAGCTGATAATGGCTTTCTGCCGATCGTCGCAGGCAGCGATCCCGACCTTCCGTTGATGACCCGCGAGGATCACGTCCATCGCCTCTTCCTCGTCCATTGGAAGATGCCAGCGTTTCGCGAAGTTATTAATCGTTCCTCCAGGGATGATGCCTAACGGAATGGCTTTTCCAGCCTGAACAAACGCTGTCCCCACGATGTTCAAAGAACCGTCCCCGCCGATCGCGACAAGACCATCGTAATCGTCGATCGCCTCTTTCACTTTCTTGATTGCTTTCTCCGCATCAGGTGCCGTTAAAAAGTCTGCCGAGTGCCCCGCTTTTCCAAACTTCTCACGCATTTTTTTTGCTGATTCCTCCGCATCTCCGTCTCCTGCATTCGGATTAAAAAAAATTCCATAGCGCATGTTCTTTCACCCTCATTCATTTGCTGTTTTCACGTTTCTTTTCGCGCTAAATAACTAAAACTACTCTCTTTTACCTTATCATTTTTAAGGCAAAAAAACTGTTTTAACGACCTAAATCATAGGAATTTGAGCATTTTCACTTTTTTTCTATTAAAAAACTGCTATGATAAAGCAAAGAGAGGGTGAAGAAATTGTTTGAACCGAAAAAACCACGAAGAAGCGACGTCCCCTTCACTGCGATTCCTGAGCATATGCAGCAGGAAATTTGGCACATGATCTTCATGCGGCCACTAAAGGGATTGCCCCTGACTTCGCCGCAACGTTTTCACTTTTTTAAAAACAAAATGGCCCGTACACTCAGTGTCGTCTATTCCCAAAGTGAGCCTTATTTCTCAGATGGCATCACCGCCCCGTATGTCGAAGCCTACGACGACATCGAATTTCCAAAAGTAATGTATGTCTATGATACTGGCGAAGAGCTGCTCATGACGCTAGACGAAAAAAACGTTTGACCACTACGGCCAAACGTTTTTGTTATTTTACGACCATCACATTGCAGGGTGCTTGATTGACGACGTACGCGGTGGTTGAACCGACAAAAATCAGTGATAACGCCCCTAATCCAGTCGCCCCCATCACGATCAAATCTGTTTCCAGCTTTTCAGCCAGCTCCACGATTTCCCGTTTGGGATTGCCAGCAATGATTTGCGAAGTCAAATGAACCTCTTGCTCCTCCGCCACGCGATGATGCTCCAGATCCGTGATGATTTTCTGCGCCTTCTCATGGACTTCCTGCATCAAAGGAATCGAGTTTCCCCCAGTCGTTCCACTGAAACTAGCCGTGTCGATCACGGTCGCCAAAATCAATTTCCCCTTGTTCCTTTTTGCGATATTGATCGCCTCATCAAAGGCCTTTTTAGACTGCTCCGAGCCATCCACAGCAACTAAAATATTCTTATATTCGTCCACCATTTTTGCCACCTCTTTCCCCCTTAGTTTATCATTCTGGTCCCTATTCTAAAAAGAAAACTACTTCTTTCTCTTTGTTTTTTTATTTTTTTAGGACACTCCAAATAAGCCCCGCGAATACGTGTTAAAAAAGTCGGGGAGATTCTCACTTCCCCTCCTCAAGTCCCGTTCCTAGCAATCAGTACCTTTGTACAACCAATTCTATTCGCTTTCAGTAGTATGGCGTTCGTGGTTTTTCAGCTTTTTAATGTCTTCCACAGGCATTCCTGTTGCTTCTGAAATCTGAATGAGTGAAAGGTCCGTTTTTAATAAGTTGAGTGCGATCTCTCGGTCTCTCTTCGCACGCTCTTCTTCTCGTGCCTCCATCAACTGTGTTGATCGTACAGCGTCATCGATGGCTTTGGCTTTATTGATTCTCATGATCATGGTTCTTTCCTCCTTGTTCAGTTGGTAATAACTGATCTTCTTCTTTGCTGCTTTAATGTAGGATGGGGCGTCTTGTAGGACTTCTCCGGTTTTTAGGAAATATTGCCAGTATTGAGAGGCGCTGTTTGGCGCGACGTGTTTATTTTTTAGACTTAGGAAACAAAGGACAAATAGTTCTCTTTTTTTGGTGCCTAAAAATGGCTGATGGGTTTTCTCGTTCAGCAGACGGTAGATTTGCAGGGCGTCTTGTTCTTTATCGAATAAATGAAAATCAATGATATTGATTCCGTAGGCGGGTCGCAATGTTGAAAAGTTGTTCTTTTTTATGAATGTCTCGGCATCGCTGTTGCCATAAGCAGCGCGGAAGGCTTCGACGAGATAGAACAGGGTTCGTTCTTGGAAGTATTGATGCGGTTGAATTTGGCATTCGATCGTCGCATGGCTGCCGTCTTCCGTGATAGCCAAGATATCGACCTCGGTCAATCCGATTTCTACATTTTCAAAGGCTTTTTTATAACTATCGATGTGGTATGTTTCCTTGGGGGTCAGGGACTTGAATTCCAAGCCGAGCAGATCTTTGACAAAATTTTTAAGGATTGACGCGGAATCTTCAGAGGTGAGCATTTTTTTAAAGAGTAAATCATTTGTTGGCAAATAGTTTTTCATCGTTTCACGACCTTCCAGACAGCACACGTGCAAGCAAGGAAGGCTTTTCTCGCCCCCATTATAGCATGTGCTCTCGATTTTCTTCTACAACAACCTACGCAAAAAAACACAGGAATCTTTCGCAAGGGACGCCTGTGAGTACATGATTCTTTAAAACTGCTTTAAGGCAGGTTGTATAAATTGTCCTTTTCTGATCAGGGTGCTACACTTTCTTCACAGAACGAATAAGGAGAATCAGAGATGAATAAAACACAACGAAGAAAAGCCCATCTCATCATTCATAGTGCCTCCACAGCCGCTGCCGGTGTCGGTGCGGGGATGGCGCAATTGCCTTTCCCTGATGCCACGGTTTTATTGCCGATCCAGACAGCGATGGTGATCGCCTTAGGAAAAGTGTTCCACGTCAAGCTGGAGCAAGGCGCAGCAAAGGCGCTGGCAACACAGTTTTTAGCGCAAAAGGCTGGGCAGATGACGGCCCGCTTCTTAGCAGGCAAGCTTCCTGTTGCCGGTAATATCGTTAATGGCTCCACCGCTGCGGCGATTACTGAAAGCTATGGGTGGATGATTGCCAAAGAATTTTCCGAAGAGTCCTTGAAAAAGGGCAAAGTATAATAATTTTTTAATTAAGCGCGCGTGTTCTTTGAATCTATCGAACGTTTCGCTATACTGATAAGCGTGGATGAACTTGGTGTTTTACTCGTTCAATGATGTAGTCCGCATTTAAGACAGAGGTGTTGGTTCGATTCCAACCGTCCACGCTTTTCAAACGCACGCCTGCAGAAATTGCTGGTGTGCGTTTTTCTCTCTTCAATAGAAAGATTTTCATGTCAATCAATCGACGTTCCACAACGAATAAAAAAGGAATTTAGCTATGAAAAAATTGTCCCACTGGCTCTATCGACAGCCCAAACACATCATATACCGAATCGCCCTGCTCTTTTGCCTGCTTTTTTGGGTGATCGTCTTTGTTTTAGTAAAACAGGTATTTTTTTAAGAAACTTTCCATTAATACATGGAGGTTTCTTTTTTTTGCGTAGTTTTATAAAAAGGGCTCTCTTTTTTCTTTACTTATCGAACAAATGTTCGTATACTATGTATGAGGTGATGACCATGTCTATGATTAGTCCAGATTCTGTTGAACTTTTTTACCGCACGTATGATTCCTTAGTGAAGGACTCTTTGCCGCTGGCCTTATGTTTGAATCAGATCACAGCGAAGATGGATGCGGAAGATCGCGATTATTTTGTTATTCCTGCCGTTAAGACTGGGCGGAAGAAGGATATTTATTTCCAATTTGAACGTAAAAATAATGAGCTTGTTTTTAAAGGCATCCATACGAGGAGGAAGGCTGATGGAATCGCTTAAGGGAACAGTAGAGAAGTTGAAGATCATCCAATTTTCCCAACAGCCGCTGGTTTATTTTCAGCTTGCTGGTACCAACTGTTTGATTGCGGCCCACTCGTTGAATTTTCTCGCGGATGTGGAAAATGGGCTGACGATCGTTGTATCGGGAAGAAGAAATGCGCGGGGCCAACTGATCATCGCAAAATACGCGGTGTTAGGAAAAACCAAACTTATGACGGATATTCAAGCCCATCAAACTGCAAGTTAAAAGCCAGCACAAAAATGTGCTGGCTTCTTCTATGTTAGCGAACGACCATGACGTTGCACGGGGCATTGTTCACGACGAATGCAGTGGTTGAACCGAGTAACAGACGTGAAAAGGTTCCGGTACCCGTCGCGCCCATCAAAATCAAATCGATCTTTTCCTCTTCTGCGTAGGCAACGATTTTTGCTTTCGGATTGCCATCATCGACGATCGTCGTGTGTGCAATATCTTCTGGGATCAATTCTTCCAAGGACTCTACGACTGCTCCGGCTGCTTTATGCGCTTGCTTGACGACTTGGTCTACCGCATAGGGCTCGGCACCTAAATGGTTGGTATCAGAGACGATCAAAATATACAAATGGGCATCATTCCTGCGAGTGACTTCGATGGCTTCTTGAAACGCGCGTCGTGCCTGTTCAGATGAATCGACTGCGACAAGAATTCTTTTGTATGATTCTTTCA
>NZ_JBIOTD010000001.1:2797500-2820853 GCF_051715125.1 Enterococcus sp. AZ048 | reverse complement strand
ATAAGTCGCCTCCTATATTAATAAAATTCAGATAGCCTTACTTTATCATTTTTTAAAAAAGTTTTCCACAACCTAAAACGAATTAACAGGAGTTTCCTTTTTCCACAAAATGTATAAAAATTCAAAAAGTTTTCCGCGAGCATGGAAAAAGATATGCACAGTTGATTGGATGTCTGTTAAAATTTCTCTTTTTCCACGAACCGATACACAGGAAACAGAAAAGAAACGTATTGATAGGAAAAGAGTAAAAGGACTTATGCACAAAACTTATCCACCATGTGCATAAGTTTTTAAGAGACTAAATTTTTGGGGAAAAACGTCTTGAAAATTCTATTCATCTTTTTTTAAAAAAAATGTTTTGCACAACTTATAAGGAATTATCCCCAGTTTTTGTGGATAATTTTTTTTATTCTTAAACACTCCTTCTTAATTAAATGCTTTATTTAGAGACTCTTTTTTATTTCATTATTGACAAAGTAGGGGATCAGTCGTTATAATATTCGGGTATGTCTATGTAATGTTAGCTATGGAGGTGTATTTAAATGAAAAGAACTTATCAACCAAATAAACGTAAACGTCAAAAAGTTCACGGTTTCCGTAAACGTATGAGCACTAAAAACGGCCGTCGCGTATTAGCAAGCCGTCGTCGTAAAGGAAGAAAAGTACTTGCTGCTTAAGCCACTGCCGGTCAGTGGTTTTTTTTGTATCCAAAATACGCTTCATAATGAATTTTTCTAGTAAATAAGGATGATTCCTTAATTTGAAGTATGGTATTATTGTCAGGTATAGATTTAAAGGAAACGAAGGAAGCTAGATGAGAAAAAAATATCGGGTCAAAAAAGAACGAGAATTTCAAACAGTATTTCAAGAAGGTGCTTCTTTTGCGAATCGAAAATTCGTAGTTTATCGTCTAGAACCTTCTGGTCAAAAACATTTTCGAGTAGGTTTATCTGTTGGTAAAAAAGTTGGAAATGCCGTTGCGCGAAATCAAGTAAAACGTCAAATTAGATCTGTTTTGCAAGAGTTGAAATCAGATTTACCACCAATAGACTTTATCGTCATTGCACGGCCAGCTACGAAAGATCTGCCTCATGATGAAATGCGTTCAAATCTTATACATGTTTTGAAATTAGCGAAAATACTAAGTTAGGAAGGAAACAGATTTAGGTGAAGAAATATAAAAAAATATTATTGATGGCAGGAATGGTGAGTCTTGTTTTCCTATTGTCTGCTTGTGGAACGGGTGAAGTTAGCGCCCAGAGCACAGGGATGTGGGATCGATACGTTGTTTATTACTTTGGACAAGCAATTAAAGGCTTATCGTTTGGAAATGTCGGGATCGGGATTATTTTATTTACAATCATTATCCGAATCATTTTGATGCCATTGATGCATTTCCAAACAAAAAGTATGCGTAAAACGCAAGAACTACAACCAAAAATCAAAGAATTGCAACAAAGATACAGCACTCGTGATCAAGAAACACAACAAAAGTTACAAGAAGAAACGAAAAAGCTTTATGCGGAAAATAATGTGAGCCCTTACGCAGGCTGTTTACCATTACTTGTTCAAATGCCTGTTATGATGGCCTTGTATCAAGCGATTTTGCGAATTCCAGAATTGCGTTCAGGTCATTTCATGTGGTTGAACTTGAGCCAGTCGGATCCTTACTTTATTCTGCCTATCCTTGCAGCTGTCTTTACTTTTGCGAGTACTTACTTATCAAGTATGAGTCAGATCGAATCAAATGCTTCAATGAAAATCATGAACTTTGCAATGCCTGTAATGATTTTTGTTATGGCGCTGAATTTGGCAAGTGGTTTATCACTGTACTGGGTGATATCGAATGCTTTCCAAGTAGTTCAAACGCTATTAATCAATAATCCTTTCAAGATCCGTCGCGAAAGAGAAGAAGTAGCAAGACAGATTCGAGAAAAAGAACGGGCACTGGAAAAAGCAAAACGTCCGAAGAAAAAACGTAAAAAATAGAAAATGCTGAATTAGCTTAAATAAAAGTAGTTTATTGCTTATAAATAAGGAGGTTTAGAAAATGCCTATTTATGAAGGTCCAACGATCGATGAAGCAATTTCAAAAGGATTGCACGCTTTGGGGATGCCAAAAGAAGAAGTCGATATTGAAATTTTAGCAGATGCAAAAAAAGGATTTCTAGGAATGGGAAAGAAAGACGCAAAGGTCTCGATTGAACCAACCAAGAATGATATTTCTGAAGAGCCTGTTGAATCAGTAGAAGTACCTGTAAAAAAGGTTGTGGAAGAAGAAAATACACCTTTATCTGATAGTGAAGAACTATCAGAAACTACGAATCAATTAGTGGATTTAGATGCAGAGGAAGCGATAAAAGAATTAGCCCTTTATTTGACTGACATTACGAAGGGGATGGGCGTGCCAGCGTTAGTTAAGATCCAACATGAATCTAATGGATTGATCGTCATGAATTTAGAAACGAACAAACAAGGAATGCTGATTGGAAAACATGGTAAAATATTAAATGCTCTTCAATATTTATCGCAAGTCTTTCTCCATCGTGTTGCCAAAGATAAATTATCAGTGGTGGTAAATATTGGTAACTATCGTCAAAAACGCGAAGAAGTTTTAACTCGTTTGGCTCAGCGCACTGCTGAGAAAGTGAAGGAGACAGGTCGACCAGTCTTTTTAGAACCGATGCCTGCTTTTGAAAGAAAAATGATCCATTCGGCTTTAAGCAAGGATGAGTATATTAAGACTCATTCAGAAGGCGAAGATCCTTATCGTTATCTGGTTGTTGAACCGGCGAAAAAGTATTTTTAAATAGAGAAGCTGCCCAAGTTGCTTGGAGCAGCTTTTTTATTTATTAAAAATTGAAGAAGTAGAGTTATTTCAGCGTGGACGCTTGAATTGTCAAAAAAAATATGCTAATCTTACACCAGAATTTTGTAGATAAGCAGTCAAAGTGCTCAATCTACTCCTTTATTAAGGGGTGGAGTAGGCACTTTTTTTATGCTTTTAAGCAATAGGAGGAAAAATAGTGGCAGAGATTACCTTGGAATTTGATACGATTGCAGCAATTTCAACGCCCCCAGGTGAAGGCGCAATCAGCATTGTGAGATTAAGTGGCGATCAAGCAGTAACTATTGCGGATAAGGTGTATCGTAGTGGGAAAAAAAGTTTATCAGATGTGCCATCACATACCATCCATTATGGACACATTATTGACCCTGTGGAGCAACAGGTCGTGGATGAGGTAATGATCAGTGTTATGCGCGCACCGAAAACATTTACACGTGAAGACATTGTTGAAATTAACTGTCATGGAGGTATCGTGGTAGTCAATCAATTACTACAATTGATTTTACGTTCAGGGGCACGCTTAGCAGAGCCTGGTGAGTTTACTAAAAGAGCATTTTTGAATGGACGGGTGGATCTATCGCAAGCAGAGGCTGTGATGGATTTGATTCGAGCAAAAACGGATCGAGCAATGAGCGTTGCGATCAACCAGCTTGACGGTAATTTATCGCATTTAATTCGTCAATTACGACAAGAAATCCTAGGGACGTTAGCACAGGTTGAAGTAAATATTGATTATCCTGAATATGATGATGTAGAAGAATTAACGACACAACTACTATTAGAAAAAGCACAACAAGTTGGACAGCAAATCGACGCTTTACTATTAAATGCAAAGCAAGGAAAAATCCTGAGAGAAGGACTTAGCACGGCTATTATAGGTCGACCTAACGTTGGGAAATCCAGTTTGTTAAACTATTTGCTGCACGAGGAAAAAGCGATTGTAACAGAAATAGCTGGGACAACACGAGATGTGATAGAAGAATATGTCAATGTTCGTGGAGTGCCGTTAAAATTGATCGATACAGCGGGTATTCGGGAGACAGACGATGTGGTGGAAAAAATCGGAGTTGAACGTAGTCGCAAAGCGTTGAGTGAAGCAGATTTAATTTTGCTAGTCTTGAACCAAAGTGAGGCGCTCACTACAGAGGACAAAGAATTACTTAAAGCAACGCAAGGTTTAAAACGAATAATTCTACTAAATAAGACAGACCTTCCAAGTCGACTATCTCAAGAAGAACTTAATATGTATCTTGGGACGGATGAAGTTTTTGCCATCTCAGTTTTAGAAAAAGCTGGCTTAGATCAATTGGAAGAAGCGATCGCTAAACTTTTCTTTGGTGGTCAGACCGGTGAAAAAGATGCTACTTATGTATCAAATACGCGTCACATCGCCTTGCTTGAAAAAGCGGGACAATCCTTAAAGGAAGTACGCAATGGAATCCTAGCTGGTATGCCGGTGGACTTAGTTCAGATCGATATGACTCGCTGTTGGGACTATTTAGGTGAGATTGTTGGAGACAGTGTACAAGATGAATTAATCACTCAATTATTTAGTCAATTTTGTTTAGGAAAATAGAGAAAAGGAGCAATTACGTGGAATATCAAGCAGGAAATTATGATGTCATTGTTGTCGGAGCTGGGCATGCTGGTTCGGAAGCAGCGTTAGCAGCTGCACGAATGGGACAAAAGACGTTATTGATTACAATCAATTTGGACATGGTAGCCTTCATGCCATGTAATCCATCTATAGGTGGGCCAGCAAAAGGTGTTGTTGTACGAGAAATTGACGCACTTGGTGGAGAAATGGGCCGCAATATTGATAAAACATATATTCAAATGCGGATGTTGAATACCGGTAAAGGTCCGGCTGTGCGTGCGTTACGCGCGCAAGCAGATAAACATGCCTATGCGGAAGAAATGAAACATACTATTGAAAAAGAAGAAAAATTAACCTTGAAACAAGGTGTAGTCGATCGTTTAGTAGTGGAGGATGGTATTTGTAAAGGCGTCGTAACTTCTACAGGTGCGGTTTATTCAGCACAAGCAGTCATTATCACAGCAGGTACAGCTTTACGCGGAGAGATTATTATCGGCGAATTGAAGTATTCTTCTGGTCCGAACAATTCACAGCCCTCAATTAAATTAGCTGACCATCTACAAGAATTAGGGTTAGAGATTCATCGTTTCAAAACAGGAACGCCCCCTCGGGTAAAATCAGGCTCTATTGATTACAGTAAAACAGAGATCCAACCAGGAGACGAAAAACCAAATCATTTTGGTTTTCAAACGCCTGATAGCCAATACTTACAGAATCAAATTCCTTGTTGGCTGACATATACAAACCTAAAGAGTCATGAAATCATTCAGAATAATCTGCATCGCGCACCAATGTTTACAGGAATTGTCGACGGTGTCGGTGCGCGCTATTGTCCATCGATTGAAGATAAAATCGTACGGTTTGCTGATAAAGAGCGTCATCAATTGTTCTTAGAGCCTGAGGGACGCAACACGGAGGAAGTGTACGTACAAGGTTTATCTACTTCTCTACCCGAAGATGTGCAAAATGACGTTTTGCATTCAATTGAAGGATTAGAAAAAGCAGAGATGATGCGTACGGGTTATGCAATCGAGTATGACATGGTTGCCCCTCACCAATTGCGTCCAACGCTAGAAACAAAAGCAGTCGAGAACCTTTACACGGCGGGTCAAACAAACGGGACTAGCGGTTACGAAGAAGCGGCAGGGCAAGGGTTGATGGCAGGGATCAATGCGGCATTGAAGATTCAAGGAAAAGACCCCTTTATCATGAAACGCAGTGATGGATATATCGGTGTGATGATTGATGACTTAGTTACAAAAGGAACCAATGAGCCTTATCGATTGCTAACCTCGCGCGCAGAGTATCGTTTAATTTTACGCCATGACAACGCAGATTTACGTTTGACTGAAATTGGACATACTATTGGTTTGGTGGAAGAAGAAGACTACCAAGCTTTCTTGATCAAAAAGGCTCATATCGAAGCGGAGATGGCTCGTTTACGATCGGTTCGGGTAAAACCTACCAAAGAAGTGCAAAGCTTCTTACAAGGCAAAAATAGCGCAGAATTGAAAGACGGTGTTCTAGCGAGTGATTTCCTAAAACGCCCAGAAATTTCCTATCAAGAATTAATGCAGTTTATTGCGTTTAATGAGAACCTTACAGAAAAAGAAATTGAGCAAGTAGAAATTCAAATCAAGTATGAAGGTTACATCAAAAAAGCGATGGAGAAAGTAGAAAAATTGAAGCGAATGGAAGCAAAACGTATTCCAGAGCGCATTGACTACGAGTCAATTAATGGTTTGGCTACAGAAGCAAAACAAAAATTACAAAAGATTCAACCGCAAACAATTGCACAAGCTAGCCGTATTAGTGGTGTAAATCCAGCAGACATAAGTATTTTAATGGTTTATGTGGAGCAAGGAAAAATTGCTAAGGTGAGCAGCGAAGAGGTCTAGAAGATAAAGAAGAAAAGTAATTTGCTGCAAGCATTGAAAACGATCGAGCTTTTTTAAAAAAGGCTCGATCGTTTTTTTTTTAGTCTATTTTTCAATAACCATATGTTAACTTTTTAAATTACAACACAAAAAAACAGGTGAACAATTTCACCTGTTTTTGAAAGAACTTATTGTTTTAATGTCTCTAACATTTTACGTAGTTCAACAACAGGAACTTGTCCTGGCGCGGAAGCAGTTGTAGCCGAACCGAAAGTAGCTGCAGAACCAAAGACTTGTCCTGATACTCGGCTAATCATACCCAACGCCCCCATAGACATGGTTATTAATGGAACTTGCGCATAGGTTTCATACATTTCTCGAGTCGCATCCAGCAAAGTTAAAACATCTTCGGAAGCTGTTGGCATTACCGCAATCTTACAAATATCTGCGCCTTTATCTTGCATTGAACGCAAACGATGGATAATTTCCTCTTTTTCTGGTGTTTTTTGAAAATCATGATTGCACATAATAATTTTTATTTCGTTCTTATGTGCGAGATCAATAAGTTCGTTTACTTGTTTCTCTGGCATAAACAATTCGACATCCAGAAGATTCAAGTTTCCATTAGAAATAATTGTCTTATAGAGTTCAAAATAATCACTCTCTGAAAGGTCGTATACGCCGCCTTCATTTTTCGTTCGAAAAGTAATTAGAAGTGGTTTTTCTAAAATGGCTTTTAAGTTATGAGAAAGAGAAGCAACGGCCTGAAAATTCGAAACCTGCTCAAAAAAATCGATTCGCCATTCTACCAGATCACAATCTAATGTATGAATCAATTCGGCTTCTTTTTCTAACTCTTCTGCGGTATTGCCTACCATCGGGACAATGATTTTTGGAAGACCGTCACCGATCGTAATGTGATCAACGGTTACTGTTTTCATTTCTTTCCTCCTAATCTTTGAATAAAAGATCTTTAATGTAGTCAACAGGCATATCTTCACCCGTAAATAATTTAAAAGCGGCTGCTCCCTGATAAAGCATCATACCAAGTCCATTGATCGCTTTTTTTGCGCCATTTTCTTTCGCAAATTTCAATAATTTCGTTTCACGCGGAGAATACACAACATCAAAAACAACTAAGTCTGGACGTATAACTGCGGGATCATTAATCAAGCTTGTGTCTTCTAGAGGCTTCATGCCTACACCTGTTGCGTCAATATAAATACTGCTTTCCGAAATAGAAGTTTTAAATGCTTCTTGATCAGCTAGATCAGTAATAGTTGCTTTACATTCAGTATTTTCATTGATCTTACGTACTGTTTCTTCAGCATTTGAATAAACAGTATCATGAATATTGAAAATTCTTAATTCCTTTGCTCCATCAAAAGCAGCTTGAATGGCAATTGCTGTCCCTGCACCGCCAGCTCCTGTCAAAGTAATAATCTGTCCTTTTACCTCGACTCCTTCATCTTTCAGAGCTTCCATCGCACCAATACCGTCAGTATTGTAACCTACCAGATGCCCTTTCCCATCAACATTCGTTACGGTATTTACTGCACCAATTAAAGTTGCTTCTGGGGATACTTCATCTAGATAAGGGATAATGGCTTGCTTATTAGGCATGGATACATTCGAACCACGTATTCCTAAAGCACGAATGCCTTGAATGGTATCCTTCAGCTCCTTGTTTCCAACTTCAAAAGCTAAATAAGCGTAATCAAGTCCCAATTTAGCGAAAGCTTCATTGTGCATCGTAGGAGACATGCTGTGGCGAATTGGTGTTGCGATCAAACTAATCAATAAAGTGTGTCCAGTTAAGCGTTCTGTCATGGGTAAATTCCTCTTTTCAATTTTTTTGTTCGTAGTTTCTCAAGCGAAGCGTTTTATAAAAAAAATGATTATGAAAAAAATCACAAGTTATTATCTTTATTTTAAAAGCTATTCCTTTGAAAAACTAATGCTTTATATTGATGAAACTAATAAAGCAAATAAATAAAACGACTAGTTTAATACTAGTCGTTTTATCAATTTCGTATATCGATGAACGATGACGAGCGAAGCTGCTAACCCGATAATATTTAGAAGAAAAACGAACCAAAAAACGTAGGTGATCTTCTGCTCGCTGAGAACGCCGGTTATATAAGGCGTGACCATAATAGAAATGGAGGTTGCTAATGAATAATAGCTCGTGCATTTTCCCTTCTTTTTAGGAAATAATTCCAACATTAGCGCTAGCCCTAATTGCCAAATGCCACCTGCTGCGAAGATACCTATGCAGATTGCGGCTAGAACGATTGTCAAAAAGCTTGGATAAATGAGCATGGAAAGCAGTGCTAGCCCAGAAATTGAAAGGCAAAAACTGATAAATTTCGGAATGCTAATCCCTTTTTTAACAATCCCTGAAGTAAAGAAAACAGAAATAAAAGATCCGGTGCTATAAAGGCTTACGAAGATCAAGCTATTCTCATGAGAGACGATGCGCATACTTTCAGCGTATTGAGGAATCCATAAAATAAACACATTAAATAAGGAGACCGATACAAATGAGAAAATCAGTAAAGCAATCCCATCGATTTTAAAGTTTCCTCGATTTACTAGCGTATTTTTTGTTGAAGTATCCGTGTCTTTTTTTATGATCGTTGTAGACGTTGGAAACCGAGCAAATAATAAATAAGCCATATTAGCCAAAAGACATAAAGCGCAGAGAATAAAAGGCCAACCAAAAAACAGATTGTGTTGTAATAAATAGCGTGTGATAAAAGGCAGCAGAAATTGTCCAAGAGAAATAAACGCTTTATTCAATACGCTTAGAGAACTGTTTACCCTCTCATCAGGATAAGCTTCAACCAATGTTGGATAGGTACTGGTATCAAGAAACGCATTGCTAATACCGCCAAACATGGCTAGGAAGAATGCCAATTGATAATTTGAACTCAACAACATACCACAGAAAAAGATTATATATGAACCTATAGCAATCAACACTGTCTTTTTGCGACCAAATCTATCCGAAAAGTAACCAGAAAAGTAAAGACTTAAAATTCTCCCTAATCCAATAGCGCTCATAACCAGTGTCACTTGAGCAGTAGTAGCTTGCCAGTGTATTTTTAAGCTTGTCATGTTTTGCGACAATAGAATGGCAGCCATCCCCTGAAAAACATAGTTGAAGTACAAGCTAGAAATTAAGAAACGATAATTTTCTTTTTTCACAATGAGACCCCTTTCATGTGATTTATTTCACTTGAAGTCACCCACATAATAACCCACAATTGTCATAAAAACTAATGATTTATATCGATAAAATTGATAAACTCTATCTATTAAATGAATAAATTTTATACTTAGAGAGGTGAGTAAAGTGAACTTACGGCAATTGGAATTTTTTGTAACATTAGCACAAACAGAGCATATGACGCAAGCCGCGAAAGATTCAAATACATCACAACCAAATATTAGTCATGCGATGACGATGCTAGAGCAAGAGATCGGAGTCACCTTATTTGAAAAAAAAGGAAGAAATATTCAATTAACACGTCACGGGCGGATTTTTTATGAATATGTTGCACCGGCATTAGCTGAAATCGAAAAGGGGCAACGAAAATTGCAAGAAATGGTTGATCCAGACTCAGGAGAAATTCAGTTCGGATTTATTTTTACTATGGGAGCGAACTTAGCCCCAAAATTGACACAATCGTTTCATCAAAAAGGACATCAAAAAATTAATTTTGAGTTCCAACAAGGAAATTCCAATCAAATTATTCAAATGCTGCTTGAAGATTCTATTGATATTGGCATTTGTTCAAAGGTAAGCAACGACCCAGAATTGATTTACCAAATATTGACGCAGGAAGAGATGGTGGTAGTCGTACCCTTGGAACACCCGTTGTCAAAATTTGATACGATCTCTCTATCACAGACAAGTGACTATCCCTATGTTTATTACAGTAAACAAAGTGGTTTACGTCCGTATTTAGATCAACAGATAAAAAATAGCGATTTAAATTTAGAAATTGTGTGTGAATTGGAGGAAGACCACAGTATTTTGGGTTTTGTAGGTCAAAATTATGGCATTGCTATTATGCCTGATATCCCGTCAATTAGTTCATTTCCGGTAAAAAAAATCGCTATCAGTGATGTTTTGGAGGATCGTAATATATACTTAGCGGTGAAAAAAAATAATTTAGAAATTCCCGTGTTAAAAAAGTTCTATGATTTCTGTTTAAAAAATGCGAATAAAAATTGGAGTTAAAGCTTTCTTAATCTCATTGTGAAACATACGTAAACCATTGCATGTAAAGCAATAATAAGTTAAAGTAGAGAATAGTCTGTGAAACATTTTGCTGTTTCACGAATATGAAAGGATTTCTTATGACACCAGAAGAATTTCAAATGGAATTAGAGAAACAGGGGATTGAACTATCCGAAAAACAGATGGCTCAATTTGACACCTATTTTCATTTATTGGTTGAGTGGAACCAAAAGATGAATCTCACGGCAATTACAGAACATAAAGAAGTATATCTGAAGCATTTTTATGATTCTATTACGTTATCTTTTTCTGACACGTTCAAGCCGCTGGGGAAACTATGTGACGTAGGATCTGGCGCAGGATTTCCTAGTCTGCCATTAAAAATTATTTTCCCTGAACTAGAAGTTACGATTGTCGATTCTTTGAATAAACGAATCACTTTTTTGACATCCTTAATAAAGGCATTAGAATTAGAAAAGGTTGATTTATATCATGATAGGGCTGAAACGTTTGGACAAAATTCGAATTTTCGAGAAAGTTATGATTTTGTGACTGCTCGAGCGGTTGCACGATTAAGTGTTTTATCAGAACTTTGTTTGCCATTGGTTAAAAAGAACGGCTATTTCTTTGCCCTAAAGGCAGCTCAGAGTGAGGAAGAGTTGGAAGAAGCTAGATCAGCGATCGCTCTATTGGGTGGAAAATTGATTCAAGCGGAAGATGTTTCGTTGCCAAATGGTGATACGCGCCATATTATCACGATACAAAAAAAGAAGGAAACACCTAAAAAATATCCACGTAAACCAGGTTTGCCTAATAAGCAACCGTTAAAATAAAGGATATTCAATTTATTTTCGATTAATGGAAATAGATTTAATTTGTACGAACTAGGAGGAAATTAGATGGCACGGATCATATCTGTTGCAAACCAAAAAGGCGGTGTTGGAAAAACAACGACAACCGTCAATTTGGGTGCGTGCTTAGCTTATGATGGTAAAAAGGTCTTGCTGATTGACAGCGACGCACAAGGAAATGCTACAAGTGGTTTAGGAGTGCGTAAACCGGACGTAAAACAAGATATTTATGATGTTTTAGTCAATGAAGTTCCTATTAAAGATACAATTATTGAGACATCGCGAGAGAATTTATCCATCGTACCGGCTACTTTGCAGTTGGCTGGGGCAGAGATTGAATTGACTTCTATGATGGCAAGAGAATCACGCCTGAAGAGCGCTTTAGCAGAAGTAAGTGATGATTATGACTTCATTTTAGTTGATTGCCCCCCATCTTTAGGGCATTTGACGATCAATGCATTCACGGCAAGTGATGCTATTTTAATTCCTGTTCAATGTGAATACTATGCATTGGAAGGGTTGAGTCAGCTGTTAAATACAGTTAGATTGGTTCAAAAACACTTTAATCCTGGACTTGAGATTGAAGGTGTTCTCTTAACGATGTATGATGCACGAACAAACCTTGGTGCAGAAGTGGTAGAAGAGGTCCGTCGTTATTTCCAAGAAAAAGTTTACGATACGATTATTCCAAGAAATGTCCGTTTATCTGAAGCACCTAGTCATGGAAAGCCGATCATTGATTATGATCCACGTTCAAAAGGTGCCGAAGTTTATCAAGCTCTAGCAAAGGAAGTGTTAGTTCGTGAGCAAAAATAAAGGATTAGGCCGAGGGATCGATGCCTTGTTCCAAGACCTTTCTGAGATTGAAGAAGTCGATATGAAAAAGGATCAAGTTATTGAGATTCCATTGAGTGATTTGCGTCCAAACCCCTATCAACCACGGAAATCTTTTGATGAAACGACATTACAAGAATTAGCCAATTCGATTGAACAATCGGGTGTTTTTCAACCAATTATTGTTAGAAAATCGGCAGTTAAAGGATATGAGCTGATTGCTGGAGAACGTCGTTTTCGTGCATCTAAGTTAGCAGGAAAAGAAACAATTCCAGCGATTATCCGTGAGTTTGATGAAGAAGCGATGATGCAAATTGCAGTATTAGAAAATTTGCAGCGTGAGGATCTAAACCCGTTAGAAGAAGCGGAAGCTTATGAAATGCTGATGAAAAATTTAAAATTAACACAAGCAGACGTAGCCAACCGTTTAGGAAAAAGCCGACCGTATATCGCCAATTATTTACGTTTGTTAACCTTGCCTAAATTAGTAAAAGAGATGGTACAAGATGAACGTTTATCAATGGGACAGGCTCGAACGCTATTGGGATTAAAGAAAAAGGATCAGATTTTAAAACTGGCCAATCGCGCGGTTAAAGAAAATTTGACTGTTCGTCAATTAGAACAAATTGTTAATGAATATAATGAAGGAAAAGCGAAAGACAAGAAAAAAGGTCCTCGTTTGACGAAAGAAAAGCCTTACTACTTACGAGAAAGTGAAGACCGTTTGATGGATAAATTTGGAACAGGTGTCGAAATCGTTGAAAAAGACGGAAAAGGCAAAATTGCGATCGAATATTTATCACCTTCAGACTTAACACGTATCCTAGATATTTTAAATATTCATTTCGATGAATCCTGATCATTACTGAAAATGACTATTGAATATGAACGAGGAGGGTTTGCCAGATGTATGATTTAGGTGATATTGTTGAAATGAAAAAACCGCATGCTTGCCAGACAAATCGCTGGGAGATCATTCGTATGGGTGCGGATATAAAGATAAAATGTGTCAATTGTGGTCATATAGTTATGATGACACGACGTGATTTTGAGAAAAAAATGAAAAAAATCATTGAGAAGAAAAGTGATTCTGCTCAATAATAATTCCTTAGTAGAGAAAGAGTGAAGTAAAACATGGCCTTAACAGCCGGAATCGTAGGATTGCCCAATGTTGGTAAATCTACCCTATTTAATGCAATTACTAAAGCGGGAGCAGAAGCTGCCAACTATCCTTTCGCAACGATTGATCCAAATGTCGGGATGGTAGAGGTGCCTGATTGGCGCTTAGAACGTTTAACTGAATTGGTTCATCCCAAAAAGACAGTGCCAACAACCTTTGAGTTTACAGATATCGCTGGTATCGTAAAAGGTGCTAGTAAAGGCGAAGGACTAGGAAATCAATTCTTAAGTCATATTCGCCAAGTAGACGCTATTTGTCATGTGGTACGTTGCTTTGATAATGAAAATATTACCCATGTAGAGGGTCGTGTTGATCCGTTGGAAGATATCGAGACGATCAACTTAGAATTAGTCTTGGCGGATCTAGATTCTGTCAATAAACGCTATACACGTGTAGCAAAAGTTGCAAAAACAAAAGAAAAAAATGCGGTAGCAGAGTTAGCTATTTTAGACAAGTTGAAACCTGTACTAGAAGAAGGACAATCAGCTCGTACGATTGAGTTTACTGAAGAGGAAGAAAAGATTGTCAAAAGTTTATTCTTATTAACAAGTAAGCCCGTGTTATATGTCGCGAATGTTGATGAAGATACGGTAGCTGATCCGGATAGTAATGAGTATGTTCAAATTGTTCGTAATTTTGCTGCTGGTGAGCATTCTGAAGTCATTGTTGTTTGTGCGGAGGCGGAAGAAGAAATTGCTGAGCTAGAAGACGAAGACAAGGCTGAATTTTTAGAAGCAATGGGAATCGAAGAATCTGGACTTGATCAATTGATCCGTACAGCATACGATTTGTTAGGATTAGCAACGTATTTTACAGCTGGGGAACAAGAAGTTCGTGCATGGACTTTCCGAAAAGGAATGAAGGCTCCTCAAGCAGCAGGAATCATTCATACCGATTTTGAGCGCGGATTTATACGTGCTGAAACAGTATCTTTCGAAGATTTAGATAAATATGGCAGTATGCACGCTGCAAAAGAAGCAGGGCGCGTCAGATTGGAAGGAAAAGATTACGTTGTACAAGATGGCGATGTAATGTTGTTCCGTTTCAACGTTTAGGAGGAAAGAAACAATGGAACCAGAAAAATTACAAGCGCTACAAGCTGAGAATATTCAACTTGAAGCGAAATTAACTAAACGTAATGAGCAGTATATTTTTGACTTGAAAAAATCCTTAAGAGCAGCTAACTTAACGGAGGAACAAACAATCACGGCCTTGAATGAGATGCTGCCGGTCTTAGTTGAAGAACAAAAAACAGGGAAAACAGCACGTCAATTGTTCGGTACTGTTTCAGAACGGCTAGATGCAATCGTTAATAGACCTGTTGAACAAAAAAAATCTACCACAGCTTCATTAATGTGGCTAGATAACTTCTTGTTATTATTTGGGCTTTTGGGAATAGTATCGGGTATTATGGGTCTGTTTGTTTCACGTGGAACACAAGCTGTTACCTATGGTATCACTGCTTTAATCGTTGCCTCAGCTGTGGGAGGCCTAGTTTTTTATATGATGTACTTGTTTGTTTATCAATATGAACAACCTGGTGCAGATAAATCAAAAAAACCTAAAACTTGGAAGACCATTCTTTTATTAGTATCTGTAACGCTCGTATGGTTTTTAGTATTCAACGGTGCGGCATTGTTACCACCATCATTGAATCCTATACTTGATCCAATCGTTTTGATTGTGCTATCCGGGCTTGCACTTGCTTTACGATACTACCTAAAAAAACGTTTTGGAATTATCAGCAGTCTAGCTACTGCACCAAGAAAATAACAAAAGGGGCAACGTTCATCTTTCAGACGTTGCTCCTTTTGTATATCTACCTATACGGAATAACTAAATTAAAAGAACAGAACAAACAAAAAGACTATACCAAAATTAAATTGGCATAGTCCTTTTTTTATTCTTTTTCTATTTTAGCAATTAATTTAGCCATCGCTTGATGTTGATACTCAGAAGTTGCTTCTTGGATGATCTTCTGTTGGGTGGTTTGATCCATTGTTGGGTTTTGCATCATAGCTGTTTTAACTTTTTCTTGGACAAATAATTTAGCATCATTTTGCATAGTACTCTTATTTTCTTGCGCTAATTTTGCTAATTTTTTTGCCTGAGTTGTACTTAAAACGAACCATTCGTTTTGAACATCAAAGGTATTTCTTTCTTTGACTAATTGATGATTTTTGCTAGATAGTCCAAACCAGAATTTGGTAGTATCATTTTTGTATACCCAATAGGTTTTCTCCGTTTTTAACTGAGATTTCTTTTGATTCGTTTTTACGATATTGCTAACATGATCTGCTCCAGTTGTTTTTGGCTTTTTCTGGGAGTCATTTGTTTTATATAAGTAAATCTTTTCTGTACCATCTCCGAGAGGCTGGTATAACAACATATTCATATCTTTGTTGTCGGCTGTTGAAAGAAGGGTTTGTGTTGTTGTTTCAGTCACTTTTTTCATCCCATAATGGTAATGATCATTCGCTGTAATGAGGGCGAGACTGATTAAAAAGATACCCGCAAAGATTATCGAAAGAACGGTTTGCCAAGTTTTTTTAGCAAAGATGTTCGTTAATGCGAAAGCTAATACACTAATAATTGTTACAACAAAAATCATTGTGTCATACCTTCTTCCATTTTTTTATTGGTTTTCAGGAAAAAAGTGATGATAAAACCTACGACACCAAATAACACAGCGACATAAAAAGCGGCATGATAACCAGAGAGTGTGGCGTTAATTGCCTGATTTTTATAAGACAACGGTAGTGTTTTCAGTAAGTGCGCTGCAGGTAAGTTATCTTTTGTAACATTTGTTAATACACTTATCAAAATAGCTGTTCCGATAGAACTTGCAACTTGACGGAACGTATTGTTCACGGCTGTCCCGTGGCTGATTAGATTCATTGGTAAAGCATTCATTCCTGAAGTAGTGACAGGCATCATAACCATCGAGATACCAAACATACGCATTGCATATAAAATAACGATCATAGCAATAGGTGTTTCAGCAGTTAAAAAGGCAAAAGGTAGAGTAGCGGCTGTCAGGATCAACATTCCACTAATTGCTAATCGTTTGGCACCGTGTTTATCGAAGATAGCACCAGTTATCGGCATCATCAATCCCATGACCAAAGCCCCGGGCAACAACATCAACCCCGAGTGGAAAGCAGATTCTCCACGAATATTTTGAATATATAGGGGAAGTACCATTTCAGCGCCCACCATTGCCATATTTACGACACCACTTAAAATAGCAGCAATTGTAAATATAGGCGATTTGAATACACGTAATTCCAAGAAAGGATGCTCTAACCTTAGTTGTCTCCATACAAACAAACCAATCACTATAACACCAACAACTAAAAAGCTGATAACTTTTGCGCTGCCCCAACCGTCATTACCGACAGAAGAAAAGCCATATAGCAGGCTGCCAAAGCCGACTGTTGATAATATGGCTGATAATATGTCGATACTTGGATTGGATAGCTGAATGACGCTCTTCATTAAGAAGAGGGCAAGTACCAAAACGAAGATTACGATTGGAATGACCATACCGAACAGGTCGCGCCATGTATAGTGATCAATAATCCAACCAGAAAGAGTGGGGCCTAAGGCTGGAGCAAGTCCAATAACGATTCCGGCCATTCCCATTGCTGAGCCGCGTTTTTCTGGAGGGAAAATTGAAAGCATAATGTTTTGTAATAACGGCATTGAAATGCCGACACCCGCCGCTTGTATTAATCGTCCTATTAATAAGGTAGAAAAATTTGGTGCGACAAAACAAGTAATCGTGCCGATCAAGAAGATTGTCATTGCGGTCAAGTACAACCTTTTCGAGCTAAATTTATTGATCAGCCAAGCGCTGATGGGGATCATTATCCCGTTTACTAGCAAGAAGCCAGTTGTCAGCCATTGAACACTAGAAGCAGATATATCAAAAGCTTTCATTAGTGCAGGAAAAGCTGTTGTTAACAATGTTTGATTTAAGACCGTACAAAAAGTTCCTATTAATAGTACAACGACTAATAAAGAACGATTGTAGGGTTTTCCGTAAATATCGACCGTTTGTTTATTACTCACGATCTAACGCCTTCTCTCTATGAAAATTTTCAGAAACAATAAATGTTCGTTTGTTACTTTACTGCTATTTTATTTTTTTGTCAACTTACTTGACACGGTTGTTATCGAAAGTATAATCATAAAGTGAAGAGAGGGATGCGTTTTGAAGAACAATACGGTTAAACAGCTCCTAGAAAGCGATGAATTATTAGTAGGGATCAGTGAATTAAGTAAAGTAACGGGTGTTTCACCTAGACAAATTCGCTATTGGGAGCAAAAAGGCTATGTTGAATCGACCGGTGAAAAAAGCGGGAATCGAAAATTTAGATTGCCAATGGTAATTAAGGTAGAAATTATCAAGCATTTTTTAGACGAGGGATACACACTGACTGCAGCGGTTGAAAAGGCACAAGAGCGACAGGAGAACATTCATCAGGCTAAGATATTGATACGTGAAGTATTTAAGGGGATACAGAATATTGAGGATCGTTATACAGTAATCTCTCTAGATGATTTCTCAAATAAAGAGGGTTTTTATTTGATTCGAGACAACAAGACAAACCAAGCAACGTATCAGACGCTTCTATCAGATGAACCAATCACGACAGAATTACTCGAAAAATGGTTTGAATCAGCAGAAAAATAAAGGTTAGATGAGGATTTCAACACAAGTTGTTGACTTCACTCGTGCATTCTGTTAGTTTTTTTATTAAAAATAATTCTGGGGAGTGGTTACGAACAATGTCTAATTGGGAAACGAAATTTGCAAAAAAAGGTCTGACATTTGATGATGTTTTATTGATTCCGGCGGAAAGTCATGTATTGCCAAATGAAGTAGATATGAGCGTACAATTGGCGAAGAATATCAAGTTGAACATTCCATTAATGAGTGCAAGTATGGATACTGTAACAGATAGTAAAATGGCAATCGCTATGGCCCGGCAGGGTGGCCTTGGAGTCATCCATAAGAATATGAGTGTTGCTGCCCAAGCAGATGAAGTTCGTAAAGTAAAACGTTCAGAGAGTGGTGTGATCATTGATCCATTTTTCTTAACACCAGAACATAAAGTACAGGATGCGGAAGATTTAATGAGTCGTTACCGTATTAGTGGCGTTCCGATCGTAGAAACGTTAGAAAATCGAAAATTAGTAGGTATCATAACAAACCGAGATATGCGATTTGTAACGGATTATGACATGCTAATTAATGATGTCATGACCAAAGAAGGTCTTGTAACAGCGCCAGTAGGAACAAAACTACAGGATGCTGAGAAAACATTGCAAAAACATAAAATCGAAAAATTACCGATTGTTGATGATGAAGGACGATTAAGTGGTTTGATCACTATCAAAGATATCGAAAAGGTAATCGAATTTCCAAATGCGGCAAAAGATGAACATGGCCGACTGTTAGTGGCTGCAGCTGTCGGGGTTACCAGTGATACTTTTGAACGGGCGGAAGCGCTGCTTAAAGCAGGTGTTGATGCAATTGTCATCGATACCGCTCACGGCCATAGTGCGGGTGTTTTACGCAAAATCAGCGAAATTCGGAAAACGTTCCAAGACGCTACTTTAATCGCAGGTAATATTGCAACTGCTGAAGGAGCAAAAGCATTATATGATGCTGGAGTTGATGTCGTAAAAGTAGGTATTGGCCCTGGTTCAATCTGTACAACACGTGTTGTTGCCGGCGTTGGTGTTCCTCAATTAACGGCAATCTACGACGCAGCTTCTGTTGCTCGTCAATACGGCAAAGCAATTATAGCGGATGGAGGAATTAAATATTCTGGGGATATCGTTAAAGCTTTGGCAGCTGGCGGACATGCAGTTATGCTCGGTTCAATGTTAGCTGGAACAGATGAGTCTCCAGGTGAATTTGAAATTTACCAAGGGCGTCGGTTTAAAACGTATCGTGGTATGGGATCATTAGGCGCAATGGAAAAAGGATCTAGTGATCGTTATTTCCAAAGTGGTGTCAATGAAGCCAATAAATTAGTACCAGAGGGTATTGAAGGACGCGTTGCTTATAAAGGAACTGCAGCAGATATTATTTTCCAAATGATCGGTGGATTAAAAGCTGGTATGGGCTATGTTGGTGCAGGTAATTTAAAAGACCTTCGAGAAAATGCACAATTTGTTCAAATGAGTGGGAATGGATTGAAAGAATCACACCCTCACGATGTTCAAATTACTAAGGAAGCACCAAACTATTCAGTTGAACAATAAAAATTAGTACGGCTTTATATATAAAAACAGCGACTTCATAAAGTAGAAGTCGCTGTTTTTTTTAATTTCCTTTTTTAATGACTTTTGTATTACCCATATAAGGGACTAATACTTCTGGAATGGTAATCGAACCGTCCTCATTTTGGTAGTTTTCTAAAATAGCAGTTACTGTACGTCCGACAGCAAGGCCAGAACCATTCAAAGTGTGCGCATATTGAACTTTACCATCTTCGTCACGATAACGAATCATCGCGCGACGAGCTTGGAAATCTTCACAGTTTGAGCAAGAGCTAATTTCTCGATACGTATTTTGAGCAGGGACCCATACTTCTAGATCATATGTTTTGGCAGCCGAGAATCCCATGTCGCCAGTAGATAAAGTAATAACACGATAAGGCAGGTTTAATTTTTGTAAAATCACTTCTGCGTTTTGAGTCATTTTTTCTAACTCATCATAAGAAGTTTCTTTGTCGCTAAACTTAACCATTTCTACTTTATGGAACTGGTGCAAACGAATTAACCCGCGAGTATCACGACCTGCACTGCCTGCTTCAGAACGAAAAGAAGGAGATAGGGCAGTAAAATAAATTGGTAAGTCCTTACCATCTAAGATTTCATCTGCATAATAGTTAGTCAAAGGAACTTCAGCAGTTGGGATCAAAGTTAGATCGCGATCCTCCACCTGAAAGACATCTTCTTTAAATTTAGGAAACTGTCCCGTACCAAACATTGATTTACTATTGACCAAATAAGGAGTAATCATTTCAGTATACCCTTGCTCATAAACGTGCTCATCTAACATAAAATTATAAACAGCACGTTCTAATCGAGCGCCTAATCCTTTGTAGTAAACAAAGCGGCTTCCCGAAACCTTTGCACCGCGTTCGAAATCTAAAATATCAAGGTTTTCTGCAACTTCCCAATGTGGTTTTGGTTCGAAAGAAAATTGACGCGGAGTACTCCAGCGACGAACTTCCACATTGTCGTCTTCATCTTCACCGACGGGTACAGAATCATGAGGCAAGTTTGGTAAGGTTGTTGTGATTTCGGTTAATTGTTCATCAATACCCGCTACCTGAGTATCGAAATCTTTGATTTTAATACCAACTTCCTTCATTTCAGCAATTTTATCAGCAGCATCATTTTTTTCACGCTTCAATTTTGCAATTTCATTTGAAACATCATTACGGTATTTTTTTAACTCTTCCGTTTTTACTAAGAGTTGACGGCGTTTTTCATCTAGATCTAAGAAGCGCTTTAAGACGTCTTCCTTTACGCCTCGAGTTGCTAATTTTTCATTTACTTCAGAAAAGTTATTACGAATCATTTTTACATCTAGCATTATTTTTCCTCCTTTAAAATAAAAAACACCGTCTCATCCCGTTAAATAGGGACGAAACGGTGTTGAATTTCGCGGTACCACCCAAATTCAGCAAAAGCTGCACTTGAACGACGTATATCGACGTCAACCGGTTTTTCTTTCAAAAAACACAGACATTGAAACTGGATTTCTGTAGAATGTTCTGTTGATTTCCACCAGCCATCAACTCTCTAAAAAAACAAAACTACGTACTTGGTTTCCTGCGTATCATATTGAGACAAGTATAAGCAATTGGAAAAATAAAGTCAATAATTATCTGGAAGGGTCTTCAATTGATTCTTATAGAGCGGTAAATGAATGATAAAAGACGTCCAATCATTATTTGACTGTGCGTAAATATAACCACCATGTAAATTGACGATATTTTGAGCAATAGCAAGGCCTAATCCGGTACCACTGATTTCTTGAGAACGAGAGCCGTCAACTCTGTAAAAACGATCAAATAATTGATCCAAAGCTTCTCTAGGAATAGGTTCTCCATTATTTTTGACAGTTACGACAGCTTCATTTTTTGTTTTTTCTATCTCAATGACTATTTTATTAGCACCAGTGCCGTATTTTAAGGCGTTTGTAATTAGATTATTAAACACGCGGACGAGCTTTTCGGTATCGCCATCCATAACTAATTGGCTTTCCTTTGTATCAACTTGAATCAGAATATTCTTTTTCTTAGCTTCTAGTTCAAAATCAGCGGCGAGTTGCTCCAATAGCTGTACCATGTCAAAAGAAACATTATTGACTGGAACAGAAGGTTGACGCACCTTCGAATATTCAAATAAGTCTTCTACTAAAGATTTCATTTGTTTAGCCTTTTTATAGGCAATACTGGTATATTTGAGAATTTCTTCGTCATTTTGGTATTGACCGTCTTCAATTAAACCAAGATAACCAATGATTGAAGTTAATGGCGTACGGATATCATGACTGACATTCGTAATTAATTCGTCTTTTGATTTTTCAATTTCGCGTTCATCCTCAATAGCGGCAACGGTACTGTCTACTAGCCCGTTAATACTGTCAACGACCTTACTAAGATCTCCACGCAATTCAAATGGAATCCGATAATCATAATTTCCATTGGCAATATAATGCAATTCATTAATGATATGACGTAATTGCATCTGTCTATAGCGTCTAATTAAACGCCAGAAAACAATGAGAATATCAATAATAATAAAAAGAGGAATAACAAAATTACGTCCACTCCAGAAAATGTCGCTTCCAAAATTACTAGCGAAAATATCCTTTGAACGATAAATTGCATCACTCAAATCGGGAGAGTTGCTGAGCATCTGAGTAAAAAGTACCATAATTGCTACATTTAATAGAAGCAATAAGATGACAGTAACAATTCCTTCAGCAATTAATTCGCTGACCTCTTTTGAAGTAAGGGTAATACGTTTCTTCTTTTCTACTTTATTTGGCATCTATTTTATAACCCACACCCCAAACGGTTTGGATCACTTTTTCACCATCAGTCGCTTCTTCGATCTTATCACGTAAGTGGCTGACATGGACCATGACCGTTTTTGCTGAGACGATACTTTCTTGTTTCCATACACGTTCAAAAATTTCGTCCGCACTGAAAACACGATTGGGATGACTTGCTAATAAGTAAAGAATTCCAAACTCTAGGGCAGTTAGTTGAATTTCTTTTCCATCGACCGTCGTTACTTCGTGTGAATCTTTATTGATAATCAAGGATTGAATTTCAAGAATGTCTGGTTGATCTTCAGCAACGTGCATCTGTGTTCGACGTAGCAGAGACTTCACTCGCGCCATCACCTCTAAAGGGTTAAACGGTTTTGTTACATAATCATCAGCACCAGCGACTAATCCTTTGATTTTGTCCATATCTGTTGTTTTAGCAGTAAGCATTATGATAGGGATTTGAGATTCCTTTCTCAATTCTTTAACAACTTGCATGCCATCCATAACGGGCATCATAATATCTAATATAAGTAAGTCGATATCATTTGTTGTACGAAGTTTGCTTAAGGCTTCTTTTCCATCATATGCTTTAACAACTTCATAACCTTCGTTGTGTAAATAAATACTCAGCAGTTCTACAATTTCTTTATCATCATCTGCAACCAATACTTTCATTAAATGTTCCTCCGTCCATAAAAAAGTAATTACATCCATATTTTACCAAAGAAATCACGGGAAGGCGAAAGACAGCATCATGAGTTAAGGAAAAATCAAAAATAAAATGACGAAGATTAATTTATTATAGCAAAGAAAAGAGTGCTTTCTA
>NZ_JBIOTD010000001.1:2790000-2792500 GCF_051715125.1 Enterococcus sp. AZ048 | reverse complement strand
AAGGGATAAACGCTGAAAGCATCTAAGTGTGAAGCCCACCTCAAGATGAGATTTCCCATTTCTTTAAGAAAGTAAGATCCCTGAGAGATGATCAGGTAGATAGGTCAGGAGTGGAAGTGCAGTGATGTACGGAGCGGACTGATACTAATCGATCGAGGACTTAACCAAAAAAATTGATTCACGGTAGTTTAACAGTTTCTGATCCAGTTTTGAGTGAACGATGTTTACTCAGATAAAGCATAGTGTGGTGGCGATAGCGGGAAGGATACACCTGTTCCCATGTCGAACACAGAAGTTAAGCTTCTTAGCGCCGATTGTAGTGAGGGGTTGCCCCTTGTGAGATTAGGACGTCGCCACGCGAATTCCATCCTTTATGTGGGATGGAATTTTTATTTCAAAAGTAATGGTTTCTTGTCATAGAATTATTTTTTTGATTGACAAAATGCTATTGCTGATTGTAGTGATAAAAGCAACATATTTTTGAGTTTGGACTGATAAACAAAATTCGTTAAATGAAACTATTGACACTTTTATAGTATTAAGTTATTATAACTAAGTTACTGAAGGGTTAATCATAGTTTTGAACAAACTTCAAAAAAGTTGTTGACATTCACTCAGTAACCTGTTAAGATATAAAAGTTGCTGAAACAAAGCGACAAACAACGTAGACCTTTGAAAACTGAACGAATAAAACAAACCAAATGTGTAGGGCGCTTCTATTCTATAGAAGCAAACAACATAGCAAGCAATATGCTAGCAAGTCAATTATTAAAATTGAGCTTAACAATCGCAAGATTGTTTCAAACACTTTATATGAGAGTTTGATCCTGGCTCAGGACGAACGCTGGCGGCGTGCCTAATACATGCAAGTCGAACGCTTTTTCTTTCACCGGAGCTTGCTCCACCGAAAGAAATGGAGTGGCGAACGGGTGAGTAACACGTGGGTAACCTGCCCATCAGAAGGGGATAACACTTGGAAACAGGTGCTAATACCGTATAACAATAGAAACCGCATGGTTTCTATTTGAAAGGCGCTTTTGCGTCACTGATGGATGGACCCGCGGTGCATTAGCTAGTTGGTGAGGTAACGGCTCACCAAGGCAACGATGCATAGCCGACCTGAGAGGGTGATCGGCCACATTGGGACTGAGACACGGCCCAAACTCCTACGGGAGGCAGCAGTAGGGAATCTTCGGCAATGGACGAAAGTCTGACCGAGCAACGCCGCGTGAGTGAAGAAGGTTTTCGGATCGTAAAACTCTGTTGTTAGAGAAGAACAAGGATGAGAGTAAAATGTTCATCCCTTGACGGTATCTAACCAGAAAGCCACGGCTAACTACGTGCCAGCAGCCGCGGTAATACGTAGGTGGCAAGCGTTGTCCGGATTTATTGGGCGTAAAGCGAGCGCAGGCGGTTTCTTAAGTCTGATGTGAAAGCCCCCGGCTCAACCGGGGAGGGTCATTGGAAACTGGGAAACTTGAGTGCAGAAGAGGAGAGTGGAATTCCATGTGTAGCGGTGAAATGCGTAGATATATGGAGGAACACCAGTGGCGAAGGCGGCTCTCTGGTCTGTAACTGACGCTGAGGCTCGAAAGCGTGGGGAGCAAACAGGATTAGATACCCTGGTAGTCCACGCCGTAAACGATGAGTGCTAAGTGTTGGAGGGTTTCCGCCCTTCAGTGCTGCAGCTAACGCATTAAGCACTCCGCCTGGGGAGTACGACCGCAAGGTTGAAACTCAAAGGAATTGACGGGGGCCCGCACAAGCGGTGGAGCATGTGGTTTAATTCGAAGCAACGCGAAGAACCTTACCAGGTCTTGACATCCTTTGACCACTCTAGAGATAGAGCTTCCCCTTCGGGGGCAAAGTGACAGGTGGTGCATGGTTGTCGTCAGCTCGTGTCGTGAGATGTTGGGTTAAGTCCCGCAACGAGCGCAACCCTTATTGTTAGTTGCCATCATTTAGTTGGGCACTCTAGCGAGACTGCCGGTGACAAACCGGAGGAAGGTGGGGATGACGTCAAATCATCATGCCCCTTATGACCTGGGCTACACACGTGCTACAATGGGAAGTACAACGAGTCGCGAAGTCGCGAGGCTAAGCTAATCTCTTAAAGCTTCTCTCAGTTCGGATTGTAGGCTGCAACTCGCCTACATGAAGCCGGAATCGCTAGTAATCGCGGATCAGCACGCCGCGGTGAATACGTTCCCGGGCCTTGTACACACCGCCCGTCACACCACGAGAGTTTGTAACACCCGAAGTCGGTGAGGTAACCTTTTGGAGCCAGCCGCCTAAGGTGGGATAGATGATTGGGGTGAAGTCGTAACAAGGTAGCCGTATCGGAAGGTGCGGCTGGATCACCTCCTTTCTAAGGAAATAGTTCATCTTAGATGAACGTTACGGAAACTACACAGGCTTGCTTTTTATTCGTTCAGTTTTGAGAGGTCTACTCTCAATTTTATATCGGGGCCTTAGCTCAGCTGGGAGAGCGCCTGCTTTG
>NZ_JBIOTD010000001.1:2507500-2785000 GCF_051715125.1 Enterococcus sp. AZ048 | reverse complement strand
ATCTGGGGTTGAGTTTACCTAAAATGCGCCAGCTTTTGCTTAAAAAAATGGGCGTAAATGAGGCATCTAATGCAGGTCAAGGAGCGGGGAACCGACGTAAAGCGCCAACGAAAGCTACACAACAAAGCAATTCTCAAGGGACGCCAACCTTAGACGGTTTAGCGCGTGATTTAACTAAATTGGCGCGGGAAAAACGCTTAGACCCTGTAGTAGGAAGAGATGGGGAAGTGCGACGTGTCGTTCAAATCTTGAGCCGTCGTACAAAAAATAATCCTGTGTTAGTTGGTGAACCCGGTGTAGGGAAAACGGCTATTGTTGAAGGTCTGGCGCAACGGATTATTACCGGAGATGTCCCAGAGGATATGCGAGAGAAACGATTGATGATGCTGGATATGGGTGCCTTAGTTGCTGGTACGAAATATCGTGGAGAATTTGAAGATCGCTTGAAAAAAGTGATTGATGAGATTTATCATGATGGACAAATCATTTTATTTATTGATGAATTGCATACATTAATCGGTGCTGGCGGAGCAGAAGGTGCTATTGATGCATCCAATATTTTAAAACCTGCGCTTGCTCGTGGAGAACTACAAACAATTGGTGCGACTACATTAGATGAGTATCAAAAATACATCGAAAAAGATTCTGCTTTAGAACGTCGTTTTGCTCGTGTACAAGTCGAGGAGCCTACACCGGAAGAAGCAGAGGAAATCTTGAAGGGGTTGCGACCTCGTTACGAAGAGCATCATGGGGTGGAAATCACGGATGAAGCATTGCACACAGCGGTGTCATTATCTGTACGATACATCAACTCACGTCAACTGCCAGATAAGGCCATTGATCTGATGGATGAATCTTCAGCTAAAGTACGGTTAGATTCTACGGATGAAGTATCCGAGTTAACAGAGCTTGAAGAAGAAGTTCAAGAATTGGTGATTGAAAAAGAGAAGGCGATCCAAAATCAAGATTTTGAATCAGCAGCTCGCCTGCGATTAAGGGAGAAACAATTATCTGAGACGTTAGAACAAGCGAAGGTCAAAGCCGCTAAGCAAGAGAATGGTTATATTGATCAGGTAACGGATGAGGATGTAGCAGCGGTGGTTTCTCAATGGACGGGTGTTCCATTACAACAACTAGAGAA
Organism: Enterococcus sp. AZ048; assembly: GCF_051715125.1. NCBI lineage: Bacteria > Bacillati > Bacillota > Bacilli > Lactobacillales > Enterococcaceae > Enterococcus > Enterococcus sp. AZ048. The sequence continues at coordinate 2,783,859 of NZ_JBIOTD010000001.1, read as the reverse complement.
AAAAGAAAGCCAACGTCTATTAGATTTAGAGAATGTTCTTCATAAACGTGTCGTTGGACAAGAAGAAGCGGTTAAGGCTATTTCTAGAGCTATCCGTCGGGCGCGTAGCGGATTGAAAGATCCAAATCGACCGATTGGCTCCTTTATGTTCTTAGGACCTACAGGGGTTGGTAAGACGGAGTTAGCAAAAGCATTAGCAGAGGCAATGTTTGGTAGTGAAGAAGCGTTGATTCGTGTCGATATGTCTGAATATATGGAAAAATACAGCACAAGCAGACTAATTGGGTCGCCTCCAGGGTATGTTGGTTATGAAGAAGGCGGGCAATTGACAGAAAAAATCCGTCAAAAACCTTACTCCGTTATTTTGCTGGATGAAGTAGAGAAAGCCCATCCCGATGTTTTTAATATTCTATTACAAGTCTTAGATGACGGTCATTTGACGGATTCTAAGGGCCGTAAAGTGGACTTCCGCAACACGATTTTAATTATGACATCAAATATTGGTGCGACAGAAATTCGTGAAGAGAAAAATGTTGGTTTTAATGTAAAGGATATTACAAAAGATCATCAAGCAATGGAAAAACGAATTTTGGAAGAATTGAAAAAAGCCTTTCGTCCAGAATTCTTGAACCGAATTGATGAAACAGTTGTCTTTAAATCATTGGACCAAGAACAAATTCACGAAATCGTGAAAATCATGAGTCGTTCTGTATTAGATCGCATGAAAGAACATGAGATCAAAGTAAAAATCACCCCTGCTGCTTATGATGTGATTGGAAAAGTTGGTTTTGATCCTGAATATGGGGCACGGCCAATCCGTCGAGCCTTGCAAAAGGAAATTGAAGATCGACTGGCAGAAGCATTGTTGTCAGGTCAAATTCAATTGGGCGACGCCGTTACGATCGGTGCTAGTAAGGGAAAGATCACACTGACTGTGAAGAACCCTAATGAAGAGAAAATACCAGAAAAAGTTTAAGAGCATAGAGGATAGCGCAGAGGCGTTATCCTCTTTTTTTATGGAGTCAGTTGGAAACTATTGAAAGCTATGATAGTATGAGAAAGTCTAAAAGGAGGATATACCATGATCGAATTAATTGCGACAGCAGAATCAATGGCGCAAGCTGAAGAATTGCTAGCTGCTGGCGTAGATACTTTATACATAGGGGAAGAAGCTTTTGGTTTGCGATTGCCGCATTCTTTTTCTCGTGAAGAACAACGAGCGTTGATTGAAATGGCCCATGCGCAAGGAAAAAAAGTGAATGTAGCAATAACTGGCATTATGCATCCAGATAAGATGAAAAAAATACCAGAATATTTAGCTTTTTTATCAGAGGTTGGACCGGATCACGTCGTTGTTGGCGATACGGGTGTCATTTATTTACTTCAAGAATATGATTTGCCTTATATCTATGACGCGGAAACATTAGTAACGAATGCAAGACAAATTAATTTTTGGCAGAAAAAAGGTGCTGTTGGGGCTATCCTCGCTCGCGAAGTTCCTTTTGAAGAGATGCAGCGTTTAAGTCAGCACGTGGATGTTCCTGTCGAAGTGCTTGTTTATGGCGCAACATGCATTCATCAATCCAAACGACCTTTGCTGGAAAATTATTTTAATTATACAAACCAAACAGAAGTTTCTTCAAAAGAACGGGGCCTGTTTATTTCAGAGCCGAAAAAAACGGAAACGCACTATTCTATTTATGAAGATCAGCATGGCACACATATTTTTGCGGACAATGATCTAAATTTGATTAAGGAATTGGCTGAATTAAATCAAGCGGGCTACCAGACCTGGAAATTGGACGGGTTGTTTACACCTGGCGCGGATTTTGTTGCGATTGCAAAAACATTTGCACATGCGAAAAAAGCGATTGAATCGGATTCTTGGGATGAAGCAGCGGCAACCGCTGCACAACAAGATATTCAAAAATATCATCCTGTTGGTCGAGGAATGGATACAGGTTTTTACCATTTAGACCCAACAGCGATTAAATAGGAGTAATAACAGCATGACAAAGAGAACTTTGAAACGTCCAGAGGTTTTAGCACCTGCTGGAACTTTGGAAAAATTGAAAACGGCGATTCACTATGGCGCAGATGCCGTGTATATTGGCGGAGATGCTTACGGCTTGCGCTCTCGAGCAGGCAACTTCTCATTTGAAGAAATGGAGGAAGGGGTAGCTTTTGCCAATCACTATGGGGCAAAAGTATATGTAGCTGCCAATATGGTGACGCACGAAGGAAATGAAGAAGGCGCGGGAGCATTTTTTAAGAAGCTGCGCGATATCGGCATCTCAGCAGTGATTATTTCTGATCCGGCGTTAATTGAGATTTGTGCCAGTGAAGCTCCAGGTCTAGAGATCCATTTATCGACTCAAGCGTCAGCAACAAATGCAGAAACATTGAAATTTTGGCAAAATGAAGGATTGGAACGTGTGGTCTTGGCGCGTGAAGTATCCATGGAAGAGCTGGCGGAAATTCGTCGCAATACAGACATTCAAATTGAAGCTTTCATTCATGGTGCAATGTGCATTTCCTATTCAGGTCGTTGCACGCTATCTAACCATATGTCGATGCGTGATGCCAACCGCGGCGGCTGTTCGCAATCGTGCCGCTGGAAATATGAATTGTTTGATATGCCGTTTGCACAAGAACATCGGTCACTGACAGAAAATGGAGACGTGACGGAAGAGTTTTCAATGAGCGCGGTAGATATGTCAATGATCGAGCATATCCCTGACTTGATTGAAAACGGTGTGGACAGCTTGAAGATTGAAGGGCGGATGAAATCCATCCATTATGTTTCCACAGTAGCGAATGTCTATAAGGCGGCTGTAGACAGCTACATTGCGGACCCGGAAAATTATGTCTGCAAACAAGAATGGATCGATGAATTATGGAAGGTCGCGCAACGGGAGTTGTCTACAGGATTTTATTATCATGTTCCCACAGAAAATGAACAGCTTTTTGGCCCGCGTCGAAAAATCCCTGTTTATAAATTTATCGGTGAAGTATTAAGCTATGATGAAAAGAGTGGTATTGCCACCGTACGTCAACGTAATCACTTTAGAGTAGGCGATGAAATTGAATTTTATGGGCCGAAATTCCATCATTTTGAACAAACAGTGACGGAAATGAAGAATGATGAGGGTGAAAGGATCGACCGAGCACCAAATCCTATGATGGTATTGACGATGCCTGTTGCTCAACCTGTACACCCAGGAGATATGATTCGTAAGAAAAAAGATTGAGAATTTCTCAGTCTTTTTTTAATGAATTTCTATCATCAGGGCAAAAAGTAAATCTTTTTTCCAAGAATGTATTAAAATGGATGTATTGAGTTTAAATTAATCAGGTCATTTTTTTTATTTACATAGTATAACTAAGCAATTCATGCTAACTAGGAGGCAGATGAATGAAAGAATATGATTACATTGTAGTTGGTGGCGGAAGCGGCGGTATCGCTTCGGCAAATCGTGCGGGGATGTACGGTGCAAAGGTACTGTTGATTGAGGGAAATAAAATTGGTGGAACGTGTGTCAACGTTGGCTGTGTTCCCAAAAAAGTAATGTGGCAGGCGAGCACGATGCTGGAAACGATCGAGCGAGATGCGTCTAGTTATGGTGTTCAAGCGGATGTCACAAAATTTGATTTTAAAGAGTTGGTTGAACGTCGCGAAAAGTATATTGACTTCTTACATGGGGCTTATTACCGTGGGTTGGATAGTAACCATGTTGAGCGAATCGAAGGGTATGCTACGTTTAAATCGGACCACATTGTTAGCGTTAATGGAACGGAGTATACGGCGGCTAATATTTTGATTGCCACTGGCGGGCGTCCGAGTCAAATGCAAATACCTGGTGGTGAATTTGCGATTGATTCCAATGGATTCTTTGAATTGACAGAACAACCGAAAGAAGTCGTTGTTCTAGGTGCAGGATATATTGCAGCAGAGCTGAGCGGCGTTTTGCAAGGGATGGGCACGCAAGTCCATTGGGCCTTTCGTCATCGTCGTCCGTTGCGAACATTCGATACTATGCTTGCAGATAATTTGGTCGAGATTTATCGCGACAATAAAATGAAGCTGTATGATCATCATGTAGCCAAAGAAATCAAACAAAATGCCGATCGAACATATACTGTGTATTTTGAGAACGGAAATACTTTAACAGGAGACAAGGTCTTGTTTGCTGGAGGGCGGTTGCCAAACACGGATAAATTAGGACTGGAAAATACATCGGTGACGTTAAACGAAAAAGGGTTTGTCATCGTCGATAAATTCCAAAATACAACGAGTGAAGGCGTTTATGCTGTTGGGGATGTGATTGGTAAGATTGACTTGACGCCAGTGGCGATTGCAGCAGGCCGTCGTTTGTCTGAACGAATCTTCAACGGTAAATCAGAAGAGTTTTTAGATTATGAAAATGTTCCAACGGTGATTTTTACACATCCAACGATCGCAACGATCGGGTTGACGGAAGAAGAGGCGATTAAGCGCCATGGAAAAGATACTATCAAGACGTACCACTCGCGTTTTACCCCAATGTATTTTGCGCTAAGCGAGTACCGTCAAAAGTGTGAGATGAAATTGATCTGTCTTGGTGAAGAAGAAAAAATCATCGGACTCCATGCTATTGGTATCGGTGTAGATGAGATGCTGCAGGGATTTGCTGTAGCTATTAAGATGGGTGCTACGAAGAAAGACTTTGATGATACAGTTGCGATTCACCCAACAGGCAGCGAAGAATTTGTGACTATGAGATAAATAAAAAAATGTGTCCGAATGGGCACATTTTTTTATTTAATCGAGCTTAAGCTGATCTCTCCAGAGGAAAGAGAAAGGTGTTCGTTTCCTAGATCAACGACTAATTCGCCAGTGTCAGTGATGGCAATCGCTGTTCCCAAATAGGTGCGGTCCTTGCGTTTAAACGTGACTTTTTTCCCAAGTACGAAAGATTTTTTTCGATAAGAAGCTAAATACGTGCTTGGTTCTGCTAGTAATTCAAAGAATCGATTCCAGATCAGGACAATCAACTGGTTTCGTGTCGCACTTGCCTCACCTGTTGGAAAGAGGGAGGTTGCTTTCTCTTGTAGTGCTGCAGGGTAGTTTTCTTGCGGAATTGAAAAATTGATCCCCATGCCGATAATGATATGCTTTAAGGAATTTGTTTCGATATCCGTCATTGCTTCTGAAAGAATCCCCGCTACTTTTTTATGATTCAAATAGATATCATTGACCCATTTGATCTGGCTGTCCACGCCTAATAATTCATCGATCGCTTCAGCCACGGCAACGGCCATTAAGAGGGTATATTGCGGCAGTTCTTGCAATTGCTCTTTTGGCTCCAATAACAAACTCATATAGATCCCTTGTTGTTTCGCTGCAAAAAAGGGGCGGTTGAAACGGCCGTGAGGAGCTTCTTGCATATCCGCGACGATCAATAGAGGCGTTTTTTTTCCTTCAACCACAGCCAGCTGCGCATCTTTCATTGTTGACGCCGAAGTTTCTAGCACAGATACTTTCATCGGAGGATAAATATTTTCCTGGATTTCTTTTGCATCCAAAATATCAGAAGGACGATACCGGTACCCATTGCCTAAGTGTTGGATTTGGTATCCTTTTTTTTCTAATTCTTTAATGGCTTTCCAAATCGCTGTGCGAGAGACGCCTAATTCTTGAGCCAACGATTCGCCAGATAACACAGCATTTTCAGCTTTTAAAAAGGCCAAGACTTTTTCTTTTGTTGCCAATCGAACACCTTCTTCCTTTTTCTATTCTGGGCTCAGTGTAACAAAAAAACAGGCTACATAAAAGTAGCCTGTCACAAAAGAAGGAAGTAAAGCATGTAATTTTTACCCTAATAATAACGCATCGTCTTTCAATTCGACACCCGAATTTTGATGGAAAAGTTCCATTAATTTTGGCACAGTCAGGTGTTTTTTTTCTTCTTGTTTCAAGTCTAATGCGATTTGACCTTGGTGGAGCATGATCAGACGGTTGCCGTATTGGATAGCATCTTCCATATTATGGGTAACCATGAAAGCCGTCAGTTCCTGCTCACGAATCAGGCGATCCGTCAATTCCATCACTGTCAGCGATGTTTTTGGATCTAGTGCAGCCGTATGTTCATCTAGTAAAATCAAATCAGGTCGTTGCAGGGTTGCCATCAATAGAGTAATCGCTTGGCGTTGTCCGCCGGAAAGCAAGCCGATCTCTGCATCAAGGCGATTTTCCAAATTTAGATTCAACATCGCTAATTGTTCTTGGAAAAAGCTGCGGTCTTTGCTTTTAACACCAAGAGAAAATCCACGCTTATGCCCACGTTTCATTGCTAAGGCTAAATTTTCTTCTACAGATAAGCGTACGGCAGTCCCCATCTTCGGGTCTTGGAAGACACGGCTGATTTTTTTTGAGCGTCGAGTCACGGAATGTTTCGTGATATCCTCTTCGTTTAAAAACATTTGGCCTTCTTCAATCGGCAACGTTCCTGCCACACTGTTTAGCAGGGTGGATTTACCGGCCCCGTTTCCGCCGATGATCGTCACGAATTCACCAGGGGCTAAACTTAAGTTGATGCCGCGCAAGACATGATTTTCATTGACTGTTCCACGTTCAAAATATTGATGAAGATTACTGATTCTTAGTACCGGTTGCATGGACGTCCGCCCCTTTCTTTTTGGATTTAATGGTAAATTTTGAGCGAATTTGCGGTAACGATAAGCAAATAACTAAAACGATCGCTGAAGCTAACTTAGAATCGGTCGGCTCCACATTCATTTCGAAAACCAATGCTAAGATGAAACGGTAAATAATAGCGCCGGCAACGATCGTGATCAAGCGAATAAAGATAGGCCTATTACGAAGCAGGACTTCTGCGATGATGATAGACGCTAATCCTATAACGATCGTCCCTACTCCTGAATTTAGATCAGCAAACCCGTTGTTTTGCGCGAGTAAGGCACCAGAAAGCGCGATGCTGCCGTTTGAAATCATGTACCCTAACAGCTTCATATTCTCGGTTTTGATTCCATTGGCCTCACTCATATCAGGATTGTCTCCTGTTGCTCGAACCGCTAAACCAATCTCTGTTCGGAAAAATAAAACCAATAGTAAAATAGCCAGCAGTACGATCACTAATCCTACTAAAATTACGGCATTATTTTTAGTCAATCCCATATTCTGAGCTGCGGTGAATACAGTATCTTCACCGAGCAATGCGATGTTTGGTGCGCCCATGACGCGAGACGTAATCGAATATAGCCCCGTCATAGTAATAATCCCGGCAAGCAGTGCAGGAATCTTAAATTTCGTATTTAAAATTCCTGTGACCAAGCCAGCCAACATCCCGCCGCCAAACGCAAGCAACGTAGCCACTACGGGATGCATTCCATTAACGATAGCGATGGCTGCGATCCCGCCGCCAAGGGGAAAACTACCCTCGGCAGTCAGATCGGCAATATCTAAAATTCGAAAAGTCATGTAGACCCCAATCGCAAGTAACGACCAGAGCATACCTTGTGACGTCGCTGATAATAACAGAGTGATAACATTCATGATTCTTCCTTCTTTCTTCGTCGAGCTATATTAAAGGGTGATTATTTCGGTTCTTTGATGCTGTTCGGATCGATTCCTAAAGCTTCAGCCATGTCTTTGTTAACGACTAATTTAAGGGAGTCTGCGGATTCAACAGGCGTATCTGCAGGTTTTGCATCGCCGTCTAAAATTTTAGCAGCCATTTTCCCGGTTTGTTTTCCGAGGGATTTGTAGTCGATCCCTACAGTTGCTAAGCCGCCGCCGTCAACTTGGTCTGTTGATCCAGCAACGAGCGGGATTTTCTTTTCTTTTACGACATTTCCAACCACCGGTGCTGCACTGGCGAAGGTATTGTCTGTAGGAACATAGATGCCGTCTGTTTCATTCGCTAAAGATTCCGTTACTTGTTGCACATCGTTGGTAGTATTTGCCGTTTTGACTTTTACTTCGACCCCAGCTTTTTTCAATGCCTTTTCAGCTAAGTCTGCTTGGATTTTTGAATTGGCTTCGCCGGCGTTATACATAATGCCAATTGATTTTGCATCAGGAACGATGGACAACAGCAAGTCGATTTGTTTGTCGATAGGGACCATGTCAGTTGTTCCTGTGACATTTCCGCCTGGTTTTTTATCGCTCTTCACGAGTTTTGCTTCTTTTAGATCCGTTACGGCTGTAACTGTGATCGGAATATCTTGTGTTGCATTCAAAAGCGATTGCGCGGCGGGAGTAGCAATCCCTAATAACAAATCTGCTTTATCTTTAACTAATTTTTCGCTCATACTTTTTAGATTGTCTTGATTGTTTTGGGCGTTTTGATATTCGATCTTCAAATTATCGCCTTCTTTATAGCCGCCTTCAGCCAGCCCTTCTTTGAAACCGTCGTACGCACTATCTAATGACGCGTGCTGTACCAACTGTAAAACACCCACGGTTTTCACATCATCGTTACTTGCTGCTTCTTTGTTGCCGCAAGCCCCCAACATCAATAAACTTACTAATCCAATTCCTGCTAATACTGTCTTTTTCATCATCTTTTCTCCTCTTTCGTTTTAAAGTTTTTCCTTTTCTCTAGGAAAAGGCCTCTGCTGCTCAAACTGTTCAACCTTCATCGAACCCTTTTTCAATAAAAAAATCACCCGCTTAGAAGTCTAAAACTCTAAGTGGGTGATACGAATACAAAAATAGTATGATCCCTCAGCCACTTAGATTTCTCTATGCGGCCGTTGGTACGTTGAAATGCTCTAGCCATCATAGATACAAAAAACACTCAAGTCGTTTGTATCCATCGTGATGAATACAAACCTATCTAAAATAGCTAAAGTAATAGCGGTTATTCAGTTGTGAGTTTTTATGATTTATCATAGGAATAACCTCCAACTTGTTAAGATGTAGATTAGTATACGTTAAGAAAAATGAGATGTCAATAACAAAGAGAAGAATATTCTGAATATTCAAAAATGTAAAACGATTTGAATCAATTGATACTTGCAGAAAGTTTTAAGAAAACATTATGCAAAGTGAAGGCATTCGTTGAGGCTATTGACTTTTATGTTCGGAGCATGTATTATATTAATTTGCTAAAACTATCTGAACTGATAAAGGGCAGGAGCGAAATATTGTCCGTTCCGGCTTTTAAATAAGGAAACAAAAGTAGAAGCTCATGAATATTTTCAAGAGAACGTTCTATTTTTGGTTTTTTTTTGCCTAAAAGCCGCAAAAAATGTCGCGCGTTACAGTAATTTAATTTTTGTAATATTATTGTAATTTATCTTCGGATCGGTTTTCAAACTTTTAAGAGGGGTGAAGAACTTGGCTGGACACGTAGTAAAATACGGGAAACACCGAGAACGTAGAAGCTTCGCACGAATCAGTGAAGTGTTGGAATTACCGAATTTGATCGAAATTCAAACAGATTCTTATCAATGGTTCTTAGATGAGGGCTTGCGAGAAATGTTTGAAGACATTTTGCCAATTGAAGACTTTAATGGAAACTTGTCACTTGAATTTGTTGACTATGAATTGAAAGAACCTAAATACACGGTTGCAGAGGCTCGTTCACACGATGCAAATTATTCTGCACCATTGCATGTTGTTTTACGTTTAGTGAACCGCGAAACGGGCGAAATCAAATCTCAAGAAGTATTCTTTGGAGATTTTCCATTAATGACAGAACAAGGAACATTCATCATCAACGGAGCAGAACGGGTTATTGTATCCCAGTTGGTTCGTTCTCCTGGTGTTTATTTCCACGGTAAAGTGGATAAAAACGGGAAAGAAGGTTTCGGTTCTACGGTCATTCCTAACCGTGGCGCATGGTTAGAAATGGAAACTGACGCAAAAGATATCTCTTATGTGCGTATCGACCGTACACGTAAAATTCCTTTGACCACGTTAGTTCGTGCCTTAGGATTTGGTTCAGATGATACGATCTTTGAAATCTTTGGCGAAAGTGATTCACTTCGCAACACGATCGAGAAGGACTTGCACAAAAACCCAAGTGATTCTCGTACAGAAGAAGGGTTGAAAGATGTATACGAACGTTTACGTCCCGGCGAACCAAAAACAGCAGACAGCTCTCGAAGCTTGTTAACTGCTCGTTTCTTCGATCCAAAGCGTTACGACTTAGCAAATGTTGGTCGTTACAAAGTAAATAAAAAATTAGACCTTAAAACACGTCTTTTGAACCTCACTTTAGCTGAAACATTAGTGGATGCTGAAACAGGCGAAATCGTTGTTGAAAAGGGTACAGTTCTTACCCATCAAGTAATGGAAGAATTAGGGCCAAAACTTGAAGCTGGTTTGAACTCAGTAACCTATTATCCATCTGAAGATGCAGTTGTAACAGATCCGATGACGGTTCAAGTCATCAAAGTCTTTTCACCAAAAGATCCAGAACGTGAAGTCACTGTGATCGGAAACGCGTACCCAGATTCTTCTGTACGTACGGTTCGTCCTGCTGACATCATTGCTTCAATGAGCTACTTCTTGAACTTGATGGAAGGTATCGGCAATGTCGATGACATCGACCATTTAGGGAACCGTCGCATTCGTTCAGTGGGTGAGTTATTACAAAACCAATTCCGTATTGGATTAGCTCGTATGGAACGTGTTGTTCGCGAACGTATGTCGATCCAAGACCAAGAAACATTGACGCCGCAACAATTGATCAACATTCGTCCAGTTGTTGCCAGCATCAAAGAATTCTTTGGTTCTTCTCAGTTGTCACAGTTCATGGACCAAACCAATCCATTAGGGGAATTGACGCATAAACGTCGTCTATCTGCCTTAGGACCTGGTGGTTTGACTCGTGACCGTGCCGGATATGAAGTTCGAGACGTTCACTATTCTCACTATGGCCGTATGTGTCCGATTGAAACCCCCGAAGGTCCAAACATCGGGTTGATCAATAGCTTGGCTTCTTATGCGAAGGTCAATAAATTTGGATTCATCGAAACACCTTACCGTCGAGTGGACCGTTCAACAGGTCGAGTAACGGACACGATCGACTATTTAACAGCTGACATCGAGGACCATTACGTAGTAGCCCAAGCGAACAGTAAATTAAACGATGACGGCACGTTTGCAGAAGAAGTCGTTATGGCTCGTGCCACTTCTGAAAACTTGGAAGTAACGATCGATAAAGTCGATTACATGGATGTGTCGCCAAAACAAGTAGTCGCAGTCGCTACTGCGTGTATCCCGTTCTTGGAAAACGATGACTCTAACCGTGCCTTGATGGGTGCCAACATGCAGCGTCAAGCTGTGCCGTTGATCCAACCACGTTCTCCTTGGGTCGGTACAGGGATGGAATATAAAGCAGCGCATGACTCAGGGGCCGCTTTATTATGTAAAAATGACGGTGTCGTTGAATTTGTTGATGCGCACGAAGTTCGTGTACGTCGCGACAACGGTGCATTAGATAAATACGACATCACAAAATTCCGTCGTTCAAACTCAGGAACAAGTTATAACCAACGTCCATTAGTAGGACTAGGTGAACAAGTAGAAGTCGGCGATATTTTAGCTGACGGACCTTCTATGGAAAACGGCGAATTGGCTTTAGGTCAAAACGTGGTCGTAGCCTTCATGACTTGGGAAGGGTACAACTATGAAGATGCCATCATCATGAGCCGTCGTTTAGTGAAAGATGATGTTTATACATCAATCCATATTGAAGAATACGAATCAGAAGCCCGTGATACGAAATTAGGACCTGAAGAAATCACGCGCGAAATCCCTAACGTAGGGGAAGACGCACTGAAGAACTTAGATGAAATGGGTATTATCCGTATCGGTGCCGAAGTTCACGATGGTGACTTATTAGTTGGTAAAGTCACTCCTAAAGGGGTAACGGAATTATCAGCAGAAGAACGCTTATTGCATGCGATCTTTGGTGAAAAAGCCCGCGAAGTTCGTGATACCTCTCTACGTGTGCCTCACGGCGGCGGTGGGATCGTTCATGACGTGAAGATCTTTACCCGTGAAGCAGGCGACGAATTATCTCCAGGTGTGAATATGTTAGTGCGCGTCTACATCGTGCAAAAACGTAAAATTCACGAAGGCGATAAAATGGCCGGCCGTCACGGAAACAAAGGGGTCGTTTCTCGCATCATGCCAGAAGAAGACATGCCATATTTACCAGACGGCACACCAGTGGATGTCATGTTGAATCCATTAGGGGTACCTTCTCGTATGAATATCGGGCAAGTACTGGAATTGCACTTAGGGATGGCTGCTCGCCAACTAGGTATCCATGTAGCTACACCTGTCTTCGATGGTGCGCAAGATAGCGATGTTTGGGAAACAGTACGTGAATCTCGTATGGCGGCAGACGCTAAGACTGTCCTTTATGATGGACGTACAGGTGAACCATTCGATAACCGTATTTCTGTCGGAGTGATGTACATGATCAAATTGGCCCACATGGTCGATGATAAATTGCACGCTCGTTCAATTGGACCTTACTCTCTTGTTACACAACAACCATTGGGTGGTAAAGCGCAATTTGGTGGACAACGTTTCGGGGAAATGGAAGTTTGGGCACTGGAAGCTTACGGTGCTGCGTATACGTTACAAGAAATCTTGACTTACAAATCAGATGATGTGGTTGGTCGTGTGAAAACTTACGAAGCCATCGTCAAAGGTGAACCTATTCCAAAACCAGGCGTGCCTGAATCTTTCCGTGTATTGGTGAAAGAATTACAAGCTCTTGGTTTAGATATGCAAGTCTTAGATATTAATGACAAAGAAATCGAGTTGCGAGACATGGATGACGATGATGATGACTTGATCACAGTAGATGCCTTAACGAAGTATGCAGAACAGCAACAATCTGCAAAACAAGTGGAAGAGCAAGCTGCTGCTGAAAAAGCGGAACAAAAATCTGACTTGATCCAAGAAATCGAAACTGCCGAAGACTTATAAGCAACACACTTGTCTGAAGAGGATGTGCCAGAAGTGCTCAGCTTATTTCCAAAAAAGCTACTTCTGGAACACCGTTTATGCATATGTAAGTCAGCTAGATGTTAGCTGACTTACGATAAAATGAAATGGAGGGAAACCCTTTTGATCGATGTAAATAAATTCGAAAGTATGCAAATAGGTTTGGCTTCTCCTGAAAAAATCAGAAGCTGGTCATACGGTGAAGTAAAAAAACCGGAAACCATTAACTACCGTACACTAAAACCTGAACGCGAAGGGTTATTCGATGAAAGAATTTTTGGGCCAACCAAAGACTGGGAATGTGCCTGTGGGAAATACAAACGGATTCGTTATAAAGGAATCGTCTGCGACCGTTGTGGTGTCGAAGTTACACGTTCGAAAGTTCGTCGTGAACGTATGGGCCATATTGAATTAGCAGCGCCTGTAACACACATCTGGTATTTCAAAGGAATTCCTTCTCGGATGGGTCTTGTGTTAGACATGAGTCCACGTGCGTTAGAAGAAATCATCTACTTTGCATCTTATGTCGTGATCGATGCAGGGAATACTAGTTTAGAAAAGAAACAATTATTGACTGAACGTGAATACCGTGAAAAACGGGATCAATACGGTCAAGAATTCCATGCGGCTATGGGTGCCGAAGCCATCAAACAATTGTTAGATCAAGTCGATCTAGATGGCGAATCTGCAGAATTAAAAGAAGAGTTGAAAACCGCTCAAGGACAAAAGCGTACTCGCGCTATTCGTCGTTTAGACGTGTTAGAAGCTTTCCGTTCTTCTGGCAACCTGCCAGGCTGGATGGTTATGGATGTTATCCCTGTCATCCCGCCAGATCTACGTCCGATGGTTCAATTAGAAGGTGGTCGTTTTGCGACTTCTGACTTGAATGACCTATACCGTCGTGTCATCAACCGTAACAACCGTTTGAAACGTTTGTTAGACTTGAATGCACCAAACATCATCGTTCAAAATGAAAAACGGATGCTGCAAGAAGCCGTGGATGCATTGATCGATAATGGTCGTCGTGGTCGCCCAGTTACTGGACCAGGTAACCGTCCATTGAAATCTTTGTCTCACATGTTGAAAGGGAAACAAGGTCGTTTCCGTCAAAACTTGCTGGGTAAACGTGTTGACTACTCTGCTCGTTCCGTTATCGTTGTTGGACCGTTCTTGAAAATGTATCAATGTGGTCTGCCAAAAGAAATGGCGATCGAATTGTTCAAACCTTTCGTAATGAAAGAATTAGTCCAACGTGAAATTGCCTCAAATATCAAAAATGCGAAACGTAAAATCGAACGTCAAGAAGACGTTGTTTGGGACGTTCTAGAAGAAGTTATTAAAGAACACCCTGTTTTACTGAACCGGGCGCCTACATTGCACAGATTAGGTATCCAAGCGTTTGAACCGATCTTAGTTGAAGGTCGTGCTATTCGTCTTCACCCACTTGTGTGTGAAGCCTACAATGCCGATTTCGATGGTGACCAAATGGCTGTCCATCTACCTCTAGGTGAAGAAGCGCAAGCAGAAGCTCGTATGCTGATGTTAGCTGCAACCCACATCTTGAACCCTAAAGACGGAAAACCCGTTGTTACACCATCTCAAGATATGGTCTTAGGTAACTATTACCTAACAATGGAAGAAGAAGGCCGTGAAGGGGAAGGAATGATCTTCCGTGACATGAATGAAGCTGTTTTAGCATGGCGCAATGGCTATGTTCACTTGCATTCACGCGTGGCTGTTGACCCTAATACATTAGGCGACAAACCATTCACAGAAGAACAAAAGGAACGTATGCTGATCACTACCGTTGGGAAAATCATTTTCAACGAGATCATGCCGCAAGAGTTCCCTTACTTGAACGAACCGACTGATTTCAACTTGACACAATATACACCTGACAAATACTTTGTCGAAAAAGGTGCAGATATTCCTGCAGCGATCAAACAACAAGAAATCATCTTGCCATTCAAGAAGAAAAATCTTGGGAATATCATCGCTGAAGTCTTCAAACGTTTCAAAGTCACTGATACATCAATGATGTTGGACCGTATGAAAGACTTAGGGTATAAACATTCTACACATGCTGGTATGACTGTTGGTATCGCAGATATCATGGCGCTAGCTGAAAAACAAGAAATCATCGACAATGCCCACAAACAAGTCGGCACGATCACGAAACAATTCCGTCGTGGATTGATTACGGATGATGAACGGTATGAACGTGTTATTGCCGTTTGGAATGCAGCCAAAGATGAAATCCAACAACGACTAATGGAATCCTTAGATGCGAAGAACCCAATCTTCATGATGTCTGATTCTGGAGCCCGTGGTAACATCTCCAACTTTACTCAGCTTGCTGGTATGCGTGGATTGATGGCCGCTCCGAATGGACAAATCATGGAATTGCCGATCATCTCAAACTTCCGTGAAGGTCTATCTGTCTTGGAAATGTTTATCTCGACTCACGGGGCGCGTAAAGGGATGACCGATACTGCCTTGAAGACAGCCGATTCAGGTTACTTGACTCGTCGTTTGGTTGACGTTGCCCAAGACGTTATCGTACGTGAAGAAGATTGTGGTACTGACCGTGGTCTTGAAATCTCTGCGATTCGTGAAGGAAACGAGATCATCGAATCCTTGGAAGAACGTTTAGTTGGACGTTATACACAAAAATCTGTAAAACATCCTGAAACAGGCGAAGTTCTATTGCCTGCAGATGCATTGATCAGTGAAGCAGATGCGAGACGTCTAATTGACGCTGGCGTTGAGAAATTAACGATTCGCTCCGTCTTCACATGTAATACCAAACATGGTGTATGTAAACATTGTTACGGCCGCAACTTGGCGACTGGTGACGACGTTGAAGTTGGTGAAGCTGTTGGTACGATCGCCGCGCAATCAATCGGTGAACCAGGTACTCAGTTGACCATGCGTACATTCCATACCGGCGGGGTTGCCGGAGATGATATCACACAAGGTCTTCCTCGTGTCCAAGAAATCTTCGAAGCACGTAATCCTAAAGGTCTAGCTGTCATTACTGAAGTGACGGGTGAAGTTGTTGAGATCGCTGAAGATGCTGCGACACGTACGAAGGAAGTTACTGTCAAAGGTGAAACCGATACTCGTACCTACACGGTTCCTTATACTTCTCGTATGAAGGTCGTTGAAGGGGACATGATCCACCGTGGTGCACGATTGACAGAAGGTTCGATCGATCCGAAACACTTGCTGCAAGTCCGCGATGTGATCTCAGTTGAAACATACTTGCTTCGTGAAGTACAACGTGTTTACCGGATGCAAGGGGTAGAAATCGGCGATAAGCATATTGAAGTAATGGTTCGTCAAATGTTGCGTAAAGTCCGCGTAATGGACCCAGGTGACACAGATATCTTGCCAGGTACATTGCTGGATATTGCTGACTTTAAAGATCAAAACTACAATACCTTAGTTGCTGGCGGCACACCTGCGACATCTCGTCCAGTCTTGCTTGGTATCACGAAAGCTTCATTGGAAACAAACAGCTTCTTATCTGCTGCATCCTTCCAAGAAACAACACGTGTCTTGACGGATGCTGCGATTCGCGGTAAGAAAGATCCGTTACTTGGATTGAAGGAAAATGTTATCATCGGTAAGATCATTCCTGCTGGTACAGGTATGGCAACTTACCGTAACATGGAACCAAAAGAAGTCGTTGTAGCTAGCGAAAATGTTTACAGTATCTCTGATATTGAAGCGCAAATGGCTGCGGAAGACGCTTTGAACAATCCATTAAACTAAATCCAAAGGCTTCACGAATTCGTTTATGAAGCTAGATATAGTTAACATGTAAGACCATAAGATTCAAAAGAATCTTGTGGTCTTTTTGTTTTCGCGCTATTATAGGAAGGTATCTGGCAAAATGAGAGCGGTCACTTTAAACAGATATTAAATTTCGTTTAGAGCATCAGGCAAATGCTATTGCCGACGGTCTTTTTGTGAGAAAATGACGGAAACTCTACGGAGACGTAAAAATTTTTGAGGTGCTACATGAGCAGAACAAAGAAAATCATCTTGATTGTCATTGGAATTATCGTACTATTTGTCGGAGGCGCCACTGTCTATTTATTGAAAGTAAATAACGATGTGGATCAGGCAATCACTAAAATGACAAAAAAAATTGACTATAAAAGCAAGCGATCAGACGCAGTGGATTTAAAAAGCGGCGAGCCTTTTTCTATTCTCTTGATGGGGACGGATACGGGAGACAAGGGACGAACATACCAGGGGCGTTCGGATTCGATGATGTTGGTCACGATCAATCCGAAAGAAAAGCAGACCTTGATGACCAGTCTAGATCGAGACATTTATACGCAGATCGTTGGGTATAAAGGCGATGAGAACAATTACGTTGCCAAAGGGGATACCTATTATGATAAATTGAATGCGGCGTATTCGTTGGGCGGAACAAAAATGGCGATTGAATCTGTCCAAAAAATGATGGATGTCCCGGTGGATCATTATATTGAGATCAATATGAAGGGATTAAAAACATTAGTAGATGCCGTTGGCGGGATCGAGGTCGACAATAAAATCGACTTTACCTTAGATGGGGTGCACGTGAAAAAAGGGGAGCAGGTCTTAGATGGCCGGCACGCGTTAGAGTATGTGCGGATGCGCCACGAAGATCCAAAAGGGGATGTCGGCCGACAAGCGCGACAACGTGAGATTCTTTCAAAGCTTGTCCATAAAATCCTCTCCGTCGATTCTGTGACGAAATATAAAAAATATTTACGTGCAGTAGAAGATTACGTGCGGACAGACCTTACTTGGAACGAGATGCTGACTGTCGCAAAAGACTATACACCAGCGGCTGAGAATATCAAGCAAACACAAGTAGAGGGACAAGGCGAGATGATCAACGACATTTACTTCCAAGTCCTGGGATTGAACAATTTATTGGAAGAACAAAACGTTGTGAAGAAACAGTTGGGACTGCCAACGAAGAAAAAATTACCGAACTTAGATGAAGACGATGACAATCAATTATTCTTTGATGACAGCGAGGTAGACAAAATAAGCGCGGGAACACATTACGATTATACTGGCTACGGAAAGATCCTGTATCCAATTGATAAGGACAATTATTAGGAAAATAGCGGCTGCCAAAATTTCGGCAGCCGCTATTTTTTTTATTTTGGAAAAATCGGTTGAGCAGATTCGTTTCAATTTCTCTCAAATTGGTTATGATGAAGTCAAAAGGGGGATTCTCTCATGAAAGAAGAAAAAGCAATTTTTGCCGGCGGCTGCTTTTGGTGTATGGTGAAACCATTCGACCAAATGCCTGGCATCAAGGCCGTGGTTTCAGGATATACAGGCGGGCACGTACCGAATCCGACGTACGAAGAAGTTTGCAGCGGTACGACAGGTCACACAGAGGCAGTCGAGATCACATTTGATCCATCTGTTATTTCGTATCGGCAATTGGTAGATATTTATTGGCAGCAAACAGATCCGACAGACGCTTTTGGACAATTTGCGGATCGCGGAGATTCTTATCGTCCGGCCATTTTTTATGCATCCATGGAACAAAAAGAAGCGGCCGAAGCTTCGAAGGAACAATTACAGGCTAGCGGACGCTTCAACGAACCTATTGTGACTTCAATCGAACCGGCACAACCCTTTTATCCAGCGGAAGAGTATCACCAAGACTTTTATCAAAAAAATCCTGGGCACTACAATGCGTATAGTGAAGGGTCTGGACGCAAAGGCTTTATTCGTCAGCATTGGGAGGCTTAATGCTTTTTGATCAGCAGGAACAGCAGCCCGATAAACAAAAAGGGGAGAAAAGGAAGCTGTTTTGGCTTCTTTTTTCGAAAGGCTTCCAGAGCGAAAAAGGCCAAGCCGCTGAATGAAGCAATGAATAAGATTTGCAGCAGTTCATAGCCGGACAAAAAGAAACTCCATAAACCAATCACCCAAAGATCTCCCAGACCTAAGCTGTTTGGGAGAATTTTTTGACTAAGATAAAACAAAGCACCGACGATCAGCGGGTGAAGCCAATTCAGATGAAATAGATATGCCCCGCTGAGCAGCAGCAGACCCCCTGTACAATAAAAAATCCGCATCTCGACAATCAAATAATCCCAGTCGATCACTGCTAAAACCAAGGTGCTTAGCAACCAAAAGAGTTGCCAGAGAGCGACCCATTGAAAATTCGGCAAGAAGATCGCAAATAGAATGCCGCATCCGAGTTCTATCCCAAAGCTCCTTGCAGGAAATGGCTGATGACATTGTGTACAACGAAAGCGCAGAAAGACGGCGGAGACCAGCGGGACCAGTTCCACTGGTCTAAGTGTATGTCCACACTGTTCGCAATGTGACGGGGGGGAAAGCAGGGATTCTCCTTTTGGGATGCGGGAGCAAACGACAGCTAAAAAGGAGCCAATGATTGTACCAAAAATAAAGTGTATGATTTTTTTCACCTTCCTTCTCAAATAAAGTACGAAAAAAAATCAATTTTACAGCATTTCCTTTGTGCTTTTGCCATAATTGTATTATGCTTTTATTGGAGCAAAAATTAGGAGGTATAAAGGAATGAAATTCGAAAAAACAAAAGAAGTACTGAACCAACTAGTTGCAGACTTGAGTCAAATGTCCATGGTCATTCACCAAACACATTGGTATATGCGTGGTCCTGGTTTCTTGACATTACACCCAATGATGGATGATTTTATGGATGATGTGAATGATCAATTGGATGAAATCTCAGAACGCTTGATCACATTAGACGGCTCACCATTTTCAACATTGCGTGAAATGGCTGACCAAACAAAGATTCCTGATGAAGTAGGACGTTGGGATCGTACGATGGAAGAACGCTTGTCAACACTTGTTGAAGGCTACCGTTATTTAGCAGATCTTTACCAAAAAGGAATTGAAGTTACTGGTGAAGAAGGCGATGATCCAACACAAGATATCTTCATCGAATTCAAAACAGCGACTGAAAAACGTATTTGGATGATCCAAGCGCATTTAGGAAAAGCACCAGAAATTGATGCGTAAGTCTATTTAAAAATGGAAAGAGGCACCTATCGTGAATTCGATAGGTGCCTCTTTTTTTATGAAGAGGATGTATCTATGTTTAGTCCGATCACACCATCTACAGGAATAGACATTAAGATTCCTTGCGCCTCACTGAGCAGTCCGCACTGTTCACTGATGGCTGTCATGATCGCCAATTTCTTTTCTTGTTCGACTAAGATATACACCATTTCTTTTTCTGGCTGAACACTGATGCCCCATTTTTTTAGTGTTTCTTGAGAATCCAATCGGCGGGCATGGACAACGGTTCCGCCAGCCGCACCAGCCGCAGTGGCCGCGATCATGACCTCTTCGCTAAATCCTTGATTGATAGTGACCATCAGTAAGCAATGCTTTGCTTCATGAATCATTTTTCTTTCCTCTCCTTCATGTTCCTTCTGACTCGTTTTTGGCAGTTCAGAGGCCAAAATTTTCTTGATATATGAACTTGCTCCTGAGATAGGAAATGTGAATGCGCACCCTCGATTGGGTTTATGCAAACACAGACCTTCAGCGAGTGCGCGGAATAGCTCCGGTACTTGAAGCTTTAAAACAGGACAAAAGAGAATAACTTTTTCAGAGATTCCTAAGCCTAAAACATCCATGACTTCGCTTGTTGCTGTTCCTTCACCAATACAGAGATATTGGACGGGGGCATTGTGGGCATCAAAGATCGCATGCGCCTTTTTTGTATCCTTGTGGCCGATAATCAAGACCAGCATTCGGATCGCAGGTTTATTCTGTGTCATCCTCGGAGTCCTCCCATTCTTCAATTTCATTTAGTTCTTCTACAGATAACGCGGCATTTCCTGTCGCGCGTGCGTCCTTCCATTTATAAACGAGACCCATGATCTGCACCGCGATCAAAGGCGTCAATGCGACAAGGGCTACGACCCCAAAGGCATCCGCCATGATATTTCCGCCAAGGGATTCGCTGACCCCTATACAAAGAGGCAGGAGAAAGGTGCTGGTCATGGGGCCGCTGGCGACACCGCCAGAGTCAAAGGCGATCCCGATAAATAGTTTCGGAACGAATCTGGAGAGAAGCAAGGCGATGATGTACCCGGGAATGATGATCCAGTAAATACTGAGTCCAGTCAATGCCCGCAACATTGCCAATCCGACACTGATGGCGACACCGATCGAAAGGCTGGCATTCATAGCAGTCGCGGAAATGGCCCCGCCTGTGACATTATCGACTTGATGGTTCAAAACTTGGATCGCCGGTTCTGCTTTTACAATAAAGTAGCCGATCAACATGCCGATCGGGATCAGCAGCCATTTGAATGGGCTCGTCGCTAATTCGCTGCCTAGCAGACTGCCGACAGGTGCGAAGCCGATACTCACGCCCGTTAGAAAAAGGACCAAGCCAATATAGGTATAGATGAGTCCGACGATCATTCGCAGGTATTGTCGATGATGGTAGCGTCGGCTGATTAATTGAAAAATAAAAAATAAAAGAGCGATAGGGAGGATGGAAATGAAGACTTCTTTTGCGTAATGGGGCAGTTCCCACATAAATTCACGCATGACGTCTTGTGTTGTGGTGACGTTCAAAAATTCAATAGGCGAGTAAGAGGCATCGGTAGGTCGGAAAAAGATCCCTAGCAGCAATACTGCCAGAATAGGCCCGATACTGGAGATAGCGACGAGTCCGAAGCTGTCTTCGGAAGCATTTTTGTCACTACGAACAGAAGCCAGACCAACGCCTAATGCCAGAATGAAAGGGACAGTAATGGGACCAGTCGTTGCCCCGCCGGAATCAAAGGCTACGGGAACGAAATCATTTGGGGTTAAGAAGGAAAGCAAAATCACGACAACGTACAAAATCATTAGTATCAAGGATAAATTGATTTTAAATAAAATCCGTAGGACAGCGATCGTTAGACAAAGCCCGACCCCGATGGCGACAGTCCACACTAATAAATCGCTGGGAATGGCCGGCATTTGATCCGCCAGCACTTGCAGGTCAGGTTCGGCGATCGTAATAACTGCGCCAATAATAAATACACTCACTGCTAGGATGCCGATTTTTTTACTTTTGGATAATTGGACCCCCATTCCTTCTCCAAGGGGTGTCATGGCGATTTCAGCACCTAGCTGAAAGAATCCCATGCCGATGATCAGCATGACAGCCCCCATCAAAAACATCGCGAATGTCCCGATTTCCATAGGGACTAAAAGGACGCTTACGAATAGAACGATCACTGTGATCGGGAGGACAGAGGATAAGGATTCAGAAATATTCTCTTTTAATTTTTGATTCATTGATTCACTCCTTTGACTGAGTTCTGTACGTAGTTCAATTATCAGTGACGCGCAGCGCATAGGAATCAAGTAAAATACGTGCGATGATTTGCAGCGGCAATCTTGAACGAACTTCATAATCGGGGAAGTAGGAACCTTCGGATTTGAAGCCAACTAAAGGAATTTCACAATAGTTCATTAGACTGGACGTGTTGCTTGCCGTTAGTAAAATCGTGCCGATCTCCGCGTCATAACAATTTTTAGCTGCAATTACGAGCTCCTTCGTCTCCCCGTTCAAGGAAATGAACAGGACAATGTCTCGTTTCGTTAATTTTCGGCTGATATTTTTGATGATCTCTGGATCTGTGTGCATCTGACAATTTTTTCCGGTCAGTTGAAATTTTACCATCATTTCCTGTCCGATCATTTCTGAGAACCCTCTGGCAAAAATAATGACCCGTTCCGCAAATTTGATTTTTTGGATGGCGTCCTCAATATTTCCGATTTTCATCATGTTAATGGTACGAACCACTTCTTGTTCATTTTTGAGGATCGCTTGTCGAATACCTTTGTCTACCTTATCTAAAGAAGAAAAATTGATGTTTTTATTTTCCTGCTCCTTTAAATGATGCTTAAAGGCGGTGAATCCTTCATAGCCTTTCTTTTTCATCGTGCGAACGATCGTGGCCGTGGAAACATTGGCTTGTTCACTCAGTTTGACGATGGAATAGTTCGGGATCTCGAGAATATGACTTTCAACAAAGTCCCAAAGATAGTGTTCAGTACTGCTCAATTTAGAGTCCATGGTTTCGTTTACCCTTCTTTCACATGTAACGCTACTTAAAAAGTATCACGTTTCGTGAAAAAATGTAAAGCTTTTCATGGAAATCTCTTGATCGTGAAAACCTTTTCTGCGTCTTATCCCTCATAATAAGGTCAAGGAGGTCATCATTCATGTCTATTTATACATGCACTATGAATTTAGCGATTGATCTATTTATTGAAACAGATACTATGATTCCTTTCACCGTAAATCGAACGAAAGACGATGACATACAAGCGAATGGCAAAGGGGTGAATGTGTCCCTCATATTGAACATGTTGGGAACGCCCACTACTGCATTGGGATTTCGTGCGGGATTTACAGGGAATTATATAGAAGATTATTTACAGGAAAAAGCAATCAACACAGCGTTTATTGAGGTTCCGGGCATGACCCGCATCAATGTCTTCACGCAAGTCAATCAAACGGAGGAGGAGTATAAATTAGTCAATCAGGGGCCAGCGATCCCGCCTGAAAAAGTCCAAGAATTTTTGACTCAAATCAGAAGTCTTAAAGCAGACGATTACCTTTGCTTTTCGGGGAGTTTGCCAAAAGGCGTGGAGCCTGGGATTTTAGTGGAGATCAGTCGTATCTGCCAGGAGCGAGGCGTTCACTTAATTATTGATAGCAGTTATCACGAGATCATGGATTGTCTGCCGTACCATCCCTTTTTACTGAAGCCCAATGAGGAGGAATTGTCTGACTGGTTTGGACAAGTGATCGATACTGAAGAAGCTTATTTATTTTATGGGCAGCAATTATTGGAAGCAGGGGCACAAAATGTACTGCTGTCTCTTGGTGAAAAAGGAGCCATTTTCTTTACACAAGAAAAGATCCTTCGAGGCAATTCGCCCAAGGGAAAAGTCGTGAATACTGCTTGTGCCGGCGATACATTATTAGGAACGTTTTTGGCGGGGTATTTATCGGAGCAGCCGTTAGAAGAAACATT
The DNA here is from genome assembly GCF_051715125.1 of Enterococcus sp. AZ048. Lineage (NCBI taxonomy): Bacteria > Bacillati > Bacillota > Bacilli > Lactobacillales > Enterococcaceae > Enterococcus > Enterococcus sp. AZ048. The sequence continues at coordinate 2,759,805 of NZ_JBIOTD010000001.1, read as the reverse complement.
AAGAAAAAGTCTAGCTGCTGGAAGCTCCACAGCGTTTCGCAAGGGATTGACCGATTTTTTAGATGTGGAAGAATTAAGCAAACAAATTGAAATCAAAGAAGAGGAGTTACAAACATGGGAAATTATCAATTAATTGCAGCAACTGGTTGTCCGACAGGCATTGCTCACACCTATATGGCTCAAGAAGCTTTGGAACAAGCCGCTAAAAAGAAAGGCGTCACGATCAAGGTTGAGACACATGGACAGATTGGTGTCGAAAATGAGTTGACTCCAGAGGAAATCAAGCAGGCTGAGGCAGTCATTATCGCAGCGGATAAAGACGTGCATCCAGAAAGATTTGCGGGGAAACGAATCATTGATGTCTCTGTCAGCACGGGCATCAAAGACGCGGAACGTTTGATCGATGACGCCTTGGCTGGAAAAGGTGTTCTTTCTGCTGAGAATCAAGCTGTGGATGCATTAGAGCAGGAAACGGGAAATAAGACCAGCTTTGGGCGCAGCATATATAAGAACTTGATGAATGGGGTATCCCATATGCTGCCTTTCGTCGTTGCTGGCGGTGTGTTGATCGCGATATCTTTTGCTGTTTGGGGAATTTATTCGTTTGATCCAGACAATGCACAGTATAACGCGACGGCGGCAATGCTGAAAAGTGTCGGGGATGCGGCGATGGGAATGATGGTTCCTGTGTTGGCCGCGTATATCGCTGAAGGCATCGCTAAACGTCCAGGATTAGTGGTCGGTTTTGTCGGCGGTATCGTTGCGATGAATGGCGGGACAGGATTCTTAGGCGGGATCTTGGCTGGTTTCTTAGCAGGCTATTTCATTTTACTGCTGCAAAAAGTTTTGGATGTTCTACCGAAACAGCTAGATGGGCTGAAAGCAATCTTCCTGTATCCAGTGATTGGAGTAGCTGTCATAGGTATCGTCATGTCTTTATTGGCAGGTCCGATGAAAGCCGTGAACGAGGGAATGATGAGCTTCTTAGCTGGATTTGAACATTCGAATCCATTGGTTCTGGGAGTGATCGTCGGCTGTATGTGTGCCTTTGATATGGGCGGGCCGATCAACAAGGCAGCCTATGTTACAGGGACAGCCTTGTTGGCTCAGGGAAACACGACCTTTATGGCTGGCGTTTCTGCGGCCTGTATTGCACCGCCGCTGATCACAGGATTTGCCACGCTCTTTTTTGGCAAGTATTTTGATACGAATGATCGGAATGCGGGATTAGTCAATTTCATTCTCGGCTCCACGCATATTACGGAAGGGGCGATTCCATTTGCTGCAAAAGATCCGATTCGGGTCTTGCCAACAATGATGTTAGGGTCTTCTATTGCGGCGGTACTGACCTATATGTTTGGTGTCCAAGTACCAGCACCACACGGCGGCTTCTTAGTACTGCCAGTCGTAACGGGGAAAATCCAATGGGTCCTTTCTATTTTAATTGGTTCCATCGTCGGTGGAGTCATTCTAGGATTGATTCAAAAGAGCAGTGTCGCGGCAAAGGAAAAGAAAGCGAACGCCGAACAAGCAGATAAATCAGCGATCGCAGAATAGAGAGGAAGTCAGGATGGAAATACTTCGAGAAGAGAATGTCTTTTTAGACCAAGCGCTAGCGACACAAAAAGAAACCTTCGAGTTTTTAGCAAAACAAGCTGTTCAGTTGGGGATAGCTACTGAGGAAGAGCAAGTTTTTCAAAAACTGGTTGAACGAGAAAACGAGGGCACGACAGGAATGATGGACGGGTTTGCGATTCCCCATGCCAAAGATGCCTCCATCGTTGAACCCAGTCTCCTCATCGTTACATTGGAGCAAGGGATCGAGTGGCACAGCATGGATGGCCAATTGATAAATTTTGTCATTGCGTTGTTCATTCCAGACTCAGAAGCTGGAACGACCCACTTAAAACTATTGTCGGCGGTTGCACGGTTATTGATGCGAAAGGAAGTAACGGAGCAATTAAACGCAGCACAAACGGAAAAAGATATCGTGACATTATTAAATGAAAACATAGGAGATCGTAAATGAAGACAATGAGTACAGGAAAAAAGAAGTATTTAGACCAATTAACGAATGAAGAGGGGATCATCGGGGCGTTGGCGATCGACCAACGAGGGGCCTTGAAAAAAATGATCGGCAAGTATAAAGAAGCGACGACAGAGGATGTCATTAAATTTAAGGAACTGGTCTCTCAGCAATTAACACCCTATGCCTCCGCGATCTTATTAGACCCAGAATATGGCTTGCCCGCAGCCCAAGTGCGTGAGCAGACCTGCGGCTTGCTGCTTGCTTATGAAAAAACAGGCTATGATGCGACCACGCCAGGACGATTGCCAGATGTGCTAAATGTTTGGTCTGTCAAACGCCTGAAGGAGTCTGGTGCCGATGCGTGCAAATTCCTGCTCTATTATGATGTGGATGAACCGGAAGAAATCAATGAGCAAAAGCGTGCGTACATGGAACGGATCGGTTCAGAATGTACAGCAGAAGATCTACCGTTTTTCTTAGAGATCGTTTCCTATGACGCGACGATCACAGACACGACATCGTTGGAATATGAGAAAGTGAAGCCGCGAAAAGTCATCGAGGCGATGCGGGAATTTTCACAAGCGCGTTATCAAGTCGATGTGTTAAAAGTGGAAGTACCCGTAACGATGAACTATGTTGAGGGATACGGACAAGAGGTCTGCTACAGTCGCTCCGAAGCAGCAGACTATTTCAAAGAACAATCGGACGCGACAGAATTGCCATTCATCTTTTTAAGCGCAGGTGTGAGTGCAGAATTGTTCCAGGAAACGTTGCGCTTTGCGAAGCAGTCCGGCTCAACCTTTAACGGCGTCTTATGCGGACGGGCAACTTGGGCCAATGGTGTCGCGCCTTTTGTAGAAGAAGGGGACGAGCAAGCTATCACCTGGCTGTCTGAGCAAGGGAGAAAAAATATTGAAGAATTAAATGCGGTATTAAAAGAAACTGCGACATCTATTTATACCAATGTATAAGAAAACGACTATCCCACTCGGATAGTCGTTTCTTCTTATAGCTCTGTTTTGGCGAATGCAATTTGTTTTTTGACTTGATCAAAGCCCGTACCGCCGAAGGAATGACGACGAGTCACTGCTGTTTTGGAGGACAGCGTGTCATAGATGTCGTCTTCGATCACAGCATTGATGGCCTGATAGTCTTCCAATGGGACATCTTGTAAGTAGATGCCTTTTTGTGTACAAGCTAAGACCAGCTTTCCAACGATTTCATGGGCTTGACGGAAGGGAACACCTTTTGTTGCCAAATAGTCGGCTAATTCCGTTGCGTTGGAAAAATCTTTTTCTGTGGCATCGTGCATGGTTTGCGTGTGCACCTTCATCGTGTCGATCATACCCGCCATGATATCTAGGCTTGTTGCTACCGTGTGGACGGTATCGAACATGCCTTCCTTGTCTTCCTGCAGATCTTTGTTATACGCCAGTGGCAATCCCTTCATCACGGTTAATAAGCCGATCAAATCACCAAACACTCGTCCAGATTTTCCCCGGATCAATTCGGCCATGTCAGGATTTTTCTTTTGCGGCATGATCGAGCTGCCTGTCGAGAAGGTGTCTGTCAGTTCGACAAACTTAAATTCATGGCTGCACCAAAGAATGATCTCTTCACAAAAACGTGAAAGATGCATCATCAAGATCGAGCTGTTGCTCAAAAATTCAAGAATGAAGTCACGATCACTGACACCGTCAAGACTGTTTCGATATAGATCACTAAACCCAAGTTCATCTGCGGTCATTTGACGGTCGATCGGGAAGGTCGTTCCTGCTAAGGCCGCGCATCCTAAGGGGGAAATATCCACACGCTTCATACTTTCTTCCAGTCGTGCCTGATCACGGGTAAGCATGCCGTAATAGGCCATTAAATGATGACCGAAAGAAATCGGCTGTGCATGCTGCAAATGGGTGTAACCCGGCATGATCGTATCGACCTGTTCTTCGGCTTTATTGACTAGGATAGTTCTGAAATGATGCACTTTTTCAATGATCGCCTGTAAATGTTCCTTCAAGTATAAATGCATATCGGTGGCGACTTGATCGTTTCGACTGCGGGCAGTGTGGAGTTTGCCGGCGACAGGTCCGATCTCGTCGTGAAGCATTTTTTCCAAGTTTAAATGAATGTCTTCATTTTCAATCGTAAAATGAAGATCATCCTGTAAAGCTTTTTCTGCTAAGATGTGCAATCCAGCGGAAATTTGCTGCGCTTCTTCTTTCGTAATAATGCCTGTTTCGCCAAGCATGTTGACATGGGCTAAGCTGCCGGTGATATCTTGTGTCGCTAATTGCTGATCGAAGGGAATCGAAGCGCCAAATGCGTCGATCCATGCTTCGTTTTTTCCATCAAAGCGTCCACCCCATAATTTTGCCATTGGTTTATCCTCACTTTTATCTGCGAATTTTTAACAAAAAAGACCGCATAGACGGTCTTTTTTTACTATCCAGCTTTACGAACGGGCTTTTTGCGCAAGTGACTATCCGATGACTGCTAAATCTGATGTTAGACAGAATAATCATCGCGCAAAAAGCAGCACGTGTTCGTAAAACGTGTTCTTTAGGGAGGAGGCATCTTTTCAGACACCTCAGGATGAAAACATTGCTGGTTTCCTTATTTCCTGACAGGAAAAGAAACTCTCCTAAGAGCAATGGCAAGATGTGAAACCGGACGGCTTTATTTACCGGCAAGTAAAAGCCGCCTCACATCTGGTTTCTCTTGCACTTTCATAGCTGTCTAGCCGTTCTTGCGACTAGACAGTTGTTTGTTTGCTTTCCGCTTGTACTTCTGCGTTCACCTTTGTTGGCAAGCCCCAGAGTTTAATAAAGCCGATCGCTGCATCTTGATCGAAGGTGTCTGCTGAGGTATACGTCGCCAAGTTTTCGTTGTATAAGCTGTTGTCAGACTTCCGTCCTTCAACGATCACATTGCCCTTGAATAATTTCACACGCAATACGCCATTTACCACTTCTTGTGATTGCTTTAAGAAGGCGATCAAGGCATCCATCGTTGGATTGAACCAGAGGCCATCATAGATCATTTGGCATAATTGCTGTTCGATCACGGGTTTGAAGTGCGCCATTTCACGGACAAAAGTCAAATCTTCCAGTTCTTTATGAGCCTTCATCAACACCTCTGCACCTGGACATTCATACACTTCACGAGATTTGATTCCCACTAAACGGTTTTCGATATGGTCGATTCGGCCGATGCCATGGACACCAGCGAGTGTGTTCAATTTCATAATTAATGAAGCTAAAGAAAGTTCTTCTCCATCTAAAGCTGTCGGTACACCTTTTTCAAAAGTGATCTCAACGATCGTCGGTTTATCAGGCGTATCTTCTAATTCAGCAGTAATAGCGTAAGCACCCGCGGGCGGTGTCGCCCATGGATCTTCTAAGATGCCGCATTCACAGGCACGTCCCCATAAGTTTTGGTCGATCGAATAAGGATTGTCCAAATCCGCTGGGATCGGTACTCCCTTTTCAGCGGCATAATTGATCTCTTCTTCACGGGACCATTTCCACTCACGGACCGGCGCGATGATCTTCAAGTTCGGATCAAGTGCGGCGATGGAAACTTCAAAACGGACTTGGTCGTTTCCTTTTCCTGTACAGCCATGAGCGATGGTCGTTGCTCCAGTATCATGAGCCAACTCAACCAATTTCTTCGAGATCAGCGGGCGAGACAATGCAGAAACCAATGGGTAAGAATTCTCATAGTAGGTGTTTCCTTGCAAGGCGATCAAAACGAAATCCTGCGAGAACTCCTCACGAGCATCAATGGCATAAGATTCAGTTGCGCCGACCTGTAACGCTTTATTCTTAATAAACTCCGTGTCGCGTCCTTCGCCGATGTCTAAACAGCACGCAATCACATCATATCCTTCGTCAACGAGCCATTTGATAGAGACAGACGTATCTAAACCACCTGAATAGGCTAAAATCACTTTTTCTTTCATCCTGCATTGCTCCCTTATCGCTTTTTCATTAAATTCTAATTAATGTGTTGAAGCCATATTAGCATCGTAAAATACAAAAAGCAAGCACTTTTTAAATATTTATGCAAAAATATTTTGATATTTCGTTTCTTTATTCATTATTACCTGTATATATCGAAAGAAACTGTATAGTAGAAGAAACATAAAGAAATGAAACTATTTTGCGTTTTCAAGGAGAAAAACATTGACATGACAAGGCTTTGCAAGTATTATGGTAAATGGTATTGTTTGCCCCACAAGAGCCCCGGAAACTCAAGTGTTTGTCAAACATTCGAAATTGAAATTGGAGGAAAAAAACGTGCGTACAACATATATGGCTAAGCCAGGCGAAGTAGATCGCAAATGGTACGTAGTAGACGCAACTGATGTTCCTTTAGGACGTCTTTCAACAGTTGTTGCATCTGTACTACGCGGAAAAAATAAACCAACATTCACACCACATATTGACACTGGTGATTTTGTAATTGTAATTAATGCAGATCAAATCAAATTAACAGGTAAGAAAGCAACTGACAAGATTTACTACCGTCACTCAAACTTCCCTGGTGGATTGAAATCAATCTCAGCAGGCGAATTGCGTGCTAAAAATTCTCGCCGTTTGGTCGAAACTTCTGTTAAAGGTATGCTTCCTAAAAACACTTTAGGCCGCGCTCAAGGCATGAAACTTCACGTATACGGTGGAGCAGAGCATCCACATGCAGCACAACAACCAGAAGTATTAGACATCACAAACTTAATTTAAATAGGAGGGAAATTCATTGGCACAAGTTCAATATAACGGCACAGGCCGTCGTAAAAATGCAGTTGCTCGCGTACGTTTAGTACCAGGAACTGGTAAAATTACTGTAAATAAAAAAGACGTTGCAGAATATATCCCACATGCTGACCTACGTTTAGTAATCAACCAACCATTTGGTGTTACTGAAACTGCTGGTTCATACGATGTATTTGTAAACGTTGATGGTGGGGGCTACGCAGGTCAAGCCGGCGCTATCCGTCACGGTATCTCACGTGCTTTATTAGAAGTAGATCCTGATTTCCGTGCACCACTAAAACGTGCTGGATTGCTTACTCGTGATTCACGTATGGTTGAACGTAAAAAACCAGGTCTTAAGAAAGCCCGTAAAGCTTCACAATTCTCAAAACGTTAATCCGTTTATACAGAAGATCAAAACACTTTCCAATTTTGGAAAGTGTTTTTTTGTATGGAAATAAACGTGTTCTTCAATATTACTTTTTTGTTCGTTTAAAGAAAGAGGATTCGATGTTGGAGAGGGGCGTCCCCCTATAAACTGAGGATAGAACGATTAATTTGGGGGATGGACATGAAGAAGAAGACAAAGATCATTATTGCTGGCGTCACTGGTTTGGTTATAGCAGGGGGTGCTTTTTTTGCATTCAGTGGTAAAAAAGATGCGGCTTCGTATCAGGTGTATACAGTAAAAACAGCAGATCCTTTGCAGTTGAAGGGGAAAGTGGAACCGCTGAAGCGTCAGCTTTATTTTTTAGATGCGAATAAAGGAACGATCAAAAATGTTCCTGTAAACAATGGGCAAGAAGTGGCGGTGGGCACGCCTTTGATCGAGTATCAGAATGATACGGCTCAAAATGAAACGATCACGCAGCAGCATGCGGTGAATAAGAGTTCTCTTGATGCGTCTCAGGCTGAAGCGACTGTTGCTGCTGGGGAAAGACAAGTGCAAACGCTATCGAACCAAATTGGTGAGACGCAGCAGAAGCTGGCTCGTGCGAAAGATGAGGAAGAAAAGGCTGCTTTGAATGAACAATTAAAGCAGCAGCAAGTGGAATTGCAGACGGCCAATGACCAGTTGAGTCAGTCTCGTTTTGCGGTGCAGGGGGCTTATGAGGAAGTCCAATCTGCTAAAGATGTGCTTGCTGGGCAGCAAAAGCAAGCGTCAGCGACGGTGAGTGCTGAAATTGCGGGCGTGGCGTCTGTGGATGAAAAGGGAAAGGGCTCTCCAGAGGTTCCAGTAGTCGCAGTTTCCAGCAAAGAAAAGCAAGTCAAAGGTACCGTCACGGAATACGATCTAGACAAATTGGTGCCGGGGCAAACCGTTCAAGTCACGACGGTGGGCAATGACAAAAAAGTGGAGGGAACGATTAAATCGATTGCTGCGAGTGCTATACCGACGAGCGGGGACAACAGCAATGTTGCCTCTTATGCATTTACTGTGGAGGGGAATTTCCCTTGGACGGATGATTTATCGACATTGATCACGTTGCAGCAAAAGCAGCTTTTATTACCGTCGTCTGCACTTAAGAAAACAGGAAATGAACAATATGTCTATAAGTATGAGGATGGAAAAGCGAAGAAAACGGTCGTTCAAACGTTGGCTGTCAATGGGCGCATGATCATTCAAAAAGGATTGAAGGACAAGGATCAAATCATTGAAAATCCAGATGACGCGTTGAAGGACGGATCAGAAGTTCAGGTGAGTGCCAATGATTAGCTTGGCACATATCTATAAGTATTATGAAACAGGGGAAACAAGAGTGCCTGTTTTAGACGACATCAATTTTTCGATCGAAGCTGGAGAATTTGTGGCTATTATGGGGCCTTCTGGCTCAGGAAAATCCACGTTGATCAATTTGCTGGGGTTCATCGATCGACAGTTTGAAGGGGAGTATTTGTTTAATGGTCGGGAGATCACGCATTTCAAAGACGATGAATTGTCTGAGATACGGAATCGTTCTGTTGGCTTCGTTTTTCAAAATTTTAGTTTGATCGAGAATTTAACGGTTGCGGAAAATGTTGAATTGCCTCTTTTGTACAGCGGTGCGAAACACAATGAGACGCAGAAGAAAGTGAAGCATGCGTTGGCTAGGGTCGGATTAGCAGACAAGTTAGATCAATTGCCGAAGCAGTTATCCGGTGGGCAGCAGCAGCGTGTGGCGATCGCTCGGGCATTGATCAATCGTCCCAACTTTATTATTGCGGATGAACCTACGGGGGCGCTAGACACCCATACGACAGAGGACATCATGCAATTGTTTAAACAGTTGAATGAGGAAGGGGTGACGATCATCTTGGTGACGCATGACCCAGAGACGGTCGTCTACTGTGACCGCTTATTGAAAATCCGAGATGGAAAGATGATCGAGGAGGTGCTGCAATCATGAGAAAATACATTCTCTGGCGGACTGCCTTTCGTTCGATCTTCAAGAACAAACGCCGCAGTTTTTTAACGATGGTGGGTATCATTATAGGAATTGCCGCTGTGATTACGATCGTGGCTTTAGGAAATGGGTTTAAACGAAATATTTTATCTGAGACGACGGGCGCGGATGAAACTGGACAAACGAAGTACGTCAACATCAAGTACAACGACTTTGATAATCTAGTCAGTGAAGATAGCGGGATCTCGCAGACCGATAAAAATATGGTCGCCAACCTTCCAGAAGTGAAGGAGGTTTCTTATTACAAAGCGATGAAGAAGGACGGGAATCCTACCGTTGATTTTTATGATAAAAATACAAAATTAACGATGACGGTCCATCCGGCGAAAGAAACCGCCGTGTCTCTTTTAAATGGTCGCCAATTGAACGCCGCGGACAGCGATGGGCTAAATAAGGTAGTCGTTCTTGATGAGGCCGTCGCAAAGCAAGTATTTGGGTCGAAGGAGACCGCTTTAAATAACGGATTCGAGTTAAAGGGGCAGGTCTTTACCGTTGTGGGTGTTTCTGCGAATACTTCTGGAGAGATCGGTCCGCAAAATTATGAACCGCTTGCTTATTTTCCGAAAAAAACCTATACGCATTATTTAGGAAAAAAAGACGACCATTCCGTATTGGCCCTTAAATTTAATGCAGGGGTCAATCAGGATACAGCGATGAAGAAAGTCTTAAAGCAGTTGAACATGAACGGAGAAAGTCGTGCGCAGGGGGAGTATCAAGCCTATGATCCGACTTCTGAAATCAAGCAGTTGGGATCTATGCTGGATCAAATGACTCTTTTCATCAGTGCAGTCGCAGCGATCTCACTATTTATCGCCGGCGTGGGCGTCATGAATATGATGTACATCTCCGTTTCTGAGCGGACCAAGGAAATCGGTATTCGACGTGCACTTGGTGCGAATGCGAAGTCGATCAAACGCCAATTTCTATTTGAAGGGATCGTTCTGACAGTGAGCGGCGGTGTGATTGGGTATATTCTTGGTATTTTGATTGCTTTCGCAGCGTCCTTTGCCTTGCCGTTTTCTGTGCGGCCAGACATGATGACCGTGCTGATCTCGATTGGGACTTCCGTGGTGATCGGCGTATGCTTCAGCTACTTGCCCGCTTCAGCAGCCGCGAAAAAAGAATTGATCGATATATTGAAATAGCAGAAAATCCAGATTGGGTCGCGGGTAACCGTTGCTCAAGGGACGGTGTTTTAAAAATAGATAAGAACTTCCCTTCAAGCTAGGCGTAGTCCAATGACTAAGACTTAGCTTGAAGGGAAGTTCTGTTTGTAATGGATACTTTTCAGTTCATTACGCGTTCGCTTTTCTGACTTGCCACACAAAGTAGGAGCCGAGCCAGAGGGCAGCGAACAGAAGGATCATGTAGAGTCCAGCTTTATTAAAATCGATCGTTGAGATCCAGAGCTCAAAGTTGTTGAGGGGTCCTAGGGCGCTGATTCCGACTTGCGCCAATTCGACTGCTCCGATCGTAAAGGCCACGATGATTGAGACAGAGGTGACGATCAGATTGTAGTTCATTTTACGTTCGGGCATGGCAAAGGCCCAATTGTATGCGCCGGACATCATGACGGAATCACTGGTATCCATGAGAGACATCCCTGCTGCGAACAATAACGGAAAGACCATGCTGTTCCAGCCTATCAGTGTGTGATTGTTTTCGGCAGAAAGGGAAATCAGACCGATCTCCGTAGCGGTATCAAAGCCTAAGCCGAATAGGAAACCGATGGGGTACATATGCCAGGCTTTCGTGACCATATGTAAAAAGGGTGTCAGAATTTTTGCCAGCAGTCCTCTTGAATTTAAGAGATTTTCCACGTTTTCGTGTTCGAGTTGTTCGTCTGTTTTTTTCTTACGGATAGTTATCAGATGGATGAGAATGATCAAGTTATTGACAGCTAGAAAGAGTAAGAATGTTCCAGAGATGATGCCGCCTGCTGTTCCGCCCAATACTTTTAAGAAAGATAAATGCTCTTTAAAAAAATCAGCGGATAGATTAACTAAAAAAATAATGAGGAGCACCACGCTTGAGTGTCCCAAGGAAAAGTAGAAACCTACGCCGCAGGATTTTTGTTTCTGATGGATTAATTTTCTGACGGTATTATCGATCGCGGCAATATGATCGGCATCAAATGCGTGTCTCAGGCCCAATGTATAGGCGACAAGTCCTAAGCCGATCAGAGAGGGTCTTTGTCTTGCGATCACCCATAGCCATGAGAACGTACAAAGATGCAGGGCTAAAATGGCTAAATAATAAGGAACAGAAGCGATCGCTATCTGTTTTTTCATGAGTATCTCCTTTCAGGAAAAGCAGTCCAGCGACAGGTGCCGGCTGAACTGCCTTTAGTTGACGATGAGTTTGTACAGCATTGTAGCGGTGATGGCACCGCAAATGGGCGCAAGGACTGGGACCCAGCTATAGTGGAATTGAGAGCTTCCTTTAAATTTAAAAGGCCACAAGGCGTGCAAAAGTCTGGGTCCTATATCTCTAGCGGGATTTAGCGCGGGTCCAGTAGGCCCGCCGAAAGAGATGACTAAACACATGACCAAGAACCCTAACCCAAGAAAGTCGGCACGGGGGTCGATCGTGTCAGCCGTGATGAATAGTGCGCCGAATACTAATAAAAACGTGCCGATGTATTCATTGATAAAGCCGTTTAATTTACTGTTCGCGGCATCGATCGTTGCGAAGGTCGCTAAAATCGCTTCGGAATTTTCAGTTTGATCATAATAGGGCTTATAGGCGAAGACGACGAGCAACTGGCCTAAAATTGCACCGAGGACTTGCGCAAGAACGTAGGGCAGTACGTCTTTCCAAGGAAAGCTGCCGCTGACGGCTAAGGCGATGGTCATGGCTGGATTGATCTGGGCGCCAGATATGGCAGCGAACATGAGGGCAGGGATCATCACACCGATCCCGTACCCAAAACCAATCAAGATCCAGCCGCCTTGAAAGCCTTTTGTTCCACGTAGTTCAACATTTGCTACCGAACCATTTCCCAAAGCGACCATAATGGCTGTGCCCATCAGTTCGGTGAGGGAACGTATAAATAATGAGTCATGCATTTTTTTCTACCCCGCTAATATGGTTGATTTTTCTTCTTCTGAAAGTGTCTGATTCATTCGACCGCTGATAAACCCGTCAAGGTCGACTGAAATATAGTCGTAGCCTAGTTCGCTTAATTTTTTAGTGATCGCGGCGCGTTGAGCCACCACTTGCGCGATAGCTTCTTCAGGGACTTCGATGCGGGCCAATTTTTTATGGACACGGACTCGTACTGTAGGAAATCCTAGTTCCTTTAAATATTTTTCAGCAGCTAAGACTTGCCGCAGCTTTTTGCTCGTCAATTTTGTATTGTAGGGAAAGCGTGAGGAAACTGAACATGAGGGAGCCTTGTTCCAGTTTTTCAAGCCTAAGAGTTGTGCGAGCTGGCGGACTTCGTCTTTGTAAAGGGTCGCTTGCTGCAAAATGGAGACCGCTCCTGCTTCATTCCTCGCACGAAGACCTGGTCGGAAATCCGCGTCGTCATCCATGATGATGCCGTCAACTACAGCATTCGCCCCAAATTCTTCGGCGATTTCTGTCAGCTTGGTATAGAAGATTTTTTTCATGTAATACCACGAATCCGGCTGGTTGTTTTTGATATGCTCATCTGCTAAATAATCTAGTTGCACCCCCATCACTCGCGCACCCATTTCTTCGGCTAATTGAAGGGCTTCTTCGTATTCATCGTCCGCAAAAAATTCAGAGTCGGCAACGACAGCGAGAACATTTTCTTTGCCTAGTGTGTCGAGAGACTCCTTTAATGCGAGTGTCGAGTCGATCCCGCCGGAAAAACTAACGACGACTTTTTGATAATGGGATAAAATTGCTTGCAGCTTTTTTTCTTTTTCTTTTAATAAGGTCATTTGAAGGCTTCTTTCTTTATTCGTTCTTTTGAAGTTGTTCCATTAATTGCTTTTTTACCTCAGTGATCGTGCACCTTTTTTCTTTGGCTAAGGCGAGAAGCTCGTCATGTTCAAAGGAAATCTTTGAAAAGCCCTGATAAGACAAGTGTTTAACATGAACATCGCCAAGGGCTGTTTTTTCTAAACGAACAGTTCGTTGCATGATTTTTCTGTCTAGCAGTTGTTGCCTAACGCCGATCGAAGAGGTCGTTTCAAATAAGATTTTGACCATTTCGTCGTTTTGGGCAGGGGCCGCTAAGAGACTCAGCTTGTAGGCAGGACGGCCTTTTTTCATGGTAATGGGTGCTGTCCAAACGTCTTTTGCTCCTTTTTCAAGCAGGAGCTGCATCACGTCGGATAATTCCTGTCCTGTAGCATCATCTAAATTCGTCTCGATCAACAACACATGATCTTGTTCGCGGGGGACTTGCTGATTGCTCAGCAGGGAGTTACAGAGACAGCCTCTGAGGGCGTTCAAGCTGCCGGTCTCTCGCGTTCCAAACCCGTATCCGATCTTTTCGATCATCACATTTTCCGGGAGGGTGCCGAAGGTCTCTGAGGTGTGCTTGATCAGTCCAAATCCAGTTGGTGTAACCAGCTCAGTGAGGACATCTTCTCGCTGCCGAAAAGGGATGTTGCTATTCAACCGCATCTGCATGACTGCGGGAACTGGAACGGGCATGACGCCGTGAGCCACAGTGATCGTCCCAGTTCCATCGACAAGAGTGCCGCAAAGGACGTGCTGGATTTGTAAAAGTTCTAGCCCAATAAAAAAGCCGACGACGTCCACGATCGAATCGATCGCACCGACTTCATGGAAATGGATCTCATTGATCGTTTTTCCGTGGACACGCGCTTCCGCTGCTGCGATCTCTTCGAAGACGGCACAGGCGCTCTGTTTGATGGACGCACTCAGCTCTGAAGCATGGATAAGTCCTTCGATGGCCACAAGATTTCTTCCGTGATGATGGATCATTTCCGCACCTTCATCAGGGTGATGCCCCTTGAACTCGTCGCTTAGCACGACTTCAAATAAATGCCCGTCGATCGCTGATTTTGTTGTTTTGGTCAGTGATAATTGGTATCCTGTCAGCTTTAATTTGGCTAATTCGTGGGTGAAGTCCTCAACGTCCAGCCCAAGGTCAAACAAGGTTCCTAGTAACATATTTCCGCTGACGCCTGAAAAGGGGTCAAGATAGAGAGTTTTCATTTCGCAGCCTCCGCTAAATGGTTGATTTTACTAGCCGCATATCCGGCACCGAAGCCGTTATCAATATTTACGACCGTGATACCTGTGGCACAGCTGTTGAGCATTGTGAGGAGCGCGGCCAAGCCATTGAAGGCTGTTCCGTAGCCTACACTTGTCGGTACTGCAATGATCGGCGTACTGACCAGTCCTCCAACCACGGAAGCCAGCGCCCCTTCCATTCCAGCAATCACGATCACCACTTGTGCCGCCCGGATTTGTTCAAGGCGAGCAAACAAGCGATGGATTCCTGCAACACCGACGTCATAGATTCTGTCTACGCTGTTTCCGAAGGCTTCTGCTGTAATCGCAGCTTCTTCAGCAACCTTCAGATCGGAGGTTCCTGCGGTGACTATGGCAATCTTTCCTTGTGTCTTCATTTGCGGATTTCTTTCCCACAGCAAGATTTCTGAAGCCGTATCGTAGTGCAGGCAGGGGAGTTTCGTTCTAACAGCCGCAGCTTTTTTTCCGTCGACTCTTGTGACTAGGATGTTGTTTTGTTCTCCTAGCATGGCTTCGACGATCCCGATGATTTGATCAGCGGTTTTTCCTTCCCCATAAACGATTTCAGGCATTCCTGTTCGCTGGCCTCTCTCTGTATCGATCTTGGCAAAGCCTAAATCAGTGAAGCCGTCATTATGAATCGTTTCTACTGCGTCTTCTGGGCTTAGTTTTTGTTCCGAAACAAGCTGTAAGAGTTCTTTTATTTTTACTGCGTCCATCTTAATGCGTTCCTTTGACGATGACGCCGAGTCCATCTGGGATAACGACGACCTTCGCTTCTTTTCCTTCACGCTCGTAGGCCTTTTCTAGCGCATCCTCTAAGGATGTCGAAAGCGCCATGTGCATATCGGTGACTAATTGAGGATCCACGAGGTCAGACACCAAGATGACGTGATGGTTCACCAAAATACGAGCAAGGATCTGAGACGTCCATTGATCTGGGACGGTTTCTAGTCGCGGGGTGTGGATGGCTTTGTCGAGAAATTCCTTAGGATCGGCAACATCCGCAATATTATGATAGAAGCCTTCGCCGCCGTGTCCGTCTCGACAGCCGGCAACCATGATGATCGTTCCCCCCAGTTTATTTGTAGCTTCAGCCGAGGTCATGCCTTTTACTGCTTGATAGATGTTTTGATCAAGGGGATACCCGCCATTGGTAGAGATCGTGATGTCGGATTCGATCGCGTCGACTTGAGATAAGGAATCAACGAATACTGTGCCTTTTTTATGAGCTTTTTCCAAGTCGCCGGCAAAGGAGCCGATGATTTTCTTATCTTCATCAAGGACGACGTTCAGGATAAAGGCTAAATGCGCCGCTTTGGCCGCGTAAGCCATGTCTTCATGGATCAAATTATGCTTGAGGTTCCCTGTCCGCGAATGTTTATCATTGATAAACTCGCCTGAATGATTGGCCATGATCGTTTTATAAGAAGAAATACCCGGTAAGACAGATTTTCTGCCGCCAGAAAAACCAGCGAAGAAGTGAGATTCAATAAATCCTTCTGAAAGTAGTAAATCTGCCTCCATTGCCACTTTATTAATGATCAGATCACCGCCAGAAGGGAGTTTACCGAGGGTCACCATGTCTTCGTCTCGTTCGGAATAATGCATAGCGATTTCTTCATGGGCAACGATGTCTTCGCCATATTTACTGATCAGCTCTTCTTTTGTGGAAGGTCTGTGGAAACCTGTGGCGACTAAAATTCGGATTCGTGCATCAGGAGCAACGGAACGAATGCGGCGTAAAAGAATCGGTGTGATGATCTTTGAAGGAACGGGTCTCGTGTGGTCGGAAGAAATAATGACGATGTTTTTCTTTCCCTTCGCCAGCTCTTCTAGTTTGGGGGAAGCGATAGGAAAATCTAAAGAGCGTTCGACTAGCTCCTCTTCTGAATACCCCGCACGGTAGGTAGCGGCTTGAGAAACGAGAGATCCCGCAAAACGGTCGTCTTCTATTTTTGCAGTTATTGTTTTGTTGTCGTAAGGAAGTGCTAATTCAATCATTTGTTCTTCATCCTCTTTCTATTTGGTACAAGACTTATGATAAGGCTCAAGAACGACGCTCACCTTGTTGATAGGCATTGTTTCTGAGCATTATCGAGAAGCATCGTCCTTTGACATTACCAAATGGTAAGAGGATATGATAAAATACAACAGATTCTTTCATTCATAAATGAAAGTAGGGATTGGAAGGAAAACTATGAATAATAAAGACATCGATTACCTCGTTAATTTTCTGGAAGATAAACAAATTCCGGTTATTACGAAGGACTATCATACGTATCTAACTTTTCACGGCTTGAAAGCAGCGAGTGTGTTTATCCTGAAGGAGGGCGTTATCAAAACGTCGGTCATTTTGCAGGATGGTCGGGAATTTAATATTTCCTATATCAATCAGCCGGACGTTATTTCACTGCTGCATGACGAAGCGCTTCAATATGATGAACAGCCCTTCAACGTACGGATCGAATCACCGACGGCTACTTTTTATCAGATCAATCGGGTGCAATTTTGGAAGTATGTCAACAACGATCCGTATCTTCAAAACTATGTAAAACAATATTACCGCCATCGCTTGTCTGAAAATTTTTCGCGTTTGCAGCGTTTGACCATGAATGGCAAATTAGGAGCGTTGGCGAGCTTTTTAAGAGATCTGGTCCTGAAATTTGGACGCGAATTGGACGGCGGATCAAAGATCTTGATTGATTTTGAGGTCACTAATGAGGATATTGCAGCATTTTGCGGCATCGCCACGTACGCAAGTGTCAGCAGAATGATGAAGAAGCTGAAGGAAGAGGGCGTGATCGCATTTACCAATAGTGACAATGGCAGACGAAGAATCATTGTCTGCAATGTCCAGAAATTGGATGATTATATCGCCTATTGAGAAATAGCTGCTCCGTTTGCAAAGAGCCCAGTAAAAATGAATAAACTTTATCGATGTAAACCTTCTGGTCATGGTAAAATTTAAGTACTCAACGCATGGTTGAGCTTAGTTTTCGCTATTTCAACAGAAGGTTTATTGTCTGTTTACACACTGGAGGGCTATAGTCATGGTAGAGATCGGAGCAAAAATCAGGGAATTAAGAGAAGTAAAAAAGATGTCACAGAAAGACTTGGCTGATTTTCTAAGCGTCACACCGCAGGCGGTTTCGAAATGGGAACGGAATAAGAGCTACCCCGATTTGGATATGCTGGTGAAGTTAAGTGATTTTTTTCAGGTGACGGCAGACGAACTGCTGGGAAATTCCAAGCCGTCCTTTTTTGCCTCTTTCTTTTCTAAAACAAAGGGAGACGAGGAGATGGATAAATCGATCGAGATAAAACAGTATCCAGAAGGTGACGTACCGAAAGCGACAAAAGTGGAAAATGTCTCTAGTTTTTTACGAATCACGTTCGACACTGGTGAGATTCGCTATCTGAGGTCGCATCTTTACAAGGATATTGTTGATGTTTTTTCTCCTTGGCGCTGGAAACGCAAAGGGGGACTGTGGATGTTCGGCGGTCCGAAAGCCCACTATTGGTTGGGCTCAGAGTTTGAGATCAAGGAGACGGGAGAAGTCATCCTCAATGGGACGGATCATTACTCACCGGAAGAAATGTGGTACGACAGCAAAGAACATATCCATGAGATCAAGTACACTTAGTTAAAGCTGAGTGTATTTTTATTTTGTGATTTGTATTTTTGCTTCTTCCCGCAAACCTTAGTATAATAACGTTGTTTTGTATACATAGCGATAGTAGGAGGAAATCTACATAATGAAGAATAATTTTTGGGCGGAATTGCCGAAGCCCTTTTTTGTTTTAGCTCCGATGGAGGATGTGACGGACGTGGTCTTCCGTCATGTGGTGAAGGAAGCGGGCGCACCGGATGTATTTTTTACGGAATTTACGAATTCGGATAGTTTTTGTCACCCTGATGGGATCGAGAGCGTTCGCGGCAGGTTGATGTTTACTGAGGATGAACAGCCGATGGTGGCGCATATCTGGGGAGACAAGCCTGAATTTTTCCGCGAGATGAGTCTTGCGATGGCGGAGATGGGCTTCAGCGGAATCGATATCAATATGGGCTGTCCGGTGCCGAATGTGGCGGAACGAGGAAAAGGCAGCGGCTTGATTTTGCGACCAGAAGTGGCGGCGGAATTGATCCAAGCAGCAAAAGCTGGGGGATTGCCTGTAAGTGTGAAGACGCGTCTTGGATTTACAGATACCGAGGAGATGACGGAGTGGATCAGTCATTTGCTGGAGCAGGACATCGCCAATCTTTCTGTTCATATGCGGACGCGCAAAGAGATGAGCAAGGTGGATGCGCATTGGGATTTGATTCCTGAGATCGTGAAGCTGCGGGATGCGCTGGCACCGAAAACGCTGATCACGATCAATGGGGATATTTTGGATCGTCAGATGGGCTTGGAGCTGGCGGAAAAATATGGTGTAGATGGTCTGATGATCGGCCGTGGGATTTTTAAGAATCCTTATGCCTTTGAAAAGGAAGCTAAAGAACATTCCCCCGAAGAATTGATTGGACTGCTGCGTTTACAGCTTGATTTGCAAGACCGTTATGCGGAGAAAGTCCCTCGTTCGATCGTTGGCTTGCACCGATTCTTCAAAATTTATGTTAAAGGGTTTCCCGGTGCGAATGACTTACGCGTGCGCTTGATGAATACGAAATCGACGGCTGAAGTTCGTGAGATTTTAGACGCCTTTGAGCAGGCTGAACAGCACTAATGGAGGATTGCCTTCAAAGACACTTTTTTCCGTTGAGGAGAAGGTGTCTTTTTTTTTATGACAACGGTCTGAACGTTAACAGTTGCCCCGCAAGCTAGAAGGACTGTAGGATAGAAGGAGCAGAACAAAGGAGGAGAAGACGGTGATTCAAGTAGTAGTGGGAGATATCGCGCATTTGACCTTTCAAGTAGAAGCTATCGTCAATGCGGCGAATGCGGCTTTGATTCCCGGAGGCGGTGTGGATGGCGCATTGAACCGAGCAGCTGGACCAAATTTGAAAAAGGCGATGGGTGCGATTGGCGGAACATCGACAGGGACGACGGTGATCACGCCAGCTTTTGAACTGTCTGCGACGTATGTGATTCATGCGGTTGGCCCGCGTTATCAAGATGGCGAACACGAGGAAGAAAAGTTGCTTTACAGTGCCTACGAAGCGGTCTATCAGCTAGCGCAGGAATACAAGCTCGAGAGCCTTGCAGTGCCCGTGTTGAGTGCAGGAATCTACGGTTATCCAAAAAAAGCAGCGGCGCGGGTGCTTTATGAAGTAGCGGGACGCCCTGAAAATCAAGGGATCGCTACGACCATTGTTGTCTTTGAGGAATCGTGGCTGGAAATTTTCGCGGCGCTCCAACAGGGCAGCTGATGGAACTGGGGATTTTTTCTTGGTGTTCAAATAAGTGATAAAATAGGGATAAATAAGAAAAGTGAGGCGAATCATTTGAAAGCTATTTCGATTCATCCTGAGCCGGTCATGGACATTCTTTCTGGGAAGAAAACCGAGGAATACCGTTCGTGGTCTACGCATCATCGCGGCCCGTTATTGATCTGCTCAACAGCCATCAAAACACCTGGATGTATCTCTGGTCATGCTATCTGTATCGTTGATCTGGTCGCTGTAAAGGAAACGCCCCATTCCTATGCGTGGGTGTTTGAAAATGTGCGCTGCATCAAGCCTTTTCCTATCAAAGGTCAGCGTCGTCTGTACCATGTTCCTGATGATCGAATCGTCGAACCTGAAAAGGGCGAGTTTGTGATTGAGGATGGAGAACGGGTCGTTACGGACGAATTTTGGGAGAAATACTACGTAAATTTGATCAATTAAGCCTGTCTAAAACACCTCTCCTAATAACGAACAAGCAAATGTAATCGCTGTTATAACGGGGAGAATAGCCGGTTTTAAAAACACTCATTGAGGAAATGAGTGTTTTTATTTTGTCTAAACAAGCGATTTAAAAAAACTTAATTCGTAATTAAAAATAATAAAAAAAGGTTTATAACGGATTCTTTCCAATATTAGTGATAAATGCCTTTAAACAAGCGGTTTTAAATCTTTAAAAATAACTACGATCGATTTTTTTGTGAAAAAGCACGTAGAAAAGAAGTTGTTTAAAATATTATTTGTGCAGGTGGGGAAGGTCATTCCGTTGAAAAATAAGAATTCTGAGCGTTCAGTTTTTGCTGGGGGAAGATTCTTCTATATAAAGGGAGAAATCGTTGAAACGGTGGCGCAGGCAGTGGAGGA
Source organism: Enterococcus sp. AZ048 (assembly GCF_051715125.1). Lineage (NCBI taxonomy): Bacteria > Bacillati > Bacillota > Bacilli > Lactobacillales > Enterococcaceae > Enterococcus > Enterococcus sp. AZ048. The sequence continues at coordinate 2,739,129 of NZ_JBIOTD010000001.1, read as the reverse complement.
AGAATAGAGAGAGGGGCTCGTACTTGAAAAAATTAAGTCTTATTTGTTTAGTGATCGTCTATTTTTTTTATGGGAATTCGGCCTTTGCTTCAGAAGCCGCCGTTTCGGTGTCGATCGATACGAAGCGCGCTGGAGAATTCGTTGCTGGAACGGAAGCGCTCACCTTTGATGTATACGATTTGACCGAGTGGTGTCAAAAAAACAATCAAAGCGAAAAGAAGAGCAAGCAATTTTGGCTGGATCAGTATCAAAATAAACAACAATTCCAACGGGTCATCCAACAGGCGGCGTTAACCAAAGTAAATGAGCGCCCTTTAGCTGTTGGCTCTGACGGGCTTATGCAAGCAGCGCTTCCTTATCATCAGCAAGGGAAGCCGGCCGTTTATTTATTTTCAGCTTTGGGGGAAACGGGGAACCAAGAGTTTCTGCCACTGGTTTTGTTTCTGCCGACAGAGTGTCCGGCGGCAACGGTGTATCTGTATGGAAAATACCAAACGGCTGCGCTGCCAGAAGAAAGGATCGAAGAATCACCCAATCGCGAGAATAAGCCATCTACAACGGCATCATTGCCTCAAACAAACGAGCGCCTTAGTAATTTTCTGTATAGCGGAATCCTGCTAACGCTGGCTGGAGGCGGTGGCTTGGCTTATCAAAAACAAAAAAACAGGAGGAAAAATAAATGAAAAGAAAGAAAATAGTTAGGGTTGTCGCAGCGATCGTGTGTCTGCTTCCGCTGATCGCCGGAGTGTTTGGGTTTGGGGGCGCCGTACAGGCCGCTGCTGAAGGAAAAGTGGATGTCACACTTCACAAGAAAAAAATGGACCAATTCCCAACGAATCCAGTAGAGAATACAGGGAAGGAAATGGCCGAATTTGAGCAATACGAAGGTCTGGCTGAAGTCACCTTTGAGGCGTGGGACATCACCACTGATTTTTACACACAATTGAATAAACTCGTAGCGCCGAATGCGTCGAAGGACGTATACGAGGCGGCTGTGAAGGATTTAATGAAGAACTTTAAATTGAACAAGGACGCAGCCGTATCAAAGGGTTCTGAAACTACGGATAAATTGGGCTTGGCTACTTTTGCTGATTTGGATAAGCGGACAACAGAGGGAACGTACAAGGTCTACCTGTTTGAAGAAACCGACAGTAAAGGCGCGACGGCTTCGGCGGTACCATTGATTTTAGTATTGCCTGTTGTCGATGAAGCGGGTGAGAATACGGATATCCATTTGTATCCAAAAAACAAGATCAAAGGTGAGATCGACAAAGAGCTTGTGGACGAAGACGGGAAGGAATTGACGGGGAAAGATCGCTACGATTATGAAGTAGGCAAAAAAATCTACTACCATGCGAGCTTTACGATCCCGAGCCAAATTGGTGAGATTCTTGACTCAGAGGGCAGTTTGCAGACACGTTACACGAAATTGCAATTCAAGGATGAGGTGTCACAAAATGGCGTGAAATTTGAAGGGATCGAACGAATCTCGATCGCGGATAAAACAGACGATATCAAAGCGGCCTTCCTCTCTCACGGAACAGCGAGCTATACGAGCACTGCGGCTCCTTACAATGAAAAAGCAGGATTCACGATCGATATGAATTTGTCTGACGCGAAAAGCGATGGAGATGCTGCTAAGTTTGCTTCATCGAAGGAGACAGCGGAGTATCTGAAGCCCTTTGGCGGAAAGACACTGCATATTTATTACGCGATCTCCTTTACGGATAAAACGCCTGTCGACGTTGACATCAATAATAACTTCTCCGTTGAGCTGACCCATGATGGACAAACAGAAACGGACGACCATACAACCGTACCGCCTGTCGTTACTGGCGGTAAGAAATTCATGAAGCATGAATCCGAAAAAGAGAAGCAAGGATTGGATGGCGCTAAATTCGTTGTTATCAAAAAAGAAGATGGAAAAGACTACTATTTAACGAATAAAAATGACCAAATGATCTGGACAGAAGTTGGAGAAACAGAAGATTTCGCGACAGCGACACACTATACGTCCGAAAATGGCGGACATCTGCAAGTGTCGGGTCTAGCGTTTGGTACCTACTATTTACGTGAGATCGAGGCACCGAAAGGCTTCCAATTGTTGGAGACGGATAAGGAGTTCATTGTAGAGAAAGGGTCCTTTGACGATGCAGCGACCTTGCCGATCGCCAACGTGTCAAAAGGCGGCTTCTTGCCTTCAACAGGTGGAACAGGGATCATTGCCTTTTTAGTGATCGGAGCAGCATTGATGACAGGAGCATTTATCAAGTATCGCCAGATAAATCACGCATAAAACCAATAAAAACGAAAAAACAAGAGCGAAACGGTTCTTGTTTTTTTGTTTTTTGAAAAAAAATGGGTAAGAAGAAAAAATGATTTTTAAGGTGAAAGTTGGTTGGTAATTGCTCATTTTTCATAGAAAATACAATTAATTTAAGGATATTAATCTACTTTTTTGCTGTTTTAGCGGGTGTTTAGGCACTCGTTTTTCAGCGTTCAGAAAAAGGTCATTTTGAAATCATATATTTTGAATGATTTTGACCGAAAATTGCTTTTATCGTTTTTTTATACTATTATTTGTGAATAACACAAAAATATTTCTTGTATTTTCTCTTTCTATTATTGGGAAAACGGACTATTTTTGAGAAAATAGCCTTGAATCAATCTATTAATAAAGGAGGATTCCAATTTTTTAGCAAAAGAGTAAAAATCCGAAACGGGCTGTCTGAAGCAGTATCCAATAAGGGGAAACGCAGGATTTTACTTGTGAAGACATTCTTTTGAGAGGAGAATGATCATGGATTTTCGTGGGGTTTTAGGGACAAGCAACAAACGACGATTGGCGTTGCTGGAGCAGCTTTATTATCGTCGGGAAGGGTGGTCGAGTGATCAGCTTTTGAGTGAATTGAATTGTTCGCTGCCGATCTTGTTGAATGACATCGAGATGATCAACGAGGAGTACCCCAGTTTCCAGATTACGAAAACGAAGGGACTTTATCGGCTAGAGGTGGACAAGAAAGTCAGTTTGGGAAATTTGTATGCCAATATTTTGAACACGAGCCCTGAATTTCAGATCATCGAGGAATTGCTGTATGAGGAATGTGAAAATATCACGGCTTTAGGGAAAAAGCTGTACCTTAGTTCCTCAAACACGCAGCGTTATCTTAAAAAGATCGAAGAGGCGTTGTCAGAGGCGGGGATAGAATTGTGCTATCGGCCCTTACGCGTCGAGGGAAATGAAGGGGAGATTCGAAATTTTTATTACCGCTTTTACAGTGAACGGCAAGATGCGTTTGAAAGCACACTGCCGAAGCTGCCTGCGAAGCACTATCACGTGATCGAGCAGTACGTACAGGAATTTGTTTCGATCAATCAGATCCACGAAAAGTACGTCTTTCAAAAGCGCTTGATCTACAATTTCTATATCAGTATCTGGCGGGTCAAAAATGGTCATCGGTATCCGGTCGATCACTTGCGGACAGAAGGCTTGGAGTTGCCGAAAGGCCCGTATTATCAGCACTTGAAGCAGGCGGTCCATGAGGGCGCGGAGGTCGAGCTGTCGCCGGAGCTGGTTCGCGACGGGCTGTGGCTGCTCTTTTCGGATTCGGTCGTATTCAGCAGTCCTCATCGTGCGCTTGCAATGTCAGACAATGAAAAGTATCAGCAATTATTCAGTCGTCACTATGAATTGGTGGGGGCGTACAACAAAATGCTAGGGTACCGCTTGGACAAGCAAAGCCGGATCAATCTGGCGACCGTCTTGTCGAATGAATTTTACCTTTATGATCCGGCAGGGCAGTATGTTTGCTTACTATGGCGCAATCGAACGGTGTTTTTATCAGAGGTATCGAAGGTTTACAGTCGCGGCGTGGAACGGGTAAAGAAACTCGTTCAGCGATTTACGGAAAAATACCAGATGTATCAAGAAGAAGATTTTTTGCGGAACTATACATACTTATTGGTGACGACAGAAGAGCGAAGCATGGAATGGCTGGCGAACCAAGAGCCGTTGCTGCAGGTGCTGCTGCTGTCTGATCTAACGCCAACAGAGGAAAGCTTTTTGGCCAAGCAAATTTCAGACGCTATATATGGAAATTTTATCATTCTGCATTTTGAAACATTATCCGGGGGAAACCCGCAGCTGCGCAATGAATTGAAAAATTATGATTGTTTGATCACGACGGGTTCGGCGGAAGGATTGCCACAGGACTATCCAGTGGTAGTGATCGATCCCTTTTTAACAAGGCAGAGTACGCGGTGGATACAGGAGATGATCACCGAGCTGGAGGAAAAACGAAGCCTTCTTTCTGTGATAGAATAGAAGCGAAAGAAGGTCGACTATGAACAGTATGGAGAAAATCAATCAATTTCGCGATGCCCGCAATTGGCGCCCGTTCCATAATGAAAAGGATCTTGCGCTGTCTATCTGCTTAGAAGCAGCCGAATTATTGGAGCTGTTTCAATGGAAGGATTCTGAAGAAGCCCGGACGCAAACCGAGCGGCTGAAAGAGGAATTGGCAGATGTGCTGATCTATTCTTATATGATGGCAGACAATCTAGACTTTGATATTGACGAGATCATCAGCGAAAAACTAAAGAAAAACGCGATCAAATACCCAGTGGAGAACGCGTAAAAAAGAGGTGCCCGTATGCAGCGGCACCTCTTTTTTATTCATGCAATTCTAGCGGCAGACCGTCAGGATCAAAGAAGAAGGTCATTTTCTCGCCAGTGAAATCATCGGTGCGCAACGGTTCGCAGACGACCCCTTCACTAGCCAAATAAGCCACTGTCGCTTCGATGTCCTCGGTTTTGAAGGCAAGATGACGCAAGCCGGCCGCTTCTGGGAAGCTTGGGCGTTTCGGCGGATCTTGAACAGCAAAAAGCTCCAATTCCGCGTCCTTCAATTGCAGATCCAGCTTGTAGTCGTGCCGTTCAGGCCGGTAATGTTCCCGCAGGATCGGCAGACCGAGAATATCGACGTAAAAGTGGCGGGCTTTTTGATAATCAGACACAATGATCGCCACATGATGGATCGCAGAAAAATCGGGTTTCGACATAGGCGTCTCCTTTCTTTTTTTCGTTGGCTATAAGCGTCGCTTCGACGTGCTCGAAGGCTTCTCCTCCATTATAAGCTAGTTGCTTTAAAAAAAGTATGTTATACTCTAACCAATTGAAGAGAAACATTTGGGGTGCTGTATTGCTGAGATTATACCCATGGAACCTGATGCAGTTAAGACTGTCGCAGGGAAATGTAGCGAATTTACGACGTGCACCCGACCATTTTCTTTTGGTTGGGTTTTTCTGTCTTTTTGTACACCCTCCTTTTGTTTCTTGAAAAAAAGGAGGGTATTTGCCGTGGAAAAAAATAAAATCCATAAATTGACGCTTTTAGCATTGATGATCGCACTGGATGTCGTCTTGTCACCGTTGATGCGGATCGAGGGCATGGCGCCGATGTCTAGTGTGATGAACATCCTCGCGGGTGTTTTATTGGGTCCCTTTTATGGCACTATGATGGCGCTGGTATGCGGATTGATTCGCATGATGCTGTTGGGGATTCCCCCTTTAGCGCTGACAGGAGCGGTATTTGGGGCGTTCTTTGCTGGGTTGTTTTATCGTTTCGGAAAAAAGGTGTATTGGTCGATGCTGGGGGAAATAGTTGGCACCGGGATCATAGGCTCGTTGCTGTCGTACCCCGTAATGGTCTGGTTCACGGGCAGTCAAAGCGACTTGTACTGGCTGATCTACACGCCGAGGTTTTTAGGCGCGACGATGATCGGCGCTGCGATCGCCTTTGTTGTGCTGGTGAAGTTAAAGGAGACAACGATTTTCAAACGGTGGCAGCGGTTATTTGCCAATGAAAGGATGATTGGATGATCAAACGAAAAGTCTCAAACGTATTTCCTTTGAAGCGTGCTCCGTTAGTCCATTGTATTACAAATGAGGTCACCTGTGAGACGGTGGCGAATGCACTGCTTTATGTGGGAGCGAAACCGATCATGGCGGCTGATCCAAGAGAGTTTGACGCCTTGTTTCAGCAGACGGACAGTCTGCTGCTGAACATCGGACATTTGTCGGAGCAGCGCGCAGCAAGTCTGGCGGCGGCAGCGGCAAGTGCAAGAAAGCAGGAAAAACCGACCGTCGTGGACCTTGTGGGTTTTGGCATCAGCGAGCTGCGGAATGGTGTCGGGCGGCAGCTAGCCGCAGAAAACCCAACGGTCGTAAAGGGCAATATTTCGGAGCTGCGAAACTTTTGCCAGCTTTCAAGTCATGCCCGCGGAGTGGATGGCAGCGCGCTGGATCAAGGAGAAGAAGCATTAGAAGAATTGGCCGAAGCGTTGCAGCGAGCGACGAAAGCGTACCCGCAAACCACTTTCTTGGCGACTGGTAGTCAAGACATTCTCGTGGACCAACAGCGAACATGGCGGTTGACGAACGGAGTTCCTGAGCTGGATCGGTTTACGGGCACGGGGGACGTGGTGGGGGCGTTGATCGCGGCTTTGTTGGGAAGCGGTGTGGACACGCCTGAAGCCGTCATCGCAGCGGTCAGTTACTTCAATCTTTGCGGAGAGCAGGCAGCCGATGGGAAGGGCTTAGCTGCTTTTCGACAGGAAACACTGAACCAGCTTTCGTTACAAATGGAAAAAGAATGGTGGAGGGAGATCAAAGGATGGGAAAAGCAATGGATCTAACGTTGTACTTGGTGACTGGGCATTATGATTTCAGCGACACGAAATTTTTAGCGGTGGTGGAAGAGGCCTGTAAGAATGGCGTGACCCTTGTTCAATTGCGGGAGAAGGAATTACTGACGGGGGCATTTTATGACTTGGCGTTAAAGGTCAAAGCAGTCACCGACGCGTATCAGGTTCCGTTGATCATCAACGATCGGGTGGATATTTGTCTAGCCGTTGACGCAGCGGGGGTACACATCGGGGATGATGAGCTGCCGGTGGCGGTCGTTCGATCGCTGATCGGTCCGGAAAAAATCTTAGGTGTTTCAGCGAAGACGGTGGCGCGGGGAGTGGAAGCGGAACAGGCAGGCGCAGATTATTTAGGGATCGGGGCGATTTTTCCAACGAAGACCAAGGAGACACCGCTGACGGGATTGGAAACAGTGAAAGCGATCAATGACGCAACAACGGTCCCAAGTGTGGCGATCGGCGGGATCAAGGAAGGCAATTTGGCGGCTGTTGGCGGAACAGGGGTCGCGGGTGTCTCCATCGTAAGCGACATTATGTTAGCGGAGGCTGTCGGACAGAAAGTCCGTCGTCTGAAACAAAAAATCACGGATGTATTGGAGGAAGAAAAATGATCAATGCAACACCGCAAGTCGTAACGATCGCCGGTTCGGATTCTGGCGGCGGCGCAGGCGTGCAGGCAGACCTTAAAACCTTTCAAGCCCGCAACGCTTTCGGGATGAGCATTTTCGTGGCTCTGACCGCGCAAAATACGTATGGCGTACAAAACAGCATGGCGATCCCAAGTGCGTTCATCGAAGATCAATTTGATTCATTGGCGGCAGATTTTGCGATCGGTGCCGCGAAGACAGGGATGCTGGCGGATGTGGAACGGGTAGAGACTGTCGTAAAAAAACTGAAGCAAGTCGATTTTGGCCCCTTGATCGTTGATCCGGTGATGGTGGCAAAAGGCGGCCATCATTTGCTGCAAAGCGATGCGGTAAAAACGATCAATGAACAATTATTGCCGCTGGCGACGATCGTGACGCCGAATTTGCCTGAGGCAGAGGTGATCATTGGTGAACGGATCGTGACCGATCAGGAAATGGTTGCTGCTGCGAAGAAGCTGCAGGCTTTCGGGACGGAGAATGTCGTCGTCAAGGGTGGTCATAGCCAGAAGAAAGAAGCGGCGGATTTTGTTCTGCTGGCATCGGGAGACGCCTTTTGGATGAGTGCACCAAGGGTGGAAACAGCGAGCACCCACGGCACAGGGGATACCTTCTCCGCCTGTATCGCGGCAGAGCTGGCAAAGGGGACGGAGCTGAAGGAAGCGATCCTCATCGGAAAGAGATTTATTCAGGCGGTCATTCGTCAGCCGATTTTTGTCGGACACGGTCATGGCCCAACGAATCATTGGGCGGAAATCACAGAATCTATTTCAATTCAGAACGCCCTTGTTTAGAAAAAGGACTATCTTAGTAAAGGCCTGTTGTCAGAACTTTTCTGGCAACGGGCTTTTTTTATTCCTGTCACCAAATGGTTAAAATAGCGATCTTTGAGGCAAAGATTTATAATTGAAGATGAGGAATTCATGGGTGAAGAAATAAATGCAATGCTGGAAGGACTAGAAAATCAGTATTTAAAGAAAAGAGGGAACATATGCGTGTAGTGATTGTAGGAGGCTCCTTTGGCGGTGTCCAAGCGGCAGTGGAAATAAAGCGGAGGGCGCCAGAAACAGAGGTCCTAGTGATTGAAAAGCAAACAGAATTGGGCTTCGTGCCCGGCAGCTTAGCACTGATTTTACAGGGAAAAGCGGCCTCTGTAGACGAATTGCGCTGGATCACACGAGCGGAATTAGAGGCGCAGGGGATTCACGTAAGAACGGGTGTCTCTTGTACTGGTCTTTTGCCAGACCATCAAATCCAGTTGTCGACTGGCGAAGCGATCGGGTTTGATCGGCTGGTGATCGCGACCGGTTCGCGGCAATCGTTTCAACAAGAAGAGGTGCCGTCAGCCAGAATCAAAACCTGTAAGACCGAGCAGGATGTAACGGACATTCTCACGCAGCTGGAGGAGCTGGAGACAGTCGCGATCGTCGGTGGCGGACACGTCGGCTTAGAGCTTGCGGATGCTTTTGCACAAACCGATAAGCAGATTCATTTGTTTGAGAGTGACACGATGCTGATGGGGCACTATTTTGATGAAGAAATGATCCAGCCCCTCGAGACGGCGATCCGCCAGTCCGCCGTCCACCTCCATATGGGCACCTTTGTAGAATCAATGGAGGAAACCAGTGAGGGGCACGTCCGACTCTTTTTTGAGGAATCGGATATGGCTGTTGATTTGGTCGTGTTGGCCAATAGTACGCGTCCCGACAATCACATTTGGCAGGTATTGGACCGCAACGACGACGGCACGCTGAAAGTGAACGCCTATTTGCAAACCTCCGATTCGAACATTTATGCGATCGGAGATACCATCAAAGTAAGGTTCCAATTGACGGGGGAAGAACTCTACGTGTCGTTGGTCACGAACGCGCTTCGGACAGCGAGCATCGCCAGTCAGAACATCCTTGGAACGCCGGAAGAAGATCCTGGAACCGTGCGAGTGAGCGGCAATCAATGGTTTGGCTATTTTGTCGGCAGTGCCGGTTTGCTTGAAAAAGAAGCCTTATTGTATCCTGAAGAAATCCAGATAGCGCAGGTCGACGTGCCGGTGGCGGCTGTTTCAAAGGAAAAGATGAAGCTGAAGGTGATTTGGGATGCAGAGACAGAGGTGTTGCTAGGCGTACAGCTCGTTTCAAAATGGATGGATTTCGCCTTACTCGATCTATTCGCGCTAGCGATCCAACAGCAGCAAACGATTCATGAATTTCAAGTGAAGGAACGCTTCTTCCATCCAGCTTTTCGTGCGCCGTTACTGGGATTCTCTGGTTTAGGGGAGAAGTAGGATGAGGATGGAACAATTATTGGATAAGAATCAACAAGTGCAATTGTCGATCCTCCATCATCTAGTCTTATCTGGCGGCAGGCTGTCTGCGAATGCGTTGGCGGAAGCGATCCATTTGTCAAAATCTAGCTTGGATCAGTATAGCCAAGAGCTCTCCTACTTAGGAAAAGAGTTAAACATGGGCTTCTCGCTTACGAAAGAGGGCGCTACGCTGGTGCTGGTCTTAGAAAGAAGAACGACGCTTGAGGGGATCACGGCCATGATGGTAAGAGACAGCTTTAAATTCCAATTGTTGGAATACATGCTGCTGCATCGAACGTTCACGATCCCGCAGATCACACAGGAATTTGCGACAAGCGAATCCTCCGTGTTTCGTAAATTTCGCGAGCTGAATGAGGTGCTTGCGGAGTTTCATGTTCGGATAAAAAATGGCCGTTTGCAGGGGGAAGAATTACAGATTCGGTATTTCTACTTTCAAATCTATAGCTATTTTCCAGTTAGGATGCGGCCTCGTTTCCTCGTTGCATCCGATCAGAATCAACTGTTCTTCCGGGGGCTTGAGCGTGCGCTAGAGACGGAATTTTCTGCTGAGTCCAAAAGCGAGATCGCCTGCTGGCTAGGGATCAGCTTGAAGCGCATGTCTGCTAAGAAAACACAGCAGACACGGCTGAAAACAACGTATCGGCTCTTTCAAAAGGACGCGCTGTTTCAACGCATCGAGCCGTTGATCCGCCTATACAACAGCCGCAGTTCCTTTGAATTGAACCAGTATGAACCGATGATGTTTTACAGCTTTTTGGTGTCCTTTGCGATTTTGGATGAAGAGACGTTTTACCGGTATGAATTGCAGCGGAGCAAAAAGCTGCTGCCGGCTCTTTTAGATATGTACATCCGTGAGATGATCCTCGTCCATTATCGACCAAGGCGATTGTCCATTCAGCAGGAGAAAGCGGTAGGTTATCAGCTTTCCCAGATCAACAACCGCATCTATTTCTTTCAAGGCTATCTCCCGCGGTACGAGCCTGAGCGTCTGCTTGCGCGGCAGCGAGAAAAACTAGGCATTGAGCGAAGCCGATTGTTAGATATGCTTCAGGAAACAGCTCGTAATTTTTTGGAGCCGGCGAAGGCACAAGACACCTTGCTTACACAGGCCTTGCTGATCGATTACGCGAGTATCCTGTCGATGATCGATTTTTACATCGCCAAGGAAGTCATTGTGGGGATTGATCTGGAGGCATTGCCGGTGTACCGTATTTCTTATTATCATTATTTGTTTTCAGAATTGCGTCCGATCCCGGGGATTCAAGTAGAACAACTGCGTGAGGGAACGACGTATGATTTGATTGTTAGTACCCGAGATGGAGAAGACCCTTCTGAGGCGATCCATTATTGCCTGTCCGAATTTGAATCTGCCTATGATCTTGACCAAATAAAGCAACTGATCGAGCAATTGAAAAAAGCGAAAAATTGATGGAGCGGTTCCTTAGGGAGCTGCTTTTTTGATGAAAGAAAAAAATTTTGGCTTTCTGGATTCTTTGATATAACGGAGTTTTGGAGCGAAACTGCCACTAAAACGTGAAATCGCTTTAATAATTGACTGTTTTCAATGCAGAATGCACGTTAGGATAAGTCCATAAAGAAAGCGATTGCAAGAAAGCTTTAGTACAAGGAGGACCAATCAAAATGACTGAAAAACAACAATACATTATGGCGATCGACCAAGGGACAACGAGTTCACGAGCAATTATCTATGATAAGTTTGGGCATCAGGTGGCAAGCTCGCAAAAGGAATTTACGCAATATTTTCCAACAGAGGGCTGGGTGGAACACGATGCCAATGAAATTTGGAATTCTGTTCAATCTGTAATCGCAGGGGCATTCATCGATTCAGGTATCAAGCCGGATCAAGTTGCGGGGATCGGGATCACGAACCAGCGGGAAACAACGGTTATCTGGGAAAAAGATACCGGCCGCCCAATCTATCATGCGGTAGTTTGGCAGTCGCGGCAATCCGCGCAAATCGCGGATCAGTTAAAGGCTGACGGGTACGAGGAAATGATCCATCAAAAGACCGGCTTAGTCGTCGATGCGTATTTCTCCGCAACGAAAATCCGATGGATCTTGGATCAGGTAGAAGGCGCACAGGAACGAGCAGAACAGGGCGAGCTGCTTTTCGGAACGATCGATAGCTGGCTTGTTTGGAAATTGACAGATGGCGGTGCGCACGTGACGGATTATTCCAATGCCAGCCGGACGATGCTTTACAACATCCACGAGCTGACTTGGGACCAAGAAATTTTAGATCTGCTGAATATCCCCAACGAGCTTTTGCCGAAGGTAACCTCAAATTCTGAGATTTACGGCTACACACAAGGTTATCATTTCTTCGGCAGCGAAGCACCGATCTCAGGAATGGCTGGGGACCAGCAAGCCGCATTGTTTGGTCAAATGGCTTTTGAGCCTGGGATGGTCAAGAATACCTATGGCACAGGGTCCTTTATCGTGATGAACACAGGTGAGAAGCCGCAATTATCAAAAAATAATTTATTGACAACGATTGGCTATGGGATCAACGGCAAAGTGTATTACGCCTTAGAAGGAAGTATTTTCGTTGCTGGTTCATCCATTCAATGGCTGAGGGATGGCTTGAAAATGTTGAAAAAGGCGAGTGATTCGGAAGATGCTGCCAAACGCTCCACCAACCAAGACGAAGTGTATATCGTCCCAGCGTTTGTGGGTCTAGGCGCACCTTATTGGGATCAAAACGCTCGCGGAGCGATGTTCGGATTGACCCGGGGGACGACGAAAGAAGATCTGATCAAAGCAACCCTTCAATCCATCGCCTATCAAGTGCGGGACATCGTGGATACGATGCAGGAAGATACCGGCATCCAGATTCCAGTATTGAAGGTAGACGGCGGGGCAGCGAACAATGAATATTTGATGCAATTTCAATCAGACATATTAGATGTACCGATCCAACGTGCAGCAAATCTTGAGACGACGGCTTTAGGAGCTGCCTTCTTGGCGGGATTGGCGGTAGGCTACTGGAAGGACATGGACGAAATCAGAGAATTTTATGAGGCTGGGAAGATTTTTGAGGCGGAGATGGCACCTGAACGCCGTCAAAAATTGTACGCCGGTTGGAAGAAAGCAGTAAAAGCGACCCAAGTATTTGAATAAAAGTGAGGAGTGAACGAAATGTCATTTTCAAAAGCAACGCGTAAAGAAAGTATTCAAGTCCTTAAAAAGGAAGAAATGGATCTATTGATCATCGGCGGCGGCATCACAGGTGCGGGCGTCGCGATCCAAGCAGCCGCAGCCGGAATGAAGACCGGACTGATCGAAATGCAGGATTTTTCAGAGGGAACCTCTTCCCGCTCCACGAAGCTGGTCCACGGCGGTATTCGCTATTTGAAGAACTTTGATGTAGAAGTGGTCGCAGATACGGTCACGGAACGAGCGATCGTTCAAGGGATCGCTCCGCATATTCCGAAACCTGATCCCATGCTTTTGCCTATCTATAATGACGAAGGACCCACGACCTTCAGCATGTTCTCAGTCAAAGTCGCTATGGACATCTACGATCAATTAGCCAATGTGAAGGGAACCAACTTTGAAAATTACACATTGACCCCGGAAGAAGTATTGGAGAGAGAACCCTTCATCAAGAAGGAAGGGCTTCAAGGCGCGGGCGTGTATTTGGACTTTCGGAACAACGACGCACGGTTGGTGATCGAAAATATTAAGCAAGCCGCTTCCGATGGCGGTCACATGGTCAGCAAAATGAAAGCAGTCGGCTTCCTCTATGAAGGGGATAAGATCATCGGCGTCAAAGCGCGTGATTTGTTGACGGGCGAAACGATCGAGATCCATGCAAAATTAGTGATCAACACAAGCGGGCCATGGGTCGACAAAGTTCGCAACATGAATTTTACGCAGCCTATCTTGCCTAAAATGCGTCCAACAAAAGGCGTTCATTTAGTGGTCGATGCAAAGAGATTACCCGTTCCTCAGCCGACCTATTTTGATACAGCTCAAAATGATGGTCGCATGGTGTTTGCGATCCCGCGGGAAAACAAAACTTATTTTGGGACGACGGACACGGATTACCAAGGAGATTATGTCGATCCGAAGGTCACGCAAGAAGACGTGGATTATTTACTGACAGTCATCAACCACCGTTATCCTGAAGCCAAGCTGACGCTCCAAGATATCGAGAGCAGCTGGGCAGGACTGCGGCCATTGCTGATCGGAAATGCTGGATCAGACTACAATGGCGGCGACAACGGCAATATCTCGACCCAAAGCTTCCAACAAGCCGTGGACGTAGTGACGGATTATAAAGATGGCAAAGCGACCCGAGATGAAGTAGAGGATGTCTTGAACAACCTTGAAAGCAGTCGTGCAGAAAAACGGTTGGCGCCTTCTTCGGTTTCACGCGGCAGTTCTTTGGAGCAGGCACCCGATGGCATGATCACTTTATCAGGAGGGAAAATCACGGATTATCGTAAAATGGCAGCCGGTGCCATCGAGTTGATCCGCAAGCTCTTGCAGGAAGACTACGACTTGACCTTTAAAGAAGTGGATTCAAAAACCTATGCCGTTTCCGGTGGGGATTTTGATCCGACCAAAGTAGCTGAAATGGTGGTTGAACAAGCCAAAATCGGCGTTGCTGCAGGTCTTTCAGAGGAAGAGGCCGCGTATATCGCTGATTTTTACGGCACGAACGCCAGCAAGATCTTCCAGTTGGCAAAAGAAATGGACGCGTATCCGGGAATGAGTCTGGCTGAATCGGCACGTTTGCGCTATGGCATGGAAGAAGAAATGGTCTTAACTCCCGTAGATTATTTATTGCGTCGGACCAATCATCTTTTATTTGAAAGAGATACGGTAGATGCTCTGCGTCAACCAGTCCTTGATGCGATGGCCGCCTACTTCGAATGGGAAGAAGCGGAAAAAGCAGAGGTCGCTGCACAATTGGCTGCGGCGATCGACGAATCAGATCTGACCCAGCTAAAGACAGGAGGAAACAACTAAATGAGCGGTGATATGACACAGGTAATGGGTGAATTTATCGGCACGATGATCTTAGTCTTATTAGGTGACGGTGTCTGTGCAGCGGTAAATCTGAATAAGAGTAAGGCGCAGGCTTCCGGTTGGATCGTGATTGCGATGGGCTGGGGAATGGCGGTAATGATGGGGGCGTATATCTCCGGCTTCATGGGGCCCGCACACTTGAATCCAGCAGTTACTTTGGCGATGGCGCTGAATGGTTCGATTTCTTATAGCTTAGTAGTTCCCTTTATCGTCGCGCAAATGGCGGGTGCTTTTGTCGGCGCCGCACTTGTCTGGCTGGCGTATTTGCCTCATTGGGAAGCCACGAAGGATCAGGCAGCGATTTTAGGAACCTTTGCGACGGGACCTGCGATCCGCCGGTATCCCGCAAACTTAATAACAGAAATCATTGGTACGTTTGTCTTGGTCTTAGGACTGTTTGCATTCACACAAACATCATTCGCACCTGGAACGAATATCTTTGCCGTAGCCGGACTTATCTTGGCACTCGGTCTTTCCTTGGGAGGACCAACAGGCTATGCGATCAATCCAGCCAGAGATTTAGGTCCTCGCTTGGCCCACGCTATTTTGCCGATCGCCAATAAAGGAACCTCCGATTGGCACTATGCATGGGTACCTGTCGTAGGTCCTATGATCGGCGGAATCATCGCCTATGGTGTTTTCCAATTGATGGTTTAAAAAAATAGACCCACGCTGCTTTTTGCGGCGCGGGTCTATTTTTTTGTGCCGTCGTGTAAAAGAGGAACGGCTTTTTAGTTGGCCTTCAAGCAAACATCCTGCCCCTGATCTTGCAGGTGAGCGACATGGTGCTCGCCCCAACTGCATAGGCTGTCTAAAATATCGGAGAGGCTGCGGCCATATTCACTCAAGGAATAGTCCACTTTTGGCGGGACCTGCTGATACACTTTCCGATCGATGATGTTGTCCTCTTCTAATTCACGAAGCTGCTGTGTCAGCATTTTTTGACTGATCCCTGTGATGCTCCGTTTCAAATCACTGGGACGCATCGGTCCGTGGCGTAGGTTGCAAAGGATGATGGGCTTCCATTTGCCGCCGATGACATCCATTGTTGCTTCTACACCGATCATATATGCACGATTCTCCAAAAAAATTCCTCCTAAAAAACGTTGATACTATCCAAAAGTTACAAAAAGGTACCTATAGTACAAAAAAGTGGGTACTTATCAAAAGATCATCAACAGTATATAGTATCTTCTCGTAGCTTACAAATATTTTTTGATGTCTGGTTTCACGAACGCGCGTCAGTGCTTTGCCAGTGCGGAAGACTTCGTAAAACCTTTCTGAGGAGGAACAAAATGGAAAAGAAAATTTCACCAAACTTCACGTTATTAGCCCTCGCGATCAACGCTTTTGCGATCGGCTCAACCGAATTTATCAGCGTCGGCCTGTTGCCGATGATCGTCAATAGCTTCCATGTGACCTTGGCGCAAGCAGGGCTGACGGTCTCCCTTTACGCGCTAGGCGTGACGATCGGTGCGCCGCTGCTCACCGTTTTAACAGGGAAATGGAATCGCCGCAGCTTGATGCTGGGGATCATGCTGTTGTTCATCAGCGGGAATGTGTTAGCCGCGTTTGCACCGACCTTTACGATATTATTATTGGGGCGTATTTTAGCTGCGTTGGCACACGGGATCTTTATGTCGGTATCAACCGTGATCGCTGCCGATGTCGTTGAACCTTCACGGCGGGCAAGTGCGATCGCCATCATGTTTACTGGCTTGACTGTAGCGACTGTAACAGGGGTGCCTTTGGGAACCTTTATTGGACAGCAAACAAGCTGGAATATGTCCTTTCTCTTTATCGCGGCAATCGGCCTGATCGGTTTGATCGCCAGCAGTTTCTTGGTACCGCGTCATTTACCTATTCCTGGTAAAGTCGATTTGAAGGGGTTTGCTCGGATCTTTACGAATAAACCGTTGGTGATGTCTTTCTTGATCACAGCCTTTGGATACGGCGGTACGTTTGCGGCGTACACGTACCTATCCCCGGTTTTAGAAGGCTTTGGTTTTTCTGCGAGTGCCGTTGTGATTATTCTGATCGTTTATGGTGTGATGGTGGCGATCGGCAATACCGTCGGCGGACATTTCGCGAATGAAAAGCCCCTCGCGTCATTGATCAAGATGTTTGGCCTTTTGATGATAGCTTTGGTCTTTTTGTTTGTGACGATCGTGATTGGCAACAACCTTTTAGGCTTGTTCGCAGCATTGCTTTTAGGGTTGTTCGCGTTCATGAACGTTCCAGGCCTGCAATTGTACGTCGTGCAGTTAGCGGAAAAATATGTGCCTCAAGATATCACGCTGGCATCTGCTTTGAACATTGCCGCCTTCAATATCGGGATCACCTTAGGCTCAACGATCGGTGCGCAAGTCACCGGCAGCATGGGGATCGCCTATACCCCGATTTTTGGTGCAGGGATCGTTTTACTGGCGATTCTATTGATCTTCCAAGTGAAAAAAAGCGAATCCCCAGTGACCATAAGTCAAGGGACAGAATGTGAAGAATAAGCAAAAGCCGTGACGTTTGAGTCACGGCTTCTTTGCTAGTTGTTTTTCCAAACGTGGGCCAAGAGATCCTTCAATACAAGGAAGGCTTCTTGGTCGTTGTAGCCATAATCCTTTTTCAAACGGTGAAGCAGGTCGATCAGTTTCGGAACATAATCATTCAAATCAACGGTCTTTTGATAGGTTCCCAGGATCGGGTATTTCTCCGACCATACCGACGTCCAGTCGATTTTTTGCTGCTTCTCTTCACTGGTCTTTGCGATCACTTCTTTGATGTCGTTCAAATCAGGATCAAATTCAATCAATTCATCTAAGGAAACTTTATAGATGGCGGCCAGCTTTTTCGATTGATTGATGTCCGGCAGTGTCTCATCCAGCTCCCATTTCGAGATGGTTTGTCTGCTGACACCAAGGCGTTCTGCGACGTCCTCTTGAGAAAGGCTTTGCTTCTTGCGAGCGGTAAAAAAATTTGTTCCTAATGTCATAGGTGCTCCCTCCAAACGTGATACCTTCAGTTTAACAGGATAAAACAGAAAAACGAGCGAACCTTCATTGAAGATTCGCCCGTTTTCTTTCCATTGATTTAATCGACTGCTGGTTCATTGCGGAAATGAAGGACGCACGCGATAAGCACGAGGACTAACAAAGCCAATAAGAAAAGCAGAGAAATCTGTGAGCCAGTCACGGTCGCGGCGATAAAGTCCGGTTGCGATTGTTGTGCCAAATTGATGATGGTGGCAACGATCGCTGTAGCCACTGCACCAGAAAATTGCTGAAGGGTATTGAACAGCGTATTGCCGTCGCCATAGGCTTCTTCTGAGAGAAGATTCATTCCCGTCGTCATCAAATTACTATAGGAAAAACCGATACCGATCATATAAAAGACGTGCCCGGCAACAAATCCAAGGAGCAGCGGAGAACGTAACAAGACGGTCAAAATGATCCAACCGATCGTAGCGAAGCTCAAGCCAAGCAGGATCGGTTTTTTCGGACCAAAGGTATCAAGAACACGGCCTGAGATAGGGGCCAAAAGCGCGCCAACAGCTGCACCGGGCATCATTACAAGTCCTGCGATAAAGGCATCTTTGCCTAAAACGATCTGAATGAAGTTTGGCAAGACAAAGGAGATCCCCAATAGCAAGAACTGACAGACTAAAAAGCCGCATAAAAATAAAACAAACACACGGTTCTTCAATACGTCGATCCTTACCAGCGGATTTTTCCCTCGTGTTGCTTGTCGGTAAAAAATCACTAGTCCGACAAGACCGATCGCTAACGAAAGGAGACTGGTCAGGCTGCCGATTTGATTCAAGAACATCAGCAGACCGCTGAAGAGCAGTGCCACACCGATCAGACTGACAAAATCCAATGTGCCCCGCTTTTTGACGGGCATCTCAGGAATCGCATAAAGTCCGATAACCAATGAAATCGCCAATACCGGCAACAGGAATAAGAAAATCGAATGCCACGAAAGACTCGCAGTCATGATCCCTCCATACGTCGGGCCGATCGCTGGCGCGATGGACGTGGTCAATGTTCCCACCCCCATCATAGTCCCGCGCTTGTGCATAGGCGTGAAATTCAAAATAATATGGAACATCAAGGGCAAAGCAATTCCCGTGCTGACCCCTTGGAATAGACGTCCAATCAATAAAATACTGTAGGAAGGCGACCAGAGATCAATCATTAATCCTGCAATAAAAAAAAGATTGGCAACGATAAATAATTTCCGAATCGAAAAATTCTTCAATAAATAATTGGAAAAAGGCACCATGATGGAGATCACTAGGAGATAGATCGTCGTGACCCACTGCACCATACCGGTAGAGATGCCGAACTGCTTGATCAGTGTCGGGAACGTGACGTTCATGGCAGTCTCGATCAGCACACCGGCAAAGGACATGATCCCTGTGGCAAGGACCGCTAACAACAAATGGATTTTCTTTTCTTTCATGTAATAACCTCACTTTATTTCGATAGATAACACGCCCTACGACGACCGCGGGATGTAGGGATTTGGCTGGGGAGCGCTGTCCCTCGTTTGCAGGATGTATTTTGATAGGGCCAATGAATACCGACACGTTGGGAAAAGCAGAAAAATACGCTTCGTTTCGCCCCGCCTACGATCCAACTAAACGGCTCAGTATGTTAGCTAGCATTCGCAACGAAAAAGCATCCACTTTCATGGACTCCTGCAAAAAGTTGGACTCGCAGCTAATTCGTCAAAAGGAGTGTTCTTTTTTCAAAACCCGAAAAAAGAACTGTTGATCCTCATCACGCCTATCATTCTGCTAGACATCACGTATTAGGATGTTGCGTATCAATGCAGAAGATCGACCTCGCATTAGAATCCTGCAAAAAGCAGAACTGACAAAAAAAGAGAGGGGGTTTCTAAATTAATAGAAACCGCCTCTCTCTCGACACGTCGTGCGTGTTATCTGTACGATTTATTCACAAGGAGCATTGTAAAGCTTTTTATATCGAAGGTCAAGCTTATCGTTGGATCAAAAAGCTGATGATCGCGAACAATGCGATGTGTGCGGGATAGAAAATGTAAAAGAAATTGCGCATTCCGCGGCCTTTTTCACCAGTGTATAAAATGATTGGGATAGCGGCTAGCAGCATCATCCATTGGTAGTTGAAGGTGAAGGCGTATTGAATACCGCCGCCAAAAATCAGCGTGATCATCGCAATGATGATCAATGATGCCACTTGCAGAGCTTTCTTTCCGTGGAACAGGTAGAACAATACGGCTAGCAGAACCAACAAGACGCCGCCTTCTGTCAGCATCACTGTTGGGACGATCATGGTGAAGAGTTGGAAAAACAGCATGCCCCATTTTGATTCAAAAAGAGTCCCGCTAGATAACAGCATCAGTGTAAAGACACTTAGAAGCGTCGGAACAAGGAACCAAAGGAGCCCTTTTCCAATATTTCTCTTTTTAAAATACTCACAGGCTTGCATGTAGACTGTGCCTAGGAAGATCGTGCCGAAGATATTATTGATGACGATCGCGTCGCCAACAGTAAAGAAATGGTTCAAGATTTGATTGATGATCCCCATCAACCAGTAGCCTGCTAATAAACGGAACATATATTTTTTACGATTGCTTGTGTGAACGAATCCTTCTGAACTTTCAAATAAGAACAACGGTGCGGCGATCCGTCCGATCCAATGGAACCACATGGGAATACCTAAAAACAGGAAAAATTCCGCAAGGTGATCGATCACCATCGTTACGACCCCGATAACTTTCAACTGAAAACCAGTCATACCTTTGTGCATTAAAAAACCCCTCTCTTTCAATAATCTCACTTTATCGAAAAAAAACGTGGATCACCATGTTTTGAACGAACAATCAACTTACAAAAATGAGAGAGAAAGTGTCAGAAAATTCTATAAACTTATTGACAATTAAAAGAACCTCCGTTATGATTACAATCATAAATTAATTTAAATGCCATTTAAATTTAATTTTAAAAAGGAGAATTTCTATGAACGCGACGACTACGAAGCAAATGATCATTATTATTAGGCTTAGGACTTGAGACTGGTTTTGAAAAAAACAGTTTGAAGTCCTGTTTGACATTTGTTGAGTGGGATTCTCCAGCATCTCACTAATTCTAGTGAGGTGCTTTTTTTATTCATCCAGCGGGACTGTTTCGTCAGTCAGAGCCGTTGGAGGCTAGGACACAAAAAAGGACTTCTTTATGAAGCATCCGCTGTCAGTCCTATTCGCTGTCGTGATGAGGCGAAGGGATTTACAGCGAACCAATGGTTTGTTGATCGTAATTAAAAAAGGAGTGGGAAAGATGGAAAACAACGTTAAAAAAGTGAATTTTCAAGAATCGGCGATCTATACGGTCGACACAGTGGAGGCACCAAAAGCAATTGGGCCGTATGTTCAAGGGAAAGTTGTGAATGGGATGCTTTACGCGTCAGGGCAAATCGCGTTGGACCCGGCAAGCGGTGAATTGGTTGGTGAAACCATCGAGGATCAAACGTATCAAGTGCTGCGCAATGTCGGCGGTGTTTTAGCGGCTGTGGGGGCAGATTATGATCAGGTAGTAAAAACCACCTGTTTCTTAAAAAATATTTCCGACTTCGCGGCATTCAATCAAATCTATGCGAGCTTTTTCGACAATGAAAAACCGAGCCGCTCCTGTGTGGGCGTCGCTGATTTGCCTAAGGGCGCATTAGTGGAAGTGGAGATCTTAGCGGTAGTGGATGAATAAAAAAACAGAGCGGGGTCTCCCGCTCTGTTTTTATTAGATATGCAATAAGAAAATAAACAGCAAGGCGGCGATGGTTTGGACAGCGCCGACGGACAGGCCGTAAATCAAGAAACGGGGGCCTTCCTTTAGGAATTTTCTGAAATCCAATCGCAGGCCGATCGCTGCCAAGGCGATCGTTTCAAACCAGGTACTGATAAAGTGCGCCGCTTGGTTGATAAAAGCGGGTAGTGGAAAGAAGCTGTTGGCGATACAAGCGATCAGGAAACAGAGCACATACCAAGGGATCGGGAATTTCTTTTTAGCGGATGTCGTCGTTACGACACCGTCACGACGAACTTTTTGTTCAAAAATAAAGACGACGACGACTAAAAAGATGATTCTTGTGATCTTATAAAGCATCGCGAATTTGACGGTTTCGCCATTGATCAAGCTGGCGCCGGCAACGACTTGCCCGACCGATTGAAGGGTGCCCCCCAGCAACGCGCTTTTTGAGAGCAGGGCGTTTCCGAATAGATGCATTCCGAGAAATGGCAAGGTCAGCATCATCACCGTTCCGAGTAAATTGACGAGGGTGATGATCTGGCCTTTTTCTGTATCGTCTGCTTCGATACTTGGTGCGATCGCACCGATCGCTGAGGAGCCGCAGACGGCATTTCCGCCAGCCATCATCAGGGCCATTTTTTCATTAAAGCCTAACTTGCGGCCGATCGTGAAGGCACCGATGATCACGGTGGTCATCATCAGCACGATAAAAATCAGGCCTTTGAGCCCCATTTGGCTGATGGTTTGGAAGGTCACAGTAAAGCCTAATAGAACGACTGAATATTCCAGCAGGCGGCTTTCAGAAAATTTGGTTCCGCTGGCTAAGCTGGGCTGCTTAAAAAAAGTGTTTCCTAAAAGTATCCCTAACAGGATCGCTAACGTCGCGGCACCGAGTTTCGGCAGCAGGAGCGCTAACAGTTTCGCACCGACAGCAACAGCGAGAGATAAGCCGAAGCCGGGGAGCAATGTTTTTATTTTTATGATTGTATGAGTAGACATGTTCATCTTCCTTTTTTGTTTGGTCGCTTTTCAAAAATTGAGAATAGCTGATTATAAAAGCGAAAATACGCGCGTTTTTTGCTCTTGACGGAATATATTATACAGAACATCTTCCATTAGTATAATTTATTGATATAATAGCTTAGATAGAAAAACATAATGGAAGTGATTGCGATGTTCAAATGGTTAGAAACCTTCAAAGTTGTTTATGAAACGAGGAATTTTTCAAAGGCGTCAGAGATTTTATTCATCTCCCAACCAACGGTCTCCTCTCAAATCAAGCAGTTGGAAAATGAGTTGACGACACAGCTTTTTATACGCAGCGGGCGGAAGGAAGTATTGGTGACACCGCAAGCGGATATTTTGTACGAACGGGTCGTGGATTTGATCGACGATTGGGAGAATCTTTATCAGGCGGTTCAGACCAACCAGCAGCAGATCGTTCGCTGTGTGATCGGCGCCTCCCATACGTTTGCGAATTATATGCTGCCGTCACTTTTGATCGAGCTGCATCAAAAATTTCCGCAAATTCGCTTCAGTGTTCAAATGATGAATTCGCTGGAGGTCCTACAAGCAACAGAGCATCATTCGGTGGATCTGGGGTTTATTGAAAAGCCGCTGTCTGCGGTAAGTATCAAGCGATTCCCTTTGATGGAGGATCAGCTGGTTTTGGCTGGCGATACGGAAAAAGGCCCATGGCTGGTGCGGGAAAATTCATCTGGAGTCTACTATTATACGAAGCGTTTTTTAGAAGAGAAGGATATCAAAGACCCGGTGATGGAGATCCAGAATAACGGGATCATCGTCAGTCTTTTGAAGCAGGGGTTTGGTTGTTCCTTGATTTCAGAGCGGGCGGCGAAGGGGATTTCGTATCAAGTATTAGATGACAGTTTTAAACGGAATTTCTATTTGCTTAAACGAAAAGCCAAAGCTTCGGAGGAAATTGAGCAGTGCACCGAATTTATTTGCGAGTGGAGTAAACGGTCGGGGGATTTCACGTCAGAGATGCTATAATCAAGAAAGTAGAAAAAAATTTTTGATTAGAATGCGATTTGACACGTTATTTTTTAGTGAGCTTAATAAATTGGAGGACAGGAAAATGAAAAGGATTGGTTTACTTGTTGGTTTGTTGATAGGCCTGATTTGTCTGCCCGTTTCTGCAAAGGCTGCCGGCGTTGCCATGTCGCGGCTGTATAACCCCAATAGCGGGGAACATTTTTATACGGCGAATAGGAATGAACGGGATCATTTGACCCGAGTTGGCTGGCGCTATGAGGGGATCGGCTGGAATGCGCCCACAAGCGGCAATCCAGTGTACCGCTTGTACAATCCCAATGCGGGCGATCATCATTACACTCTGAACGCGGGGGAACGTGATACGTTGAAGCGCGCAGGTTGGCGTTACGAAGGGATTTCGTGGTATTCACCAGGCAGCGGTGCGCCCTTGTATCGCTTATACAATCCCAACGCACGAAGCGGCTCCCACCATTATACGCTCTATGCGTATGAACGCGACGACTTGAAGCGTGCCGGCTGGCGTGATGAGGGGATCGCTTGGTTTGGGCTTCAGGGCAACGGATCGGACTATGTATTGTTGAACGCGCCTTACATCAATCAAAATTCCGCAGGGCTGCCGATGGGCTGTGAAGCGGCGGCGTTGTTGCAGGCATTGCAGACGAAAGGGTACGCGCGAAACTACAATCTGAAAAGCTTTATCAAAGAGATGCCGTTAGCCGCGGATAACAATCCGAATCACGGCTTCGCGGGTCGTCCGGATACCGTCATGAACAATGTCTATCAGTCGATTTTTCCAGCGCCTTTAGCAAGCTGGGGCAGTCGTTATGGCAAGGTCGCGAATATTTCCGGTAGCTCGACAAACACCTTGAAACAAGAATTGCGTAATGGCAATCCAGTCGTGGTATATGTAACACTGAACTTTGCCGGCCCGCAATATGGCAACTATTTCTGGGGAACAGGGATCAATAATGCCCACATCATGACCTTAGACGGGTACAATCAAAACAGCAACACGTACCATGTTTCAGATCCTAACGCTGGGAAGTATTGGGTCGCAGCCAATAAGTTTGAAGCAAGCTATAATTTGAAAAAATATGCGGTCGTCGTGCGTTAAGCGACACCTCGCGTTAAGGAAAGTAGTTCTTGTCCGATGGGGATGAGAACTTTTTTTGATTTCAAGTCCCTAAGAGCAGTTCGTTAATAAAATCATTGTTATTTATTCCTTTTTATAAAAAAAATGCTTTATTTAGAATTCGTATTTTTTAAGAATAGCGGTATTCTAGATTTATCAAAGAAAGCGCTCGCAGGACTGAGTATGCGAGAACGAAAAGGAGAAGAGGACACATGCAGACGAAACCATTATCAAAACGACAATTTTTCACGATGAAACCAAAAAGCTTGGCAAAAAGAGTACAGGATTCTTACCAAGAAACACAGAATACGGCGTTTATCATCGAATGCCTCGTTGCGATCATGGTTCGTCAGGCGTTATGCAGGGAGGAATTTACGCAGCCGCTGATTCCTCTGATCCGCGAACTGTTCCTAACAAAAGCTGCTGATCCGACGATGCGCCGCTTCAGCCCGTTCTTCGAAGTATTTTTTGACGAAAGCGAATGGCGCAGTATCGTCGCCCGGATATTCAACCAGCAGCAGGAATATCACACCGCAGCAAAAGCTGTGGAGAAGATCAACGTTTATTTGACAGAAAAACGCGAGCGGCACGACACGAACACCGTTTCCGTCTTCAATCTTACTTCCGTTTTCAAAGACGCGAAGGGCAAACGGCACACATGGACCTTGCGTGATGTCGATGCAGCAAGGTCTGAAAATGATACGGCCGCTTTGCTGAAGGTGTTGACGAGTCTAACGATTCTAGAAACGAATGGCACCCGTCAATTTGCGGAATACGTGAGATGCAAACGCTTTGAAACGAGTGTGGATATGGTCCATGAAGAAGCGCAAGAAGAGGTAGTGGCAGAAGTGCAAGCAGAAGCGCCAAAAGCGCCGAGTCAAAAACCAGCTGTGACGAAAAAACGTCCAGTGACGCATGGGGAAATGCTGCCGCAGCAAGCCATGACTGAGGACAAGGCTCCAGCCGCAACAGCCGTGGCGGTTGAAGAGGAATACGTTGATCAAGAGACCTATGAGCTTGCAGAAGCCGCCGTTGCAGCGATCGCCAGAGGGAAGAAGAAGCCGGTGGATTTTCGCAAGCCGAAAAGTGAAAAGCAGAAAGAACAAGAAAACAAGGAGATGCTCCTGAGAAGGCAAAAAACCAATAGCGGCAAAAGAAGCAGTAAGACAAGCGGCAAGAGAAAAAAGAAAAGGAAATAAGGTAAAGCTGTCTTACAGAAAAAGTCAGTAAAATAGCCACGTTTCTTTCTTTCAAGTAAAATGAAACCAATGAAGGCGTTCTCCAATGACGTGAAAAAAAGCCATAAACCTATATTGTCAACCGCCTAGCTGAAAAATCAGTCGAAAGTCTGAGGTGCAGGTTTTCCCGAGTGATATAATTAGCTCAATCACAAAAAATAAAATAATCAGAAAAAGGTTGGGATAAAAATGAAACGAAGAGGTTCAGGTATCATTGTTGGTATAGGCGTGATCATACTAGCAATCGGCGTGTATTTGGTAACGACATACAACTCGTTGGCTTCAGAAGAAAATAACGTGGATGCAAAATGGTCGCAGGTGGAAAATGTGATGCAGCGGCGGGCAGATTTGATTCCGAATCTAGTGAACAGCGTGCAAGGCAGCATGAATCATGAAGAAAAAATCGTTAAGGAAATTACAGATGCGCGTAAAGCTTATAATAGTGCAAAAACACCCTCTGAGAAGAACGCAGCGAACAATCAAATCGACCAAAGTTTAGGTACGATGGTAAATGTCATTCAGGAAAATTATCCGACACTGGCTTCAAATGAAAATGTGAAAACCTTGATGGTCCAGTTGGAAGGCACAGAAAACCGAATCTCTGTTGAACGGAAGAACTACATCGACCAAGTCAATGACTACAATCAACGCTTGGTTCGCTTCCCGAAAAATATGGCAGCGAAAGTGTTAGGCTTCGATAAAAAGGCGAATTTCAAAGCCGATGACAAGGCCAAAGAAGTGCCAGATGTTAGTTTTCAATAAGAATGGGTGAGGGAAAATGAGAAGGGAACAGCGTACTTCAGGAGAGAGACTCCATCAGGTAGTCGTTGAGAATTACCGCAAGCTGCGCAAACGCAACGGAGTCTTTTCTTTCCTATTGATCATCGTTGTGCTGGTTAGCGGGTTTGGTCTGTTCAATCTGTTTGCAGGGAAGGACTACAGCGAGAAAAAAGCGGGTTATGATCAGCAGTTGACGACATTGAATCAAGAACGAGAAGATATTTTGTCTGGTAAAAAAGTCACCGTCAGCCAATCCTTCAAAACGACGCTGGATGAGAATTTGGCGAACTTGAAGGAGTATCCAAAACAGGCCGATAATTATGACGTGGCGATCAAAGGAACAGACGGTCATTTGACCATCAATAAAAACAATATTTTTGTTTCTGACAATGCCAACATGCTGAGTCAGAAAACGAAGCAAAAAATCTATGATCTGAATAAACAATTGGCAGCGAGTACGAATGGGGCACAGTTTGAAGTAGTGACGGTCCCTGAGCTGCCTCGCGGAGAAGACATCGAATCTTACGCAAATACGATTTTCAATCAGTTGGGTATCGGGGATAAGACCGAGAACAATGGGGTCTTATACTTGATCGCCTTAGATGAACGAAAATTCCGATTGGAAGTCGGCTATGGGTTTGAAGGGCTGATCCCAGATGGGAAAGCGGATGACATCATCAATGACGATGATGTGGTGGATGCCTTTAAAGACAAGGATTATGACAAAGGGGTCAACCAAGTGCTGGACGAGGTGTTTGGGATCATGAACACGAAGACCGCTTTGGTGGATTCTCAGATCAAGGGCATCAAGAGCCAGCGGACACAGCTCATGTTCCTCCATTGGTCAGGGATCGTTGTGCTGGGTCTGTTAGCAGTCGTGGGACTGCTGATGCTGATCAATCTTTTACGGGCGAGAGTGTTCTTGAAGGAAAATTATAAAACCTATGAATCCGATACGGCGACACTTGCCAGTGATGAGGACTTGCTGCGGACGGTCAAACATTCGGCGCTGTATCAAATTCTTTTGAGCAGCTTGATGGTCGGATTGTCTGTACGCGGAATCAAACGGGCGATCATCCAAGGTAGATTACTGAAAAATCCGGGTGCAGAACGGAAGATGTTTGGACGCGTCTTGATCGGGGACACGTTGTATTCCGGCAATGGGGATATCCTGACTACCGCGTATTTAGCATCGAATTACAACTCTAGCAACTGGTCTGACAACAACAACAGCGGCTCAGGCGGAGGCGGCTCTTGGGGCTCCTTCGGCGGCGGTTCTTCCGGTGGTGGCGGCGCGTCCGGCGGTTGGTAATCCGCGATTCTGCACCAATGGCTGTCTTTTGAACGATCTAACTGAATAAATGCGTCTCGATTTCAATCGAAAAACCGTCAGATAGAGGTTTCTGTCTGACGGTTTTTTTGTTTTATAGTTTATGTGTTCGTAGTTTCAGTGAAGAGGCTGCCTATTTTTTTCTGGAGGATCGTCCTGTATAAATCCTAGAAGTTAGCCAAATCCTTATACATTCTGAACAGTTCCTGACTATAATAAGTCGAGGAGCTTTCTTTTTTGTCCGTTGCAACGGTCAAAACCAAGTGAAGCGTTTTCTTTCTGACGCGTTATGATAAAAACAAGAAGGGGAGGTCGATAGCCATGGGAGCAAAGAATAATCGTGAACAAAGGCTGTTACTACTTCTAACGAAACGACATGACTATATCACGTCCGATGAATTGGCGGAGCACCTAGGAACTTCGCAAAAAACGATTTATCGCCTAGTCAAAAAAATAAATGAAACACAGGGCGAGGGCCTGATCCAGTCAGAAAAGGGGCGAGGCTACAAATTAGACTACGAAAAATACATCAATCAAACCAATTATCAACCCAGCCAGCGCAGCCAATACTCTCCACAGGAACGCAGAAACCGCGTGATGGAGGAGCTGCTGCTCTCTTCACCCAATGCGAAAAATGTCTATGACCTGTTTGAAGAATATTATGTCGGCGAGTCAGTCATCTTCAGTGATGAGCAGCTTATCGCAGAGCATCTGCAAAGCTATCGGTTGAAATTAGAACGAAAACAGCGGACATTAGCAGTTTTGGGAGAAGAAGCCAATCTCCGTCGTGCCATCGCTGATTTGATCCAGATGCACAACATTATTGAGATCGACGAGTTGAAAAACAATTCAGAATTAAATTTCAACAATTACGATGTGCTGTTTATCTTGGACCAGTTAAAGGTGATCGAAAAGCAATTACAGCTGACGATCCCGTATCCTTACAACGTCAATATTTTTTCCCATTTATATATTTTGATCAGCCGACTGCGGAAGGTCCACAAACTGCCGAACGGCGAAATGAGTCCGCTTTCTAAAAAGGAACAAGAAGGATTGCAGCAGGACACCGCGCTTTACCAAGTGGCCAAGGCAGCGATCGGGAATGTGGAGAATTACCTCCACAGCAGTTTGCCGGAATCAGAGGTGTATTACCTGTATCAATATTTGACCTCTTCTCGGATGCAGGGGTCCTTGAGCAAAGTAACGAAGTTTTCTTCACGCGTCGTGGATATCACGAATACCTATCTGAAGGGCATGGGGCAACGGCTGAATATTCCTATTAAAGGGGATTCGATCTTTCTTGATCTGGCAAACCACATCAAGCCGATGATCAACCGGTTGGAACATGGGATTCATGTGAAAAATAGTTTGCTGGATCAGATCAAAATGACGTATGAAACGATCTATTCAGACGTTACGTGTGTCTCGCAGGAAGTCAGTCAGCGTTTCGAGCTGCCGCCAATCAATGAAGATGAGAACGGCTTTATCACCTTGTATTTTGCTCGGATCATCGAGACCAATCAGTTGCCGATCCGCACCGTGATCATGTGTACGACAGGGGTAGGGACTTCAGAGCTTTTACGAGTCAAGATCGAGAAGAAGTTTCCTGAGCTGGAGATCGTAGACGTGATTGCCTCAAGAGATGCGAAACGCTTTACGGAAAAATATCCGGGCATTGATTTGATTTTAACGACGGTCAGTGTCAGTGATACGATCCCGATCCCATCCTTGTTGGTCAGCGCGATGTTCACTCGAGACGATCAAAACCGACTGCAAAAGAAAATCGAGGCGATCTATGATGAACGATAAGCTATTTCATGTGTTTTTAAACCAAGAGCTGACGAATAAAGAACAGCTTCAACGCTTCATCGCAATGTTTGCCAATCCAGAGGAAGCCGATGCGTTGATCGATTTATTAAAACAGCGGGAAAAAGTCGGCAATACCATGATCGCGGAGCACGTGATCCTGCCGCATTTGGAAAGTCCGAAGATCAAACAAAGCCAAGTCCTGCTGATCCGTTTAGCAGCACCTGTAGATTTAGACGAAGAGACCCCTGAGGTCCAGCTCGTCGTGACGATCTTACTGAAAAGTCAGGAAAGCCAAGAAATCAAAAAGCAGATCGCGCAGTTTACCCGGCGATTAGCAGATGAGGATTTTTTGGAAGCATTACTAACTGTTGAAAGTGACACACGTTTTTACCAACTATTAGAAGACAACCATTAGGAGGAACAATAAATGAAAATCGTCGGAGTAGCCGCGTGTACAGTGGGGATCGCCCATACGTATATCGCCCAAGAAAAATTAGAAAACGCCGCAAAAAAAGCGGGCTGTGAAATGAAAGTAGAAACACAAGGAACAATCGGGATCGAAAACGCCTTGACGCAAGAAGAGATCGACCAAGCGGACATCGTGATCCTAGCAGTGGACGTAAAAATTTCTGGAAGAGAACGCTTTGAAGGCAAACGAATCATCCAAGTGCCGACAGAGATCGCTGTAAAATCACCCAATAAATTGATTGAAAAAGCGCAGGAAGTCGTTGCCCAAAAGGTCTAGGAGGAGTTCAGATGGAAGTAAAGGATATTGTAGACGTAGCGATCGTCAAAACCAATATGGCCGCCAAAACCAAAGACGAAGCATTGAATGATTTGGCGACGCAATTAATGGACAATGGCTACATTTCAGAAGTAGAAGGATTTATCAAAGACATTTATGTACGAGAAGCGGAGGGCCAAACGGGCATAGGCAATTACATCGCGATCCCTCACGGTAAAAGCGCCTACGTCAATAAAGTCGGCGTCGCTATCGGCATCAATCAAGAGGAGATCCCATGGGAAAGCCTGGACGGTAAAGGCGTGAAGGGCATCATTCTTTTTGCTGTGGGAAACGACAATGAGGGGGCGACCAAGCATTTGAAATTATTGTCGCTTTTTGCCAGAAAGCTTGGAAACGATGAGGTCGTCGGTAATTTGCTGCAGGCGAAAAAACCGGAAGATGTTGTAGAAGCATTCGCTTAATGGAGGAAGAAAAATGAAAAAAATCAAAGAGTTAAACCTTAAAGGGCATTTATTGACAGCAATCTCTTACTTGATTCCGATCGTCTGCGGGGCAGGGTTCTTGATCGCGATCGGGATGGCGTTTGGCGGATCAAGCCAGGATGCATTGGTGCAAGGGCAATTTTCAATTTGGGATGCCTTAGCGACGATGGGTGGTAAAGGCTTAGGCTTGTTACCGGTTGTTATTGCGACGGGGATCTCGTATTCGATCGGCGGCAAGCCAGGGATCGCTCCCGGCTTTATCGTTGGGTTGACGGCAAACGCGATCGGCGCAGGCTTCATCGGCGGAATTTTAGGCGGGTACTTAGCCGGTTATTTAGTTGTAGCTATTTTAAAATATGTAAAATTACCAAACTGGGCCAAGGGCTTGATGCCGACATTGGTGATCCCCTTCTTAACTTCGATCATCGGCGGCTTGATCATGGTGTACATCATTGGCGCACCGATCGCAGCCTTGACCGCATTATTGACAAACTTCTTAGATGGATTGGGCAACTCATCCCTATTAGTCTTCGGAGGTGTGATCGGATTATTGAGCGGTATCGATTACGGCGGTCCGATCAACAAAACAGTTTTTGCCTTCGTATTGACGATGCAGGCTGAAGGTCTGAATGGTCCTATCACGGCATTACAGCTGGTCAACACAGCGACACCGATCGGCTTTGGGCTGGCGTTCTTTATCGCAAAATTGTTCGGCAAAAACATCTACACCAAATTAGAAGTAGAAACATTGAAATCAGCGGTACCGATGGGTGTCATCAATATCGTTGAAGGAGTCATCCCATTAGTCATGAACGACCTTGTACGCGGCGTTGCCGCAACAGCGATCGGCGGTTTTGCGGGAGGTGCGACAACGATGATCTTAGGCGCAGATGCGACGGTGCCATTCGGCGGGGTGCTGATGATCCCGACGATGTCTCGGCCATGGGCAGGGGTGATCGCGATCTTAGTCAATGTGGTAGTCACGGCTGTCGTGTTGGCAGTGATCAAGAAAAACGTCACGGAAGAAGACGCGGCGATGCACGTTGAAAAAGAAGAAGAAGACATTAATTTAGAAGACATCCAAATCTTTTAAACAGAAAGAGTGTGACCCATGAAAAAAGTAGAATTCTCTCCATCATTAATGACGATGGACTTAGATAAATTTAAAGAGCAAATTACCTTTCTGAACGATCATGTGGATTCCTACCACATCGATATCATGGACGGTCATTATGTCCCGAACATCACATTGTCGCCATGGTTCATCGAAGAGCTGCGGAAAATCACGACGTTGCCGATGTCTGCTCATTTGATGGTGACAGATCCGA
Organism: Enterococcus sp. AZ048; assembly: GCF_051715125.1. Taxonomy (NCBI): domain Bacteria; kingdom Bacillati; phylum Bacillota; class Bacilli; order Lactobacillales; family Enterococcaceae; genus Enterococcus; species Enterococcus sp. AZ048. The sequence continues at coordinate 2,706,761 of NZ_JBIOTD010000001.1, read as the reverse complement.
GCTTTTGGGTGCAGCAGCTCATCGACTTACAGTGTGAGTGGATCTGCATGCACGCGGAAGTCTTAGACGGCTTGGCATTCCGCTTGATCGATCAAATCCATGACGCCGGCCTAAAAGCAGGGATCGTCTTGAATCCTGAGACACCGATCGAAGCGATCTTCCCTTATATCGAATTGGTGGATAAGATCACCATCATGACGATCGATCCCGGCTTCGCGGGACAACGCTTCATCGAAAGCACTTTAGACAAGATTGTTGCATTACGGGAATTACGAGAAGAAAAAGGGTACGGCTATGTGATCGAGATGGACGGCTCCTCCAATCGGAAATCCTTTAAGCGCATCGATGCAGCCGGGCCGGACATTTACATCGTCGGCCGCAGCGGACTCTTCGGCTTGGATGAAGAAATCGCAAAGGCGTGGGAAATCATGGTCACAGATTACGAAGAAATGACCGGAAAAACGCTGGAGTACAGCGAAGCAACATAACGTAAAAGTATGAGACCTGTAGTCGAGAGGCTGCAGGTTTTTTTGTTTGAAAATAGTGTTTTTGAAATGATTTTTCATTAGCAATAGTATTTTTTTGAAAAACAACTCATTTAATGTTTTGTTATATCTCATTTTATGCTATTTTTAAGTAGTATAAAATTGTTCTAATTAGATAATAATTATGAAGTTAAATGAATTATTTTTGAGGGGCTTGGTTTGTAAAAATCTAAGTAGGTGATTGGTTGAAACGATTGATAGTATTTTTTCTTTTAATAGGGATTCTAGGTATTTGTTGGACAAAGATCGTTGATTTCAAAGATGTATCTCAAACGATAACGGCTGATGACACAGGGCGTCCTTTTCACAGTAATCCAGATGTCTATGCGCAGGTGGATGTGGATGGGACATCCATTCATTATCCGATTGCGCAGCACCCAACTGATGACAGTTATTACCTTAGTCATGATAGTGACAATCATGCAACGATCTATGGCGCGGTATTCACAGAACGAGTAAACAAAAAAGAATTTCATGATCCAGTGACCATCATCTATGGTCACGCGACAAGAGATGGTTCAATGTTTGGCACACTCTCAAACTTTGCCAATGCTCATTTTTTTAATGAAAATAAGTCAATTACGATTCAAACAAAACAAGAAATTATTTTGTATGAGGTTTTTGCAGCATATCGTTTTACAGATGAACATTTGTACGAGACGTACCATTTAAATAACGCTAGTAATGTTAGCGCCTATTTTGAGAAAATAAAAGATTACGCAGCACAGTCGGGTGGAAACTACCGAGACATAACAATGAGTTCGGGTAAAAAATTGTTAATATTGTCTACCTGTGATGCAGAAGATGGAGGGAGAAGATTTGTTGTTCATGCAATCGAAAGAGAAAGAAAAGAGAAATGAAAAGAAGCAAAAAATGGAACCAAAAGTACGGTATTTTTCACTCTATCTTTTGGGGCTGATGCTTTATGGAATGGGGAGTTACTTATTTTTAAATGAGCTAGTGGTCACAGTCATGGCCATCCGGGTGAATGCCACTTTTTTTTATGTTTTAGGGAGTCTGTTCACGGTTACAGGAATAGGCATCTTGGCACTATTGTTTTATCACTTTTATAAACGTGTTTTAGATAAGCAGAAGTTGCGAACGGCATTGAGAAACTATTTGTTACTTATTTTAATTTCAGGCCTTATTCTCGGACTTCTTGGAGAAATGATTTATCGAGGAACAGGTAAAAATTACGTAGAGATCAAAACGTATATTTGGGTACTGACGACATATATACAGGGTGTCGCACGATTTGTCTTTCTTTATTATTGTCTCAAGCTTCTTTTAGCAGAAGCAATGAACTGGAAAAATCCGATATTTAGGAAAACGTTGCTGGGAGTACTTTTACTCTTAAGCGTGTCTATAGGAATTCATGTGTTTTTACCAGTGTTTGGTTCAGTCGCGATGTTTACATCGGACATAGTGATTGCGGTAGGGGTTGTTTATAAAGAGTTATTTAAATCTTAAAAAGGGTGTTAGGGGTTGTAAATCGTATGAAAAAAATCGTTAAAAATCTGGTGAAGTATGGGACGCTGATCAATTTACTTATCGGGTGTATGCCGATAGCTTATGCAGAGGATATCAAAGAAGCTGTCGATCAGAGTAAAGCAGAAGCTTATTATAATGACACGGTGGAAAGTGCTCAAGAATCGGTTATTCCAGAAGTAGAGAGTCAAGCAGAGCCACCACCGGTTGAAGAGGGGCAAACCACCGATCCTTCTACTGAGGATTCTCAGCAGCAAAACGAAGCAGAGGTTGAAAAAGAAACTGGGGAAGAAACAAAAAAGGAGCCTGAAGACGAAGAAGAAAAAGCGAAAGAAAAGACATACGAGATTCGTTTGCCAGAGGTCGAAGAAAAGAAAACCAATGCAGAAGAAGCATTAAGAGCGAAATATGGCGAACCAATCTCAGTAGACGGGCAGGAGCAAATCTATAAAGTTGATGAAACCCATTTTATTACGTATATCAGTGGAGATCTGAAAACCTATAAAGATGAAGAAGGAGAGGAGCAGGCGGTTGACTTAACCCTCAAATCTGAATCTGTAAATAGTGAAACGGTCTTTAAACCTCAAGGAAGCCCCGTAGAGGTTGTTCTGCCTGACAAGGTAGATAGCAAGCAAGGGATCCAAATTTCTAAAGGTAAAGACACATTGGAGTTGATGCCCAAAGACAAGACCTATGAGAATGCAACTGTGAAGGAAAACGCACTTCTCTATAATAATGTTGACGAAGCAGACGACGTTCAATATACCATTACAGATAATGGAGTCAAAGAAGAGATCATTCTGGAAGAATGGCGAGAGAAGCACCAATTTACGTACCACTTTTCTGCAAAAAAATACTCCGCTACTTTAGAATCCAATCAAATAATCATTCGTAAAAAGGATAAAAAGAACGTCCTATTTGTTCTTTCTGCCCCATTAATGATCGATGAGGCGGGAGAAACAAGTGACGACATCACACTTAGTCTTAAAGAGAAAGAGAATCAGTATGAGCTGACTATTGATGCAAGTGAAGAATGGTTAAAGGATGAGAAGCGGGCTTATCCGGTTCGAATCGATCCAACTGTAACTGTCCCAACAGAAAGTCTTATTGATACCGTCACGAGTTCTGTTCACGGAACGTATCAAGGACGTGGATATGGATATGTTGGGTACATTACACAAGCCATGACAGGAATATGGAATGCAAAGGATGTCGGCCGTACCCGAATTTATACCAAAATAAAATATGATTTTTCAAAGATACCTAAAGAAGCAAAAATCGATAATGCTTCATACAATCTGTATCAATACGTTCAATACCCGCAAACGAATGCGACCTTTACCAGCTACAAGCTGACGCAAGATTTTAACATTGATACATTGACTTGGGATAATTCTGTTGGGTTAACTCAAGAGCCGACGGGAGAGAAGGCAGTCAGCGGTGCAAAATACGGAATGCATAGTTTTGATATTCGGGATGCGGTGAACAGCTGGGTTCAAGGGACGAGCAAGAATTATGGAATCGTCGTTCAAGCAACCAATGAAAATGATTATGGCGGTGCCTTTTACACGACTTATTCGACAGGTGGACCAGGACAAATAGATTTTACTCCGGATAAACGGCCAAGTATGACGATCAATTGGTCGATTCCAGATCCTGTAAATATCAATTATCCACTCAAGGATACAACGATCGCTCTTCGCTCCATGATGACATCAGATAAAAAAGGGAAGCTGCAGTTTCAAGGCGTCTTCGCAGACGGAATGACAACTCCTGGTGCAATCCTTGATTATGAATTGAGTGATACGAGTAAAGGTTTTGGAGGACAATCTTTCGCAAGTTATTCCTATAAATATCCTGATTCAAGTTTGTTTGATTCGTATTTTCCAAAAGGGACGACTAAATATAAAGACAAGCTGTCAAATTGGCAAACGGGACTTCCATTTACAGATCCTACTTTTAATACGGTCTATACAATCGATGCTGAGAGCAAGAAAGACGGAAATTCCAGTGGAAAGAAGAATAGTGAAAAATTCGTTATTTATAAAGTTACCCAATACGATACACTTCCTAAGATAGCCGCCTACTATGGTGTACCTTTATCTCAAATTATCTATGACAACCGTGTACAAGATATGCTGCTTTTGAGCAATAATACGCTCTTTATCCGCAATCCAAAGAAAAATGCAAACAAACCTTACAATCCACCGAAACTATCGGATGGTACGAAGGAAGACATAGACAGCTTATTAATGGGGCGAGGTCTCCACTGTGAATTTGGTTTTGAACCGATCAATTTGAATACAGGGAATTTCTATTTAGATCGGACGGATGTGACGATTCCGAGCTTGACCAATGATTTTGAAATCACGCGTTCCTATAACTCAAAAGGAGCGGACATCAACAGTTTGTTTGGTCGCGGTTGGTCCTTTGCGTTTAATGAACAAGTGACTAGTGATGATAAGGAGAATCTGTATTATACGCGGACAGACGGCAGCGTTCTTAAATTTAAAAAAGAGGGCAGTAAATTTGTCTCTCCTGAAGGGTACGACTTATCACTGACAGTAAAAGATAAGGAAACCAAAGAAGGCGATTTTGGAAATGGAAAAGAAAAATATACCGTTAAAGAATATCAGATCACTGATACGGAGAACCAGCAAAAAACCTTTAACTATTTTGGTCTGCTGACTAGTCAAAAAGATGAAAAAGGAAACCTCACGAAATTCGATTACAATAAGAACGCGCAATTGACGGCGATCACTGATCCAACAGGAAAGATGTACAATTTTTCGATGAATGAGGAGGGCTATATTGCAACGATCACTGTGCCAAACGGCTCAAAATTATCTTATGATTATGATGAGGACGGACACCTGATCGGCTTTACCGATGCTACAGGTGTGAAGACACGTTATGAGTACAATAAAGAAGGACTCATGACTGCTTGGTACGATGGGAACGGAAATAAAATCATTGGAAATACGTATGACGAAAAAGCCCGTGTCGTTAAGCAAGTTGATGGAAACGGTGCCGTTTCAACACTTGAATATAGCGGGGGACAAACACGGACTACTGATGGAAATGGCAATGTTACCACCTATCAGTACGATAAACAATATCGGACAACAGGGATCGATCATCCAGACGGTACAAGGGAATCCAAAACGTACGATGCTGAAAATCGGCTGACAAGTGAGACAAATGAAGCGGGCCAAACCTCTAGCTACACTTATGATGGGAACGGCAACATGCTATCAGAGACACGGTTTGATGGAGCGGTTAGGCAGTCTACGTATGATGCGAAAAACCACGTGACAGGTGAAGTAGATTTCGATGGGAAAAAGAGTGTTTACGCCTATGATGGTGCAGGGAATCTTAAAAACCTTCAAATCAATGGACGACTAGAGACAGCATTTAGCGTAGATAAGCAAGGGCGGATAACCAGTACCACGGATTCAAAAGGAAATAAAACCACGTTTGGATACTCAGGCGCATTTTTGACAACGATCACGAATGCACTGAATGGCGTTACGAGCATCGACTATAATGCTCATGGTCTTCCAATAAGTATGACGAATCCATTGGGCGGCGTGACGACGTTTACCTATGACAATGAAGGACGAAAGACAAGTGAAACAACGCCAGATGGACAAAAAACCAGCTATGCTTTTGACGGCTCTGGTCAAGTGATTGCCACGACTGATGGCAATGGCGCGACGTCTACCTTTACCTACGATGCTCTAGGAAATAATCTGACGATGACGAATAGTGAAGGCGGTACGTATTCGTATGTGTATGACGGTATTGGGAATAAAATCAAGATGACCGATCCTGATGGACATACGACAACGTATACCCACGACAAACGAAGTCGGTTAACGAGTGAGACCGACGCAGCGAATCACGCATTGACTTATCAACGAGATGCACTTGGCCGACTGGTAAGTGATACCAATGAATCGGGCAATACGAATACGTATACCTATGACGATGTCACCAATCAAATTGCCACAATGACTGATCCGCTGAAACAGGTAACTACTAATACCTATGACGCCTCGGGAAATAGCACAAAAATAGAAAAACCGGATGGGACAGCGCTCACCAATGAATATGATGACTTAGATCAGCTCATTAAACGTACAGACGAGGCAGGGATCGTTACGACCTATATGTACGACGCGAATGGGAATAAGCTAAGTGAAACAGTCGATGGACGGGAAACCAGCTATGCCTATGACGCGATGGGAAATGTTACCAAAGTAACGTATCCGAACGAACAAACCCACACCTACACCTATGATGCCATGGGAAATGCCCTTTCTTTTACTGATGCCAGAGGAAAGAAAACCACTTATGGCTACACAAAAGGCGGTGCGTTGGCGAGTATCACCGATCCATTAGGAAACCAATCTAAGATAACGTATGACGGCAATGGAAATCAGGCCAGTATGAAGGATGCTGCAGGTTATACCACTAGTACGACGTACAACGGGCACAATCTCCCATCAGTCGTGACCGATGGCTTAGGGAATAAAACGACCTATTCTTATAGTCAAATTGAACAAATCACCAGCGCGACAGATGCGTTGGGAAACAAAAAAACCTATACCTACAATGAGTTAGGCTATCCGACTGCCATTACAGATGAGAATGGAAATACGTACAAGATTTCCTATACGCCGACTGCTCAGACGGAAAGAATTGAAAATCCCGATGGTTCAACGATTACGAATGGTTATGACGCGCTAGATCGCTTAGTGAAAGAAACACACTCAAATGGCCTTGTAACGGAATACGAGTACAATGCCAGCAACCGTGTGAATCATGTAAAAGACAATCAAGGACTGGATGAGACCTATACCTATAATCATCACGGCCAACGATTGACTGAGACGAATAGCCTAGGTGAAACGACCATCTACGAATACGATACGCAAGACAATGTCACACGAGTAGAATATGCGGATAAGACAAGCGAGTCCTTTACCTACGATGCGATGGGAAATATGCTGACGTCGTTGGATGTTGAAGGAAAGCAGACGACTTACACGTATGATAAAAATGGCAATCTAAAAGAAGCCGCTGATGCTAAAGGACGTGTGACCGTTTACAGCTATGATGATGTCAATCAAATCGTCAAAGAAACAAATCCAGCTGGCGACATGACTACCTATACGTATGACGTTCTCGGAAATGTTTCCAGTATCACCGATGAAAATGGAGAAAAGACCAGTTACGGCTATGACGCCAATCAGAACTTGATTCTTTACACAGATGCGAAGGAAAATACGACCGCTCTGAAATACGATCCATTAAATCGTCTAGCAGAAAAAGTAAGTCCGACAGGTGCCGTTCAAAAATATTCTTACGACAATCTAGGGAATACGTTGTCAGAAACAAGCGGCGAAGAAAATACAACCAGCTATACCTACGATCAGATGAATCGTATGATAAGTATGACCAAACCAACCGGCGGCGTCAGTGAATATACCTACGATCAAACAGGTGCGCTACTATCGGAAACGGATGCCAATGGTCATAAGACGACCTATGAAAATGATCTATACGGTCAAGCGACCACTCGGACATTGGCTAATGGCGCAAAGTATAGCTATGCCTATGACAAGTTGGGCCGATTGACCCAGCAAACAGCACCGAAAGGCCTAGCTCAAAGCTACACCTATGACGTTTCTGGAAACTTGATCAAGCAGGAAGATCAATCCAAACGTACGACGGACTATACGTATGATAAAGCAGGTCGTTTGCTGACAACTACGGATCCAGCAGATTTGAAAACCAGCTTTGAATACGATGACGCGGGGAATCTTGCACAAACAGTTAGCCCAAGCGGAATCAAAACAAAATACAGCTACAATGTATTGGATCAAATTGAAACAGTGACTCAGCCAACAGGGCGTGAGACGACCTTTGAGTATGATCCAGTCGGACAATTAACGACTCGTACGATCAATGGCAAGCGAAAAGAAACTTATAATTATGATCCGAACGGCAATCTGACAGAAACAATCAATGCTCTTGGACAGAAAAGCACCAATAGTTATGACGAAGCCGACCGATTGATCGCAGAGACCAATACAGCGGGACAACTCACTGCCTACAATTACGACAAAGATGATCGTTTGACGAAGATCACTTCTAGTGAAGGCGCGATCAACGAGTTCGCTTACGATGGCAACGATAACTTGACCAAGGTGACTTCAGGTGGTCAACGAGTAAATAGTTACAGTTATGACAAAGCTGATCAAATGATCGAAGCAACAACGGGGACAGGCGACAAAGCCTCCAAGACTAGCTATGCGTATGATTCTGTTGGAAATGTCACGGAAATTACCAATGGAAATGGCAAAGTCACGAAGTACAAATACGATGAACTATCAAATGTTGTTGAAAAAGTAACTAGCTTGGGGGATACAACGAAATACACCTATGATGCAGACAACCGTCTAAACGGTGTTCAGCAAGCCAATGGCAAATCCATTACCTATGACTACAATAAATTGGATCAGCTATTGCAAGTGAACTACTCGGAGAAATCAGAAGGGACCGTCATGTATACCTACGATGCAGACGGCCGACGCATTACAATGGATGATCTCACGGGTCAAACGAATTATGAATTCAATGATGAAGATGAACTCACGGGTGTCCGTCAAGGAGATGGAAGCCTAATCACATACGATTACGATGAGTACGGCAACATTAAAAAATTGACCTACGCCGATGGATCAGAAGTAACCTACGCTTATGATGAGTTGGATCGATTAACAAAAGTGACAGATAAAGACAATCAAGCAACGACCTATGAATATGATGATGCTGGAAACATGACGAAGATCAAGCGGAAAGATGGTTCGACCTCTACACTGACGTACCGTCTGGATCATCGGGTCGAAAAAATCGTGCATCAAAACAAAAAAGGCAAACCAATTGCTTCTTATGAATATGAATACGATGCCGACAACTTTGTTTCTGAAGAAAGTATCATGCAAGAGGGAAAAACAGTCGTACAAACCTATGAATACGATAGCCTCGGACAAGTCACTCAAATGACGGTTTCTGATAAGAATAAGAAAAATGAGCTGGCACGCTATGCGTATTCGTATGATTTAGCCGGAAATAAATTGACTAGCACAGAAACAATTGATGGGAAAGAAACCACAACGGACTTTACCTATGATGACAATAATCGTCTGCTAAACATGAAAAACGACGATCAGACAATCACCTATGAATACGACAAGAATGGCAATCGTATCAAACAAAGCGGAACAGATGAAGTGCTTGATTACATCTATGACACCGAAAATCGCTTGCTTGCGGTAAAAGACAATAAAGGTCTCTTGCTGGCGGCACTTTATGATGGCGCGGATAATCGCGTGTTCACCGCTAGTCGAACAGAAGAGACGACCGCCTATCAGCTATTTAAACGGAAAGAGAAGAAAAAGAAACCTGGTGGAAAATCACAGTCTGTTTCTAGAAGCAGTCGAGATAGTAACGGAAGACGATCACCAAAGACCAGTCCAAACGGCGATGAAAATTCCCTTTTCTGGTATGGTTTCACTGAGAATGTGATCCAAGGACTCTCCAGCCTGCCAGAAACTGTCGGCAACATCTGGATGTCTGTCTTTGATACAATCTCGCAACTGTATCACCAAAAAATTGCCAAAGATCGAGCGAACGAAGAAGGCATCGTCGTAAATCCACCAAGTCTAGGCAATCGACCAGGTGAAGGCAAAGTGACTTATTCGTCAGAGGTCAATGACGTATTGATTCCCTATACAACACGAGAAGACACGTACAACTATTACGAAGTACGAAACTATGTCAATGACGTGAATCAAGAGAACACTCAAGTGCTCCAAACCTATGATGACGAGAAAAACGCTCGTGAAACCTATACCTATGGCAACGAACGACTCAGCTACATGAACGAAAAAACAAAAGATGAGTACCAGTACCTGACCGATGCACGAGGCAGCGTGACTGGCTTGGTTCAAGATGGCGAAATCGCAGAGAGTAATAGTTATTCTGTATGGGGGATTCCTGAAGACCAAGGGGATACCGGAAGTCCATATGGTTATACTGGAGAAGCGCAAGATGTGACGGGATATAATTACCTAAGAGCTCGTTATTACGATAGCCAAAGCGGCACCTTCCTGACCCAAGATAGCTATGAAGGTGAAGGGGATAACCCACTGAGTCAGAATGGGTATACGTATGTGGAGAATAATCCGATCAATTATGCCGATCCGACGGGGCATAAGAAGAATTTCTTCCAGAATTTGTGGAATAAAGGGAAAAAAGCAGTTAATAAGTATATTGTGAAACCAGTTAACAAATATATCGTAAAACCCGTTGTAAAATTTGTAAACAAAGCTGCAACGTGGGTAGGTAACAAGATTAATAGTGCTAAACAAGTTGTTAGTAATTTATGGAGTGGTGCCACAAATTCTGCCAGAACATCGTATAATAGAGTAGTGAATTCCTTCACTGGTGGTGGTTCAACGGGAGCAGGAAGAGGAATCGCTGGGCCACCATATCCTGGTGGCTATTGGAATGCAAATCGAGCCCCAAGTAGTCAAAGCTACATGAGTCATGAACAACTAATAGCGGTAAAGAGCGCACAACGGCAACAACAATTGACCCAAGCGTATCAGAGAGCCACTGGAATTAAAGGCACCCCTAAAACTAAAGAAGCCCAAAATATGTTTAAAAACTGGGGTAAAGCCATGGAGAAAACATGGACGAAATTCTGTAAAACCGCGCCAAAAGTTGCAAAAAAAGGTCTTCAAACAGGAGTTTCATTTGGTGTAGGTGTTGTCATTCAATTTAGTGAAAATACTTTAATCAAGCCTGTTTTAGACAAGATATTCGGGGAATGGTCGCCAAAAGATTGGATTGCACAAAATCCAGGATATAGTAAAGGAAGACAAGTTGGAAACATTTTTGGGCTTGTTCAAGCAGCGGTGGAGTATGTTGCAGCAGCATCAATCTTCACAGGTGGGAATGGCGTTAGTTACGCAGGAGCCCCTTGGACTGGTGGCGCCAGTTTAGCACTTTCACCTGCATCTACGATAGCATCTGCTGCGATCGTTGAGCATGCGACCGGTGTTTTGGCATCGAGTATTCAGAATATGATGGGTGGAGGTAACTATGGTTCCAATTCTGAGGTTAAAAATGTTTATAATGGTATCAAAGATGCACCAACATATCCTAAAGGATTTAAAGGAAGACAGAATGGAACAAAAACAAATAAGGTGACAAATAAAGAATTGTTAGAGGATTTGAGGAAAGTTGAGTCAGGTGAATGGAAGAAAGTATATAAAGATGGTTATGACAATGCTGGAAATAAGATTTCTATCCATTATTTCCAAAGCAAATCAGGCAAAGTTTTCAATGTAAAAGTTAAAAGCAAGTGGAGTAATAAATAGGGAGATAAATGATGCGGAAAACACTTAAGTTGTCAGTTAATAAAAAAGAGGATGCTAATATATTGTTACTAGTATGTATAATTGGATTACTGGATTCTCTAAAAAGTGGAATCCTTACAATAGAGGAGTGCGAACAATATTTATTTAGTCCATACTCTCTAGAGGTGTTACAACAAAAGAACGTAGATAAAAGAATTATCGATATTGTACATTTAGGAACTGAACTAGAAGATATAGAATCCTTGCTACCAGAGAAACTTGATGACAATATAAACGAATTATATGAGTCAGCAAAAGAATTATTGAAAAAAATCAAACCTAAAGAAATTTATTATGGTGAAAAAAAATGGTTAGATAAATAATGATGAAACTATCTTGAAGAAAGGTAATATGTAAAAACATTAAATTTGATCACACAAGTAAACAGAATAAAAATTAAAAATTTTGAAACTGTATCAGTAGTTTGGAGTGTACTGATACAGTTTTTTATGTAATTGTTAAAAAAAGGTGGTTAGAAACCGCCAAAGACCAGTCCAAATGGCGAAGAGAATTCCCTTTTCTGGTATGGCTTCACGGAGAATATCATTCAAGCAATTTCGAGTTTGTCAGAAACTGTCTGCAACATCTGGATGTCTGTCTTTGATACAATCTCGCAACTGTATCACCAAAAAATTGCCAAAGATCGAGCGAACGAAGAAGGCATCGTCGTGAATCCACCAAGTCTAGGCAATCGACCAGGTGAAGGCAAAGTGACTTATTCATCAGAGGTCAATTGGGAATGGGGTTAGTTACGCAGGAGCACCTTGGACCGGTGGTGCTAGTTTAGCACTTTCACCTGCATCTACGATAGCATCTGCTGCGATCGTTGAGCATGCGACCGGTGTTTTGGCATCGAGTATTCAGAATATGATGGGTGGAGGTAATTATGGTAGCTCGGGGAATAGTGGTGGATCACGTAGTTTCGAAAATAAAGAGAAGTTAGACGGTCATTATGAAAAACATGGTTCCGAGATGAAAGAGGCTCTAAATAAAAAGAATTATTCGAAGAAAGATTATCTTAATGATGCAAACCATGTTATAAAAGAAGGACAATATGTTCCAGAAATGAATGGTTACATTAAACTTATTGGTGGTAAAGGGAGTGCAAAATATGCTTTTGTAGGTTTAGATAGAAAAACTGGGAATATTACAACAATGCATTTAAAATCTGTTCAGGAACTCATGAAAAAAGCACCTAGTTTAGGTTTAAAAAAATAGCAGGAGGTAGACTATGATCATTGTAAAGGATATAACTTGGATTGATGAGGAATCAAGAGAAGCGGATGTACTATTATCTGATAAAGAATACTTTGTAGAATGTTTCTGTAGTGACTGTAGCTTATCTGTAGGCGATGTGTTTTTTGATATGATTCATGGATTCAACGTGACAAGCATTTATAGGAGTTTTGAAAAAAAAAGTGAAGTTGTTAGAAAAAATGGGATTTACCATCTGAAAGGGCAGCTTATAGACAAAAAAAACTTAACGCTTAGAATTGGAGAATTTAGTTTTGATTTATCCGAAGGGAATGTTCCTAATGATATTAAAGAAAATGAATTTGTTGAAGTAAATCTGTCAAGACTAGATATTTATTAGAAAAAATATCTTGCTGCTTTCTGAGAAAAAATAAGTAAGAAAAAAATGCTTATATACAAGTTAGTACTCTGATAACCTAATCGAGGTAGCTAACAAGATTCAAATAGAATGTAGTCCCCCTCAAATACTAGATGTTTAAAATAGTTCATCTCGTAATATAAGTTTCACGTGTTATATCAAAAGGGTATTCTTTTATTTGTTAACAACCTAAGTTCTATAATGGGCTTAGGTTGTTTGCTATATAGGCATTTATAAAATTTCTGCAAAAAAATCTCATAAATTTATAGGTATGTGTTTTTTTCAAGTTAATCATTCGACAATAATAATCGCCTGCTCGCGGTAAAAGATAATAAAGGCTTACTGATGGCGGCACTCTATGATGGCGACGATAATCGTGTGCTCACCACCAGTCGAACAGAAGATACGACCGCTTATCAGCTCTTTAAACGTCAAGAGAAAAAAGGCAAAGGAAAGTCTTCTAAAACAACGTCTGTAACTAGAGATGGGAAAAATAATGGTTGGAAATCACCGAAGACCAGCCCGAATGGCGAAGAGAATTCACTCTTCTGGTATGGCTTTACCGAGAATGTGGTTCAAGCAATCTCAAGTCTGCCTGAAACAGTCGGCAACCTATGGATGAATGTCTTCGATACCGTTTCACGTGCGTATCATCAAAAGATTGCCAAGGATCGCGCCAATAAAGAAGGTATCGTCGTGAATCCGCCAAGTTTGAGCAACCGACCTGGTGAAGGAAAAGTCACCTATTCTTCTGAGGTGAACGAAGTCTTGATCCCTTATACGACCAGAGAAGATACCTATAGTAACGAGTGTCTCAGCTACACGAACGAAAATACAGTGGAAGTAAATAGAAGAAATATAAAAATAAAAGAGATTTCGAAAAGGATAAGAGAGAAGGAACGTATACTGAAAATGGGCAACGAATTAGAGATTAACATTCAGGATGGGAAGATCCCTGAATTAGAAAAAATGGATTTTTCATCAAGCAGTTTTGATAATGAGGCTATCAATTATTTTTCAATACAACAGATTATATTGAATTAGTGGATGAAGTGACAAGTCGTAAAAAAAGTGCAATATTAGATGTATTTAAAGATACTATGCAGATAGGAGACCCGAAACTTGATCTATTGTCAAATGAATATTTCAGACTAAGTCAAGAAAAGAAGTATTTATCTTTTTTGAGAGAGTATTTGAGATAAATGATAACGAAGCTTATATAGATTTCGCAGGTGAAGATGACAAGCGTAAGATAATAGAAAGAATTGAAAGTCACTGCGAGGGATTAGATAAGATAGATAGACTAATTTATATGAATCAAATCGATATATTAAATAATGGTAATAATTATATATATAAGATTGAAAATATAAATCTTTTAAAACTATTTATCAAAGGTTTTCTTCGAGAAAAAATATGGAACAGTTTATACTTTAACTCACATCCTTTGATTTTAGTCTCCGGTTATGATCTGAGTCTCCCAATTATTTTTGATAATGATAAAGATAAAAAACTTTATGAAAAAATTGCAAATGAGAACAATCTATTTTTGAGTAATTGAAGTCGTTTCTGCGCTATACAAAGAAAGTCGAAGAGAAATCAGCCTCTTCGACTTTTGGATTTGGGTCAATATCTTGGACAAATTTTAGTAGAGACGGTTTTGATACTTTCTCTCTTGAAAGGTCTTCGAACTCGGGAGCGCTGAAACATCCATACAGAATTAGAAATTCAGCAAAAGGGAGTCCTGAAAAAACAAAAGTAAGGTATAAACAAAGGAGCAAATCAATGGAAGAATTAACAGGATATAATTTACCAGAAGGTGAATACTGGCTAAAAAAAGTACAACAGGATGAGAAAGGATCCATGATAATAATAGAGAGCAAACAATTTTTTGTGAAAATTACTTTTGGAGGTTTTGTCTATGCTATGTTAACCGCAAATGAATCTGGACTTCAAAAAAGAGATTATGAATGGCTTGTAAAATACGGAAAAGATTTGAAGTGGGGGCTGTTCAAGTTATCAACTTCAAAGTTTCTTGATTTTATTTCAGATCAATCTTATGGTTTCTATGATGATTGGGGATTAAGACATTTTGTCGTATGGACCAAAGACGATTCTGTTGAGCTAATTATTCATTATGAACCAGAAATAGAAATTCAGGAAAAGAAACTGGAATAGGTAACCTGTCGTAATATTAATTAGACAAGTATTTCCTTAATTAATTACTAGATTAAGTATGAATATCTTATATTGTTTTGATTTTCTTGTATATTCCATAAATGTAGCCGGTATTTTTTCAGTTCTATTATTAGCATAATAAAAGGGACTCACTATAATGGTAAACCACCTCCTGAGCAAAATGAAAATAAGGAATAAACAAAGGAGCAAAATAATGGAAAAATTAATAAGCAATAATTTACCAGAATATGATTACTGGGTAAAAAAAGTACAACAGGATTCGAACGGGACTCTGATAGTATTAGAGAGCAAAGAACTTGTGATAAAAATTCTTTTTGCAGGTTTTGTCTATGCCATGCTATGTTCAGATGAATCTGGACTTCAAAAAAGAGATTATGAATGGGTCAGAAAATTCGGAAAAGACCTAACGTGGGGTTTTTTCAAACTAACAACTTCAAAGTTTCTTGATTTTATTTCAGACCAAACTATGGGTATCTATGATGATTGGGATTTAAGACATTTTGTTGTATGGACTGAAAACAATTCTGTTGATTTAATTGCTCATTATGAACCAGAAATAGAAATTCAGGAAAAGAAATTGGAATAGTTGTATGTCCAAGTTTATCTAATAATCATCTAGGGGAATACTTTCAACTAATCCACTCAAAAAAGAAGATTGCTTCCATGAATTTAGAGGACCACTATAGAAAAATTGAGAAGAATCAAGTTTATTGGAACTAAAAGTGACTATAAACTCAAAATACTTTTCAAAAATCAGAATAAAATAGAAGTTTCAAGTTAAAACCAATGCATAAGCAAGTAAGGAAAAGGTTGAGATTTTTTGTGACTACCTAAAAGAGACTAAAGAATTCTCAGCAAAAATCATCTTTTTTATGATATAGTAAATAAAAATGTAAACGCTTCAAATAGAATGGAGGAATGCTATGGACTATCGGGGACCAATGCTGGTAGTGAAGGATATGGAGCGGTCAAAGGCCTTCTATCGAAAGATTCTTGAGGTAGCGATCGTATCGGATTTTGGTGAGAATGTGACCTTCAACGGCGGCTTGTCGCTGCAAACAGAAGAATCTTGGATACGTTTCACTGGCTGTGACCAAGAGATATTCAACTATCAGAGCAACACGGTGGAATTTTATTTTGAAACGAAGGACTTTGACGGATTTCTTGAACGGATCAGCGGCGAGGAGCTGGATTTTTTACGAGACGTCGCAACGATGCCTTGGGGGCAGCGAGTGGCGTGCTTCTATGATCCAGATAAGCATGTGATCCAAGTTGGCGAGGATCTGACGGTCATGGTGAAACGGCTAGCCGCTGAGGGAATGTCCGTGGATGAATTAGGGGAAAAAACGTTTCTTGGAAAAGAAATGGTTGAAAATATGTTAAAGAGCTAAAAAAAGAGGAGCCACGCGAAGGGATAACGGTCGCGTGGCTCCTCTTTTTTAATGTTCAAATTGTGCTTGATGCAGTTGGTAATAGCGGCCTTGCTTGGCTAATAGTTCTTCGTGAGTGCCTTGTTCAACGATATTGCCGTCGTTGACCACTAAGATCAGGTCAGCTTCGCGAATCGTGGAGAGGCGATGAGCGATGATGAAGGAAGTCTTATCGATCATCAGCTTGCCCATGGCTTCTTGAATCTGCAATTCGGTTTGCGTATCGACATTTGAGGTTGCCTCATCTAAAATCAGCAGCTCGGCATTTAAAAGCATCGCCCGAGCGATCGTTAATAGCTGCTTTTGCCCTTGAGAGATCGCCAAGCCATCCTCGGTCATCACCGTATCGTAGCCTTTTGGCAATTGCATGATAAAGTCGTGGATGTGGGCGGCTTTGGTTGCTTGGAGGACATCCGCCATCGTGGCGTCGTCGTTTCCATAGGTCAGATTCTCAAAAATCGTTCCGGTGAAGAGCCACGTATCCTGCAAGACCATCGCGTATTGCTTCCGCAGGCTGCTGCGGGTCGCTTCTTTGATGTTCTGACCATCTAAATAAATGGCGCCGCTGTCGGGATCATAAAAGCGCATCAGCAAATTCACGATCGTCGTTTTTCCAGCGCCTGTTGGTCCGACGATCGCGACGACGCTGCCGGCTGAAACAGCAAAGGACAGGTCGTTGATCACGGGTTGATTCGCTTGATAGCCGAAGGAGACATGGTCGAAACGGACCTCTCCGCGGGCTTTTTGGAACACATGGGCGTGGGGCACATCTTGCACTTCCGGTTCTTCGTCTAACAGCTTGAAGATTCGTTCGGCTGCGGCGATCGAGGATTGCAGGTCGCTGAAGATGTTTGCCAGCTCATTGATCGGTCCAGAGAATTTCCGTGAATACAACACGAAGGAAGACAATTTTCCTAACGTCAGGTGTCCAAAGAGAAACAGGAAGGCACCTAAGATACTGATCAATGACAAGGAAACGTTATTGATGAAGTTGACGGAAGGCCCCGTCATACTGCCGTAGTATTCGGCATTGTAATAGGCGGACATGGCTTCTTCGTTTTTCTTGCCGAAGCGAGCGATCATCGTCTCTTCCTGGTGGTAGACTTTGGTGGTTTGTTCACCAGACAACAGCTCTTCAGTCAGTCCATTCAATTCCCCCAGTTCGGCGGATCGTTTTCGGAATAACGGCTGAAATTTTTTGGTTAAAAAGCGCGTCAACAGAATCGAAGCGGGCACCGTCACAAGGAAGATCGTCACCATCAGGGGCGAGATCACCAGCATCATGACGAAGGAACCGATGATCGTCACTAAACTGCTGAGCACTTGGACCGAGTCACTGGCTAGTGACGTATTGATCGTATCGATGTCGTAGCTCATGCGGCTGACGATATCTCCCGTCTGGTGCTGATCGAAATAGCCGACAGGCAAAGAAACGATTTTTTCAAATAGATCCTTTCGCAGACGAAAGGCGATTTTTTGGCTCAAATAGATCATCAAGCGGCTGATGCCGTAGCTCAGGATCGCTGAGGCAACGTAAAAGCCGACCATCAAACTACAATAGTAGAACACTTTGTCAAAGGCGACACGGCCTTTGCCGATCTGGATCGCGTCAATGGCGTACCCAGACAGCAGGGGTCCGACCAAGGCGAAAAGATTGCTGGCGATCGTTAAAATGACAGCCAAAACCAACAGCCATTTGAATTGATACAGATAGCCCCATAAACGGAGCAGTGTGCCTCTGCGTGAATCCTTAGTCTTCAATGGCTTGCCCTCCTGTCTGTCCTTGGTAGATTTCTTGATACGTCGCATTTTCAGCCAAGAGCTCCTCATGAGTCCCATAACCGATCATTTTTCCTTTGCTTAATAACAAAATCTTATCCGCGTGTTGGATCGAGCTGACCCGTTGAGCGATCAGGATTTTCGTTGTTGAAACGAAATGCGTCCGCAAAGCTTTCCGCAGATTAGCATCGGTATGGTAATCCAATGCGCTGGAGGAGTCGTCTAAGATCAACAAATCCGGTTGCCCGATCAATGCACGAGCCAGCAGCACCCGTTGTTTTTGCCCGCCGCTGAGATTTTGTCCTTTGGCTTCCAAAGGGTGATCTAGTCCGTCAGGTAATTTATCAATAAATTCACGTGCCTGCGCATCATCGATCGCCTGCTGGAGTTCTTCTTCTGAAAAAGACCGACCAAATAAAATGTTTTCTCGGATCGTATCCGCAAAGAGGACATCCTTCTGCAAAACTGCGCCGATTTTTTGATGGAGGGCATCCAGAGAATAATGCTTGATCTCTTGCCCATCCAAGAGAATCTGTCCCGACGTTCGATCGTACAAACGCAAGATCAGGCTGGCAATCGTTGTTTTTCCGCTGCCTGTCGCACCCATGATCCCTAAGGTTTCCCCGGGATTGACTTGGAAGCTGATTTTTTCGATCGCAGGGCCGCCATCTGGGTAAGCAAAGGTCACCTCTTCAAAAACCAAGGTGGTATCCGCGACGTTTCGCTGTTCCAAGGTACCGGGTACGACGGTGGGCTTCTTCCGCAAGACTTCTTTAATACGGTTGGCAGAAGCGAGTCCGCGAGAATACAAAACGAAGATCCGCGTGATGGACAGCATCGCATTCAAAATAATCGTGAAGTAGGTCAAGAAGGCGACGATGACCCCCGGTTGCGTCAATCCAGCATTCACGCGGTAGGCACTAACGACGATCACGAGAGTCAGGCCCAAGTTCAAGAATAGATCCAGCAGGGCAGGGGAAGCGGCCAACGTGACATTTGCCGTTGTTTCAGCCGTCACTAACGATTGATTGACCGTTTCAAAACGCTGCCGTTCATACGCTTCTTTAGATAATGCCTTGATGACACGAGACCCGGTCACATTTTCACGCACCGACAAAACGAGCTGATCGACCTGCTTTTGCAGCTTGCCGAAAAGCGGCACGCCTTTTTTAGAAATGTGTGTCACCATCACAAAAATAATGGGCATCACAGCGACCAATACTAGCGTTAAGATCGGGTCTAGCGTGGTAGTGATCAAGATACCGCCGACTAACAAAATCGGTGCACGAATCCCCATCCGCATCATGACACCGAGGGTCAAATGAATATTATAAGTGTCAGATGTTACACGTGAAACTAATGAGGAGACCCCGACTTCTTCGACTTGTGTCGTATCTAAGTAGGTGATTTTTTGAAAAAGATCGCCGCGAAGATGTTCGGTCGTATCCTTTGCGACCCGTGAGACCATGCGATTGGCGAGGATGTTCGCCCATAAAGCGAAGGCGGAGGCTGCCAACATGACACCACCCCAAAAAAGGATCTTCTTCGGCTCTTTTTCTGGAATGACATGGTCTAAAATATAGGCCAGATTCCATGGCAGGACCAATTCCATCATAGTTCCTAGAAATTTAATGATCACACCCAAGGTGACACGGGTGCGATAGGGTTTTAAATAGTTCAAAATCAAGTTCATTGTTCTTCGTCATTCCTCCTTTTTGCACATTTCTGCTTCGGCCTTCTCCATGATCGTCTGCAATCCCGTCAATACGGCTTCTTGCTGTTCTACCGAGAGTTCGTCTAGCAACAGTTGGTTCCAATCGGCTAAGATCGCCCGAATTTTAGGTGCCAACGCCAGGGCTTTTTCGGTTGGGAAAAGCCGCAGCTTGCGTGCGTCACGGGCGCAGCTTTGTCGAAGGATGAATCCTTTTTGTTCCAATTGAGCGACTTGACGGGCGACGTTGCTTTTGTTGATAAAAATCTTGCAGGCCAGCTCCTCCTGAGAAATGCCCGGCTCTCCGCAGACCGTCAAAATATAAGCATGATGCATTTCGCCTAAGCCTATTTTTTTAAACTCCTTTTCGCGATAAAGAGCGGACAACCGTGAGATACGATTGACCATCTTTACAAAAGAATCCATCTATTTTTCCTCCTTGATACGTTCTGATTAAAACAAGCATCTAACAGTATAAAAGAAAAACGTTGCGGGCGCAACGATTTGAAATGGATGAGACACAGATCGCTTGAAGAATAACCCAAAAAATGAATAAAAAGGAAAGAAAAAAGAATTTATTTTTTATTGGATATTTCGACTGTTTTCGAGGATTAAAGAGTAAAGCTACGGTAAAGTTGAAAGCGGATACACTCTTGAGTTGCGGATGTTTTTACCCAAAAATTAAATTTTATATTGCAAAAATGGCTGAGACATTCTTTAGGAATGCGGGTAGAATATATGTGTAACCACTCGTATGTACAATGAAGGTATTTTTAGTTCTTTCTGGTCGTGTCGCGGGAAAGGACTGCGGCCTATTTTTTCCAGAACCAAGCAGCATAGAAGTTTATAAAACAAACCTACATAAGAAATCCGTTCATTGTAATTTTAATAGTGACAGCATGCTGAAGGGTGAGGGGGACTCGATCAGTGACTCTGTTCCTTCGCATTCTCCTTGGTAGATGGGAAAATGCCGCAAGTCAGAGAACTAAGAGGACGTTCAGGTGAAGCTTACACTGTTAGGAATGAACGGTGGGGAATGATCAGCACTCATTGAAGGACTTTTAAGTGATGGATGGGATGCATCATTATCGAAGGAGGAATCAAGGATGCGGATTGGTGTCAGCATCCTTGATTTTTTTCAGTTCACTGATCGTCTTCAACAGCTAGAGAGAGGCTTTAGGGATTCAAGAAGGAAAGAAGGGGAAGTTATTCATGAAAAAGATTGTTATGGTCATTTGCGGGGCAGCGGTAGTTTGTTGGGGAGTTGCCAGCCTGCGCAGCGGAGCATTGAAAGCAGACGAACTGCTTCAAGAATCTGCCATTGTTGAAACGACTGTGCCAGAAAGTTCGGTCGCTGCACCTGTGGAAGCGCCAGCGCCAACCGTTCCAGCACCGGATCCGCCATCAGAAGCGCCGGCACCAGAACCTGCGCCAGCGCCGGAAAATCCTACACCAGAGGCCCCCGCAGCGGAGTCTGCTGCGGTGCCAGAAGTGCCGGTCGAGCAGCCGGCGGAAGAGACGGTGCCGCCGAAGGAACCTGCGGGGGAGGCAACACCGGAAAGCAGCACGGTCGAACAACCATCAAGTGAAAGTACGAGTAAAGAAAGTTCAAGTGTCGGCAGCTCGTCAAGCGAGAGCAGTACCAGCACTACGACCAGCCAACCTCAAACATCGACTACGACCAGCACAACGCCGACGACAGAACAACCCTCGACGTCAAGTGCCGGCACGGGGACGCCGAGTACGAGCAGCAGCACGAGCGGCGGTTGGTCAAGCGGTACGGGAACGACCCCGTCTTCTACGACGCCAAGCGCTAGTCAGGAAGACCCGCAACCTAGTCCGCCAACACCTAGTGATGTACCGCCGCAGCAGGTGCCAGCACCGCCTGCACCGAGCGAGCCGAATGTTCAGACGAGCCCGGCGATCACTCAAGAGACACCTGACGCATTCTCGGAGACTAGCACTTTGCAGCTGCCGAGTGATCTGAAAACGTCGGAAGTGGCACAGTCAGATCTGAAGGGCTATGAATTGCCGCTGCTTTCGAGCATTGAGAATAAAGCGCAAGCAGCCTTGATCTACGACGGGATCAAAAAGCTAGGGAAAGAGCAGACCGCAGAATTCACTGCTGAACAATTGGCGGGTACTCTCTACCAAGACCTTTTCGCGATCGAGACCGCAGGAACACCTGTGAAGATGAAGGATGAGATCAGTGCCGGCAGTCTGCTCTATCAAAAGAAAAAAGACCAGCTAAAAGTAGTGGGCGTGTCTATCGGCAAAGAGTATTACTTGACTGTCGAAGATGTCGACGTGGAGGCCTCTGCCGAACCAACGGAAACAGCGAACTCGAACACAGAGAATAAGGAAAAAGAAAAGAAAAGCGATAAAAAAGAAAAGCAGCGGCAGGTCGTTCTTCAGCCGATGTCGATGGAAGACGAGCTATTCGTTCAACCTTTGCCAGACGTGACGCTGACAGAATATGGACAAACGATCTTGAAGGAGTATCCGGCGTCCCACAATTTTACTGAAAATGAAGGGGCGAAGACCTTTATTTCAAAGGTCGCAGAAGACGCTCGCAAGCTGGGACAGGAATACGATGTTTTTGCGTCCGTGATGATCGCGCAAGCCTTGTTAGAGAGCGGTTCCGGGACCAGCGGACTGTCCTTGCCGCCGAATCACAATCTCTTTGGGATAAAAGGTACCTACCAAGGACAAGCCGTTTCGATGGCGACGCAAGAAGACCGCGGAAATGGCGCGCTCTATTCGATCAATTCGGCGTTCCGAAAATACCCGAATTATGCAGCCTCATTAGGGGATTATGTGCAGTTGCTGCGAGGCGGGATCTCTGGAAATGACGGCTATTACCAAAAGACCTGGCGCTCTACGGCAAAGAATTATTTGCGGTCGACCCAAGCCTTGACGGGCACCTACGCTACCGATACTTCTTATAATAGAAAGCTGAATTCGATCATTGCTGTGTACCATTTGACGCAATATGACCGTCCGAAGGTGGATCAATCCTCCGGCGTCTTCATTAAAGGAAAAGCAGAGATTCCAGCAGAATACCGTTCTCTGATGCGTTATCCAGACTATAATGGCGTAAATTACAACACGTCGGGCTCTTATCCAGTCGGCCAGTGTACCTGGTATGCCTTTAATCGGGTGAAGCAGCTAGGTAAGAGTGTGGATGATTTCATGGGCAACGGCGGAGAATGGGGATCAAAAGGAAAAGCTCTGGGGTATGAAGTCAGTCGCGAACCAAAAGCCGGCTGGTTGATCTCCTTTACACCAGGCACCGCAGGCTCAGATCCTCGTTACGGACACGTGGCGTTTGTTGAAGCAGTCAAGCCGGAGGGGATCTTGATCTCGGAAGGCAATGTTTATGGGGGAACAGTTATTTCTTATCGCGTCATTGATGCGAATTTAGCGAAATCAGATTTAGTTACGTATATCAAAGCAAAATAAAGGGGTGCCATCACTCGTGGCAAATACGCACTATGGACACGCAGAAGATTCGCCAAATGACAGGAGAAACAAGCTTTTGACGGTGGTGGTCCTAGTTCTCCTGTCTGTAACGCTGCTGCTTGTAGTGAGAGGACAAGTGCAAAAGCATTACAGCGTCCACACGATCTCAGGAACGTCCATGACACCGACATTGACTGAAAAGGATCAGGTTCTCGTAAAAAAGAAGACGCTGATCCAGCGCTACGACATCGTTGCATTTTCTGTCCGAAAGGAAGAGGGCATGTTTGTCAAACGCGTGATTGGGCTGCCTGGCGACAAGATCTTTATACGAAATGAACGAATGGTGTTGGACCTAGGAGAGCAGGGAGATTTTGAAACGACCTACACGTATCAGCTTTCACCAACGGTGGCGGAGGAATTTCAAACACTCAACACCATTCCAGAAGAGGTCTATTTTGTGATCGGTGATCATGTGGATGTTTCTAAAGACAGTCGGACTTTTGGATTTGTCCATCGAAAAGCCATCGAAGGGACCGTCCAATTTCGCTTTCCAGCGATCCATCTTGCTCGTCCGAATAACGAATAGAAAAGGGGAAAACACGTGATGATCATTAATTGGATCTGCATTGGACTTATCATTCTAGCACTCCTCGTGTGGGGATTTCGAATGATTATCAATGTCCGGCTGCAGATGATCAAACCGCCAAGAGATGCTTCGGTGACATTTCAGCGAAAGCTGGATTACGTCAAGCAGATCCAGCAAGCCAAACACGTATCGTCGCTGCTGTTCATTACCTTCTGTTTAGCACTGGGGATACTTTTGACCACCTATAAGACCTCCCAAACACAGGAGCAGCTCTACGCATTAAACGAGCAGAACAATCTGTTGAAGGATGAGTTACAATTGATGAAAAAGGAACAAAAAAAATTGGTCAATAAACTACCGGTCAAAGAGTACCCGCCAGAGGGCATCGGCTTACAAGACTATTCTTGGAAGGAATTGTTCTCCGAAGAAAGTCGCGAGACGCAATACACGATGGAAAGCGACCTTTCGAATAAACTCAGTCCTTACTTTGGTTTACCGACGACACTGATCGTCTTAGATATACCGACTCAAACGTTGAACATTGCTTTGGCTGGCGATTTGACCAGCGAAGCCAATCGGAAACAGATCAAAGAAAATATCAAGGCCTTTGCTGCTGAAGCAGAGGGGGTATCGAATCTGACACAAATCACGTTCCAGCTGAATGTAAGGGATGGGGAGAAACAAACGCAAGATTATAGCTGCACTTTCTCTCGTGAGAATGGAGAAGATAAATTTGCGATGATCCAAGAAGACTAACGGAAAGAAGGGAAAAAGATGGTAGCACAGCAAAAAAAGAACGGATGGTTTTTCAATAAAAACATTATCGATGAGATCAATTCCGTTCCTGAAGAGAAAGTGGAAACTGACACACCGACCCATGTCCAGCCGCAGGCCCAAGCGCACTCACAAGCAAAACCTGCGCCGACATTAAAAATGGTCTCTGACAACACCGTTCCTGAGTCGCCGGAAAGGCAAGCAGAAGAGATCAAAGAATTGAAGCGATTGATTTTTGAAAAAGAGCAGGTGCTGCAAAAGTATAAAAAAGAGTCGGCCGCACAAACACAGCAGCTGACAAAAGAAAATGAAAACTATCGGCAATCTGTTTTACGAATGGGCGAGGAAAAAGCCCAAAATCGGCGGCAGATCCAAGACCTGGAAGCCGAAGTCCAACGTGCACGGCAAGAAGTCCAGCGTCTGAAAGAGACACAGGAATTAGACAATTTGAAGCAGCAATTAGAACAAGTGCAGGAAGAAAACGAGAAATTAAGAAATTCTGTTGCCCATTTGGCGACCGTCGAACAGGAACTGCAAGAGATCCATGAGGAGCATCAGGCCTTGATTGCTCAGCAAAAAGACGAAGAAGTCCAACGTCTGGAAAAAATCCATCAGCTAGAAGCGCAGATCAACGAATTGTTAGTTGAGATCAATGAAAAGGATGAACAATATTCTCAACTGGACAAAGTAATCGTTGAAAAGGATCAAGCGATCGATCAAATGTCGGAAGAACAGGCAGCCAATGAGCGCTATGAAAAGGAATTAGCAGAGCTGCGGGAAAAAATGGCTGGATTAGCTGCGGAAAATGCGGAGCTGAAGCAAGAAGCGACTTCGACCCAACAAGAAATCGGGGAGGTCTTGATCACCGCTCGGAAACAAGCCAATCGGATGGTTGAAAAATCAAAGATGGAAGCGTATCGGATCATTGAAGAAGCTAAAAATGAATTGGCGACGATCAATGAGCAAGCCAAAGAAATCTCTGAAGAAGTCAATGAATCTCGCCAATCGGTTCTTTCTATGTATGAAGAGTTACAAACTCGAGTAAATATCCTTGCGCAAGGAAAAATGCAAGAAGATGTAACAAATAATAAGTTGATCAATTTTGAAAAATAATTTTGTGACGCCTCAAGACATCCTCCTAAATCGGCGGGTGTCTTTTTTTTAGCGAGGAGACGACGCGTCTTTGCGGCGATTGTCTTTGATTTGTGAAACCGCTATACTTTAAGAGAGGAACCAGCAAGCAGACGAAGGAGGGAATAAAATGAACGTAGCGATCATTTTGGAGACAAAGGAACATGAGAAAGCGTGGAACGCGTTTCGGTTTGGAGTAGCCGCCTTAAACAAAGGGCATCACGTGAAATTTTTCTTGATGGGGGAAGCGGTAGAAGTCGAAAGTATCGAGGATGAGGCGTACGATGTGCCTGCGCAAATGAAGAAGCTGACGGAGCAAGGGGGCGAATTGCTGGCCTGCGGGACGTGTTTAAACTCTCGGCAGTTAGAAGAACAAACGTCTTGTCCGATCTCAACAATGATCGATTGTGTCGAAATGGTGGAATGGGCAGACAAAGTCGTCACGTTTTAAAGAGCAAGAAATCCCCAGCTTGGGTTCAAGCCGGGGATTTTTTTAATGATGCAAGCGATTCAATGTCATGGCCATTTTTTTATTCTCATACTTGGAATAAAAATAGAACATCAGGATGTGTAAAACCAACGTCAACAGCAATACTGCAAAGAAGAAGGGGCGAACCAGCTCAAACATTTGAGGGGAATATAAATACACACATGCAAACCCGCACAACGTATTGACCACTGTGCATATCAGGATCGTAAGAGGTGCTTTTAAGGTCGCGTAGCTCCACAAATAAGGATACAGTATGCCGAATACCGAGCCGATGATTAGGCTGATGGCGATCAGATGCCAGAAGTAGCTAAAGGCGACCTGAGAAAAAAGATCGGTGAACGAGCAAAGCAGTGTGACCCAAACCAATGATCCGAAAGCAGCTTGAAAGAAATTATTTTTTAATTGTTTGTACATGAGAGTCTCTCCTTAATTTTTTTGGCATAGTGGCGGCTGACGACATACACGGCATTTGTTTTCGTGTGGACCTCTAAGCGCGCGTGTTCGCCTAGTTGAAACGCTTGAACCATCGTTAAGTTTAAAATCTGCGAATTATTGATACGGTAAAAATTCAGACTTTCGAGCCCGCTCAATTCCTTGAGCCGTTTTTGTAAAAGATACGTGCGCTGATCACACAACGTTACCTGTACAAGGTGTCCCATCGTTTCAAAGGCAACGACTTGACTCATGGGCAGTTTGACGGAACGATTGTTTTTTGGATCGATGGCGATGAGCGCCTTTTCCTGCTGGAGTTGTTTTTCAAGTTGAAGCAATTGTTGTTTGTTTTCTGGATGTGCGAAGATATCTATTTCGTTTATGGCTTTTTCTTTTACCCAAGTGAAGTGGATGTTCACTCATTCTCCTCCTTTTGTTTTCTGTATGTCTCTCTTTCATGAACCTAGCATAGCAAGGTTTTTGCAGAGAAAGAATCTTTTTTTCGTTTGTTACAAGAAAACAGCCATTTGTTGCAAAAAAGCAGGATATCAAACATTCCTTGCGGGAAAAAGCAGCGATGAAAGCGACGCGCTCTAGTATACTTGAAGTGAGGATTCTATCATCAAGTTAGGAGGAGATGCAGCATGATTGCCGAAATTTTACGAAGGGAAAGAAAACAAAAAGGCATCACGCAACAGGAAGCGGCAGAAATTTTTAATGTGACACGTCAAACCATTTCAAATTGGGAAAATGAAAGAAATTATCCAGACATTCCGACACTGGTGGCAATCAGCGAGTATTATGAAATCTCTTTGGACTATTTGATAAAAGGGGACAACAGGTATATGGCGAAGATGAAGAAAGAGGCTAGGTTGATGCAGTCGATTCGGATGGGCTTATTTTCAGTGATTGCTGGCGGAATCCTGTTTTTGCTTTCGATGGTCACGTTGGTCGCCGCATTCAATGGCGGAAAAATCGCCTATATTCTTCCAGAGCAACTGTGGATCATCGTCGCTGCGATTTGGGTCGGTGTCATCCATTTCAAAAATTTGAAGGAGGACATGACTGCTTCGATTGGGATGGTCGTTAGTATTTTCTTGATAGGGACATTCGTCACAGCATTCTTTTGTTTGATGCTTTTGATCCTTGCATTGATGGGCGTCATTTATTTTTAATGGAGGAAATAGGAACAGACGTCAGTAAGCGTTTTTATTGCATTGGGGAAATAAGGGGCATATATTTAGCCTGTAATGGATGACTCTCTGGTTTTCTTTGAGAAACGAAGGGTTGCTGGTCAATTATATGAAAAGAAAGAAGGCGCTTAGTGATGTTGAAGCTAGTTGAAAGAGACGATCTGACGATTCACGGGTGGATCACAACGCTGCACTCGATGGATTCGCCGGATGAATTGATAGAAATGAGTAAACAGAAGATGCGGGCAAAAGAGGAATACGCGTCGAAAATCGAAGGGGACCTGTACGCAGTGAATGCTGTGATCAATGGGGACCAATGCTATTTGATCGGAAATAGTGATACTGAAAAGACACGTCCTTCAGAATTCGAGCTGCCGGCTGGGACCTATGCCGGTTTTGACTTGACCTACACCGATCAAGGAGAGCTGGATCGACTGATTGGTCATAGTTACGCAGAAGTCATGCAAAGTGACGCGTATCAAGTCGCCGGAAACTTTAATCTGGAAGAATATTCAGGCGTGGGGAAAGTCTCCTTTTACGTCCCTGTCCAAAAGAAAGAAAAATAAAGCACCGCTGAAGAAAATTGATAAAGGAAGACTGCCAAGCCACGACGGTTTGGCAGTTTTTTATAGATACTAAAATGGAAAGTTTTCCAATAAATAGGTAATAATGCAATAAAATAAAACAAAATAAGATTATTTGCTATAGAGTATGGAAAACGCTATCACTTAAAGGTATACTAGTGATGGAATTCACTTAATTGGAATGCACAAGGAGGTGAGGATGTGTTTATACAGCGTTACTGAGCGTGAGAATCGCAAAATCTTAGAGTTTCTAGGACAGTTAACAGAATAAAACGACGTTCTCACCTCATTTTTTTCAGGAATTAGTGGGTCTATTTGTGATTGAAAAATGAGGAGACATACTGAAAGGTATGCCTCTTTTTGTCGTGGGCGAAAAGAGGAAAATTTTATCTGTTAAATAACGCTTGTAGTTTAAACGTTCTGATAAAAGGAGTTCAAGGTATCTATGAAATTTGAAAAAAGTTGGAGGGTAAAAATGAGTAAGATTGATTTGAAGCAGGTTGGATTTGGGACGTTAGCAATTCATGCTGGGCAAGAACCAGACCCAGTCTACGGTTCATTGGCTACACCGATTTATCAAACATCGACGTTTTGTTTTGAGACAGTAGAGACCGGAACGCAAATTTTCGATGGGGCGCTTCCAGGCTATGCTTATTCTCGTGGAGGAAATCCAACAAACGCAGTGTTGGAGAATAAGCTTGCGGCATTAGAGGGGGGCGAGGCCTGTGTGGCGACAGCTTCAGGTATGGGAGCGATCGGCTCAGTTTTCGTCGGGCTTTTACAAGCTGGCGATCATGTCATCAGCGGGGAATGTATTTACGGTTGTTCCTCCCTCGTATTGAAAAATACACTGACGAAATTTGGGGTAAAGACCACTTTTTTGGATACAAGTGACTTAGCTGCGGTAGAAGCCGCTATTCAAGAGAATACCAAAATGATCTACTTTGAAACACCGACCAATCCGACGCTTGAATTGACGGACATCAAGGCGATTTCAGCGTTGGCTCATCAGCATGAGATCAAGGTGGTTGTAGACAATACCTTTGCACCGCCACCGATTCAATACCCTTTACAGTTGGGGGCAGATATCGTCGTGCATAGCGGAACAAAATATATCAACGGGCATGGCGATGTCATCTCGGGTTTTGTGATCGGAAGTGAAGCGGACATCACTCCGATTCGAAAAGATGCTGCAACGAAGCTTTGCGGATCGACCCCAAGTCCATTCAATTCCTTCCTAATCATTCGCGGGATGCAGACACTGGAATTGCGGATGGCTCGTCATTGCGAGAATGGGTTGGCAGTAGCTGAATATCTTGAAGAAAATCCTTTTGTTGAAAAGGTTTATTATCCTGGGCTGGAAAATCATCCCCACTATGAGCTGGCGAAGGCACAAATGAATAACCAGTTCAGCGGCATCATGGCATTTGAATTGAAGGAAGACATTGGCGGCATGGACAGCTATACCGCGTGTAAAAAAGTGGTAAACCAGTTGAAGCTGGCCTCTATCGCGGTTAGTCTCGGCGATCCGGAAACCTTAGTCCAGCATCCTGCCAGCATGACTCACGGCAATATGCCGAAAGAGGATCGAGAAGCTGCCGGAATCAAAGATAATTTGATTCGTTTGTCTTGTGGGCTGGAAAATAAAGAAGACATTATCGCTGACTTTGAACAAGCTTTTTCAATTCTGAAATCATAGGTACTTTGGGTGAAAAAGTGTTAGGCGGATCAGAGGGATCATGGAGAAAGTTCTCTTGAAAAAGGTCCTCTGGATTGAGAAAGGAGCTACATGGAGCAAATAAAAGTAACCGATCTGTCGTTTGCTTACAAAGAAGCGCCCGACCGATTGATTTTGAAGGACATCAATTTAGAGATTGCTTCGGGGGAATTTGTTTGTTTGTTGGGACAATCCGGCTGCGGAAAAAGTACGTTTTTACGGCTGCTGGCTGGACTGGAAACACCCACTTTGGGAGCTCTTACGATTGATTCTGTACCGATCAAAGGTGCAAGCTTGGAAAGAGGTGTTGTTTTTCAAGACTATGGACTATTTCCGTGGATGACTGCGGGAGAGAATATTTTTTTGGCATTGAAGCAGAAATACCCGAAGAAGGACAAAAAGGAATTGAAGACGATTATTTTAGATATGTTTGAAAAAGTCGGCTTAGATTCGTCGGTTTATAAGAAATTGCCAAAAGAGCTTTCCGGTGGAATGAAACAGCGTTGCGCGATCGCCCGCTCCTTAAGTGTCGATTCGCCGATTTTGTTGATGGATGAGCCTTTTGGTGCCTTGGATGCAGTGACTCGAGCACGGCTGCAGGATTTGATTTTGGATCTATGGTCAAAAGAAGAGCTGAAGAAAACCGTCTTTTTCGTGACGCATGATGTGGATGAAGCGCTTCTTTTAGCAAATCGAATCGTTGTTTTAGGGCAATCGCCCAGCAACATCATCTATGAATGCTGCATACCGGAAGAAAAACGAGCGACAAGGGACACGCAATTTGAAAATTTAGAGGTGTTAAAGCTTCGAAATACATTGATCAAAAATATCAATCGCGACGTCGAAAAACACATTGATTAAAACGCATGACGAAAAAATGGACGATAAAGGAGAGTATTATGAAAAAAAGAGTGGTTGCTTTGTTGGCACTGTCTACGTTGGTTTTAGGGCTGGGTGCCTGTGGCGGAAATTCCGCAAAGAGTAAAACAGAAGACACGAAAAAAGAAGCGAAATCAGAAAAAGGCGAATCCAAAAAGATTACCTGGGCACAAGGAAACAGCGGGAATGTTTTGGTGAGCATTGCGAAGGATCAGGGCTATTTCAAAGAAGTGGGATTGACGATCGATGAAGTTCCTTTAGACGAAGGGCAGTTGGAGGCAGTTACCACAGGACAAGTAGATATAGCCTCGAATTCAGGCACTTGGACACCGGTACAAATGATCGCAGCAGGGGATGATATGGCGATCATCGGCGGTTTCATGCTGACGGGGTCGATGCCGATCATCGCGGCGGAAGATGCGGATTGGAAAGGGCCGGAATCATTATTAGGCAGTAAATATGGCGACACGATCTCACGTTATGCGACGCTCCATGAATTGTACGAACAAGGACATGATCTAGAAAAAGAGATCGAGTTTGTTGATATCAGCGACGATGATGAGATTACAGCAGTCCAAAAGGGTGAGTTGGATTATGCGGTCATCGGAACTGGGAAAATGTATCAAGTACAGAATACGAAGGGCATCAAGATCGTAGACTATTGCAGTGATATCACGCCAAATTATTCATGCTGTCGAATGGTGGCACGAGATTCTTGGGTAAAGAAAAATCCAGAAACGGTGAAATTACTGAACGAAGCGCTGATTCGTGCACAAGCTTATTTTGAAGCAAACCGTGAAAAATGTGTGGACTTGATGGCTGAGCAGTTAGGAACGGACAAGGAATACGTGGAAGCCTATATGTTGAATGAACATTATCGGATCAATCCAGACACCGTAAAAAATACGGTTATGGACAACTACAAATACATGAAGGCAGTTGGCGGGATCGATCAGGAAGACAAAAAGGTGAAGCTTGAAGACCGCATTTATTCTGACCTATACAAAGAAGCTTTAGACAATGCCGTAGAAAAATACAGCGATGAAGATCCAGAGTTCTACAAAAATGCCGTGACCTTCTATGAAGAAAATAATTTATAGACGGATAAAGGAACAGACGAAATGAAAAAAATAAGGACATTTATAAAAAAATATTGGATCACTTGTTTGATTTGCGTCGGCTTCGTCTTTCTTTATAAATATATCTCGGACAATAAATTGTTCAACGCGCTGATGTTCCCGCCTGTCGAAGATATTTGGGAAGCCTTTATCAAGGACCGTGATTATGCTGCACTCAACTTGCTGTACTCGTTGAAGCTGCTGATCCCTTCGATCGCCATAACGCTGGTGATCGCATTGGGATTAGGTGTACTTGTGGGAATGAACACGCGGCTGCGTGAGATTCTGCACCCGATCATTTATGCCTTCAGTTGTGTTCCTTCGATCCTGCTTTCACCGTTTGTAGTCCTGCTGGCGCCCGATTTTTGGTGGGCCTCAGTGGTTCTGATCGTGTATGGGACGGTCTGGGCAACGCTTTTTGCGACGATCACCGGTATTCAGACGATTGATAAACGCTATCTGGATAATGCGGCAACATTGGAGCTGCGCGGCGCTAAAAAATTTTTCAAAGTCATTTTACCCGCAGCCAGCCCATCGATTTTATCAGGGTTTGTCAATTCTCTTCGCAGCTCCTTCGTGATGCTGGTCTATGCTGAGATGTACGGAGCGACATACGGTCTGGGCTTTTATGTCAAGCGGTATTCAAGCCTGGGCATTTATAAAAATATGTGGGGCGGCTTTGTCTTCATGGTGCTGGTATTGGTAGTAGTGATGCAGTTGTTTGAGAAAATCAAAAATCACTTGCTGAAATGGACGATTGATTAATGAATAGTAGGAAAAGGCGGATGGGAAAATTTCTCATCCGCTTTTTTTTAGAAAAAAAGCAGAAGGAAACAGTGGGAATTTAAAAATAAGAGAAAAATACATAAAACGAGCGGGTTCGATTCTTTTTTTTAATAAGAAAGAATGTATTCGGATTATATTAATTTTTTTATTGAATTTAACAAAATGGGAGCGTATACTCGTGATTATTGAGTGTTTGAAAAAACTATTTTTTTGATGAAAAAGACAGAACAAAAGTTATTTGTTTTATCACAGGCACTCACACATACAAATGGATTGAAATCAGGAGGGAAAAGAATGCGCAGGGAAAAAAATAGATGGCTGATCGCTCTATCCGGTGTGGCGATTCATCTGTCTATCGGTTCGGCATACGCATGGAGTGTATTCAAAGAGCCAATCAAAGAGCTGACTGGTTGGGACAAATCATCGATCTCTTTTGCATTTAGTTTAGCTATTTTCTGTTTAGGAATATCCGCGGCATTTATGGGGAAATTTGTGGAAAAATTTGGCCCTAAGAAAACGGGCACGGTGGCATCGATTTTATTCGGACTGGGCATCGTTTCAACAGGGTTTGCCATTTCCAGCCACTCGCTGCCGATGCTGTATCTGACCTACGGGATCATTGGTGGGATTGGATTAGGGGCAGGGTATGTGACACCTGTGTCCACGATGATCCGCTGGTTCCCGGATAGAAAAGGGCTGGCCGCGGGACTGGCGATCATGGGCTTTGGATTTGCCTCCATGATCACAGGACCGATCGCTCAGCAGCTCATGGTGCATGTCGGCGTTGCTAAAACCTTCTATATCTTAGGCGTCGCGTATTTCTTAGTGATGTTCACGGCTTCTCGCTATTTAGAAAAGCCTGCGGCGGATTGGGCACCAAAGGGCTTTGAGGCACCGAATCCTACAAAAGAAGTAACGATCCAATATAAAGGCATTCAACTGACCGCCAATCAAGCGATTCGGACCAAGACTTTTTGGCTCTTGTGGTTCATGCTCTTTTTGAATATCACGTGCGGCATCTCTTTGGTTTCCGAAGCGTCTCCGATGGCGCAGGAAATCACCGGGATGTCTGCCGGCATGGCAGCAACGATGGTGGGCGTAATGGGCGTCTTCAATGGCTGCGGGCGATTGTTCTGGGCGTTGATCTCCGATGTTCTCGGGCGGAAAAATGTGTTTACGATTCTCTTCATCATTGATATTGCGGTATTACTAAGCCTTTCTGTCGTGCGTTCGCCGTTTCTTTTCGCAGCGTTGATCTGTCTATTGATGACCTGCTACGGGGCGGGATTTTCGATCGTTCCGGCGTATATCGGCGATGTTTTCGGTTCTAGGGAGGTCGGTGCGATCCATGGCTATATCCTGACTGCTTGGGCAGCGGCGGGGATGTTTGGTCCGATCTTTTTGGGCAAAGTGACGGAAATGTTCCACTCCTATACCGCGGTGTTACGGATCTTCGCGGTGCTTGCGCTGGTGGGCTTTGCGGCGTCGATGCTGATTCGTTCGTCAATCAAAAAGCTGGCAAATTCGGACGATCATGGAACACCGAAAGGATCAAATTACGACAAGACGAAACATGCTTAAAAAATCGTTCCAGCGGTCAGAGCCGACAGGTTTTGACCGCTTTTTGAACAAGAAAAATCTATCAAGATCGGACACTGGCTTGGGCGGCTGGGAGAAATTTTGACGTATCTTTAATTTGAAACAGTGAGTTGGAAAGTAAAAAGGAGGATAAAAAATGGAGGGAACGAATCCATTAGGGATTGAAAAAGTTTCGCGGTTGTTATGGCGGTTCTCCATTCCGGCGATCATTGGGATGGTCGTGAATGCGTTGTACAATGTCGTGGACCGTATTTACATTGGAAATGCGCCGGGATTAGGAGCGAACGGGTTAGCAGGGATCACGATCGGCTTTCCCATCATGATCATTTTGTTGTCGATCGGAATATTGTTTGGTGTTGGCGGTGCGACGTTGTTTTCTATGAAATTGGGCGCCGGAGAAACAGAAGAGGCGGAGCTTGCGTTAGGGAATGCCTTTTCTCTGCTGCTGATCAGCGGTGTTCTTTTCATGGTTCTTGGACAGGTGTTTCTGTCCCCGCTGCTTGCCTCATTCGGTGCCAGTCCGCAAGTTTTGCCTTATGCCATCGGATATATGCGCATCATCTTTTGGGGCGCCGTGTTCCAAATCGTCAGTATTGGCTTAAACAACTTTTTGCGGGCAGACGGGCAACCGAAGCTGGCGATGGTGACGATGTTTATGGGAGCGGGGGTCAACATCATCCTCGATCCAGTCTTTATTTATGTCTTTGATATGGGCATGGCAGGCGCGGCGTTGGCGACGATCCTGTCGCAGTTCATTTCAATGGTCTGGATATTGACCTATTTTTTCAGCAAGCGAAGCCATCATCCCATTCGTCTGAAAAATATGGTGCTCAAGTGGGGGACCGCGATTCGGATCACGGCATTGGGCCTGCCTAATTTTTTGCTGCAATTGGGAAACAGCGTGCTGAACGTCGTGTTGAATATGACGTTGCTGAACTATGGCGGGGACATCGCTGTATCGGGCATGGGCATCGTCAATAGCATCCAGACGATCTTGCTGATGCCGATCACAGGACTGGTCCAAGGAGCTCAGCCGATCGTCAGCTTCAATTTCGGGGCTAAAAAATTCAATCGCGTCCGAGAAACGCAAAAATATGCGATCCTGATTGCCACTACGATCGTTGGTATCGGGTGGCTGGCAACGAGGATCATCCCGGAGCCGCTGGTTCGACTGTTCAACAGCGAACCAGAATTGTTGGCCTTTGGCACACAAGCATTGCAGACGTGGTTCCTAGGGTTGCCGATCATTGGCTTCCAAATCGTAGCGTCAAATTTCTTCCAAGCGACTGGGCGCACGAGGTCAGCTATTTTTCTAACGCTGACGCGTCAAATCATCCTGTTGATCCCAGCCATCCTGCTTTTTTCCCAAACATGGGGGATGGATGGTCTGCTCCACGCGGCACCCTTTTCAGATGCCGCTGCCGGATTATTGACAGCCGTTTTTTACATTGGCGGCATCAAACGCCTGACGAAGGAAGAAGCCGAGGGGGATCAGTTGGATTATGAAATCGAATAAAACGAGGGATAGAAGACTTGGGGATAAAAAATCTCCAAGTCTTTTTTTGTGAAGAAAGGTCGAAAATAAGGTGTTTTTTTTGTTTATTGGAAACGGTTTTGATTTTCGAATAATGAAGATTTTGTGGAGCAAAGGCTTACATAGAGTCGCTTTATTTCCTAACAAAATAGGGAAGTGCTAGTCTGATAAAGGAAAGAGTAATCACAGTAGGAGGAGATCCGCATGGTAACAAAAAAAGAAGAACAACAATTAGAAACACTCGGCGCATTTGAAATAAGCAATGACATGTTGAAACTGGCGCAGCACAATGAAAAGAACAATATCTTTTTGAACGCCGGCAGAGGCAATCCTAACTGGATCAACACAAAGGCTCGTTTGGCTTTTGCACGGATCATTGAATTTGGTGCACAGGAATCAAGACGGACGATGGATCAGGGAGATTTGGCTGGCTACACGACTTTGGAAGGAATCCGTGAACGCTTAGAGACGTTTTTAGATTCGGAATCCAGCGAGATCGACCGCTTTTTGTTAGACGCAGTTGACTATGCCCACGATCAGCTTGGTGCAGACAAAGATGAATTCGTGAAAGAATTGGTCGATGGTGCGATAGGAAATAATTACCCAGTGCCTAGCCGAATATTGAAAAATAGCGAGCGTGTGATCAATGCGTATTTGGAATCTGCTTTGTATCGCGGTGAAAAATTAGCTGATCAAACGGAGCTGTTCCCTACAGAAGGCGGGACCGCAGCGATCGTGTATATTTTTAATTCATTAAAGGAAAACAAACTTATCAAGAAAGGCGATAAGATCGCGATCAATACACCGATCTTCACGCCATATCTGCAAATTCCTGAACTAAACGACTATGACATGGTCGAAGTTGATTTGCGTTCAACGGAAGAAAATAATTGGGAAATCCAAGCTTCCGAAATCGATAAATTAAACGACAAAGATATCAAAGCCTTCTTTATCGTGAACCCTTCAAATCCAGGTGCGATGGCTTTTGACGATGCTGCTTTAGCTGAAATCAAAAAGGTCGTCGAAGCACGCCCCGATTTTATCATCATTACTGACGATGTGTATGGGACTTTCGTGACGGACTTCAAAACAGTGTACAGTGTCGTTCCCCACAACACCTTGCTTGTCTACTCGTATTCAAAATTGTTTGGTGCGACTGGCTGGCGACTAGGCGTGATCGCGGCGAATAAAGACAATGTCTTTGATCGATTGATCAGCAAATTGGACGAAAAAGACAAGGAAGAATTGAATACCCGCTACGCCATCAATGTCATCGATCCAGAAAAGATGTCCTTCATCGACCGAATGGTGGCAGACAGCCGCTCCGTGGGACTTTACCATACATCCGGCTTGTCGACACCGCAGCAAATCATGGAAGTATTGTTTTCATTGACCCATTTGCTGAATCGGGAAAAGGATGCCTACATTGATGCGTCAAAAGCCATCGTTGATCGACGCTACGATGCCTTGTATAAAGGCTTGAAAATCGAAAAAAATCCAAGCAAAGAAAACAGTAAATATTATAGCCTGATTGATATCTATGGCCTTGCAGAAGAATTGTACGGTTCAGCATTCAAGGATTATTTAGTCGATAATTTTGAGCAAGTAGATTTCCTCTATAATCTGTCAGAGAAAAATGGCGTGGTTCTGATGGATGGCGTTGGTTTCGGGACACAACCGGGAGAACTGCGTGTATCAGAAGCCAATCTGCCAGATGAAGATTATGAGATCTTGGCAAAACAAATTCTTGAATTGCTTGGTGAATACCATGCGCAATTTTTACAACACTAAGGAGGAACAATGATGTGGAAAGAGATCAGCACGTTTTTATTGGCTAATCCAATCATTAGTCTCTTTCTCGCCCTTGCAGGGGGCTATTATATCGGAAAGTTAAAAATCAAATCCTTCAGTCTGGGATCGACCGTCGGCGTGCTGTTAGTGGCACTGCTGATCGGCCAAGTCGGAGCGTTCACGATCGCGCCGATACTAAAAAGTATTTTCTTTGATCTATTCATTTTTGTTGTCGGTTATGAAGTTGGCCCCGCGTTTGTCCAAAGTCTGAAAAAATCAGGGATCAAGCTCGTGATCCAATCTCTCTTTTTCTCGGTGGTCGCTTTTGGGATCGCGATGGTCATTTTCAAAATAGCGGACATCGATGCTGGTGAAGCTGGCGGGATCATTGCCGGAGCACTCACACAGTCAGCCACGATCGGGACGGCGACTTCTGCGATCAATGGGCTGGCGATATCGGCTGCAGCAAAATCTGCGATGACTTCGAATGTAGCCATTGCCTATGCAGTGACTTATGTTTTCGGAACGATGGGTGTAGTGATCTTTTTGAAGAATATTGCCCCCGCGATCTTACGAGTCAATTTAAAAGATGAAACGAAAAAAATGATGGAGTCGTTAAATCTGGATACTTCTGACAGCAGTTCGCCCTTATTAAGCACACTTGCGACCCGCTCCTTTGAGATCCTCCAACTGCCTCAAGAAAAAATGACAGTGGCGGCCTTTGAAAAGAAGTTCCATGACAAGATCGTCCTTCAACAGCTATTCAGCCAACGGAACCCCGTGGACTTTGATGCTCAGACCTTATTGAAAAAAGGACAGGTAGTCACCGTTCTAGGAGACAGCGAGGATCTATGGAAACTCATCAAAGAAGGCGTCAATTACAAAGAAGTCTTCGACGATGCGTATCGTAAGATTCCATTGCTGACTATGGAAGTCATGCTGACGAACGAATACAGCTATTCTGCACTGTCTCGTTTGACGGATCACAGTATCGTGGTCGCTGAAGCTATGCATGAGGGAACTAAGGTGACAGAGTTGTCCACGTTGAAGCCGGGAGACCGGGTCACGCTTGCCGGTCCTGCCCGTTCGATCAAGAAGGTCTTGCCTACACTTGGCTATCCTGTGGAAAATGGCGCAGAAACAGATGTCAGCTTTCTATCGATCGGACTGATCGTCGGTCTTCTGATCGGGTTATTGGTGCTGACCGTCAAAGGGGTGCCATTAACGCTGGGAGCTGGCGGAGGCGCCTTGTTCAGCGGCTTGTTTTTTGGGTGGTACCAAAACAAGAAGGCATATTTGGGGAATATTCCCAGTGCTACTCGCTGGTTCTTAAAAAGTGTCGGCCTAAACCTGTTTATAGCTGCCGTCGGGTTAGAAGCAGGCAGTCAATTTATCAAGGCATTAGGCGCTATGGGAATCCAGGTATTGCTGATCGGTGCGGTGATCTCGATTTTGCCGCATTTGCTCACGCTGCTGTTCGGCAAGTATGTATTGAAGCTGAACGCAGTCGACAACATTGGCTCCTTAGCCGGCGTTGGGACGATCAACGCGGCGTTAAATGCCATCAGTGAGGAAACACAAAGCAGTGTCTTTTCATTGAGTTTCACCCCAGCCTATGCGATCGGGAACATTACACTCACCGTAATGGGTCCTTTAGTCGTAGCGTTGCTGGCACATTAACGAAAAAAATAGACTTCACGAATTCGCTCCATCAGTCATTGATTGAGCGGGTTCATGAAGTCTTTTTTTTTGCTTAATATTTCCGTTTGATCTTCGTATAAATAAACGAGCGAAAGGCAGAAAAATTTTTGATCCGTTTGATTTCTTGATAGCCGTCAGCCGTCTCGAAAAGAGAGATCAAGGCCTCGTAAATGTCCGTGAACCTCCGACGATCCACATCGTTGATCGCAGCCAATAGGATGATGTGGACCTTTTGATTTCCCCAAGCGATCCCTTTTTCAGAAATGGCGATGCTAATGACGGTTCGATGGGCATCCATATAGACAGAATGGGGGATCGCGATCGCTTCAAAGGCTGTTGAAGATGCGTGCTCTCTTTCTAATACATGGGTCGTGAACACGGCGGGGATCACGCCTTCTTTTTCTAATACATGGCACATCTCAGTGATTGCCTCATCTGAATTATCCGCCTTCAGGTCACTGGTAAAAAAGATTTCGTTGAAGTAATCGTCAAAGTTTTGGCGCAGGATGCTCTTCTTTCGATCCAGTCGAATGTTTCCCAGCTCATTAAGCAGCATCACGCGCTGTTCTTCTGTAAAGATCGGAGAAACATTAATCACGAGAAAGTCCTGTGAATCAGGGACAGGCAACGTAGTGATCAACAATTCAAAATCCAATTCTGCCACCTCAGAAAATTTGGAGACGACGGTTTGGATGTTCAGCTCATTGCCGAAGTGTTGATGCAGCTTTTCATAAAGCTGTTCATCTAGATTCATGTATTTTGGACATAAAAGAACCGTCCGTATCTTTGAAAGGTTGCGTTTTTGCCCCTCCAGTTCAGAACCGATATGCAAGGCGATATAGGCGGTCTCGTCTTCGCTGATGGAAATATCAAACAAGGCGCTTAACCGTAACGACAGGTAGACCGAGACATCGTAGACCATCGGAAAGCTCTTTTTCAACGACTCCAGCATGGGATTTTTCAAAGAAGTCTCCTGTTTGGCACGAGAGAACAGCCCACTGATATGCAGCGAGAAGGGAACAAGAAAATTCTCGCTCATGAGATTGATCCCAAAGGTTTGCCGGACATCCTCCAACACCTCATCCACTGCCTGAGAAATATCGCTTCCTATGATCTGCTCCAGCTCCTTCAAATTATTCGAAGGAATATAGTTGGCGTTGGCTTGAAAGATCATGTGGATCTCTTCTTTTTCCAAACTATTCAAAGACAACTCAAACGATTCTTCGATCATGGCGATCATTTGTGTGACTAGCTGCGCTTTGTCTTCCCGCAGCCAGGAGCTGAACCAATTTCGAGTGACTAAAGATTTATCGTTCCGCACAGAATCTAGCAGAATCAATAAGTGCAGCATCAAATTGACAAAGGAAAAGTCATTCAAATGATAATTAGATTCGTGCATGATGCTGTGAATAATAGTGGATAATTTTTCGATGTCCGCCTTATCGAAGGTGGCTTCTAAAATTTGCTTGTCGATAAATTTATGGGGCACTTCTTCAAAGATGATATAAGAGATCAGTCGGCGCTTTTCCTTTTCCTCCCCCACGATCTGGATCTCGTCTTGCTTGAGTACGAACTTCACGTGGTATTTCTCATATGCCTTATTCATTCGGGCAAGATCTGATTTTATTGTGGAATAGCTCACGAATAATTCATCGGAGAGGTCAAAAATGTTTAGCTGTTGATGCTCCATCAAGATTTGTTTGATGATAAAGAAAGACCGTTCCTTGAAGGTTTGAGGTAAATCGTTTTCATTTTGCGGTGTGGCTAATAGCTTCGCGGCTTCCTCCGGGACGATCGTGTAGCCTAGATTGGAGGAATGGATCACGGGCACAGAGCCCAATCTATTTAATTGATAGATATAATTTTTCACCGTTCGGATAGAAACGCCCATTTTTTCAGCCAAAATTCTGGAAGAGACAGGAGTATCTTGCTGCAGCAGCAATCTCAGCAGGTAGTCTTGTTTTTCCTTCATTTCCTCATCCCCTCATAAATGCTTTTTATTATTATATCGTGAAACACTAGAAGATAAAATAGAGAGTTGCACGGTCGGCGTGCAAGAGCCTGGTTGAGGGAAATGTGAAAAATCGGAATAATGAGGGTGTAAAGAGAACAGCGCGTACAGAAAAAATAGATTCTTAGGAGGATTTTATTATGGAAACGATCAATATTTTACTTTGCTGCGGTGCCGGTATGTCTAGTGGTTTCTTAGCTCAAAAAACACGAAAGGCTGCAAAGAAGCGCAAGATCTCAGGGTCTATCGATGCAAGAAGTGAAAGTGAAGTGGCTTCTTATCTAGATGCGATCGATATTTTACTTTTAGGCCCGCATTATGCGTCATTCAAAGAAGAAATGTCTGAGCAGGCAGCGCCTTACAATGTGGTGGTGGACGTCATTCCTCAAGATATTTACGGCATGTTAGATGGCGAAGGGCTGTTGGATTTTGCTCTTAGCAAACTGGAGAAGTAATGAAAAGATCGCCGTCTTCTCGTAGTCGTTTCGTTAGAGAAGAGACGGTATAAAAAATAGGAGGAACAAAAAATGAAAAAATTTATGGATTGGCTGGCCAATTCGTTTGCGCCAAAAGCAAAAAATCTGACGCAGCGCCCGTCCGTTGCTGGATTATCGAGTGCGATGCAAAAATTGATTCCCTTCATTATGACGGGATCGATCGTCTTCTTTTACAATGTTTTTCGCTCGTACATTCCGCAACTGCCAGATTTAGGCAATATTTCAAATTATTCATTCGGCATGATTGGGTTGATTGCCGCGTTCATGGTAGCGAATCAGTATATGGAGAAATTCAAACATGCGAATTACTCAATTACCGCAGGGATCGTCTCAGTCTGTGTTTTGATGATGACCTTGCAGCCAGTCGGAGCCGAAGAAGGCGTCTATGACATGGGACGTGTCGGACCCACAGGGATTTTGATCGGGGTAATCGTCGGCGCAGTCGTAAGCGTGATCTTCCATTATTTCAGCAAGCTTCACTTATTGCGAAATTCAGAATTGCCGGATTTCGTTGTTGAATGGATCAACAACATCATCCCAATTTTCTTAAGCTTGGCGTTATGGTCCACACTGATCTTCGCCTTGAAGATCGATGTTTTCGAAGTCATCATCAATCTGTTTGAGCCGATCCAAAGCTTCGGGCAATCATTGCCAGGACTGATCCTGCTTGTATTGATCCCAGCCTTTTTCTACTCGATGGGGATCTCAACATGGTTATGGTCAGCCATCCAAAACCCGATCTTTATCGCCGGGATCGCGGCCAACGCCCTCGCTCTGAAAAGTGGAGATACCGGAATGAATATCGTCACGAATGAGACGGTTTATAGTTTGGGCTTGATCATGATGGGCGGGACAGGGGCGACCTTGTCGCTGAATCTGCTGATGTGCTTCTCAAAAGCGAAGAAATTAAAAACATTGGGACGCATCTGTATCGGTCCTTCATTATTCAACATCAATGAACCCGTCGTCTTCAGTACTCCCGTAGTGATGAACCCGATCTTGATGATGCCTATGTGGATCA
The DNA here is from genome assembly GCF_051715125.1 of Enterococcus sp. AZ048. NCBI lineage: Bacteria > Bacillati > Bacillota > Bacilli > Lactobacillales > Enterococcaceae > Enterococcus > Enterococcus sp. AZ048. The sequence continues at coordinate 2,663,197 of NZ_JBIOTD010000001.1, read as the reverse complement.
ACTCGATTACAGGAAGCATCGTTGTCTGGTTCGCGATGCGAGGCGGCTTGCTGAATATTCCGCAAGAGCTGATGCAAGTGGCGCAGATCCCAGCACCGATCTCCAGTGTGATGATCCTGCAAGATTTCCGCGCGATCCTCTGGTATGTCCTGTTGTTCGCGATGTACCTGTTGACGTGGTACCCATTCTTCAAAGTGTATGAAAGAGAAGTGCTGGCTGAAGAAGTCAAAGAAGAGCAAGTAGGTGCAGAATTAACGGCACCTGTAGAAGCTGTATAAAAGGATGAGGTGAAAAAAATGATGGAAGAAACAGAAGTACTCGAAGAAGAAAATGAACTGATCTCGGTAGCCATGCAAATCATTTTACACGCAGGCAACGGCCGAACAAAGGCGCAAGAAGCCATCAAATACGCAAAAGAACAAGATTTCGAGGCGGCTCAAGACGCGCTGAAGGAAGCAAAGGACCATATCGTGTTGGCCCATCGCTCTCAAACTGCGATCATCCAAAATGAAGCAGCAGGAAAAAGCTACCAGCCTAGCTTACTTTTCACCCATGCGCAGGATCATTTGATGACGATCACCAGCGAAGTCAATATGACCAGAGATTTAGTCGATCTGTTTGAAGTAGTGATGAAAAAGCAGGAGACCGTTTAAATGAAGAAGAAATTAGTAGGGCTATTATTCCTGATGAGCATTCTGCTGGTCGCTGTCGGAACAGTGACCAGCGGAGTAAGTGAAGCAGCAGCCAAAGAATCCAAGCAACCCAAGGAAACGACAATTTATTTAGTCAGACATGGAAAAACGTGGTTCAATACGCAGAATCAAGTCCAAGGATTTTGCGACAGCTTGCTGACGGAAGAAGGAGAAGCACAGGCAAAATTAGTCGGTGAAGGGTTGAAAGAAGTCAAATTCCGCGCGGCGTATTCCGGTGATTTAGGTCGCCAAAGAAAAACAGCCCAGTTGATTTTAGAGCAAAACAACAAGAAAACACCGCAAATCATTGAGAACAAAGGCTTTAGAGAGAAGAATTTTGGCGGCTTTGAAGGTCAGTCCAATGATGACATGAATCTCGCTGTTGCCAAGTCGTTGAATTTGGATTATCCCGAAGGCAGCGATGAGCTATGGGATTTCTTAAAGGAGCAACTGACGGAAGAAGAGCTGGCAAATAAAGTAGCGGAGGTCGATCCAACGAAGACGGCTGAAACTTACGATCAAATGAAGCAGCGTGTAGAAAAAGCAATGCCGCAAGCACTGAAAAAAGTGACCAAAAAAGGCGGAAATGTTTTGATCGTTTCATCCGGCGGTATCATTCCGATCTTACTGGAAAGCATCGCCCCTGGAAGCTATCAAGGAGAAAAAATCGCCAATTGCAGTGTCACTACGTTGACCTATAAAGATGGGAAATACACGATCGATACGATCGGCGATACCAGCTTTGTTGATCAAAAAGAATAACCTATGGAAAACCTGAAGCAGTCCGGTAAATGACTCATCCTTCAGTTTTAAATAAAAAGATGAGGAGCGAAAACGATGAACAACGAATTTCCAAAAGACTTCCTGTGGGGAGCAGCAACCAGCGCGTACCAAGTAGAGGGCGCAGCACAAGAGGATGGGAAAGGACTATCCCAACAAGACATCATCAACAGCGAACGCCACGAAAAATTCGGCTTTGCCGATGCGAGTGTCGCCAGCGACCATTACCATAAATACAAAGAAGACATCGCTTTGTTCAAAGAAATGGGCTTCACCAGCTACCGCTTTTCGATCGCGTGGTCACGAGTGTTCCCAAATGGAGATGATGTAGTCAATGAAGCGGGCATCCAATTTTACCGCGATCTGATCAAGGAATTGAAAGACAATGGCATCGAACCGATCCCGACCTTGTATCATTATGATTTGCCATGGCCTTTAGTTGAAAAATATGGCGGCTGGCTGTCTCGTGAAGTGGTGAAGGATTTGGAAGTCTTCGCGAAATACGTGATCAATGAATTCAAAGACGACATCAAATATTGGATCACCATCAACGAGCAAAGCATCATCGTGCAATACTGGACACAAAAATGCTATGTATTGCCAGAATATCAAGACAACAATCAGCTACGGTATCAAATCAATCACCACATGAATTTGGCGCAAGCAGTCGCGGTGAAAGCTGCGCATGAGGTGGGCGCAAAAGCAGGTCCTGCCTTAGGCTATGCCCCTGTGTATGCCCGCACCTGCAAACCAGAAGATCAGTTAGCGGCTTTGAACGCGAATGACCTACGTAATGCTTATTATTTGGATGTGTATTTCCGCGGCTACTACAATGTCGCAGCGTTGACTTACTTGAAGCAAGCCGGCTTGGCACCAGAAATGGAAGAAGGGGATGAAGCCTTCTTCGCGGAAAATTTATCTGACTTTTTTGCCATCAATTATTACGACAGTCAGTGTGCTCATGCGTGTCCTGAAGGGGAAGAGCGCCGCTGGTCCGGCTACAATTTATCGGGTAAAAAAGGCGATATGTCTGGTTTTGAAACACATCCTGGATTTTATCAAATGTGTTCAAATCCAGAGCTGCGCACGACAGACTGGGATTGGGCGATCGACCCGATCGGTTTAGAGTATGTTTACCGTGATCTCTACACTCGGTACCGCGTACCATTTATGATCACTGAAAATGGCCTAGGCGCATACGACGAGTTGACGCCTGACGGCAAAGTTCATGACGATTATCGCATCGAGTATTTACGGGAACACATCCAAGCGACGAAACGTGCGATGGATCTAGGCGTAGAAGTAGTCGGCTATATGCCGTGGTCAGCGATCGATCTGCTGTCCACCAGCAATGGCTATAAGAAGCGTTATGGATTGATCTATGTGGATCGTACAGACGACGATGTAAAAGAATGCAAACGAATCAGAAAAGATTCTTTCTATTGGTACAAAGAAGTGATCGCGTCTAACGGCACGAAGATGGATTGATGAAGATGCTTTTACGAAATCTGATTTCTGTTCTGGGCTCTTCTTTAGTAGGCGTGGGCGTTGGGCTTTGCGTTGCTACAGGCCTTGGTGCGGATGCACTGGGTGTCCTGTGGGAAGGACTGGCCAAGCATCTGCCGATCACCGTCGGGCAAGCATCTTTGTTAGTCACTTGTACGTGCCTGCTGCTGGTACTGGTGATCGATAGAAACGAGTTAGGCGCAGCAACCTTGTTCAATCCTATTGCGACCAGCATTTTTACCGACTGGATGATTCGCCAATGGACGATCGAAGGTCCTGTGATCGTGAAATTCCTGCTGGTTGTCCTTGGGATCTCATTCATCGGCATCGGGTCTGGGATCGCCGCCGCAACCAATGCAGGCAAGGAAGGCTACATTGCGCTAAGTTTTGCCTTGAGCCATCGTCTTTCAGTCGATTTGGCAAAAGTGCGGATGAGCTTGGATCTGATCTGCTTTATCGCTGGTATGGTACTCGGTGGAAAATTTATGATCGGACCATTCGTGGGTGTCCTATTGATCGGGCCTCTATTGAAGCGAACAAGCAGCTATTGTGGAGAAAAAATGTCACCATTGTTAGGGTAAGAAAAAGGATTCAGACGGAAACGTTTGAATCCTTTTTTTGATGGGTATGATTATTTTGTAATAAAAATAAATAGTCACAGAGCCAGAACACGAATAAGACTAGGACCGTCATATGAATGAGGATACAAATGAATAAAATTTCATGTTATTTTATCTTGACGTACCTTCGAGTAGATGGTAAAGTATTTCTGCTTAAATAGTAATCGTTACGGTTTGACTGATGCAAATAGTAATCGACAGACCCTGTGGACCGACGAGTGCTCAGAGCAGAAATCAACTGGAGGTTTGGAATGAAAAAGAAAATAGGTATTCTCATCATCGGCTTATTGGCACTTTTTGGTTTAGGTGCCTGCAAGGATAACCAAGCAACAACCAATAGCAAGGGAGACAAACTGCATATCGTGGCGACCTTCTATCCCATGTATGATTTTACGAAACATATTGTCGGCGATGCCGGCGACGTGAGTCTATTGATGCCGGCAGGCTCAGAGCCTCATGATTATGAGCCTTCTGCAAAAGATATGGCAAAGATCTCGGAAGCAGATGCTTTTGTCTATCACAACGAAAACATGGAGGGCTGGGTTCCCAGCGCGATTAAATCTTGGAAAAAGGGCGCACCCAATGTTATTGAAGGAACAAAAGGAATGGTCTTGCTGCCAGGCGGCGAGGAAGAACACGACCATAGTCATGAAGAGGGACACCACCATGAACTCGATCCCCATACTTGGGTGTCGCCTCATCGAGCGATCAAGGAAGTGACTTCGATCAAGGACCAATTGATCACATTATACCCAGATAAAAAAGCGACATTTGAAAAAAATGCGCAAAACTATTTGACGAAGCTAGAGGCTTTGGATAAAGAATTTTCAGCAGAATTGAAGAACGCCAAACAAAAGGATTTCGTCACACAGCATACCGCCTTCAACTATCTTGCGGTGGATTATGGCCTGAATCAAGTGGGCATCTCAGGATTGAATCCCGATCAGGAGCCAGATCCTTCGAGAATCGCGGAGCTGAAGCACTATGTCGAGGACAATGGCATCAAGTACATTTACTTCGAAAACAACAATCAAGGAAAAGCTGCGAAGACATTGGCGGATGAAACCAACGTGACACTTGCCGTGCTGAATCCATTAGAAAGTTTGACGCAAAAGCAAATGGATGCCGGAGAGGATTATATCTCCGTCATGAAAGAAAACTTGTCTGCCTTGAAGAAAACAACGAATACACCTGGAAAAGAAGTAACGCCTGAAACAGCTGCAAAACAGGAACAGACTGTCTATAATGGCTACTTCAAAGATGCGCAGGTCAAAGACCGTCCATTGTCCGATTACGCCGGTGATTGGCAATCTGTTTATCCATTGTTGGAAAAGGGAACATTGGATCAAGTATTCGATTATAAAGCGAAGCTGAAAAAAGATAAAACACCAGAGGAATATAAAGACTATTATGAAACAGGCTACAAAACCGATGTAAATGAAATCAAAATCACAGACAATCAGATTGATTTTCTCGTGGACGGTAAACACCACAAGTATACCTATGAATTCGCCGGTCACGAAGTGTTGACTTACGAAAAAGGCAATCGCGGTGTTCGCTTTACCTTTGAGACAAAAGACCCAGACGCAGGGGACTATCGATATGTCCAATTCAGCGATCACGGGATCGCGCCGGCAAAAGCCGCCCACTTCCATATTTATGTTGGGGGAAGCAGTCAAAAGGAATTGCTGAAGGAACTGGACCACTGGCCTACGTATTATCCGAAAACGATGAGTGGTCAGGAGATTGCCCAAGAAATGATGGCGCATTAATCAAGAAAAGCGAAGAAAGAGTGAGGAAGAATCCATGGAAAAATCAGATGTATCAAGTGCCTACCGCCGCTTAAAAAGCCCCAATATCAAGACACGCAAGCGTGCATTAAAGATTATCAAAGAGAATAAGCGACAATCAGGAAAGAAATAAGCACAGCTGACAGCTTCTGAGATTTAACAAAGTCCCGCAGGATTCGTTAGAAAGAGGGGGTTGCTTTTCAACAAGTCGAGCACGAAGAGTTGCATGGGCAGAGGAAAGAAGGGTAAGATGAACGTATCAAATACCCCTACAGAGGAGAGGTTCCATTGACTAAAACCACTCGATTGAAAGTCCCTCAATGGCAGGGAGGAAACAATCTCACTTACGCACTGGGTGCAGATATTCTTTCCTTTCTAGCCCCAAAGAATTTGGAACAAAAAGAAATCATCGTGCCGATTTCTGAGTTGGAAGAACCCTTGATCAGAGAAAACGGTGTGACTGGTCAGTCTGTCGTTGCGGAGAATGTCGATAAGATGACGGCGATCATCCAAGAGGAGACGCCTGACAAAATCATTACACTGGGTGGTGATTGTCTAGTCTCACAGGCACCGTTTGACTACCTGCATGGCAAATACGAAGACAAGCTCGGAATCATCTGGCTAGATGCCCATCCGGACATTTCGACACCGGCTATTTTTTTCAATGCTCATGCGATGGTTTTAGGCAATTTATTGAAGGATGGAGACCCTGTCTTAGCGGAAAAGGTGCAGCACCCCTTTGAAGCAAAAGATATTTTGTATGTGGGATTGCAGCAGCCGACAGTAGATGAGGAAGCGATCATGCAGCGGTTAGGCCTTCAGTATCAAGTCCAAGCACAGTCACGGCTCGCACCGGAAACGATCATCCAATGGCTGCAGCACAACGAATTTACGAAAGTTGCGGTTCATTTTGATTTGGATGTTCTAGATCCAAATGAATTCCGCTCGCTTTACTTTTCAGAACCTGGTACTGCGAAGCATTCGGCGGAGGCTGGGAAGATGTCCCTACTGGAAGTGAAGGAAACGATGCAGGCCATTGCAGAGCAAAGCGAGATCGTCGGTTTGACTATCGCAGAGCTGTTGCCATGGGATGCACAGAATTTGAAGAATCTGCTAAACGGATTTGATATTTTTCGATAAGAAAAAGACGAGAAGAGGCCTGCCTCTTCCCGTCTTTATTTTTGATCCATTTGCAGAGTGATCAAGGTTGTCAATGTGTCACCGTAGTAATCATTTTTCGATACCCCGTCATTGATGACCCACGATTCTGTCGTTACGAGATTGCCATAAGCTTTTTTCTGATCCGCCGCAAATAAAACGGGCGCAGAGAAATTTTTCGATAAATTTTGAGACAAGGGTTGTCCTGAGAGGGTATAGCCTTCAGCGATACTGCCCTGTTTCAAAAAGAAATTCATCATTTTGCTCAAGATTTGGTTGCTGCGTTTGTCGGATGAGCTAGCCAACCGCCATGGGATGCGGCAGGCGTTGGCGCCGTAATTGCCATCGTTGGGACCAGCGATCAGATTCTTTTCTGCTGGTTCGACACGGTTGTTTTTCACGACAGCAAAATCAGGAATCAAGCCGCTTTTATGCTGTTTGCTGAGGTCTTCTAGGACCACTAGCGAATGGCTTTTTAGCGTCTTCCAAAAATCATCGCCTGTAAAAGAAGCAAAGGCATCGAAATAGCTTGGGATAATATCTGAAGGGCGGATCAAATCGTAGGAATCAGACTCTTTTGTCGCCCACGCGCCGACGGTCAACAGCTTATTGGTTGAATTATAGTTTTTGGTTTTGATCGCTGTAAGTAATTTTTTAGCGGCACCCTTATAATTCGTTTGACTGTCTGGCCACTGCTTGCTTGCCTCGATCAAGGCGTAGGCAATATCCAAATCGCCGTCCGTCGCATTGGTCTTTTCTTGTTCCAGCACGCGTTCGTCTTCGAATTTCTGCCGCCAGCTCATCAGCGGCACGTCGTCGCTAAGCTGAAAATGTTCATAATAGCGATAAAAATCGCGGAACTCTTTCTCCGAAGCCCAGCCGCGTTTGGCCGCTTGCATCGTGATCAACATCCCGTAGCCATGACCTTCTGAGAGTGAGACTGCTTCTTTCTCCTCTGGATTGGTTTGGACATAAGAACCGTTGCCAGATTCTTTGACATACGCGGTTTGCCATTGCTGATAGGTCGTTTTTTCTAACTGTTTCTGATTGTCTTTTATAGTAATGATGACGGCTGCGACATAGCAAAAAAAGAGCAATGCCAGCAGCGGCCACATAATTGCAGGACGTCTGCGCATACGTTCGCCTCCTAATCATCGAAACGCTGAGTTTTGTACCACTTCGTACCGTCACGTCGAAACAGTTTGTCTCCTATATAGGAAAAGAATGCTGCGATCGAGATGCCGATAAAGAGTAGGGAGTAGGTAAAGTAGGACGCGATGGCATAGAAGAAATTCGCCGTCGTGGCCTGTCCAAATTGGCTAGATAACGCCAGTTGGATCTGTAACAAATAGATCGTAAACATCAACGCCCAATTGACGAATAAGAGCGCGCCGATCTGACGATTGCTGCCGCCAAAGGTAAAGATCACGTCGATGGACGGAAACCAAAGGTGTAAGATCATCGCGATAAAATTGACGATGAACATGATGTTCGAGAGAATGATCGCACTAGTGAACCAAAAGAAGGTGTTAAAATAATAAACACTTTGCAGACGGATGCGCCAGTTGGAGCCGCCAAAAAAGTCTTTTAGGTTATTGACGATGACTTCATAATTTCCTTTTGCCCAGCGTTTTCGCTGCCGATAATAAACGGACAGCGTCTCTGGCTCCTGCTGAAAAGCTTCTGCACGGGAGGCCAAAGCAATCAATTTGCCGATTTTCATGATTCTAAAGCTCAAAGCAGTGTCTTCGGTCAAGGCTCCATTATCCCAGCCGCCTAAGTCGCGGATCATTTTTGTCTGAATAATGAAGTTTGTACCGGGAATCTGTCCGATTTTAAAAAGCTGCCACATGCCAGTATGAATGATTCGTTGACTCGTCACGATCTCTAAATTGATACAACGGGTCAAAAAATTCCGTTTGTAATTCCGTGTTTTGTTTCGGCCAAAAACAGCACCGTAACGCTCCGGGTCTTCTAAGGCCCGTTCGATCAAAAAATGCAGGGCATTTTGTTCAGGCATCGCATCGGCATCATAAACACAAAGATACTCTCCGTGAGCGATTTTTAAGGAGTCATTCAATACGCCGGCTTTTCCTCCTGTGCCTCGGCGGTCAATGACATTAGTCAGATAATAGCCGGTATATTCTGGCTGCTGCAAGATCGACTGGACCCGTTCATACGTGGCATCGTCGCAATTATCTGCAAACACCAGTATCTCCATCTTTTCTCTGGGATAGTTCATGTTTAAAATCGCCTTCACGGTATCTTGGATAACGATCTCTTCATTATGGGCAGGGACAACGATCGTCACGACCGGATATGCGCGCAGCGGGTCCAACCGATTTTTTGGCGGGCGAATATTCTTGAGCAGGAAAAACACAGCTCCGAATAAGACGACCAAAGTAATCAGCAGTGAAAACCAAATAGAAATAATCCCAAACATCAATAGAATACTTGCCATCAGTAATCACGCCTCCTAAAGTAACGCCAGATCCGATCCTTGATGACGAGCAGACAGAGGAATAAGACGACGGCTGCCACAAAAAATATACCTGTGATGATCTTACTTGCTTCAAAGAAATACATCAGTAACTGATCCATAAATAGCCGCCTCCTTATAAAATGTACTCGTCTGTCAAATCTGCCTCTGAGCGTCTTCTTACCCGGCTGATAACTTGCTCAGCCGTCATTTCAGTAGAACCTTCGATCAGAAACTCGCCGGAACGAACCACGATGCTTTGTGAATGCTCAAAATTTTTAAATGGGAAGAGAGAAAATTGTGTCTTGGTGATTTTATTTAAGCTTTGGATAAATTCGCAGCTTTTTCCCGATTCATAAACGGGGGATAACACGACAAAGATGCCATTGCCAAAATAAAACTGGTCCTCTTCTGGTAAACGGATATTACTCAGCAATTCAGCGAGTTCCTTCAACAAGTCATCCGTTGCTTGGTCGTTTTGATAATTCAATTGCTCGATATAATCAATGGTATACGACGAAATGAGTAACCCGCGCCCGGTTTTGTGATACAAATTCATGGCACATTTAAATTTCTCGTAACGGGCATCAAATTCTTTTCGATTGTAAAGGCCCGTCGTTTCATCCAACGTCTGTAAATATTCCCGCATCCTCGGCTGGAACGTGTTGCTTCGCTGATTGAACAGCACACTGTTTTTAGTGATCAAACCTAAAACGGCAAAAATCGGTATCACAACGATCAAATAGATTTTTTCCAGTCCCGGCATAATGATCGGCGTATAATACAGCAAGTATGTGCCTGTCGACATGACCAACATAGAAAATACCGCAACGGTTATCGTGTTTCCTAAAAAACCAACTAATAGACCTAAGAAGGCCAAAAGAGAGATGCTCAGCACAGGGACAAAACCAAAGCGATCATCGAGGACCAAGTTTTGAATAAGAAAAATAGCGGCTAGCAGGATCATCATCCATTCGATTCGAATGCGTCGTAAATACTTCATAACATCGTTCTCCTTATCGACTAAAGTCTGCTGGACGAGGGGCAGCATAAAAATAATGAGCGATCGCTTCAGTGATTCTTTCGCTGGCTTTTCCATCGCCATAGGGGTTGCTGGCCTTCGCCATTTTTTCATAGGCAGCAGGGTTCTCGAACAGCTCTTTGATGGCGGTGTATACAGGAAGTGTATCTGTTCCGACTAAACGTAAGGTTCCCGCAGCGACACCTTCTGGCCGCTCCGTTTGATCCCGCAGGACGAGAACCGGGACACCCAAAGAAGGGGCTTCTTCTTGGACACCGCCAGAATCTGTCAAAATCAAATAACTCCGTTTGGCATAATTATGAAAATCGATCACATCCAAAGGTTCGATCAAGGAGACATTTGATAATGTGCCTAATGCTGCCTTCGCCGCGTCGCGGACCATTGGATTTTTGTGCATCGGGAAAATAAATTGCGTGTCTGGATATTCCTCGGCTGCTTGACGGATCGCTTCAAACACCTGCTGCATTGGCTTGCCTAGATTTTCACGGCGGTGCATGGTAATAAGAACGAGTCGTTTTCGACCTTTCGAGACAGCAGCAGGAATCTGATACGCTTCATCAATAGTATTTTTCATAGCATCGATCGCGGTATTGCCTGTGATATAAATATGTTTGTCTGAATGGCTTTCTTTAAGCAGGTTCTCTTTGCTTTCCTGTGTTGGAGCGAAATAAAGATCTGCTAAATCATCCGTCAGTTGACGATTGATCTCTTCTGGAAATGGCGAATACTTGTCCCAAGTGCGTAGTCCCGCCTCCACGTGTCCAATGGGGATCTGCTGATAAAAAGCACTTAAAGCTGCTGAAAAAGTGGTTGTTGTATCCCCGTGGACCAGCAAAATATCGGGACGCTCTTCAAGCAAGACAGCAGTCAGCTTTTCAAGGACACGGCTGGTGATCTCGCTCAGTGTTTGACCTTGGTGCATGATGTTCAAGTCATAGTCCGGTGTGATCGAAAAGGACGCTAAGACCTGATCGAGCATCTCACGGTGCTGACCGGTGACAACGACTTTCGTTTCAAAGCGATCGTCCGCCTTCAAGGTCTTGGCAAGGGGCGCCATTTTGATTGCCTCTGGCCGTGTTCCAAAAACTAAAAATACTTTCTTTCTCATTATGATCCCCCTTAATAGATAGAAAAATGATGGATAAATTTGAAAAATACTAAGAAATAAAAAGTTAAGACAGTATAGCATCTGATTAAACGATTGAAAAATTAAAAATAACAGGTCACATTTTAAATTAATTTTCACCATAATCATAAGGGTAATTTGAATGTATATGAAGTTTTTAGCTTGACGGGAGACAAAAAAAAGCAGGAAGATCGCTCTTCCTGCAAAAAAAGGCTGTTAACGAAAGGCGCGACGGTCTTTTACCAGCAAGAAAACCGCGATCGCCAAGAAAATCAAACTGAATAAAATCGTTCGATGCCCAAAATAAATGACCAAAAAGCCATTTAAAAAGGCACCAACAACAAAGCTGGCTAGAATCAGCAAGGTGTCAGAAAAAGCTTCTTGTTTGGCTTTGTCATGAGTGAAGTAGCCCTCAAAGAAATTGGTAGCAAGATTGCGCAGATTTCCGGTCATCATCAGTGAAGTAAAAGGCTTGCCCTTTAGCCGTTGGAACTCTTGAAGCTGAGTCGCCGCTGTGATAGAAAGCAGCGCATTTGCGACCAAGTTAGGTAATTGCGGGGAGAAGATCCCAACGATCAACAGCAAGAAAATCTCAATCAGTAAAAACCGAAGCTGCTGGTCACGCAGGATCTTCGTCTGTAAGTAACGGGCCATCAATGCCCCCAACGCAAAGGAGAAGATTGGGATCAAGTAATGTATAAGTGCTCCCCAATCGCCTTGGCCTAAATGAATCCCCAATAGGATAAAGTTCCCTGTTTGCAGTCCGGCAAAGACTTCACCATGAACAAGATACGTATAGGCATCTAAGCCGCCGGCTGTGGCTGCTAAAGCCATCCCGAACGCCAGTCGTTCATGCATTTTTTCTTCCATTATAAAAGCACCTCTTTTTTCTTCATCAGAAGTGTACGACAAATGGCGAGAAACAACAAAAGAAGTGTATCGATAAAAAAAGAGCAAACAAGAGGTGCTTGTCTGCTCTAATTAATGCTGGTCTATCCAAAGAATGTTTTAGCAAGCTGCTGGCCTTGGTCGATCTTCGCCCACTGCTCGTCCAAGGTTAAGTGATTGCCGCTATCGCAAGAGGCGAAGCCGCATTGATGCGATAAGAACAACCGCTCTTTTGGAAGGATCTCACTCGCTTTTTCCAGGTATTTCAACACGCGTTCATCGTCATCTAAAGTATTTGTTTTGCTCGAAAGCAGACCTAGAACGACTTCAACAGAATCCTTTTCCTTCAGCACTTCTAATGCCGCTAGATCACCCGCGCGCTCGTCGTCCCATTCCAAGAAGAAGCGATCATAGTGCTGTTCCCCAAGGAATTTTTCAGCAATGGCTTGATACGTCCCGCCTGAAGCATGGCGGGATTCATAATTGCCGCGGCAATTATGGGTCCATACCTTCAATCCCAATTCGTGACCAAAATCGGCAATTTCATTATTCACAGCGATAAATTCATTGGCCAAGCCAATCAGATCCACATTGCCTTCGGAGAAAAAACTGTCCTTGTTGGTAGAATCAAAAAGCTCCCACAAACAGTCGTCGAATTGAACGATCTTGCCGCCAGCCTCTTTATACTCAACTAAAAATTCCTTATACGCAGTAACTAATCCGGTTTTTAAATCTTCCTTAGTCTGATAGACCTGATCCGTTCCAAATAGGTGATTAAACACAGAGAGTTCTGTGAACGCATGGGCGACACTCCAAACAGTGGTCTTTACGTCGTTGCCTTGCGCTTGTTCGCTTACTTCACGGAAAATGTCTAAAAAGTGATGATTTTTCCCCGATAACGGTGCAACGATTCGAATCCCAATGTCTTTCCGTGTTTCAAAATGCGCGCCATCAAAATCCTTGAAGCTGTAGCCGTGGTCAGCAATAAATCGTTCTACCCCGTGCAGCCCCCAAAGGAAATCCAGGTGCCACATAGATTTTGAATATTCTCCGTCTGTGAGCACGTCGATGTGATGTGCGAGTTGCTCCTGAATCACTTGAGTGATCGCGTTGCTCTCTGTTTCTTTGTACCCGTCAAATGCGTCGTAAAAAGGGTAGGTAATATCGTCTCGTTCCTCGATCTGGTTTTTATAATCCAACAGGTTTTGCGGACGTAAAAGTGACCCGACTAATTGAAATTTTGATTTCTCCATGTATAAACAACCTCCAAACATTTAAGTTCGTTTATCGTATCAAATATCCTGTATAATAAATAATACGTAATTTCTTTCATAAATTATAGGCAGAACCTATTAAGGAGGGCATCTATGCGCATTCAATAATTAGAGTACCTAGAGAAAATTGTTCAAACAGGCTCAATGAACGAGGCGGCGAAAAAATTATACCTCTCTCAGCCCAGCTTGACGCAAGCAATCAAAGAACTGGAAAGCGAATACCAACTGCAGCTTTTTTACCGCAATAAAACCGGGATGACGTTGACGAATGACGGTCGCGAATTCATGAACTACACCAGGGGGATCTTGGATCAGGTCAACCTGTTGAATGCGACGTATAAAGTACAAACGACGCGGAAGCAGGTCTTCAGCGTCTCGGCGCAGCACTATGCCTTTGTCGTTCACGCCTTCGTTGAACTCGTCAAAAAGCTTGGCGGGGAGGAATACGATTTTACTTTGCGAGAAACACTGACAGAGAATACGCTGAACGATGTCCAAACCTTTAAGAGTGAATTGGGGATCATCTATTTGAACACCTTCAATCGCATGGTTCTAAAGCGATTGATCACGGATAAGGAGCTGGAATTCATTCCTTTGTTTGACGCGCACCCTCATGTTTTTGTCGGTCGCGAAAACCCCTTAACGAAAAAGAAGACCCTCAAGCTGGAAGATCTGGAAGAGTATCCTTATCTATCCTACGAGCAGGGGGAGACCAATTCCTTTTACTTTTCGGAAGAGATTCTAAGTACCATGCAGCACAAGAAACAGATAAAAATCAGTGACCGTGCGACGATCTTTAATTTGATGGTCGGGCTTAATGGGTATACGATCAGCTCGGGAATCATCAGCAGTGAATTGAACGATGAAAAAATCGTGGCGATCCCACTAGAGATCGACGACCAGATGACGCTTGGCTACCTTAAACATAAAAAAAGCACCCTCAGTGTGATGGGAAAAGAATATTTAGAGCTGCTAAAACAGCATATCCGAAACTATGGCTTTGAGATCTTCGAGGCGCCTGAAAAATAAAAACCACAAAAAAAGAAACGCGTCCCACTTCGCGTCTTTCGTGCGAGTAGTGGCATCCTATGTGAATTGAGACCGACAGTCTTTTTTGGTTTGAATGGATAGAGATAGCGGTTGCAATCGTATAGTGAACATGACAAACTTGTTATTGAGAGAAAGAAACAAGCAGTTTATTTTACGATTAAAGGGGAAAACAGGTGAAAAAATTAGTGATGATAGGCATGATTGTCGGGCTATTTGTGACAGGATGCGGAAACACTCGATCCGAACAAGAGACCAGCACCACTTCTACTAAGACGTCGAATCAAGAAAGTCCTTCGGAGGTGTCGTTGACCTTTTCTGCAGTGGGAGATAATTTGATCCACGATTTTATTTATGACCATTTGAGACAACCGGACGGCTCGTACAGATTTGATGAGATGTATCAGCCGACAAAGTATTTGAATCAAGATCGAGACCTAGCTTATATCAATTTAGAAACCATTTGTGGGGGGGAAGAGTTGGGACTGTCGGGGTATCCTACTTTTAATGGCCCAACACAAGTCTTGGATTCATTGCACACTGCCGGGTACAATTGGCTGTCTGCTGCAAGCAACCACACCATGGATAGAGGAGAAGAGGGGATCGTGAAGCAGTTGGAGTATTTGGAAAGATACCCCGACATCACGGTGACGGGCTCACAAAAAGCACCGGATGCACCACGACTTCATATTCAAACGATCAAAGGGGTAAAAGTTGGTTTGATATCTTATACGTTTGGGTTAAATGGGATTCCACTACCCGAAGGCAAAGAGTATTTAGTCAATTTGATCGATGAAGAACAGATCAAGAAAGATATGCAGACATTGAATGCTCAAAGTGACATTCAACTTGTCAGTATGCATTGGGGTGAGGAGTATCAAATTGTTCCCAACGACGAACAGACACGATTGGCACAAGTATTGAGCGATGCAGGCGCGGATGTCATCATTGGAGGGCACCCGCATGTCATTCAGCCGATGGACTATGTAACTGGGGAGTCAGGGAATCAAACATTGGTCATGTACTCATTAGGAAACTTCATTTCTTCTCAAGATGTCAACGATCGGATGCTAGGGGGCATGGGCCGTTGGACGATCAAGTATGACAAAGAAAAAAAGAAGGGGATCTTTGCAGATGTCGAATTTTGGCCAACGATCACTTATATCGGTGACAATTATCAAACCTATCAAACTTATGCCTTGAAGGATTACACCGATGAATTAGCGACTCAGCATATGCTCCATGTGAACCAAGGGCAGGATGTATCAAGAAATTATTTCATCGAACGAACAAAGCAGATCATGAATGATAAAGTGAAGATCGTTTACTGAGAATCCTTACGTCAGAGAAAGAGCAAATCATTGAGAGTCCTTCCTGTTCAATGCGCAACCAGTGATTATCTTCAAAAAAAAGCCGCAATCGAGTCAATCGATTGCGGCTAATGCTATATGTTTATTTTCTGCTTAATGAGCCCTTCAAAAATTCTTCGTCGTTTGGATCACCAGAGCCACGTTGATTTTTATCAATGGAAGCGATCATAGACATTTCTTCCTCTGTTAACGTGAAATCGAAGACATCGATGTTTTGAGCGATGCGTTCTTCGTGGACAGATTTCGGAATGACGATGATATCCCGTTGCAAGTGCCAACGCAAGATGACTTGCGCCACCGTTTTGCTGTGGGCTTCAGCGATTTTTGTTAACACAGGATCTTCTAAAACATTGCTTTTGCCTTGTCCAAGAGGGCCCCACGCTTCATGAACGATATCCAAACTCTTCAAATACTCATGCAATTCCTTTTGTTGGAAGTACGGATGTGTCTCGATTTGGTCAACAGTAGGTTTGATTGTTGCTGTCGTCATCAATTTTTCCAAGTGCGGTTTCTCAAAGTTTGAGACACCAATGGATTTGATCAGACCGTCATTGTACAAACTTTCCATCGCACGCCATTTTTCGTTGTAGCCTTCACTTGGCCAGTGGATCAAGTAAAGATCCAAATAGTCGGTTTGTAATTTTTTCAAAGATTCGTGGAAAGCGGCAATTGTTTCATCATACGTCGTGTTGCTGTTCCATACTTTTGACGTAATGAAGAGGTCTTCACGTTTCACATCGCTTTGAGCAAGTGCTTCACCAAGCCATTCTTCATTGTGATAAATCGTTGCAGTATCGAAGTGACGATAGCCGTCCTTCAAAGCTTCCGCTACGGCACTTTTCAAATCATCCGCATCTTGCACTTTGAAGACACCGAGACCCAATTGAGGGATCATTTGACCGTTGTTCAATTTCAACTCTTCCATTAAGAAAAACCTCCTAATATAATCGTTACACTAAAAGTATAACGCGAGTTGGCCTATACTGTAATAATTTTGCTTTATCAATTGTAGATTTATAAATGAAAGGAAGACAAAAAGCTAGTCACGAAGTCGCGAATAGAGGCATTCATCTACGATCCCACGATTATTTTTTCCTCGTTGTTTCAGCAAGCCTTCATACGTGAAGCCGCATTTTTTTAAAACATTCCCAGAATTCTCATTTTCAGCATCATGAAAGGCCTCGATCCGCTGGACGGAAGTAGCGGCAAAGAGGTAGTCTACAACGGCGGTCAGCGCTTCGGCAATGTAGCCCTGATGCCACCAATCTGTACCGAGAACGTAGCCGATCTCCATGGTTTTTATTTCTGGATGATAGCGAACGACAGAGATCGCCCCAATCAAGTGCTGGGTTTCTTTCTCTTCGATCCCCCAGTAAAAATGCTCCTCGCTCTGATATGCTTGTTCATTAAGCGCGAGATAAGCAGCGACATCTTCCGCATTTTCATAAGGTTCCCAAGTCAGGTACGTTGTTACAGCAGGATCATTTGCCCAGTGGCGAAACATCTGGACATGGTCTGCCACGACCATCTTCCTCAATATCAATCTTTCAGTCAGTATCCGTTCCGTGCCCATTGTGTCACGACCTTTCTGCGTAAAACAGCTTTTTTCGATTTTACCATAGATGTCTAGGCGAAACACAAAAAAGCCAGCCTGCTTTGCAGACTAGCTAAAGGATACACTATATTATCTCCACCCTAAGTCGGGAGCAATGTCTTTAACGATGGACTCAAGCAAATGCATATTGTATTCGACGCCTAATGTATTAGGGATCGTAACAAGGACTGTATCTGCTTCTTTGATGGCTTCATCTTCTGCCAATTCTTTAGCGATCTTGTCTGGTTCACCCGCAAAGGTTTTCCCGAAGATCGTTGGGTTTTGATGGTACGCAAGGAACCCAACTTGGTCGTATTTTGCATCGTCGCCTTGGCGGCCGAATAGCTGACGGTCCAAGTCTGTTGTAATTGGCTGGATAGAACGTGTCACCAAAGTTCTTGGTTCAAAGTCATGTCCAGCTTCTTTCCATGCCTCTTTATAGGCACGTAATTGTTTGGCTTGTTGAACATGGAAAGGTTCGTTCGTTTCATAGTTTACCAACGTTGAGGATTGCAGATTCATCCCGTGTTGAGCAGCCCAAATCGCTGTCTGCTGTGAACCAGCGCCCCACCAGATCCGTTGACGAAGTCCTTCTGAATAAGGTTCTAAACGCAATTTTCCAGGTGCTTGCGGGAACATGGGTTGTGGATTTTGTTCAGCGAACCGTTCGCCTTCAAGCAGCTTCAAAAATTCCAATGTCCGCTCTCGTGTGATGTCTTTGATCTCGTCTTCATCATAGTCATACCCAAAATATTTCCAACCATCAAGCACTTGTTCAGGCGAACCACGGCCAACGCCTAGTTCAACCCTTCCTTGAGTGATGATATCTGTTAATCCAGCATTTTCAGCCATCATATAAGGGTTTTCGTAACGCATATCGATCAACCCAGTACCAATCTCGATCTTACTGGTTTTCGCACCGATCGCTGAAAGCAATGGAAAAGGTGAGCCGATTTGATCTGCGAAATGATGCACGCGATAATAAGCCCCATCAATGCCGATTTTTTCTGCTTCCACGGCTAGATCAATGGATTGTAAATACGCATCTTTTGCTGTTTTTACGATTGATCCTTCAAAATCCATCCAATGACCAAAACTTAAAAAGCCAATTTTTTTCATAATGGATGACCTCCTTTGTTCTCTAAAAATCACTTACTTTTAATAAGTTAAACCGATTCTACTACGTTCCTTTTTAAAAAGCGAATAATTGTTCTCGGAGGGTTCTCTTTGTTCTGGCGTCCTCATCCACGTTATCCAGCGATTAAATGAAACTCTCTAAAAATTCTGTCGCCACTCGTTCAAAGGATTCATCATAATCAATGAGCAATTGCTTCAAAGGCTCTGTTTGGAGAACGTTTTTTCCTTGTGTCTGGACCTCCATCAACAGCTCCTCTCCGTTTAATCGGAAATCCACAAAGACTTCATCCTCGATATTTGTTTCAAGATAATCGATCAAGGTCTCAAAATACCCCTCCGCCAAAGGATCTGCTACTTCTGCTAAGACTTGTTCCATCAAGGCATCCACACCGGAATGCTGATAAAGAAGGAAATGCTTGCTGACGAAGGCGGAATTGTACACATTCTCAATGTTGAAATCCAAAAATTGCAGGTAATCGTCTACTTCGCCAATTTTTTCTAATGTATCGAATACGCGCTGCAAGATTCGCAACAGGGCGTCATCAAGTACGGCATCAAAACGGTCTTTCGGATAGACAGTTTCGACGTGTTCTTCCTCATCAAAAAAGCTTGCTTGGATTTTTTCAAAATAGCAGCCGTCAGATTGATCCGTGACAAAAAAACGGATAGTCATTCCCATGGGACACACCTCACTAAAATTTATTAAAAAGCCTACTTCAAAAATAAAAAACTGAACACGTCATAAATCAGGCGTCCAGTTTTTTACAGTCGATAATAATTAGTTAGTATTAACAATGCGTTGGATTTTTTCGGCAAGATGACGAATCAGATTTGGCGCATTGGTACGGAAATCCTCAATAAATGAGTCAGATAAACTAGTTACCGTGCCGACTTCTTTGTTCATGATATCAAAAATGGCGAGTGTTTTATCTTGTGATTGCCATTCGACCTTCCAATAAGGACCTTCTAAATCACCATCTAGAATTTGTTGGCTGTTGTCTCGGACCGCTTCACGGATGACATCTTCTTCAGTCGTATCAATGCCTTTTTCTAATAAATAAGTTAATTTTTCTTCGACTTCATACATATTTTCGGGAACAAGTGAATACATTTTTCCAATCTCCCTTACTCGCATTTGCGAGGGTTTATTTTCTTTAGTTATACTCAAATTATCAGAAATCTGCAAAGAATAAAACTTACTTGTTTTGTAAAAAAAATTAGCAAGGTGAGCGCTTGAAAATGAAATACTGGTTAACAGCATTAAAAATAAATGAGTGCTTTCTTTGACAAAACGTTTTATCTATGCTAATTTTTTTAAAACGTAAAAAACTTTTTGGGAGGGGAAGACATGACAGTCAGCAAACATTTCGCAACTGAATCTTGCTGTTGTTGTATGGTGCGTAAACGCAGCATACCATTTTGTCATGCCTATTAACTGCCCAATTTGCGACTGTTTTTGATACGTATGTGCCCGTTTGAGGGGCATAGTCAAGGTGTCAATAAAGCGAATCTCAAGGTGCTGATTAATAGTCAGTGCCTTTTTTGTTTTCCAAAAAACGTAATTAAGGGAGTATACCAATGATTATTGATTCGATTCAGATGGCGATTGGGGACACACCGATGCTCCGATTCACCCATCACCAGTTTGAAGAAATACCGAAAGGTTCCGCCATTTATGCGAAGCTGGAATATTTAAATCCAGGAGGGAGCATCAAAGATCGTTTAGGCGCTTACCTGATCAAGGAGGGGATAGAACAGCGTAAAATCACGGAAAATACAGTGATCATTGAACCGACCGCTGGAAACACTGGGATCGGTGTGGCGATCGCCGCGCAGGCAGCCAAGCTGTCGACGATGTTTGTCGTACCGGAAAAATTCAGCTTGGAAAAGCAAGAGCTGATGAGGGCGTTGGGGGCGGAGATCGTCCATACACCAACAGAAGAAGGAATCAAAGGTGCGATCGCGGAAGCCAAACGATTGCATGCGGAGCGGTCAAACAGCTATTTGCCCTTGCAGTTTGACAATCCCGCAAACCCTGAAGCCTATTACCATACCTTGGGTCCCGAATTAATAAAGGATCTTGGCTCATCCATAACAAGCTTTGTGGCCGGGATCGGCAGTGGCGGAACCTTTAGCGGCGTGGCACGCTACTTGCTGAAGCATGTGCCATCGATTCGCTTGATCGGCGTGGAGCCTGAAGGATCGATTCTCAATGGTGGCGCGAGTCATAGTCATGAAATTGAAGGAATCGGCGTGGAATTTATTCCGACTTTTCTTGAAGGACTTCCAGTTCATGATTTTGTGACAATCAGTGATGCAGAGGGATTTGCCATGACTCGTCGATTGGCAAAAGAGCATGGCACGCTCGTTGGAAGTTCGTCGGGGGCTGCGATGGCGGCAGCTTTGCGAGAAGTCGCCACTCTTCCAGCCGATAGTCAAGTAGTGACCGTATTTCCCGATGCCGGAGATCGCTACTTGTCAAAGCAAATCTATTCTAGAACCAATTATTGATGCTCTTTAAATACGTTTTCCTTGCCAAGTTATGGGTATTATAAGTTGGCAAAAAAGCGAGAAGTGATGTCCGTTGCTCATACAGAAACAGCGATGTACTGCTCGCAGGATTGAATAGAAGGTTGTTTCAGTAAAAGGCTTTGGAGGTGTAGAGCGTTCAGCCTGAAAATAAATAAAATAGAAGAACGATTGGAAAGGAACGAGACCGATATGGGATTAGAGTTCATGCCGATTTTTGAAGGCTGGGCAGTGGATTATGATGAGGAAGTAAACGGCGCGAACCCGGAATATCAGGAAGTGTTCGCGAATTATTGGCAAATTTTAGATGAGATCACCGCACACTCGGGACAGTCTGTGCTGGAGTTTGGCAGCGGAACAGGCAATTTAACGGAGAAGCTGGTTGCTGCTGGAAAGACCGTTTATCCTGTGGAACCTTCGCCAGAAATGCGGGACATGGCGGCAAAAAAAGACACACTGCAAGCAACCTCTTTTTTTGCTGGCGATATGGAAAACTTCCCCTTGCCACCAGAGCCTGTGGATACGATCGTATCGAATTTAGTGTTCCACCATCTGACGGCAGAGGAAAAGCAAAAGGTTCTCAAAGAATACAATCAGATCCTTCCTATCGGCGGGAAAATTATTTTTGGGGACACGATGTTTTTGTCACAAACGGTTTACGACACCTATCTACGCACAGAAAAAGAAGCAGGACGACAGAACTTAGCCGCTGATTTAGAGCGAGAGTATTATCCTGTGATAAGTGAATTAGATCAATATTTTCAAAAAAGTGGGTTTCAAACAACGTACCGACAAATGAATCGTTTTGTTTGGATCGTTTATGCAGAAAAAATAATGGAGGCAGAATAAGATGAAAATGAACGTTGAAAGTTTTAATTTAGACCACACAAAGGTAAAGGCGCCGTATATTCGCGTCGCGGACAAAAAGACTGGAGCAAATGGCGACTTGATCGTGAAATACGATGTTCGCCTGAAACAGCCAAATCAAGCCTATATGGATATGGCTGCATTGCATTCCTTGGAGCATTTGACAGCAGAACTGATCCGAAACCATGCAGAATATATCGTAGACTGGTCACCAATGGGATGCCAAACAGGATTCTACCTGACTGTTTTGAATCATGACGACATTGACGAGATCATGGATGTTGTGGAGCAAACGATGAAGGATGTCTTGAAGGCAACAGAAGTACCGGCGAGCAATCCCGTCCAATGCGGCTGGGCAGCGAACCACACATTGGAAGGTGCTCAAGAGTTGGCGAAAGAATTCTTGAGTCAACGAGACGAATGGCCGCATATTTTTGCGGAGGGCTAAACAAAAGGAGGTATGACCAGCGTTAGGTCACACCTCCTTTTTTATGCCTCTGGATAAATATTGGCTTCTATTTCAGCACGTTGATCAGCTAAAAATGGCGGCAATGCAAAATGTTCTCCTAGCTGTTCCAAAGGTTCATCGATGGTAAAGCCCGGCCCAAGTGTTGCGAACTCTAGCCGATTCCCACCAGGTTCACGAATGTAAAGACTCTTGAAATATCCGCGAGAGACGAATTTCTCGATCATCCAGCCTTGTTTTTTCGCCCGTTGCTGCAGCTCATCCAAGACAGTATCATTCGCAATGGCGAAGGCGACATGATCCGCACTGCCGCGCCCCATGTGACTTGGCTTGTCCGAATCAGTCGGTAAAATCTCAAGAAAATCCGTCGCATTCAATTGAATTCGCTGGTCCACGGTGGTCCAGCCTAGAAAAGTCTCAAAAAATACACTTGTTGCCTGAGGATCACGAACGTGAAGCTGAGTAGAATGCAATCCTAAAAGTTGTTTTTCGGCTGGAATATCAGTGTTCACTTGATGCTCTGAAGTCAAAGGAGGCAACGCTGTCTCAGTCAACAGAATCTCTACTTGATCAGGATCGAGAAAGCGTAATTGCCCCTCACTCGCCGTATAGTTTACCGAATAATGCTCCAACCGTTCTTGCCAGTAGGCCAAACTATTCTTCGGAAGTTTCAGACCGATCGTCGAGATAAATTGATGATTCTCATAACGATGCCCTAACTGCGGAACAACAAAGAAAGTCACCACACTGCCCGGTGAACCTTGATAGTCGCCATAATAATAATGAAGCATCCGATGATTCTCCTGATTGACCGTGTTCTTCACAAAACGCATCCCTAAAACATCGGTATAAAATCGTACATTTTCACGACTGTCCTTCGTTAATAATGAGATATGATGAAATGCTGCCACAGGCGCACCTTCCTTTCTTTTTACTTACTTAAAATAAGTATAAAGGAGAGAAGAAAGTGAAACAAGGGAAGCGACTTGGTGGTGAAAAATGCTGACTGAAATTAGTTGAAAAATTTGATAGGATTCAATTTTAAACTACATGAGTGTCAACGAAATAAATAAAATTTATTTGATTTAAAACGCCGAGTTACTCGTGGGTGCGTACAATGGGAAACTATTTGATAGTCATCTTGAATTTCAGTCCTTTTTTATTCGTTCTGTCAGTATGTGATTCATCATTCACATACAATCTTTTTAGTAATAGGCGTTCGCCAATGATAAAATTCATCGGCATTTTTGTATTTATTCGGTTCTGATAAAAAAATCACCTAAAATAATGTATAAAATTATATTTTTGCAAATCTAAATTGCTGAAAATTCTATTTTTTGGTAACATTTTTTATACAGATATGGTGTGAATGTTATTTAGTGTTTAACAAAAAATAGATACATAGATAAGACGAAACGAAATTTGCGAAATGAGGCAGATAAAAATGAATAAGAAAATCCTCGTGCTCATCATGATCACTACGATCATGACGGCTTTAATTATTTGTGGAGGAATGTATAAGGACGCTCAACGTAATAACAAAGTGGAAGCAGATAGGGACGCTCAACAAAAACTAGATACACGAATGGAGAAAGAAAAAGAGGCACTGGAAACCGCGGAAGCAGCAGTTAATACTGCTTATAAATCCCGATTGGAAAAAGATATTGATAAAGCCAATGAAGCCATCAAAAAACTAAGCAAGAATCAACAAGCCGAAAAAACAAAACTGACCGACAGAATGGCAAAATTAGCTAGCTTTCTCAAACAAATCTCAGCGGTAGATAAAGCAATAAAGAAGGCTGAAGAATCGAGAACCGATACCGATATTGAAGCTGCGCAGGATCTGATCGATAAGGAGACTGACCCGTATCTTAAAAACGATAAAGAGGCGGCGCAAAAAAGATTAGACGATTTGAAAACACAAATCGCCAATGTACTTGCCCAACAGCAATTAGAAGCCGAGCCGCAAGTACAGACAGAGCCAACAGAAGAACCAACGCAGCCGTCGGAAGAACAACCAGATGCCCAAGAAACACAGCCAGAGCAGCAAAACCCAGTGACTGAACAACCAGCTTATAACGAACAACCACAGCCAAGCTATCCACAACCAGTCCAGCCAGATCCTGTACAAACGGTGCCGATTCAACCAGAGACCTCCAATCCTGAGCCAACGCCCAGCCAGTCATCTGACGATGGAGGACAAGGAAATACGCAACCATCAGAATCCACATCCGAAGGCGGAAATGCTGATGCAAACGAATTGGGATCGGAACAATCAGCACAGGATGTCACTGATTAAAAACGAGAATCTAATCTAAGGAAAATGAAAAGTACTAAAGCCGTCGGAATTTTGGCTTTAGTACTTTTTGATCTTAGGGAAGTTTATACTCATTTTATGTTTATCAGTGAACAGTATTCAAGCAGCCAGCGATAGTACAAACGGCAAAAATCTTTAAATTGTCTCGTTTTTCCATTCTTCTCAATTAATCGGAATATAAATATCCGTAAAACTTTTATCTCTAAAATTCTTAGGTGGCTCGGTAACGAACAATTCAAACGGTACCGCATCGCGAGCCTTCTGATCGTCTTTGAAAAGCCATTCTTGATACATATAATTCCAGGCATCACCATATTCTTTTGCGGATAGTTCAAAATGTCCGACACCAAATTTTCCTGAAATACTAGACAAGCAGATATTGCCGGTTTCTTGAACGGTTCGATCGTTTGGAATGGTCATGGCGACACTGGTGCGTAAATTCTTGGACTCGGTAATAAATGGATTGTCATCGTAAATAGTCAATACCTTGGTCTCATTTTCGACGATGAGATCATTTTTTGTCGCGAATTCAAATAGTTCGTTGAACAGCTTTCGGCTCTGCTTTCTAAATGCGGCGTAGCTTCCTCTGAAACGAATATAAATGATTTTCAAGTCCTCCAGATTCTCTGTTGTGATGCTTTTCGGTTCGATCATGTTTGTGTCCCCCTTTTAGAATATCTTCATTATTCCATGTTTCTTTTTGGAACTCTTGTCATTTCTTGCTGTTTCCGATACTTAGAGGGGCTGACGCCAAAATGTTTTTTGAAGGCTCTGCTGAAGGAGCTTGCATCATTATAGCCGTAGCTTAAGGCGATGTCAGTTAGTGAAGTAGAAGAGGACACGCATAGAAAAATGGCTGCGCGTTCCAACTTGAATCGTGTCACGAATTCTTTCAGTGTCTCGGAAGAATAGTTTTTAAAGATTCGGTGGAAATGAAATTCTGAAAAGTGGGCATTTTTAGCTAGATCACTTAACGAGATCGGCTCTGCGAGATGCTTTTCAATGTAATCTTCTGTTTTATTCATTAGTCGTCTATAGCTTTCTTCTGTCGAATCCGACACATCCTCGAGCTCCTTTTTCATTATTTTATTTTATTATAGAAGATTGGCTGCCTTTTTTGAATTGTTAGACAGAAAGCTAAGCAGAGAATTTTACTTACAAATAGTAAGGTGATAAGGTGAAGTTAATTATAATAGAAAGAATGCGACGACAATCTTTTATTCAGGAGGTTTTATCCATGACAGTAATTATTCCCACTTTTCAAATAAGCGCGGCTGCCCACATTGGGCGAGTAGCTTTGAAGGTAGCTAATTTAGAAAAAATGACTCGCTTTTACCAAGAAGTGATTGGTCTGCAAGTCTTGAGTCAAAACGCATCCCAAAGTACACTAGGTGTTGGCGATACGGTATTATTAGAATTACATAAGGTGCAAGCGCCTCTAGCTGTGACGCCCAAGACCGGTTTATATCATGTGGCGTTTTTATTACCTAGTCGAAAAGATCTTGGCAATGCCCTGCGTCACTATTTACAAGTCGATGCGCCTTTAATTGGTGCCAGTGATCACGGCTATAGCGAAGCCCTCTATCTGAACGATCCAGAAGGGAACGGCATCGAAGTCTACCATGATAAGCCGCAAAGCGAATGGGATATTCGTGCGGATGGTGAGATCGTTGGTGTGACGCTCGAAATGGATGCGGAAGCGGTGATCGCTGCTGGAGATGCTACATGGGATGGATTTCCATTAGGAACGACTGTTGGTCACGTGCACTTAAAAGTAGCGGATCTGATGCAAACGGAACAATTTTATACAGAAGTTTTAGGCTTGTCTTTGAAAAATAATTTCGGCAATCAAGCCAAATTTTTCGCGACGGGTGACTATCATCATCACATTGGCTCGAATGTCTGGTTAGGAAAAAATGTTCCTGCGATGACAGAAAACGACTTGGGCTTGGACTATTTCAGCTTCGCTGTACCCAATCAAGCCGAGTTGGACCGTTTAGAAAATCACTGGAAAACGCAGATCGATTACACCAAAGATGAAAGCGGCAGTTTGTGGGTGGTTGATCCCAACGGAATTACGCTGAAGTTTGAAAAATAGAAAATTGTCAAAACAAACTAGCAACCTAGACGCTGATAATCAGTGTCCAGGTTGCTAGTTTTTATTATTCTTATTTTGATAATGGGCGACCACGTCGGTTTTGGACATGAGGGATATTTTGTTTGCCCGTCACTTTATTTTTTGATTGTTGTTGCGAGTGTTCAAAGGCTTTTTTATTCTTCTCTTGAAGAAGATCTTCAAGTTTGACCTTTTGCTTTGTCATAAATGCTCCTCCTTTCAGCAAGAATCGCAGCTAGCAGTCAGCAATTAATTTCATCCGCATGTGAAAGAAATCCTTTCATTCGTACTATCTTTAGTATAAAGGAGAGAGTCACAGTCGGAGGAGCATCCTTTTGTATAAAAAAAGAAAGAGCCCGAATAAGCTCTTCCTTAGCATTGTTTTTTTATCGTGCGAATGATACGTTGGACACTTTTGATATCCAAATAGTAGCTGCCAGCGAGCTCACGAGTACTCTTTCCCATCAGATATTCCTGATAGATTTGTTGGTTTCTTCGTCTAAGCATCTCTTTACTAGCAGTCTTGCTGCCCCAAGGCAAACGTTCCTTTGGCCTCTTGGGGATATAAAGGATTGTACCATGAACATATTTTTGGATCTCTTTTACGATTTCCTCTGGTAGAAGTTCGAATGCGTTCTGATAAGCCATCTTTTACCCTCCTAATAAAGTAGAATTTAGGATTCAGCAAAAGCTCTTCAAGCATTCCTGCCAAGCTTTTGCTAGGCTTTAATAATAATTACTCCCATCGTAATGCTCCTTTCTGGTACTAGGTTTAGTATAGCATAGTGGTTTTCGAGTTAAATATAGGATGAAGAAAGCTATTTTAAAATTAAAAAGCTACATCTTCATTGTAACTTTTTAATTGAAGAGAAAAATGAAAAAAGACGCAGAACTTGTCAAACAAATGAAGCTGAGGAAAATATTGGATATAGTCTTTTTGGTGGATTGGATACTGTTAAATTTTTTGGACGATGCTTAAGACAAGTATCTCTTCTATATTTTCAATCATACAATTCTTTATGATTCATTCCAAACGATAATAGAGTCGGTAAAGGATACTCATCGATAATGATTTTGAAATCTGATTTGGGTCCATAAATCATCATAATCTGTTGAGAGGAGGATACTCCTAATTGTTTAGGTGATGATATTTTTTGTGAGGTATTCTTTATGTTTTTAGGCACCACTTTTATTATTGATTATGTTTGTAATGAATTATGATCTAAAATAAAAATCGCTAATGATTAAAATGCTTAATAAAGTTATTTTAGAAATTTCAAAAAAATTTTCGGCATTGACAAAAAGTGATTATTGGATGAATATTATTATAAAAAGGAGCTGCTTAAATGAGAAAGAAAGTATTTATTAGCCATTCGAGAAAAGATGGGAAATATGCGGATGTGTTCTTGGAATTATTAAGAAATTTTGGATTTCATGATGAAGAGATTTTTTGTAGTTCAAATTACTCAACGAGTGCAGCATATGGTGAACTTATTTTTTAAAGAATGAAAACTGAATTAAAAGATGGACCTGTTATGATTTATTTATTGTCTAATAACTATTATGGCAGCGTTGTTTGCTTGAATGAGATGGGGGCATCTTGGATGATGAGTGAGTCACATTATCCCATTGCCTTACCAAAATTTAAAACGAATGAGATAACAGGTGCCATTACTTCTGAGCGATTAACTTTATCAATAGATAGTCAGTTTGAAACAAATGATCTATTTAGATTGATCGAACTAGTTAGTTCAAGTGCAAATGTTCCATGGCCTGAAAAAGTCAAATTGAATCCTACTAATTTCATTGATCCTCTTACAAAAAAAATGAATAATATTCTTTTAGAAAGTAATTCGTTATTACCAAAAGATGGTTTTTTCGAAACAATTCTTGGAGAAAGAAGAGAACTAAAGGGTAATTTAAAAGATAAAGCTTGTTGCTACAAATTGCCTAATAATATCTTAGCAAAATATTTAGATGTTAATGATGATAAAACTGAAAAATCACAATTCTTATTCATCTGGAAGACTCAAGGAGATTTTAAAACTGGGGATAAGGTACGATTTGGTTTGAAAGATAGTGAACAAAAACATTTTTCAGATATTGGGTTATGTCGCAATATTTATGTTACTTCTATTGAAAAGATATGATAACAAACAATATGAAGTAATCTCATTGAATTAGTAAATTGAAAGTAGTACGTAAATGCCCTCCAAAAAAATTGGGGGAGCATTTACGTATGTGCGCTTATCAATTTAAAGGATGTTTAATGAATTCCTCCAATGTATTGTTGTTACGACTTAAGTATGAGCAAGTAAACATTCCTTTTCCATTGCCATCTATTAGTACGACTGAGTAAGGTTTTCCATAATTGTAAGGTTTGCGACCAGAAGCGACTATTACTCCTTGCATAGAACGAGCTTGATAATCACTCATCGCATCCGTAAGTTGAACCAATGCGATTCCATGCTTTTTTGCATAGTCAATAGCTCCGCTTTGAAAATTAGATGTCGAAATCAAAATACCTTTATGTGCACCTATTGAGTTGATTTTTGAATGTAGTATCTGTACTTTTTCTCTGCTTATCGCTGATTTATAGTGCTTACATTCAACTAGGGTTTTGTATGACACACCCATTAATGAAAATTCAATGTATCCATCAATTTGATAGTTTCCATCAAAGGCTTCGACAATCTTGTCATGTTCAATTATTAAATTTTCAAGATTTTTTGTTTGCTCAGCTAGAACATCTAAAGAGTACCGTTCAAACTGTTCTGGTGTTAACGTCAAACAGCTGTCTATAGTTGGATTAAACATATCCTCCTCCTGTTTTTAAAAAGACAGTCAATGAATCTAAAATCTTCTATCTTTTGATAATCTCCAGTAATGTAATCCCAAAGCTGTCAATTTACATGATTTGCTTTCCATTGCAGCAAAATACATATGTTCGGTATCAACAGGTTCAATTAATCCCACACTTTCGTATAGCTGAAGTGTCTTAAATTGGGAGACCTTTTCTTCATTTGCGTAAGGTTCAATTACTTCGTGTTCCTGGTTTGGAACGTTTGTAAATTCGAAGGAAGGGTCCAATTTAAACTCATCGCTAGAATTTGGGAAAAAATGAGATAGCTTGCGTAGAATTCTTTTTGAAACTCTTGGTTCAATAGATCGCATAGGCAAGAATCGTGAAATGTTTGTTTTAAAAACAGGGCGTTGTTCCCATTCTCCTAGTGATTGGTCAATAAAAGCATACAAACTAGCAGGGGTTATCCTACCAGTTATATCAGCAGCTCCGCCTCTTAACCCTTGTAGTAATAAATTTGTAAAAATTCCTTGTCCTTTATACTCCATTGATACTTCATCGCGTAAACTGGCAGTCATAATAGTGACACCTTCACCTAATTGTGATTCTGTACTTTGTGAAACTACGGATTCACCTAGTCTACCTGAGAAACAGCAGTCTAAAATAATTATTTTATTTTTGCAAGATGATCTATTTGCTAGTCCTAATATATCGTTTAAAGAAACTCCTAAATCTAATCCATCGAAATCAGGAGTAACTAGATAACCGGCTCCACTATCACTACCATGACCTGAAAAGTATAACAGCGCGATTTCAGAGTCACCACTAAACAGTGAATTAATCATTTCTAATAATTCAGCTTTTGTCTCTATGTCAGTATTTAGTGATACATCAAAATTAGGAGAGCCATCTCCGTTGGTCTTTAGTAATTCCGCCATTGATGTAGCATCATTTACACAACCATTAAGCGGTATTTGTGTATAATTGTCAATGCCTACCGCTAGTGCTTTTCTCATATTGTTTTCTCCTATAAATTATTAAGCCATGAAGAGATATTTGACCATGTCCAATCTCTCATTTTGTAGGCAGGGAACTCAGGGAGAACATTTACTCCCAAATGATTATCATTTCCCCAAATCCCTAAACAAGGAACTTTTTCCTCAGATGCACATTTTAGTTCCCAACGTTCGCCATCAGCTTTCATTGTATTTTTGGTGATAATTGCTATTACACCATCACACCCCTTGATTTTTGTCCTACATCTTGTTTTCCATGAATCACTCCAAGGTTCTTTCACTGACATATCAACAAATTCAAAAGGACTATGTGCATTTTTTGCTTGACCAACCAAAAAATCTCTTAAGTTAGAATCCTCTATTGCAAAGCTAATAAAGATGCGTTTCATGTAAATATCCTCCAATCATACACTTATATAGAATAATTATAGGTTATTGTTTCTTCTTTGGAAAGCCCTTTCGTGGACTCTGTATGGAAACAGTAGTTAGTATATTCAACATGAAAAAAGCCAATCGATTAAGATTGGCTTCACGGTTACATGAACTGAAAAATTTGTATAAATTTATTCACCTGTATATTATTCCCACTCCACCGTAGCAGGCGGCTTACTCGTAATATCATACACAATCCGATTGACATGTGCGACTTCATTCACGATCCGGACTGAAATTTTTTGCAAGACATCCCATGGGATACGTGCGAAGTCTGCGGTCATACCATCGATGGAAGTGACAGCGCGGATACCGACTGTATAGTCGTAGGTACGGCCGTCGCCCATCACACCGACTGAACGGATGCCTGGTAGGACAGTGAAGTATTGCCAGATGTCGCGATCAAGACCGGCGTTGGCGATTTCTTCACGCAGGATCGCGTCTGATTCCCGTACGATCTCTAGTTTTTCTTCGGTGATTTCACCAAGGACGCGGATTCCTAGACCTGGTCCTGGGAATGGTTGGCGCCATACGATGGAGTCAGGCATGCCAAGCTGTGTTCCTAATTCGCGAACTTCGTCTTTGAATAAAGTATTTAGTGGTTCGATCAATTCGAACTGCATATCTTCTGGTAATCCACCTACGTTATGGTGAGATTTGATTGTTTGCGCTGTTTCGGTACCAGATTCGATCACATCGGTATAAAGTGTGCCTTGGGCTAAGAAAGAGATGCCTTCTTGACCAGCAAGTTTGGTTGCTTCGTCGTCGAATAGGTAAACGAATTCGTTCCCAATGATCTTACGTTTTTTCTCTGGATCAGAAACGCCGGCTAATTTATCTAGGAAACGGTCACGGGCATCGACTTTGATGATGTTTAGGCCGAATTTACCGCCGAGTGCTTCCATCACTTGTTCGCCTTCGTTTTTACGTAATAGACCGTGGTCTACGAAGATCGAGGTTAATTGATCGCCGATGGCTTTTTGTAAAAGCACACCTACGACAGATGAGTCCACGCCGCCGGATAGACCAAGTAGGACTTTTTTGTCGCCGACTTGTTCGCGGATTTTTGCGACTTGCATCTCGATGAAGTTATCCATGCTCCAGTCGCCTTTACATTGACACACATCTAGGGCAAAGTGACGTAACAGTTCGTTGCCGTATTCTGAATGGCGCACTTCTGCGTGGAATTGGATGCCGTAGAAGTTGCGGTTGGTATCTTGGATCGCTGCGATCGGGCAGTCTTTGCTGGTGCCGACTTTTTCGAAGCCTTCTGGGACTTGAGTTACTAAGTCGCCGTGGCTCATCCAAACAGTTTGTTCTTTTGGTGTACCGGCAAATAGAACGGCATCATCAGAGATGACTTCTAGGGTTGCTTGTCCGTATTCGCGATTTTTCGCAGGTTCGACTTTTCCGCCTAAGTTGTACGTGATCAGCTGCATGCCGTAACAGATACCTAAAACGGGAATGCCTAGTTCAAAGATTTTTGGATCGATGGAGAAGGCTCCTTCGTCATAAACACTGTTAGGACCACCTGATAGGATGATTCCTTTTGGATTCATGGCTTTGACTTCTTCAGCAGTGATGCGGTGGCTCATAAGTTCTGAGAAAACACCGAATTCACGGATACGACGAGTGATTAATTGGTTGTACTGGCTACCATAGTCAAGTACGATGATTTTTTCTACGTTTGTCATTTCGGCAGAAACGTTTGTCACAATTATTACCCCTTTTCAAGTTTTATATATAAAAGAAAGCAAGCTTTCCTTATAAGCTAGTATTTACGCAAATAAATTTCATCAATAATATGATGCTTTGCCTTGTGCAAGATAATATCAGCTCGGCCTCTTGTTGGCAAGATGTACTCTTCTAAATTCTTCAAGTTCACATTTTTCCAAACGTCTTGGGCCATGGTCAACGCTTCTTGGCGATCCCCAATAGCATACTGATAATAGTAATTGTCAGGATCTTTAAAGGCGGTATCTAATAAGGATTCAAACCGTTCCAAGTACCAGCGTTCGATCATTTGCGGATCAGCATCGACAAACAGCGAAAGGTCGAAAAAATCGCTGACGTAGATTTGCTGGTTGGCAGGGAGCTGCAAGGTGTTGATACCTTCCACGATCAAGATATCTGGTGAATCGATGGTTTCAAATTCGCCTTCGACGATATCATAAACATCATGAGAATATTTTGGAATGGGAATGTTTTCTTTCCCCGACTTCACTTCATTCAATACATCGATCAGTTTTTCCATATCGTAGCTTTCAGGAAATCCTTTGCGATCCATGATTCCGCGTTCTTCTAAAACGGCGTTTGGGTAGAGAAACCCGTCTGTGGTGATCAATTGTACGTTTTGATGTTTGAACAAGCGGTCTAATAAGGTTTGCAATAAACGAGCGGTGGTGCTTTTTCCGACAGCCACACTACCAGCGATCCCGATGATAAATGGCGGCATTTTTACATAGCGGTGCAGAAACAACCCTTTGCTTAAGGTCAGTGATTCAAAATCCTTCATATATAGGTGGATCAGGTGACACAATGGCACATAAACATCCTCCACGTCTTTCATGGAGATGCGGTCATTCAAACTTTTGATGCTATCCAACTCAGCTTGGGTCAACGGCGTATTTCCAGGTGTGTAGAAATCTTGCCATTCATTCCGGGCGATCCGGTAATAATTCCCTCTTTCGTTCATAGCAGCCTCCTTATTCATAGTAAGGTATTCATGCTGTTTATCATTCTGTAAATGGACCTCATTCATGGAGATAGGATTGCCGCCTGTCCTCCTCTAAAAGGAGACTCGGCAACGGAACGCGTAAACAGACATCCTTTGATAACTGCGCTTATTCTAACACAAAAAACGTAGTCAGAATCGCTCCAACTCCAAGAAATCCGAATATTTTCCCTTAAAAAAGAGCTATAGGTCATTCTATCCGAAAAAAACAGTAAAAAGCTATCAGAATGGTAGGAGTTTCATCATATTTTTAGTTGGGCGGGAGAAAATAATCGGGATATTAAGAAAATTAAAGGAGCAGCATAAAAAAAGTGTATGATAGAAGAAATAAAATCAAAGAAAGCGGTGAGAACTATAAAAGAGTTGTCAGATATGACGCTGGAAGAATTGTGGCAATTGTTCCCGATCGTTTTGGCCAAACACGATCCGAAGTACGCAGACTGGTACGAGGAAGAAAAACACAAGTTGTTGGAATTGTTCAGGGAGTTTGATGTCCAGCGGATCACGCATATCGGCAGTACGTCTGTAGAGGGATTGATCGCGAAGTCAATCGTAGATATATTGCTAGAATTTCCTGTGGATTATCCACTGGAACGCATCGCTGATTTGCTAGAGGCGGATGGCTGGACGGTGATGGCTAAGGACGCAGAAAACCAAACGCTGGATTTGAACAAGGGATACACACCTGCTGGGTTTGCGGAGAAGGTGTACCATTTGCATGTGAAAACTGTGGGAGACTGGGACGAATTGTATTTTCGTGATTATTTACAGGTACATCCAGAAATCGCAGAGCAGTATGGGGTGTTGAAGCAATCGTTAAAGGAAAGGTTTGAGTACGATCGGGATGCCTATACCGAGGCGAAAACGACATTTGTACAGAAATACAGCCAAAAGGCGAGAGACGAGTTCGGCCCGCGCTATTTGGCTGAATAATTTTCGTGTTTCATGCTATGATAGAACCGATACTAGCGCGAGGAGGACAACGTAATGAAAAAAATCGTTTTATTTGGCGATAGTTTATTGGCAGGTGTCATGAATGGTGAAACCAGTGATATTTTAGACACATATATCATTGATGAATTGACGGAGATGGGCTTTCCAGGCTACTCCATCGTGAAATTAGGAAAACGAGGCGAGACTTCTTCAGATGGTTTGGCTCGAGTTGAAGAGGCTGTGGATGCTGAGGGTGATTTTGTTGTGATCTCGTTTGGGACCAATGATTCTTTGACACACGAGAATTCACTGGAAGCTTTTGGTGAAAATCTGAAAGAGATGATCGAATCCTTTGACGCGTCAAAAGTTATTATATTGACGACTGGCTACATCAACACAGCGGTTTATACTGCGGGTGACAACGAGCGGCAGCAGCTTTTTGCGCAGATGGCAAAAATGGTGGCGGCAGAATCAGGCGTGAATGTGATTGACCTCTATCATCATATGACGGTTTATCCAAAACCCAATGAGTTCGTCCAATCCTATGACGGTCTTCATCCATCAGAAGAAGGCTATCATTTCTTAGGCGCACTGATTGCACGAGATATAAAAGAAATATTACTAGCAGAAGGGTAGAATTATGGCAAATCATTATTATTCCGAAAATCCTGAGACCGCACACGACCTGCATCAATGGTCTTTTGAATTAGCAGGGAAAAATTTTCAATTTGTAACAGACAGCGGGGTGTTCTCCCGTGATACAGTGGATTACGGCTCACGGGCGTTGATCGAACATTTTGAGGCGAGTGAATTACCTGAAGGGACCTTGTTAGATGTCGGCTGCGGGTATGGCCCGATCGGGATGGCGTTGGCTTATCAGACGGGGCATCCCGTTGAGATGATCGATGTGAACAATCGAGCGGTGGAGCTGGCACAAGGCAATGCGAAGCGAAACGGCATTGAAGCGGATATTCATCAATCGAATATTTATGAGACGCTGCACCAAAAGGAATACGCGGCGATCATCAGTAATCCGCCGATCCGTGCAGGAAAGAAAGTCGTTCATCAAATATTAAGCGAAGCGGCACCTTTGTTAAAAGAAGGCGGTACGTTGACGATCGTTATTCAAAAAAAGCAAGGGGCACCGAGTGCGAAAAGTAAGATGGAAGAGGTCTTCGGCAATGCGGAGATCGCAGCAAAAGACAAAGGGTACTATATTATTACCAGCGTAAAAGAATAGAAAAGGACTCTCCCGTTCGTTCAACTTTTGAGCGAACGGGATTTTTCGTAATGGAAAAGGCTTGCAAGTTCGATAAAAGACACGCTATAATCACATTAACTCATGTTTTTCACAAATGTGATTTGAGAGGAGTGAGTCCATGCAAAAAGAAGAAGATAAATTATTGGTTCGTATTGCTGAAATGTATTACCAAGAAGATAAAAATCAGAGTCAGATTTCTAAAGAGCTGAA
Source organism: Enterococcus sp. AZ048 (assembly GCF_051715125.1). Taxonomy (NCBI): domain Bacteria; kingdom Bacillati; phylum Bacillota; class Bacilli; order Lactobacillales; family Enterococcaceae; genus Enterococcus; species Enterococcus sp. AZ048. Next base: position 2,627,010 of record NZ_JBIOTD010000001.1, on the reverse strand, counting down.
TATCCACCGCAGCACGATCAGCCGTCTGCTGAAGCGTTCTCGTAATGAAGGGATCGTCAACATCTCGATCAATTATGACAAGGCAGGAACGTATAGTATCGAAAAGGAGCTTCAAGAAAAATTTGGTCTGGAAAAAGCGATCATCGTCCAAGCGGGCACAGATCTAAGCCGCACGCAAAAGGATAAGTTATTGGCTCAAGGCGTAGGGGAGTACATAACAGAGATCATTAAAGATGAGATGATCTTTGGGTTCTCATGGGGAGAGACGATGGCTGCTATCCCAGAAGGATTAGGTCAATACGATGCTGAGAATATTTTGTGTGTACCGATGATCGGCGGGCCCTCTGGACGCCTCATCAGCGATTTTCATGTCAATACGATCACGTATGAAGCATCGAAAAAATTGAATGGTCGTGCCTTGTTGATTGATTCGCCGGCTTTTCCTGAAACAGTCGCGTTGAAAAAGGCATTGATGGAAAACGAGTTCAACCAAGAGCTGATTGATTATTGGCGGAAGATCGATGTGGCGATTTTAGGGATCGGTTCTCCTACGTTAAAGGCGAGTGAAAGCTGGAAACAGTTCTATGGAGAAGATGTTTTGACGTATTTAGAAGGTAAAAAGGTAGTCGGGGATGTTGTTTCCCGCTTTTATAATATCGAAGGCGAACACATTGACAATACCTTAGATGACCGATTGATCGGGATCGACATCGCTGAATTAAAACGGGCACCGTATCGGATCGGTGTAGCAGAAGCAGTGGATAAAGCCGACGCGATCGCCAGTGCACTCAAAGGCCGCTACATCAATGTATTGGTCACGACAGAAGAAACGGCGCGGGAAGTATTGAAAAGATAGGGAAACCTGTCTTTTTCTATTTAAGGAGGAGCCATGCAAGTAATTCGATTGCTTCAAACGACCTTGATTTTATTGAGCCGCAAGCAAGTAACTGCAAAGGAATTGGCGGAACGTTTCCAAGTTTCAGTTCGAACGATCTATCGCGATGTGGATGCACTGAGTTTGGCGGGCGTGCCTGTGTATGCGAATAAAGGGCGCAACGGCGGGATTTTTCTGGATGACTCTTATCAGGTGAGCCACGCGTTGATTGAAAAAGAGGAGCAGGACGACTTGTTTTTAGCGCTGCATTTGCTGCAATCAGTAGGGTTGGCTGACACAGAAGAACTATTGAAAAAAATGGGGACAGTCTATGATTGGAGCGAGTGGCTGGAGATCGATCTGAGTCAGACAGAAATTACCAGTCAGACATTCGAAAAAATCAGAGAAGCGTTATTCAATCATTGCGAGGTCGACTGTGTGTATCATACGGAATATGGGCAAACACGTTTGTTGTCTCTGGCGCCTAAACGTGTGCTGTATAAGTATCAGACCTGGTATTTGCTGGCCTTGGAATTGACGAAAAAAGAGTGGATGCTCTTTCCTCTCAAACAAATCAAGCAAGTTGTTTTAAAGGAGCGGATCACTTACGACTTTCCTGAAGAAGTCGTAGTATTTCCCCGGTTATCTGTCCAATTGCGCTTCAGCAAGCGGATCGCCTATAAAAAGTATGCCGAGTTTGCGGATTTTGAGTGGCAGGATAACGCTGACAGCAGCTTTGATGCTGTCTTGGAGTTTGCGGAATTTGACGATCTGTATCGTTTTTTGATTCCATTAGGGAAAAATGTTGAAATTCTCGGACCAAGCTGGATTCGCGAAAAAGTCCTCAATCACGTCGCCGCTTTTTACGAGAATCATTTTTAATATGACATGTTCTGGCAACTTGATTCGATAAACTAAGAGAAAAGGAGGAGAGAAAGATGCACTTCGAACAAATCGTAAAACCAGAACAATGGATTCTTTCCCAAAGCTTCACCGTAAAAGTTGAGGAAATCCCACAGGTCATTGGTCCCACCTTTATGAAACTAGGAGGATTTATTCAGGAGCAAGGGATACAGATTCTAAGCACGCCCTTCGTGTCGTATAAGAACATGGACGAAAGCGGCGGAGTGGATGAAACAAGAGTCAAGATGGAAGTCGGATTTCCTGTCGCAGAGGAAGTGAAAAATGCTTCTACGATTGCCAGTGACAGCTATTTTCTACCGTCCTATAAGGCGCTGTCTTATTTGTATGTTGGAAGATACGAGGAGATGACCGATCCTTATTTCGCCATGCTGGATGAGATCAAGCGGATCGGCGGGAAATTTATCGGTACGTCGTATGAGTACTACCTTAGCGATGAGGAGATTCCAGCAGAGCAGCAAGAGACGATTATGGAATTGGTTTATGAATAAGCGTGAAAGCCACTCGGATAAGTGTAAAGCTTATCCGTTTTTTTTTTGTACTTTTTAGCACTTTTGTGATTTCATTTTAAAAAAGTTGCAAAAAGTGATTGACAACGTTTTCTTTTGCCTTTACTATAAAGGTGCAACAAATGTTAAATTAAAATCACAAATGTTAAAAAGGGGCGTTCACGATGGATTGGTTAAATGTTCAGGGGAAAACAGTCGTTGTCACAGGAGGGTCATCTGGTATCGGAGCGGCCATTGTTAAAGAATTGTGCGAATTGGGTATCAACGTGGTCAATGCTGATCTGCGAGAAGGTGCATTCACACATGAGAAATTGGTTTTTAGCCAAACAGATGTGACTTCTCCAGAATCAGTTGAAAAAACAATCGCTACTACCGTTGACAAATTTCAAACAATCGATGCAGTGGTTAATAATGCAGGGATCAACATCCCGGCACTATTGGTCGATGAGGAAATGACTGAAGACGGAAAATTTCAAATCAACGAGCACATTTTTAATAAGATGATTGCTATCAATCAAAAAGGGGTTTACTTGATGGGTCAAGCCGTTGGTCGAGTAATGGTGAATCAAGGCTACGGCGTCATCATCAATATGTCTTCAGAATGCGGACTAGAAGGGTCAGAAGGTCAAAGCGTATACGCAGCGACCAAAGCGGCGGTAAACAGCTTTACACGTTCATGGGCGAAAGAATTAGGCAAAAAGGGCGTTCGTGTCGTTGGCATCGCTCCGGGAATCATGGAAGAGACGGGGCTGCGCACGATCGAATACGAAACGGCACTGGCGTATACTCGAGGAATTTCGGTGGAGCAGCTGCGAGCGGGTTATACCAATACAAAGACGATCCCGCTAGGCCGCGACGGAAAATTACGTGAAGTGGCTGACTTAGTCGCATACTTCGTTTCTGGACGCTCAAGTTACGTGGACGGTGTGACGGTCAATGTTGCTGGAGGCAAGACAAGAGGGTAATCACTTTTGCTCCACTGAATTTAGCAGTCGGTGGAGCAAAATGAAGAGTTAAAAAGTTGTTGGTGCAACGTTTCGCAGATCAGTAAAACGACTAAGGAGGGACATATGAACAAAGTAATTTTGGTAGCACACGGGAAGCTGGCCCACGAAATGAAAAATTCAGCAGAAATGATTTTTGGGGCATTGCCAGATTTTGAATCCGTGGAATTTTTGAAGGAAGAAGGGCTGGACACGATTCAGGAAAAAGTTTTTGCAGCGATGAAGGATCAGGAAGCGTCCTATCTAGTATTGACGGATTTATTTTGCGGCACGCCTTATAACGCCAGCTGCGCGGTGGCGATGAAGCATCCAGAGCGTGAGATCGAAGTCGTGTCGGGCATGTCGCTGCCGATCGTCTTGGAGGTAGCCAGTATGCTGGGAAGTCGTTTGCAGGATATTGTGAATCATGCTACAAGCATTCCTTGCGATACGGTGAAAGCGTTTAAGCAGCAATTGATTGAAGAAGAGGAGGATTTCTAAGATGAAGATCAACTTAGCACGAATTGATGATCGTTTGATCCATGGGCAGGTGGCAACGGTTTGGGCGAAAGAAGCAGGGGCAAAACGAATCATTGTGGTCAGTAAAGAAGTGGCGAATGATGACATTCGTAAAACATTGGTAAAGCAAGCAGCACCTCCTGGAATCAAAGTAAATATCGTTGATCCGGAAAAGGCAATGAAGGTCTATCACAACCCAAAATATGCGAGCGAAACAGTCTTTTATTTATTCACGAACCCAATGGAAGTGTTGGAATTGGTCGAAATGAACGTGCCGATCACATCTATCAACATCGGAGGGATGCAATTCAAAACGGGGCGCACGCAAATCACCAAAGCTGTCTCTGTTGATCAAACAGAAGCAGATGCGTTTCGCAAGCTGGAGGCATCAGGTGTGGAGCTGGATTTACGGGTCGTGGCGACCGATCCAAAAGGTAATTTTGAAGAAAAACTGAAGGAAGCCGGATTTTAACTAGCGATAGTAAGAGGAGGACACAAAAATGGAATTATCAGCGTTACAGATTGTACTTATTTTTCTTTTTTCATGTGTGTGTGGGATGGGCAGTGTATTAGATGAATTTCAAACCCATCGGCCATTGATCGCCTGTACAATGGTGGGGTTGATCTTAGGCGATGTGACTACAGGGATCATCTTAGGCGGAACCTTGGAATTGATCGCATTAGGCTGGATGAATATCGGCGCGGCGCAATCACCAGATTCGGCGTTGGCAAGTGTGATCTCTACGATCTTGGTTGTGGTGGGCCAGCAGGACATTCAATCGGGGATCGCGATCGCATTACCTGTTGCGGCAGCCGGGCAAGTGCTGACGGTCATCGCACGGACGATCACGGTAGCCTTCCAGCATGCAGCGGATCGTGAAGCGGAAAAAGCGAATTTTAATAAAATCATCTTCCTGCATTTTAGTGCCTTATTCATCCAAGCTTTGCGGGTAGCGATCCCAGCCACGATCGTAGCAGCATTCGTTAGTGCGGAGATGGTCACGAATATGTTGAACATGATTCCAGATGTGATTACAGGCGGATTAGCGGTAGCCGGCGGATTTATCGTAGTAGTCGGATATGCGATGGTACTGAATATGATGAGCGTGGCGTACTTGATGCCATTCTTCTATCTAGGCTTTGTGATGGGCGGTTACTTAGAATTCAGTTTATTGGCCTTCGGGATCATTGGTTTGATCACAGCGTTAGTCTATGTGCAGCTAAATCCCAACTTTAAGAAAAATGAGGGTCAAGGCAATCAGATGGCGGCGGTCGTTGCTGGCGAATTGGCCGATGATGAATTAGAAGATTAAGGGGGCAAGAAAATGGAAAACACGTCAATGGTAGAAACAAAGAAAGATATTTATGCACAGTCGCAGTTAACGAGGAAAGATTTGATGACCACCTTTGTTTTTTCAAACTTTCAGCAAGCCTCCTTCAACTTTGAACGAATTCACGCCTTGGCTTTTTGTGTGGATATGATCCCAACGATTCGTCGCATGTACAAGACAAAAGAAGAACAGTCGGAAGCTTTGAAACGACATTTAACCTTCTTCAATACGACTCCGGCAGTGTGCGGACCGGTCATCGGTGTGACGATGGCGATGGAGGAAGCGCGGGCAAGCGGAGCGGACATTGATGATGGAACGATCAATAGTTTGAAGGTTGGATTGATGGGACCGCTGGCAGGTGTAGGCGATCCGTTGGTTTGGGGAACATTGCGACCGATCACGGCGGCGTTGGGTGCATCCTTGGCATTGTCGGGAAATGCGATGGGACCGATTTTGTTCTTCGTGGCCTTCAATGCGATCCGTTTATCGATGAAATGGTTCGGTCTTACGTATGGCTTCAGCAAAGGAATGGATATCGTCAAAGACCTCTCCGGCAACTTGCTGCAAAAATTAACTGAGGGAGCGACGATTTTAGGATTGTTCATCATGGGTGTTTTAGTCACAAAATGGACAACGATCAACATTCCATTGGTGGTATCCAGAACACCTGGTTCAGATGGCGAAACAGTTATTACAACGGTTCAGAATGTCTTGGATGATTTGGTGCCGGGATTGCCTGCATTAGGTTTGACGTTATTGATGATGTATTTATTGAAGAAAAAAGTCAGTCCGATCGTCTTGATCTTCGTGTTGTTTGCGGTCGGTATTCTTGGTTATTGGTTAGGAATTTTAGCTTAAGCAGTCGTAATTTTAGGGGGAATAGCAGTGAAAACAAAAGCAGTGCGTTTATACGGTAAGAAAGATTTGCGCTTGGAGGAATTTGAATTACCTGAAATCAAAGAAAATGAAATTTTAGCATCTGTCATCACCGACAGTATTTGTATGTCAACATGGAAATTAGCGAACCAGGGTGCCGACCATAAAAAGGCGCCAAATAATCTTGCCGAAGAGCCAATTATTGTCGGTCATGAGTTTTGTGGCGAGCTGTTGGAAGTAGGCGGAAAATGGGCGCACAAATATAAAAAGGGTGAGCGCTATGTATTACAGGCAAATCTTCAATTACCGGATCGTCCAGATTGTCCCGGCTATTCGTATCCTTATACAGGCGGCGATGCCACCTATATCGTGATCTCAGAAGATGTGATGAATCAGGATTGTTTGATTCCATACAAGGGAGATACGTATTTTGAAGGATCGCTGATCGAGCCTTTGTCGTGTGTGATTGGTGCCTTCGAAGCGAATTATCATTTAAAAGAAGGCTCTTATGAACATAAGATGGGGATCAAAGAAGGCGGCAATCTATTGATCATGGGCGGAACGGGTCCAATGGGGTTGTTGGCGATTGATTACGCATTGCACGGGCCGCTCAATCCGAAGAAGTTGGTCATTACAGATCGCGATCCCGAAAAATTGGCACGGGCTTCGAAGCTTTATCCGAGTCAAAAGGGCATTGAGGTTTCTTATGTGAATGTCGGCGATGTTGACGATCAGGTCAGTCTTTTGAAGGAAACGGTCGGCGGCGGATTTGATGATATTTTTGTCATGGTTCCAGTCGGTCCAGTCGTTAGTGACGCGGCTGCAATGCTGAATCCTGATGGGTGTCTGAATTTCTTTGCAGGGCCGCAGGACAAAGAATTTTCAGCGAATGTAAACTTTTATGACGTTCATTATTCATTTACACACTTTGTTGGGACCTCTGGCGGCAATACAGAAGATATGCGCAAAGCGGTGAAGCTGATCGAAAACAAGCAGGTCCACGTGGCAAATGTGGTGACACATATTTTAGGCTTAGATGCGGTGGGTGAAACCACGCTGAACCAGCCAGCAATTGGCGGCGGGAAAAAACTTGTTTACACCCATAAGCAATCAGAGTTGAAAAAAGTGTCAGACATCGATGAGCAATCAGATCTAGGAAAAATCTTAGCAGAGACAGACGGTATATGGAGTCAAAAAGCCGAAAATTATGTCTTAGAAAACTATCCAGAAATATAAAAACGACCGCAGAGAAATTAGTCTCTGCGGCGTTTTTTTATAGATTGTCTTTCAAAAATTGAATCGTTGATGAATAAGCGATATCCGCGTAGCCCTCGCCGTGTACGGTGCCAGTGATAAGTTTTACTTCACTTGGGACCCCATTTTCAGCCAATTGACTTTGTAATTTATATACGCCAGTCAGGGGCACTAATTCATGCAGGGAGTTAGCGAGGAAGAGTGGGCCGCTTTTATCCGAAACACGAGACAACGGATCTGCTTGTTTTAAAAGCGCTTCACCTTGGTTCACGTAATTTAAAACGAACCATTTATAAAAAGCATCGTTGGCACCGTCTTGGTCGATTTTTCCGCTGGCTTGTTTATCAAAGTCAGGCTTTTGGTTCATTGCGGCAACAACTTCGGGGTGTTGCTGCACCCAATCATAAAGATCGATGATGCCAGACCAAGAAGCCGCTGGAATCCCTCTTTGTAACGCCAATTCGATCGATAAGTTCCCGCCGGCTGAAGAGCCGAGTGCAGTGATTTTTCCTTTTACTGGATAATCGCTGGCAGCTAGACAGTCATAGACAGCTAGTAAATCATCCATTGCAGCCGGAAAGATATGGTCTGGCGCTAAACGATAATTGGGTGCGACAACGAGAAATCCGTCTGAGACTAAGCGTTCCGCCAGCGCCGCTTCCTTTGATTTGTCCCCACGGAACCAGCCGCCTCCATGAATCAGAATAATCGCCGCTTCGATTGTTTCAGGCTCGTAAATGTCTAACGTTAATTGATTTTTATTATCATATACATAATCTTTGATCATAGTGTCTCGCTTCTTTTTTCTTTTTCTTTTTTTTCTCGCAGAATAATAAATTTGATTTTGAGGGATTGATTTGATTAAGTTTTTAAATCGACTGCGTGTCCTAGACTAAATCATTCTCTTCTGTCGGCTGGGGCTGTAATTTTGCTAACGCAGCTAACACCGTTAAGAAGTTATCGTGAGCTTCTTCGTAAGTCCCCATTTGATAGCCAAACTCTTGGTTAAAGCCTTCTAATCCGTCTTTCGCAAACGCATATTCATAGCGATAAACGGCATCATACGCTTTTGTAAACTGCTGCAGCAGCTCAGTTTGAGCATCTAATTGCAGTGCTAGCTGAATGACGCGAAAATCAGTATAGGCAAGCTCAAATTGAATCGCCCAAATACGAATGAAGTCATGCTGGTTTTTGATATGCAGAAAGTGATGCTCTGTCGTCCATTGTAGATTTTTGATTGCTCCTAAAACATCAAGCATTTTTCTCACCTGCCTTGAGAGTGGATCTATCCTTAATTTACGCTCTTTTTTTGAGACGGCAAGTAAGTCGTCTCGCAAATATGGTATACGCCAGATAGGCAGACTTTGCTCCTTCAGCTGGCGTTAATTTTGAAAAAGGCTTTCTTTCTAAAATTTCCTTTGCTACACTTAAAAAAAATACAGAGAGAAGGACTAGGATGAAGATCACCATCAAAGAAATTGCCGAATTAGCAGGCGTTTCAGTAACGACGGTGTCGCAGATCTTGAATAATAAGGGCAGTCGATTCAGTGAGCAGACACGAAAAAAAGTCCTTGCGATCGTCGAGGAATATCAATACAAACCGGATTTTTTTGCGGCCAATTTGATCAATCGTCATTCGAAAACGATTGGAATGATCGTGCCGGATGTGACAGACTTTTTCTTTTCAAAAGTGATCGAAGGGGTGGAAAGTTATCTAAATCCTTTAGGCTATATGATTATTTTATGTAATTCACGTCATGACAAAGAGCAAGAAAAACGGTACCTAAATGAGTTATCTCATCGTTCAGTAGACGGGATATTACTGGCTACGCCCAATCATCTGGAAGACGAGCATACACTGGGGAGCGATTTTTATCGCAAACACCCCATCGTGTTGATCGACCGGGGACTAAACGATCGCGACTGGGGGCAGCTTTTGGTGCAGGAGTATGCGGGAGCTCAGGACGTCCTAAGAATGTTGGTAGATAAAGGTCATCGGCATATTGGGATGCTGAAAGAGAGCGAAGGCTACTACCAATTAACAGAACGTGTCAAAGCGTACCGGCAAGTTGTTTATGAGTATCAACTTCCTTTTGAGGAGAGCTATATTTGTTCAGGTGAGCTGACTATTTCTGGCGGGTATCATGCTGCAAAAGAAGTGTTAAAGAACAAAGAGATTACAGCGATATTTTGCGGAAATGACGAGATGGCGATCGGCTGTTACCAAGCAGTGTACGAAGCGGGATTGAAGATTCCTGAAGATATTTCGGTCGTTGGATTCGACGGCTTGGAAGTAAGTCAGTATATGGTGCCGCCGCTGACGACTGTTTTCCAACCAAGTACAGAAATCGGCTTTTCTGCTGCTAAGTTTTTAGTCGATGCGATCAATTTCCCTTCTCAGCGAATTCCGAATAAAATCTTCCAAACTAAATTAATTATTCGTGAGAGTGTGAAAAGTGTAGGTCATAGTTGACAACGGGAGTAAGACCCGTTATAGTAACAATGGTAGCGCTGACAGAAAGCGCTTCTTCGATAAGTAAACTGTTTTACTAAAGTGGTTTACCTTTCGCGATTTTATTGTATAATATCTTTTGAAGCTTGGAGGAAAACCTATGAGAATGGTAGATTTGATAGAGAAAAAGCGAGACGGAAAACCCCTATCAAAAGAAGAAATCGATTTTATTATTGACGGTTACACGGGTGGCAGCATTCCAGATTATCAAATGAGTGCATTGTTGATGGCGATCTTTTATCAGGACATGACGGATGAAGAAATTTCTCACTTGACGTTGGCAATGGCGAATTCGGGTGACATCATTGATTTGTCTTCAATCGAAGGCATCAAAGTAGATAAGCATTCGACTGGCGGTGTCGGTGATACGACGACATTGGTTTTAGCACCACTTGTGGCAAGTGTCGGTGTTCCTGTAGCGAAAATGTCCGGACGAGGACTTGGTTTTACCGGCGGAACCTTAGATAAATTCGAATCGATCCCCGGCTTTAAAATTGAATTATCTGACCAAGAATTTATTGATATCGTAAATAAGAGCAAAGTTGCTGTAATTGGTCAGTCAGGCAATCTGGCTCCAGCAGACAAAAAGCTTTATGCGCTTCGAGATGTGACAGCGACGGTAGATTCGATCCCATTGATCGCAAGCTCGATCATGAGTAAAAAGATCGCGGCGGGTGCAGATGCGATCGTCCTAGATGTGACAACTGGCGATGGTGCCTTTATGAAGGACATTGATGATGCGAAGCGCTTGGCGAAAACGATGGTGCGGATCGGCAAGCTTGCGGGCCGACAAACGATGGCAGTCATTTCAGATATGTCTGAACCGTTAGGCGAAGCCATTGGAAACAGCCTGGAGATCGTGGAGGCAATCGATACCTTAAAAGGCAACGGTCCAGCAGATCTAACAGAAATGTGCTATGTCTTAGGCAGCCAAATGGTCGTACTTGCTAAAAAAGCAGAGACTCTTGATGACGCGAGAGCTTTATTAGAAGAAGCACTGCATTCAGGAAAAGCCTTAGAAAAATTCCGCGAGATGGTTAAAGATCAAGGTGGCGATCCATCTGTGATCGATCAAACGGAAAAAATCTTAACGGCGAAATACGACATCGAGTTACCGGCTAAAGCGAGCGGTTATGTAACCAAACTCGTAGCCAATGAGATCGGCATCGCAGCAATGCTGCTAGGTGCAGGGCGCAAAACAAAAGAAGATGATATCGATCATGCAGTAGGAATCAAGCTGCATAAAAAAATCGGAGACAAAATCGCTGAGGGGGACTCGTTACTAACGATTTATTCCAACTCAGAGGATATCGATCACGTAAAAGATTTAATTTATCAGAATATTTCTATCGGAGACACACCGGAAGAACCTATTTTGATTCATGATGTAATTACAGAATAAATATTTAAAACATTTTTATAACAATAAAGAATATATTATAATAAATGGAAACGGGGAATTAAACAATGGAAATCAATCGAATGATCGACCATACAATTTTGAAAGCCGACGCAACAAAAGATGATGTCATGAAAATCATCGAGGAGGCAAAAAAATATCGTTTCTATTCTGTCTGCATCAATCCTACATGGGTAGCGCTTGGCGCGAAGGAATTACAAGGTGAGCCTGTAGCTGTTTGTACAGTGATCGGATTCCCTCTAGGTGCAAATACGACAGAAGTAAAAGCATTTGAAGCAGCAAATGCTATTTCAAATGGTGCCGATGAAGTCGATATGGTCATCAATATCGGTGAGTTGAAAGCCGGTAATGTTGAGAAAGTTCAAAAGGACATTGAGGCAGTCGTTGCTGCGGCGAAGGACAAAGCGTTAGTCAAAGTCATCATTGAAACATCGTTATTGACGAATGAAGAGAAAGTGACGGCGTGTGAATTAGCGAAAGTAGCGGGAGCAGATTTTGTTAAAACGTCTACTGGATTTTCAACAGGCGGTGCGACAGTGGAAGATGTTCGCTTGATGCGCGAAACGGTAGGACCTGAAATGGGTGTCAAAGCTTCTGGCGGTATTCACAACGCGAAAGAAGCAGAAGCAATGATCGAAGCAGGAGCAACTCGTTTAGGTGCCAGCTCAGGTGTATCGATCATGAACGGACTTTCCGGTACGGGGTATTAAGATCGGAGGGTATAAACTATGAATAAAGAAGAATGGATCGACATTGCTGTCGAAGCACTCGACAAAGCGTATGTTCCGTATTCTCATTTTCCTGTAGGCGCGTGTCTCGTGACGAAGGAAGGCAAAACGTATCAAGGACTCAACATTGAAAATGCTTCTTACGGCTTATCAAATTGTGCAGAACGTACGGCCTTTTTCAAAGCTGTTTCAGAAGGCGAACGAGCATTCAGTCATTTAGTGATCGCGGGTCACACACCAGAACCAATCTCTCCATGCGGCGCTTGCCGCCAAGTCATGGCAGAGTTTTGCGACCCAGCGATGCCAGTAACCTTAGTCGGTGACAACGGTGTGATCAAAGAGACGACCGTTGAAGGGTTACTGCCATACAGCTTCACGGACAAAGATTTATAAACCATGTTCATTCAGTCGCAGGACTGTTGAAAAAAAACATATTTAGGGGGCTTTACAGAAATGAAAAAAGCAAAATTATTTGGCCTAGGTACCGTGGCAATGGCAGCATTGCTAGCATTAGGAGCTTGCGGCGGAGGCGGCGGTTCAACGGATTCTTCAGGTGGAGGATCTGCGAATGAAGATGCAAAACACAGTGTTGCAATCGTAACAGACATTGGTGGGGTGGACGACCGTTCATTTAACCAAAGTGCTTGGGAAGGCCTTAAAGCTTGGGGCAAGGACCACGACATCAAGCGAGGAAATGGCGGCTACAACTACATCCAATCAAACGATGCTTCTGAATATGAACAAAACATTTCACAAGCTGTTACGAACGGATTCAAGACAGTCTTCGGGATTGGTTACTTATTAGCTGATCCAATCACAGCGGCAGCAGACCAAAATGCAGATACAAACTTTGTTATCATCGATTCAGTTATAGATGGAAAGAAAAATGTCGCTTCAGCAACATTTAAAGACCAAGAAGCAGCTTACCTAGCAGGTGTTGCAGCAGCTGAAACTACGAAATCAAACAAATTAGGTTTCGTCGGTGGTGAAGAAGGTGCCGTAATCGACCGCTTCCAAGCTGGTTTTGAAAAAGGTGTCGCAGATACTGCTAAAAAATTAGACAAAGAAATTTCTGTAGACGTTCAATATGCTGCGTCATTTGGTGATCCAGCCAAAGGTAAAGCCCTAGCAGCGAATATGTACAACGGTGGAGTAGATATCATTTATCATGCTTCAGGCGGTACTGGTCAAGGGGTCTTCTCAGAAGCGAAAGCACGTAACGAAAAAGCGGACGAAGCAGACAAAGTTTGGGTTATCGGTGTCGATAGCGACCAACAAAAAGAGGGCGAATACAAATCTAAAGACGGTAAAGACAGCAACTTCTGTTTAACTTCAACACTTAAAGGTGTAGGTGCAGCGGTTCAAGATATCTCTACTCGTGCGTTAGAAGACAAATTCCCTGGCGGCGAACACTTAACTTATGGTTTGAAAGACGGCGGTGTTTCTCTAACTGACGGATTCCTTTCAGACGAAGCAAAAGAAGCTGTGAAAGAAGCGAAAGATAAAGTTTCTGACGGCGACATCAAAGTTCCAGAAACTCCTGAGAAAAAATAATTCAGGTGTGACCATAGTCTCCATCCACGTGAGGCTATGGTCCTCTTTTAAAAAAAGGACCTTTCTTTTTTTATCCAAGTTACAGCGGATGTTTGATTTGGATAAGGGAAGAACGCCCTTTAACGTTGCAATGTTTTGTCAGGTTTAGAAAGCGATAGGATGTGAAAAGAAAGTGACAGAAGAACAAAATGTCATTGAGATGCGCAATATCACCAAGCAGTTTGGCACATTTAAAGCAAATGACAACATCAATTTACAGGTTCGAAAAGGAGAGATCCATGCTCTTTTAGGTGAAAATGGTGCCGGTAAATCGACGCTGATGAATGTTTTGTCAGGGTTATTACAACCAACTTCTGGTGAGATTTTGATGGATGGTCAAAAGGTCGATATCTCAAGTCCAACTAGAGCCAATCAATTAGGGATCGGAATGGTCCATCAGCATTTCATGTTAGTTGATGCCTTTACCGTTACAGAAAACATTATTTTAGGCAGTGAGCCAAAGAAAAACGGCATGCTGGACCAAAAGAAAGCAAAAGCTGAGATCGTGCGCTTATCTGAAGAGTACGGCTTAAAGGTCGATCCAGATGCGTACATCCGTGATATCTCAGTAGGGATGCAGCAACGGGTAGAAATTTTGAAAACCTTGTATCGAGGCGCGAATGTTCTGATTTTCGATGAACCGACCGCTGTATTGACACCGCAAGAAATCGATGAATTGATTGCAATTATGGAAGGGCTGATCAAAGAAGGCAAATCCATCATTTTGATCACGCACAAGCTAGATGAAATTAAAAAGGTAGCGGATCGCTGTTCGGTTATCCGTCGTGGACAGTACATCGGGACTGTTGACGTGAAAGATGTGAGTTCGCAGCAGTTGGCAGATATGATGGTAGGACGTTCTGTTTCATTTAAAACAGATAAAGTACCTGCTGTGCCAGGTGAAGTCGTTCTAACGGTCAAAGACCTAGTCGTGAAGGAAAGCCGCGGACTGGAAGCTGTTAAGAGCTTGTCCCTGGATGTTCATCGCGGGGAAGTTGTAGGGATCGCCGGAATCGACGGCAACGGACAAACAGAATTGATCCAAGCGTTAACGGGGTTGCGCAAAGTCGAAAGCGGGACTGTGACGATCTGCGGAAAAGATGTGACAGGCAAAGCGCCTCGTCATATTACGGAAACAGGCGTCGGGCATGTACCGGAAGACCGTCATAAATATGGACTGATCTTACCTTTGCCGCTCTCTGAAAATATTGCCTTGCAATCGTATTACCATGCGCCGTTTAGTAAAAACGGAATTTTGAATTATGGGGAGATCGATCGTTATGCCAAACGATTGATTGAAGAATACGATGTACGGACGACGGGTGAAAAAGCGCCTGCGGCATCACTTTCAGGTGGGAACCAGCAAAAAGCGATCATCGCTCGTGAAGTTGATCGTGATCCAGATCTGCTGATCGTATCACAGCCGACTCGCGGACTTGACGTAGGTGCGATCGAATATATCCATAGGCGTTTAGTAGAGCAGCGTGACAAACAAAAAGGTGTGCTGTTGGTAAGTTTTGAATTAGATGAAATTTTGAATGTCTCTGACCGTATCGCGGTTATTCACGCTGGCGAGATCGTTGGGATCGTTGATCCGAAAGAAACTTCTGAAAATGAGTTGGGGCTATTGATGGCCGGCTATAGTTTGGAAGAAGCGCGAGCAGAATTAGCAAAGGCTGGTGAGACAAATGAATGATCGTTCAGAAAAAATTAGAAATATATTAGTACCGATTATCTCAGTTATTCTAGGATTTGTTCTTGGTGCTATTTTGATGTTAGTGTTCGGATTCAATCCGATCGAAGGATACAATGCCATGTTCAGCTCGGCATTCCAAAGTAAAATGTCCTTTGGAGAAATTTTAGTGGGTGCCGGACCGTTGATTTTTACGGCGTTAGGCTTCTCTGTAGCCAACTCAGCGGGTTTCTTCAATATCGGGCTTTCTGGTCAAGCGCTTTGCGGTTGGGTAGCAAGTATCTGGGTGGCACTAAGCATGCCGGATTCACCGAAGTTTATCGTTTTACCTATTGCAATTATTGTTGGTGCATTAGCAGGTGCTGGTGCCGCTGCGATCCCTGGGGTGCTGCGGGCATTCTTTGGAACCAGTGAAGTTATCGTTACGATCATGATGAACTACGTGATTCTTTATGTAGCCAATCATATTGTCAACCACGTGATGTCACCAGATATCATCTCGAACAAAGGGGTTACTAAAGCAGTGGGCTTGAATGCCTCTTTAAGAGAACCTTGGCTGACCAATTTGTTTGGCGGCTCACGGGTCAATCTTGGGATCGTCTTAGCGTTAGTATTCCTAGTAGTCGTATGGTTCTTAATGAAACGCACGACATTAGGGTTTGAGATTCGTTCCGTTGGGTTGAATCCTTTTGCCTCTGAATATGCAGGAATGAGCAGCAAACGGACGATCGTGATCTCGATGATCATCTCAGGTGCCTTAGCAGGGCTTGGTGGGGTCGTTTATGGATTAGGAACCTTCATGAATTACTTTGTTCAAGGTTCTTCGATCAGTATCGGGTTTGACGGGATGGCCGTCTCACTGTTAGGAAATGGCAGCTCGATCGGGATTTTATTATCCGCGTTATTGTTCAGTATCTTAAAACTTGGAGGACAAGGAATGCAGTTCTCAGGTATTCCTAGCGAATTAGCCAACAGTGTGATTCCATTGATCATCTTCTTCGTCGCAATCAACTACATCGTACGTGTCGGACTTGCGAAAGTAATGGGCGGCAAGAAAGAAGTTGAAACGGTCAAAGAAGTGGAAAGTGCTCCGAATGACGAATCTGAAAAAGGGGGCAAAGTCTAATGAATATGGATTTATTAGCATCGATTATTGCTCAGACACTTGTGTATTCTGCGCCATTGATCTTGACCGCACTTGGCGGGGTCTTTTCTGAACGAAGCGGGATCGTAAACGTTGGTTTGGAAGGAATCATGGTAGCTGGTGCCTTTAGTTCAGTTGTCTTTAACTTAGCTTTTGCGGATCAATTTGGCGGGATGACACCTTGGTTAGGTGTGCTGGTCGGTGGACTGGCTGGGATGGCCTTCTCACTGCTGCATGCAGTGGCGACAGTCAATTTCCGGGCGGATCATATCATCAGCGGAACCGTAATGAATTTACTGGCCCCTCCATTGGCGATCTTCTTGATCAAAGTTATTTATGGAAAAGGTCAAACAGATACCATCCAACAGCAATTTGGTTACTTTGACTTTCCAGTATTAAGCAAAATCCCGATCATCGGAGATTTGTTCTTCAGAAATACTAGTTTACCAGCGTACTTTGCGATTTTAGTCGCTGTGATCTCTTGGTTTGTCATCTTTAAAACACGTTTTGGTCTGCGTCTGCGCTCTGTTGGGGAAAACCCGCAAGCAGCAGATACATTGGGGATCAATGTTTACGCGTTACGTTATTCAGGTGTTTTACTTTCTGGATTCTTAGGCGGTATGGGCGGTGCTGTTTTCGCACAATCAATCGCTGGACGTTTCGCAGCAACAACGATCGCTGGACAAGGATTTATCTCATTGGCAGCGATGATCTTTGGTAAATGGAACCCGCTCGGTGCGATGGGAGCTGCGATCTTCTTCGGATTTGCGCAAAACCTAAGTATCGCCGGATCAAACTTACCGATCATCTCACAAATCCCGGATGTGTATCTACAATCAGCACCATACGTATTGACGATCATCGTACTGGTTATCTTCTTAGGAAAATCAGCCGCACCAAAAGCCGATGGCGTCAATTACATCAAATCAAAATAATTCTTTCGTTTTCAAAGGGTGGGGCTATGGGACAATGTTCTTAGCACGCCCTTTTTTGCGAGTTCCACTTCACGCTTCAGCGTGATTAGTGGAATCGTATGCGCGGTGAGAATAAAACTAACTTTTTCAGTTTTGGAAAAAGTTAATCCTTTAATACGAATTAGCTGCGAATCAAATGTTCAGCGGAATCTTAGGTAAACGGATTTTTTTCCGACAATGGCTTTCAGTTTACGGAATTCCAGGAACCCAATATACTGGGACTGAGCCGTAATTTTTAACAATAAAGTACTTTGGTTAAATTTATGAGTAAGATTTGTCTTACTTATTTAGCTATAAATCAATAGAAAGAGGGAATAGAAATGTTTAAGCGCATTCACTTAGTCGTAATGGATTCAGTCGGTATCGGAGAAGCACCAGATGCTGAAAAATTTGGAGACGTTGGTTCAGACACATTAGGTCACATTGCTGAAGAAGCGGGATTGAATATTCCACATTTGGAACAGCTTGGACTTGGGACGATCCGTCCATTAAAAGGTGTCAAAGATGTTCCAGAGCATGATGGCTATGCAACCAAATTGGAAGAAGTTTCAGTAGGAAAAGACACCATGACGGGGCATTGGGAAATTGCTGGTTTGAACATCCAAACACCTTTCCGTGTCTTTCCTGAAGGCTTCCCGCAAGAATTGCTGGATAAAATCTCTGAATTTTCTGGTCGCGGTATTATCATGGGTGCCAACAAGCCGTATAGCGGGACAGAAGTAATCAATGACTTCGGGGAAGAACAAATGAAGACGGGTGATTTGATTATCTACACGTCTGCGGATCCGGTATTGCAGATCGCGGCACACGAAGAAATCATCCCATTGGAAGAATTGTACAAAATTTGTCAGTATGTTCGTGATATTACCAAAGATGATCCTTACATGATCGGCCGTATTATTGCGCGTCCTTATCTAGGCGAACCAGGCAACTTCACTCGTACCAGCAACCGTCACGACTATGCCCTTGATCCGTTTGGCAAAACAGTGTTGGATTCCTTGAAGGACAACGGCAAAGACGTCATCGCGGTTGGTAAGATCAACGATATCTTTAACGGGCAAGGAATCACTGATGCGGTTCGTACTAAGAGCAACATGGACGGCGTCGACAAATTGTTAGACGTAATGAAGAATGATTTCACTGGCTTGAGCTTCACGAACCTAGTTGATTTCGATGCCTTGTTCGGTCATCGTCGGGATGTGGTGGGCTATGCCCATGCCATCGAAGAGTTTGATTTACGGATTCCAGAAATTTTAGAGGCGATGCAAGAGGATGACTTATTGATGATCACTGCCGATCACGGAAATGATCCAACCTTTAAAGGAACCGATCATACGCGTGAATATGTACCGTTCTTGGTTTATAGCAAGCAAATGGCGGAACAAGGGAAATTGCCGCAGGGCTATTATTCAGACATTGCTGCGACGATCGCGGAAAACTTTGATGTGCCGGCAACTGAAAATGGCGAAAGTTTCTTAAAATTATTGAAATAAAAAATTATCTATAAAGGAGCCTTTTATGACAGACTTACAAGACAAAATTCAACAGACTGCGAATTATATCCAGGACAAAGGAGTGGCCGATGTGGCTTTTGGCTTGATCTTAGGATCAGGACTTGGAGAATTAGCAGAAGAAATTGAAAACCCTGTAGTGATTCCTTACAATGAGATCCCGCATTTCCCTGTGTCAACCGTTGTTGGTCATGCTGGACAATTGGTCTACGGAAAATTGGCTGGTAAACAGGTGTTGGCGATGCAAGGTCGCTTCCATTATTATGAAGGAAATACGATGGAGACTGTTACGTATCCGGTACGTGTGATGGCGGCTTTGGGGATTCACTCAGTCGTTGTGACAAACGCAGCCGGTGGAGTGAACGAAGGCTTCCAACCTGGCAACTTGATGCTGATCACAGACCACATCAACTTCATGGGAACCAATCCGTTGATCGGACCAAACGATGACAACATGGGACCACGCTTCCCAGATATGAGTGCGGCCTACACGAAAGAATACCAAGAAAAAGCCCGCGAAGTTGCTGGTAAATTAGCAATTGATCTACAAGAAGGCGTCTATCTTGGGATGACAGGCCCAACGTATGAAACACCTGCGGAAATTCGGATGGCTCGCACGATCGGCGCAGATGCAGTGGGCATGTCGACGGTACCGGAAGTCATCGTAGCAGCCCATAGCGGCATGAAGGTCTTAGGCGTTTCATGCATCACGAACTTGGCTGCCGGCATGCAAGCCAACTTGAACCACGCAGAAGTTGTGGAAACCACGGAATGGGTGAAAGAAGACTTTAAGAAACTGATCAAAGAAACGTTAGCAGTTTTGTAGAAAAGGGATTAAAATAACTACTAAAATGAAATGGGAGGAATACAATGAGCGTTCATATCGAGGCGAAACAAGGTGAGATCGCAGACAAAATTTTACTGCCGGGAGATCCGTTGCGGGCAAAATTTATTGCGGAGAATTTTTTGGAAGATGCAAAATGCTACAACAACGTGCGAGGCATGTTAGGCTACACAGGAACCTATAAAGGGGAACGTGTCTCTGTTCAAGGTACGGGAATGGGGATGCCCTCTGCCGGAATCTACGCACAAGAATTGATCCAATCGTACGGGGTGAAAAAATTGATTCGTGTGGGAACCTGCGGCGCATTGTCTAAAGACGTTCACGTGCGTGACTTGATCATTGCGCAAGGGGCTGTCACTAGCTCTTCAATGGTAGAAAAGCATTTCCCAGGCTTCCATTTTGCGCCGATTTGCGATTTTGATTTGATGATGAAGGCTTACGAAGTGGCGAAGGAAAAAGGCTTTACGACGCATGTTGGTAACGTATTGTCAGAAGACACCTTCTACAAAGATGATTTGGCGCCAACGTTCAACTTAGCAGAATACGGCGTGATGGGTGTCGAAATGGAAGCAGCGATCTTGTATTACTTGGGCGCGAAATTCCATGTGCAAACATTAGGGATCATGACCGTCAGCGACCACATGGTGACAGGCGAGGAAACCACGTCTGAAGAACGCCAAAATACATTTAAAGACATGATGTATGTAGGTCTGGAAACACTGATCGCAAAATAAACAAGTAAGTGCCGTCCTTCAATTGCGAGGGACGGCTTTTTTTCTCTCCTGATTTGCGGAGTTTTCGTGATAGAAAGGGAATGAAGCGTGTATGTCGTAAAAAATCATGGATTGTTGGGTATAATAGAAACAAATAGTTAACTACTGGAGGTCAAAAATGAAAGTTGTTGTACGTAAGCGGACGGTAGGAAACATTCCCTTGCTTGAGGTCGTTGCGGAAGATAAAATTTATGAACCGTTGCCGCTGATCATTTATTACCACGGGTGGCAAACGGCTAAGGAACTGGTGCTGACACAAGGCCGCAAATTGGCCGCGCAGCAGTTTCGCGTATTGCTGCCGGATGCAGCGAACCATGGAGAACGGAAGACGAAAAATTCGGAGATTCCTTCTCTCACTTTTTGGGACAGTATCCAAACGAACTTATATGAATTTGGGTATCTCGTTGATTACTTTGAAAATCTTGGACTGGTGATGGGAAAAATCGGTGTCGGCGGGATCTCGATGGGTGGGATCACCACGTGTATGCTCTTGACTCAGCATCCTGAAATCAACGTGGCGGCTTGCGTGATGGGTTCTCCTGCACCGATCAAGTATCGTGAACGAATCGCTATGCACGCGGGTGAGCTCGGGTTCTATTTACCGAAGGATTATCGTCAGCTAACCTCTTGGCTGGAAGGGTATGATCTGTCTTTAGCGCCGGATAAGGTCGCGGGTCGCCCGGTATTCTTTTGGCATGGCACGGAGGACGAAAAAGTTCCCTATGAGCATACGGCTGATTTTATTGAAGCCAACCCTCAGGACAACCTCACCTTTATCAGCGCAGAGGAACGCCACTTTGTCCAGATTGCTACGATGGATCAGATCGCCGCGTTTTTCGCGGAAAATTTATAGAGAGTACGCGTCGATGAGTGGGTAACGCCTATCAATAAAAAATCGAAGACGAAACGGCAAAATTGAGGGAAGATAGTTTCATTCTGAAAAATTTTGGTTTATGCTAATTGGATAGAAATGAACAGGGGGAATGATCATGGAAAATTTTGATTTTCACGTTACAACAGATATTCGTTTTGGGAAAGATCGTCTGGCAGAATTGCCAGAGGTGCTGAACCACTATGGCAAGCGCGTGCTGCTCGTTTATGGCGGCGGCAGTATCAAGAAAATCGGGTTGTACGATAAGGTGATGGACCAATTAAAGGCAAATGGCAACGAAGTCTTTGAACTTTCAGGTGTCGAACCGAATCCGCGGATCGAAACCGTTCGTCGCGGGGCAGAGATCTGTCGCAAGGAAACTGTCGATGTCATCTTGGCAGTTGGCGGCGGCTCAACGATCGATTGTGCGAAGGTCGTCGCAGCGGCGACGAAATTTGACGGAGATGCTTGGGATCTGGTCTTGCAGCGTCGGAAATATCAAGGCGGTGCGTTGCCGTTAGTGACGATCTTGACGCTTGCTGCAACAGGTAGTGAAATGAACAGCGGTGCGGTGATCTCTAATCTGGAGACCCATCAAAAATTAGGGACGGGAAGCAAAGCGATGCTGCCGAAGGTCTCTTTCTTAGATCCGCAAAATACCTTCAGTGTGAACACGTATCAAACAGCGGCAGGCTCTGCGGATATCATGAGCCACTTGATCGAAAATTATTTCAAGCGGACAGAAGGAACCGATGTGCAGGATTCTGTATCCGAAGGCTTGATGCGTTCTGTGATCAAAAACTGTCCGATCGCTTTGAAGTATCCCGAGGATTATGATGCCCGTGCGAACTTGATGTGGGCAAGTACCTTAGCATTGAACGGCTTGACTGGAAATGGCAAACCGGGTGCGTGGTCGTGTCATCCGATGGAACATGAATTGAGTGCGTTCTATGACATTACTCATGGTGTGGGCCTTGCGATCTTGACACCACGCTGGATGGAATATGCGTTGAATGATGAAAAGGTAGATAAATTTGCGAACTTTGCGTGGAATGTTTGGAACGTGGAAGAAAAAGTACCGATGCTGGCTGCACGAATCGGTATCCAAAAATTATACGATTACTTCAAGGCTTGCGGTATTCCAATGACGCTGCCGGAAGTGGGGATCGATGATGAAAAATTCGACGAGATGGCGAAACAAGCGGTTGCCCACAGTATGATCAAAACCGATGCGTTCGTTCCATTAGATGAAGCCGCGGTAAAAGAAATCTATACCGCTTGCTTAACAGAAAGCAGCTTTGAATAGAATGGGAATAGAAAAACGGCGACTCAGGACGAGTCGCCGTTTTTATCTGGTTTATTGGGCATGATAAAATGCAAAATACGTGCGATCGTTTGTTGCAGTGTCGTCGTTACTTTTGGTCGAGAGAGGACATAGAGGATCAAGAGTGTCCCGGCGACTAATAAGATCAGGTGCAGCAGCGGGTCTTTCACGTATTGTGTGAATTCCACAAGGGGTGCCACCAGATAGACATGCAGTAAATAAATCGTTAATGTTTTTTGTCCCCACGACGTGAAGAAATGGGGCCGTGGTGCGGCAAGGCTCAAAAAGACGAACACAAACGCAAAGCCGACTAAGTAGAGCAGCACGTTATTCAAAATATTTTGGTAAAGCGGCAGCTTAAATAGTAAGAAGGAGCGGTCGCGCCATAATATTTCAGGAGGCAGATCAGTCTGTACCCAGAAGAAGGCGATCCCTAGTCCAGCTAAAATGATGCCGATGCTGATATACTTACGCCAACGGATACGGTGTGCCCTTTCCAATAAGGAGCGATCCATGAAATAACCTGCCAAGAAGTAGGGCAGAAAGCCAAGGGTTCGTGCCATCGCCATATACGTGCCGAATTCACTTAAAAAGCCAGAGAAAATACCAACAATAAAACTTAAAATTAAGATTCGTCGAACTTTTACGAGGTCTGGTAGCAATAGGCGCCAGATGAACATACAATATAAGTACCATAGAGTCCAACCAGGGCTCAAGATCATGAATTCGTTGATTTTACCAAGGGCCAGCATGATCAGCGACAGGACCATATTCAATAGAAGATAAGGGACGAGAAATGTCTCGACGGCTGTCGAACGCCCTTTGGCTAAATTTTTAGAGAAATAACCAGAAATAAAAATAAAAACAGGCATATGGAACAGGTAGATGAAGACGTAAATAAATTCACCAACCTTGTTATCTAAACGAAAATATTCTAACGCGTGTCCCAAGACCACGAGTAAAATCAATATGCCGCGAATATTATCATAAAGGTATTCGCGATTCGGCTTTGTGATTGTGGACACCTCCTCCAGATTCCGTTATGCTAAAGAAACAAACAATGACGGTCTACCCGTCTATTGTAGCACGAAAAGGAGGAGACCGGCGATGCGCTACTCAGCGAAATTCGTAAAAAATGTGTTTAAAGTGATCAACATGAAAAAGTTAGTAGGGATCAATATGGTGGCGCCACCGAAGCGGCGCGGCTTGATCAGTCGTCAATTGTCCCAAACGGATATTCCGCAAAAAGACTCGACGATCGATGGGCATCAATTGATCACGTTGTTTCCTAGCCACCCGACAAAACGGCACGTCTTTTATCTGCATGGAGGCGGGTATGCGTTGGAAGCCTCACCTTTCCATAAAGAGATCCAAGAGCGTTTTGTGAAACGCTATAATTTAAAAGTAAGTTATTTTGATTACCCGTTGGCGCCTGAAAACACCGCAGAAAAAACGGTGCCGCTGACGGAAAAGGCCTTTAAAAAATTAACGTATTTATATCCAGACGATTCTTTCTTCCTATTTGGTGATTCTGCCGGGGGCGGATTGGCGATGAGTTTGGCGCAGCATTTGCGCAATATCGATTTGCCGAAGCGTCCGAAAAAAATGGCCTTGGCTTCTCCGTGGCTGGATGCGTCACTTAGTGATCCTCGCTCAGATGAATTGCAGGAAAAAGATGTGTTGCTGGAAAAAGATTTATTGGCAGAAGCCGGTGAGAATTATGCGGGCGAATTGCCGCTGACTGATCCAATGGTATCACCGATTTTTGGGAATTTTGATGATTTAGGCGAATTGCTCGTCGTCGCCGGTACGGATGAGATTCTGTATCCAGATGTTTTGCGTTTGCAAGATCGAATCAAGCGTAGTGAAGGCACAACGATGCGGCTGGAAGTCGTGGAGGGCATGATGCATGATTTTGTCGTTTATCCATTAAAGGAATCGCTCCCGTACGTGGACCAAATCGGAGAATTTTACCAATAGCGATCAGAAAATGATAAGAAGGAGGGGAAGGATGACTCAACATTCACGTCCCCGCGCGCCTTGGCAGCAGAAAGTGATTCAATTCTTGCCTGTTGTCGGGTTAGCAGCGTTTATTATTCTTTTGATTTATATCAGACGCTCCGGCATGTTCAGCTCGATCGCTGATTTGCAGCAGTTTATTAAAAACTTTGGGAGTTTTGCGATCACAGCATTTATTGTTGTGCAGGCGATCCAGCCGATCATTCCCTTCATTCCAGGAGGGGTCGCGACGATCGTCGGAATGCTGATGTTCGGGAATATCCCTGGGATCTTTTACAGTTACATTGGGCTGGTTATCGGAGAAGTGGGGCTGTTTTTACTCGCTCGGCGTTTCGGCCCGAAGTTTGCTCGGTTGGTGTTGTCTGAAAAAAATTACGCTAAATTTGAGGCAACATTGCAGGATCACACACAGGATATCAAACGGTTGCTGATCGTTTGTTTTATCTTCCCATTTCTGCCCGATGATTTGATTTGTCTAGTTGCAGGGATGACAGAATTGCCCTTTAGAGACTATTTGCGGATCGTCTTGCTCTTTAAATTATGGTCAGTGGCTTCTTATGGCTATGTTTGTCTCTTTGTTTTAGACAAAACCTTTGCAAAATTTTAGAATAGGAACAAGAGAAGAACTGGTTTGTTTAAATCAGTTTTTTCATTTTGATAGGAGGAAGAGAAAATGATTCGTTATGGTATTTTGAGTACCGCTCAAGTGGTTCCTCGGTTTGTGGCAGGCGTAAAGGAAAGCGAAGACGGCATCGTCACCGCGATCGCTTCACGAGGCATTGAAAAGGCGCAAAAAATGGCACAGGAATTGGCGATTCCACATGCGTTTGGGAGCTATGAAGAATTGTGTCAAAGTTCAGAGGTCGATATCGTGTACGTGGCCGTCTATAACAAAGGGCATTATGAAGCGGCAAAGCTGGCGTTGCTAAACAATAAACATGTGCTGCTGGAAAAACCCTTTACGATGACACTGGCGCAAGCAGAGGAATTGTTTGCAATGGCGGAAGAGCGCGGGCTGTTTTTGATGGAAGCACAAAAAGCGTTGTTCTTGCCGATCACGGATCAAGTCCAGCAGGCGATCGAAGAGGACAAAATCGGCGCGGTCCGGTGGCTGGATTCTGTCACAGCGTACCCGAACATCGATCACATCTCGTGGTTCCGTGATTTAAGCGCGGGCGGCGGGGTATTTCGCGGTGCGGGCACCTATCCATTAGAATATATGCAGCATCTGCTGTTGACGACACCTGAGGACTATAAGGGCACGCTGACATTTCCTGAGGGGCAATCCGATGCGCAGGCGCAAGTCACGCTGCGTTTTCCAAATGGGGTCATCGGGACGATCTTTTTAACGGTTGATCTGGACTTGCCGAAACGAATGATTATTTACGGAGAAAAAGGGAGAATCATTATCCCTGATTTTTGGAAGACGGACACGGCTGAGATCCAGTATGGCACGGGACTGACAGAAACACTTCATAGTGAACAAGCGAGTGAATTTGTCTTTGAAGTGAATCATGTCAATGAATGCTTGCAGCAAGGACGGTTGGAAAGTCCGATCGTCACCAAGGCATTGACGTTGAAAACAGTGGCGATCACAGAATCAATTTATAAGAACGACGAAAAATGATTGTCAAAGGCTAAGCGAGTGTGCTATAGTGTGTCTCATGCGACGAGTCGAGCGGATCTGAAATTTTGATCCTTCGATACCAGAGGCACATGACACACGTCACCTGTCGGATTTCAGGCGTGTCGGAAAGAAGCTTAGTGGACGAAGAACCTTTCTATCAATTTATTGGTACTGGGAAAACCCCTCTTAGAATTTATTCTGAGAGGGGTTTTTGTAATGCTCAGTTTTTTTATCAGCGATCTGTGCAGGGCTATTACAGGTCAGGTCGCAATCATTTGATTCCTCAGAAATCTTCACTTATAATAGCATCTGTTATTAAAGTCCTTGGATGAACGAGTAGTTACTTGGACTTTTAAACTGGAGGGAATGTCATTGAAAAAAGAAAAAGTAGAAGTTACCGGCGATGTACGCGTTCGATACGCACCAAGTCCGACAGGTTTCCTGCATTTAGGAAATGCGCAGTCTGCGTTATTCAACTACCTGTTTGCCAAGCATTATAACGGAACCTGGGTCTTACGAATCGAAGATACTGACTTGAAGCGAAATGTGAAACACGGAGAAGACAGTCAGATGGAAAACCTTCATTGGTTGGGCATCGATTGGGATGAAGGTCCTGACAAGCCCAATACTGAATTCGCTCCGTATCATCAAACGGAACGAGTCGATATATACCGCAAATATGTTCAACAATTGCTAGATGTAGGTCTGGCCTATAAGGATTACGCGACTGAAGAGGAATTGAAAGAATTGCATGATCAGCAAGTGGCCGCTAAAATCGCGCCGCATTATGATGGCCGCTGGTATGGTGCAACAAAAGAACAAATCCAACAAGCGGAAGCAGAAGGACGCAGCTACACGATCCGTCTTCATTTGCCAAGCGATCACATTTACGAGTGGAAAGACATGATCAAAGGCCCAGTCGCATTTAATTCGGACAATATAGGCGGGGATTTCATTATCGAAAAGAGCAATGGCATGGCGACCTATAATTTCGCGGTAGTGATTGACGACTACTTAATGAAAATCAGCCATGTGCTGCGCGGCGACGACCACATCGCAAACACACCTAAACAATTAGCGGTATACGAAGCACTTGGGCTGGAACCTCCTGTTTTCGGTCATATCACGTTGATCTACAGTTTGGACACGAAGAAAAAATTGAGTAAGCGAGACAAGGACACACTGCAATTTATCAGTCAGTATCGGAAATACGGGTATTTGAGTGAAGCAGTGCTAAACTTTATCGCTTTTCTAGGCTGGTCGCCAGTGGGAGAAAAAGAATTGTTTACCCGTGAGGAATTGATCGAAGCCTATGATGTCAATCGGATGTCCGCTTCGCCAGCTTACTTTGATCAAAAGAAACTCGATTGGACAAATGGCGAATACATCAAAAAGCTCTCTGTCGATGAATTAACGGAACGAATCGTTTCGTTAGTCGAGGATGCTGAAACAGAAGTTGCAGAACAATTAAAGGCACTCGGTATCGAAAAGGATCTCGACTTTATTAAAAAAATAGTCGACATTTATCATACAGAAGCGAAAACCTTGATGACCTTCATGGAGAAAATTCTGTTTATCAAAACGGTGGAGCAAGTGACCTTTACGTATGCCGATTTGGCGGATTTTGACAAGGAAGGCATCAAGCAAATACTGACCGTTCTGTCGACAGAGCTAGAAAAAGAATCGGGTGCAATTGATTATTCAGCGATCGTAGCGACTATTCAAAAAGAAACCCAACAAAAAGGCCGGAACTTGTATATGCCATTGAACGTTATCTTCACCGATAGCAAATCCGCGCCGCAAATCACGGATATTCTGTCGGTGATGCCAAAAGAAACGGTTCAACAGTTAATCGATAATGCCATGACCTACCTGAATGACTAATGATGAGAACTACAGCCCAGAATCGAGGCTGTAGTTTTTTTGTATGAATTTGGCGACGGCTTTTCAATCAGAATACGGGAAGTAGGAACATCAAAACCATATAAACGAGCGACATTTTCATATTGAAACTAGATGAAGCAGGTGTGTAAAGGGACTAGACAAGTAAAAAAGAAGCTTGCTATGATGAAGGTAACGAATAGGGGTGAGGCAATGATCGATCGTGGAGCTATTTTAACGTATCAAAAGCAGCAACGAGTCATTTTTGGAAATGAAGATTGTCTGTATATTGAGCCTCACCCCGCCTTGCAGCCGTATGTCTCGAATTACACGCTGACATTTCCAACGAAAACCGCTATTTCTGATCACTATACAGTGATTCCACATGGGTGTGCGACCATGATTTTTGGAATAAAGGGACAAGAACTCGATAGCCAATTGTTTGGGCCGGCAACGCAAGCAGTTAGAGTTGGCGATCAAGCAGCAGGCTTTGATCAGATACTCATCGTGGAATTTCAGCCGGCGGGGCTGCATGCCTTTTTGGGCTTCCATCAGCATGAATTAACGGATCAGCTTTTTCCTTTGGAATTGTTGCATGCGAAAATACAACAGGGAATGCGGAGGTTGTTAGAAAAGGCGGAGAGTATGCAAGAGCTAGTAATGGGTGTTGACCAACTCTTCCTGAAGGCTATTTCAAAGCCTTCCCCATCAGAGGTGACTGGGTTGACCAGATCGATCGTTCACCACAGGGGGAATATTTCATTGAAGCAATTATCTAAAGAGGCTTTTTATAGTGAACGTCATTTGACACGCCTGTTCAACGAATACCTAGGAATGAGTACGAAAACGTTCTCCCGTTTAGTCCGCATCAATCACGCACTTCGTTTGTTGAATGATCCTTCCAATGGAATTACGAAAATCCATGAGGCGACCGGCTACTATGATGTTTCTCACTTTAACCGCGAGTTTAAGCAGATCACTGGTAATACGCCGCAAGGGTATCGACAAAAGATGTCCGATTTTTACAGTGAAATCGCTAAATTCTAAAGGTATAGTGGAGGAAATGAAGAAGGGGGCGGCGAGTACTATGAACTATGGCGGAATAATGATCGCGGTAAAGGACATGAACATAGCGAGGCAGTTTTACGAAGAAGTGATGGAACAAAAAGTCATGATGAATCTTGATAATATCCATGTGGTTTACGAGAGCGGCCTTTCCATGCAGGCGGATTATGCGGGCTTACTGGATGTTCCGATCGAAATGAAGGAGCAGGCCAATAATTTTCAACTTTATTTTGAAGTGGAGGATTTGGCTATCTGGGAGGAGAAGCTTTCAAAAGTGGAAGGCATCGAGTTCCTTCATCACAGCAAGGAATATCCGTGGGGGCAGCGGGTGATGCGTTTTTATGATCCTGACAAATTTATCGTGGAAGTCTCTGAAAGCATGACAAGTGTAGCGAAGCGTTACTTGGCGCAAGGGCTGTCAATCGAAGAAACGGCTGAAAAAACGATGTTTCCGGTGGCGTTTGTAAAGGAACTAATTTAATAGAAACAACGGATAGGGGTCTGGATCAGACCTCTATTTGCGATGCTTCCGCAATGCGCGTAGAATAAATGTCATAAGAGGAGGTCGTTCCAATGCATGAACATGAGATTGTCCCGCCTATCCAACCCGCGGATGTTGTTGACGATGGGAACACAATGAAGCAAGTTGCTCAAGCTTTTCTAAGAGAAGATCAGCAAGAAAACATCGAGATCAAAAAAGGGAAGAATGATCAAGAGGTCTTCGTTGTGATCGCTGATCCGGCACCTGTGACATTTGAACTGGAAAACGATCTAGCAATGAAAGAAAAACGAAAAATCAAAGGTGCCTTTGTTGAAACACGCGAGGACTGATGATTAAAATAAAAAAAATGCCGCAAATTCTGCGACATTTTTTTTATTACATGAATAAACCTTTATATAACGCGATGGCTGCGATGGACGCAACGATCGGTGCTAAAACGGGTACCCAAGAGTAGCCCCATTGTGAATCGCCTTTGTGTTTCAATGGTAAGATGGCGTGCATGATACGTGGTCCTAAATCACGAGCAGGGTTCAAACCAGGTCCAGTTGGTCCACCAAAAGAGGCAACCAATGTCCATACTAAGAAACCTAATGCCAAGTGAGCGGTTCCCAGATTATTCTGGAAGAAAGGCGCTTTGGTAATTCCAAGTGCACCGAAGAATAAAATGAATGACCCGAAGAACTCGTTTACGAAACCATTGAATTTTGATCCGACACTATTGATCGTTGAGAAGGTTCCTAATACATGTAGTTTATCTTCTGTCTGATCGTAATAAGGTTTGTAGCTGGCTACTACGACTAGTTGTCCGACCATTGCGCCAAGAATTTGAACGACGATGTAAGGAAGAACTTCGGCCCAAGGGAACATGCCGCTAACAGCTAAACCAATCGTAAACGCTGGGTTGATGTGATTACCGCTGATCCCGCCGAAAATCATCGCAGGAATCATAACCCCACACCCGTAACCTACTGCAATCAACATCCAGTCACTTCCGTAACCTTTCGTACCTCTCAAATCTACATTGGCAACTGCACCGTTTCCAAGCATTACTAATAAAGCAGTCCCCAAGAACTCAGCTGCTAACCGAGTAGTCAGTGAATAATCCATAAAAACCTCCTAAAATTTCTGAAATGAAAATGTAAATGAAAATTCCATTTTATATCTTAATCCCATTCTATGTAATTAGCAAATGTTAAACCCATAAAAACAAGAAATTCCTGTGATAATTGACAACATTTGTTATCAAAGGGGCAGATAGGGCGTTTTTATCAAAAAAGTTTTTTGCAAACAAAAAAATCTTGCTCCATTGAACAAGATTTCATTCGTTGACCAATACTAAATGTCGAAAGTTTGGATTGTTCTCAATCAATTTATGGGCACCATAAAAATTCTTGTCTGAGAAACCATTTAATTGTGCCGTCAAAATGGATTTTAATTGATTCTTTCCCCACAGATAGACTAAAAGCTCCATGATCTTCCGTGAATAATCGATGCCTTCTGCGGTTTCAAAGGAAGACTCCAAAAACTCATCGCAATAAAAATGCAGGAAATCAGGATCGACGTCCTTCCGTTTTTTCTTAACAAAATGCAACAGTAAAACGGTGGCAGTCTCTTTAAACTCTGCCAAATGATCAAAACTTTTTTCTTTTTCTGTATCTAGATTGATGACATAATCCACCGGTGTCATTTCCGCCTGGTCCAGCTCCTTTTCTAAATGAGTGGACTGGGAAAACACGACATCCGCACCCATATTCTTGATCCAAATCTCAGAGTTGTTCTTGTTGATCGTGGCGGCAACCTTCAATCCAGCCCATTTTGCTAGCTGAATGATCGTCGCGCCCAACCCGTCAGACGTATTCAAAATCAACAAATTTCCTTGATTTTTTCCAGGCTGCGGCTTTAGCTTCAACTGCTTGAACAACACCTCGAAGGCCAAGAAGAAGCTATAGGAAAATGCAGCAGCTTCATCGGTAGGAAAGGTGTCCGGCAGCTTCACGACCGAATGGACATCTGCGATCTGAAAGTTGCTATAGCTGCCATATTTTCCGACTTTATTTATATATAAAACGCGGTCCCCGACATTCAACCGGGGATTGTTACTGCCGAATCGAGTGATGATCCCCACCCCTCCGCAACCAAGAATATACGGCTTTTTGGCACCTTTGATGTTTTGACGTATCTGAGTATCCAAGGTACTGATCGAGATGGCGGAAATTTTTATCATGACATCATTTTCCCGCAATTTTGGGAGCATGATTTTATATTGTTCAAATTTTTTATCTTCTTTTAAACGAAATTTTTTCTCGAACCCAATTGCATCTGAAATCATTCGTTTTACCCTCCTCAGAAATGACTTTCTGAAACCTTGATAAATAAAATGGCTACTTATAATATACTTGATTTAACAAAGAGAGGGAAATAATTTCTTTAAAATAGCAAAATAACTAAAGCGGTTTATTAAATTTTAGTCCGTTTTTTGTCAAATGAGGAAGCAAAAGAACCTTTACTGAAAGAATGTACCTTTTTTTCAATAGAAAAGTGCAAATGAAAGGTATAACCAGATCAAGAGATGGTAAAATCAGGATAGTGTCTTATTAGCTGTGAATCATTCGCCTTTTTGGGAAAAGGCAGCAGTTGAAGCAAGGAGGAGTAACATGTTCACCGAAAATAGTTTTGCTGTATTTGATGTCGATGGGCTGGAGGAACGGATGGCAGCGATCCGTCAAGAAATCCAACCGGTTTTTCAACAATTAGATGAAGTTTTTCAACAAGCGTTAGAGCCGCTGCTTGGAGAAGAATTGTTTATCCACATTGCACAGCATCGTCGCCGTACCGCGAATCCGCCTGAAAATACGTGGTCTGCGTTGAGTCGCCAAAAGCGCGGCTACAAGATGGAGCCGCATTTTCAGTTGGGGATTTGGCCGGAGTATGTCTTTATGTGGCTATCGTGCATCGATCAGCCAAAAAATGAGCAAGCCATCGCGGACACGCTGCTAGATCATTTGGATCGTTTCGCTCAGTTGTCCCCAGACTTCGTTCTGTCTGGCGATCACACGAAAGAAAAAGTGGAAGAGTTATCACCAGAAAACACAGAAAGGCTGTTGAAAAGATTCCGTGATGTAAAAAAAGGGGAATTTCAAGTGGGGCGGATCATCAAAAGAGAAGATCCTTTGTGGAAAAATCCGGAGGCGGCCCAAAAATTTATGGTAGAGACTTATGAACAGTTGGTACCCATCTATCAATTCGCTAGTGCAGCGAGTTGTGCACAGGTGGAAAAAGAACCCTCTCTTCCCTAAAAAGGAAAACAATCGCTTCGTAAAAAAATAAATGATGAAGAGAAACAGCGATTTTTTCGCTGTTTTTTTTACCTTAATCGCACAGTAAGATAGAGAAAGGAGAATTGGTCATTACGAAGCAGTTTTTAAACAGGACAAAAAGAAACAGGGGTTTTGAAAGGGGGTTATTTTCACAACTTATTTATGTCAGTTATTGAAAGCGTTTTATAAAAATGTCCATCTTAGTGGACACAAGAAAAAATGTACGCAAGAGAAAAAGAGCTATATTAATGACAAGGAGGTTGACAACATGCAGCTAAGCAAACGTGAAACGCAATTGATCGAACTGTTTATCAAACATGGGATGACACTCACCGCTCAAGAGTTAGCTGGATTTGCCAATGTTTCCACCAAAACGATTTACCGAACAATCAAAAAAATCAATGAAGCTTCTGATGTTGGAGAGCTGATCTCCGCCGAGGTCGGCAAGGGGTTTCGCTTAGATTATGACAATTATTTAAAAGAAAGTGTACAAAAACGAGGCGTAGATACCGTTCGCGGACCGCTGGAACGAAGGAACACGATTCTGTTGACCTTGTTATTCAAATCACCGAAGAAAGTGTTGATCCAAGACCTGTTTGATGAATATTATGTCAGCACCACTGTGATAAACAATGATTTGGTACGGATGACAGAATTTCTAATGGATCACCAGCTGGCACTGATTCGTAAAGGACAGCGGCTGTCGATCGAAGGGACGGAGAAACAGATCCGTAAGGCAGTCAACCATTTGATCAGTGCGAATCGTGTGTGGGAGGAGGACTTTTCCACACAGCAGGAAAAGATCAGCTCCTACGACATCAACTTTATCACGTCCCTATTGGAATATATTGAACGGAAATTACAGAATGGGATCGCGTATCCCTATAACAGCAATATCTTTTCCCACATTTATATTTTGATCAAGCGGGTACGGGAAGGGGAGATTCATGCGGATACGTGTGGGGAACTTCTTGATCCTGACGAAGAGGAATTGATCACACGCTACGATTCGTTGTATCAGCTTTCACGGATGGTGATCACGAAGCTGAATCATTACTTGAATCTTGTTTTGCCAGAAAGTGAGACGTTTTACCTTTTCCAATACTTGATCTCCTCTCGAATGGAGAAGGAGCCGATCAAATTAAACCGAAAATCCAAAGAGGCGCTGACGATCACTGAATTCTTCGCGACAGAGATGAGCTGCTTGATGGGGATGAAGGTGGATCAGCAGCCGAATCGGCAGGATCTGTATGAACACATTGATCCCTTATTGTACCGATTAAAAAATGAGATCATTGTCAAAAATGATTTGCTGGGAGATATCAAGCTGGAATACCCCGAGATCTTCCAACAGGTCGAGCAAGTGAGTCGATCCGCGGAGGAAAAGTACCAGTTAAATGAGATTTCGGAAGATGAAATTGGTTTTTTAACCTTGTATTTTGTGAAATATAAAGAAATGATCCATTCAAAAAAACGAGTATTGATCATGTGCAGCAGCGGCGTAGGAACGTCCGAATTGCTGAAGGTGAAGGTCCGCAAGGCGTTCCCCGAATTAGAGATCGTGGACGTATTGTCGGCACGAAAATTTTCCAAAGCCCCAGAAAAATATCAAAATATTGATTTGATTTTAACGACGGTCAATTTAACGATCGAGCGGATGATTCCGACGATATTAGTAAATTCCGTATTTACCAAACAAGATGAAAAACGAGTGAAAGAGATGTTAGGAGAGATGTGAGATGACAGCAGAGAAAATGATGGATGATTTCAGTATCGGAGATGTTATTACCGAAGAATTGATTCAGTTAGAAATGAAAGCGAAAACAAAAAAGGAGGCGATTCAAGAGCTGACCCGTTTACTGATGGCAAATGGGGACATCGAAGACGAAGAAGATTTCATGGCCGACGTGTTCGAACGTGAGGCGGAGGGCATGACGGGGATCGGCAATAGTATTGCGATTCCTCATGGAAAATCCGACAGTGTCATCAAAACCTCATTGGTGGTCGGCAAAGCTGCGACCCCGATCGAATGGGAGTCATTGGATGAAGAACCTGTTCGTGTGATCATCTTGTTTGCGGTCAAAAACACGGACGCCAATACGATGCACATCAAGCTGCTGCAAAAAGTGGCGATGCTGTTGGCAGACGAGGATTTCATCGAGAACATGGTCAATGCGCAAACCAAGGCAGAAATGCTGGAGTTGTTATCAAAAGACCCAATGGAAGAAGACTAAAAAGAAACGGAGGAACAACGAATGAAAATAGTAGGAATCGCCGCATGTACGTCAGGGATCGCCCACACGTACATCGCCAAACAAAAATTGGAAAAAGCAGCTAAAGCACTTGGGCACACGGTTCATATTGAAACACAAGGAACGATCGGGACCGAAGACGAATTAACGATGGAGGAAATCAACGCAGCGGACGTCGTTATCATCGCAGCAGATATCAAGGTCGGCGGAAAAGACCGCTTCGAAGGAAAGCCCATCGTAGAAATCCCTACCAGCATGGTGATCAAAGCACCAAAAGGACTGATCAACAAGATCGAAGAAGAAATCGTAAAAGCGTAAGGAAACGAATAAGGATGTCAGTTCCACTTTTCGCAGTTCGTTTCGTTGAGAAAATCAAAACTAAGCAATAGTGAAATCTTATGTAAAAATCTAGTGGAAGAATATACGGCATGAAAATCAGACTAATTTTTCTGGAAGAAAAATAAATACATTAATTTGAAAAAGGATGTCAGTTCCACTCTTCGCAGTTCGTTTCGTGGAGAAAATCAAAAACTAAGTAATAGCGAACGCTCGTGTAAAGAGCCTAGTGGAAGAATATACGGCATGAAAATCAGACTTATTTTTCTGGAAGAAAAATAAATACATTAATTTGAAAAAGGATGTCAGTTCCACTTTTCGCAGTTCGTTTCGTTGAAAAATCAAAACTAAGCGATAGTGAAATCTTATGTAAAAATCTAGTGGAATGATATACGGCATGAAAATCAGACTTATTTTTCTGTAAGAAAAATAAATACATTAATTTGAATAAGGAGATGAATTAAATGTTTAAGCAGCTTCAATTGAAAAAACATGCACTGACGGCAATCTCGTACATGTTGCCAGTTGTTGTTACGGCAGGGTTGTTGATCGCAATCGGGAATCTGACAGGTGGAGGTGTCATTGAAAATTACAAGGCGGCCTATTCCGTTCCAGATGCACTGGTCTCACTGGGTGTGCTGGGCATGGGGTTATTGGCACCAGTGATCGCAGCAGCGATTGCCTATTCAATTGCTGACCGTCCGGGTATCGGACCTGGGTTATTTATGGGGCTGATCGCAAATGCTATCGGCGCCGGGTTCTTAGGCGGGATGTTGGGTGGTTACTTGGTTGGTTTCTTCGTTCTGTTTCTAGTGAAAAATTTGAAGGTTCCAAAATGGGCGCAAGGCTTGATGCCGATGATGATCGTACCGCTCTTATCTACGTTGATCATAGGATTATTGATGTTTTTTGTCATCGGTGTGCCGATCGTTTGGGCAACAGAAGCGTTGACGGACTTCTTAAACGGACTGCAAGGCTCTGGTAATTTCTTGTTCGGTTCGATTGTTGGCGGAATGGCGGCCTTCGACTTTGGCGGCCCGGTCAATAAAGTGGCTTCTCTGTTTGCTGATGGGCTGTTGTTGGAAGGCGTACAAGGGCCAGAAGCGGTGAAAGTGTTGGCATCAATGGTACCGCCATTTGGTGTCACGATCTCTTGGGTATTATCAAAAATTCTCCGCAAACGTAAATATTCCGTTGAAGAGGAAGACAATATCAAAATCGCCTTTCCAATGGGGCTTTGTATGATCACAGAAGGCGTGATCCCGATTGCGGCAGTTGATCCATTACGGGTGATCTTCTCTTGTACAGTCGGTGCAGCGATCGGTGGCGGACTGAGTATGTCATGGGGCGTGGGTTCCCCAGTACCATCTGGCGGCGTCTTTATTATTCCGGCGATGACGGACCCGTTGAAATTTACGTTGGCTTTACTGATCGGTTCGGCGATCACGGGCATCCTGTTGTTTGCCTTGAAGAAAGCACCTGTTGAAAATGATATCAAGGATGATGAAGAAGAGGAAGAAGTCGATTTTTCTTCGATCAAGATTTCGTAGGAAGGCTGTCAGTTCCACTTTTCCCAGTTGCCAGTTCTACTTCTTGCTTTAGCAAGAGTTAGTAGAATGGTATGCGTACGAGAATCAATTTGAATTTTTACGTTAGAAAAATTCAATCTTAACTTGCGAGTTAGCTTAATAACGATAAGTAAGGAATGATATACGGCTTGAAAATCGAACTAATTTTTCAGAGAAAAATTAATTCTTTAGTATGAAAAAGGAGATTTGTCACATGTATGTTTCGATGAGAGAAATGATGGAAAAAGCCAATCGTGAGAAATATGCCGTGATGGCGATCAATTGCTTCAATCTGGAAACGGCTAAGGCGGTGATTGAGGCGGCTGAAGAAATTCGATCGCCGATCATTGTCGATCTGCTGCAGGATCATTTGAAGGAACACCTTGATATTCGTTATTTGACCCAGCCGATTATCCGAATGGCAAACAATGCCAAAGTCGAAGTGGCGATCAATCTGGATCACGGTCAGGATGTCGCCTTCGTGAAGCAGTGTCTGCATGAAGGGTTTTCCAGTGTCATGATGGATGCGTCGATGTATCCATTAGAAGAAAATATTCGTATCACAAAAGCGATGGTTGCGCTGGCGCAAGTATACAATGCCAGTGTGGAAGCCGAAGTTGGCGACATGGGTGCCGTAGCAGGGGATCATTTTACCAATGATGAGATGTACACCGATCCGGATGACGCGATTCGTTTTATCAAGGAGACAGGAGTGGATTGCTTGGCACTGTCTTATGGCTCGAGCCATGGCAATTATCCAGAAGGGTATATCCCGAATTTTCGGTTTGATATCGTAGAAAAAATCAAAGCAGCGACGAACCTGCCGTTGGTATTACACGGCGGTTCGGGTGCTGGAG
Source organism: Enterococcus sp. AZ048 (assembly GCF_051715125.1). Taxonomy (NCBI): domain Bacteria; kingdom Bacillati; phylum Bacillota; class Bacilli; order Lactobacillales; family Enterococcaceae; genus Enterococcus; species Enterococcus sp. AZ048. Next base: position 2,588,932 of record NZ_JBIOTD010000001.1, on the reverse strand, counting down.
AGAAAAACATCCTTCGTTCGATCGAATTAGGGATCAATAAAATCAATGTCGGGTCCGACTTCATGAAGGCGCAAAAAGCCGAAGTCCAAAAGCAATTAGCAGAAAATCCCGAGGTGGATTATCCCACGCTGATTCATCAAACGATGGCAGCAGGAAAAGAAGTAGTCAAACGGTACATCGAACTTTCGGGTTCTAAAAATAAATCATAAGATGAGAATGGAGATCAGGTCAAATGTTAATCAATATGAAGCAAATGCTAGAAATCGCAAAGGAAAATAAATTCGCAGTAGGAGCTTTCAACGTCGCAGACAGTAATTTTTTGCGAGTAGTGATCGAAGCTGCCGAAGAAAATGATGCACCCGCGATCATTGCGGTCCATCCAACAGAGCTGGATTTTACAAAGGATGAATTTTTCCAATATGCGGTTTCTCGGGCAAAAAATAGTTCTGTGCCTTTTGTTATCCACATGGATCACGGGGACAACTTAGCCAGCATCATGCGCGCTGTCCATTGTGGATTCAGCTCTGTCATGATCGATGGGTCCTTGCTGCCATTTGAAGAAAATATCGCGGTTACGAAAGAAGTCGTGGAGGTTTGTCATAAGATCGGGGTCTCCGTCGAAGGAGAATTAGGAACGATCGGCAATACTGGAACGTCTGTTGAAGGCGGGGTTTCAGAAGTCATCTATACGAAACCAGAAGATGCCGAAGAATTCATCGAGAAAACAGGGATCGATACATTGGCCGTGGCGATCGGAACAGCACATGGCATCTATCCAAAAAACATCAAACCTGAATTGAAGATGGATGTGCTAGAGGAGATCAAAGCAAGAGTGGATATTCCGTTGGTCTTACACGGGGGATCAGCGAATCCGGATGAGGAAATCGCCAAAGCCGTTCAAATTGGGATTCAAAAAGTCAATATCTCTTCCGATTACAAATATGCCTTCTATAAAAAATGTCGCGAGATCCTATCCACGACAGAATTATGGGACCCAAATGCAATTTATCCAGAATGTATCGACGCAGCCAAAGCAGTTGTCAAACAAAAAATGGAGCTGTTCAACTCCATTGGACAAGCAGCCGTTTTTCGTAAAGAAAATGTTCAGCCTTGGAGACAAGAACAAAATTAGACCGAAGCAACCCGCAGTCTTTCTTGATGAAGGACTGCGGGTTGTTTTAGTTTAGATAGTCCTCAATCGCATCGACCGCTTTTTTATAACCGCCGGCATCAAGGAAAGATTCTTTGATCTTTTTCAGATTGTTTAAATAGCCAGGTTCTGTTTGAACTTTTTCAACGGCGGCTTTTAATTCTGCGCTATCCACCTGTTGATACTCCAATCGGATGCCTGCATTTAGTTCTGCTATGCGGTCTGCGAGTGCTGGTTGGTCTGCCCCCATAGGCAGAGACACGAAAGGCACTTCGTTTAAAATTAAATCATTCATGCTGTTCAAGCCGTTGTGAGTGATGGCGACGTCGGCATATTTCAACACTTCATTTTGCGGGATATAATCTTGTACGATGAAGTTGTCTGGGATCGTCAACGTTTCTAAACCTACTTGATGCGCCGCCATAACAACAAGATACTGCGAGTCGCCAAAGGCCGTGAACACTTTTTGATAAAGGTCTTTGGCATAGTCTCCAAAAATAGTACCAAAGGAAACATACAACACATTTTTAGCCGAGCGGACGCGTTCGATCGGAAAGTCTTTTGTGTCTTCTAATCGTTGGTAACTATCTGCACCGACGAATACATACTGTTCATTAAAGAAAGAGCGTTCGCTTTCGGGCAAGAAATAATCGGAGGTGAAGACGATGTTCAAAGGTTCAACATTAAAAATCAAATCGAAAAATCGAGGGGGCATCGTAATGGAAAGTGTCTGCTCGATTTTTTTGGCTTCTGCTAGGTACGCGTCGTTCATGGATTTGAATTTTCCGGCTAAAGGGGTATTGTCAAGTGTCGCAAATTGTTTCATTCCCATATAAACGGCGAGCATCGAGACGGCTGGCAGCATCAGATATTCGGCAATTTGTTTGCTGAAGGGCATTGCGATGGAATGGATAACAGCATCAAAGGAATCGTCTTGGATTTGTTCCAGAATATCTTGAACAATAGCTAATCCATGATCCAACAAGACATCAAAGCCATTCTTAAAAATATTTAAATCATACGTATATGGGCGGTAATCAGCACCGGCTGCTTCAATTTTTTCGCGGAATTCTTCACTTGAGAAGTAGACAACGTCGATGCCTCGATCACTGAGTTCTTTTACTAAACCTAAGGAGGGATTTACGTGTCCATGTGTTGTCACATTCAAAAATAATACTTTTGTCATTGTTTTCGCTTCTTTCACAACTTTATTAAGGGTACCTTACGAAACGATATAATACGGTACCCTGATTAAAAAGTCAAAAAAAAAAGTTTCCGAAAAACGGAAACTTAACGGTACATCAAATGGGTAAATGAGAGGCGCTTGCCCAACAAGACACCTAAATAGCCAGCCGCAAGTGCTTTGATCACTCCGGGTAAGATAAAAGGGATCATTCCTGCTGAAAATGCAGCGTTCCAAGGTAAGCTGCCGCTGAATTTCAGCCACAATGAACCGAAAATCAACGTGATGAAGGCACCGACGATATTGGCAAAAATGGACCAGAAATAATTAAATCGCGTCTTTTCAATGATCAGCCCTGTAACGTAGGCTTGAAAAAGAAATCCGATCAAAAAACCGCCGGTCGGTCCGAAGTAACTGGCGATCCCGGCTGCACCGCCAGCCAGCACAGGCAATCCGATCATGCCCATCAACAGATAGATGGCTACGGAGATCGTTCCCGTTTTTTTTCCTAGGATGGTCACGACAAATCCGACAGCAAATGTTTGCAGGGTTAGCGGAATTGGTCCAAGAGGGATGGTAAATTGGGCTAAAATACTGATGACTGCGGCAAATAGGCCGGCTAAAACAAGTTCTCGACTGCTTAATTTCAATAGACTCACTCTTTTCGTTAACTTATATTTTTATTTTGGTTAACGAAAGTATACGTTAGGATTAACGATATGTAAAGAGAAATTTTTGAAAGGGGTACGAAGAAGAGCTGATCCATAAAAAAACAAATGTTCTTCGGTCCAAAGTAGGAGTTAGACTTTATACTTTCGTAGGAAGTCGTTCCCCGCTCTTTCCTCTAAAATTTAAGCTGTAAAAGCGATTACGATAATTTTGGAACGAAAGGGATGTTTTAAAAAATGAAAAAAATAATCATTGGAATTGGTGTGTTAGTTGTTGCGGGGGCGGGCTTTTTTCTTTATCAAAATACCCAAGCAAATGCAAAGGATGAGCACTCGGTCGAGTTGTACCAAGTCCGTAAACAAACCCCATTGCATTTAAAGGGGCAAGTTCAGTCGACGAAGAAGCAGACCGTACTAGTGAACACAGAAAAAGGACCTGTTCAGACGATCCACGTAAATGAAGGCGATCATGTGACGAAAAATACAGTCTTGGTCACGTATCGTTGGGGAGAAGTGATTCGTGCAGCGGATGATTCTGTCGTGACTTCCTTGAATGAGGATGCGAAAAATGATCCGCAACAGGCTTTGATGGTCTTAAAGAGTGAAGCGTCTGCGATCAAAGGAACGGTAACGGAATATGACCGATCGAAGGTTGCGTTGAATGAGCCCATCGAGATCAAATACGCGAACAACGAAAAAACAGTTAAGGGAAAAATCACCTCTTTGGCAGAAATGAACAATGAGCCCAGTAAAGAAGAGAAGACGAGTTTAGTGACCTATAATTTTACCGCAGTTCCTGACGAATCTATTCCGGTAGGCTATTCTGTAGAATTATTGATCCCTCGTAATGAGATCCACCTGCCGCTGAAAAGCGTTGTAGAAAAAGAGGGAGAACATTACGTGTATACGGTCGCGAAAGGCAAAGCCCAAAAACATCCAGTAACTGTTGAAAAAGGGAATGGATACTCTATTTTGCGTGAAGGCCTCAATGAAAATGACAAAATCATCAAAGACACGAAAGGTATCAAGGATGGGATGGATGTGACGGTGGAATGATTGTAATGGAAAAGATCAATAAATTCTATACCGCCGATCAGGAGCGTATCCATGTGCTGAAGGATATCAGTCTGACTATTGAGGAGCACGAATTTGTCGCGGTGATGGGGCCTTCTGGTTCGGGGAAATCTACGCTGATCAATACGATCAGTTTTTTAGATGGCGATTTTGAAGGGACCTATCGCTTCGAAGGGCAAGATGCGTACCGCTTTAATGACGAAAAGCTGTCTGGGCTGCGAAATCAATCGGTGGGCTTTGTGTTTCAATCGTTTCAACTGATCGACAACAATACGGTGATGGAGAATGTCGCGTTGCCGCTGCTTTATGGTGGAATGAAGCAAAAACAAACCAAGTCTTTAGTAATGGAGGCGTTGCGAAAGGTCGGTATCGCAGATAAATACAATAAATTGCCAAAGCAGCTTTCGGGCGGGCAGCAGCAGCGAGTGGCGATTGCACGAGCGATCGTTGGCAATCCGAAATTTATCGTGGCGGATGAGCCGACGGGCGCATTAGATAGTCATACCTCTGAAGAAATCATGCACTTATTTAAACGTTTGAACGAAGAAGAGAAAGTCACGATCTTGATGGTCACACATGATCCAGAGGCGGCGGCCTATTGCCAACGGATCATTACAGTGAAAGACGGAGAAGTCTTGGAAGAAGGTGTTGTGCATGCGGTTTAGTGAAGTATGGAAGACCTCCTTTAAAGCGATCGGTAAAAACAAACGGCGGAGCTTTTTGACCATGATCGGGTTGATCATTGGGGTCTCTGCGGTCATCACAGTCTTTTCCATCGGTCGTGCTTTTGAAAATTATGCGTCGGAATTTATTGGGTTGGATCAATTTGACGGCAGTGTCGGGTACACGTTCTCAGCAAAAGATGAAACGTTCCATGAGAACGGCTTGAGCGGATTTACAGAAGAGGACATCAGTCAAATCGAGAGTATTCCAGGTGTCCAATCGGTGAGCTATTATGATAATTCACGAAATGGCATCAAGTATGCCGATCAAACCTTTGATGATGTCGGAAATGATGGACGCTGGAATTGCTTCAAGCTGATAAAAAACAAGGGTTCGAAAGTACTCTATGGGCGAGGCATCCAGGCGAGTGATTATTACAATGAAAATCCAGTTGTAGTAATTGACCAAACCGCCGCAAAAGCGATCCAAAAGGAAGAACCGGCATCATTGGTCGGACAAAGCGTCAAAATAGGCGGGCATTTGTTTGAAGTTGTCGGGATCATGGAAGATCGGAACGGCGGAACGATCGTCTCAACACAGGAAGACTATGTCGTGGCAGAATTACCGGAAAATGTCTTCGAAAGTTATTTTAATTCTGAAGATCACAGCATGATCCAGGTGAAAATGAACCAATCAGCGAATATAAAAGATGTTTCAAAGGAAGCAGAAAACACCTTAAAGAAATATGGGACATGGAAAGAACTAGGAAATTATAAGACGGAAGATCTAGCGGGACAGGTGGATCAACTCCGTATGCTTTTGACCAGCATCACACTATTGATCTCGGTGATCGGCGGAATCTCGCTCTTCATTTCAGGAATCGGGGTCATGAACATGATCTACATTTCTGTTTCGGAACGAACGAAGGAAATCGGTGTGCGCCGTGCAATGGGTGGTACGAAAGGCAACATCATGATGCAGTTCTTACTAGAAGGGATCTCACTGACTCTTGTGGGCGGGACGATCGGGTATTTGATTGCGATGCTGTTAGGCTTTGCCATCAGTCTATTCACGCCATTGTCCGTTCGGCCGGATCTCTTCACGGTGACATTGGCCTTTGGCTTGTCAGTCGTAATCGGGATCGTTTTCAGTTGGCTGCCGGCAAAAAGTGCAGCGAAAAAAGACATTGTGTCATTATTGCGATAGGAAAATAAGGATAATCCGAGGGTATTCACTTTTGAATACTTTCGGATTTTTTTGTTATTTTATAGAAAGAACCTAATTAGTCGTTATCCGTGAGTTTTAACAGTGCCGTGGTTTTCTTTTTTAGGATGTCTAAGGTTCCAAGGAGGACAGAATAGGATTTTGAAGAATGTTCAAGTGAAGCAGTGATCTACTAAAAAATAAAAAAATATCTAAAAAAGGAAGCAATTTTCACAACTTGAAAATGACCAAAATCCTGCTATGACAACGTTTCTGATTTCTTGAAAAGAAAGTATTCAAATCTATTAAAAACGTGTCAGATAAAGGGTAGAAAAACTATAGATTTTTTTCTAATTTAGAGATATTTTTAATTTATAGCGTATATCAGCAAAAAAATGTAAGCGTATTTTTTCGAAATCCAAATAATAGCAAGAGGGAAAAAGCAGCGTCATTTTTTTGCGTATCTTGCTAATGAAAAAGTGCTTGGAAAAAAATAGTGAATGAAATGATAGACAGATGGACAATACTAAGAATGAGGAGTGGAAGGGTATGGGAACGCAACGATTGGGTCAAAGACAGCTATTTAATATGTTAAGAGGAAATCTGGAGAAGCGGGTGCTGAAATTTTACAGTGAGACGAAAGAGGTATCGACGATCATTGAGTATATGGTCGCGATCTTAGTGCGTCATGCCCTCGCTTTAGAAGACTTTTCATTGATGTGCCAGGAGCTGATCCGAGAGTTGTTCTTTACTGCGAAGCCTTGTGCGGAAATGCGTGCGTTCAGTGCTTTTTTTGAACATTATTTTGACAAAGAGGAGTGGCATACCGTGGTCGCTCGTTTGTATCGGGATGAAAAGGATTATCTTGATACGACGAAGGACGCGCGTTTACATAGACAGTATTTACAAGAAAAAGACCCGACGAGGACAGATGAATTGGCGGATCATCAGTTTGTTCTTCGCTCGATCTTCAAAGGTGAAAATGGCCGGAAGCATACGTGGACGTTGAAGAATGCACATCCGACGAGAACGCATGAAGAAGTTGCTGGAGCCCTTAAAATTTTAACGAGATTGTCGATTTTTGAGACGGCTAGCACACGGAAATTTGCTGAGTTTGTGGATGTTTTTCGCGATGCCTATATACAAGATATGCATTATGCAGAGGAAGTCGAAGCGCAACTTCCTGAAAATGAAGCTGATTCATCGGATCTACAGCAGGAGAAGGACGCAAACCAGGCTGCTGAATCCCCAAGTAAAATAGCTTCGAGTCAAAAAGCAATACTTGCGGGCCAAACGACCTCAAAACCGAACTCTGAAAAAACGAAATCTCCAGTTTCGGCTAATAATGAGACGAAACTGCGAAGTGAAGTTGTTATCCCAACAGATTTTGATCTCAAAAAAGTGATGCCCGCTGAAATCAGACAGTTACTAAGCGGACATCTGCCAAAGGAAGAATTTTCTACTGAACAACTTTCAATGGAAAATCATGCGGAAAAAGTCTTGGATTCGGGAGCAATAGCCGAGGAGCGAATAACGAAAGCAGCCTCTGTGCCTGTTGCCGCTCAATCGACGGTTGACGAAGTGGCAGAGGTAGCGTCAGTGGCTGAACAGTCAGAAAATACAGAACACTCTTCTGAAAAAAATCAAATAGATAAGTGGAAAAAAGAGCGGAAATTTGGACTGAGAGTGGCTAAAATTTTAAAGAAAAGGAGAGGAAAATAACACTTTTATCTGTGAAGATGGCGGATGTGTATTGTAAAAGGATAAAGCGTTTTATATACTTTCACTAAGGGGATTACCAGGAGGAAGGGGGAGGATCGAGAACGTTCAGCGATGTTTTGATGTGCAGTAAGGAAGCTTAGCGTTTCTAGGAGTGTGAATGAAGGATTCTCTTTTTCAAAGATCTGTTCGTATTAAAAATGTGAATAATTTCACTTGGATAGGTCGTTTAAGGAAATATAGGGGTATATTTCTCTTTTGGTTCTAAAAGGAGCCTTGGATTAAAAAAACGACAAATGAATGGAGAAGAAAATGAAAAAAACAATGATTGGATTGTTGGCTTTGGCTGCTTTAGGGTTAACGGCGTGCGGAGGCGGCGGAAACGAGGACAAGAGTGAGTCTGCCAACTCTGAAAAAAAGGAAACAGGCGCTTTTACCGGCGAATATGTCGTCGATGCGGCCTATGTAAAAAAGAACATGGATGAGATCATTTTGGTGGATGCCCGTGGCGAAGAAGAAGCCAATAAAGGAACCATCAAGGGAGCGACGGTGATCGGTTGGCATGACTTAGCCTCCGTTGAAGACGGGGCTTCTGGAGATGAAAAATGGGGGCTGATCCTTGAGCCGCAAGAACTCGGGAAGCGGCTGGGAGAAAAAGGGATCGCAAAGGAGAAGGAAATCGTACTCTTTGCTGGCGCACAAAAAGGCTGGGGAGAAGACGGCCGGATCGCCTGGGAATTATTGGCAGCCGGATATAAAAAGGTAAAAATGATCGATGGTGGATTTGAGGCATTAAAAAAAGCAGATCTTAAAACAACGATCGAACCCAAAAAATTGAGTCCTGTAAACGTCAAGATCGACGCGATCACTCAGGACCATGTCATTCGAACCGATGAATTGAAAAAGAATTACGCAGACTACAAAATCGTGGATGTTCGGGAAGACAAAGAGTACAAGGGAGAAGTTCTGTACGGCGAAGCGAAAGGCGGCCATTTGCCGGATGCGACGCACCTTCGTTTTACCCAATTATTCACTGAAAAAGGGACATTGAAGAGTAAAAAAGAGTTGACCAGCCTTTTCGAGAAGGCGGGTTTATCAAAAGACGACGAAATCGTCACTTATTGTACGGCGGGGATTCGCTCTGCCTACATGGAGCTTGTGATGGAGATGTGCGGTTTCAAGCAGGTGAAGAACTATGATGGCTCTTACTACCGTTGGGCCAAAGTTGAGGATGTTGAAAAATAATGGATAAGAAAAATAAGTGGAAAATGGCACGGCTCTTGTTGCTTCTTTTCGTTCTGATGGCGGTACTTGCTTTTTATTTTGTACCAGGTGTACGATCGAAAATCACACAAGTCTTGATGCTGTTTCGTTCCATGAGTGTGGAAAGTATTGTGGGGTATTTGCGTTCCTTTGGTGTCTGGGCAGTCGTCATTTCCTTTTTGCTGATGATGTTCCAATCGATCATTGCGCCTTTGCCGGCTTTTTTGATCACTTTTGCGAATGCAGCGGTCTTTGGGTGGTGGCAGGGCGCCATTCTCTCTTGGACAAGTGCGATGGCGGGGGCACTCGTTTGTTTTTATATCGCACGAATCGCAGGGCGGGACATTGTTGAACGCTTGAACAAAAACTTTTCATTGGAGACGCTGGACAATTACTTTGATCGTTACGGGAAACATACGATATTGATTTGCCGGTTGCTGCCCTTTATTTCGTTTGATTTTATTAGTTATGCCGCAGGGCTGACAGCGATAAAACCCGTTCCTTTTTTGATTGCGACGGGGATCGGACAATTACCAGCGACGATCGTCTATTCCTATGTAGGAAGTAATTTGACAGGCAGTACAAAAACCATTTTGTTTGGCTTGTTAAGTATGTTCGCTTTATTTATCGCGGTTTATGTATTCAAACAACTGTACCAAAGCAGACAAGCGAAATCGACAAAATAAAAATAGTCAAAGGGGAGCGGCTCAAGGGCGCTCTCTTTTTTTGTATTCTTGTGATGATAGAAAAAAGCTGTAAAAGGAATTAGTGCTTTCTTTCTGATTGGGAATGCCTTATTATTAAGTAAAGATATCTTTACTAGGAGCTGGGTACGTGGCTGTAATCAACCATATTAAGGAAATAAGGGAAGAAAAGAAAATCCCGCAAAAAGAAATGGCGCAGGCCTTGAATGTCTCACGCCAAACCATGACCGCGATCGAAAAAGGAAAATACAATCCTAGTTTGGAGCTGTCGTTAAAAATCGCGGCTTATTTTGATACGCCGTTTGAGGAGCTATTTTATTTGGAAGACAAGGGGGAGTAAGAAATGAGCTTTTTTTATGCGGTTGGAGTGAATGGGTATTTGGCGACAGTGCTGCTGATTTTTGCATTATTAAGTATGTACGCACTTCTGTCATCCATCGTGTTCATAGCAAAAGAAATGATCAAAGAGAACGACGAGCTAGTGAGAAAAATCGTTTTCGATTCTATGGCGATGGGCTTTGTATTGATTTTGATGTTGCATCTCGTTCAAATGATCGTACGGGTCATCTATTTTAATCACACAGGGCAGGATATCAATCTCGTCGTGACTCCTGGGTTATCTATCCACGCATTAGGCGAGTACAAGATGCATTTGGAATCATTCGGTGTTGATTTAGGGATTTTCGCTATCTGTTTATTTATAAATAAGTTGCGTTACCGTTTGTAGGAAGGGATTCAGAGGTTTCTTAAGAGTGGAAGTGTCCAAGCGGGATTTGAGTCGGGTTCCGGCGGTTCAGGGACGATCCTCTTCGGCAGCGTCTGGCGGTTCCCCCATTTATTTGAAGACGATACAGAACTTGAAAACTTGAAGCAGGACGTCGCACAAATGTATACGATCACGTCTGTTGGTCAAGGAAAGGCTATGCTGCGTTTGAAGCAATTGGAATATTGATTGTTTGTGGTTGTTGGGAGGAAAAGGGATTCTTTTATCCTTAAGATTTGTTAATAAATACTCTTGAAACTTAGGTTGCTTTTTAATACCATTAAAAGTATATTAAAAATTTTGAATGAGTTACTTTGTCTTTGAGGATATGCGTTCGTACTAGTTACTTTTAAAAGTAATCATTTGAAATAAAAGGAGAAAAGAATGAAGCAAGGAATCGTGTTGGTAGCTTTAGTAAAATTATTTGGGTTGTGTATTGTCGGTTGGTTGTTGTGGTTATTCATTTTTTCTGCGTGTACGCCTATGGATCAAGAAACAATTCCAGATATATTAACGTTTCTAAGTATGGTGTTGGGTGTGTTAACAGGAATGATCGTTTCCATAGGGATAAGTTACAATAACGCTGTTCGAAAAGGAAACCAACTAAAGGCAAGTGCCAGCAACATACTGATTGCTGAGGAACGCGGCAATTCGTTGTTAGAAAAAGCGAATAGGGTAGTATTTAAATATTTAGCACATGAGAAAGAAGTATATACTGAACAAGGCGGCACACACGTCAAGCCAGTTAATGATGCGCATCAATTTCAATATTTGATTGAATCCTATCCAGTATTGCGATCCAACGGAAATATCGTCGAATTACTTGATCAAATTAAAGAGTGTGAAACTGCGATCGCGAATAATAAAATGCACTACAATTCTGATGTAGAGAGCTACAATACGTTGGTCCATTCAATACCCTTGTCTTTATTTAAACGATTTTTCACCTTTAGTGAAGCAGAGTACTATCAGAAAAAACCTATTGAAATGACAGACGATAGGTTAGGAATATAAATGAGTGGATCTTATGCGTTAGCCAGACTAATGCATAAGATTTTTTTATTGAAATAAGGAAGAGTGGTAATTTGATTTTTTAGAGCAAACAAAAAACACCCAAGAGTCGAGACTCTTGAGCGTCTGTAAGAAGTCTTACATTAATTTGTTGTAGAATTCAACGACTAATGATTCGTCGATTTCTGGGTTGATTTCATCACGTTCTGGTAAACGAGACAATGAACCTTCTAATTTTTCAGCGTCAAAGCTTACGAAAGCTGGACGACCGACAGCTGATTCAACTGCTTCTTTCACAGTAACCATGTTTTTAGATTTTTCACGGATACCGATTACTTGGCCAACTTCTACTTCGTATGAAGCGATGTCAACACGTTTGCCATCGACAGTTACGTGACCATGGTTTACTAATTGACGTGCTTGACGACGAGTTGAAGCCAAACCTAAACGGTAAACCACGTTATCTAAACGACGTTCTAGTAAGATCATGAAGTTAACACCGTGTTTACCTTCTTTGATTTTGCTAGCGCGTACGAATAAGTTACGGAATTGACGTTCGTTTAATCCGTAGATGAAACGTAATTTTTGTTTTTCTGACATTTGCAAGCCGTATTCAGATTTCTTTCCACGGCTGTTTGGTCCGTGTTGACCTGGAGCGTATGGACGACGTGCTAATTCTTTGCCTGTTCCTGATAATGAGATACCAAGACGACGAGATTGTTTCCATGATGGTCCTGTATAACGTGACATTAAAAATTCCTCCAATAAATTGTTTTGGAGTAAAATAATCCGTTGAAAAATTCATATCCGTGTAGTTCGTTCTTCAATCTTCGCCTTCGCAGCCGCGGTTACGCAATTGAACCAATACTGGCAACGAACTGGGGACGGGCTATTATTCTTCTGCTGCATTATTTTACACAAAGGTCAGTATAACGGATAATAGGAAGCGAAGTCAAGTTCAGGAGTTGCATTTTCGAAAAAAATGTGTTAATTGTGGACTACTGACGAAAAACGATTACTTTTTTTCAAAGTCAGTGAAAATTATGAATGGGAAGTACGTGAGAACTTTTTGCAAATTCTCTGAAACTTCTCTACAATATAAGGGCAGGCAGTCGCACGACAGACTGTTGCGAAGGTTAGATAAAAGTGTTGGGAATAGGGCAGTTGCGTGTTTTCAACGGAAGTTCGTCCTTAACAGGACAACAAATACATATAAATGGAGAGATAAATCTTGGAAAGAAAATTAATCGCACTAGACATTGATGGTACCTTGTTGAGCAGCCAAAGAGAACCTTTGGACAGCACGGTAGGGGCACTGAAGGCATTGCGCGAGGCGGGGCATTTAGTGACTATCGCGACGGGACGTTCGCGTTTGCTGGCTGGCGGTGTGATTCATCAATTGGGCTGTACGAACTACATTATTTGCAATGGTTCTGCTGGATTTTTAGACCATGAGCAAGTGTACAAGCATACGCTGGACCGCGAAGCATTGGCTCGGATGATCGATTTTGCGAGTGAGCGCAAGGTGGACATCGCGTTGTTCGGACTAGATTCATTTGCACGTGTGACAAGATTTGACGAACCTAAAGTACTGGATGCGATGGAATCTTTCGGTCAAAAAGCGCCCGAGTACGAAGCAGATTATTTCTCTCAACATGAAGTGTATCAAGGCTGTGCATTTTATGATCAATCACTGGACGCGGAATTTGAAGCAGCGTTTCCAGAATTTCGGTTAGTACGCTGGCACGAAAACAGTGTCGATATCATTCCGAACCCCGGCTCAAAGGCGCAAACGATTTTAGCATTGGCTAAAAAAGTAGGGATCAAACCTGAAAACATCGTGACCTTTGGCGACGGCAACAACGATATCGAGATGCTGGACTTAGCGGGAACAGGTGTCGCGATGGGGAATGCCGCATCTCATGTGAAGGAAGCAGCCAACCTTGTGACAGATACAAATGACCGCGACGGGATCTATAAAGCGTTGCGCCAATTAGAATTGGTTCATTAAGAATCGCAAGTAAGGATCGGGAAAAGTTCCCGGTCCTTTTTTTGTCTTCTGCTTCTGACTGGGATTGGTCTACCGCCAACGAATAGGAGAAGGATGCGGCGATCTTTATTTGTCGGTAAATTATGAAAAGAAAAAGGAAAAATTAAATAGATATATATAGTATGAATTCTGTTTTGAACATTTTCTTTTATTATTTGCATTTGTTTTTTTAAAATTTATTTACAACCTGTTAATTTCTTTAACCGTGTTGACTGTGGCGATATTTTTCGATTATCATATAAGTGATAAATGTTTTTTTATTGATACAAAAACAGAAAAAGGAGGAGGAAAAACAATGAAAAAGTTTAGGGGTATCCGCGGGCTGGTTGTGCTGGGCAGTATGCTTGTATTGATGACTGCGTGTTCAGGCGGCGAGGCGAAAAAGGAAGAAAAAAAAGAAGCGAAAGCACAGACATCGAAAGTGGAATTGCGTGTTGAAAATGGAAGCTACATCGTTCCTGATGGGAAAAAGGTTGATGATACGAATGGTTTCCTAGCATTGGACATCAAAATTAAAAATAAATCGAAGGATGAGCTGGCGGTTTCTTCTAGTGATTTTGCTCTTTATGACGAGGAGGGAAAGAAGGTCTCTTCAGAACGCATCTATGATTCCAATAACAACTTCAAAGTAATGGGGAGCGAAAGCTTGTCAGAGGACAAGAGTTTCACGGAACCACTCGTTTTTGAAGTGAAAAAGGATGCGAAATACGACCTGCATTACAAACCTTCGTCTTTTTCAGAGGATGGAAAAGATAAAGGAGTGGAATTGAGCCTTAATACAAAAGACTATCAGGATGAATCTAAAGCAGTTCAAGCATTGACGGATCAATATGTGACCAAGGTTTTCTATGGTTCGGACGAGGTGTCGGAAGAAAACAAGAAAGCTGCGGGCAAGCTAGAATTAGCTAATGATATCGAGCAGGAGCGGAAGACGTTTAGAGAAGAAGGGATCAATGCGTTGAAGGATGTGTTTTCTAATTATGAGCCGTCAACGGCAGAGTTAGAAAAAGTCATTGATCAGATTCAAAAAACAAACACTGAAAAGGGCAAGGTGACCTATAATTTCAAAGAATTTTTCCCTGAATCCGCGGTGATCTATGTACGTCCCGAGATGGTTTTACTCGATGATGTCGATACAAAGGCGATCGTAGAGAAATTTGTGGAAGAAAATAAAGGCAAATATACGGATTACACGAGTGTACGACGCGATGCGGAGAAGTTCCTGCTGCAGGAATTGCCAGCGAAAATCAATGAGACACCGGTCAATACAGATGAGAACATGAATGGCGAAGGCTATCAAGTCAAGCTGGAGAAAAAAGACGGCAAGTGGGAGATCCACTCTGCCAATGAGAGTCGCAACTATTATTTCAAATCAATGAAGAAGACCTTCAGGGGCGGACTCAATGACTAGAAAAACGAGAGTACTGGTTATGGTCGCAGTACTCGTTCTAGGAGTGGCTGGATTTATCGGCTATTCTAGCTATAAAAATAATGAGGCGAACACGGTAGATCACCTCGCGACTGCATTGATCGAACAGGATCAGGCAGCAGTGAAGCGCTACATGCCTCGTTATTCCAATAAGAAAAAGATTTCAGCTCGTGCATTGGCAATGTATCAAAAGCAGATGAAGCAAATGAAAAAGAAGCAAGTAGTGGCACTTTTACAGAAAGAAGA
The DNA here is from genome assembly GCF_051715125.1 of Enterococcus sp. AZ048. NCBI lineage: Bacteria > Bacillati > Bacillota > Bacilli > Lactobacillales > Enterococcaceae > Enterococcus > Enterococcus sp. AZ048. The sequence continues at coordinate 2,573,806 of NZ_JBIOTD010000001.1, read as the reverse complement.
AAATTTTACGATCAAAGAGGGAGCTTCTATCTTTAAGCCGGCACAAATTTATCCGAACCCGCGTTTTTTTACGATAGAGCTGCCTAAAGGAACGGAGCTGCGGGCCAAACTGCAAGCCAGTGACTTCTCAGGGGCGTATGAAGAGAAGTGGAACAAGTATACGTTTGGACCGCTGATACCGGGAAGTTATTCATTGACCTATGACATCGCTCACCCGAAGTTTGGGTCAAAGAGCATGAAGGATACAGTGAATCTTCAAGCAGCGGATCAGCGATTCACAGTAAAGGAAACGAGTCTGTATGAAGGAAATGAGGCGTTTCAAAAACATTTGCTGGCATCGGCAGTCAATCATTTCAACTCCTTTAATGACGCAGTCCGCAGTGGGCTGAACGTGTCTAAGCTGGCGGCTTCGAAGAACTACAAGGAAGAACTGCAAAAGGGCTTCAACCAGTTGAAGCCCTACATGGAAAGCTTTGATCAAGAATTCCAAACGATCAAAATCGATTGTGACTCGATCTCGGTAAATACTGCGCAAACCAAAGTGCAGTTAGATTTGTACGTAGACATCAAGCGGTCTATGAAGTTGATCAAAGAGATAGGGATCGATGAAGCCTTGATCTCTGACAAGCAAAATGCCATTACTTCTTTCGTTTACGATGAAGACCAGAAAAAGTGGCTGATCGATGATATGGATTTTGAGACGTATCAGCAAGACCCTGAAACCTGGAAACATGTTCAGAGCTATCGAGAGGAACAAGCGAAAAAGGCTCATTGGGATAAAAACAGCAATGGAGAAGTCGTATAAACAGTAGGATGTACCTGATAAATCAGGCGCATCTTTTTTCATAACTAGAACGATTACGAACTTCTCCGCCAATGATGCTGCGAAAAAAAGGGTCAGATCGTGCGGGTCAAAAGAAGAAGCGTCTGATTCCTTCGGGCAGGTTTCTTCGACGAAGCAAACGATTGTCGAGGAATCTTTTATTTTTAAGCAAAAACAACTATAATAAGACAAGATGCTTAACTAGAGAAGGGGAAAAAAAGTGCGCTTATTATTCATTGGGGATGTTGTAGGGTCGTTAGGTCGACAAATGCTGAGTGATTATTTACCACGATTAAAGAAGAAATACCATCCACAGTTGACGATCGTCAACGGTGAGAACGCGGCAGCCGGTCGCGGGATCACGGAAAAAATCTACAAAAAGTTTTTACAAGACGGTGTTGATGTTGTTACGATGGGGAATCATACGTGGGACAACAAAGCGATTTTTGATTTTATTCCAGAAGCGAAAAAAATGATTCGGCCAGCGAATTTTCCAGCAGGAGCACCTGGCAGAGGGCACTTGTATGTCAAAGTGAACGATTTGGAGTTGGCGATCGTCAATTTGCAAGGTCGCGCATTTATGACAGATATCGATGACCCTTTCCGGATCGGTGACCAGCTGATCGCGGAAGCGCAAAAACGTACGCCCTATATCTTTGTAGATTTCCATGGGGAAACAACGAGTGAAAAACAGGCGATGGGCTGGTTTTTAGATGGCCGCGTGTCGGCTGTCGTAGGGACCCATACGCATGTTCAAACCAATGACGCACGAATTTTACCAAAGGGGACCGCGTATCTGACGGATGTTGGGATGACTGGACCTTATGACGGTATTTTAGGAATGAGAAAAGAGCCCATCATCGAGAAATTCATGACGGCTTTGCCTCGCCGATTTGAGGTAGTGGAAGAAGGGCGCGGATTATTATCCGCCTGTGTGATCGATATCGATAAAAACGGTCACGGACAAAAAATCGAAACGATCGTGATCAATGACGATCGTCCATTTAGAGAATAGAAGCAGAGGGATCGTATGAATCTAGCAAATGAAGCCGCCGTCGAAGCGGCTTTATCTCATTTAACTGCCTTATTAGGTGAAAACGAAGTGATCGTCCATTACCAAGAGCTCCAAAAACGAGTAGCGGAAAACGACACACTTCAAGAATTAGAAGAAGGCATCAAGGCCGCGCAAAAAGACGCGGTCCAGTTCGCTCATTATGGCAAACCAGAAGCAGAACGCGAGGCGTTGAAGGAAGCAGATCGTCTGACCAAAGCCTTCGACGAACACCCATTAGTAGTTGCTTACCGTGAGCAGCTCTATGAAGCCAATGACCTGTTGCAGCATTTGACGACGATGATCCAAAAAGAGGTCAATGCCGCATTGGAAGAGGAAGAATCCACAAAAGGAGGAGAGATCTAATGCCTCAAAAAACGAAAAATACGCCAATGATGGAACAATACTTGGCGATCAAAGAACAATATAAAGATGCTTTTTTATTCTATCGTCTCGGAGACTTTTACGAACTCTTCAATGAGGACGCGATCAAAGTCTCGCAGCTCCTAGAATTGACCCTGACAAGCCGCAACCGGAATGCGGAGGACCCGATCCCCATGTGCGGCGTGCCGCATCATTCCGCACAGGGCTATATCGATACTCTAGTGGAACAAGGCTACAAGGTTGCTATTTGTGAGCAAATGGAGGACCCCAAACAAGCCAAAGGAATGGTGAAACGGGAAGTTGTCCAATTGATCACACCGGGGACGTTGATGGAAGGCAAAGGGATCGAAGCCAAGGCCAACAACTTCTTGACGGCTGTTACGCAAGTAAAAGACAAATTCGGTTTTGCGTACGTCGATCTTTCCACCGGAGAACTAAAAACGGCCCTGCTTCATGACGAGGAAGCCGTAATGAACGAGGCGACCGCTTTGCAAACGAAAGAGATCGTTCTTGGCAGTGAGATTCCAGAAGGCCTGCAGAAAAATCTGGCGGAACGTCTGGGCTTGGTTTTCTCTACGCAAGAAACGATCGAGGACAATGCAGAATTCAGTTTTCTGACCGCAGAGATCACAGATGATTTGGAGAAAGAAGCAACGGGCAAATTGTTGACCTACTTGTCTGTTACTCAAAAACGCAGCTTAGGACATATCCAAAAAGCGGAGGAATACCAGCCGGAGCATTTCTTGAAGCTGGATTACTTCTCTAAGACCAACTTGGAATTGACCCGTTCGATTCGGACCGGGAAAAAACAGGGCACGCTTTTGTGGCTGTTAGATGAAACAAAAACCGCGATGGGCGGCCGTCTCCTGAAACAATGGATCGATCGTCCGCTGATCCAAAAACGTCAGATCAATGCCCGTCAAGCGATGGTTTCTTCGTTATTAAATGCGTATTTTGAACGGATGGATCTGAATGAGACGTTAACGAAAGTCTATGATCTGGAGCGACTTGCTGGACGTGTGGCGTTTGGCAACGTCAACGGACGGGATTTGATCCAATTGAAGACTTCCTTGATGCAGGTCCCTCAGATCCGTCAATTATTGACCGGGATCAACCAAGGCGAGTGGAATGATTTATTGGTTGATATGGAACCGATGGACGATTTGGTGGCGTTGATCGAAAAAGCCATCAATGAGGAAGCCCCGTTGCAGATCACGGAAGGCAATGTCATCAAAGACGGCTACAATGATCAACTGGATCACTACCGGGAAGCCATGAAAAACGGCAAGACTTGGCTGGCCGAATTAGAAGCCCGGGAACGTGAAGCGACAGGGATCAAAACCTTGAAGGTCGGCTACAACCGCGTGTTTGGCTACTATATCGAAATCACGAAGTCGAACCTTGCCAACTTAGAAGAAGGCAAGTACGAGCGGAAGCAAACCTTAGCCAACGCCGAACGCTTCATCACACCGGAATTGAAAAAATTAGAGACGTTGATTTTAGAGGCGGAAGAAAAATCCGTGGCGCTAGAATACAATCTCTTCTTAGAAGTCCGAAACGAAGTGAAAAAAGCCATCACGCGTCTGCAAAAGCTGGCAAAAAGCTTGAGTGCGACAGATGTGCTGCAAAGCTTTGCGACAGTCAGCGAACGGTATCAATACGTGCAGCCAGCGATGGAAGTTGGGACCCACAATTTACAAATCGAAGAAGGCCGTCATCCCGTTGTGGAGAAGGTCCTTGGGCACCAAGAATATATCCCAAACAGTGTCCACATGAGCCCAGATGAGATGCTGCTGCTGATCACTGGACCGAATATGTCTGGTAAAAGTACGTATATGCGTCAGTTGGCATTGACGGTGATCATGGCGCAAATGGGCTGTTTTGTTCCAGCAGAAAGTGCGGAGCTGCCGATTTTCGATCAGATCTTTACTCGGATCGGAGCCAGCGATGACTTGATCGCCGGACAATCGACCTTCATGGTGGAAATGATGGAGGCCAATCAGGCCTTGCGTCACGCGACACCAAACAGCTTGATCCTATTTGATGAGCTTGGTCGAGGGACGGCGACATATGATGGCATGGCCTTAGCGCAAGCCATCATCGAGTACATCCATAAAAATGTGAAGGCCAAAACGCTCTTCTCGACCCATTACCATGAGTTGACCGTTTTAGAAGAATCTTTGCCGCAACTAAAAAATGTCCACGTAGGTGCTGTTGAACAAAATGGCGAGGTCGTCTTCTTGCATAAATTGATGGATGGTCCTGCCGATAAGAGCTATGGGATTCATGTAGCGAAGATCGCCGGAATGCCCACCGAATTATTGTCACGAGCAGCGACGATCCTCTCTGCGTTAGAAGCAGACGCGCCGATACAAAAGCAGCCTGAAGTGATCGAAGAAAATGAGCAGTTGTCGTTATTCAATGAAGTATCCACTGCCGAATTGGGTGTGGTGGACAGCCTCAAGAAAGCCAATTTGCTTGAAATGAACCCGATGGAAGCATTAAACTTCCTATACGAGTTGCAAAAACGGATTTAGGAGGAGGCCTTTGATGGGCAAGATCCAAGAATTATCTGAACGTTTAGCCAATCAGATCGCTGCCGGAGAAGTCGTGGAACGTCCGGCCTCGGTCGTGAAAGAATTGGTAGAAAATGCGATCGATGCGGGGGCGACCCAGATCGATATTTTGATCGAAGAAGCGGGATTGAAAAAAATTCAAATCGTCGACAATGGCGAAGGCATCAGCGGAGACGACGTGGAGAATGCCTTTAAACGCCATGCCACCAGCAAGATCCACAATCGCGATGACTTGTTCCGCATTCGGACATTGGGGTTTCGCGGCGAAGCGTTGCCGTCGATCGCCTCTGTTTCTGAGATGACCTTGGAGACAGCGACCGCCGATGAAGCGCAAGGTTCGTACCTTTTCTTGAAGGGCGGCAAGATTGAAGAGCATCGCCCGACCGCGTTGCGGACAGGGACAAAAATCACTGTGGAGAACTTGTTTTTCAATACGCCTGCACGGCTGAAATATGTCAAATCCCTCCAAACGGAGCTGTCCAACATTGGTGATATCGTCAACCGGATGGCGCTGAGTCATCCTCAGATCGCGTTTCGTTTGGTTCACGATGGACACAAAATGCTGAGCACCAGCGGAAGCGGTGATCTGAAGCAGACGCTTGCCGGAATCTATGGTGTTGCGACTGCGAAGAAAATGCTGAAGGTCGAAGCCAAAGACTTAGACTTTACCTTGAACGGATACATTTCACTTCCTGAAGTAACGCGGGCAAGCCGGAATTATTTGTCCCTCATCATCAACGGCCGGTATATCAAAAACTACGCCTTGAATAAGGCGATCATCCAAGGCTATCAATCGAAATTGATGGTGGGGCGTTTTCCGATCGCTGTGTTGGAAATCACCATGGACCCCTTGCTGATCGATGTCAATGTCCATCCGACGAAACAAGAAATTCGTCTCTCTAAAGAAAAAGAATTGATGGCGCTCATCAGTCAAGGGATCGCGGAAACTCTTCGTCAGATCAACCTGATCCCAGATGTTGGCGAAAACCCAAGCTTCAAGAAGAAGGTCGAAAAGCTCCAAACAGAGCAATTGGATTTGCCGTTAGAGGAACAGACCAAGAAAAGAAGCGATTTGAATTACGATCCCAAGACGGGGATTTTCTATGTAGAACCGAAAGCGCCGGAAATCGTTGAGACGCCGATTCCCTTAAACGAAGAGATCGTCGAGAAAACGATGACGGTCCCGCTGGAAACAGAAGCGGAGAAGCTGTCGATCGTAGAAGAAACAATCGAACCACTAGAGGAGGCTTCCGCACCAATTGAGGAGAGTGTCGATCAAGAAGCTGCGAATACCGACCATCCTGAGTTCGACCTAAGCACCCAGTCTGGGGAAAAGGTGATCGAGCAGGCCATCACCAAACTGGAACATGAACAGCCAAAGGAACGCTTTCCGATGCTGGAATATTTCGGTCAAATGCATGGCACATATTTATTTGCTCAAAGTAAGGACGGGCTGTACATCATCGACCAGCACGCGGCCCAAGAACGAATCAAGTACGAATACTTCCGGGAAAAAATCGGTGATGTTTCAGACGATCTGCAAGAATTGCTGGTGCCCTTTGTGTTGGATTACCCAAACAATGACGCCATCAAGCTGAAAGAGAAGACAGAGCTGTTGCAGGAAGTCGGGATTTATTTGGAAGAATTCGGTCCGAACAGCTTCATCGTTCGTGCCCACCCGACCTGGTATCCAGCAGGGCAAGAAGAAAGCATTATCCGCGAGATGATCGACATGCTGCTGATCACTGGTTCAGTCAGCGTCAAGAAATTCCGTGAAGCGACGGCGATCATGATGAGCTGTAAACGATCCATCAAAGCCAACCATCATTTGAATGAGGCGCAGGCACGTGTCTTGTTGTCTGATTTGGCACAATGCGAGAATCCCTTTAATTGCCCTCATGGCCGTCCCGTTCTGATTCATTTCAGTAACAGCGACATGGAGCATATGTTCAAACGAATCCAAGACCCACACTAGAAAATAGGAGTACGAATACATGACCGTTATCTTAGCCTCACAGTCTCCACGGAGAAAAGAGTTATTAGGCTGGCTGCTGCCAGCATTTGATATACAACCAGCGGACATTGATGAAGACGTCAAGGATCGTTATACACCAACGGATTACGTGATGGAGATGGCACGCCAGAAAGCCGCGGTAGTTGCAGAGAAGCAGCCAGAAGCATTGGTGATCGCCAGTGACACTGTCGTCGTGCTAGGTGAACAAATCCTAGGAAAACCCAAGAGTCGTGAAGAAGCCTTTGGTATGCTGAAACGTATGAGCGGCGGCAGTCACTTGGTGTATACATCGGTAGTGATCCGTCAAAAAGAACAAACAGCAGAAAAATTGACCTCTGCAAAAGTGACCTTTTATTCATTGACGGATGAAGAGATCAATCGCTACCTGGACAGCGACGATTACAAAGACAAAGCCGGCGCCTATGGTATCCAAAATGGCGCAGGTGTCTTCGTTGAACAAATCGAAGGCGACTATTACAGCATCGTTGGATTTCCAGTAGGGGCGGTAAATCAAATGCTGAAGGCCTTTGATGATTGATTCCTCAAAAACATGAGCAAATCCTTCGTGTCTTTCTTTTTTCCGGCGTATGATAGGCAGTAACAAAGGGGGCAGAATGATGGAACAAGAAGAATTGAAAAAGAAACTCTCACCAATGGAATATGCAGTGACTCAGGAAAATGCGACAGAACGTCCATTCTCTGGAACGTACGACGATTTCTACAAAAAGGGCATCTACGTCGATGTCGTTAGCGGTGAACCGTTGTTTTCTTCAAGTGACAAATACGATGCCGGTTGTGGCTGGCCAGCCTTTAGTCGTCCGATTGAAAAGCGTGGAGTTGCTGAGAAAGCCGATTTTTCTCACGGGATGCATCGGGTAGAAGTACGCAGCAAAGAAGCCGATTCTCATCTTGGTCATGTGTTCAATGATGGCCCGCAGGATCAAGGCGGTCTGCGCTATTGCATCAACTCCGCAGCGTTACGTTTTATCCCTGTCGATGAGATGGAAGCAGCAGGCTACAGCGAGTACAAAGAATTAGTAAAATAAGGTGTGCCGATTTTTCGGCGCATCTTTTTATTTTGTCTCTTGAACCGCCAGAAAAAAGCGTCCATAGATACTACACCTAAATGTTACTATCTTTCTTTAATAAGATAATGGCTATCGTCCATTTTGAAAATCCTTATAATCAATAGAGTAAGCAGTACGATTAGTAAACAGATTTTGATTAAAGGGAGAGTTTCGTATGAACAATTGGACAACGACAATGATTGAACGCTTGGATTCAGCGTATCAAGTGCGCTTTGAAAAGGAGGCCGTACTGGTCTTTCTAAATGACGCGTATCAAAATGCGTTGATGTTGAGAAAAGAATCTTTAGGAGAAACCAATACAGCGATGGAGGAGTTTTTAGCAGCATTCAATCACACACGGGATTTATTTATCAGTCAGGTAGTCGACCGTTATCCCTCTAGCTATACAGAAGTTGCTCAGCAAATCGCTGAACTAAAACAATTGAACCTGCACTTAACGATGTAAATCCCCCAAAATAAAAAAACAGTGCGTCAGAAGCTGCTTCTGATGCGCTGTTTTTGCGTTAAGAGATTGTTTTTCTATGGATCGTGCGTTTTTTTGATTCCCGTTCGTAATGAAACCCTTCAAGGTCGATCGACACATGACTGAAGCCTAGCTGTTTGATGTGGGCAATGATTGTTTCTTTCTTTTCAACTAAGGGCAGCAAGTGCTGTTCAGGGACTTCGATCCGTGCTTCCTCGTTCTCACTGTGCAGGCGAACGATGGGAAAGCCGATCTCACGTAAATATTTTTCGCCTTCAAAAACCTTTTCGATATCGCTGAGGGTCAATTTTTTTCCTCGAGGAAAACGGTTCGCCAAGCTCCAGAGACTATTTCTGTTCCAATTAGAAAGGCCGGCCTCCTTCGCTAATTGCCTGACGTCTTCTTCGTACAAATCAGCTTCTTGTAAAAAGCTGATGATGCCTTCCTCGTCTCGGGCCTTTAACCCAAGTTGGAAATCTTCTTTGTTGTCCATGATCATTCCATCCGCAAGGGCCGGAAATCCTTCTTCGACGGCTGCGGCATGGATCGTTTGATAGAGCATCTTTTTGCTGTAATACAAACTGACAGAAGTATTTGTGGCGATTTTAGGCTGAGAAAGCTCGCTCATTTCAAGACCTAAAACATTTGCGCCCATCGCTTCAGCCAAATCTAACGCCTCATTAAATTCTTCATCAGAGATCAATTCAGAATTCATGACGATCGCTAAGATGTTGCGGGGACCTAACACGTTTAGTGCGGTATGGAGGAGGTAGGAACTAGCGACACCTCCAGAATAGGCAATAGCAAGTTTGTTGGTTTCTTTTAATTGTTGAATCAGCCGTTGTTCTTTTTCTAACGCTGTCATTTGAAGCATCTCCTAATAAGTGGACTCGTCGTCTAAGCGGTATAACGGATAAACGATTAATAACTAGCTAAACGAGCAATCAATTTTTGATCCTTTTGAATGTCTTCTTTTTTATAGGGAGTGATTTTTTCCGTGAAAAGCAAGACATCGACGGGTTCGTCTTGAAAGCTGCGGTAATCATGGGAAGCAATCAAAATGGTTTTTCCCAAGTCGTGGAGCTTCCGCAAGATCTCTTTGAATAATTTTTCCGAATCCTTCGTCAATCCGTTGAAGGGTTCGTCCAGTAAAAATGTTTCAGGATTCATGGCTAAAATACTGGCGAAGGCGACTTTTTTCTTTTCACCGCCAGACAGTTGATAAGGAACTCGTTGGCGAAGGGGCGCAATCGACAGCAAGGCAAGACAATCCTCCACTCGCTGACGCACTTCTTCCTCTGATAACCCTAGCTGTCTAGGCCCAAAAGCAATCTCATCATACACAGAATTGTTGAATAATTGATGATCAACTTCCTGAAAAAGAATGCCAAAGTGCCGGTAAAAAGCTTTTTTCTTCTTTTGCCATTGGCGCATATCCTCGCCTTTAAACAAAATCTTTCCCGCAGACGGCTGCTGGAAACCGGCTAAAAGATTCAGCAGTGTCGATTTTCCGCTGCCGTTGTCCCCCATCAATAAAAGATAGGCCCCTTGAGGGATCGTGGTTGAATAAGGGGCGAATACCTCCCGCTGTGTCTCAGGATAACTAAAGCAAACATCTTCTAATTCAAACATCATTACACCTTCCCAATGAAAAAAAGAACGAATAAAAGCATGACCTGCGTCAAAATATAAACGTAGTCGATTTTCTTCAAAGCTAGTTTATGCGTGGGATACGTTCCGTTGAATCCGCGTGCTTCCATCGCTTGCTGGAGTTTTTTTCCATAATCAAGCGAACGTAAATAGATCAAAGCAATCACGTTGGTCCCTAGATACAGTTTCACCTGTTGATTGCCTACATGACGCGCACTGATTCCTTTCATCATATGAACCATTACCTTCGCCAAAATATAAATGTATTTGATCGTGATATCCAATTGAAATAAGACGATATTCGGCAAGTACCAGCGCTTTAACAAAGAAAGCAGCTCGTAAGTCGTAGCCGTCTCCGTATACTGGCTGATCAAGCAGGCGATCAGCGGCACACGTATCAGGAAAAGAAACGTCCCTTGATGCAGGAGGAGACTAGGCAAGTAGATGAGAAAAGGCATAGCTGACAAGAGCACGCTTTTTCCTAAAATTTTCTTGAGGTCCTTTTGAGAAAAGAAAAGCAGCCCACTAAAAATATACAACCCGCAGATCCACAGCACCAACATTTTTTGTGACAGACTCACGATCAGCAGCAAAGCAAGCGTTGAAAGAAAGCGAAGCGAAGGATGGATCGCTGACGCCGCGCTTCTCTCTGATCCATGATCAAATTTCTCAAGGATAAAAAGAAGCCCTTTCTGATTTTTCATCAGAAAGGAATTTTTTTTATCAAGCAGCAACGCGTCCTCATTTTGCGACGTCAACCAATCAGGCATGCTTGTTCCTTCTTTCAAAAAGAACACGATAAATCAAAAGAAAGACCAAAATAGCGGTGACGCCGCAGAGAATATACCCAATTCCTACAGGCAATCCTGGGATCGTATAGTCCGTAAATAAAGAATGGAAGCTCCAGCCTTTCACCATTCCTTGCGGCTTGTTGACGGGTAAATGGTAGTTGCGCAAGGTTTGGAGCAGCTCTTGCAGATCCCATTCGCCAAAAGCAGTCCCACTGGCTAATAAGCCAAGCGGAGAAAGTAAAAGAAAGGCGATCAGAACATACTTCAACCGTTGTGTATTTGTTCCTTCGACGGGTGCCGACAATGCCGCGGTTTCGTTTGTTCGTTTGACAAATTTCAGCACACCTAATGTGAAGAACCCTTCAACAAAACCGATGATCAGCAGATGCGTGCTCATCATCGCGGGAATAGTGATGGCTAACGGGTACGGATTGTAAAGGGGATGATTGGCAGCATCATGGAAAAGCACAGGTTGTATGCCCAGTAAGACCGCTGTCGTAAACGCTGCGGCATTTACACCTAGATACGCAGCCAGAAAGGCGCCTATTTTAGGCCAATGCTTTTTAACTAATTGATAGACACCGTATCCAACAAAAGGCATAACGATAGCCATCGTAAAACAGTTCGCTCCGAAGGCGAGAATCCCGCCATCGCCGAAAAGCAGCGCCTGTAAGAGCAGTGCTGCCGAGACAGAAAGACAAGCAGCCCAGGGACCCATCAAGATTGCAAGAAGAACACCTCCGACTGCATGAGCCGTTGTTCCCCCCGGTACCGGAAGATTAAACATCATGATCAGAAAAGAAAGAGAGGAGGAAAGACCCAGCATAGGGATCGTTTCCTTGTGCAGTGAGACTTGCGCTTCGACCTTTCGTATAGAGAGATACCAAAACGGTGCAGCTGTGGCCAGCATGACGCCGCAGGTTTCAGGACTAAGATAATTTTCAGGGATGTGCATACGGTAAGACTCCTTTTTCATAATAAGGAAAAAATCATTTTTTTGTCATTGTGTGGTGTAATCAGCAAGATAGTCTAGATCAAGAACGACGATTTTTTGATGCTGGATCTCGATCACTTTTTCTTGTTTAAGGTCGTGGATGATTCGATTCACGCTGTTTCGCGTCGAGATGCCGCAGAACCCAGCGATGTCTTCATTTGTTATAGGAAAATCGATCAAGATTCCCGACGCTTGCTTGATGCCAAAAAGGGTGACGAGTTTATTGATAAAGGCGCAGACTGCTCCTTTTTTCCCATTCATCGTCATGTTTTGCAGGGCTTGTATGTTTTCGGATAATTTTTTTCGATAATAATCTCGAACATAGTCCTGTAATTGCTGGTTGTGTTTGACATATTCCCAAAAGCTCGCTCGCGGAATACGATAGAAACTCGCTTCCTCCGATTCGATCCGGACGTTAAAGGGGGCTGAAGTGTAGTTCGATACCTCATCCTTTAATAGAGAAATAATGTCTGGAGCAACAATATACGATAGATTAAATTCTCGCCCGTCTTTAAGAATGATACTCGTTTTGACGATCCCATCCTTTAGGACATACGTATAGGCCTCCTCTAATCCGTGATAAGACAAATAGGTATGTCTTCTCTTTTTGATAATGGTCGTTTGCTTCTCTTCTAAGAAAGAAACTAAATAATCTGCCTCCACCAAAAAAACTCCTTTTTCTTTTTTTGATTTGATTTCCTGTTACATATTATCTACGCGATCGAAAAAAACACGTTAACAAATATTACTATCAATTGCGCTATCTCTGAAATTTCATTTCAGTATACTAACGTCCGTAAGTAAAAAATAGGAGATGACACACGATGGTAGACGTTAAATTACCATACGACAAACAATTGATCACAGCAAAAATCCCTGAAAAGAATTTTGCAGGTCTATTGGAGTCAAAAGCAGAGAATTTCCAAGCGGCTCTTTCAGAAAAAGAGACCGTAGAAAAATCATTGGACGATCCGATCGGAAGCCGTTCATTAGAAGAATTGGCGAAAGGCAAGAAGGACATCGTCATCATCAGTTCTGACCACACAAGACCCGTTCCTTCACATATTATCACACCTATTCTGTTACGCCGTATCCGAAGCACAGCCCCAGACGCCCGTATCCGTATTTTGGTTGCGACAGGGTTCCACCGGCCATCCACACGGGAAGAACTTATCAATAAATACGGTCAGGAAATTGTTGATAATGAAGAAATCGTCATGCACGTCTCAACAGATGATTCTTCGATGAAAAAAATCGGTCAACTGCCCTCCGGCGGCGACTGCATTATCAATCGCATCGCGGCAGAAGCGGATCTGCTGATTGCCGAAGGGTTCATTGAATCCCACTTCTTCGCAGGCTTTTCTGGCGGACGAAAGGCAGTTTTACCGGGGGTTGCTTCTTATAGAACCATCATGGCTAACCACTCTGGCGAATTTATCGACTCTCACAAAGCGAGAACAGGAAATTTGAATCACAATCCGATTCATAAGGATATGGTATATGCGGCTCGCACAGCCAACTTAGCGTTCATCGTGAATGTGGTTCTTGATGGAGAAAAAAAGATCATCGGCTCCTTTGCGGGAGATATGGAGGACGCACATAAAGTCGGCTGTGAGTTTGTTCGTGAATTAGCCAGTGTGCAAAAAATCCCAAGTGACATTGCGATTTCAACAAATGGCGGATTTCCTCTTGACCAAAACATTTACCAAGCAGTGAAAGGAATGACCGCAGCCGAGGCAACAAATAAAGAAGGCGGCGTCATTATTATGGTCGCTGCATCAGGAGACGGTCACGGCGGCGAAGGGTTTTACCATAATTTAGCAGATGTCAGTGATCCAAAAGAATTCTTGGATCAAGCAATCCATACACCGCGCTTAGAAACGGTCCCAGATCAGTGGACATCGCAAATCTTAGCAAGAATCTTGGTTCACCATCATGTGATCTACGTTTCTGATAAAGTTGATCCGACATTGATCACGACTATGCATATGGATAGTGCTCAGACCATTGATGAAGCGATGGAAAAGGCGTTTGAAATTGAAGGCAATGAGGCAAAAGTCACGGTCATCCGAGATGGCTTATCTGTAATCGTTCAATAGAAGTCGTTTGGAGGGATGAACACGATGGACAAGAAAGAATTGCTTAGAAACGTACAGCTAGGAAAACTGTCCGTTGAGGAAGCTGCTGAAAAACTGACGGGCTTTAATGAATTAGGTTATGCCAAGATCGACACGCAACGAAAAGAAAGAAATGGTTTTCCTGAGATCATTTACGGCGAAGGAAAGAACCTTGAACAGATCATCGGAATAGTGACTGTTCTTAAAGAAGAACAAAAGCCGATTCTTGCGACGCGGATATCTTCGGAAAAGGGGCGTGCGTTGCAGGACACGTTCCCGGATGGAAGTTATTTTGAGCTGGCCCGGTGCTTTGTCCTTCAGCCAGTCAAGCCAGACTCTGAAACGTATATTGCGATCGTTACTGCGGGGACATCCGATGTTCCTGTTGCTGAAGAAGCAGCCGTGACAGCAGAAACTTTCGGCAATCAGGTGAAGCGGATCTATGATGTGGGCGTTGCTGGGATCCACCGGCTGTTTGCTCGTTTAGAGGAGATTCAACAGGCGTCTGTCGTGATCGTGATCGCTGGAATGGAAGGCGCATTGGTCAGTGTAGTAGGAGGCTTGGTCAATGTGCCGGTGATCGCTGTTCCAACAAGTATCGGATACGGAAGCAATTTTCAAGGAATGACGGCCTTATTGGGGATGCTGAATAGCTGTTCTTCTGGTGTCAGCGTCGTCAACATCGATAACGGATTCGGTGCAGCCTACTCAGCCAGCATGATCAATCAATTAAGGAGAAAAAAATGAAAAATCTATATTTAGAACCATTCTCCGGTCTTAGCGGAGACATGCTAAACGGACTTTTGATCGATCTAGGCGGAGATGTGGCGGCGTTAGAACAAGAATTAGCCAAGCTGTCTGTAGGGAATTACCATCTCCATGTTCAAAGGATCGCTAAAAACAGTATCTTTGGAACTGATTTTGATGTTCATTTAGCCCACGGAATCAAGGATAACGGTGTCCCTCACGATTTCGATGCACACGCGTCTCATGTGCATCCTGCCCATGAGCAGGTCCACGAACATAGTCATGCCCATACGCATAGCCATTCAGAGGCTCGAAATCTACGGGACATCTTAGCGCTGATTGATCAGAGTACCCTCTCTCAACAGGTCAAGCAACATAGCCGACAGGTCTTCAACGACATTGCCAAGGCAGAGGCCGCTGTACACAACAAACCAATCGAAGAAATCCATTTTCATGAAGTAGGGGCGATCGATTCAATCGTCGATGTCGTAAGTTTCTTTATTTTATGGGAACAATTGCAAATTGCGCACGTTTATTCCTCGCCGATAACAGAAGGCTCTGGCACGATCACCGTCGCCCATGGGGTCATGCCTGTTCCTGTACCGGCAGTGATGCAATTAAGAAAAGGAACCAACTTGATCATCCATCAAGACACTGACGTGCGGACAGAACTCGTCACACCAACCGGTATCGCGATTTTCAAGGAAATTCACCCTTCATTTGTTCTCAACGGTGTTCAGCAAATTGAGAAAGTGGGGTATGGGTTCGGCAAACGAGAAACAGGGAAATTCAATGCGCTGCGAGGTTCGTTGATGGCTGTCGAGCCAAGTAAACGGGGGAATCATCAGACGCAAGATCAAATTTTAAAGATCGAGGCGAATATTGACGATCAAACGCCAGAGCAATTAGGGTTTGTGATGGCTCTCTTATTGGATCAAGGCGTGCTTGATGTTTTTTATACGCCGATCCAGATGAAGAAAAACCGGTGTGGGATTCTACTGACGGTCCTCTGTACACCAGAGCAAAAAGAATTCTTTACGAAGCTTTTGTTCAAACAAACAGCAACGATCGGGGTGCGGTATACCCAGATGGCTCGAACAGTGATGGTGCGACAGTTCGTTACGAAGCAGACACCGTATGGAGAAATCCAGGTGAAGCAAAATCGTTACGAAGACATTGAAAAAAACACGCTGGAATTCCAAGACTGTCAACGAATCGCTAAAGAAAATAATTTATCGATCTATGAAGTATACAAAAAATTAGAAAAATATAGTTAAAAAGGAGCATATTTATGTTACATCACTTATTGTCAGAATTCATGGGGACCGCATTAATGATTATGTTTGGTCTAGGCGTCCATTGCGACGATGTTTTAAAGAAAACGAAATACGCAGGCTCGGGTCATTTGTTTGCCATTACTACATGGGCATTCGGGATCACTGTGGTCTTATTTATTTTTGGTGGTGTGTGTATCAACCCAGCAATGGCGCTAGCACAAGCAATCTTAGGGATGATCCCATGGAGCTATTTTGTTCCCTATGTGATCGCTGAAATGCTAGGCGGACTTGTCGGTGCTATTATTATTTATATTATGTATGCAGATCATTTCAAGGCTTCTGAGGGACAAGTTGATCCAATCGCTATTCGCAATATTTTCTCAACGAACCCTAATTTACGGAACTTGCCTAGAAACTATTTTGTGGAAACAGTCGCTACGTTTATTTTCTTAACAACGATCCTTGCCATCGCACATAATGCAGAATCTATGCTGCCGATCGGTGTTGGTTTGCTGGTTTGGGCAATCGGTATGGGATTAGGCGGTACGACAGGATTCGCCATGAACCAAGCCCGTGACTTAGGTCCGCGAATGGCCTTCCAACTGCTGCCAATCAAAAACAAAGCGAACAATGACTGGCAATATGGCTTGATCGTACCCGGTACCGCGCCTTTTGTCGGAGCCGCTTTAGCAGCGATGTTCGTAAAAGGATTTTTGAAATTTTAAACGCTGAGTAATCTTAAAGAGGAGCTTTTGTACATCTATACCACTTTCTCGTCTGCTTTTTCAAGAGTAGATGAGAGAGTCTTTTATAGCTGATTGCCAAAGGGATCAATCCTAAAAAAAGGAAGTTTTACAAATGGAATACATAGAAAAGGTAGAAAAATTAAAAGCTGTTTTGGCCTCGATGGAGAAGGTCGTGATCGCTTTTTCAGGCGGTGTGGATAGTTCTTTAGTTCTAGCGGCGGCACTAGATGTTTTAGAAGAAGAGAACGTTCTTTCTGTCGTAGCGGATTCAGAATTAATCATGAAAAAAGAATATCTCGACGCGATGGAGAATTCAAAAAAAATCGGTGCCCGCACTCAAGGTGTTTTTTTGGATGAATTGAGTATTGAGGAAATCAGAAGCAACCAACCTTCAAGCTGGTTTTACAGTAAACGTCTGCTCTACCAAGAATTGTCGGCAATTAAAGAGAATCTAGGATTTAATTGGGTTGTTGATGGGATGATCATGGATGATGCTTTTGATTACCGCCCAGGGTTAAAGGCCAGAGACGCATTCAATGTCCGAAGCCCTTTGCAGGAAGCGGAGTTTTACAAGCCCGATGTCAGAAAAGCATCAAGAGACTATCAAGTTCCTACTTGGAACAAGCCAGCGACCTGTCATATTCTATCAAGATTTGAATACAATGATGTATTGACCAGCGAACGACTGGAGCGTGTTAAAAAATCTGAAATCTATCTTCAAGAGCAAGGATTCAATATTGTCCGCGTACGAGACCACAATACAGTTGCAAGAATCGAAATCGAGAAAGAGAAGTTTCCGCTTTTCCTTGAGAAATCAGAAGCCGTCGAAAAAACGCTCGAATCTTTTGGATACACATTTGTATCTTTGGACATAAAAGGCTATGCTTATGGAAAAATGAACAAACTATTGGAGAAAAAATAAGTCGTTCAAAAAGCAGGAGTGGAGCAAATGGATTCTTATGATTATGAGAGCGTATTGACTTTTTGGTTCAAGGAACTAGATCCTAGTGACTGGTTTGCATCTGATTCGGAATTGGATAAGACAATTGAAAAACGTTTTGGTGACATGCTGACAGCGGCAAAAAAAGGTGAGCTGGTTTTTTGGAGAAAAAATATGCGGGGCAGATTGGCAGAAATCATCGTATTGGATCAGTTTGCCAGAAATATCTATAGAGAAGATGGACGCGCTTTTGAAGGAGACGCGGTGGCATTGGTGTTGGCACAAGAAGCGGCACTCATGAAAGAAAAAGAGAACCTGAGTGTAGAAGAGCGCTCCTTTTTATACATGCCATTCATGCATTCTGAGTCGCTGGTTATTCAAGAAACGTTTTCGCTGACCTATTTTAAGGAGCCCGGCTTAGAGAAACGGTACCGCTACGCAAAAGAACATCATGACACCATCAAGGTATTTGGACGATTTCCCTATCGAAACAAAGCATTGGGTCGAATCACTACGGCAGAAGAACAAACGTATTTAGAAAAGGCGAAGTCCTAGAGACTTTGTCTTTTTTTCATAACCGTGGATGGGGGAGATCCAAAGGTAAGAGTTTTTTACCGACGCATTTTGTGCTAAAATAATGAGAACATATGTGCAGAAATTGCCTGCTGATCACTAGTATGCTTGTTTTATGGACACTAAAGGTTTTTATTACAGTCCAAAGGATAAAGGGATTGACGGGAGGCTGTCAATGTTTCTTCATGTTTACGTGTTACCATGAAAAGAAGAATCCAATGAAAAGAAGAATCCAATAATAGTAGAAAAATTTTCTTTGATACAAGAAAGGAACCACTATGTACGAATATATTACAGGCCGTTTGACCTTCATCAGCCCCAGCTATGTGGTGCTGGATGTGAATGGTATCGGTTATCAAATCGCGTTGGGAAATCCCTATCGCTACAGCAGTAAAATGGAGCAGTCGGTGACGATCTATGTCCAGCAGATTATCCGAGAAGACGCGCATTTATTATATGGCTTTGAGACATTGGCTGAAAAGGAATTGTTTTTGCGCCTGCTTTCTGTTTCTGGAATCGGCCCGAAAAGCGGGTTAGCGATCATGGCAAATGAAGACCATCAAGGACTGATCCAGGCGATCGAAGCAGGAGATGTGACTTATTTGACCAAATTCCCAGGAGTTGGCAAAAAAACAGCACAGCAAATGGTTTTGGACTTGAAAGGCAAGCTAGCTGAATTGGTCGATGATCCAATGTCCTTGTTCTATGAAGGAAACGACGATACTGCCTTGGCGGAAGCGATGGAAGCTTTACAAGCGCTAGGCTACAGTCCAAAAGAAATCAAAAAAGTCGAAAAGATTTTGGAAAAAGAAACGCTGCAAAATACCGACGATTATTTACGGGCAGCACTGAAACTAATGATGAAAAAATAGAGGATCAAAGGTGTTTTTCGTTAGTGAAAAATGCATTTATGAACTAGGAAGTAGGAGGAAGAGGGATGGATGAGGAACGTTTGCTTTCACCCGATGCGGATGAGAGTGATAAAAGTTTAGAAAAATCACTGCGTCCCCGTTATCTTGCACAATATATCGGTCAGGACAAGGTCAAGCAAGAATTATCAATCTACATCGAAGCGGCAAAAAATCGCCAAGAGGCACTCGACCATGTGTTATTATATGGCCCGCCAGGTCTTGGGAAGACGACAATGGCGATGGTGATCGCCAATGAAATGGATGTCCAGATTCGCTCGACAAGTGGTCCGGCGATCGAACGTCCAGGGGATCTAGTAGCGATCTTGAATGAATTAGAGCCTGGAGATGTGTTATTCATCGATGAGATCCATCGACTGCCGCGAGTAGCGGAGGAAACACTGTATTCAGCGATGGAGGACTATTATGTAGACATCATGGTAGGCCAGGGACCAACTGCTCATCCCGTGCATTTCCCGTTGCCCCCCTTTACGTTGGTGGGCGCTACCACTCGTGCTGGGATGCTGTCAGCACCATTGCGTGACCGATTCGGGATCATCTCTCATATGGAATATTATGAAGAAGACGACTTGCGGGAAATTGTTTTGCGTTCAGCCGACATTTTTCAGACAGAGATCGTAGGAGAAGGTGCGGTAGAGATCGCCCGACGTTCACGAGGCACCCCCCGAATCGCCAATCGCCTCTTGAAGCGTATTCGTGATTTTGCACAGGTGCAATCAGATGGGGTGATCAATCAAACGATCGCTGACCAAGCACTGGGGCTGCTACAAGTCGATGAAGCCGGTCTCGATTATATCGACCAGAAGCTGTTAAAGACAATGATCGAGCTTTACCACGGAGGCCCCATCGGATTGAGCACATTAGCGGTGAATATTGGCGAAGAACGAGAAACAGTGGAAGATATGTACGAACCGTACCTGATTCAAAAAGGCTTTATTAAGCGGACACCGCGGGGGCGGATGGCGACACCGCTGGCCTATGAGCACTTCAATTATCCGTATCAAGAATAGAAGGTGAAAAGATGGCGGAAGGAAAAGCGACCAAAGAAACATTTGTTCAAGCGTTAGTCGCCGCGTGCCGAGAAAAAAGTTACGACAAAATTACCGTTCAAGACATCAGTCAGCAGGCCAGCCTGAACCGCCAAACGTTTTATTATCACTTTAAGGATAAGAATGACCTGCTCCACTATGCTTATTATCAGCGAGGCCTGCAGTATTTGATTTCTGTGGAGCTGTCTCTTACAAATTGGGAGGAGTCTGTTCTCAAAATGTTAAAGGAGATGCAGCTCTGTCATCAATTCTATTTGAATACTGTAAGGGCAAGACCGGAGATACTGACGAAAGAATTTAATGAGCTGGCGAAGCAGTTGTTTGTCCGCTTGTTCGATGAAGTCGATCAGGAAGGAGAGCTTTCACCTGCTGATAAAGAATTTTATGCTCGTTTTTTGGCTCACGGGTGTGGCGGGATTTTGATCGACTGGCTGCTGGCAGGAGCGGAGCAGCCGCCGATTACAGTCGCGGCACAATTGTTTCGTTTTGCTAAGGACATCGAGTTCTTTGCGTATCGACTCTATGAAAAAGACTGGAATGAGCGTTAGGCTCAGTCCAGTCCGTTGACGATATGAGTAATTGGTTCTTTTTTCGAAAGAGCGATCGCATTTTTTGCGACAATTTCTGCCATCTGGTCTCGTGCTTCTACACTGGCATTGCCAATATGAGGCGTTAAGACGACATTCGATAATTCCTTCAGCCCTTCAGTAACCTTCGGCTCAAATTCATAGACATCCAAAGCAGCTCCAGCGATTTGCTTGTCGTTTAATGCTTGTAGCAAGGCAGCTTCATCAATGAGCGGTCCGCGAGCGGCGTTGATCAAGAAGGCGCTGTTCTTCATCTGTTTAAAGGTCTCGCTTGTTAAAAGATGGTGTGTTTCTTTCGTTAACGGTGCATGAAGCGTTAGAATATCTGCTTGGCGTATGACGTCCTCTTGTGAAGCGAACGTTGCC
Organism: Enterococcus sp. AZ048; assembly: GCF_051715125.1. Lineage (NCBI taxonomy): Bacteria > Bacillati > Bacillota > Bacilli > Lactobacillales > Enterococcaceae > Enterococcus > Enterococcus sp. AZ048. The sequence goes on along the minus strand of NZ_JBIOTD010000001.1, from coordinate 2,552,641 downwards.
TGCAAGTCATTTTCTAGTTCAGGCGTTAAGGGGTGTCGTTGGCTATAGACGATTTTCATGCCAAAAGCAGTCATCATAGTAGCTAACGCTTGTCCGATTTGGCCCATTCCGATGATCCCTAATGTCTTATCTTTTAATTCATGGCCCAAGAAGAAGAGAGGCGCCCACCCATCAAAACCTTTGTCGTGCATCAAACGGTCGCCCTCAACAATGCGGCGAGACAAGGCAATGATCAATCCGGCAGTCAGCTCAGCAGTTGCGTTAGTAGAGACGACAGGCGTATTTGTTACATAGATATTTTTTTCTTTTGCATAATCGGTATCGATATTGTTGAATCCTGCACCGAAGTTTGCGATCAATTTTAAGTTTGGAGCGGCATCTATGACGTCGCGATCAACTTGTGTGGATAGCGGACAGATCAATACCTCACAATCGGCGACCTGTTGGATCAATTCTTTTTTAGTGATCAACCCATTGCCTTCATAGACCTTATAATCAAGTGCTGCTTTTTTTAATAATGTTGTGCCAAGCTCAGGAAGTTTGGCGGAAAGATAAATTTTACTCATTTACGATCCCCCGTTTCATTTCTATAAATTGACTATAGCACAGGAGGAATGACATGAAAAAGATTCTATTTGTTTGTATGGGAAATATTTGCCGTTCGCCAATGGCAGAAGCAATTTTTCGAGACGCGCTTCAAAAAGAAGGAAACGGCACTTTCGAAGTTGACTCAGCAGCAACGAGCCGTTGGGAAGTGGGAAATCCGCCTCACCATGGAACACAGCAGCTATTGGCGGAGCACTCGATTTCCACCAAAGGAATGCGCGCACGTCAAGTGACGACGAATGATTTTTATACGGCGGATTATATTATAGGGATGGATCGAGAAAACGTCAGCGACCTTCAGACAATGGCGCCTGAAGGGACAAATGATAAGATCTATCTTTACTTGGATCGTGTCTCTGGATATGCAGGAAAAGATATTCCAGACCCTTGGTACACCGGGGATTTTGAAGAAACGTACCAATTGATTCAAAAAGGTTTAAATGAATGGTTAACTTTTTTTGAAATGGACTAGATTCCTTGTTTTTTCCTAGAAATTTAAGTAAAATCATACTACGTAATCATGCTCTTGATAGGAGGAAGCTGAATGACTAAAAACGAGAAACCTAAAAAGAATTTAATCAAGCTGTTTTCTAATTCATCGTATCGTTTCATCTCGGATTTTTTGAATGATTCTGCTGAAAAACGTGCGCAAGAGCAAGCAAATGAGAACATTTTTCTTAAACTAAAAATGGCGGCCCTACAAAATAGTTTAGTGGTCATTCAAGTGCAAGATGAAAAAGACGAAGAAAAATTTCAAACAATCTCTGGTTGGTTGCCTAAAGTGGTAACGAATGATTCGATTGTTATTCGAACACAGGACAATCAGTTAGTGATGTTGACGATCGATCGCATTAAAAAGGTGACGACGTTGTCCCCAAGCGGCGATCAAGAGAGCATTTCACGTTAAAAGTATTGTATACCTTTACGGGCATGCAGACATCTGATATACTTTGAGGGAACAAAAAAAGAATAATACTTTCACAAAGGGGAGCCTTCGGGCTGAGATTGAGATTACTCTAAACCCTGGTACCTGTTTCGGTTATTCGAGCGTAGGAATTGTGATGAAGTAAGATTATTACTTCTCCTTTGTGGACTGTATGTTCAAAAGGAGGAGTTTTTTTATGCATAACAAAACAAGAATAATGATTGAAGGAACGATTGTGGCGGCTTTGGCATTCATGCTGTCTCTGATCCCAACGACGATCGGCAGTAGTTTCACCCTATCGTTGGGAATGATCCCAATGACTCTGTTTGCCTTGCGTCGTGGAGTGAAGCCTGCGCTGCTGTCTGCATTTATTTGGGGAATCCTGCATTTTCCGGCAGGTGATGTGTATTTCTTAAGTGTTATTCAGGTGTTGATCGAATACCCGATCGCGTTTACGTTTGCTGGATTTGCTGGACTTTATGCCAAGAAGGTACAGCAAGCATTGCTAACTGAAGATACAAAAGGGGCACGTAAAAATATTATTTTAGGTGCTTTTGCTGGAACGGGAGCGAGATTCTTTTGGCATTTTATCGCCGGTGTGGTTTTCTGGGGGAGCTATGCGTTATGGGGAATGAATCCTTGGATATTCTCGTTTATCATGAACGGGGTCAGCGGCTTAGTTACAGCTATCGTGACGGCGATTGTAGCAGTTTTAGTAGCAGAAAAAGTTCCGCAGCTGTATTTACCGAAGGATGGAATCTTGGTTCGTAAACAAAGTGAATAATAAAAAAGAAGCATTTGTCTGCCGGACAAATGCTTCTTTTATCTAAATGAGAATACAGGATCATCATTTTCTACATCCAAGGACCACTGTTGTTTCGATGTGTCATAACTGATCTCTGCAATTTGTTGATCTTTTTTATAATTCTTAGGACTGCGCCGCCATCCCTTTTCATCAGATAAAAATATAGGGATTCGGTAGGTTTTATTTTTTAATTCAGATAAATTAAAGCAGAAAATGGCTCCTTCTTGCAAAATAGGGTACAATTCCTTCAATAGTTCCCCATCCAATGGGGCGACAGAAGAACCTTTACGGAAAAACGACCGGCGATCATTGACTTTTTCCAAAACGATCCGAGTTAACTTGCTAGCTAGGATGCGGTAAAATTCATCTAAATAGCGATAGTAGATACGCATGGTTTCATTGCCTAAGTTGAAATAGACAAAATTGTTTTGTAATTTATAAAAAAAGGGAGAATGCAGATGCGTCCGCATATGACCAAAATAAAGCAATTCAGAAATTTCTAATGGAGTGAGTTCTTTTAACATCGCAAGATCATTAAAATCGATCCATTTGGTTCCCTTTGAGTTAGTAAAGACTTTATTAGCGAAAAATTGCTGTACTTGTTCAGGGCTAGTGACGACCTTTAAACCTGTATGGGGTTCGTATTCTCCAGCTTCTGCAACGGGATCCAGCAATAACAAATGTTTTGGCTGATGAACGATTCCTTCAACAAAATCAGCGGGTGAAAAACCTTTTGAGAGAACAGCATTACTTGTGGAATCGATGTAAGCAAATAACGTATCTGGCACAAATTTTCACCCTTTCTAATAGTTGTCACAATCATTTTAACCCAATAATAAAAAAAAAGCTCGTATCTTTTATTTTAAAATTAGATTACAAACCCCTTAAAAACTGCAACACTATCGCACCTTTTTAACATTTAAAATGATTTTAATAAATAACGAATCCCTAATGCAATTATTTCTTTTTTTAATTTTTTTTGTAGTAAGTGAAAGTAGTATCACCGGTTCTAAAAGAGTATGATATGATTAGCGGGAGAATGCAGGAGGCTTGTGATGAAGAAAAAAAGAAATTGGATCCTTAATATTTTTCTTTTCTTATTACTTTTAGTAGGTTTGGCTTTGATTTTCAATAATCAGATCAAGTATTTTTTGATGCAGCATAATGGCGAACGTTATGCCGTGTCCCAACTCGATCAAGCTGAAATCGATAAAAATATGCAAAAAGAAGAGACGTTTGATTTTGATGCTGTACAGCCAGTCAGCACAGAAGCCGTGCTGCAAGCACAGTTGAGTAACAAGCGCTTGCCTGTGATCGGCGGGATTGCGATCCCTTCTGTAGAGATCAATCTGCCTATTTTTAAAGGCTTATCCAATGAAGTCCTCTTTTATGGTGCAGGAACCTTGTCTCCTGACCAAAAAATGGGCGAAGGAAATTATGCATTAGCCAGCCACCGTGCGGATCGGCCTGGCCTATTGTTTACACCACTTGATAGCATCAAAGAAGGCGATTTGATCTATCTAACCGATCTACACAATATTTATACCTACAAAACGACGTTGAAAGTCCGCGTGCAGCCGACAGAAGTAAAATATTTAGATGTGCATCCAGACAAACAACAAGTCACCTTGATTACTTGTGGCGAGATCGAGGGCGTTACACGGATTATTGTTCAAGGAGAGCTGACGGCGATCACACCGACAAAAAATGCGACAGATACGATGCTCAAAGCCTTTGAAATGGAACAACGAACATATTAAAAATAAAGCGTGGCAGAACAATCAGGTTCTGTTGCGCTTTTTGTTGCGGTAAAATTTCTGCTATACTGGACACAGACACTGAATGTATCAGTCACAACAGTAATCAAGGAGGCCTAGATGACGCTCAAAAGGATGTACGTTTCGGATCTATTAGCGAGTTGGAAAGTGTTCCAGCAATCACATTTGCTTTTTCCTTTCTATCCCTCTCACGGACAAGCGCGTTCAGAATTTTTTGCTGCTGTCAGACGCGGGGAAGGGTATTGGGTTCAGCGTGATTCTCAATGGCTGTTAATAGAGAAAGTCGATGCCGGAGAGACTTGGCGAATCACTAACTTGTTGATTTCAACTGAAATGGACTGGCAGACCGCTTTTCAATTATTAGAAACGACAGCCCGTCAAATGTTCAAACGATCCATACAATTGAAGCTTGAGGCAAACTTGGTTATTCAGCAATGGTTAGTGACGCAAGGGTATCATTTCAATGAAGGTATCTGGCAGAAAGAATTGGTCTATCATACAGGACTTGTCTTAGGTGGCGGCGGTGCGCGTGGTGCCTATCAAATCGGTGTTTGGAAAGCGCTATTGGAGAAAAACATTCAATTTGAAGTGATTACGGGTACGTCAGTCGGAGGGCTAAATGGCGCATTGATTGCCCAAGGGGACTATGACCAGGCCTTCTCTCTATGGAAAGAAATTGAAACGGACAAGGTTTTAGATATTACCTTTAAAGAAGTGGAGATACTGGATTTTTCCGCGCAGGTCGATCAATTGCGAACCTTTATTCGAACCTCTTTAAAACAAAAAGGACTCTCTTCCGAGCCGCTTAGAAGGTTGCTGGAGGAACGGTTGGATCCGAAAAAGATTCAGATGGGTTGCCCATTTTCTATCGTGACAACAAAAGTTCCGGCTTTTCAGGAAGTCATTGTTTCGTTGAATGATTGCCCCAAAGAAGAGATTATTGACTGGCTGCTAGCTTCTTCCGCCTTTTTCCCCATGATGGCAATGGCAAAATTAAAGGGTGAGTTCTATGTAGACGGGGGCTATCGCAACAATTTACCCGTGGATATCGCTTTGAGAGAGCCGATTACTGAGGTGATCATAGTAGATGTTCATGGTCCTGGACTAGATAGGAAATATCGGTTGTCAGACGGAATTGCTGAGCTATATTTGGCCAGTCCGTGGAGTTTGGGAGATTTATTATTGTTTCATAGTGATCGTTCGTCAGAAAATATTGATCTGGGCTATTTAGAGGCTAAACGAGCATTTGGAGAGTTGCAAGGCTATCGTTACTTTTTTGAGGATCATGCTGATTTTGAAACGTTAACAAAAAACTTTTTACGCAGTGTTAAAAAAGCATTTCCAATTGACGCAGCGTCTCTTTATCCAGAACTGCAAAAATATTTTCGACAAAGTATCCCGGTAGAGATGCTAAGCTTAGCCTTCTTGGAATTCTTTGCCTATTGGGTAAAGGTACCACCAGTGAAAGTCTATACCCCGGAAGAATTTATCGAGATCCTCTTGCAGCAATTTGAGATGCCGGTCAAAGGGACGATCCCGTTCTCTGTCCAAGAGCAGATTGAAGATTTTATTGAGAATCATAATGTGTTTTCAGATTATTACCACGTGCTGCAACTGTATCAGAGAAAAGGCGCCTTTAAATCTTTTTACCACCGTTGGCCGATTCCGACGCTGCTGGCACTTTTTTTAAACTATATACGTGAGGGTTCTATTTAATCGTTTTTTACCTATAACAATAAGGAAAATACGGAATACATATAAATTTGGAGGAATTACAATGGCAGAATTTAATTATGAGATCGTGGAAGAAATCGCTGTGCTGTCGGAAAATCTGAAGGGCTGGCACAAAGAGCTGAACTTAGTGAGCTGGAATGAACGCCCGCCAAAATTTGATTTGCGTGATTGGGCGCCTGACCATGAGAAAATGGGAAAAGGTGTTACATTAAGCAATGAAGAATTTGCTATTTTGAAAGAGACGCTCGCAAATATGTAGCGAAGGAAAGGAAAAAAGCGCATGAAAAGTATGACTGGATACGGACAAGCGGCTAAAACGAACGAAGCCTATGAGTTAACGATTGAGTTAAAAAGTGTCAACAATCGCTTCTTAGATTTGCAGATTCGGATGCCCAAAGAATTGAATCCCTTTGAAGCGTTGATCCGCAAAGCCGCAAAAGAGAAAATTCAACGTGGTCGGGTGGATGTATTCATTAACCTTGCTCCCCTAAAAAGCGGCAATAAGAAAGTTTCAGTAAACTGGGAACTGCTAAACCAATTAGTTACTGAGCTTCAAATAGGTGGAAAAGAACATTTTGGTGTTGTCGATTTTCCAGTAGAGCAGGTGCTGGTGAAGGCGATGGAACAATCCGATTTTGTGACCTTGGTAGATCAGCCGACGGAAGAAGACACGTTAGAAGAATTGGTCCAAACGGTTGCTAGTGAAGCCTTTACGCAGCTGGCGGCTAGCCGGGAGCATGAAGGATCAGGGATTCAAAAGGTGCTGGCAGACTACAATAAGCAAGTTCAAGCATTGGTGACAAAGCTGAACGGGTTTGTGACCGAATACGAAGCCGATTTTCAGCAGCGTTATCAAGCGAAGCTGGAGGAATACTTAGGCAATACGGTTGACCAAGATCGATTGCTGACAGAATTAGCAATTTTATTGGAACGTGGCGATATCCATGAAGAGTTGGATCGGCTGAGTATCCATTTAGAGAAATTAGCAAAACTGCTGCAGGTAAAAGAACCGGTAGGACGGGAATTGGATTTTCTTTTGCAGGAAATGAATCGTGAAGTCAATACAATCGGGTCAAAATCCAGCCCTATCCAGATCAAAGATATCGTTGTCCAATTAAAAACGGTGTTAGAAAAAATTCGCGAACAGATTCAGAATGTTGAATAAATAGCTGTTTTTCTAAGAAATAGCGTGCGGGTCAACGATGCCTCTTGAAATATTCACAAAAAAAGTGCACAATAGGCGTTAGCTAAAAAGAGCATGAAAGGGCGTTAGTATGTCTGAACGAGGACTGTTGATTGTATTGTCGGGACCTTCCGGAGTTGGAAAAGGAACGGTCAGAAAAGCCATTTTTGAAAGAGACGATAACGAGTTTCAATACTCTGTCTCAATGACCACCCGTCCGATGCGGGAAGGGGAAGTAGACGGTGTCGATTATTATTTCCGCACCAAAGAAGAATTTGAGGCCATGATTGAAGCTGGCGAAATGCTGGAATATGCAGAGTATGTTGGAAATTATTATGGCACACCGCTCACTTATGTGAACCAAACGTTGGACGAAGGCAAGGACGTCTTTTTAGAGATTGAGGTCCAAGGGGCGCAGCAAGTAAAAGAAAAAGTCCCAGACGGCGTCTTCATCTTTCTCACGCCGCCGGATCTTGCAGAATTAAAAGCGCGGATCGTTGGACGCGGTACGGACAGCCCTGAAGTGATCGAAGAACGCATGCGTGTTGCACGCCAAGAAATCGAAATGATGGCCCTTTATGATTATGCTGTCGTTAACGATGAAGTATTCAAAGCTGTTGATCGTATCAAAGATATCATCGTCAGTGAGCATTACCGAGTAGACCGAGTCATTGGCAACTATATAAAAATGTTAAAGGAGATATAAGCTTATGATGTTAAAACCTTCAATTGATACATTGTTAGACCATGTAAATTCAAAATATTCATTAGTTATTTTAGCCAGCAAACGTGCCCATGAATTAGATGCCGGTGCACAACCAACATTAGAAACTTTTGAATCTGTAAAAAGTGTAGGGCAAGCCCTAGAAGAAATCGATGCCGGTGCTGTGATTAACGATCCGCATCCAGAAATCAAACGCGAACGGTTGAAAATGGAAGAAGAAGAACGCCACTTGCAACGTGAACGTGACCAACGTGATCTAGAAGCACGGATTCGCAACGAACAAAACTAAGCGTAACTGTTCTCTCACGAATGAAGCGTAAATGGGATTGTACCAATACTTTTGGCGCAATCCCTTCTTTTTGTGTTACATACTGTCATAAATTTAGACGTACATAGAGAAAATTTAGTACACTGTTTAAGAATGGAGGCGGAAGAAATGAAATTAGCACAAGTGATCGTAGATGTGCCGGCGATGCAGACGGATCAACCCTTCAGTTACTTGATCCCGCCTCAATTAGCGGTAGAAATCGGTATGCGTGTAGAAGTTGGTTTTGGCTCACGCCATGTCCAAGGGTTTGTCGTTGGTTTTGAAACAGCCCCAGAGCCTTTGCCGGACAACTTAAAACCAATTATTCGCGTATTGGATCTAGCACCCGTATTAAACCAAGAACTATTGGCATTGGCAGATTATATGAAGGAAACGACCTTTGCATTCAAAGTGACCTGCTTGCAAACAATGCTGCCTAGCGTCATGAAGGCGGATTATCAAAAGCGCCTATATCTTTCTGTTGAGGACGCCGATGTTCGAGAGAAATATTTTGGCGATGCCGAGTCGCTGACTTGGGAAGACGCAGAAGAAAAAGGCTGGCTGAAAGAACTGGCCGTTCTTCGAGAACAAGGGATCGTGGAGCTGCGCTACGAAGTACATACAAAAAACAAAGTGAAGACCGAACGATATATCAAACGGTTATTCCAGCCAGAAAAGAAGGAGTCATTAAAAACAACACTGCGGAAAAATTCGCATAAGCAAGAACAGCTGCTGGATTATTTAGCGGCACTGCCTGAAGAAGAATTGATTGCCGTTAAGCAAATGAAGGCAGAAGATTTTTCTTTAGCCAACTTGAATCAAGCAGAGAAAAAAGGCTGGTTGGAATTTGTCGCGGTAGAAAAATATCGGGACCCTTATGCGAATAGAAACATTCAACAGACGTCTGCCTTGGATTTGAATCCAGAGCAACGAATAGCGTATGAAGAAATCAGCAAAAAAAGTGCCGATCAGGAGCATCAAGTCTTCTTATTGGAAGGCGTGACTGGCAGTGGAAAAACGGAAGTCTATTTACAAGTTATCCAAGATGTACTGGCGCAAGGACAAACAGCCATGATGCTAGTACCTGAGATTTCGTTAACACCGCAGATGGCGACACGTTTCAAAGCTCGATTTGGCAGCGAAGTAGCTGTATTGCATAGCGGATTGTCACAAGGAGAGAAGTATGACGAATGGCGAAAATTGGAACGCGGAGAGGCCCATGTAGTCGTAGGTGCCCGTTCAGCAATTTTTGCTCCTTTAGAAAATCTAGGCGTCATCATTATTGATGAAGAGCACGAGACAAGCTATAAACAAGAAGAAACACCGCGTTATCATGCTAGAGACTTAGCAATCTGGCGTGGGAAATATCAACAATGTCCAGTAGTTTTAGGAAGTGCAACGCCTTCTTTAGAATCGCGGGCGCGAGGGCAAAAAGGTGTTTACCGCTTATTGAAATTGACAGAACGTGCCAATGCACAGGCAAAATTACCTGAGGTTGAGATCGTTGATATGCGAGAAGAGATGCAGCGTCGGCTGAATTCCTCTTTTTCGGAAGCGTTAGAAGATAAGTTGCGCGACCGTTTAGCAAAAGGTGAACAGAGTGTCCTTCTGCTAAATCGTCGTGGGTACTCTTCATTTGTGATGTGCCGTGACTGCGGATTTGTTTTGCCTTGTCCGAACTGCGATATATCCCTAACACTCCACATGGATACGAAAACGATGCGATGCCATTATTGTGGACATGAAGAAGGCATCCCTCATCGTTGTCCAAACTGCGGAAAAGATAAGATTCGCTATTTTGGAACGGGAACTGAAAAAGTGCAAGAGGAATTAGAGCAGCTGATCCCAGAAGCACGAGTGCTTCGGATGGATGTAGATACGACTCGCCGTAAGGGCGCACATGAAAAAATCTTGACTGCTTTTGGAGACAAGGAAGCAGACATTTTGCTGGGAACTCAGATGATTGCGAAAGGATTGGACTTTCCGAATGTCACACTCGTCGGTGTACTGAATGCTGATACAGCATTGAATCTGCCAGACTTCCGATCTAGTGAGCGGACGTTCCAGTTGCTGACCCAGGTCAGCGGGCGCGCAGGACGTGGAGAAAAAGCCGGGGAAGTCATCATCCAAACCTTTAATCCAGAACATTATACGATCCAATTAGCGCAACATCATGACTATGAAAGCTTCTTTAAACAAGAGATGCAGATTCGTCATCAGACAGATTACCCGCCGTATTATTACACAGTCAAAGTGACGATTTCTCATCAAGAAGAGATGCGCGCGGCGCAAAAAGCTTTTCAATTAGCAGAAAAACTACGGCAGCAATTAAGTCCTCAGAGTATTTTGCTAGGGCCGACGCCGGGAGCCATTTTAAGAATAAAAAACCGTTACTATTACCAATTGATCATTAAATATAAAAAAGAACCTAAGCTGCAAGCTGCGTTAGAAGATATTTTACAGGTGAGCCAGAAAGACCAGCGGCAAGGCTTGCTGATCGCAATTGACAATGAACCTATGTATTTTATTTAAGACATAGGAATAAGGATGTCAGTTCCACTTTTTAGCAGTAACTAATGAGAATAATTGAAGCAGCAAGTTAAGAAAATCAAGATGAAGAAACTAGTGGAATGATATACGGCATGACATCAAATTTATTTTTCTGAAAGAAAAATAAATACATTAATAGGAATAAGGATGTCAGTTCCACTTTTTAGCAGTAACTAATGAGAATAATCGAAGCAGCAAATTAAGAAAATCAAGATGAAGAAACTAGTGGAATGATATACGGCATGAACATCAAATTTATTTTTCTGAAAGAAAAATAAATACATTAATAGGAATAAGGAGGACGTCTATGCGTTACCCAATTATTATTCACCCGGATGATCGACTGTTAAAAAAAGCAGCACCGATCGAATATATCACCGATGAGATCGTCACTTTATTAGACGATATGTACGAAACAATGGTTGCCCATGATGGAATCGGACTTGCGGCACCCCAAATCGGCAAGAATCTCCGTATCGCAGTCGTAGAAGTTGATGAAGGCGATCGTTTTGATTTTATCAATCCTGAGATTATTGAACGTAAGGGAACTAGTATTGACGTGGAAGGGTGTCTTTCAATCCCTGAAACCTATGGAACAGTTGCGCGCGCAGATGAAGTGACTGTGCGTTATTATGATCGTGAAGGTTCGGAGATGGAAGTAACGGCTTATGGGTATTTAGCCCGAGCCTTTCAGCATGAAATTGATCATTTAGACGGAAAACTATTTATTGACCAAGTGATCGAAAAAATTGAACCAGAAGACTTAGAACGGTATATGGAGGAACACGTGGATGACTAAAATTGTATTTATGGGAACACCGGCCTTTTCAGTGCCGATTTTAGAGAGCTTGATTGAAGCAGGGTATGATGTCGCTGCAGTGGTGACACAACCAGATCGACCAGTGGGAAGAAAGAAAATAATCACACCAACACCGGTGAAAGAAGCAGCACTGAAGCATGACTTGTTGGTATTGCAGCCAGAAAAAATCAGCGGGTCACCTGAAATGGAGAAAATCAAAGAACTAGCCCCTGACTTATTGATTACGGCTGCTTTCGGCCAGTTTTTACCAGAGAAATTACTGCAAGTTCCTAAATTGGGAGCAATCAATGTTCATGCCTCTTTATTGCCAAAATATCGTGGCGGCGCCCCCGTTCATTACGCTATCATGGAGGGTGAAGCTGAGACAGGCGTAACGATCATGGAGATGATCAAGAAAATGGATGCTGGCGGTATTTTCAGCCAACAAAAGATTGCGATTACTAAGCAAGACGATGTCGGTACCATGTTTGAAAAACTAAGCCGAGTGGGTAAAGACTTGCTGCTGGAAACCTTGCCTAAAATCATTTCAGGTGAATTAAAGCCATTACCGCAAAACGAAGAAGAAGCGACCTTTTCACCAAATATCAGTCGTGAGCAAGAAGCGATTGACTGGGAAAAAACGGCTGAAGAAGTAGACAATCAAGTTCGGGGAATGCATCCGTGGCCTGTAGCATTTACCACCTACGAAGGTGCGCGATGGAAAATCTTCCACACAACGCCCGTAGAAGAAACGACGTCAGCGAAACCCGGAACAATCACAGCGCGCACAAAAAAAGCCTTACACATCGCATGTGGGAAGGGCACGGTTCTAGCAATTGAAGAATTGCAGCCTGCAGGCAAGGCTAAACAAACGATCCAAGCCTTTCTAAATGGCAGCGGACAAACAATCGAAGAAGGACAACAGGTGGGCTAATGGGAAAAATTCCAAAAAAATTATTGCGGTCTGTTCGTTTTACAGCTTTAGAAGCCATTGAACGTATCAATCGAGGCGGTGCTTATTCCAATTTGCTGCTAAACGAGTTGATCCAAAAGAATCAAGTGGATGGCAAGGATACTGCATTGCTAACAGAGCTTGTTTATGGAACGATTAGTCGTCAGCTGCTGTTAGCCTACGATATTGAGCCATTTATCAAAAAAGCGAAGAAAGTCGATCCGTGGGTCAGGAGCCTATTGCAGCTTTCCATTTATCAAATGCTTTATTTGGATCGAGTCCCAGACCATGCGATCATCAACGAAGCAGTAGAAATCGCTAAGGCGAAAGGAAATCCTGGGACAGGAAAGTTTGTCAACGGGGTGCTGCGTTCGTTCCAACGTGAAGGAGCGCCTTCGCTAGACTTGATTTTGGACCCTATTGAACGCTTAGCAACGGAAATCAGCTTACCAAAATTTTTAACAGAAAAATTTGTCGCAGAGATTGGTGAAGAAGAAACGCGCAAACTAGGTCTCTCTTTGCTAGAGCCGAGTCGTGTTAGTGCACGAATTGATTTGCGCTTCTTAACACGAGCAGAAGCAATTGAGGCGTTAGAAGAAGATGGAATAGAAGCACGCATCAGTGAGCTGTCACCCTATGGTATCGTTGCGGACCGAGGGTTTCTAGCAGGCAGCGAGTTGTTTCAAAATGGGTGGCTGACCATTCAGGATGAAAGCTCGATGCTCGTTGCTCAAGCTATGCAAATTGAACCGGGTCAAAGGGTGCTAGATGCTTGTGCAGCTCCTGGAGGAAAGACGACTCACATTGCGGCTTTGCTAAATGATGAAGGCTCGGTGACTGCTCTAGATATTCATGACCATAAGTTAAAGCTAGTACGCGAAAATGCAGAACGTTTGAGGGTCTCAGATACTGTCGTAACGAAAAAGATGGATGCGCGAGAAGCCGCGGAGAATTTCCCATCAGAAAGCTTCGATCGTATTTTAGTGGATGCACCGTGTTCAGGCTTGGGCTTGATGCGCAGAAAACCGGACATCAAATACCAGAAACAGCCGCAGGATTTTGTTCAATTACCTAATATTCAACTAGAAATCTTAAAGAATTGCGCCCCCACATTGAAATCAGGGGGGATTTTGGTATACAGTACATGTACAACGGCTAAAGAAGAAAATCAGCAAGTGGTGAATGAGTTTTTGAATGAAAATTCAAATTTCGAAAAGATCGACTTAAATTTAGAGTCGAAATTAGAACCAGCGATCCATGATCAAATGTTGGTTTTATATCCAGAAATGTTTATGACAGACGGGTTCTTTATTTGTGCAATGCGAAAAAAATAGATAAATGAGGTGGACAAAAAGATGGAGATCCAATTTCAATCAGACATCGGCAAGCGGCGCAACATGAATCAAGACTATGCAAATGTTTTTACCAATCAAGCAGGTATGTATTTAGCGATATTAGCTGATGGCATGGGCGGGCATCTAGCTGGCGATGTTGCTAGCAAAATGGCTGTTGACGGTTTAGGCGCTGCTTGGTCAACCTCGACGATTGCACAGCCTGAGGAAGCTGGGCACTGGTTTACAGGAGAAATTCAAAAAGTAAATGAAGCAATCTATCAAGAAGGAATCGCGCATCCAGAGATGCAAGGAATGGGAACAACGATTGTCAGCGCAGCTTTATTAGACGAGAAATTCGTTCTGGCACATGTTGGCGATAGTCGTGCGTACCTGATTCAAAATAGTCAATTGCAGCAATTGACAGATGATCATTCATTAGTGAATGAGCTGTTGAAGTCTGGGGAGATCACGAAAGAGATGGCAGCAATCCATCCGCAAAAAAATGTACTGACTCGTTCAGTAGGGATAGCTGGAACAATCAAAACGGATGTTTCAGAGCATGCGTGCCATCAGAATGACTATTTGCTGCTATGTTCAGATGGATTGACTAATATGGTGAGCGAAGAAAATATTCTTTCAATTGTAGAAAGCGATCAAACATTGGAAGCAAAAACGAAGCAGCTGATCAATGCTGCCAATGATGCTGGTGGTGCAGACAATATTACTGTCTTGCTGATCCATTTTGAAGGGGAGGCTCGTCCATGATTGAAATAGGCAAGTTGGTCAATGGACGCTATAAAATCATCGCCAGCATCGGTAGCGGCGGTATGGCAAACGTCTTTTTGGCCCACGATTTAATTTTGGATCGTGATGTTGCCATCAAAATATTACGCTTTGACTTTCAAAATGATCAAACTGCAATTCGTCGTTTCCAGCGTGAAGCGTTAGCGGCGACCGAAATGGTTCATCCTAATATCGTTGGTGTATACGATGTAGATGAAGAAAGCGGCATGCAGTATTTAGTCATGGAATATGTAAAAGGAATGGATCTGAAACGCTATATCCAGTCGCGATCGCCAATTCCTTACGGCAAAATTATAGATATTATGGAACAAATACTATCTGCGGTTAGTTTGGCTCATGCTCACGGCATTATTCATCGTGATTTGAAGCCGCAAAATATTTTGATGGATCAGGCAGGCGTTGTTAAAATCACTGATTTTGGAATCGCGATCGCCTTGTCAGAAACCTCTCTGACCCAAACCAACTCCATGCTAGGCTCTGTGCATTATCTTTCTCCAGAACAAGCCCGAGGCAGTATGGCAACGAAGCAATCAGACATTTATGCCTTAGGGATCATATTGTATGAAATGATCACTGGGAGTGTGCCGTTTGACGGAGAATCTGCGGTAACGATTGCCTTGAAACATTTTCAAGATGACATGCCTTCAGTAAAAGGCTTTGATCCTGAAGTGCCCCAAGCCTTAGAGAATATCGTGATGCATGCTACAGCAAAAGATCCAGCAGATCGCTATAAGACTGCTGATGAGATGGCGGCGGATCTTTCAACAGCGTTGATACCAGCACGCGTAAATGAATTGCCTTGGCAGCCAACGGTGATGCTTGATGAAACGAAAGTATTGACGCCAATCCAGCCAGAAGAGGCACCGGCTATTGAAAAACCAAAAGAAGAACCGCCAGTACCAGAAGAAAAGCCGAAGAAGAAAAAAGGCAAAAAACGCTTTGTTTTTCTTTTTCTACTACTGATGCTGGCGATCGGCGGAGTAGTAGGCTATATGATGACTAGTTCGGCAGAAGTATCTGTCCCGCAAGTGGAGGATATGACTGAAGCGGATGCGCGAACAGCCTTGAAAGCGGCGAAATTGACTGTTGATAGTAAAACCGATGAAGCACCAAGTGATACTATCAAAAAGGGTCGAGTAGTCAGAACAAATCCTGATGCTGGAACTATGATCAAAAGAAGCCAATCTGTCCGGTTGTATATAAGTTCGGGAACGAAAAAGGTCTCACTGAAAAATTATAAAGGGGATACTATTGACGATGCAGAGGAAGATCTGCTAAAAATTGGATTCTCCGAAAAAAATATTCGTATCAAGAAAATTTTTGACGAAACAGCTCCGAGTGGTCAAATTTTGAGTCAAGATCCTAAAGAAGGAACAAAAAGTGATCCAAAGACAGATGAGATTACTTTTGAAGTATCCGATGGTCCTCAAAAAATTAAAATTGGTGATTATTCGCAAATGAGTTATGCGGAAGCGGAACAAAGTTTGCTGGAGCTAGGGCTGACAAAAAATCAAATCAAGCGTGTAAATGTTTCAAGTGAAACGGCCTCGATTGATGAAGTGATCAGCCAAGACCCTGTAAGCGGGGCTGGTTTGACGTCAAAAGATATCATTACTTTAAAAGTCAGTTCGGGCTCTGCCTACGTTAAGCTAGATGATTTAACCGGCCAAGATAAAGCAACGGCAGAAGCAACGATTACAAATTCAGGTCTAAAGTATTCTGAACAACAAGAATTTTCTGATGAGGTAGAAGCAGGAAAAGTCATAAGAACAGACCCGGGAGCGGGAACTTCTTCTCTAAAAGCAGGTGATACGGTGACAGTGTATGTCTCTAGAGGACCTGAAAATAAGGAAAATACATTTGATGTGAAGATTTCCGCCCGGTTCAATGGGCCGGATGACAAACAGGATACAATTTCCGTGATGCTAAAAGATGCAAAAAACACGAGTGCCGTGGAGGTTTTAAACTTCCCATTAGATAAAAATACGCCTACGACAGAACAGACTGTCTCCGTAACCACCACTGAAGGCGGGTCCGCTACAATAGAGATTCAACGGAATGGAAAACCAGCTGTTACAAAAAGCGTTACAAAAGCAGAGACAATAACCGTACCGTAGAAAAAACCTTTCCTCCATGAGGAAAGGTTTTTTAGGTCATTTGTACTGAAAATGGTTTTAAAGTATGCTACAATAAAATGGAATTTGAACTATATATCTCTTGCTTATTCGATAGAAAAAGAACTATTGGATGATTGTGGGCGTACGTTTGAATGTAAAAGGATTCTCATTAGGAGTTAATCTACGTTAAAATAGTTAGATGTTTACAAAAAAGGAGATGAGTCGGATCGAAGGACAGATTCGTAAAGCACTAAGCGGTTTTTATTATGTTGCGAGTGAAGGAAAGACCTATCAAACACGTGCACGCGGGAATTTTCGTAAAAGAAAGCTGACACCTTTAGTAGGCGACGAAGTAGTTTTCAGCAGTGAAGAAAACAGTGAGGGGTACATCCTTGAGCTGCTGCCAAGAAAAAATGAATTGGTTCGACCGCCAGTTGCCAACGTGGATCAAGGCGTGATCGTAACCAGTTTAGTTGAGCCTAACTTCTCTTACAATTTGTTGGATCGTTTTTTAGTGACTTTAGAAAATAAATACATCCATCCGATTATTTATTTATCGAAAACAGATTTAGTCTCAGACCATTCATTAGTTGACGACATTCGTTCTGTCTATGAGCCTTTAGGCTACCCGGTAATCGACGGGGATCAGGACAAGGAAAAGCTAACAGACTTGTTTAAGGAAAATCTGACTGTGTTTATGGGGCAATCCGGTGCAGGAAAATCTACATTATTGAATGACGTTTCTCCTGATTTGAATTTAGAAACGGGTGAAATCTCGGATTCATTGGGACGTGGTCGGCATACGACGCGGCATGTAGAATTGCTGTATTTATTTGATGGTCTAGTGGCGGATACACCTGGCTTCAGCTCGATTGATTTTCTTGAAATCTCTGCTGAAGAATTACCCAAAGAATTTCCTGAATTCCGTTCGGCGGCTCCACGTTGTCGATTCCGCGAGTGCCGTCATGTGAAAGAACCTGGCTGCGAAGTAAAACGCCTTCTCGAAGAAGGGCAGATTGCACAAACTCGCTATGACAATTACTTGCAATTCCTGCAGGAAATTGAGAAGCGTCGTCCTATTTACAAGAAAAATAAATAATGAACTGGATCGTTTTTTAGTAGAGTAAGGCTTTAAAAGCATAAAATAAATACATTAAAATGAAAAAGGAGTACTAATTATGAAAATTGCCCCATCGATCTTAAGCGCAGATTTTGCAAAACTAGGTGAAGAAGTAAAAATGGTTGAAAATGCCGGCGTAGATTACATCCACATTGATGTAATGGATGGAAACTTTGTTCCGAATATTTCATTCGGCCAAGTTGTCGTGAGCGCCTTGCGTCCAGTAACTAAATTACCATTGGATGTTCATTTGATGATTGCTAATCCTGAGAATTACATCAATGATTTTGCAAAAGCGGGTGCGGATATCATTATGGCTCATGTGGAGGCTACGCCGCATATTCATCGTGTGGTTCAAATGATCAAAGCGGCAGGCGTGAAGCCGGGAGTCGTTTTGAATCCCGGGACACCGATTGAATCAATCGAATATATCTTGGGTGACGTAGACCAGATTTTAGTGATGACGGTCAATCCAGGGTTTGGTGGTCAAACATTCATAGAGAGCCAAGTTGAAAAAATCGCAGAATTGGATCGCCTACGAAAAAAACATGGCTACCAGTATGAAATTGAAGTAGATGGTGGTATTCAACCAGAATCAGCTAAAAAATGTGCGGAGGCAGGCGCAGATGTATTTGTTGCCGGCTCGTATATCTATGACGCAGAAAACCCGCAAGAAAAAATCGATGCTTTGAGAGCGGCTATCGATTAATGAAGATATTACTTGTTGCAGGCGGTGATCCAAATCACTGGCCTGCTTTTTCAAATGAATTCGATAAAGTCATCGGAATTGACCGTGGGAACCTCTTTCTGTTGCGTCGAGGAATCATTCCTGATTTAGCGATTGGCGATTTTGATTCTCTAAATGAAGAGGAAAAAAAGGAAGTATTTGACAGCGTCGCGGAAGTGATGACTTCTCCAGCAGAAAAAGATGACACCGATACACAATTGGCACTCCAAACAGCTTTTGAACGTTTCCCTGAAGCTGAAATAACGCTGATCGGTGCAACGGGCGGGCGGTTGGATCATCTGTTAGCCAATCTATGGTTAGGCGCTGAGCCGCGCTTTCAGCCATTTTTAAGTCAAATAGAGATCGCAGATGAAGGCAATGTTGTGAATTATATTTCTTCAGGACGTTATCAAATTGCTAAAAACCCAATGATGAAGTATGTCGCATTTTGCTGTATCGTTCCTGTAAAAAAATTGACATTGAAAAATGTGAAGTATGAACTCTCAAATGTAGACTTTGCACAACCCACTAGTTTAGCCAGTAATGAATTTTTGTATGGTGATGCAGAGGTATCCTTTGAGGAGGGATTGATCGCTGTGATTCAGAGTCGGGATGTATAAATAGAGGAGCAGCAGATTGTTTTTTTTAAAACAAATCTGCTGCTCTTTTTTTATTTGATGAGAGATACTAAAATTCTCTAAAATCAACCGTCCACGCTTTTTTATACCGCCATTTAGTGGTAAAATTCAATCTATATTATAGCGTTCAGAGGTGCCTAAGTGAGAAAGTTTAATCCGAATAAAAATATTATTATTATATTAATTGTTGTTATCGTTGTTGTGGCGACTGTTTCGATTACTGCAGCGAATCGTGCGAAAGACAGCGACACGAATATCGTCCAATCAGCTGTGAATGATACGATCAGTGTTGTCGATAAAGTAATTACAGCACCAGGACGTTGGCTTAGCAGCGGCGTTCATTCCGTGTCGAATTTGATGAACACGTATGAAGAAAATCAAAAATTAAAAAACGAAGTTGATCAATACGATGAAGTGAAACAGCAAACAAAAAATCAAGCACAAGAAATTGAACGTTTAAAAAACGAGCTAGAATTGAACCAAACATTGACCAGCTACGAGAAGGTAACGGCAAATGTCATTACCCGTTCGCCGGATACTTGGCAGGATATGCTGATCGTAGACAAAGGGAGCAGCGATGGTGTTGAGGGAAATATGGCGGTCATGTCCAAGAAAGGACTAATTGGTCGTGTGATGGAAGTAAATGCACATTCATCTAAAATCCAGTTATTAACATCAGATAATAAAAGCAGCAACCATTTTCCAGTAAAAATAAGTTCCGGCAAGGGAAATTCTTTCGGAGTATTAAATAAATACGACGTAAAATCGCAACAATTAATCGCATCGGAAATTACTGGCGAAGAAGACATCAAAGAAGGCGATGTCGTTCAAACGTCCGGTTTAGGTGGGAACTCTCCAGCAGACCTTGCTATTGGAACAGTTGTCAAGGTCAAGCCAGATAGCTATGGGTTAAATCGCGAGGTCTACATTAAACCCTATGCGCAAATGTATGATATCTCAGTCGTAACGATTATCCAAAGAATGGCGGGAGCAACTGAATGATTACGCGGACAACCTTAAAATATATTACGCCATTCCTCTTATTTTTCTTATTTTTACTAGACGCACATATCACGCGGATCATCGCTTCTTTGACAGACAATGTTTATGTTGCAAATGCGCATTTGGCACTGTTGGTTCTATTGATCCTGTCGCGCGTGATAGATGAACGGTTTTTGTTAGGAACGTCATTGTTTTTAGGAATCTTGTATGACCTTTATTACATAGGAGTTATCGGTATTTATGCCGTCATTTTCCCACTCTTGGTCCTACTGTTTTACCTTTTCAAAAAGACAATCCAGCAAAATATTTTGACGCTCTTTTTCACTATTGTGATTAGTGTGACGCTCTTTGAATTAATTAGTTTATTGTTGCAGTCAGTCTTTGGTTTAACAGGCATCAGCGGAGACTTTTTTGTCCCCCGATACCTAGGTCCAACACTGCTTTTTAATATTCTAACGTTTGTAATTTTAATCTTCCCATTAGAGAAAATTTTGATTGGCCCGCCTGAAGAAAACCTTGATTTATAAAGGGAAAACTAGTGGTATGGGTCAAATGAAAAAAACAGAAGAATTTTTCTTCTGTTTTTTTGTTGCCTGAATTTGTAACTCAAAAATAGTAAAATGAAATGTTTTTGTAACAAAGCTATTATATGGGTGACATACAGCTGTGGTAAACTCATGAATGTGTTAGAAAAAAAGTCTAATAAAATTCAAAATAAAAGATTAAGTAGTCGGAGGACATAAGAGTGAAAAAAAGTTTGTTATCAGCATTAATGGTATGTTCAGTAACATTAAGCGCATTAGCAGCTCCAGCCGCAGCTTCTGCCGATGAATTCGATAGTAAAATTGCTGATCAGGATGCTAAAATTTCAAGTTTACAGAATCAACAAACCGATGCACAGTCACAAATCAGTGCATTAGAAGGTGAAGTTGCTTCAATTAACGATAAAGCCCAAGGGTTATTAAACGAACAAGCATCATTAAAACAAAAATCACAAGAATTACAAAAGCAAATTGAAACGTTGGATAAACGTATCGAAAAACGCTCAGAAGCAATCAAAGAGCAAGCGCGAAGTGCGCAAGTAAAACAATCTTCAGGTTCAAATGTTGTGGATGTCGTATTGAACGCTGAATCATTTACCGATGTTGTTAGTCGTGTTCAAGCGATGGCAACAATCGCTAAAGCAAACAATGACTTAGTTGAACAACAAAAAGCAGACAAAGCAGAAGTTGAACAAAAACAATCTGAAAACCAAAAACAATTAGAACAAATCGCTGCAAACCAAGCTACATTGGAAAGCCAAAAAGGTGATTTGATTACGAAACAAGCAGACTTAAATGTCCAAACGACGACTCTAGCCGCTGATCAAGCAACTGCTGAAGGCGAAAAAGCTAGTCTGAAAGAAAAACAAGATGCTGCTATCAAAGAACAACAACGTGTGCAAGAAGAAGCTCGTAAAGCTGCAGAAGCACAAGAAGCTGCTAAAAAAGCTGAAACAGATGCAAAAGCAAAGGCTGATGCAGACGCGAAAGCGGAAGCAGATCGCAAAGCACAAGAAGAAGCTGCTGCAAGCACAACGGCAACTGAAAGCTCAACAGTTGAGTCTTCAACTACAGTAGAAACATCATCAACAGAACAACAAACAAGCACGACAGAATCTTCTTCATCAGAATCATCTAGCGAAGACAACTTCCAAGGTGGCGGTGCAACTCCGACTGATAATGGGAACTCAAGCGCTAATAACAATCAAGGTTCAACATCGTCATCAACGAATAATCAAACTCCGGCACCTACGCCAACACCGGCGCCGGAAGTACCAAAACCATCAACACCAACACCACCGCCTGCTACAAGCGGATCAGTGGTTGCTGAAGCGATGAAATACATTGGTACACCTTACGTATGGGGTGGTAAAACACCAGCAGGATTTGACTGTTCTGGTTTTACTTCATATGTATTCCGTCAAGCAACTGGTCGTGAAATCGGCGGATGGACTGTTCCTCAAGAATCAGCTGGAACACGCATCTCAGTCGGTGAAGCACAAGCTGGAGACTTATATTTCTGGGGTAGCCCTGGTGGAACATACCACGTAGCGATCGCAATGGGCGGAGGACAATACATCCACGCACCACAACCAGGTGAAACAGTTACAGTAAGTTCTGTAAGCTATTATGCACCAAGCTTTGCGGTTCGTATGTAATCAAACTAAATCACTTATGACCGGTACGGGTTTCGTACCGGTTTTTTTATTGGAGGAAAAGCAATGCAGAAACAAATGAAAAATGGTAATTTTTATTTAGGTATTGCCATTTTGATGATGGTCATTTTATTTATTAGTTCGTCGATGACGTATCAACAACAAAGTCAGGTATCCTTAATTCAAAAATTATTAGCAAACGAGCCGTTGAAAGAGTTCTTTAGTCGCGTTTCATTTAACTACGCGGGCAGCGAAGTAAGTATTTCTGCAAAAGGCTATGTTAAATTTGTCGAGTTTTTTATTCGCAAAGGTGCGCATTTCATGACGTATTTTATTTTAGGAGGAAGTCTATACTTAGGATTATCACCGAAATTGAAGCAAAAGTCATCAGTCTTAAGCCTGTATTTTGCTTGGATGGCTGCAACTGGGTATGCAGCTACGGATGAGTTTCATCAAATGTTAACGGGCGGACGAACGCCTTTATTCCAAGATGTGATGTTGGATTCTTGCGGTGCTTTGACGGCTTGCGTAATTATTATCATTTATCGTGCTCTTCGTAAGAAGCTTTAATCTGAAGATTATTCTTGACGAAAAATACAATCAGACGGACAATAAGAGGGATCAATAATTAATTGGAGGAATCTACCATGTCAGGACATAGTAAATGGAATAACATTCAAGGGCGTAAGAATGCACAAGATGCTAAACGAGGAAAAATTTTTCAGAAGATGTCTCGAGAAATTTATATGGCAGCTAAAGCTGGAGGTCCTGATCCAAGTGTAAATCCAGCCTTACGTTTAGTAGTCGATAAAGCCAAAGCCGCAAATATGCCAAACGACAATGTCGATCGTGCGATAAAAAAGGCTACTTCTGCAGGTGAAGGGGAACATTACGATGAGATCACTTACGAAGGGTACGGTCCGGGGGGCGTTGCTATCTTAGTCCATGCACTTACAGACAATCGCAATCGAACTGCTACTAATGTACGTGTTGCATTTTCTAGAAATGGTGGGAACTTAGGTGAGACGGGTTCTGTTAATTATATGTTTGATCGTAAAGGGTATATGGCGATTGAACGAGAGGGTTTATCAGTTGATGAGGATACCATGTTTGAAAACGTGTTGGAAGCTGGCGCGGAAGACATGGAGATCTCGCCTGAGGTTTTTGAGATTTATACTGCTGCAGAGGATTTTGTCAGTGTAAGAGATCAATTAGAGTCGGATGGGTTTGTATTGGCTCAAGCGGAATTAACAATGATTCCTCAAACGACTGTAAGTTTAGACGAAGAAAGCAAAGAAAAATTGGATCGCTTAGTTGAGAAGCTTGAAGATGATGATGATGTTTCTGAAGTATTTACATCTGCGGAGTAAGTGAGCACCTGCTCTCAAGTACTCAACTCTGCTAAGCTGAATAAATTTTTAGTGAGTATGTTGCGAGAACGAATGCGCAACATACTTTTTTTGATTAAAAATCAGAGATCTAAAAGAAGGAGAGTGTGTTGCAACTTTTTAATAAAATTTGTGTATGCTCTATTTTAAAGCAAAAACTTGAATGGCTCTTTTTTGCAGAGAGAAGTGCATTCATTTATCTAGTAGTAAAGAATGGTTTGAGAACTTTTCCACTAAAAAAGTGTTGACGGAAAATCAGTAAGACTTTTCCGTCAACACAAGTAGATATAAGAACTAAAAAAACCAGCGAAGCAAGTTCGCTGGTTTTAATTTATTAAAATACTAAAACAGGTGTACCGACATCAACCATATCGAAAAGTTTTGCCATAACGTCTGGTGGAGTGTTTACACAGCCATGAGAACCACGTGTTTTCCATAATTCGCCGCCGTATTCAGGCTGCCAATCAGAATCATGAAGACCTACGCCGGTCCAATCAATCGGCATCCAATATTTCACAGGACTTGCATAGTCAGTACCGTCATCGTTCTTTCCTCTTAATGTCTTATTCGTTTCTTTAGACCAAACATAGTCAACTCCTGGTGGGGTTGGAGAACTTGGTTTCCCGCTAACGATATCTGTTTCTAGAGCAACTTTTCCATCCTTGTAGTACCACATATGTTGGTTTTGAAGATCGACTTCAATGTATGTTTTATCCACTAATGGTTTGTCGGCTGTCGTTGCACCAGTAACGACAGGGGAACGAGTGAAATCTTTCCCTTCCAGAATTTGTTTTGTTAATGCTTCAACTTCTGCAGGAGTATTGATCGTCCAACTGAATGTACCAGATGGAACTGAAACTTTACCCCGACGAGTGCTGTTAAATTCTGTTGGTTTTGAGCTGGTATTGTATTTTTCACCTAAGCTCTTCACGTAAGCTGTTACTTTATCCTGATCTAGAGACATTGTGCCATTATCGTCAATCAACCAATCGTTAATGTCTGATGTAGGAATCTGGAAGTTTTGTCCATTGATGCTGTAGTTTGCTTTGATTTTTGCCACAGCATTCATTTTGTCCATTGTCTTTTTCAAATCAGCATTATCTTTAGTAATTGATGGTTTGGCAAGATAATGATCAAAATCAACAGTATGTTTCCCGTCTTTCGCTGCCTCTTTAAACGCAGTTACGGCTGCATCGACATCAATCGTGTTCCCTTGTTTTTCGGGAGTGATCTCAAAGCCTTCATTTGTACGAGAGACTTTTGCATTTTCAGTGGCAGTACGTGTTGTGTTTGTTTGTGTAAGTTCTGCTCTGACTGCTTCGCCAACGGCGTTTAATTTATTTTCGTCTAATGTATTGCCCTCGACATCTTTTGTGTCAGCGGCAGAAACTAACTGCATTCCCCAACTAAAGGGGTTTTGCTTTTCTTGCATTTCCTTTAAGCCAGGCAAATAATCATTTTTCCAGCCTAAGTCTTTGCGATTGATCTCTTTCCAATTTTGATCATCAATTTTAATCAAGAAAGGAGAGTCTGAAAGTTCGCGAGTGATTTTTCGATTGGCTTCACTTACTGTTAAATTATTAATCTTCACGCCATTGACTACCGTATTAGGGAGAAATCTTTGTGCGTAATATGTACTGCGAACGGCGTATCCGCCAACTAAAACTACCAATAAACCTAAAACAACAATCATGCCGATACGTGTTCGGCCACGAGAATTTCTTTTTTCATTTCTTGTCATCGAAATAACTCCTCATTGCTTTTCTGTATTTGGTTTTCATCCATTATCGAAGCATTTTCTTCTATATAATAGCCGCTAAGTGTAAATGATATACCGACTATAAATATACCACAGAATGAGTAAAATACGAGTGATATGTTCTGAAACATTAGTAAATATTAAAAAAGCCGCAAAGAATCATCAGATTCCTTGCGGCTTCGAAAAGTGTCTTATTTTCCTTCAGCTTCAAGATCAGCAAAAGCTTTGTCCATAACTTCTTTTAATTCTTTCGCAGAAGCATCCATACGATCTTTTTCAGCATCGCTTAATGGAATTTCGATAATGTTTTGGATACCTTTTGCATTGATAACAGCAGGTGCACCAATATAAATATCGCTTTGTCCGTATTGACCTTCTAAATAAACTGATAGAGGGAACACAGCACTTTCATCATTTAAGATTGCACGAGTGATACGAGCTAAAGCAACGGCGATACCGTAGAATGTTGCGCCTTTTTTCTCAATGATTTCGTAAGCAGCGTCACGTACACCGAAGAATAAGTTTACTAAAGCTTCTTCATCTACTTCTGGATTATCTTTTACCCATTCGTAAATTTGCAAGCCAGCTACGTTTGCGTGTGACCAAACTGGGAATTCTGAATCACCATGTTCACCAAGAATGTAAGCATGGACGTTACGTGCGTCAACGTCAACTAATTCAGCGATTGCTTGACGGAAACGTGCTGTATCCAATGACGTTCCTGAACCAATAACGCGTTCTTTAGGGAAGCCAGAGAATTTCCATGTAGAATACGTTAAGATATCTACAGGGTTGGCAGCAACTAAGAAGATGCCGTCGAAGCCAGAAGCAACGACTTGTTCTACGATGCTTTTGTTGATGCGTAAGTTTTTACCAACTAAGTCTAAACGAGTTTCACCTGGTTTTTGTGGTGCGCCCGCTGTAATAACAACTAAGTCAGCATCGTGACAGTCTTCGTAAGAAGCAGAATATATTTTTTTAGGTGATGTGAATGCTAATGCATGTGATAAGTCGATTGCGTCACCTTGCGTACGATTGGTATCGATATCGATAATACCGATTTCTTGAGCGATATTTTGATTGACAAGTGCGAAGGCATAGCTTGAACCTACGGCGCCGTCTCCGATTAACATTACTTTTTGATGGGTTTTACTTGCTGCTGTTGCAGTCATGTGTACCAATCCCTTCTTATATTTGTTTTCCAGTGGAATGATAACACTAATTAATGAAATTTGTCACGTGTTTTACTCATTAATAATACAGTTTTTTCAGCTGTTTCCAAAGTAAGCGTTTCATGCATTGATGCTCCAAGGTGCTGATATGATTAAGTTTTTGCAAAAATAACAGGTTTTTGAAAACAGGTTAGAGCATTGAAAACGGTCACTACAGTATAGTTTGTGTTATACTGTATAAAGAAAATTTCTTACTGGGTAGTCAGCTGACTATCCAGCATTTTGTCATGCAACTGAAAAACGATGGCATTTAGGTGACTATGATAATTATAAATGAGGCGAATACAAATGAAAATGATCGTTGGCTTGGGAAATCCAGGGAAAAAATACGAAAATACGAAACACAATATTGGTTTTATGGTGGTTGACCGTCTAGCAGAAGAACATGATGCTACGTTCAAAAAGAATACGTTTGAAGCGGAAGTAGCGGACTACTTTGTAAATGGCGAAAAAATCTTGTTGGTGAAGCCCTTAACATTCATGAATGAATCTGGTCGAGCAGTTGGCCCGTTAATGACGTACTTCGGTGTTTATCTTGAAGAATTAGTAGTCATCGCAGATGATTTAGATATGGATCTTGGTAAATTGCGTTTGAGAAAAAAAGGAAGCGCCGGGGGGCACAACGGATTAAAAAGTATTATTTCCCATATTGGGACACAAGAATTTAATCGTATCAAGGTTGGTATTGGACGGCCAAACGGTAAAACAGTTGTAAACCATGTATTAAGTACATTTAGTAAAGAAGAAGCAGAAACAATCGCTGTCAGTGTCGCCCGTGCGGCAGATGCCGCAGATGACTTTGTAGCAGGGGCGGATTTTCTACAAACAATGAATCGATTTAATTAACCCTGATACTGAGAAAATAGGAACTGCATGTGAGGCGAGAAGCTTTCTAAATAGTCTTGGACAGCACGTGCAAAGAGGAATGTATAAGGAGCAAGAACGATGAATCTAATTGAATTTATAAATCAGCTGCCGCTAATAAAAGAGTGGCAAGCGAATTTAAGCAAAAAAGCGAAGCGGCAATTGCTGATCGGTCTTTCTGGATCTGCCAAAGCTTTGGTGATGGCAGCGACGTATCAGACAAGTCAAAAGCAGACAATCATCGCAGTGCCCAATCTTTACTATAGTAATCAATTAGCAGATGAACTGCGTCAGATCGTCGACGATGTTCATTTGTTTCCTGTGGATGAAGTACTTTCGGCAGAAATGGCTTTTGCCTCGCCTGAAGCAAGAGCAGAACGCGTTGCTACGCTACAGGCGCTTTCTCAAGGTGAAAAAGGACTGTACGTTGTTCCGATCGCTGCATTGAGAAAGTATTTACCGTCAACTGAAACATGGAAAGCCAATCAACTACATTGGAAAATCGGCAGCGAAGTTGATTTAGATCACTTAGCACAACGGTTGGTATTGATGGGCTATGAGCGGCAAACAATGGTTGGAAAACCCGGTGAGTTCAGTATGCGGGGCAGTATTGTTGACATTTATCCTTTGACGACCGAATATCCTGTTCGTGTAGAGTTGTTCGATGTGGAAATAGATTCTTTACGCTATTTTGAGCCAGAGACGCAACGCTCTGTGGAGAATTTGGATGAAGCATGGATCACCCCAACTACAGATTTGGTTTTCTCTGCGGAAGATTTGACACAAGGCGCGCAGAAGGTGACTCAACTTTTACAAAATCGTTTAGCGGTCACGAAGGAAAAAGAAGCGTATAATTTCTTAAATGATTACTTTGGTCAGCTCATTGCGTCGTGGGAAGATGGAATCCCTACAGAGCAGGCCAAGTATTATACGGATTTACTATATGAAGAAAAAGTATCTCTACTCGATCACTTTGCTGAAGATGCGCTGCTATTCGTCGATGACTATCCTCGAATAATGGAAACGAACCGTGAAATGGAACGAGAAGAAGCGGAGTGGCACACTCAAAAAATCGAAGAGCTGAGAGTGTTTTCTGATCAAACATTTGGAATGAATGCCCACGACTTAATAAAGAAAGCTAAACTTGTAACAAGCTTCTTCTCCTTATTTCAAAAAGGAATGGGAAATTTGCGCTTCGAAGCAATCCATAATTTTCAGTACCGCTCGATGCAGCAATTTTTTGGGCAAATGCCATTACTGAAAACAGAAGTCGATCGTTGGCAAAAACAAGGACAAACAGTACTATTTCTTGTTTCTGACCAGGAGCGTCAAGAAAAACTCACACAAGAATTTCGAGATGTGGCTATCCAAGCAGTGCAAACAACTCCAGATAAAATAGTAGTAGGACAAACGCAAATTGTAATAGGAAATTTAACGAATGGATTCGAGCTGCCGCAAGATAAGTTAGTCGTGGTAACAGAACGGGAAATTTTCCAAAAGGTAACCAAAAAACGTGCGCGCCGCCAAACGATCTCCAACGCGGAACGCCTGAAGAGCTATAATGAATTAAAGACAGGCGACTATGTCGTTCATGCAAATCATGGAATCGGGAAATATATAGGGATGGAGACTATCGAAATAGATGGGGTCCATCAAGACTATATGTCGATTCTGTACCAAAAAGACGACAAACTGTTCATTCCAGTTACACAATTGAACCTAATCCAAAAGTACGTTTCTTCTGAAGCAAAACCGCCGAAAATCAATAAATTAGGCGGCAGCGAGTGGACTAAGACAAAGAGTAAAGTATCGAAAAGAATTGAAGATATCGCAGATGACTTGATTGAACTATATGCCAAGCGTGAAGCAGAGCGCGGGTATGCTTTTGGTCCAGATGACGAATACCAGAAGGAATTTGAAGATGCCTTTCCTTATAGTGAAACAGACGATCAGTTACGGAGTGCTTCGGAAATCAAGCACGACATGGAGAAGGCGCGCCCGATGGATCGTCTGTTGGTTGGCGATGTTGGTTTTGGGAAGACAGAGGTTGCGTTGCGCGCAGCCTTTAAAGCAATGAAAGAAAATAAACAAGTAGCATTCCTTGTTCCGACGACGATTTTGGCGCAGCAACATTACGATACGATGACCGAACGTTTTGAAAATTTCCCTATAAACGTGGGAATGTTGAGTCGTTTTCGTACAAAGAAGCAGCAAAATGAAACGATTGAACAACTTCGTACAGGACAAATCGATATTGTAGTCGGTACGCATCGTCTGTTGTCACAAGATTTAAAATTTGCAGATTTGGGATTATTAGTGATCGACGAAGAACAACGTTTTGGCGTGAAACACAAAGAGCGCTTAAAGCAACTCCGATCTCAAGTGGATGTCTTAACGTTGACCGCTACTCCGATTCCTCGGACGCTGCATATGTCGATGCTGGGCGTACGTGACCTTTCAGTCATCGAGACACCTCCGGAAAATCGCTACCCAATTCAAACTTATGTAATGGAGACGAATCCCGGAGCGATCCGTGAAGCGATCGAGCGAGAAATGGCACGTGGCGGGCAAGCCTTTTATCTGTATAACCGGGTAGAGACAATCGAACGAAAAGTAGAAGAATTACAAATGTTGGTACCAGATGCTAAAATCGGATTTGCGCACGGTCAAATGACCGAAGTACAGTTAGAGAATACATTGATGGACTTTATCGATGGACAATACGACATCTTGGTGACGACAACGATTATTGAAACGGGGGTAGACATTCCCAACGTAAATACGTTGTTTGTAGAAAACGCCGATTATATGGGGCTGTCCACATTGTATCAATTACGTGGACGTGTAGGACGAAGCAGTCGAATCGCCTATGCGTATTTCATGTATGAGCCGCAAAAAATACTGAATGAAGTCAGTGAAAAACGTCTGCAGGCAATCAAAGACTTTACTGAATTAGGCTCAGGCTTCAAAATCGCGATGCGGGACTTATCTATTCGTGGTGCAGGAAACCTTCTTGGTGCTCAGCAGCATGGCTTTATTGACGCAGTCGGCTTTGATATGTACTCACAAATGCTTTCTGAAGCAGTAGATCGGAAGCAAGGAAAAAATACCCAAGTGGAGCGTACATCAGTTGAAATCAACCTTGGAATCGACGCCTATATTCCGGGGACTTATATAGAAGATGAACGACAAAAAATCGAGATCTATAAACGGATTCGCGAACTAGAAAGCACGGAGATGCTAGATGAAGTCGAAGCAGACTTGATTGATCGCTTTGGTGATTATCCTGATGAGGTAGCCAATTTGCTGAACGTCGGTCAAATCAAAATGGATGGCGATCGGGCATTAGTTGAGAGTATACAAAAACGTCAGCAGCAGATTATCTTTACCCTGAGCAAAGTTGGAACAAAAGCGTATAAAGTCGAACAGCTTTTTGAAGCATTAAGTGTAACGAAGATGAAAGCAACTCTAGGTGTTGAAAAGGATCAAATGGTCATCAAATTAACTATTGCTAAAACCATGGATGAGGCTATTTGGTTACGAGAAATCAGCAAATTTATCCGGGCGTTAAGAGAACAAAAATACAAAGAATAGGTGGTGGAGGCACTGGCAAATAAAGAAATGCGGGTCATGATGCAAGGTGCCTTCGTCTTGACGGCTGCGTCATTCATCGCGAAGCTATTGAGCGCTGTTTACCGAGTCCCTTATCAAAACTTTGCAGGTGACGAAGGTTTCTATGTTTACCAACAAGTGTATCCAATCTACGGGATTGCGATGACACTTGCTTTAACTGGACTTCCGCAGTTCATTTCAAAATACGTAGTAGAGAAAAAAGAGCCTCGAAAGCAACGTCAAGCACTGGAAGAGTTATTTCCGTTAATCAGCAGTTTTGGTTTGATTTTATGGGCCATTTTCTTCTTTTCTGCTTATCCATTCGCTGTCTGGATGGGAGATGCAAAATTAGCTCCTTTGATTCGCGTGGTTTCGTTTACCTTTGTAATTATGCCGTTCCTTTCGATTACACGAGGAGAGTTCCAAGGGAAATTACTGATGGTGCCAACTGCCGTTTCTCAAGTGGTGGAGCAATTGATCCGGGTGGGTGTAATTATAATTGCTGCGTGGTCGTTCAGACAATTTGGTTGGAATGTTTACCATACAGGAACGGTTGCCATGTCAGGGGCATTAGTCGGTGGCGTTGCAGCAGTAGCTGTCCTCTGGTATTACCGACGGAAAGTCTTGTCTACCAGCATTCTTCTCAAGCTTCCCAGAGTGGGCGAAAATACGGTTAAGCTTGCTAAGCGAGTGGCTCTTGAAGGTGGTTTGATGACTGTCTACAGCGGTCTGTTGATTTTATTTCAACTCATTGATTCGTTTACTGTAAAAAAAGCGTTAGTTGATTTTGGGTTAAGCGAACATGGTGCGAAACTGGCAAAAGGGGTCTACGATAGAGGGCAGCCGCTGGTACAATTAGGATTAGTTGTAGCATTAGCTTTAAGTTCAAGCTTCTTGCCCTTGTTAACCCGCTATTTAATCAACGATGACCGTCGGATGTTTGTCAAAACGAGTCAAGTTTTCCTTCGATTGACCTGTGCAATTGCAGCGGCAGCTTCAATTGGATTAGCGATGTTGTTGCCGTATGTGAACTATGCGTTGTTCAAGGATTATCAGGGGAATGCCACGCTGGTGCTATTCGTATTCGCGATCTTTCTTATGGCGATGGTACAGGCTTACCAAAGTATTGCCCAGAGTCAAAATGAATACCGTAGTTCGTTGCAAGCAGCAGGCGTTGGATTGCTGTTAAAAGTTGTGACAACAGGGGGATTAACGAATCAATTCGGCACAATTGGTGCTAGCTTATCGACTCTGCTGGGGTTAGCAGTCGCTTTATTTGTTTTACATTATGCATGTAACCGTGAAACCCGCGCCTATGGAAAGCAACGACACTTTATGCGAAATCTTTTTATTTGTTTAGCGGGGATGATCATCGTACTCTTATGTTATTATGGCGGTATCAGCATTATCTTTGGTGCTATTCAAAAAAGAAGTTTTGCTTTAGTTGCAGCCATTTTTGGTGTAGGAATTGGAGGAAGTGCTTTTTTGATGCTGGCCATTCAACTACGTTTGTTAACCATTAGAGAGTGGTTGATGTTGCCATTTGGCAGCAAATTATTAAGAATAAATTGGAAAAGGAGATAATTCATGCGATTAGATAAATTTTTAAAAATAGCACGCATTATAAAACGTCGTACGGTAGCGAAAGAAGTAGCTGACAAGGGACGAATCCAAGTAAACGGAAAGTTAGCAAAATCTTCAACAGATATAAAAGTGGGAGATGAGCTTCGCATTCAATTTGGTAACAAAGTCCTAGAAGTGGCGGTAGAAGAGCTGCATGAGTCGACAAAAAAAGAAGATGCAGCAAAAATGTATCGGATCATTCGTGAGACACGAGTGGAAAATAACGGGAATTAAGGATAATTCAAATAGACAATTATATCCTGAATTGATATAATAGTAAAGAATTTCATGGTAAGGAGCGAGCAGGAATGAATGAAAACGAGACGCAGAAAATTGCTTCGTTAGATACGCCGTATGCAAAAGAGCAATATCGCAAATTTCAAAAGCAGCACCGTCAATTAATTTTTAAGCGTCGTCGTCTAGCAGCATTATTTGCTGTCGCAGCTTTTGCCGCTATCGTCATGGGAGTTCAAATCTTCAACGAACATCGTCATTTGAACGAATTGAAGCAAATTAAGGTTCAGACAGTAGCCGAATCTGCTAAAGTGGATGATCAAGTGAATGGGTTAAAACAAGATGTAAAATTGTTGAAAGATGATAACTATGTGGCAAAACTAGCTCGTAGTCGTTTCTATTATTCAAAAGATGGGGAATTGATTTTTGTTTTACCAGATTCAGCAAATACGCCTAGCAAAGACAAACAGTCTGCTGACGAAGTTGTAAAGTCCGAAACTGCTAATTAATATAAAATCGCAGTTTTAAAATAAATTGGAAAAAAATTAGGAGGAACATTTTTTTTATGTCAATCGAAGTAGGAGCTAAGCTGCAAGGAAAAGTATCAGGGATCACCAATTTCGGTGCCTTTATCGACTTGGGAGAGGGCAAAACGGGCTTAGTCCATATCAGTGAAATATCTAATGGTTTCGTCAAAGACATTCATGATGTTTTGACTGTCGGGGATGAGGTAACGGTAAAAGTTACGTCAGTCGGAGACGACGGCAAAGTAGGTCTTTCAATACGTAAGGCCCAAGATCAACCACAACCAGAAAAGAAACCTTTCAAACGTGAGTTTCGCGACAACAACCGCCCAAGACCAGCGGCTAAAGGCAAACCCCAACAAAATAGCGGCAAACAAGACTTCGATTCATTGATGAGTTCCTTTTTAAAGGATAGCGATGATCGCTTGTCATCGATCAAACGCAATACCGAAGGAAAACGCGGAGGCCGAGGCGGCCGTCGTAGTTAAAATAGGGAAGCTGAAATTCTTTTAGGATTTCAGCTTTTTTTATAGTTGTCACTACTATTTTTAAAAAATGAGGAATTTAATATGGAACACGCTTTTTTTAAAGAGAATCCAGAGTTAGTGGAAGGAAAAAAAATCTTAATAGCTGTCTCGGCTGGAGTCGATTCAATGGTATTGCTGCATCTGCTAGAACAAAGAAAGCTGAAAATAGGTGTCGCACACATAAACCATCAGTTACGTAAAGAATCCAAAGCAGAAGCAGCTTTCCTGCGTACGTATTGTGAAAAACAGCAAATACCGTTTTATTTAAAAGTCTGGGAAAAGCCAGCAGAGAAAAATGTAGAAGCGGAAGCTAGAAATGTTCGGTATGGTTTTTTTAAAGAAATTATGCAGAAAGAAAAGTATGATCTGATTTTAACAGCTCATCATGGCGATGATCAGCTAGAAACGCTATTGATGCGTCTGACTAGAGGCGGTTCGCTTGCAGGCCATGAAGGAATAGCACGTCAACAACGATTTGGTAATGGAGTTTTGCTACGTCCGCTGCTGCTATTTTCAAAAGAATCATTATACGATTACGCTGAAAAAGAAAATGTCCCTTATTTTGAAGATGGAACAAACACGTCTCAAGATTATTTTCGTAATCGTATAAGACAAAATGTTGTCCCTGAATTAAAAGAAGAAAATCCCCAAGTCTTACTGCACGCGCAACAATTTCACCAACAATTGACGTGGGCTAACCAGCTGATCAATGAAACGCTAAAAGAAAATTTAAGAAATGTTGAATTTGACGGTCAACGGTGGTCATTTTCCTATGAAACCCTTCCTCAGGAGACGGGCGCTCGTTATTATTTTCTTTCTTCGTTTTTTCAACAGGCCAGTGAACAGAAGACGCTCGCGGTCTCACAGCGTCAACTTTTTTTACTGTTAGATAAAATGGAAGATTTTACCAGTCAATGGCTAATAGACATCGGCAATAATTGGCAATTTGTACGTCGTTATCAGCATTTTTATCTAGAGCAGAAATCCCTGGTGGATAAAGAAGTTCTTTATTTAGATGAAGGTGAAGAGGCTGAGCTGTCTGATGGTGCAAGGATTGTGCTGAGAAAAAGCAGCGAAGCTTCCAATAAAGAGGGGTATCAAGTTTTCCTGCCCGCAACAGTGAACCTCCCGCTAAAGATTCGCAAGAGAGAAGCGGGAGATCGCATTCAATTAAGTGGGCGGTTGAATAAAAGGATAAATCGTTATTTTATTGACAAGAAAATCCCAACAGATGCACGTGATCGCGCATGGGTGGTAGAAGATTCTGCGGGAGAAATCGTAGCGCTTTTGCCTTTTGTCAATTCCTATTTGAGTATTACAACTGAAACTGATAGAATACACTACATACTTGACTATACGCTTCAGGTAGCGAAATGAAAGGAGTTTCCACATGCTAGCAAAAGATATTGAAAAAATCTTGATTACTAGAGAAGATATTCAAAAGCGCTGTGTTGAATTAGGCGCACAATTAACGACAGATTACGCCGACAATAATCCATTGGTGGTTGGTATTTTAAAAGGTGCTGTACCTTTTATGGCAGACATCGTTCGTGAGATCGATGCACACTTAGAATTGGACTTTATGGATGTTTCAAGTTACGGTAACCAAACCGTTTCATCTGGTGAAGTAAAAATCATTAAGGACTTAGACACAAATGTTGAAGGCCGTGATTTGTTGATCGTTGAAGATATCATCGATAGTGGTCGAACATTGGGCTATTTGGTGGACCTGTTCAAATACCGCAAAGCCAAATCAGTGAAAATTGTCACATTGTTGGATAAACCCGAGGGTCGTGTAGTTGATATCCATGCGGACTATGTTGGCTTTGATGTGCCAAATGAATTCGTTGTTGGTTATGGACTGGATTATGCAGAGGCATATCGCAATTTACCGTATGTAGGCGTATTAAAGCCTGAAATTTATCAATCAAATTAGTGACCGAAAAAATCACAGTGTGATATACTTAAAAGGTCAAAATTGATAAAACTTTTTTTACAAGCTAATGAGCTAACAAGCGCGAGGAGGACGCAGATGAACAAAAACAATAAGGGAGTAAAAAATGCTCTCTATTATATTCTCGTCATCTTGGCGATGGTTATGGTAGTGTATTTCCTTTTCGGGGATAACAAATCAGCTTCGCCAGATATCGAGTATTCAACCTTTACTGAACAAATGCAAGAAGGCAAAATCAAAAATGTTAAAATCCAACCTGCTGGTGGTGTGTACAAAATCACTGGGGAGTACAAAGAGAAGCAAGAAGTTGCAAACTCTGGTGGATTGAGCATCATTGGTTCAACCGATTCTACAACGACTCATTTCTCAACTATTATTTTGCCTAATGATTCAACGTTGAGCCAAGTTAATGATCTAGCAAAAGAAAACAATGTAAAAACAGAGATCGATGAAGAATCTAGCAGCGGTATGTGGGTGACATTATTAGTCAGCTTCTTACCAATCCTAATCATGATTTTCTTCTTCTATATGATGATCGGACAACAAGGCGGAGGCGGAGGCGGCAATGGTCGTGTCATGAACTTTGGCAAGTCAAAAGCGAAAGAAGCAGACAAAAAAGCCAACCGTGTAAGATTCTCTGATGTGGCCGGAGCAGAAGAAGAAAAACAAGAATTAGTAGAAGTTGTAGAATTCTTGAAAGACCCGCGTCGTTTTGTCGAATTGGGCGCTCGCATTCCTGCCGGTGTTTTATTAGAGGGACCTCCAGGGACCGGTAAAACATTGCTTGCCAAAGCTGTAGCCGGTGAAGCAGGCGTGCCGTTCTATTCAATTTCTGGTTCAGATTTCGTGGAAATGTTTGTAGGGGTCGGGGCTTCTCGTGTCCGTGACCTATTTGAAACAGCCAAGAAAAATGCTCCAGCAATCATTTTCATTGATGAAATTGATGCTGTTGGTCGTCAACGTGGCGCTGGTATGGGCGGGGGTCATGATGAACGTGAACAAACCTTAAACCAGTTACTTGTTGAAATGGATGGTTTTGATGGAAACGAAGGCGTGATCGTCATCGCTGCAACGAACCGTTCAGACGTACTAGATCCAGCGTTATTACGTCCAGGTCGTTTTGACCGTCAAATTTTAGTTGGACGCCCGGATGTTAAAGGCCGTGAAGCGATTTTACGCGTTCATGCTCGGAATAAACCGTTAGCAGACGACGTTGATTTGAAAGTTGTTGCACAACAAACACCAGGTTTTGCTGGTGCGGACCTTGAGAATGTTCTGAATGAAGCAGCCCTAGTAGCTGCTCGTCGAAACAAGAAGAAAATCGATGCTTCAGATGTTGACGAAGCAGAAGATCGCGTGATTGCAGGTCCTGCTAAGAAGGATCGTGTCATTAGCAAGCATGAACGTGAAATGGTCGCTTATCATGAAGCAGGTCACACAATTATTGGTATGGTATTAAACCGTGCGCGTGTTGTTCACAAAGTAACTATTATTCCTCGTGGACGCGCTGGCGGTTATATGATCGCTTTACCAAAAGAAGATCAAATGTTGATGTCGAAAGATGATATGTTTGAACAAATCGTTGGACTGTTGGGCGGACGTACTGCTGAAGAAATCGTGTTTAACGCACAAACAACAGGTGCTTCAAATGACTTCGAGCAAGCAACAGCACTAGCCCGCAGCATGGTAACTGAATACGGAATGAGTGATAAGCTTGGACCGGTTCAATACGAAGGAAATCATCAAGTCTTTGTTGGCCGTGATTACGGTCAAACAAAAGCTTACTCTGAACAAGTTGCTTTTGAAATTGATGAAGAAGTTCGTAGTATCTTAATGAAAGCTCACGAAAAAGCACGTGAGATCATCGAAACGCATCGTGATCAACATAAATTGATCGCTGAAAAGTTACTGGAATTCGAAACATTGGATGCGAAAGCAATCAAATCATTGTTTGAGACAGGGCAAATGCCAGAAGGCAAAGGCACTCCTTATCCAAGTGAAAAAGCTCAAGCACAAACCTTTGAAGAAGCAAAACGTGCTTTGGAAGAGAAAGATGCTGAGAAACAAGCAGAAGATAAAGATCCTGAAGAACACAAAGACTCAGACAATAAAATCGAGCCAGATGATACAAACGACAATCAAGAGTAAAATGAAACGGCATGTCCTTGGGCATGCCGTTTTTCTATTCTTCAGCTTTACAGCATTTGAGAGAACAAAGAATTTCGTTCGTTGATTTTCGAGTATTTAAAAAGTTTCAGACAATCTCTTTTTACATCTCAAAAGGATAAAAAATTAATTTATCGTTGATTTAAATGTATTTTGTTGGTCTATAGGTTATCTAGGCGTAAAATGATTTTAAAGAGGTGGAGAGCATGAAACGCGACGAAAAAGCTAAACAAATGATGGATCAGATTAGTTGTGCTTACGGGGATGAGTTTGTAAATACGAGTCCAGAAATCAAAAAAATGTTGTTTGAGAATGCGCAAGTACTTGAAAAAACGGAAGACTGCGGTTTAGTTGCAACAAAAATCTGTAAGGAAATCGCCCTTTATGCACTGTGTCATCAACAGGATTTTCCTGAGGCGCTAGGCACCCTACACAACCAGTTGAAAAGCGAAGCGATGAAGTATGATGCTACTGCAATGACAGCTATTTTATTGCCTTTGTGGTTTTAAGAAGCAGACGAAAATTCGTCTGCTTTTGTTGTGTTCGGCGAATATCACTTTGTTAAGCTTTTCCATTATGCAGGCGCAGAGAAGTTGAAAAAAGTTGAAACACCTAGTATGATGCAATCACGAGTAAAAAATGAACCACTTTAAAAAATGAATGAGGGTCTTATTTTTTTTAAAATAAAGTAAGAAAACAGATTAGACATTCTGAGGAGTGTTTCAGTAGTAAATAGTTCATTATTAGGGATAAGGAGCAGGTAAATGAGTGATTATTTAGTAAAAGCATTAGCTTATAGCGGATTTGTTCGAGCATACGCAGTAAACGCAACGGAGACGATTGGTGAGGCACAGCGCCGTCATGATACATGGAATACGTCCTCTGCAGCATTGGGTCGCACAATGATCGGTGCATTGATGTTAGGAGCCACGTTAAAAGGCAAAGATAAAATGACTATCAAAGTAGAAGGAAACGGTCCTGCGGGAGCTATCGTCGTTGACAGCAATGGTAAAGGAGAAGTGAAAGGATATATCAAGAATCCACATATCAGTCTACCATTAAATGAGATTGGCAAAATAGATGTGCGTGGAGCAGTTGGAACAGAAGGCATGTTCACTGTAATCAAAGATCTAGGGCTGAAAGAACCATTTTCTGGTCAAACACCCATTGTTTCTGGTGAAATCGGAGAAGACTTTACCTATTATTTGGCAGTATCCGAACAAATTCCATCTGCGGTGGGAGTATCAGTCTTAGTCGATACAGATGATTCTGTCAAAACAGCGGGTGGTTTTATGATTCAAATTATGCCAGGTGCAAGCGATGAGATCATTGATCAAATTGAAGAACGCTTAAAAGAGACATCACGTATTTCAACCTTGCTAGACGAGGGTCAAACGCCAGAAGAAATTTTGCAAAATTTATTAGCAACTAGCGATGTTGAATTTTTAGAAAAGATGCCTGTTCAATTTAAATGTGATTGTTCAAAAGAAAAATTCGCTTCTGCGATTCTCACATTGGGAGCCGACCAAATTCAGGAATTAATTGATCAAGATCATGGTGCAGAGGCGGTTTGTACTTTTTGTAATAACAAATACGAGTACAGTGAAGAAGAACTTTACGAACTTAAACAAGAAATTTTGGGGGAATAAACGTGAAACCATTGAATGGTACGTGGAAAATAGGCGATGTGGAGGTACCTAATCGGGTGGTTGTAGCTCCAATGGCAGGCATCTCGAATGCTGCTTTTCGAGTGACGGTGAAGGAGTTCGGAGCAGGTCTGGTCGTGTGCGAAATGATCAGTGATCAAGGAATCCACTTTAGAAATAAAAAGACGTTGGAGATGCTGTATATAGATGAACGAGAACATCCGTTAAGTGTACAAATATTCGGCGGGAACAAAGACTCATTAGTAGAAGCAGCGCAATTTGTCCAAGAAAATACGAAAGCTGACATTATCGACATCAACATGGGGTGTCCGGTAAACAAGGTTATTAAAGCAGAAGCGGGTGCTAAATGGCTGTTAGACCCAAATAAAGTTTATGAAATGGTAAATGCAGTTTCGTCGGCTGTAGATATTCCCGTAACTGTTAAAATGCGTGTAGGCTGGGATGAACAGCATATCTTTGCAGTAGAGAATGCTTTGGCGGCTCAAAGTGCAGGAGCTTCAGCCATTGCAATGCACGGAAGGACACGAGTGCAAATGTACGAAGGCAAAGCAGACTGGGCTGTCTTGAAGCAAGTAGCTGATGCGCTAACGATTCCATTTATGGGAAACGGCGATGTCCGTACGCCAGAGGATGCGAAACGAATGATTGAAGAAGTCGGTGTGGATGCGGTGATGATTGGCCGAGCGGCTCTAGGCAATCCTTGGATGATCCATCAAACCCAGCACTATTTAGAAACAGGTGAATTAATTCCCGAACCAAGTGCGAGAGAAAAAATAGAAACAGCCAAGCTGCATTTAGAACGTCTAATTCAGTTGAAGGACGAAACCATCGCTTGTCGTGAATTCCGTCAACATGCAAGCTACTATTTAAAAGGGATTCCTCGCTCTGCAAAAGCTAAATTAGCTATTAATCAAACAGAAGACAAACAAGTGATCGCAGATTTATTGGATCAGCTTGTTGAAAAGACTGAAGCGAGAGAGAAAATCAGTTGATCTTGAAGCCGAATGAAGAATTCGGCTTGATTTTTTGCTTATTCATTGGCATTATAAGAAAGAGTAATTACATTCTGAGGAGGAACATTCGTGACTGAAGAACAATCAAATTTAACAGAAATGAACGATCAGATGCGTGTTCGCCGAGAAAAAATGGAAACCCTTCGTGAAGAAGGCATTGATCCATTCGGTGCACGTTTTGAACGAACAGCAAATTCAAAAGAATTACACGAAACATATGACGAAAATACTAAAGAAGAGCTTCAAGAAAAACAATTATCGGCAAGCGTGGCTGGTCGAATGATGACGAAACGGGGAAAAGGGAAAGTCGGCTTTGCTCACTTGCAAGACCGGGAAGGCCAAATCCAAATCTACGTACGTAAAGACGAAGTCGGGGAAGAACCGTATGCGATCTTCAAAAAAGGGGATCTAGGTGATTTCTTTGGCGTAACTGGTGAAATCATGAAGACGGATACTGGCGAAGTCTCCATTAAAGCGAAAGAAATTACATTGTTGTCTAAAGCGTTGCGTCCACTGCCAGAAAAATATCATGGGTTGACCAACGTTGAACAACGTTACCGTCAGCGCTATTTGGATTTAATCAGTAATCGTGAGAGTTTTGATCGTTTTACTAAACGTAGTCAAATCATCAGTCAAATCCGACGCTATTTAGATGGACTCGGTTATATCGAAGTAGAGACGCCTGTGTTGCACAATGAAGCAGGAGGGGCGACTGCTCGTCCGTTTATCACGCATCACAATGCTCTTGATATGGATTTATATCTCCGAATCGCATTAGAGCTGCACTTGAAGCGTTTAATCGTTGGCGGAATGGAAAAAGTATACGAAATTGGTCGTGTATTTCGTAATGAAGGGATTGATACTACGCACAATCCTGAATTTACAATGATGGAAGTTTATACTGCGTATCAAGATTTCTTAGATGTAATGAATTTGACAGAAGGAATTATTCGAGATGCCGCGCAAAATGTTCTAGGGGAAACGACACTTTCATATGATGGTCAAACGATTGACCTAGGATCTGAGTTTAAACGTATCCATATGGTGGATGCAATCAAAGAACAAACAGGGGTAGATTTCTGGCCCGAAATGTCCATTGAAGAGGCTCGTGCGCTAGCTAAGGAACACCATGTTGAAATTAATGATAACATGGAAATTGGGCACATCATCAATGAGTTCTTTGAGACCTTTGTGGAAGAAACGCTGCAACAACCGACATTTGTGTATGGTCATCCAGTAGAAGTATCTCCACTTGCGAAGAAAAATGCAGAAGATGGACGTTTTACAGACCGTTTTGAATTATTTATCGTGGGACGCGAATTTGCGAATGCCTTTACTGAGCTAAATGATCCAATTGATCAACGTGAACGCTTCGAAGCGCAAGAAAAAGAGCGGGAACAAGGAAACGATGAAGCACATGGTGTAGATGAAGACTTCTTAGAGGCGTTAGAATACGGTATGCCGCCGACTGGTGGACTAGGTATCGGAATTGACCGTTTAGTTATGTTACTGACAGATGTTCAATCAATTCGAGATGTTTTGCTATTTCCGACCATGCGTTAGGAAATAATTTCAAGAGACGTTCAGCTATGCTGACGTCTTTTTTTGTATGTTTGAAAAGGTTTATTAGAAAATGATGTCATCTCCAGAATTAAAAATACGGCAGTTTGTGTTTTGAAAAGGAAATTTTCAATCAGCTTTCATGTTATTTACGAACGTTTGCAAGCAGGTTGCGAAGTATTGGTCAGTATTGAAAAAAAGTTCCGAAAAATCAATATTTCTAATTGACCAGATAAGATTATGTTGGTATATTATTTAATGTTCCAAGGCGAGGGAATATCGCTTAAAAAAACTTCAAAATTGTTATTGACAGATGGCTGACTTTCAGTTATTCTATCAAAGTCGCATAAAGCGATGACGACAACTTCTTCGAAAGAAACTTCAAAAAAGTGTTGACATTAAAACGGCAATCTGTTATGATTTAAAAGTTGCTGAAACAAAGCGACAAACAACGTAGACCTTTGAAAACTGAACGAATAAAACAAACCAAATGTGTAGGGCGCTTCTATTCTATAGAAGCAAACAACATAGCAAGCAATATGCTAGCAAGTCAATTATTAAATTGAGCTTAACAATCGCAAGATTGTTTCAAACACTTTATATGAGAGTTTGATCCTGGCTCAGGACGAACGCTGGCGGCGTGCCTAATACATGCAAGTCGAACGCTTTTTCTTTCACCGGAGCTTGCTCCACCGAAAGAAAAGGAGTGGCGAACGGGTGAGTAACACG
Organism: Enterococcus sp. AZ048; assembly: GCF_051715125.1. NCBI lineage: Bacteria > Bacillati > Bacillota > Bacilli > Lactobacillales > Enterococcaceae > Enterococcus > Enterococcus sp. AZ048. The sequence goes on along the minus strand of NZ_JBIOTD010000001.1, from coordinate 2,509,487 downwards.
TGGGTAACCTGCCCATCAGAAGGGGATAACACTTGGAAACAGGTGCTAATACCGTATAACAATAGAAACCGCATGGTTTCTATTTGAAAGGCGCTTTTGCGTCACTGATGGATGGACCCGCGGTGCATTAGCTAGTTGGTGAGGTAACGGCTCACCAAGGCAACGATGCATAGCCGACCTGAGAGGGTGATCGGCCACATTGGGACTGAGACACGGCCCAAACTCCTACGGGAGGCAGCAGTAGGGAATCTTCGGCAATGGACGAAAGTCTGACCGAGCAACGCCGCGTGAGTGAAGAAGGTTTTCGGATCGTAAAACTCTGTTGTTAGAGAAGAACAAGGATGAGAGTAAAAAGTTCATCCCTTGACGGTATCTAACCAGAAAGCCACGGCTAACTACGTGCCAGCAGCCGCGGTAATACGTAGGTGGCAAGCGTTGTCCGGATTTATTGGGCGTAAAGCGAGCGCAGGCGGTTTCTTAAGTCTGATGTGAAAGCCCCCGGCTCAACCGGGGAGGGTCATTGGAAACTGGGAAACTTGAGTGCAGAAGAGGAGAGTGGAATTCCATGTGTAGCGGTGAAATGCGTAGATATATGGAGGAACACCAGTGGCGAAGGCGGCTCTCTGGTCTGTAACTGACGCTGAGGCTCGAAAGCGTGGGGAGCAAACAGGATTAGATACCCTGGTAGTCCACGCCGTAAACGATGAGTGCTAAGTGTTGGAGGGTTTCCGCCCTTCAGTGCTGCAGCTAACGCATTAAGCACTCCGCCTGGGGAGTACGACCGCAAGGTTGAAACTCAAAGGAATTGACGGGGGCCCGCACAAGCGGTGGAGCATGTGGTTTAATTCGAAGCAACGCGAAGAACCTTACCAGGTCTTGACATCCTTTGACCACTCTAGAGATAGAGCTTCCCCTTCGGGGGCAAAGTGACAGGTGGTGCATGGTTGTCGTCAGCTCGTGTCGTGAGATGTTGGGTTAAGTCCCGCAACGAGCGCAACCCTTATTGTTAGTTGCCATCATTTAGTTGGGCACTCTAGCGAGACTGCCGGTGACAAACCGGAGGAAGGTGGGGATGACGTCAAATCATCATGCCCCTTATGACCTGGGCTACACACGTGCTACAATGGGAAGTACAACGAGTCGCGAAGTCGCGAGGCTAAGCTAATCTCTTAAAGCTTCTCTCAGTTCGGATTGTAGGCTGCAACTCGCCTACATGAAGCCGGAATCGCTAGTAATCGCGGATCAGCACGCCGCGGTGAATACGTTCCCGGGCCTTGTACACACCGCCCGTCACACCACGAGAGTTTGTAACACCCGAAGTCGGTGAGGTAACCTTTTGGAGCCAGCCGCCTAAGGTGGGATAGATGATTGGGGTGAAGTCGTAACAAGGTAGCCGTATCGGAAGGTGCGGCTGGATCACCTCCTTTCTAAGGAAATAGTTCATCTTAGATGAACGTTACGGAAACTACACAGGCTTGCTTTTATTCGTTCAGTTTTGAGAGGTCTACTCTCAAATCGTTCATTGAAAACTGGATACAGAAACAAAATGTTAAACAAACCGAGAACACCGCGTTGAATGAGTTTTTTAATAAGTTCAATTGCTTATTTATTACTAAGGAACATGATCGCTCATGGAAATTAGTAAGACCCTTGACGCAAGTCAAGATAAGGTTAAGTGAATAAGGGCGCACGGTGGATGCCTTGGCACTAGGAGCCGATGAAGGACGGGACTAACACCGATATGCTTCGGGGAGCTGTAAGTAAGCTTTGATCCGGAGATTTCCGAATGGGGAAACCCAGCATCTTTTATAGGATGTTACTTTTCAGTGAATACATAGCTGAATAGAGGTAGACGCAGAGAACTGAAACATCTAAGTACCTGCAGGAAGAGAAAGAAAAATCGATTCCCTGAGTAGCGGCGAGCGAAACGGGAAAAGCCCAAACCAAGAGGCTTGCCTCTTGGGGTTGTAGGACTCCAATATGGTAG